>JBFWZD010000019.1:0-91425 GCA_050185705.1 Nitrospira sp. | reverse complement strand
ACCGTTTTGGCGACGCGAGGGATGCTTGCCTTGCACACACGGGGCAGCGCTGTTCCGCTGCAATTGAAGCAATGGACGCAGCTTAAACTCGGGGGAATTCTGTCTTGACATCGGGGTCCAGTTTAGGTCTCTGCCTCTACCCTCAAGGCGGAGAGATTGTTATTGCCGGACGCAGCTCTGTTGATGGTAACGATATAGGTCTGGCTGCTTCCATTCGGGGCCGTCACGGTGATCGAGACCGTTTTGTTGGTCCCCGGTCCACCGAGTGGGATCTCCGCACGTCCATCGTTGTTCAGGCCATCAGAAATCACGGCCTCTGGATCAGACTTCGTCGCAGTGAGGGTGACAGTAGAAATGTTGGTGGCCACATCCACGGTGTAGGTCAATTGGTCGGAAGCAAAGGCGGGACTCAGGGTGCCTTGCGTCACCGTCAACGTCTTCAGATTGTTGTCGCTGGATAAGAGTCTCGTGATTGTGACGGTATAGGTACTCTCACCACCGGTTTGTGACGTCAGGGTGATGGGGATCGGTATGGTGGATCCAGGAGGACCGAGCGGGATGGACCGTACCTGCTCTGCCGCCGTTTGATTCCCGTTGATGGTCATCGTGGTCGTACTATTTTGTGGGGCAGCCGTCACGGTAACGCTGCTCGCAGCTGTCGGCGCATTGAACTGATAGCTTGTGGTGTTAGGAGAAAAGGCAGGACGTAGGCTTCCAGGACTCACCGCTAAGCTGGAGAGGGGGACTTCGACGTCTTCAGAAACCGACGCACTATCGCCACAACCGTAGGCGCTCACGGCGATTGCGATGATGAGGCCGGCTGCCCAACGAGGTCCGGAGATTGTTCGTACATGTTTCATGGTGGTATCAGTCAGATTCGTTCGCTGTGAGAAGTGACGCGGCCGTCTGTTCGGGTGAATCCAAACAGTATGAGGCGAGACGCGCGAGAAGGTTCAGAATCGGCTCTCGCAGCTTCCGTAGATCGAACAGCGAATGATTATTGATATAGCGAATCTATTCGGTCGGGTCAACGGGGCGACTGAGAGGTGATGAGGGTCGCAAATGGTGAGATATCAGCGAGATAGGAAATCTTCCGACTGATGACACCACTCGTAGGTTGGTACACGGTTTAGTCTGTGAGCATTGGGAATCCAGTCCCCGATGCATAATGCAATACCGCATGAATGTCCTAGGAGTGATGCGGTATTACATGACGACCTAAGGTTGATGGCCCGAATTATACTCCGGATTGCCCGGTGCTGATGGTCACAGTCAAAGCGTCGCTTTGCTCAGACTCAAGGTTCGTCGCCGTGTTGGTTATCGTGCTAGTAATCGAGTGTTGGATTCCTTCGTTATCCCCACTCAGCGGTGCTACCGGCTGCAGGGTGTTGTTTGATGCATCAAAGTTTGAATCAACTTTGCTTCCATCTACATAGAGGTTCGGAGTCTCACCTGCATTTGGTTGGGTTATTCTGAATCTTGGGAGAATCACGGTAGTGATGTTATCCGACCTACTTGTTCCAGGCGCGCATCCATTAGGGTCGGGGTTAAGGGGATCAGGAGGTTCGAGAAGAGGACAGGAGTCATCCTCTTCTATCAGATCAGGCGCCGTAGACGGGGCCGCTGGGCCTTGTCTCACGGTGATGCTATAGGTCTTGGGGGCTCCCCCACTTGGTGGCGTGACGGCGATTGATATAGGGCTGGCGTTCACAGGAACGGTCGTCTCCCCCGTTCTAGTCCCTGCCGCGACCGTCTCGCTACCAACCGACATCACGGCATTAAGATCAGCCTTGGTAGCCGCGACCGTTACCTCGTTGACCGTGTTTGCTACGTTCACGGTGTAAGCCAATTCGTTAGGGCTGAATGATGGAGATAACGCTTGTGCCACCGTACCTGCCCTGACATTCAAGTCTGAGAGGTTATTGTTCTCGCTGAGTGCTGCACGAATGACGTTCACTGTGTAGGTTTTCTGGAGGAGGTTCTGCGCAGTCACGATGATTGTTATGGGAGTGGTGGTTTGGGTTTGGCCTGCAGGATTGAGCGTGACCGTGCGCGCCTGCCTGGAGTTGGTATCCTCCCCATTCACAGTCATAGTCGCCGCGGTATCTTGTAGCCTCGGCGTCACTGTGACGGAGGAGACATCGCTTCCAACTTCTAAGCTGTAGCTCGTCGTATCAGTTCTAAATGAGGGGGTTAGGCCTGGCGGAGCCACAGCCAAACTCTGGAGATTGTTGTTTCCACCCAGGGCATCTTTGACCACATTGATACGGTAGGTCTGGGAATCTCCGTTGGGGGCCTGAACGGTGATCAACACAGGGGTAGTGGACTCTGGTGCACCGAGCTGAATGGTGGCTTGACCTCTAGCCGTGCCGGGTGAGGCCGCCACGTCCTGGGACATCGTCGCATTTGGATCGGCCTTGGTTGCCGAGACATCAACGCTCGAGACGTTACTGCCCACGTTCACGGTATAAGTGAGGGTGGTTGGGCTAAAGTCCAACGAGCCTGGAGAGATCGTCAGCGATGACAGATTCTTGTTCCCGCCGAGGGCGTCCTTGACTACATTGATACGGTAGGTCTGAGAATCTCCGTTGGGGGCCTGAACGGTGATCAATACAGGAGTGGTGGAATTTGGCGCGCCGAGTCGTATAGTCGCTCGCCCCGTCGCCGTGCCTGCTGCGGCCGCCACGTCTTGAGACATCGTCGCATTGCGGTCGGCCTTGGTGGCCGAAACATCAACGCTCGGGACGTTACTGCCCACATTCACCGTATAGGTGAGGGTGTTTGCGTTAAAGTTCAAGGACCCTGGTGAGATCGTCAATGCCGATAGATTTTTGTTCCCACCAAGGGCAGCACGTTTCACGTTGAGAGAATATTCTCTTGCAGGACTATTGTCTTGAGCAATTACGCGGATTTTGACAAGGGTATCCTGCCCTGCCGGTAAAAGCGTGATAGCTTGAGCTTGCCCAGAAGTTGCGGTCCGTCCATCCACTGTCATAGTCGCAGAGGTGTCATCTAATCGTGGTGTCACCGAGACGCTGCTTGTATTACTCGCTACATTGACCGTGTAGTCTGGTGACCCCGAGCTAAAGCGTGGAACTAAGGACAGTGCAGTTCCTCCAGACGAAACAGCCAAGCTTCTCAAGAAGTTATTGTCTGATTCGCCACGATTAATCGTCACGGTGTAGGTGTTCGTGCTTCCGCCCGGTGCTGTCAGGGTAATCGGTACTTCTGTGGCAGAGCCAGTTCCCCCAAGTTGAACGATTGCCTGTCCTGACTCAGTTCCAGCTGGGACGGTCACGGAGCCGATCTGCATCACAGTAGCTGAGTCAGACTTGGTGGCGGAGATAGTAATGCTCCTGACGGTGTTATCAACGCCATTCACTGCGTAGTTAGGGATATTCTTATCGAATGTCGAGGGAGATAAGGTTCCGGGCGAAACGGTTAGGGCGCTCAGCGCGGTATCCTCGACTTCTCTTTCGACCCGGACGCTGTAAGATCTCGAAGTGCCGCCTGTCCCGGTATCCGTGACGACAATCGTCACGGATGGTGTGTCTTGTGGCGAAGCGAGGGTAATGGTCTGGCTTGTTGTCTGCTGGTTGTCGAAGCGTATGGTGTCCCCAGATACTTGAGGGCTCGCGGTGATGGTCGTGCTCAATGCATCAAAGGGGATTCGAGCGATGTAACTAGTTGTGGCAGGGTTAAAAGGAGGTTCTAGTTTCCCAGGGGAAACAGACAGACTACCGAGTGCCGCCGACTCAGTAACCGTCGCCGAGTCTCCGCACCCGAAGGTGCTCAATCCGGTGGCAATCAGGAGCAGAGCGACCAGAGATCTTCCAGCAAAATTGAGAGGGTATGTCATGTTGTTTCTATTCACTTTCGCAAAAAATTGATGTGAAGACCGACCCATTTTCTGTCAAGCGTGTATAGAGGTAGTGATGGCAGTGGCGGGTTAAGAAAAAGTCTATCCATACTACCTAGGGGTAAGCAGGGGACCTTCCTATAGCCGAATTGCCAAGTTCGGTCAAGAGTCCGAATGGCCCTGTGGGAGGTGCGTAGTGAGTGGGGCAATAAGGAGAAGGGAGTATTCCTAGAAAATCGTTCGGGTGATGGTGAGGGAGTAAATCTTGAAGTTTCCGTTCGGTGCGGTGATTGTGATCGACACCAATCTGGGAAACAGAGGTATGAGCGGAAAGGTCTCTTGCCCAGTTGCCATCCCTGTCCCGGCCGTCAGATCACCCGACATGACGGCATTTGGATCCGATTTGGTTGCGAAGACGGTCACGTTGTCGACACTAGCTGGAACGTCCAGCGTGTAACTCGTTGTATTCGGAGCAAAGTCCGGAACCAAGGGGCCTCCCGTCACACTCAAGGCCGACAGATTGTTGTCGCTCGAAGGCGCTGCTCGAACCACTGTGATGGTGTAAGTCTTGAATCCTCCGTTCGGTGCGGTCACGGTAATCAAAATAGGAGTAGAAGACCCCGCCCCACCAAGCACAATGGTGGCTTGACCAGTTGCTTGCCCAGCCCCAGGATCAGCAATCGAACCAGAGAGGATGGCATTCGGATCAGCCTTGGTTGCCGTGACGGTGACTTCCGTTACATCGGTGGCCACATTCACGGTGTAGGGCAAAGTCCCCGGATCAAAGACAGGATCCAAGGTGCCTGGCGCAACCGTCAATGCCGACAGATTATTATTACTCGAAGCTTCTCGATTCACGGTGATGCGATAGGTCTTGCTGTTTCCATTCGGTGCGGTCACGGTGATCGTGACCACTGTCGCAGTACCCGGTCCACCGAGTTGAACAGTGGCTTGGCCGGTCGCTTGCCCGGCTCCAGGATCAAGGATCGCCCCAGAGAGGACGGCATTCGGATCGGCCTTGGTCGCAGTGACGGTGACTTGCGTGACATTGTTGGCGACATCCACCGCGTAAGTGAGGGTATTTGATGCGAAGGAAGGTGAGAGGGTGCCCGGTACCACCGTCAGATTCGATAAGTTGTTATTGTTAGACAGGCGATTCACCGTGATGCTGTAAGTCTTTGCGTTGCCGTTTGGGGCCGTCACGGTGACTGTGACTGTTGTGGAGGTCCCCTGCCCACCGAGTGGAATGGTGGCTTGTCCTGTCGCGATTCCTGCCCCAACGATCAGCGAACCTGATATCACAGCATTCGGATCCGATTTGGTTGCGGACACGGTCACGCTGGTGACGGCGGTTGCGACATTCACTGTGTAGTCCACGGTGTCCGAAGCAAAGACAGGATCCAAACTGCCTGGCGTCACGGTCAAGGCCGATAGGTTGTCGTCGTTCGATAAGAGTCTCGTGACCGTGATGGTATAGGTGGTTTCACTGCCGGTCTGTGAAAACAGCTCGATAAGGATGGTGGTTGTAGACCCTGGTGCACCGAGGGGGACGGAACGTCCCTGTCCCGCCGTGGTAGCCGTTCCATTGATCGTCATCGTGGTCGTGCTGTCTTTGGGGGTGGCGGTGACCGTGACGCTGGTTGCGGAGGTCGGTGCATTGACCCTGTAGCTCGTGGTGTTACTGAAGAACGCCGGCTGGAGTGTGCCGGGAGTGACGACCAAGCTTGCGAGTGGGACTGCGACATCTTCGGACACTGAGACAGAGTCACTGCAACCGCTGGAACTCACGCTGATGGTGAGCAGAAAGACGGCGGTGAGCCGTTGTCCTAAACAGAGAAGAGTTTGTCTCATGCAATACCGCTTGCTTTTTACTCGGAGTGGAAGACCTGTATATCCCTTAGCCGTAGATGCCGATACTACGAGCCGGCTCTGATGGCGGTCTAGCCCTACATAGGTAAGGGTTTGCCGGAATTCATGGTGTGACGGATCGGGCAGTCAGGAGATGGGTTCAGCGCTCAAAATCTTGAGAGGCCAGTGGTGCTGCGATGAACAGATCAACGTGTGGGATCTGTGTTGTCTTTCGATCCGGCAAGCAGGTCTGTCTTGGTGGGGATTTGAGTGAGAAGATCAGGACGCACTTGAAAGATCCCGTTGAGCCGCTGCCCGGTTGCATAGAGCAGATCGCCCGCCCGGTTGCCGAGCGTCAGCTTCCCGACGGTTTTCCCGTCTTTGCCGGTGGCGACAAATTCAGCAGCCGGTGCCAGAAGCCCATAGGGGGCCAGCGGCGCGGATTGTTTCATGACACGTTCTTCGGCCGGAAGGTTTGCTACTCGGCTGACGAAGAGATCGGCGGCCTCCTGGACGATCTTCATCATAGGCTGGTCTTCAAGGATCCACTCACCGGTTTGATTGATCAACACGTACTGCCGATCCCTCGTCTTCACTGACAGCATGGCCACGTCTGAATAATCGAGGCCGAGAAGCCGCTTGTCCTGAAGATTGAAGAGATCTCTGGTCAGATCCTTGATAAGAACAGGATTGACGCGATAGAGCGGCCCATCAGACGAGGTTTCCGCAATCGCCTCGCCACTCTGCGGGTCAGGTTGAAAGAGTCGGACTGACTGGTCTCCACCGGAGGTATACAATGTGACCTTCACCTGTTGCGTCGTGAGGGTCGTGGCCACGGTGTCTCGCTCGGGACCCGGGTCGATGATGCCGAGGGCTTTCAGATCTTCCAGCCGAAACATCAAGGACCGGACTTCATTCTGATCGGCTTCTGCTTCGACGGGGTAGACGATTTTCCACGACGGCTTAGGCTTATCCTTTGCCACATTGGCGATCACGATTTCGGTGGTCGGATAGGTCAAGCGGACCCGATCGATATTATTTTGCACAAACTGCAACAGCTCCTTCCGGCGAAAGGTCATCAAGGATTTATTGATGAAATCCTTCGGTGCGAGGGTCGTCAGCAACACATGCTGGTCGGATGCTCTGAGGGCATACAAGGTATTGGAGAGGGGACCGCTATCGCCGATAGAAATGGTCTCCTGTTGCGCTCCCGCCGTAATGGTCAGGGTGGTCACCGGTTCCTTGAGCCCGAATGAAGCCAGGGTGGAGGTTTGCGCGTCAAGGGTTCGCGAGACGGTCCCTGTGACGAGTGCCCGAATGAGCGCTTGCACTTCCCGGTTATCGGCGTCCGTCTGCAGCGGGGCGACGATCGACCATCTTCCTGGGGTGTCCTGCTTGAATTTGATCAGCCCCTGGGCGGTTGTGATCGAGAGTCCGGAAATAGCGGACTCCGGAAAGGGGAGGAGCTGTTTCTGTTCTATTTCCTGTTTCTCCTCTTGCTGTTTGGCGGGAAACTCTACGAGGTAGAGGTAGCCACCCAGACCAGCGAAAATCACCAGCATCAGGATTGTCGGCATGTACCGTGACATAGGCTAGAGGCGTCTGCGCTTTCTCCATACGAGAATCCCGGTGAGCAACGTCAGGAGAGGAAGGAAGACGACCTGAATATAGATGAGGGTCCGTTCCTGGAGCGGGTTAGGGGTGAAGGGTCGCAACGCCGGCTCTTTCGGCGCGATGGAGATCAGATCCCGCTCCTCGGCCAGCCACCCCATCGTATGGAGAAAGAAGTCGCTGTTGCCGGGAAAGTTAAAGAACGCATTGGACACGAAGGTCGAGTTGCCGATCACCGCGATGGCTGAGCGAGGTTTGCCTTCCTCCGGTGCCTTCTTGGGTGACAAGGCAGCAGCCATGGGAAGCGGACCCTTGACATCTTCCTGTTCATTCAAGCTCACGACCCGGCCTTGCATGTTTGTTTCAGCCCAACTGTTCGGGGAGGTGCGGGCGAGCGGCACAAAATCCCAGTCTTTCCCAACCTCCTCATCAAAGGTCACATGCCGGGAGAGTGGAAACAACACGGCAGACGTGAGGTCTTGCGTGATTTCATGTTCGGTAAACGTTCTGACCAGCAGGGCGGCGAGATCTCCCTGCGCCAGTCGATCTTGGAGGTCCACCAGCACACCCGAACCCAGCCCAAGCCCCCAATGGGCGAGCAAGGAGTCCAAGCCGGTCTTGGTATCAGGATCAGCCAACACCAACAGGTGGCCACCCTTGTCAACATAGGCCCGTATACGCTCCTGCTCGTCGGTCGTTACGGAACGGCGTGGGCCAGCCAGGACCAACACTGACGTGTTGTCCGGCACGGTTGACTCCTTGAGGAGCGAGACGGTGCCGACATCGTATCCTTGCCGAATGAGGGCCTCTTTGGCGATGGACAGGCCGGTCCGTTCCTTGTCCTCGACATTTAATTCACTATGCCCTTCGACGAAAACGATTTGCTTTTTGGAATCCTTGGAGATACGAATCAACGCGCCGGTCAACTCGACCTCAGACGGTGAGGTGACGCGGATGGTCTGTCCGTCACTCTCAAAAATGGCCGTATCGGTCCGGAAGATCCCATAGTTCTGGGCCATCTTCGGCTCTTTCTCAGGATCGATGAACTCCACGCTGAGCTTGGGAGACGCTTGCCGGTAACTCTCCAGCCGTTCCTTAAATGCTTGATAGCCGGGATCCTTTTCCCGAGTAAACACCGTAATTTTGACGTCATGCGGCAACGTTCGGAGGACCCGATGGGTTTGCGGTGCGAGCGTGAAGTTCTGATTTTCCGAGAGATCCCATCGCACGGAGTGGCGGGACGCGAGAAAGTTCACGATGACCAGAATGCCCGAAAAGAGGAGGATCATCAGTACGCTGTTGAGCCCCATCTTGGTGGAGCGCCGGCCGGAGAACGCCTTCACGGTCTCGAAATGCAGGACGAAGAACAGCCCCAACGAGAGGAGCGCCGCCCCTTCGGCAATCGTGACGGCCCAGAGCCAATCAGGTCGAAGGCTGTAGGCGATCATGCCGCCGATTCCGAGGACGACTCCGATGAGACCGAGAGGAATGGATTTGAGGTTCATTTCCAGCGAGTCGATTCCACGACGCGATGTGTAAGAAACAGCATAAGCGCGAGTCCGCTTCCGAAGTACACGAGGTCGCTCGTGTCGATCAGCCCTCGAACGAGACGGTCGTAGTGCTCCATGTATGAGATATACGAGATAAGGCGTCCGGCCATGGTATCCCCGAAGAGACTTCCCAAGCCGGCGATCAGCCAGACCGTCAAGAGCATCCCGAAACTGACAAAGGCGGCGACGATCTGGTTTTCCGTCAGCGCCGACGCAAAGATGCCTACGGAGAGAAACAACGCGCCTAACAGCGCCATTCCCAGGTATCCGGTCCAGATTGGGTTCCAATCAAAGTCGCTGAACAGCATCAGGACGGTCGGGACCAGGATCGTCGACCCTAAGAGGCCGAGATAGATCAGCAGGACGCTCATGAATTTGCCGATGATGATGTCGTTGATCCTGATGGGGGACGTCAGCAGGAACTCGAATGTTCGGAGCTTTCGTTCTTCCGCGAACAGCCGCATGGTCAAAATCGGGAGGATGATCAGCAGGACGATCCGTATGCTGGCAAAGAGGTTTCTGAACACCAGATCGTTCAGATTGATCTGGGCCACCCCGCCCTGCATTTGCATCAGCTGGATGGCTTGCGCCCCGGCAAATCCGACATAAAGGTAGGAAAGCAATCCAAAAATGAGCAGAAAGACCGCCCCGACGACATAGACGATGGGGGAGACAAAGTACCCGCGAAGTTCTTTGGCGATAACGGCTTGTACAGGGGTCATCGGTACAGCTAGGCCTCCGTCCGTTCGGCGGAGGCGCCGACCATGGGTTCGCTTGGCTCTGCCAGATGATTCTCGTGGCGCGTAAGCTGGAGGAACACATCCTCCAGTGTCATAGAGATCGTACGGAGTTCCAGCAGGCCCCAGTCGGATGAGACCACTAGACGGGCGATTTCATCGCGCATATCACGACCCAATTCACATTCGAGAAGGAAGCTTCCTCCCGCCTGTCCGGGAAACACATTCAGGATGCCGGGGATCGCGCGAAGCTTCAGCTCGCAATCAGGGGTGACGGTCTTGAGGGTGATGGAAACCTTTTCCGATTGACGTAAGCGGGCCGACAATTGTTCAGGGGTGTCCTCTGCAACGATCCGCCCCTTATTGATGATGACGACCCGCTGGCAGACCGCCGTCGCCTCAGGAAGGATGTGCGTGCTGAGAATCACGGAATGGGAACCGGCCAGGCTCTTGATGAGCTCACGGATCTCAATGATCTGCTTTGGGTCGAGCCCGACCGTCGGCTCGTCCAGGATCAGGACCGGGGGATCATGGAGCAGCGCTTGCGCCAGCCCCACGCGCTGGCGGTATCCACGCGAGAGGTTCCCGATCAGTCGGTGACGCACTGAGCCCAGCTCCAGCTTGCCGATGGCTTGGTCCAGCCCTGCCGTGAGGTTCTGACCCGTCATGCCACGGAGTCGGCCGACGAAGGTCAGATACTCCGTGACGGTGAGCTCCTGATAGACGGGTGGGGTTTCCGGCAGATAGCCGATCTGCCGCTTTACCTCCAGCGGCTGATCAGTACAGTCGAAGCCCGCCACGCGTGCGTGGCCTTCCGTAGGCGGCATGAAGCACGTCAGGATCCGCATCGTGGTTGTTTTGCCCGCGCCATTGGGGCCGAGGAATGCCAAGACCTCTCCCTTAGCCACCGAGAATGTGACACGATCGATGGCCGTATGATGGCCGTACCGCTTTGTAATGTTATGAACGTCGATCACGAATGTGATATCGGTACGAACAACTGTGGAGACTGGAGTGGTCCCACTTTCGAAACGACACTCTTGTATTTCTGCAGCCGAATCTTACTCACAACCTCCTAGGCAGTCAATATGGCCGAATCTCGTCGGCGGGTGCACGTGACCTTCAGGTGTTGAATTTATGTTCCATCTCATTTATATGTGGACGACAAAGCAGCCTACTCAGTCCATTTTTTGGTAGGGTCACTCCCTTTATTGATCACTCGCGGATGCCATACGGAGGTGGGGGAAGCAGGTACTCCCGTCGGTGTTGTCGAACTCGGAAACCTTTCATACCCTGATCTCACTCGTCCTCGAACGAAGCGATGCCAGCACAGGGAGGCAGCTCGAAGCATGGACACCTACTCTCATCAGAACCGGCTCTCATCATCACGTTCCCTAGCGCTCATCTTCTGTCTCTCGTTGGGGGCATGCTCATGGGTTCCCAAGGGAGATGTGCAACTTGATGTGGGGATCAAGGACCGGGGGGTCGCTTCGTGGTACGGGGGCCAGTTCCACGGCAAGAAGGCGGCGAACGGCGAGCTGTTCGATATGGAAGCGCTGACCGCCGCACATCGAACCATGCCTCTGGGGAGTGTGGTTCGTGTCATCAACCTGAATAATGGCAAACATCTCCATGTGCGGATTACGGATCGAGGCCCCTATGAGAAGGGGCGCATCATCGATCTATCCCGTCGCGCGGCGATGCAATTGGGTATGGAGCGCGAAGGGCTGACCTACGTGCAAATTGAGATCGTCGGCGAACGCCGCCCGGAACTTCTGTGGCTTTCCGAAACATTCAGCGGACGAACGACGTCAGTGCTTGCCGATACCAGGTCACGGCCCGACCGGACCTCATCCGGTATGGCTTCTCGCAGCCGAACTCTTCAGGGTGGCCTGTGGATCGACCGGCGCAATCGCTGGGCGCTGGCGATGCTTTCCGTCGACCATTCGGTGAGCGCTCCGGTCCCAGCTCTCACACTCGCCTGACTTCATCTCTGGTTCATTCCCTTCAGGTTGACAGTATACAAAGGTCTCCACTAGACTGCCTCTTCTCATCATCAGATGCGGGGGGGTCGTTTAGCGAAGGGGAGGCATAGATCGATGGCCAAGAAGCGGGCAGTGGAGCCGGAAGAATCCAAACTGAAGAAGAAGATCGTCGCCAAGCTCACCGACCACCAGAATCCCAAAGGGGATACGGCGGTGAGATCACTTAAAAAGCGACTTAAACGGGAGCAGCGCAAGAGGCGGGCCCTTGCGCAGCGGAAGAAGCAAGCAGCTGGAAGTAAGGCAGGGGCTGCCACGGCATCGAGTTAAGAGGTTTCTGATTCATCGTTGCATTAGGTCGTGCTGTTATGGAGAAGGACCCCACGTCTATAGTACCCGGCATGAATCCCCTTGGTCATCACCCCGACGATCGTGCCATCGGTGGTAGCGAGGCTGATTCGGCGCAGTCCGGGTCTCTTGCTTCTACTGAGCCAGGCGTCGCTGGACAGGAAGCGGTTGCTCTTGAAGAAGAGCAAATCAAGGATGAGATCGATATTCAGATCGATCTCCTCAAGGATCCGGATTGGGTGGTTCGCCGCGAAGCCGTCATTACGCTCGGTGAAATGGGTGATGAACGCTGTGTGGAGCCGCTGGCCCGTGCCTTGCGCGATGGAGATTGGCAGGTTCGGGAAGTTGCGATCGAATCGATGGGGCAGGTGGGGTCTCCCGCCGTTGAGACGTTACTCAAGCTGCTTCGCGATTGGGAAGTACGCAAATACGCCATCTTAGCGCTGGGGAAAATTCGCGACGAAAGGGTGCTCGCTCCCCTCATGCTCCAACTGCGGAACGATGAGTTTAAGGACGATGCCATTCACGCCTTGGTGGAGCTCGGTGAGCCTGCCGTCGAGAAGTTGATCGGAGCGCTCCGAGACAAGGATGACAATGTCCGGAAGAGTGCAGTGCTGGCCTTAGGGCGGATCAAGAGTAGTGATGCCATTGCCCCGCTGATTGCCATGCTCGGCGATCAAGATTGGTTCACGAGGCTGACGGCGGCTGCCGCATTGGAATCGATCGGCGACGAACGGGGACGAGAGGCCATCAAGCCATTGCTTAAGGACCCGGATATGGTCGTGAAGATGCGTGTCGAACGCATTCTAGCGAAGTGGAACAAACCGTCTCTCTCCCAACCGGCCAACGCCTGAATTACCGGCTCAGCAGTTGATCCATCCTTACCTGAAGTTCATCCAACTTCTTCACCGTCATTGGTTTGGCCATTGTCAGCTCCACTTTGACCTCTCGCAACGACGCCGTCAGATCCCGTAGCGCTGTGGTCATGGTGTCGGCCTTTGCGCTCTTGGTCAAGGCTTCCACCGCATCAATGGCTTCCGTAAGTTCCTTTGCCGCATCGGCGTACTGTCGCTCGACCATGTAGGCCTTGGTTTGGACTAACCTGGACTTGGCCTCCACAAGCCCTTGACGACGGCGGAGATCGCGCTCGATCCCGAGCGTCGTGTCCACCACGTTTCTGGAGACATCCTTTAAGGACTGCTGCAGATCGGCAACGGTGCGTTGCAACGTGCCGACGGGACGTTGGCCTACGTAGTAGCCTGCTCCGAAGGCGCCGGCGAGCAGCAAGAGCACAGTGAGAAATTTTGCCATAGCGGGTTCCTCATTGACGGCGACGTGTTTCTGAGGCCAGTCGTGTGATCTGTTGCAGAAGGCTGTGTGCCGCTCCGATGCGCACGGCTTCATCAGAGTCGCGGAGCCTCTCGACCAATATCGGAATAGCGTCGGCTCGGCTCAATCCCAAGGCCTTGGCTGCCATCAGTCGAGGGAGCGGTTGTCGGTCTTGCGCGAGTGTCTGCAGGAGTGTCACAGCCTGGTTGTCCGAGGAAGCGCTCAGTGCTTGCGCTGCTGCGCCACGAATGGACGGGTCAGGATGTCGTGCCAGATCGGTAGCGAGAGCCATTGCCGAGAGGTCACCGATCCGGAGCAACCCTTCCACCGCGCTGGCACGGACGTGAGGATTGGGGTCTCTCGTGAGCGACAGCAAGAGGGGGCGATTCTCCTGCATGCCGAGTCTCCCTAAACTTGCGGCGGCGACACCGCGCACCATCCCCACTTCATCGCCGATGGCATGGATCAACGGAGCCACGCCCTTTGGGGAACCGAACTCCCCCAGCGCCCCGGCAGCGAAGGCGCGTACGGATGGATCAGGATCATACACCGCTTGGGAGAGGACCGCCAGACTACCGGGATGCTTGAGCCGTCCCAAGGCCCCCAGCGCAGCCATTCGCGATTCCGCATCCGGTAAAGTGGCGGCGCTCTTAATATCGTTCAGTCTTTCGGACAGCCCCAGTTTGACCAAGGCTGCGTCAGCAAAAACGGCTTCAGGTCCGTCTATGGTACGGGCCACGTCGAGGAGCTGTTGTCGAACGTCGTTTGCCTTCGCTTCGCCCAGAGCCGTCATGGCGGCGATGCGGACGGTCGGCAGCTCGTCTCGTAACGCGCGACGTAACGCACCGGATTTTGTCGCGAGTCCGGCTTTTCCGATGGCTTCAGCGGCACGCGCACGGACGACGACCGACGTATCCAGTAGACCATCCTCCAACAATGCGCCGGTTTCCGGGAGGCCTAGTTCAGCAAGCGCCGAGTAGGCGGCCATGCGCACGTGTTCGTGGCGGTGTCGGACGTGGCCGGTAATCATGCTGAGCGCTAATGGACGGAGATGGGCATGATCATGTGATTGCCCGCGCTGGGTCAGTGTCGTGTAGATCGTGAGCGCTTCGTCTGATCGTCCGAGCTTGACGTAACTCAGTAAGGCAAAACGGAGGAATGATGTTGAGGGAGTTGCGTCGGGGGGCAGCGCTTTGAATAAATTGGCCACTGCCGGATAGTCTCCGGCCTTGAACAGAGCCGCAGTCTTCGAGTCAAGCTGTGAAGAAGGTTTGGGAGTAGCCGCATGAAGAGGCGTGGTGATACAGCTTACCAAGAGGGGCCCGCAGACCAACAGGACGGACATCCGGTTCCGCCATGATGGCTGCCGCTGAGCTCGTCGGTTGCTTCCGTCGGCCCGAACTACCATGTCGTCGGCATGCGTACCGTCGCGGGACGGTACATCAAGGAGACGTAATCTTTGAGCATGCGCGTGGTACTGAATTGGGGCGCGACGGTGCGGATGCATTCCTTAACCATTTGGAGCCAGCCACGGGGAATGCCGTCTCGATCACGCTGATAGAACAGCGGAACAACCTCATGTTCCAACAGGCGATAGAGTTGCTCTGTGTCGTGATGGTCTTGAGCTTGCGCCTCGGCCGGTTCGTTGAGCGGTTGGATCCCCCATCCGTTGGCCCCATTGTATCCCTCGACCCACCAGCCATCGAGGACGCTCAGGTTCAAGACCCCGTTCAGCGCGGCCTTCATGCCGCTGGTGCCGCTGGCCTCCATGGGGAAACGAGGCGTATTCAGCCAAATGTCCACGCCTTGGACGAGATATTTTGCCATGTGCATCTCGTAGTCTTCCAGAAAGGCGACGCGGCCTCCTAGCTTGTGGTCATGGCAGAAGTTCAGCACCTCGTGGATGAAGTATCGACCCGGTTCATCGGCCGGGTGAGCCTTGCCTGCGAAAATGAGCTGAACCGGCCGCCATCGGTCCTGGAGGAGAGTCTTCAACCGTTCCAAGTCACGGAAGAGGAGGGTCGCACGCTTGTACGTCGCAAAACGCCTGGCGAATCCGATCGTCAACGCCTCGGGATCCAGCAGCGTCCCACGTGTGATCACCTGCGATGGTTGGAGGTGTCCCTGCATCCAGCCGGTTCTGGCTCGTTCACGGATGAAGCCCATCAGCTTCCGCTTCATCGTCTGTCGAACAGCCCACAGCTCAGCATCGGGCACATCCATAACGCGTTGCCACATCGCCGGATCATCGCAGGCTTGGGTCCAGGTCGGGCTGAGCGACTTACTGTAGAGGTGGTGCAGTTCCGGTGAAATCCACGTCGGCGCATGAATGCCGTTGGTGACGCTGCGGATGGGGATTTGGTCGATCGGCAACCCGGGCCAGAAGTGCTGCCACATCTCTCGCGTCACACGGCCATGCTCGCGACTGACCCCGTTGACGTGAGCCGACAAGCGCATCACGAGCGCCGTCATGTTGAAGCCCTGTCTGTCCGACTCGGGCGTGTCGCCGAGGCGGAGAAAATCCTCGCGCGAGAGGCCCAGCTGTTCCCAGTAGCCGGTAAAGTATCGATCCATCAGGTAGTGGGGAAAGACGTCATGCCCGGCCGGTACCGGCGTATGTGTCGTGAAGACCGTGCTCTGACGAACCAGTTCGCAGGCTTCTGCGTGAGATGAGCCGTTTTGCACCAGCTCCCGCACCCGCTCCAAGGTAAGAAAGGCCGAGTGGCCTTCGTTGGCATGCCATACTGTCGGCGACATGCCGAGCGACCGGAGCATCCGTACGCCACCGATGCCCAGTAGGATTTCCTGACAGATCCGCATTTCCTGGTCCCCGCCGTACAGACGGGCAGAAAGCGCTCTGTCTTCCGGGCTGTTCTCAGGCACATCGGTATCGATGAGAAAGAGGGTGATCCGGCCTACGAGCAACTTCCAGACCGCGGCCATCACGCGGCGGCCTCCCATCTCGACGGAAAATCGGCAGGCCTCGCCGGCCGGCGTCTGAGCTAAATGAATGGGCGACTCTTCCCGATTAAAGGGCGCATAGGCGGCCTCCTGCCATCCCTCAGGTGTAATGCGCTGGCGGAAATACCCTTGCGGGTACATGAACCCAACGCCGACCAGGGGGATCCCAAGGTCGCTCGCCTCCTTGCAATGGTCTCCCGCCAAGATGCCGAGCCCACCACTATAGATGGGCACGGACGCATGTAATCCGAATTCGGCGGAGAAATAGGCAATGGTTGTTTTCGCCAAATCGGCATGGTTTGTCCCAGTCCAGCTCTTTTTGTTCGCCAGATATTCGTCGAACAATCGAAATACGGCCGAGTATTGGCGGAGAAATGAGGGATCCTCTGCCAAGCGCGTCAGCCGATCGGGCTTCACGTCGGCCAGCAGCTTGACCGGGTTATGGTGTGTCAGAAACCAGAGAGTCGGATCGATCGATTCAAACAGTTGGCGAGCTTCCAGCGTCCAACTCCACCACAGATTCTTGGCCAGTTCGGGTAGTCGGCTCAGGTTCTGCGGGAGCAAACTAGTCATACCATTGGGAGAATCCACAAGCGCTCCTTTGGTCAAGATAATGAAACGTGTAATAGCGATACCTGGCGATCACAGGTGGGATCAGGCGTGTCCGGCCTTATGCCACGAAGCCCAGTCTTTGGAGAATGCCACGGTGGCATAGCGTTCGCCAAGGATTTTTGCGACTCGGTTGAGCAACTTGGTGAGTTGCTGCAGTTCGGAGGTCGTCAGATCATCACGAAACCGTGGATGAAGTCCCCACCGGGTTTCGACTTCCTCACCCGAGACGCTCGACATCAAGCTGACCAGCTTGATCTCCTGCCCGGTGGCCTTTCGCTCATCGGTCGACGCTCCGACGGCCGAAGGCACGGTCTGTGATGTTTCCTCAGACGGAGGAGTGTGTCCTTGCAACACCGCACTGAGCGCCGGGACAGCCGCGCTGGCACAGAGTGATGCGGCTGAGCTGAGCTGTGTGTTGCTGGGTGCCCCCAGTGCCTCAGCCACTTTCTCACCGAAATCGCGGAACAACTCGTTCTTGGGCTTAGACTCTTCCGTGATCAGAAACTTATATTTTTCATAGGTCTGGCGGCTCTCCGCCACGGTCGTTCCGATCGTCATGACAATTTCCATCTGATCCGCGTTGTTCCCAAACGCCGGTGCCAGCGCACGTCTCATCTGATGTGTCACGGCATCTTCCAGCCCATTCATGAACTCCATCTGGTCTTTCAGCGGAATGTGGAGCGCCACGAGCCGGTCTGTCAGATTGAACATGACCTTGAGGAATTCCAGATAAATGCCCCACTCATCCTGACGCTTGAGCTTCAGCGCCTGCTCAGGGGCATTGCGCTTCATCATCGTGACCGATTCGCCCGACACGGCCAGCATCAGCTCCGCCAACTGGCGAAGGCGTTCTTTGTATTCGGTAGCGGCAGTAGCCATGGGTCTCCTCTTAGCAATCGAGGATTATAGCGGAGATCGGAACGGCATTTAAAGCGCAGAGAATTCTTGAAGAGTGACTGAATAAGGCGGTTTCCTAGCGGTTGTTGCCGTTCCTCAACGCCTTCCGATAGAGTGAACGCTAGAAAAGAGAAGTCTGGTCTCACATGGAATTCAGCTCGGTGCAGGATAGGAAGTCAGAGCCTCCAATCGAGGTCTTGCCTCGCGATGAAGGGCGGGAACATCTGCTCGCCATCGCGGACATCCTTGCCAAGGTCATGGATACGACGATCAGGATTCCTGGGACATCCTGGTACATCGGGTTGGATCCGCTGTTGGGACTTATTCCTGGGATCGGCGACGCACTGGCCAATCTCATCGGCACGATCATTCTTGGGTTGGGGACGCGCTTACAACTTCCACGGATCGTGCTGGCTCGCATGAGCCTCAATCTCCTGATCAATGGAACGGTTGGGGCAGTTCCCATCGTTGGGGATCTCTTCTCGGTCTGGTTTCGGAGTCATTCCAGAAATGCTGCGCTGCTTCGCGACGCGGCTATGAAGCCGGATCGTGAGTCTCACGCCGACTGGTTCTACGTGGGAGGGATCATCGGGGGAACAGTCGGACTTTTATTGCTCACAATCGCCGTCATGATCTGGCTCGTTTATAAGCTATTGGTAATGGTCTCGGGCGGGTAGGAAAGGGGAGTCGAGTGTGATATAGATCGGATCTTCCCAGGCAACGCAATCAGCCGATAGCTCCTTTAATTACATTTCCATGGAACGAGAAGTGAAGACCTATGTACTGAAACGGCCTACTGAGGAGGCGGTTCCGCGCAAGTTGTCTATCAACTATGCGGCTGCGCTGAATCCTCAACAGCTGGCGGCGGCAACGGCGGGCGACGGCCCGTCGCTGGTCATTGCCGGTGCGGGAAGCGGCAAGACGCGCACGTTGGTCTATCGCGTGGCCTACCTGATCGACTCCGGAGTCGATCCGTCGAACATCCTCTTGCTGACCTTCACGCGGAAGTCAGCACAGGAAATGTTGGAGCGAGCCGGCGATCTGATCGGAACGAGTAGCCACAGGGTCTGTGGCGGGACGTTCCATTCGGTGGCAAATCTGTTATTGCGTCGCTATGGTCGATCGATCGGCATCGAGCCTGGGTTTACGATCTTGGATCGCGGCGATGCGGAAGATTTGATCGCGCTCGTGCGATCGCAACTGGGCCTCAACGAAAGAGATAAGCGCTTTCCCCGCAAGGGGACGATCATGGAAATGATCAGCAAGAGCGAAAACACGCTGCGGAGTCTCGACGAGATTATCCTTGAAGAGTTCAGTCATTTTGCGGATCACTCGGAGGACCTCGGCCGGCTTCAGAAAGCCTATGACGCAGCGAAGCGTCAAAAGCAGCTCCTAGACTATGACGATCTGCTGGTTATGCTGCGACAACTGCTCTTGCTCGATGAGACGGCGCGCACGAATATTTCACGTCAATATCGCTACATCCTCGTGGACGAGTATCAGGATACGAATCGGCTGCAGGCGGAAATCATCCGCCAATTGGCGGCGACGCATCAGAATGTGATGGTGGTGGGCGATGACTCGCAGTCCATCTACGCATTCCGTGGTGCGACCTTCAAAAATATCATGGAGTTCCCGCAGCTGTTCCCCTGCACCACGGTCTATAAGCTGGAGGAAAATTATCGTAGTACACAGCCGATTTTGAACCTGGCAAACTGCATCATCGAAGAGGCGACGGAAAAGTACACGAAGCGGCTCTTTACGAGAAAACTCGATGGGCCGTTGCCGGCACTGGTGGAAGCGGCGGGGGAAAATGCACAGTCGCGGTTCATTGCACAGAAGATTCTTGAACTGCGAGAAGAAGGCGTATCCTTAGATGAAGTTGCGGTTCTCTTTCGCTCAAGTTTCCATTCGTTTGACTTGGAAATCGAACTCTCACGCAAGGGGCTTCCTTTTCTGAAACGCGGCGGCGTGAAGTTTATCGAGACGGCCCATGTCAAAGATCTGCTGGCGCATGTGCGTGTCGTGTCGAACCCGCTCGATACCGTCAGTTGGCATCGGGTACTCATGTTGGTTGAAGGGGTGGGGCCGAAGAAGGCTCAGGACTTGCTGGCTGGGATCATGAAAACTGATCGCCCCTATGATGTGCTGCGCGGGGTGAGCGGGCGGTCTGGGCCAGGGCTCAAGAACCTCGCGAATACATTAGAAAGCTTGGCTGGGTCAGAGGATCGGCAGCCTGAACATCAAGTAAGCCACATCTATGAGTATTACCTGCCGATCTTGAAAGACCAGTATGATGATTACCCGAAGCGTACCAGAGATCTGGACCATCTCCATACGATTGCAGAAGGGTATGAGGGGATCAACGAGTTTCTCGCTGACCTAGCGCTGGAACCACCGGACGGCAGTGCGGTGGATGTGGAAGCGCCTGACCGCGATGATGAACGCATGGTGCTCTCGACGATTCATTCTGCGAAGGGTCTGGAATGGCAATGTGTGTTCGTGATCTGGGTGGTCGACGGCCGGTTCCCGTCGGCCTATTCATTCCTGACCGATGATGAATTAGAAGAGGAGCGGAGGCTTTTCTACGTGGCGGTCACGCGCGCGAAGCGGCATTTGTTTTTGACCTACCCCATCAATGTCTATGACAAGACCAGCGGGATGCTGCTGTCGAAGCCGTCACGGTTTCTGGACCATGTATCCTCGAACCTGATCGAGACGCTCGCCCTTGTAGAAGAAGGCGGACGAGAGGGATGGGGGATGGCACAGGATCAGTATTATTGATCGTGGTGCATTCGTGTTCCCTTCAGTATCTATGTCCCGCTTCGCGACTCGACTGATCCTAGTGTGCTGCTGGGCGATGTGGGATCAGCCTGCAGAGGCGGCTGTTCCATCCAAGAACGACGTGAGTGGTGTGCAGCAGGTGTGGGCACGTTTGCTCGGGGATGCAGAGCGCATTCAATTGCCGACGAAATTTCTGAAGGCACTTCCTCCAGGTTTTGTTCATATTGAATTCGACGATCTGCGGACTTATGCGGCGGAATACCACCCCGATGACCACCGAATGGTGTTGGACCGATCGCTATCGTTTAACGCAGCGGGCAGGGAGCTGAAGCCGCTGAGCAAGATGTCGCCCAGGCAATTGGAGGTACTGTATCACGAGCTGTTTCACGCCTATGTGGATTACCTCTCGGTCAGTGAGGCGCCATCAGATGGGCGCGGTCGCCCTGCTGATGCGTTGTTGCAGTTCGCCCGAGCACAACAGGCCTGTCGATATGGCGTCGTGGAGATCACACCGATCGTTCAGCGGAGAGATGCAACGGAATCTCGGTATCTGACGCAGACAGAATCATGGGAGGCATTAAACGAAACGTGGGCGGTCTTCATTGGTTGGGCGGTTTGGAATCAGCTTGAAGTTCAGGGCAAGACCGCGCAGTCAATGTTTCGCGAGCCTCGGCACGCTGATCATTGGATGCAGCGATTCAAAGCGGCTTTTGAGAATGGCGAGTTTCGTGGGTATTACGTTCCAGAGGATCCGGATGAACGACGTCTCACGCAGAAGAGATACTTAGCACAGCAGTCGCAGTTGGGCCTAGAGGAAGCGATGGTGTTGATGAATCAAGCGCTTGGTTTTAAACAAGATTTTATTGATCGACTGAGAGCATCGTTCGAGTCGTCCGGGCCATCGTCTTGTTCTGATGAGGGAGGCAGCGCAGAATAAAATAGGCCGGAGCTGAATTCTCCTCTTGACACGGAGAAAGTTCATCAATAGAATCCAGCATTTCGTAATCTAGCCTGTCCGAGCACACCAGTGGAATCAATCTTGAAGGATTGAGAAAGGAAGCTGTGCGCGGGGAGGCCCACTTGTCTTTGTTGGCGGAAAGTCGAAAAGAGCGTCGTGCTGTTGGGCAATACACGTAGGACATTCGCGTAGACCGATAGATTTTTGCGGGCAGGTACCCAAGTGGCCAAAGGGGGCAGACTGTAAATCTGCTGGCTTATGTCTTCCAAGGTTCGAATCCTTGCCTGCCCACCAAAGCCGAGCTTGCTCGTGCCGGCGAGCTCAAAAGTGGGCGAGCTGGGTGAGCACCTCAAGCGTTTTGAAGTTGGTGTGATTTCAAAGGGTCTGCGGGCGAGTCGGGTGTATGCCTTATTTGGTTCAGCGCGATCTGAATACAAGGGATTGAAAATAGGCGGGCGTAGCTCAGTGGTAGAGTTCCAGCCTTCCAAGCTGGCTGTCGTGGGTTCAAATCCCATCGCCCGCTCCAAAACGAAGGTGTGAAGTGTGAAACGTCATTCATGAAGCGCACGGTGTGAATGTGAGCCGCGGGAAGAATTAGGAAGTGGGAGATTGGGCCAACGAAAGGCGCTTCACGAGATGAGCGCGACGCGAGACGAAGTCGAGAGGCCCACGTAGCTCAGTTGGTAGAGCACGTCCTTGGTAAGGACGAGGTCACGCGTTCGATCCGCGTCGTGGGCTCCACTCTCAAGCTTGATCGGGCCACGAGTTATGAATTTGTTTCCGGCGAGTGGGTGGGTGCCTTGCCTGCGTTGAGGATAACCAGGGTGCACTCTCAGTTGCGAGGGCTCTTAGGTTTGTGATGTGCGTGCTCGTGCTTCCGCCATCGGTAATGTGTGGCGGGAAAGTGTTGGCAGCAGTTCTAGAAAAGGAGTGACGTATGGCGAAGGCGAAGTATGAGCGGAAGAAGCCGCACGTGAATATTGGGACGATTGGGCACGTGGACCATGGGAAGACGACGTTGACGGCGGCGTTGACGAAAGTGTGTGCGGACAAAGGGATGGCGAAGTTCATCAGCTATGACGAAGTGGCGAAGGCCTCCGAGAGCCAAGGGCGCCGGGACGCGACCAAGATCATGACCATTGCCATCAGCCACGTCGAGTACGAGACCGATAATCGGCACTATGCGCACGTCGATTGTCCGGGCCACGCCGACTACGTCAAGAACATGATCACCGGGGCGGCGCAGATGGACGGGGCGATTCTCGTCGTGAGCGCGGCGGACGGGCCGATGCCGCAGACCCGGGAGCATATTCTCTTGGCGCGGCAGGTGGGCGTCCCCTACATCGTCGTGTTCTTAAACAAAGCCGACAAAGTCGATGACAAAGAGCTCTTAGAGCTCGTGGAACTCGAAGTGCGCGAGTTGCTCAGTAAGTATGGGTTTCCGGGCGACAAGACCCCGATCATCCACGGCAGTGCGCTGCAGGCCATGGAAGGCAATCAGGGGCCGTTGGGCGTGCCGGCCATCATGAAGCTGTTGGAGGCCGTCGACACCTACATTCCGACGCCGCAGCGGCCGATCGACAAGCCGTTCTTGATGCCGATCGAAGACGTCTTCACCATCAGCGGGCGCGGGACCGTCGTCACGGGGCGCTGTGAACGCGGGATCGTGAAAGTGGGTGATGAAATCGAGATCGTCGGCTTACGCCCGACGCAGACCACCGTGGTGACCGGGGTCGAGATGTTCCGCAAGGTGCTCGATGAGGGGCAGGCGGGGGACAACATTGGGGTGCTCTTGCGGGGGACGAAGAAGGAGGACGTGGAGCGAGGGATGGTGCTGTCGAAGCCGAAGAGCATCACGCCGCATACCAAGTTCAAAGCCGAGATCTATGTGTTGACCAAAGAAGAGGGGGGGCGGCATACGCCGTTCTTCAACGGGTATCGGCCGCAGTTCTACTTCCGGACGACGGACGTGACGGGGGTGGTGCAGTTGAATCCGGGGGTGGAGATGGTGATGCCGGGGGACAATGTGAGTGTGACGGGGGAGTTGATCAGTCCGATCGCGATGGATCAGGGGTTGCGGTTTGCGGTGCGCGAGGGCGGCAAGACGGTCGGCTCGGGCGTGGTCACGGAAATTCTGGCATAAAGAAAATGACAGACGAGCAGGGGTCAGGCCGGCACGACACGGTCCGTGTTTGTCTGTGTGGGCATCCTGTCGGTTTGTATCGAGGAGAAAGAGATGCGCGAAATCATCGACATGGCGTGTACGCTCTGTAAACAGCGGAATTACTCGTCCATGAAGAACAAAAAGAATGATCCTGATCGGTTGGAACGTAACAAGTTCTGCAAGTTTTGCCGAAAGCACACGCCTCACAAGGAAGTGAAATAAAGTGCTGAGTTTGTGCGGGGGTCGCTAGCTCGGTGCTTGGTATCGTTCTGGGAGGGGCATGGTGTTAATGGTAGCACATCGGTCTCCAAAACCGAGAGTCTGGGTTCAAATCCTAGTGCCCCTGCCATTTCAAGCGTGCTCATGGCGTCGGCCGCACCATCGGTAAGGTCGGGCGGATGGTGTTGTAAGTAGAGATGACAGGCGAGGGAGTCTCGCGTTGAGTGCCGTTCGATGGTTCGTTGAGGGTGGGCAAACGCCTCTGGGCTCTATAGCCAGTCTGAGAACGGTTATGTGCGAAGGGATGTTCATCAATAAACTCATCTAGCGTTAGGAGACGGACTTCCGATGTTCACACGCATGTTCAGTACGATTCGTTTGTTCATGACCGATGTGCGGGCAGAGCTGAAGAAGGTTTCGTTTCCAAGCCGAGGGGAAACTGTTGGATCGACAGCTGTGGTCATTGTCTTCTGTATTCTGATGTCGGTGTATTTGTCCGCTGTGGACTCATTCCTCTCATGGTTGGTCGGCAAGCTCATTTGAATCGACGATGTAAGAGGCAGGTTCAGTAGCAGTTCATCGAAGTCTGAGGGTGGTGCATGACAAAGAACTGGTACGTCATCCATACGTACGCGGGTTTTGAGGGGCGGGTAAAAACCAGCCTGATGGAACGCGCAAATCAAATGGGGCTTGTTGAAAAGGTGGGGCAGGTGCTCGTCCCGACGGAAGATGTCATCGAGATCAAAGATGGTAAGCGACGGACTTCGCGCCGAAAATTTTTCCCCGGCTATGTCTTGATCGAGTTGGAGTCGCCGCTGGAGGACGAGACCTTGCAGATGATCAAGGAGACTCCGAAGGTGACGGGGTTTGTGGGGGGCAGCACGGTCCCGATTCCGTTGACGAATGAAGAAGTGGAATCGTTGCTCAAGCAAGTTGACGCGGGTCAGGCTGAGCCGCGGGAGCAAATTAAGTTCATCAAGAGCGACAACGTTCGCATCATCGACGGCCCCTTTCTTGGATTTAACGGTGTGGTTGACGAAGTCGATCAGGACCACAGCCGGCTGAAAGTGATGGTGAGTATCTTTGGTCGGTCAACACCGGTTGAATTGGGGTTTTTACAGGTTGAACGGATATAAACCGATCGGGTGCCGTCAGGTTGTCGGTCGACATTGATGGCTCGCTACTGATTGCCGGTCGCGTAAGGAGAAAGAGAAAGACATGGCCAAAGAAATATCGGCGCAGATCAAATTGCAAATTCCGGCCGGCAAAGCCAATCCTGCTCCTCCGGTCGGCCCATCGCTGGGCCAGCACGGCGTCAACATCATGGAGTTTTGCAAACAGTTTAATGCCAAGACTCAGAAGGAGGGGGACAGTATTATCCCTGTGGTCATCACGGTCTACAAAGATCGGACCTTTAGTTTCATCATGAAAACGCCTCCTGCCTCAGATCTTCTCAAGAAGGCGGCGGGGATTATTAAGGGTTCTGGTGTGCCTCAAAAGGACAAGGTCGGTGCCATCACCAGGGAGCAATTGAACGAAATTGCGCGCAAGAAAATGGCGGATTTGAACGCGGCTGATGTGGAAGGGGCAGTCAAAATCATTGAAGGGACTGCCCGGAGCATGGGCGTGGTCATTCAGGGATAATTTCGAGAGCGAAGGAGCGGCAGGTCATGGGGAAAAAAATGAATGCGGCCATCAAGAATGTCGAGCCGCGTGTCTATGGGTTGCGTGAGGCAGTTGAAACGGTCAAGAAATCCGCCTTTACCAAGTTCGACGAATCGGTCGATCTTGCGCTGAGGTTGGGGATTGATCCGAAGCGTTCGGATCAGTTGGTTCGTGGGACAGCCTCGCTTCCGCACGGAACAGGGAAAAAGGTCCGGGTGCTCGTCTTTGCAAAGGGTGAAAAGGAGCAAGAGGCGCGGCAGGCTGGGGCCGATTATGTCGGGTCGGATGACTTGATGGAGAAAATCAAGGGCGGATGGATGGAGTTTGACTGTGCCATCTCCACTCCGGATCTCATGGCCTCGGTCGGGAAGCTGGGGAAGGCGCTTGGACCTCGTGGGTTAATGCCGAATCCGAAGACCGGCACCGTCACCTTCGAAGTCGGAAAAGCTGTTTCTGATATCAGAAAAGGTCGTGTTGAATTCAAGGTTGAAAAAGCCGGGATCGTGCACGTTCCGGTCGGTAAGGTGTCGTTTGAGCCAACGAAACTGTACGACAATGCTGCCGCGATCATCGAGTCCGTGATTAAGGCCAAGCCGGCCTCGTGCAAAGGGCGGTATCTCAAGAGTGCCACCATATCAAGTACGATGGGTCCAGGAGTGAAGTTGGATACCATCGCACTCGCCAAGCAATGGAGTTAGTCGAACGGCGTCTGTGGGCATGTGACAATCGGGTAATTCTGTGTTTCTCGATTGACGGGTAGCGGTCGTTCGAAGAAGGAGAACGATGAAGAAGGAAGAAAAGGCAGTAGCAATTGCGGAATTGGCTGAGAGGTTTGGGCGGGCGAAACTAGCTATCTTGACGGAATGCGTCGGTCTTCCGGTCAATCAAGTCACCGAATTGCGTAAGCAACTCCGTGGGGTCAAGGCGGAATATCGAGTCGTCAAGAATACGCTTGCCGCACGCGCCGCGGAGGGCACGGTGCTGGCTGGCCTGAAAGCGCACCTGAAGGGGCCAACCGGCCTTGTGATTGGATATGACGATCCCGTACTGCCGACCAAGATCTTAAAGGATTTTATCGGCGCGGAGAAGCGTGATGAGAAGCTACGGATGATGGCCGGAGTGTTGGAGGGTAAGATCCTCCAGCCGGACGAGTTAACGGCCGTCGCATCGCTTCCTAAGAAGGAAGTGCTTGTGGCGATGTTGTTGTCGGCCATGCAGGGGCCGATCCGTGGGGTTGTGTATACGTTGAATGCAGTGTTGTCTAAATTTGTTCGGGTCATTGCAGCCATTCAGGATAAACGGAAAGGAGAGGGAGACATGCCAGCTACAGAGGGAAAAGTGTCACAAGAGGAATTGATTAAGGCGATCGAAAGCATGAGCGTGCTGGATCTTGCCGAACTGGTGAAGGGATTAGAGGCTCGGTTTGGCGTCACGGCGGCCGCTCCGGTTGCGATCGCTGCTGCACCCGCTGCAGGTGGTGGAGCTGCGGCGGCGGCCGAGGAAAAAACAGCATTTGATGTCGTCCTCGCATCCGCGCCTGCCGACAAGAAAATCCAAATCATCAAGGTGGTTCGAGAGCTGACGAATCTCGGCCTCAAGGAAGCGAAGGATCTCGTCGAGGGCGCCCCGAAGCCGGTCAAGACCGGAGTAGCGAAGGACGAGGCGGACACGATGAAGAAGAAGCTTGAAGAAAGCGGTGCCAAGGTCGAAATCAAGTAACTCAAAGATTCGTCAGGCTACCGGTCGTTTGTTCGGGTGATCGAGTGAGGCCCTGACTCATTATCACCCCAGAGGCCGGTGATGGCTGTTCACCGCTAACCAGCGTGGAGGGGAAGGAATGTCCGAAACGACTCTGCAAGAGTTCGTCGAGCGAAAAGATTTTTCTCGTATTCGAACGAACATTGATATTCCAGATCTGATCGAAATCCAGAAGCGTTCCTACGAAGAGTTTTTACAACTCGAGACCGAGCCAGAGCGCCGAAAGGATCATGGATTGCAGGCGGCGTTAGCCAGCGTCTTCCCTATCCCGGACTACAACAATACCGCCATGCTGGAGTTTTCGAGCTATACGCTCGGGACACCGAAATACGATGAGCGGGAATGCCTTGAGCAGGGAATGACCTTTGCCGTTCCGCTCAAATTGCGTGTCCGCCTTGTGGTGTTCGACAAGGAAGATAAAGGCCCTCGGAAGAAAGTGTTGGACGTCCGTGAGCAAGAAGTCTATGTCGGCGAATTACCGCTCATGACGGAGCGAGGGACGTTTATCATTAATGGGACTGAGCGCGTGGTTGTCAGTCAGCTTCATCGATCACCAGGTGCTTCCTTTACTCATGATAAGGGTCGGACCCATGCGAGCGGCAAAGTATTGTATTCCGCGCGAATCATTCCCTATCGCGGTTCGTGGCTCGATTTCGAATTCGATGCTCGGGATATTCTGTATGTCCGCATCGATCGACGTCGGAAGATGCCGGCTACGATCTTGCTGAAGGCGTTTGCATTCTCGAGCGATGACTTACTCAAGATGTACTACCCTGTCGAAGAAATTCGTGTGTCGAAGGGGAGGATGTTTCGCAAGCTTGACCCTGAAATCCACCATGGTCTTCGCTGCACGGTCGAAGTCACGGACAAGACCAGTAAGGAGCCATTGGTGCGGGAAGGTGCCAGGCTGACGAAGGGCGTTATTGCAAAGTTGAAAGCATCGGGAGTGAAGGAAATTCCTATGCTTCCCAATGAGTTGGTGGGGCGCGCCATTCTCACTGACTTGGTCGATTCGAAGAATGAGAAGCTTGCGGAAAAAAATCAGCGGCTGACAGCTGAAATCGTGGAGCAAATCGCGGAAAGCGATGTTGAAGAGTTCAAGGTCATCTATCTTGATATGGCCACGGCAACACCGGTGATCCTTGATACGCTGGAGATGGAAAAGATCGGGTCCAAAGAGGAAGCGATGGTCGAGATCTATCGTCGCCTCCGTCCCGGTGAAACCCCATCGGTCGATACCGCCCGGGCGTTGTTTGATAATTTGTTTCTGAACTCCAAGCGGTATGATTTATCCCCGGTCGGTCGACTGAAACTCAATAAGAAGTTGGGCTTGGATCTCCCGCTTGAACAGCGGACTCTGATGGCCCAGGATATCGTCGAGGTTGTCCGGTATCTGGTCAACCTAAAAATCGGCAAAGGAGAAATCGACGACATCGACCACTTGGGGAATCGCCGTGTCCGGTCGGTGGGGGAATTGCTTGAAAATCAATTCAGGTTGGGACTGGTTCGGATGGAGCGAAGCATCAAGGAGCGCATGAATCTCCTCGATATGGAAACCGTGCTCCCGCACGACTTGATCAACGCCAAGCCGGTGGTTGCGGCTGTGAAGGAGTTCTTCAGCAGCAGCCAGCTGTCTCAGTTTATGGACCAAACCAATCCCCTGGCCGAAATCACCCATAAGCGAAGGCTTTCAGCACTGGGCCCGGGCGGGCTCACGAGAGAGCGAGCCGGATTCGAAGTCCGGGACGTCCATCCGTCCCACTACAGTCGCATTTGTCCCATTGAGACGCCGGAGGGTCCGAACATCGGGTTGATCACGTCATTAGCGACGTATGCGCGTATCAATCAGTTTGGTTTTATTGAGGCGCCATACCGCAAAGTGGCGAAGGGGCGAGTCACTGAGGAGATTGAATTTCTGTCCGCAATCGAAGGCGACAAATACATCATTGCGCAGGCGAACTCAAAACTCGACGGATCCGGAAGATTGGTGTCGGAAACGGTGTCCTGCCGCCATGGCGGAGACTTCGTGCTCGCATCTCCTGATCGGATCGAATACATGGACGTCTCGCCCAAGCAAGTCGTCAGTGTCGCAACCGCTCTGGTGCCGTTTTTAGAACATGACGATGCCAATCGTGCGTTGATGGGTTCCAATATGCAGCGCCAGGCCGTGCCGTTGCTGACGTCGGAATCGCCGTTAGTTGGAACCGGGATGGAGGCTGTTGTCGCTCGGGACTCGGGCTATGTCATCCAGGCCCGACGAGCTGGAGTCGTCGAAAGCGTCGACGCAACGCGTATCGTGGTGCGGGCTGATTCGAAAGACGGGAAAAAAGGCAAAGATTCAGGGCTGGATGTGTACGACCTGATCAAGTTTCAGCGGTCGAACCAAAATACATGCATTACACAGACTCCGGTGGTACGGATCGGTCAACCTGTCAAGAAGGGGCAGGTCCTCGGAGATGGGCCTGCGATTGATCACGGAGAGTTGGCGCTGGGCAAGAATGTGCTGGTCGCCTTCATGCCGTGGGGTGGCTACAACTTCGAGGACGCGATCTTGTTGAGCGAAAAGTTGGTCCGCGAAGATGCCTTCACCTCAATCCACATCGAGGAGTTTGAGGTCGAGGCTCGGGACACCAAGTTGGGCAAGGAAGACGTTACTCGCGACATTCCGAACGTCGGCGAAGAGGCGCTACGGAATTTGGATGAGAGCGGGATCATCCGGATCGGGGCCGAAGTCAAACCAGGTGACATTTTAGTCGGCAAGGTGACGCCCAAAGGCGAAACGCAGTTGACCCCGGAAGAAAAACTGCTTCGTGCGATTTTCGGTGAAAAGGCCGGTGACGTGAAGGATACGTCAGTGACGGTCCCTCCTGGCGTGGAGGGCATTGTAGTCGACGTCAAAATCTTTTCCCGGAAGGGGCTCGACAAGGACGAGCGTTCAAAAAGTATCGAGACCGACGACCAGATGAAGCTGCAGCGGGATCACCACGAAGAGCTGCGCATCATCGATGAAGAAAAGACGAAGAAGATACGGAAGTTGTTGCTCGGTAAGGTGGTGGGTCGGGATCTCATGGACCCGGAGAGCGGCGACGTGATCTTGAAAAAGAAGGGCAAGCTGACGGCTGAAATTCTCCGGCGATTGCCGGATGACACCGTGCGGCACATCATTCTTAGCGATCCTGATGAGCAAAAAGAGCTGGAAGATGTCGAGCGGCGCGCTAAGGAACAGATTGAAATTTTACAGACATTGTACGACGAAAAGGTGGGCCGCCTGAAGCGAGGCGATGAACTCCCTCCCGGAGTCATCAAGCTCGTGAAGGTGTATATCGCCATGAAGCGAAAGATTCAGGTCGGCGACAAAATGGCCGGTCGCCATGGGAACAAAGGCGTTGTGTCTCGGGTGTTACCGGAAGAGGATATGCCTTATCTTCCCGATGGAACTCCGGTCGAGATCGTCTTGAATCCTCTCGGGGTACCGTCGCGTATGAACGTCGGGCAAATTCTGGAGACGCACTTGGGTTGGGCGGCGAAGGCATTGGGTATTAAGGTCGCGAGCGCGGTGTTTGATGGGGCGTCGGAAAAAGAAATCAAGGATTTACTCAAGAAGGGCAAATTGCCGCTGAGCGGACAATCTCAGCTTATCGATGGGAAGACGGGCGAGACCTTCGGGAGTCCGGTGACTGTCGGGTATATGTATGTGCTCAAGCTTCACCATCTCGTCGACGACAAAATTCACGCTCGATCCATCGGCCCGTATTCGCTGGTCACTCAACAGCCGCTCGGCGGCAAGGCGCAGTTTGGCGGACAACGCTTAGGGGAGATGGAGGTCTGGGCGCTCCAAGCCTATGGTGCGGCCTCGACCCTGCAAGAGTTTCTCACCGTCAAATCTGATGACGTGCCGGGCCGTTCTCGGATGTACGAGGCGATCGTCAAGGGCGAACCGTTTCTCGAGCCGGGCTTGCCGGAGTCATTCAACGTGCTGGTCAAAGAACTGCAGAGCTTGGGGCTCGATGTAGAGTTGGTCAAGACGCAAGACTAACCGCTTGTGTGCCGGAGAACGTCCGGTATCAGAGGAGGTCATTACCTTGGAAGGCGTATATACATTGTTTGAAAAGCAGCGGGATTCTGTGTCGTTCGATGCAATGCGCATTCGCATTGCCTCGCCCGAGAAAATCCGCTCGTGGTCGTATGGCGAAGTCAAGAAACCTGAAACGATCAATTATCGGTCATTCAAACCTGAAAAAGATGGCCTCTTCTGCGCGAAAATTTTCGGCCCGACCAAGGACTGGGAATGCAATTGCGGTAAGTATAAGCGCATGAAGCATCGAGGAATCGTCTGCGACAAATGTGGAGTCGAGGTGATTCAATCGAAGGTGCGTCGTGAGCGTATGGGGCACATCGAACTGGCTGCTCCGGTCGCACACATTTGGTTCTTGAAAGGAGTCCCGAGTCGGATCGGAACTCTGCTCGACATGAGTCTCAAACAGTTGGAGAAAATTCTTTACTTTGAAAGTTATGTCTGTGTGGATCCTGGCTCGACTGATCTTGCGGAAAAAGAGCTGGTTCCGGAGGACAAGCTGCGTACGCTCGTCTCCGAGTTTGGAGCGAGCGGGTTCAAGGTCGGTATCGGAGCTGAGGCGATTCGGGATCTGTTAAGAAAGATCGACATCAATCCGCTGTGGGATGATTTGCAGGTGAAAGCAAAGGCGTCAACGTCGGCGGCGATGAAAAAGAAATACGCCAAGCGCCTGAAAGTCCTAGAGGCGTTCCGTAAGTCCGGGAATAAGCCGGAATGGATGATCATGGACGTCATCCCAGTGTTGCCTCCGGAGTTGCGACCGTTGGTTCCCTTGGATGGTGGGCGGTTTGCCACGTCTGATTTGAATGATTTGTACCGTCGGGTGATTAATCGGAACAATCGTCTTAAGCGATTGATGGAATTGAAGGCTCCTGGCGTCATCATCAGGAATGAAATGCGGATGCTTCAGGAGGCTGTGGATGCGCTGTTCGACAACGGTCGACGCGGACGCGCGATTCGTGGACCCAACAAGCGCCCACTGAAATCATTGAGCGACATGTTGAAGGGCAAGCAGGGGCGGTTCCGGCAGAACCTCTTGGGAAAGCGGGTCGATTACTCCGGTCGTACGGTCATCGTCGTTGGTCCAGAGCTTCGGCTCCATCAGTGCGGTTTGCCAAAGAAGATGGCGTTGGAGTTGTTCAAGCCGTTCATCTTTCACAAGCTGGAAGCCAGAGGAGCAGCCACGACCATAAAAAGTGCGAAACGGCTGGTGGAAAAAGAACGACCGGAAGTGTGGGACGTTCTTGATGAGGTAATTCGGGAGCATCCGGTGTTGCTCAATCGAGCTCCGACTCTTCACCGGTTGGGCATTCAGGCGTTTGATCCTGTGTTGGTTGAAGGCAAAGCCATCCGACTGCATCCTCTCGTTTGTGCCGCCTTCAACGCCGACTTCGACGGCGATCAGATGGCGGTCCATGTCCCGTTGTCCATCGAAGCCCAGGTTGAAGCGCGGGTGTTGATGATGTCGATCAATAATATTCTCTCGCCTGCCAACGGCAAACCGATTGCCGTGCCGTCGCAAGATATGGTGCTGGGATGCTACTGGTTGACAAAGGAGCGAATCGGCGCCAAGGGCGAAGGGAAGGTATTCGGCTCACCGGAAGAGGTTCGGATTGCCTTCGATGCGAGAGAAGTGGAAGAGCATGCCCGGGTCAAGGTACGCATTGCGGGTGTGCTGGTACAAACTACTGTTGGGCGGGTGTTGTTGTCGGAAATCCTTCCTCCGAGCTTGCCCTTCGCGAATGCAAATAAGCTGATGACGAAGAAGGAAATGACAAAGCTGATCGACGCGGTCTACCGTCAAACCGGGCATCGCGATACGGTCGAGTTCCTGGATAAGATCAAAGAGATCGGTTTTACCAATGCCACCAGGGCCGGATTATCGATCTGCATTGATAACATGCACATTCCGACGAAGAAGGAAGATTTTATCGGAAAAGCGCAGCGTGAAGTGAACGAGATCGAGAAGCAATATTCCGATGGTTTGATCACCAACGGAGAACGATACAATAAGGTGATCGACATTTGGGCGCATGTCACCGAGCAAGTTGCCAATGAGATGATGAAGGAGCTTGGTGCCGGCGGTGATCCAGCGAAAGCGGAGTCCTTCAATCCGATCTTTATGATGGCGGATTCCGGTGCCCGCGGCAGCTCGCAGCAAATTCGACAATTAGGGGGGATGCGCGGTCTGATGGCAAAGCCGTCAGGGGAGATCATCGAGACTCCTATTACCGCCAATTTTCGCGAAGGGTTGACCGTGTTGCAGTATTTCATTTCGACTCACGGTGCTCGTAAAGGTCTCGCCGATACAGCGCTGAAAACAGCCAATTCGGGGTATCTCACGAGACGATTGGTCGATATCGCTCAGGATGTCATCATTAATGAAATCGACTGCGGAACGCGCGACGGTATTCTTGTCAGCGCACTCGTCGAAGGCGGAGAAATTATCCAGCCGCTTGAGGAACGTGTCCTTGGTCGTCTCGCAGCGGAAGATATTCGTGATCCCGTCACAGGGGAGATCATCGTAGCCTGGAATGAAGAGATCAATGAGGAGTTGACTAAATCTATTGTTGAAGCAGGAGTCGATCGGGTCAAGATTCGGTCGGTTCTAACCTGCCAATCGCCGCGTGGCGTATGCCGCGCCTGTTATGGCCGAGATCTGGCGCGCGGGCGTCTGGTTGAAAAGGGTGAACCGGTCGGGGTCATTGCGGCGCAGTCTATTGGTGAGCCGGGGACGCAGTTGACGATGCGGACGTTTCACATCGGTGGGACGGCCAGCAAGGTCGTCGAACAAACTGTGCTCGAGGCGAAGCATGCTGGGCGCATCAAGTTTATGAGCTTCGACGCCAAGAAAAATGCCGACGTTCACAACTCCGGTATCGCGGTTCGGAATAAAGAAGGTGAATGGGTTGTGATGAACCGCAATACCAAGATCGCGATCGTGGATGACAGCGGGCGTGAACGCGAAAAGTATCCCGTAGTCTACGGCGCGAAAATTAAGATCAAAGACGGTGATCCGGTTGTGGTAGGTCAGAAGTTGGTCGAGTGGGACCCATATTCGTTGACCATTTTGACGGAGGTCGGTGGGAAAGTCGCGTACGGTGACATTGTGGAAGGCGTCACGATGAAAGACGAATTCGATGAAGTGACCGGGTTGTCACGTAAGGTCATCATCGAGCATGCGGGACAGACGCTTCGTCCGCGGGTATCCATCAAGGACGACGGTGGGAAAACAGCCAAAGTGGCCGGTGGAGCGAGCGCCGTAGCCAGATATCTATTGCCGGTTGGAGCCCATATTTTTGTCGAAAAGGGCGCCACGGTGTTCCCAGGTGATGTGTTGGCAAAGATTCCTCGTGAAACGACAAAGACCAAGGATATCACCGGAGGTCTCCCACGGGTCGTTGAACTGTTTGAAGCACGTAAACCAAAAGAACAGGCCGTTATCACCGAGATCGACGGAGAAGTGTCATACGGCGGTTTTGTGAAGGGGCAGCGCAAGGTCTTGGTCGACAATAAGATGGGTGATGTGAAGGAATACTTTATCCCCAAGGGCAAGCACGTGAATGTGCATGAGGGTGACTGGGTGCGAGCCGGGGAGCCTTTGATGGATGGGTCGGCGAATCCTCATGACATCCTCGATGTGCTTGGGCCAAATGAATTGCAGAAGTATCTCGTTGACGAAGTGCAGGATGTGTATCGATTGCAAGGCGTCTCGATTAATGACAAGCATATTGAGATCATTGTCAGGCAAATGCTGCGAAAAGTACGAGTTGAAGACCCTGGTGACACGTACTTTTTGCCCGGCAGTCAAGTGAGCAAGAGTGTCTTCGAAAAAGAAAATGAGCGAGTCCTCGAAAATGATGGAAGTCCGGCTCTGGGTAAGCCCGTGTTGCTCGGTATTACGAAGGCTGCGTTGACCACTGATAGCTTTATTTCGGCGGCCTCCTTCCAGGAGACGACGCGAGTCCTTACGGAAGCGGCGATCAACGGACGAGAGGATGATCTGCTGGGATTGAAAGAAAATGTTATCGTTGGCCGATTGATTCCGGCTGGGTCCGGGTTTGAAGAGTATCGCGATACATTTGTGATCAGCGAAAAACCCGAGTCTGTCCCGGTAGGTGTAGGCTCCGCTGGGAATCCTGTGTCATCGGAGGCAGCGATCACCACTACGTCTAATGAGACGGCGTGATTCCGGTAAAAAGTAATCATCTCCACTTGACAGCTGCTCGGTTGATCACTATAATCCTGCGGCTTTGGGCATGATTGTTAGTGATTCATGTTTGTGAAAAAGGTCTAAACTGATGCCGACGATTAATCAACTGATTCGAAAAGGGCGAGTCTCTGTTAAGGCAAAGACGAAAAGCCCTGCGCTGAAGTCCTGTCCGCAGAAAAGGGGCGTGTGTCTTCGCGTCTACACAACGACACCCAAAAAACCGAATTCAGCGCTACGGAAAGTTGCTCGTGTCCGTCTCACGAACGGCATGGAGGTCACCACCTACATCCCTGGAGTTGGACACAATCTCCAGGAGCACTCAATCGTTCTCGTGCGTGGGGGGCGTGTCAAGGACCTTCCTGGTGTGCGATACCATTTGGTTCGTGGGGCGCTGGATGCCGTGGGGGTGGCGGACCGAAAGCAGAGTCGCTCAAAGTACGGAGCAAAGCGGCCTAAGTGATAGATGGGCGTCTTGTTTAATTTTTCCAGCTTTTTATTTAATAGTAGGACGATATGCCACGTAGTAGATTTCTGGGCCAGCGGGAAGTGCTTCCGGATGTGCGATATCGGGATAAACTGGTCGGGAAGTTCATTAACACGCTCATGAGTAGTGGGAAGAAGAGTACAACTGAGCGTATCTGTTATGGGGCCTTTGATGTTATTCAGGAGAAGACCGGGGGAGACCCGCTGAAGGTGTTTAAGGTTGCAGTTGATAATGTGAAGCCCATTGTCGAGGTTAAATCTCGTCGAGTGGGTGGAGCTTCTTATCAGGTTCCCGTTGAAATTCGGCCGGCACGTCGAGTCTCGCTCGCATTGCGCTGGCTCTCGCAGTCTGCGCGTACGCGTGGTGGAAAGAGTATGCGTGAAAAGCTTGCGGCTGAACTGTTGGATGCTTCGAATAATACCGGAGCTGCAGTTAAGAAGCGGGAAGACGTGCATCGAATGGCCGAAGCAAATAAGGCATTCGCCCATTATCGCTGGTAGGTATCCTTCTGTGCTGCAGTTGAGTCGTGCTGCGATCAGCAGACTTGGGTGCTCCTGCATCGCAGCAGCGTGAGGCGACTCGATCTGCAGCATAAGTGTTTTTAGGGGAATAACGTGGCTCGTCAAACATCATTAGAGCGTACGAGAAATATCGGCATCATGGCCCATATTGATGCAGGGAAAACTACGACCACCGAGCGAATTCTCTACTATACCGGCATGACTCATAAGCTAGGTGAGGTTCATGAGGGTGCGGCAACTATGGACTGGATGGAGCAGGAGCGGGAGCGAGGCATCACCATTACGTCAGCCGCGACCACCTGTTTTTGGAGAGAGCATCGCATCAATATCATTGATACGCCTGGCCACGTAGACTTCACGATTGAGGTTGAGCGGTCGCTGCGTGTGCTTGATGGGGCAGTAGCGGCTTTTGATTCCGTGCAAGGGGTTGAACCGCAGTCAGAAACAGTTTGGCGGCAGGCGGACAAGTATCATGTTCCGCGTATCGCTTTTATGAATAAGATGGATCGGGTCGGAGCCGATTTTTATGGAAGTGTTCAGTCGATTATTGATCGACTCGGCGCCAAGCCTGTCCCGATTCAAATCCCGATCGGACGGGAAGCAGAGTTTCGAGGTTCGATCGATCTCGTCAGGATGAAGGGGTACTTTTACGACGACGAAACCTTGGGTGCGAAGTACAAAGTTGATGAGATTCCGCAGGAACTCCTCGCTCAGGCTACCGACTATCGAGAGAAAATGCTCGACGCCGTCGCAGAATTTGATGACCAGGTGATGGAAAAATACCTGAATGGTCATCCGCTGACCGAAGAAGAGGTCATGCGCGCAATCCGTGCGGCCACCATTTCGATGAAAATCACGCCGGTGCTTTGTGGTTCAGCCTTTAAAAATAAAGGGGTGCAGCAGCTTCTTGATGGTGTGGTGGATTACCTTCCGTCGCCGCTCGATATTCCTCCCGTAAAGGGAGTTGAGCCGGTGAGCGGGAAAGAAGTAGAGCGGAAGGCGGATGATACCGAACCGTTTTCGGCGTTGGCATTTAAAATCATGTCGGATCCCTTCGCCGGCCAATTGACGTACTTCCGTGTCTATTCAGGCGCTCTCAAAACCGGGACGCCGGTCTTGAATGTAACGAAGGGGACAAAAGACCGGATCGGGCGTCTGCTTAAAATGCATGCCAACAAGCGTGAAGAAATCGATGAAGTTCATGCCGGAGACATTGTTGCAGCGGTAGGGCTCAAGGGGGCCACCACTGGGGATACGCTGGCTGATGAAAAGCAGCCTGTTCTGCTCGAGGTCATGAAATTTCCTGAGCCTGTCATTGCTATGGCGATTGAACCGAAGACGAAGCAGGATCAGGAGAAGATGGGCTTCGCGCTTCAAAAGCTTGCTCAGGAAGACCCTTCCTTCCGTGTGCGGACCGACGAAGAAACTGCACAAACGATCATTGCTGGAATGGGGGAATTGCATCTAGAAATCATTGTTGATCGAATGTTGCGAGAATTTAAAGTCGAGGCAAACGTCGGCAAGCCGGAGGTTGCATTTAGGGAAACCATCCGGCGGAAAGCCGAGGCTGAGTCGAAATATATCAAGCAGACTGGTGGTCGAGGGCAATACGGACACGTTGTGTTGACTGTTGAGCCGTCAGAGGCTGGTAAGGGTCTGGAGTTTGTGAACAAGATCGTCGGTGGAGCCATTCCAAAAGAATATATTCCCGCGATTGAAAAGGGCGTTCGGGAGCGAATGGAGACGGGGGTGGTTGCTGGGTATCCTCTCCGGGACGTGAAGGTGACCATTATCGATGGCTCCTACCATGACGTTGACTCCAATGAGATGGCATTCAAAATCGCTGGGTCTATGGGCTTCTCTGATGCATGCAAAAAAGCTGATCCTGTGTTGCTGGAACCGATTATGAAGGTTGAGGTTTTGGTTCCTCAGGAATTCATGGGGGACGTGATCGGAAACCTGAATGGACGGCGAGGTAAGGTTCAGGGGATGAAGGTTCGTGCCGGGGCTCAAGCGATTGATGCCGCCGTGCCGTTGATGGAAATGTTTGGCTATGCGACTGATCTCCGGTCTCGAACGCAAGGCCGTGCTACCTACAGTATGGAGTTTGATCGTTACGAGCAAGTTCCGAAAAATATTGCAGAGGCTATTATCAAAAAATAGCGATTCCTGAATTACGGGAGGGAGTAGGGTATGGCGAAGGCGAAGTATGAGCGGAAGAAGCCGCACGTGAATATTGGGACGATTGGGCACGTGGACCATGGGAAGACGACGTTGACGGCGGCGTTGACGAAAGTGTGTGCGGACAAAGGGATGGCGAAGTTCATCAGCTATGACGAAGTGGCGAAGGCCTCCGAGAGCCAAGGGCGCCGGGACGCGACCAAGATCATGACCATTGCCATCAGCCACGTCGAGTACGAGACCGATAATCGGCACTATGCGCACGTCGATTGTCCGGGCCACGCCGACTACGTCAAGAACATGATCACCGGGGCGGCGCAGATGGACGGGGCGATTCTCGTCGTGAGCGCGGCGGACGGGCCGATGCCGCAGACCCGGGAGCATATTCTCTTGGCGCGGCAGGTGGGCGTCCCCTACATCGTCGTGTTCTTAAACAAAGCCGACAAAGTCGATGACAAAGAGCTCTTAGAGCTCGTGGAACTCGAAGTGCGCGAGTTGCTCAGTAAGTATGGGTTTCCGGGCGACAAGACCCCGATCATCCACGGCAGTGCGCTGCAGGCCATGGAAGGCAATCAGGGGCCGTTGGGCGTGCCGGCCATCATGAAGCTGTTGGAGGCCGTCGACACCTACATTCCGACGCCGCAGCGGCCGATCGACAAGCCGTTCTTGATGCCGATCGAAGACGTCTTCACCATCAGCGGGCGCGGGACCGTCGTCACGGGGCGCTGTGAACGCGGGATCGTGAAAGTGGGTGATGAAATCGAGATCGTCGGCTTACGCCCGACGCAGACCACCGTGGTGACCGGGGTCGAGATGTTCCGCAAGGTGCTCGATGAGGGGCAGGCGGGGGACAACATTGGGGTGCTCTTGCGGGGGACGAAGAAGGAGGACGTGGAGCGAGGGATGGTGCTGTCGAAGCCGAAGAGCATCACGCCGCATACCAAGTTCAAAGCCGAGATCTATGTGTTGACCAAAGAAGAGGGGGGGCGGCATACGCCGTTCTTCAACGGGTATCGGCCGCAGTTCTACTTCCGGACGACGGACGTGACGGGGGTGGTGCAGTTGAATCCGGGGGTGGAGATGGTGATGCCGGGGGACAATGTGAGTGTGACGGGGGAGTTGATCAGTCCGATCGCGATGGATCAGGGGTTGCGGTTTGCGGTGCGCGAGGGCGGCAAGACGGTCGGCTCGGGCGTGGTCACGGAAATTCTGGCATAAAGAAAATGCGTTCGGTTGATGGATTAGGAGTAACGGCGTGAAAGTCGATCAGCGAATCAGAATTAGGTTGCGGGGGTTTGATTATCGGATTCTCGATCAATCTGTGAGTGAAATTGTTGAAACTGTTCGTCGCAGTGGAGCGAAGGTAGTAGGGCCCATCCCGCTTCCCACTCGGATTGAGAAAATTACGGTTCAGCGGTCGACTCATGCGGACAAGAAATCGCGTGAGCAGTTTGAAATGCGTACGCATAAGCGGCTGCTCGATATTATGGAGCCGACGCCCGAGACGATGGATTCATTGATGAAGCTTAATCTGGCGGCTGGTGTAGATGTGGAAATAAAACTATAGGCATCAGACGGGCTAGATTTGGTTGAAATTAGTAGTTTGTAGAACAGTAACTTTCTGTACTGGATGGATATGACGAACGGACTGATTGGGAAGAAGATAGGTATGACTCAGGTGTTCGACGAGAGTCGCTTGACACCGGTAACTGTTATCGAGGCTGGTCCTTGTCGGGTTGTGGCTGTTCGAACGAAAGAGCGGGATCGATACGAAGCGGTCCAGCTTTCCTTTGGGGAAGTGAAGGAACGGAAACTCTCTAGGGCGGAACTTGGGCATCTCAAGAAAAATCAAGTGCCAGCGAGCCGAGTCTTGCGTGAGTTTAAAAAAGACGGCGAGGCAACCGTGGGGCAGCTGGTAACAGTTGAGATGTTTAAAAAGGGTGATTGGGTTGATGTGATCGGCATCTCAAAGGGGAAAGGATTTCAGGGTGTTGTGAAGCGGCACAATTATGCCGGTGGCCCTGAATCGCATGGCTCGATGTTTCATCGCGCACCTGGATCGATTGGTGCAAGCTCCTTTCCGTCTCGTGTCTGGAAGGGAAAAACATTGCCTGGTCACATGGGATCCGAGCGGGTTACGATTCAGCGATTAAAGGTTATTGATGCGCGAACCAGTGAAAATCTCCTATTTGTGCGCGGTGCAATTCCTGGATCGGTGAACGGGGTTGTGGTCGTGCGTAAGTCAAAGAAGAGCTAGTATGCCTACTATCGATCTTGTGGATTTGCAGAAAAAGAAAATAGGGACCGTTGATCTATCTCCGAAGGTATTCGGGTGTGAACCGCGCACAGCGTTGGTCCATGAAGCCGTGATCATGCAGCGTGCGTGTGAACGGAAGGGTACCGCTTCGACTTTGCGTCGAGGTGAGGTGAGTGGGTCTGGGAAAAAGCCTTGGAAGCAAAAGCATACGGGGCGGGCGCGGTCTGGTTCTCTTCGCTCGCCAGTTTGGCGCCATGGTGGGATTGTATTTGGGCCCAAGCCAAGAAGTTATGCGTATTCAATGCCGAAGAAGAAGTACCGTGCTGCCATCCAGGGTGCGCTGTCTTCTAAGGTGGCTGAGGGTCAATTGTTTGTGGTTTCTGGGCTCACGTTGCAACAGCCTAAGACGAAGCTATTGGCGGACGCATTAAAGCAGTTTAGTCAGGGAGCGCATGTGCTGGTGGTTAGTGGGAAGTCTCAGGTGGAGCTCCTGCGGGCAGCTGAAAACCTGGCCAATGTAAAAATCCTTAGCGCGGATCAGCTGAATGTCTATGATGTTGTTCGAGCCCAGGTGGTAGTCATTTCTGAGCAAGAAATTGGCCCTGTGAACGAGGCCTGGTCATGAAAATGAATATGCATAGGGTGCTGCTGCAGCCGCTCTTAACTGAAAAAATTACTGGCCTGCGCGAGAAGAGCAATACGGTGGGTTTTGTAGTTCATCCTGAAGCCAATCGTGTGCAGATTAAGCAAGCCGTGGAAACGCTGCTCAAGGTTAAGGTTGAAAAGGTCAACCTCATGAATGTTCGTGGAAAGGTTAAGCGGCTTGGTCGATTTTCTGGAAAGCGTTCGGATTGGAAAAAGGCTTTTGTCACCCTCAGGGAAGGTGAAAAGCTTGAAATGTACGAAAGTGCCTAGCATTGAACATGTTCTGTTCACTCAAGTTTTGAAGTCATAGAGGTATTGTATGGGCTTGAAAGTATATAGACCTACATCTGCGGGCCGTCGAGGGATGACAGCCGTCGTGTCGAAAGACCTCACTGGTAAACAGCCAGAGAAGTCGTTAACCACGTTCCACTTACGGAGCGGGGGTCGCAATAATAATGGTCGTGTAACCGTTCGCTTTCGTGGCGGTGGGCATAAGAGGTTGTACCGCAAGATCGATTTTCGAAGGGATAAAGTTGGTGTTCCTGCAAAGGTTTCTTCTATTGAGTATGACCCGAATCGAACGGCACGGATAGCCTTATTGAAGTACCGCGACGGAGAGAAGCGCTATATTCTAGCGCCGGTTGGTCTGAGCGTGAACGATGAGGTTCAATCTGGTCCGGAAGCAGAGATTCGACCTGGTAATGCACTTCCATTGGCCAACATGCCGCTTGGGACGACCATCCATAATATTGAATTAAAATCCGGCAAGGGTGGTCAATTGATCCGAAGCGCTGGAGGATTTGCGCAGGTCATGGGGCGAGATGGAGATTACGTCCAGGTGCGGCTGAAGTCCGGAGAAATGCGCAGGGTGTTGGGTATTTGCATGGCCACGGTCGGACAAATCGGGAATGTGGATCATGAGAATATTAGTGTTGGGAAAGCGGGGAGGAGCCGATGGAAGGGGAAGCGACCCCACGTTCGTGGCGTCGTCATGAATCCGGTAGATCATCCGCATGGAGGAGGGGAAGGAAAGTCAGGGCAGGGAAATCCGCACCCTGTTTCTCCGTGGGGTCTTCCGACCAAAGGGTACAAGACCAGGCAGAATAAAAAGACCGACAAGTTTATTATCGCTCGACGGAAGTCAGGGGTGCGCAATGCCTAGATCGATAAGTAAGGGAGCGTTCATCGATGGTCATTTGCTTAAAAAGGTGGAGCAAATGAATCAGACGAAGGACCGCAGGTTGATCAAAACGTGGTCCCGTCGTTCGACGGTCGTTCCAGATATGATCGGTCATACCTTCGCCGTTCATAATGGGAAAAAATTTATTCCTGTGTTTGTGACTGAAAATATGGTGGGTCATAAACTTGGTGAATTTGCTCCGACAAGATTTTTTAAGGGGCATGGGCAGGCTAAGACAGAGAAAGCCGTCGCGCTGAAATAAAAACCAAATGGGATTGGCTCATAGATAACAAGGTCTTAACGAATGACTGAAGCACATGCAATTTTAAGATTTGTCCGAGTTGCTCCGCGCAAGGCTAAGCCTGTGATCGATCTCATTCGTGGCAGGCAGGTGCCGATGGCGTTGGCGATCTTAAAGCACACCCCTCGACATGCCGCCCGGGTTGTCGAGAAAGTTGTTCGTTCTGCGGTGGCGAATGCCGAGCTCAAGGAGATGGGAGATAGTGAGTCAATGGTGATCTCTAAGGCCTTCGTCAATTGCGGTCCCATTTACAAGCGTGTGCGTGCAAGATCGATGGGTCGAGCAAATGCCATTCAGAAACGGACAAGTCATATCACGGTCGTCGTTGCGGCACCTGGGGCTGGTGATAAACAGAAATAGAACGATTCTCCTTTATTGAGGCATATAACGCATGGGTCAGAAAACACATCCTATAGGGTATCGACTCGGTTATAACTATACGTGGAGCTCTCGTTGGTATGCGGGGAAAGATTACGCCAAACTCCTGCATCAAGACGTGAAAATTCGAAAGATGGTCAAGGCGCGGCTCTACCACGCCGGGGTGGCGAAGGTTGAAATTGAGCGTTCGGGCGATCAGATCAGGGTGATTATTCATACCGCTCGTCCTGGGATTATTATTGGGCGGAAAGGCGCTGAAGTCGATAAATTGAAGGCCGACCTAGAAAAGCAATATGGCGGACAGGCGTACATCACTGTCAAGGAAATCAAAAAACCGGAGCTCGACGCTCAGCTTGTCAGTGAAAATGTCGCGACTCAACTTGAGAAGCGAGTGGCCTTCCGTCGGGCAATGAAGCGCAGTGTGCAGTCAGCTTTGAGGCTTGGCGCTCAAGGAATTAAAATCATGGTAGCAGGTCGATTAGGTGGGGCGGAAATTGCCCGAACCGAGTGGTATCGAGAGGGTCGTGTGCCCTTGCATACGCTCCGTGCTGAAATTGACTATGGCTTCGCTGAAGCCCATACGACGATGGGGCAGATCGGAGTAAAGACTTGGATTTATAAGGGTGAGCTTCTTCCAGCTCAACCGCTGAAATCAGAATCATCATTGGATCGCCGGTTTGGGTGAGGAGATTGAATCGTGTTAGCGCCTAAGAAAGTTAAATTTAGAAAAATGCAGAAGGGCCGTATGACGGGCAAGGCCTATCGTGGTGGGCAAATCACCCTTGGCGAATTCGGCTTAAAAGCCCTGGAGCCAGGTTGGATCACCAGTCGCCAAATTGAGGCGGCGCGTATTGCCATTACCCGCCACGTGAAGCGCGGAGGTCAGGTTTGGACTCGTATTTTCCCTGACAAACCGATTACTAAAAAGCCTGCGGAAACTCGAATGGGAAAGGGTAAGGGCAATCCAGAATATTGGGTCGCAGTGGTGAAGCCTGGTCGCATTCTCTATGAGATGGATGGTGTTACAGCCGAAACTGCAAAAGAAGCTTTTCGACTGGCGTCTCACAAGTTACCGATAGCGACTAAACTGGTCGTTCGCGGTGAGTTTGGATAGGTCTTGCAGGGGTCCGGAGGGCAAGGAGCGTGTATATGGCGGTAGACGTCAAGGAACTAAGAGGCATGACGGTAGACGAGCTTGCTGAAAAAGAGAAGCAGCTTGTGCAAGAACTCTTCAATCTACGTTTTCAATTTGGAACCGGACGTCTTGAAAATCCTATGCAGATCCGGAAAACCAAGCGGGATATCGCAAGGGTAAAGACAGTTCTTCAACAAGTGACGGGTCGCACTGAAGTGGCGAAGGGGTAGAGGACGTTATGGCTGAGGTCGTGAAACGCCGGCATTGGTACGGCGATGTGGTCAGTAACAAAATGCAAAAGACGGTCGTCGTGGTGGTTTCGAGGTCGGTGGTCCATCCTGTCTATAAAAAGGTCCTCAGGAGGGTGACAAGGCTCAAGGCTCATGACGAAAGCGGCATCTGTAAGATCGGAGATCGGGTCAAGCTTGTTCAGACTCGGCCGCTCAGCAAAGAAAAAAACTGGCGTGTCGTTCAGGTTATGGAGAAGGGGCAACCTGAAAAGTAAAAGAGCCTTGTTCTGGCTTTGTCACGTGTAACACTCGTAGGAAGATTGCAATGATTCAGAACTATAGCTATATGGATGTGGCCGATAATTCCGGGGCGAAACAGGCCATGTGTTTTCATGTGTTTGGTGGCACAAGACGACGCTACGCCTCGTTGGGCGACATTGTAGTAGTGGCCGTCAAAGAGGCAATTCCTCAGGCGAGTGTCAAGAAGGGTGATGTAAGTAGAGCGGTGATCGTCAGGACGACCAAGGAAGTTCGAAGGGAAGATGGGTCCTATATTAAGTTTGACCGAAATGCATGCGTCCTGATCAATAAAGAGGGCGAACCGATTGGAACCCGCATTTTTGGACCTGTTGCCAGAGAGCTGCGCTGGAAGAAATTCATGAAAATCATTTCCTTGGCGCCCGAGGTTCTATAAAAGAGCGAGCGAGGAGCATCGTGGAAGCGTTGAGAAAAAGTAAAATTCGAAAAGGGGATACCGTCATCGTTGTGTCAGGCCGGGAGCGAGGCAAGACGGGCAAGGTCCTTTCTATTGACCTTCATGGCGGCAAAGTCATTGTCGAAAAGCTCAATATCATTAAACGGCATACAAAGCCGAACCAAAAGGTGAAGCAGGGAGGTATCCTCGAGCGGGAGGCTCCCTTGCAGATTTCCAATGTCATGTTTTTCTGCCCGGTGACGCAAAAGGGAACTCGGGTCGGTGTTCGTACGTTGGAAGATGGACGGCGAGTGCGCTTTAGCAAGAAGTCTAATGAGACTGTGGAATAGGTTGGGGCATGGCTAAGGAACCAAAAAATAAACCGAGCAAACCATCCGATCGAAAAACCGCGAAGAAGGAAAGTGTATCACCCCAGCTAGATCAGGGAAGTGAAGAATCAAAATTCCGCCCACGACTTCGAGATGTCTACGAACAGCAAGTCGTGCCTGCGCTCATGAAAGAATTTGGGTATGGCAATGTGATGCAGGTGCCGAGGCTCGAGCGAGTAGTCCTGAATGTCGGAATGGGTGAGGCTATTCAGAACGTCAAGCTTTTGGAGAGCGCGGTAACGGAATTGTCAATGATTACTGGACAAAAGCCTGTTGTTACGAGAGCGAAAAAAGCTATTGCCGGATTCAAGCTCAGGCAAGGATTGCCGATTGGTGCAAAGGTCACGCTTCGTAACCGGCGGATGTACGAATTTTTGGATCGATTGGTTGCGTTGGCATTACCACGAATCAGAGATTTTCGCGGTGTGTCCCCGAAAGCGTTTGATGGTCGCGGAAATTACACGCTCGGCTTGAAGGAACAACTTATTTTTCCCGAAATCAAGTACGACGAAGTCGCGTCAATCCATGGCATGGACATTACCGTGGTCACTACAGCCAAAACAAATGATGAAGGAAAGGCTCTTCTGAAACACCTGGGAATGCCATTCCGTGTATGAGGGGTGATGAGAGAACGATAGCATTGGTCTGATAGGAGGCGAGCTTGTGTCACGCTTAGCATTAAGAAACAAGGCAGCGACGAAGCCAAAATTTTCTACTCGCCAGTACCACCGTTGTGGCGTGTGTGGTCGAGTGCGAGGGTATCTCCGCCGCTTTCGGATGTGTCGTATCTGTTTCCGAGGGATGACGCTGCGTGGGGAGATTCCAGGGGTTCGGAAGTCGAGTTGGTAGGCAGGTCACGCTCGTTTAGGACTGTTACGGAGGATAGAAGGATATAGTATGGTTACCGATCCAATCGGCGATCTTCTTGTTCGTTTGAAGAATGGTGCTCAGCGGCGGTTTGAAACTGTCACAGTTCCGACCTCAAAGCTGAAGCGGGCAATTTTGGAAATTTTGAGAAGAGAAGGGTACGTGGATTCCATCGAAGACGCGGTGCACGATGGCCATCCCGTCCTAAGCGTCCGGCTTCGATACATCGGAGAAGGGCAACCCATGATTACCGGGCTGGAGCGTATTAGTAAGCCGGGACGTCGGGTTTATGTCGGCAGTCAGGAAATTAAGAAAGTCCGCAATGGTATTGGTTTATCGATCCTTTCCACTTCAAAAGGAATTATGACCGATCAAGAATCTCGTAAGAATCATCTGGGAGGCGAGGTGTTGTGTTCGGTTTGGTGAGCGCGTCTAATCTGGACTAAAGGGTAGAATACGCCATGTCTCGAGTTGGAAAAAAACCTATTCCCATTCCCGGTGGAGTGGAAGTCAAAGTCGCTGGATCAACTGTCTCGGTCAAGGGGCCGCTAGGAAAACTGGATTGGTCTCTCGTTCACGGGGTCAAGGTCGTCGTTGATAAAGGTCAGCTTATCGTCGATCGGTCTAACGACGAGCGGAAGGTGAGGGCACTGCATGGCCTGACGCGTGCTGAACTGAGCAACATGATTCAGGGAGTGACGAAAGGCTACGAACGGTCTCTTGAAATTACTGGCGTAGGGTACAAGACTCAGCTTCAGGGGCGAACATTGAGTTTCAACGTTGGGTACATTAATCCAGTGATCTATCAGGTTCCGGTTGGTATCGATGTGAAGGTGGATAAACAGACGCTCATTAATGTCAAAGGCGTCGATAAACGTCTCGTAGGGCAGGTTGCGGCAGATCTACGAGCCATTAAACCGCCAGATGTGTACAAGCAAAAGGGCATTCGGTACGCAGGTGAAGTCTTGCGTAAAAAAGAAGGCAAGACAGGAAAGTAGGAATCACCAATGAATTCAGCTAACAAGGTTCAACAGCTTGAACGGAGACGGCGCAGAGTGCGAAAGACGATTCTCGGGACAGCCGAGCGGCCACGATTGAACGTCTTTAGAAGCGCGGCGCATATTTATGCCCAAGTTATAGACGATATTCAGGGGAAAACATTAGCCGCTGCTTCGTCCCTGGATAAAGCGCTTCGAAAATCCCTTCAGTCGACCGGTGGGGTTGAAGCGGCGAAAGCAGTCGGTAAGTTGATAGCCGACCGAGCCAAGGCTGCAAAGGTCACCGCCGTAGTGTTTGACCGTGGTGGACGGATATATCATGGCCGTATCAAAGCACTTGCGGATGCATCCCGTGAAGGTGGATTGAATTTCTAGGCTGCGGTCAGATTGAAGGATCGTACCGCGTCTGGTTGAGTCTATTGAAGAATAGCGAGCGAATTTAGGACTGAGGGGTGAGAGCGTGCGAGTCAATCCCGATGAACTGAGTCTAAAAGACAAAGTCGTTTTTATCAACCGTGTCGCAAAAGTCGTGAAGGGTGGGAAGCGTTTCAACTTCTGCGCTCTTGTGGTCGTTGGAGACGGTCACGGATGGGTGGGAATTGGGAAAGGCAAGGCTGCTGAAGTCCCCGTTGCGATTTCCAAAGCTGTCGAACAGGCCAAAAAACATCTCGTGCATGTCCCCCTCAAGGGAGGAACGATTCCACATGAAGTCCATGGCCTCTTCGGGGCAGAGCATGTGTTGCTGAAACCTGCTGTTGATGGAACCGGGATCATCGCGGGAGGGGCTGTGCGTGCCGTTGTAGAGCTGGTCGGGGCTCACAATATCATTGCCAAAACTCTTGGGCGAGGCAATCCGTTCAATACAGTTCGCGCAACACTCGACGGTCTGACTCAACTCAGAAACTTGGATGATGTCCTTCGCTTCCGCCGCCAGGCCGTTGATGAAGGGCGAGAAAGGGCGACGGTTTAAATGGGCGCAGCACAGTCATCTAAAGCTCCTGCAGTGAAACCTCAGCATGTGCGCGTGACGCTGAGGCGTAGTCCAATAGGTACGCCACAAGGGCATCGTCTTGTCTTGCGTGGGTTAGGGCTTCGACATATTCGGCAGACGGTCGTTCGTCCTGATACTCCACAAGTGCGAGGGATGATTCATAAAGTCGGTTATCTGCTCGAGGTTGTCAGACCATGAATCTTCATGACTTAAGCCCTGCAAAAGGGGCGACAAAACGACGCAAACGAATCGGCCGGGGCCCCGGATCCGGTCATGGGAAAACGGCGACCAAAGGGCATAAGGGTATCCTGGCCCGTTCCGGAGGAGGGAAGCGCCCAGGGTTCGAAGGCGGACAGATGCCGTTGGTGCGGCGACTCCCTAAATTTGGCTTTAGAAATCCATTTCGGGTGGACTATGCGATTGTGAATCTTGCAAAGTTTGCAGAATGGAAAAAGAACGAGACCATCACTCCGCAGGTAATGGTTGATGCTGGCTTGGTGAAGAGGAAAAACCTGCCGATCAAAATTCTGGGGAACGGTGAGTTCAAACAGGCACTCGTCATCCAGGCCCATAAATTCAGTAAATCTGCAGAAATGAAGATCAAAGCAGCCGGAGGGCGAGTCGAGGTTATCGGCGGTGCTTGAACGGCTCGTCACCAGTTTTCAGAATATCTTTAAGATCCCCGAGCTTCGGACTCGTGTTTTGTTCACGCTCGGCATGCTGGTGGTCTACCGTGTCGGGTCTCATATACCGACGCCCGGAATCAACGGTGATGCGCTATCTGAGTTTTTGCAAAAGCAGGGTGGCGCGCTGCTGGGGTTCCTCGATATTTTCTCAGGCGGCTCGTTGTCGCGTCTGACGATCTTTGCGCTGGGCATCATGCCCTACATCAGCGCATCGATCATTTTGCAATTGTTGACGGTCGTCATTCCTCATTTAACGAAGTTGGCTAAGGAGGGTGAGCGAGGCCGTAAAAAAATTATTCAGTATACACGGTTTGGAACGATCGGCATTGCTCTGATTCAAGGGTTTGGTATTGCAGTTGGATTGGAGCAAATGAATCAAGGGGCATTCGTGCTCAGTGCAGGATGGGGGTTCCGGCTTATGACGGTGATCACGCTGACGGCCGGGACTGGGTTCTTAATGTGGTTGGGCGAGCAGATCACCGAGCGTGGGGTCGGCAACGGGATCTCGTTGATCATTTTTGCTGGGATCGTCGCGCGTCTGCCATCAGCCGTCGCCCAGACGTATAACCTTTATGAGATCGGTCAGCTCAATGCGTTCCTGCTCGTGGCTCTAGCTGTGTTGATGGTTGTGGTCGTGGCCGCGATCGTATTTTTGGAAAGCGGCCGACGAAAAATACCGGTACAGTATGCAAAGCGCGTCGTTGGGCGAAAGGTTTATGGAGGGCAGAGTACGCATATTCCGTTGAAGATCAACACCGCAGGTGTGATTCCTCCCATATTTGCGTCGTCCATCATTGCGTTTCCTGCTACCATCGCAGGGTTTTTTGAAACGCCATGGGTCAAGGCGATTGGGGTACAGCTGGCTCCCGGTTCACTACTCTATACATTGATGTATGTGGGGTTAATCATCTTTTTCTGTTTCTTCTATACGGCGGTTGTTCTGAATCCCGTCGATATGGCTGACAATATGAAAAAGTATGGAGGGTTTATCCCTGGGATTAGGCCTGGGCAGCGAACGTCTGATTATATTTACAACGTCTTGACGAAGATCACATTTGCAGGAGCCATTTATCTCGCGGTTGTCTGCGTGATTCCAGAATTCCTCATTTACAAGCTGAATGTTCCCTTTTATTTTGGTGGCACTTCGCTGCTGATTGTGATCGGTGTGGGTCTTGATACTGCTCAGCAGATTGAATCCCACATGTTAATGCGCAACTATGAGGGATTCTTAGGAAAAGGGATGGCCCCGTTACGTGGAAGAAGTGGGTAGGCTAATGCGGCTTGTGTTTCTTGGCGCGCCTGGGGTCGGAAAGGGCACTCAGGCTGATAAGGCCGCCACACAGTTTTCCATCTGTAAGATCTCGACCGGTGATCTGCTTCGGGGGGCAGTCCGTACTAAGACGCCGCTTGGTCTAGAAGCAAAAGAACACATGGATCGGGGGGGCTTAGTGCCTGATTCAGTGGTCATTGGGTTAGTCCGAGAAAAGCTGGCAGATGCATCTAGTGCGTCTGGATTTATCTTAGATGGGTTTCCGAGAACCGTTCCACAGGCTGAGGCCCTTGCTAATGTCTTGCGCGAACGAGGTGAACATCTGGATCACGTGATTAGTTTCGAGGTTCCTCGAGGGGAAATCGTCAAACGTCTGAGTGGGCGGCGAAGTTGCCCAAAGTGTCAAGCGACGTATCATGTAGACCTTGCCCCATCAAAAATGGGGAATGTGTGCGAACGGTGCGGAGAAGCCTTGACCCAGCGAAGTGATGATCAACGGGAAGCGATTGAGACGCGGCTGCGTGTGTATGAAGAGCAGACGGCGCCTTTGATCAGTTTTTATGAACAGCAACGTTTATTATCTCGTCTCAATGGGGCCGAGACAGTGGATGCCGTTTATCAGAACCTTGTGCGTATCTTGACGACGCGCTAGACGGCATGATCATTTTAAAAACGCCTGCTGAAATTGAAGTCATGGCACAGGCGTCAAGGGTCGTGGCTGAAGCGCTGGACATCGTGCAAAAAGCAGTCCGACCAGGTATCACCACAGATGAGCTTGATTGCATCGCTGAAGAGGAAATACGAAAAAGAGGGGCGCTCCCGGCATTCAAAGGTTACCGGAACTATCCCAAGACGCTCTGTGCATCCGTGAATGAACAGGTCGTTCACGGGATCCCTTCAAAGCGAAAGCTCAAAGAAGGGGACATCATTGGGTTAGACCTCGGGGCAATTGTTGGAGGCTTCTATGGAGATTCTGCCGTGACAGTTGCAGTTGGGGCGATTCCCGATGCGACGCAAAAGTTAGTTCAAGTGACGAAAGAAGCGCTTTCTCTTGGGATTCAGCAGGCAGTGGTTGGTCATCGTTTATCGGACATTTCATATGCCGTGCAGCAACACATTGAATCGTCAGGATTTTCAGTTGTGACCGAGTTTGTTGGCCACGGTATCGGACGCCAGTTGCATGAAGAGCCGCAAGTTCCAAACTATGGGAAATCAGGCCAGGGGCCTCGATTGCAGCCTGGCATGGTGCTGGCCATTGAACCCATGGTTAATATGGGACGGAGCGCAGTTCGTGTTCTCGATGATCGATGGACTGCTGTCACGGTAGATGGCAGTCTGTCTGCTCACTTCGAGCACACAATTGCCATACAACCAACCGGGGATCCTCGTATCCTGAGTCAATTGTAGATCATGGACAGAATAAATTCATAGGAAAGAGTACAACAGGACGTGGCGAAAGAAGATGTTATCGAAGTTCAGGGGGCCGTCGCGGAAACGCTTCCGAATGCCATGTTTCGCGTAAAACTCGACAACGGCCATGTCATACTGGCGCATATCTCGGGGAAAATGCGGATGCATTTTATTCGTATTTTGCCTGGCGATAAAGTCACAGTGGAAATGTCGCCCTATGATTTGACGAGGGGCCGTATCACCTATCGCTTTAAATAACAGAGAGTTGGGAGTTGGTATGAAGGTTAAATCATCAGTGAAGCCCATTTGTGCAAAATGTATGGTCGTCCGACGTCGAGGAGTCGTTCGTATCCTGTGCAAGAACCCCCGTCACAAGCAACGACAGGGATAGTTGCGGGTAAAAAGGCAATGACAGCATGAACTAGGTGGATACCAAGGATAGCGTCGACGAAAAGGACGTTAAACTAAATTAATGCTGAGGATGTAGAGCTGGAGGAAGAATGGCACGCATTGCTGGCGTCGATCTACCACGGAACAAGCGAACTGATATCGGATTAACGTATATCTACGGGATTGGACGGGCATCGGCTCAACAAATTCTCGAAGAAGCTGGTGTTGATGGAACGATTCGGGTCAAGGATCTCAGCGAAGACAAGATCGTCAAGTTGCGTGAAATCATTGAGCGTGATCATCGAGTCGAAGGGGATCTTCGTAAAGAAGTCTCGCTTAACATCAAGCGACTGGTCGATACCGGGACATACCGAGGTTTACGCCACCGCAAGGGATTACCCGTTCGTGGACAGCGCACCAAAACCAATGCGAGAACACGGAAAGGCCGTCGTGCTGGCGTTAGCAGCAAGCCGCGACCAACGGGGCCAAAGGCGTAATCGGCTAACCGACGAAGCCGTCAGGAGGGGTTTGTCATGAGTGTCAAAAAAGGGAAAAAGAAAGAACGGCGAATCGTTCAAAGCGGAGTGGCGCATGTCCAAGCGTCTTTTAATAATACGATCGTGACGATCACCGATATGAGCGGCAACACGGTCGTGTGGGCAAGCGCTGGGAACCAAGGGTTTAAAGGATCGCGCAAGAGTACCCCATTTGCGGCTCAACGGGCAGGAGAGGCTGCTGCCCGGAAGGCCATGGAAAGTGGGATGCGACAAATCGATGTGTATGTCAATGGCCCTGGTTCTGGTCGAGAGTCCGCAATTCGATCTCTCCAAGGAGCTGGGCTGCGGATCAATCTCATTCGTGATGTCACGCCGATTCCACATAACGGATGTCGACCGCCAAAGCGGCGGCGTGTGTAGCTGTAATTGAATGAAAGTCTATTTAGAACCTAGAGACCGTACGTGTAGGTGAATCAGTAAGCTGATTCCCGAGGAGGACGCAGTGGCAAAGTATCGTGGTCCTGTCTGTCGTTTATGTCGGCGAGAAGGTGAGAAGCTCTTTCTTAAGGGGACTCGCTGTATGACGGAGAAATGTGCGATCGAACGGCGAAGTTATCCACCTGGGCAACATGGGCAAGGGCGTCAACGGACCTCCGACTATAGCCTTCAGCTTCGAGAAAAACAGAAGTTGAGACGAATCTATGGTCTTCAGGAGCGTCAGTTTCGAGGTGTGTTTGAACGTGCAGAACGACAGACGGGTGTGACCGGTGATGCGCTGTTGCGACTCCTTGAATGTCGCTTGGATAACGTGACCTATCGGCTTGGATTCGGCGCGTCACGTAAGCAGGCGCGTCAGATGGTCAGCCATGGGCATTTCAGGCTGAACGGTAAGAAGATTACGGTGGCCGGTGCGTTGGTGAAGCCGGGTGATGTGATTGAGATTCGTGAAAAGAGTCGCGAGTTGGCTGCAATCCAGATAGCCCTAGAGTCGGTTGACAGTCGAGGAATTCCAGACTGGTTGGAATTGGATAAAGGTGCATTCAAGGGAACGGTGCGGTCCTTGCCGGCGAAAGAACAGATCGCCTTGCCGGTGAACGAACAAATGGTGGTGGAATTGTATTCACGCTAAGCCACCTGAGGCAATTCGTTTCGTCGGGCCTGTGGTATCTGTCAATGCGTTTGTTACTCGATCGTATGGAGGGTCGGTCATGATCAAAGCGATGAAAGACTTTCAGATCCCGATGCGGGTGGAAGTCGACAAGGATGCACACTCCCCCACATTCGGGCGGTTTACGACCGAGGCGTTTGAACGAGGTTTCGGCACGACGATTGGGAATGCTCTCCGACGCATTTTGTTGTCGTCGCTTACGGGGGCTGCCGTAACCACCGTAAAAATTGAAGGGGTAGTCCATGAATTTTCGACTATCGCAGGTGTGACGGAAGATGTCACCGCGATTATTCTGAACATCAAGAGTCTTCGCCTGGCTCTCCATACGGACAAGCCGAAGACAATTCGTTTGAAGAAGAAGGGGCCAGGAGAGGCCAAGGGATCTGATATCCTCCATGATGCTGATGTAACAATTTTGACTCCTGACCTACATATCGCCACGCTCGACAAAGATGCCACGTTGGACATTGAAATGACTATCAAGCATGGGCGGGGCTACGTGCCGGCCGAACGCAACAAGGAAGAAGGGTTGCCGATCGGAGTTATTGCGATCGACTCTATTTTTTCGCCGATCAAGCGAGTCAATTTCTATGTAGAGAATGCAAGAGTCGGGCGCATGACTGACTATGACAAGTTAACGATGGAGATTTGGACAGACGGCACCATCAGCCCAAGAGATGCGCTATCAACTGGAGCTGGTATTTTGCGCGAACATTTAGATATCTTTATCAATCCAGAGGAACGAACTGAAGGAAAGAGCGAGGCAGGGCATGAGGAGTCGCACCGAGAACTAAACAAGAATCTCACGCGCAGTGTCAATGAGCTGGAATTGTCTGTGCGAGCGGCTAATTGCCTCAAGAACGCCAATATTAAAACCATTGCCGATCTCGTGCAAAAATCAGAAGGCGAAATGCTTCGAACCAAGAACTTCGGGAAAAAGTCTCTCAATGAGATCAAGGAAATTCTTTCTGAGATGGGGCTATCGCTTGGAACTAAAGTAGAGGCGGGGTCTTCGCCACACAATGGTAGCCCAAAACCTGAATGACGTTGTTTAGCCGAGGGGAACACTGTGCGACATAGGAAAAAAGGACGACAACTTGGTCGACAGACCAAGCATCGAAACGCATTGTTCAGGAATCTGGTCACTGCGTTATTGGAGCAGGAACGAATCGAGACGACCGGAGCGAAGGCGAAGGAGGTCAGAGGATTTACTGACCGTATGATTACGTTGGGAAAAGAGGGAACTCTGCCGGCGAGACGGCGGGCTCTTGGGTTCCTCCGGAGCAAAGTCGTGGTGTCTAAACTGTTCGATGACGTTGCTGGACGATTCAAGGATCGAGCGGGGGGATACACGAGGGTTATTAAAACTCGCCGACGTGTTGGTGATGCTGCAGAAATGGTCGCAATTGAATTAGTGTCACGCCAAGAGATCACTCGCAAGAAGTCAACGACTGTTTCTCCGACGCCGTCTGCGCCTGGAGAGTCGAGCGCGTCGACATAGCCGCACCTGATACAATAATTCGGTCAGCAGGTAGGACAAGCCCTTCTCGCATGAAACCATGCGGGAGGGGCTTGTCATTTCTAGACCTTGGTGAACGTTTACATGGTAGCTCGTGCATGCTACGATCGTGCCACAGTTTACTGTAGGTTGGACTTAGGAGCACGTCTCAATCGTGTGGGAGCTAATAGCAAGACGAACTCTTCTCGCCGCCAGTGTGTTGTTGGCTGTCTTCCTCGGCTATCTTCTCATTAGAAATACGGACTCAATACCAACTAACCACTCGATCGCCCATGAACCGATGGAACAAGCCGATGCGAAGCTGTCGGAGTTTCTATTTACGCAATCAAAAGGTGAGCTGGTGCAATGGCAGGTACAGGCAAAACAAGCTCGTGTATTTGAGCAAGAAAAGCGAGCCCTACTCCACGATGTTGCCCTTACCTTCTATGGAGGCGATGGCGAAAAGGTGACGGTCCATGGGGAAGAGGGAGCATTTGATACCGCCAGCAAAGACTTTGTGCTATCGAATCGGGAGAAACCTGTGACGGTAACAACCACGAGCGGCTATACGATTCATACTAACCACCTAGTTTGGACAGATAAGTCTCGAGAGATTCGGACAGACGATCCTGTCCGAATCGTCGGGCATGGTTTGGAAATACAAGGCCGAGGATTGCTTGGAAGGATGGAATCAGAGGAGTTTGAGGTGTTACACGATGTTCATGTGGATCTCGTTCCTGCTTCTTAGTGTCATGTGCGCGGGAAATGTGTCTGGCGCCCTATCCGCAGAATCAGGGACTCTAAAACAGAGCGTGGAGGCATCGAACCTTCCAACCACAATTACCTCGAAGAAGATGACGGTTCGCAATCAAGATAGCCAAGCCGTATTTGAGGGTATGGTTGTGTTGACAAGAGGTTCTCTTGTTGTTCACTCTGACAAGATGATTGTCTTGTTTCATTCGAAGAAGCGCGATATCGATCCCACAACACCCAGCGTTAAAAGGCAAGGAAGGCCAGAGCAACAGGTTTCTTCACCCAAAGGTGACGGCGCCACCTCGACGATTTCAAACCGATCAGTTAACCGGATCGAGGCGACCGGGAATTTAAATCAGGTAAAAATTGAATATGAGAACGGCAATGCCACCTGCCAACAGGCTCTCTATTTCGTCGACAAAGAAAAAGTAGTGCTCACTGGGAATCCTGTAGCATGGGAACGGGGAACCCGTGTCAGTGGAAAACAGATCACTATTTTTCTCGCCGAGGAGCGGAGTGTGGTCGAGGGAGGTTCCCACGTTCGCATCGAAGGTGAAGAGACGACAAGGCCATGACCCAAAGCATCCATGCTGTCCAGAGCCCGCCCCTCGAGTCGAGCGCCACACAAAGCGGTGACTGTTTACGCGCCGCTGGACTGGTCAAAAGTTTTCGGAGTCGAAAAGTGGTCAAGGGTGTAGCCATCGAGGTCTATGCCGGAGAAGTGGTTGGGCTACTCGGTCCGAATGGTGCCGGGAAGACCACAATTTTCGATATGGTTGTGGGTCTCTGCCAACCGGATGAAGGAACGATCACCTTCAAGGGAGAATCTGTTACCGATCTACCGATGTATAAGAGGGCGCGGAGGGGAATCGGCTATCTTCCGCAGGAGTCATCGGTCTTTCGTCGGCTTTCGGTAGAACATAATGTCTTGGCGATTCTTGAAATGCTAGGGTATGCTCGTCAAGAGCGGAGCCAGCGTGTAGACGCGCTCCTCAAAGAGTTGGATCTACTCCATATCCGCAAGAGTATGGCGTATGCCCTATCCGGAGGAGAGCGTCGACGGTTGGAAATTACTCGTGCCCTGGCGGCTACGCCATCATTTATGCTGTTAGACGAGCCATTTGCCGGCATTGATCCCATCGCTGTTGCCGATATTCAACAAATCATCACTCGATTAAAAAACAAAGGAATTGGCATATTGATTACTGATCACAATGTGCAGGAGACGCTATCAATTGTCGATCGGGCCTACATTATCAATGAGGGCTTGATTCTTGAGTCTGGAACCCCTGAAGTGATCGTTCAGAGTGAAACAGCGCGAGCGGTGTACCTCGGTGAGCAATTCAAGTTGTAAGGGTGTATAGGCAGCGATGAAACTTCGTCTTGACCTAAAACTCAGTCAGAAATTAATTATGACGCCGCAGTTGCAGCAGGCCATTAAACTGTTGCAGCTGTCACGGCTTGAGTTGCAGCAAAGTCTGACGCAGCATCTTCTAGAGAATCCGTTGCTGGACGAGATCCAGTCTGATGGTGAAGAAAGTGAGTCGGCGATCAATGAAGAAAAGATGGAGGAAATCTCAACGTCGCCAGGAACGGAACAGGCTAACACAGTAGAAACACTAGAAGAACAAGGTTCCCCAGAGGAATCTTCCGCATCCGGCTGGGAAGAGTATTTTGGGAGGGATCGACGAGATGGACAATCTGAATACTCCGGGTCATCTGATGAGTTCCCCTCCTATGAACAGACCGTGGCAAAGGCAACGTCGCTGGAAGAACATCTGCTCTGGCAACTGTCGCTGTCCGCACTCTCTGATCGTGACAAAGAGCTCGGCCGATTGATCATCGGCAATCTGGACGATGATGGCTACCTTCGGATTTCCATGGCAGAGGTTGTCGCCGGGTCTACGTTTACGGAAGTCGAAGTAGAATCCGTGCTCAGAGACATTCAGACTTTTGATCCTACTGGAGTTGCCGCACGAGATTTAACGGAATGCTTGCTGTTACAGCTTGGTCATTTAGGTCGTCACCAGGTCGGTTCACTGGGGTCACCTCCTGGTGCACTTAAAGGATTGGTTATTGAAGCCATTATTCAGCATCACCTAAAAGACTTAGAAAAAAAGCAGTATGCCAAAATCGCGAAGGCTTTGAATGTCACAATCGAGGAGGTCTTCCAAGCCACGAAGATTATCGGTGAACTTGAGCCTAAGCCGGGGCGGCCCTACGCCAACACCCAGAACTATGTGATTGTGCCTGATGTGTTTGTCGTGAAGAATGAAGGAGAATGGGTTGTCTTGCTCAATGATGATGGACTTCCGAGGATGAGGATCAGTCCATATTACAAGCAGCTTATTTCGTCTGGGCAGGGTGGATCTCCCGAAACCAAAGCGTACATGGACGAAAAATTGCGGGCTGCTCAATGGGTTATTCGAAGTATCGAGCAGCGCAATCGAACGATCGTCAAAGTGGTGTCCAGCATTGTAAAATTTCAGGAGCAGTTCTTTGAACACGGTGTACAGTACCTCAGGCCACTAGTTCTCAAACAGGTGGCCGAAGATATAGGAATGCATGAATCTACCATTAGCCGTGTGACGGCGAACAAGTACATGTATTGCCCACAGGGCATGCTGGAGCTTAAATTTTTCTTTAATGCTGGACTCCAGCGAACGGATGAACCATCAAGTATGCATTCTTCAATATCCGTCAGAGATATGATCAAGAATATGGTGGCAGAGGAGGATGGGAAACGACCGTTAAAAGATGAAGAGATTGCAGCCAAGCTCAGCTCCCAGGGGGTACGTATTGCAAGGAGGACAGTGGCTAAGTATCGAGCCGAATTGAGCATTCCATCGGCCAGTCAGCGAAAGCGGTTTTTTTGATGATAAAGCTCTGCGTCCAACCGAAGATACCAAGTGGAGGTAGACATGAACCTGAGAATTACGAGTCGGCACATGGATCTTACCCCTGCGCTAAGGAGTTATGTGGAAACAAGGTTCGGTCGACTGGAGCGCTATGGGTTAAAGGTTGGGTCTCTGCAGGTTGTACTAGGAGTGGAGAAGCTTCAGCATAAGGCTGAAGTCACCGGTGCCGTGAGCGGGAAGCGGATACAAGCCAAAACAGCAACGCCGGAAATGTACGCCACTATTGATGCACTTGTTGACCGTGTAGATGCGCAATTTCGTAAATGGAAAGACCAGCTCGTCAGTCATAAACCCACTAAATCGAAGAGGACATAATTGGTCGATCCAACATGAGGCCAATGTGAAATGAATGGCGACTCAATGTGGAAAATCCAGACTAAAAGAACGTTCTCCCTTGGATCTATCTCGAATATCTGTCATGGCGGTATTATTCTTCAACAATCTGAGATAGAAGAAGTAGCGTGGCCCTCGGCTAGATCGATTCGGTTCTATGGCACGACTAAACTTAGTGGTCATCAGCGGTCTATCCGGATCCGGGAAATCCTACGCCCTCAAAGCTTTTGAGGACGCCGGCTATTTCTGCATCGATAACCTTCCTCCTCCGCTGCTTCCAACCTTTGTTGAATTATGCGATCAGCGACATCACGAAATTGCAAATGTGGCGCTTGGTGTCGATATACGAGAACGGGCCTTTTTTTCTGATCTTGAGGAAATTCTGGAACGAGTCAAAGCGATGGGCCACCATGTTAAGTTACTATTCTTTGAAGCGCGAGAGGAAGTCTTGATCAGACGGTTCTCAGAATCAAGGCGGCCGCACCCACTGTTGCCGCATCTCCCCGTTCTAGAAGGAATCCGATTTGAAAAAGAACGGTTGGCTGAACTCCGGCGACGAGCACATCGCATCATTGATACTTCGGATTTGACAGTTCATGAACTTGGGAGTGTGCTGGTAACAGAGTTTCAACAAGAATCATCCGAACGACGACTGACTATCTCGCTCGTAACCTTTGGGTATAAGTTTGGTGTTCCGTACGATATCGATCTCTTATTCGACGTACGGTTTCTGAAGAACCCATTCTTTGTCCCGGACCTTAAGCCACTTCCCGGCAATGATCCACGAGTTCGGCAATTCGTATTGATGGATCCAGATACCGCTCCCTTTATCGATCATCTCGAACATCTGCTGACGTTTCTCCTGCCATTGTTTCAACGAGAGCGACGCAGTTATCTGACTATTGCCATCGGATGCACCGGTGGTCGCCATCGATCTGTAGCCATTGCCAGCCACCTCTGTGAGAGCCTCAAGGCGTTGGGATACGAAGTCGGTCTCAAACACCGAGATATCGATAAAACCTAGGATACTTAGGCAAAACGGCCAATCCTAGTCCTCACTACTGGTGTCAGTTCTAGCCCTTTCCTTGACAGGTAAAACATATTGACTATACTTAATTCTGTGAATATCAACAGTCTTATACCGAACGAGTAATACGCAAGTGAAAAAGCCTAGAAACACACAAGCATTAGAAGGGATGAAGGCATATGAAATATGCCATTTATTCGATATTTCTAAGGCGACGCTCTTCCGATGGGAGCGAGATGGTGTCATCACTCAGCCAGGACGCGACTGGAGAAACTGGCGCCTGTATACGAAAAAGAATGTCGATGAAATTGAAAAGATCATTCGTGCCCGAAAGGCGGCATAGCTCCGTAGGTAACGCACAATGTTAGGTTCACTGAAAAAGCTCGTTGAAACCGACATCATATCGATGTTGACTCCTCGCCGGCAGCTTGTCGGTCTGGATATTGGATCGAGTGCGATCAAGGTCGCTCAATTAAAGGAAAGTAAGGGGCGGTATTTCTTGCAAAAGTTTGGCGTCAAACCTCTTGAGCCCGAGGTGATCGTTGACGGGACAGTCATGGACGAAGGTCGTGTAGTTGCAGCTATTCGGGAACTATTTGATGAAGCCAACATCAAGAACAAGCACGTGGCCATCTCGATTTCAGGGCATGCCGTTATCGTCAAAAAGATTAGTTTGCCGCCTATGCCGGATGAAGAGTTGGAAGGCCAGGTCAAATTGGCTGCCGAGCAGTACATTCCGTTTGATATCAACGAAGTCAATATCGATTTTCATGTGTTACCACCTGATGAGTTAGGTGATGGACAGGGTGATATGGCCGTCATCCTTGTTGCTGCGAAAAAAGACAAAATCAACGAATTGACGGAACTGGTCAAGTCAGCTGGGTTGACTCCAATGGTCATGGATGTGGATGCGTTCGCGATTGAAAATATGCACGCGATCAACTACCCGATGGCACAGGAGGAAACGACGGCACTGGTAAATCTTGGGGCCAGTGTGATGAATGTCAATATTATTCACGCGGGAGTGTCCCTCTTTACACGGGATATCCCGTTAGGTGGGAACCGTTATACCGAAGCCATTCAACGAGAAGTCGGCCTTTCGTTTGAAGAGGCAGAAGAGAGTAAGAAAAAAGCACAAGGCGGTGATCCTAGTGGAGGATCGGTTGGGAACGTTATCGACAGCGTCAATGCGGAAGTCGCATCGGAGATAGCCAGAACCGTGGACTACTTTAAGAACTCAACGGCAAATTCCGAACTTACTCGAGTCTTGCTTTGTGGAGGGGTGTCCAAAGCAACAGGATTGATCCAACAGCTTGGCGATCGGATGCAAGTTCCAGTCGAAATGGCAGATCCCTTCGCAGAGATCGATATCTCCGGGTGTGATGTCGACCCGGACCTCTTGGCCGACATGGCTCCGTCCGCAGCGGTCGGCGTCGGGTTGGCATTGCGAGCGGTGGGTGACAGATGATTCGCATCAATCTACTTTCCAGTGGTCCAAAGGGACGACCAGCAAAGCCGCAATATGATGTCCGCGCCCAGGCCATACTTGGCGTGGGAGTTATTCTAATCACACTGGCTGGTTGCTGGTGGTACTCCGCTTCATTAGATGACGAGCTCGAGGCTCGGCAAACCGAAAAGCAGGACAAGGAAAGGCAAGTCGCGCAGCTGAAAGAGCAGGTCAAGCAGGTCCAGGACTTTGAGCAGAGGAAAAAACTCCTTGAGGATAAGAACCGCGTTATTGATCAGCTTGAACAGTCAAGGATGGGGCCAGTGAAAGTTCTTGACCATGTGAGCCAGAGTTTGGAGCCGCTTAAAGTATGGCTGACAAAGTTGGGGGTGGCGTCCGATAGTGTCGAATTGGAAGGGAAGGCCCTCACGAATGATGATGTAGTGGAATTTGTAAATAATTTGCGACGGACGGACTACTTTACCGGAATCAATCTTCAGGAAAGTAAAGCCACAGTTGAAAACAAGGTCAATCTGTATCAGTTCCGCTTGGCCTTTAGGTTGAAGGGGTACTAATGGCGTTGCCACAAGTGAGTCTCGATGCCCTTCGCAACGTACCGGCTCCGCAAAAAGCGGCGCTGTTATTACTTCTCGTCGGTGGCATCATCGCAGGATTTTATTTTTACATTGTAGAGCCAAAGGCGGAAATCATCACCGTACTGGAAGCTGAGAACAGCAAACTTGAAGGCGAGATCCAAACGCTCACAATTAAAGTCAAACATCTTGATGAGTTAGTAGCGGCGAACAAACAACTCGAAATTGAACTAGCTAAAAAGAAGGAACGACTCCCTCCTGAAGAGGAAGCCATTATGCTGCTGAAACAAGTGTCTGATCTCGGGGTGCGGTTAGGACTTGATATTAAGCTGTGGAAACCGGGGGCACCATCAGAAGATGCCTCGAAGCTCTTCGTCAAAATGCCGGTCAATGTTGAGGTCGCCGGAGTGTATCACACTGCGGCGTTGTTCTTCGACCGGATCAATCGACTCCCTCGTATCATTACAGTGTCTGGGCTAAAAATTGGATCGCCGAAGGTAGACCAGGGGCGAATCGTATCGCAAACGACGTTTGATCTTGTGGCGTATGCCGCGCCACAGGAAAAGCTGGTTTCTGGAGCACTGGCATCAGCGACTACTCCTAATGTTGCCCAAGCCGGTAAGTGAGGGATCGTCTACATGCAGCACTGGTTGATGAGGGTGCGGGACAGTTCGAGCTTTCTTGCGATTGCCGGTATTGGCATAGCAGGAGTATGCCTCATTCCACTCCTGGGCCAGAACGTTCACGCTGAACCATCCGCTCTACCTGGACAGATTGCACCCATGCGACCAGGAGCGATCACTGTTCCATCCGTACCTGATATCCCTCGCACGCTTCCGCCTGCTGTAGAAGCGCCATCACTCAGCGACAATGCATCATCGATCGCTTCTCAGCTGCCATTAACAGATGGTGTGGCAGGCGCTGGCTATGACCCATCTGGCCGCCGAGATCCATTCGCACCAATCATCCAGGAACTTCAGCCTGGGAAGGTGGATACGACTCTTCCGCCATTGCAACGCGTGACCCTCACTGAGCTCAATCTTATTGCCATTGTGTGGGGAGCGTATGGCTATACCGCAATGGTTCAAACTCCTGAAGGGCATGGATACACTGTGCGTCGAGGCACTAGGATGGGACAGAACAGTGGAGTAGTCAGTGCAATAACTGAACGTGGCATTATCGTTCAAGAACGGTTTACAGATGTCTATGGGAAAAAGCAGGAGCGGGAGTATGTCAAGCTTCTTCACCCAAAAGAGGGCGCAGAATGAAACTATCAAAGGCTCGCAAACATAGTGTTTTCATGGCTCCACCCCTTATTGGAGCCTGCGGGCTCGCGCTTGTCACGGTCATTGTCGGTGTGGAGACAAGCGTTCGTGCCAATGAGACCGATGTCGGAATGAAGCAAGAAAGAATCATTCGAGCCGGAACATCGCCAACGCGTTTACTTGCGCAAACCGTGACCGCCATCGAGGTTTATCCCAAAGCAGATCTCGTGACGGTCGAGATCGCAGGCGACGGTCAGCTATTTCCTGAGACAAACTTTCTCGATGAGTCCCGATTGATTGTCGATATTCCAGCCGTATCGTCCACTCTCAGACGCTCGATGATCCGAGCGGACCACTATTTGCTCAAGAAGATTAGAGTAGGCCATCATGCTGATAAGATCAGGCTGGTATTCGATGTTCCTGAACGGCCAACCTATTCGATAGATCGCGAAGGCGATAAGGTATTGATTACGCTGAAACCAAGTGCGTCCAAAGCTCTTACCGAAGTCGTAACGAACATACGAGCCGACGAACACCTTCCCATCTCGCCTCGCCTGAAACAACCAACGTTTGCGGCACGAGGCCAAATAATCAAAACGGCTACGCGAAGTGTCCGGTCCGCACCGCCGTCATATAAAATACAGCGGGCTCAGATGACAGAAGAGAGCGTGTCAGTTGAAAAGGAAGACCGATCCAATGATCTTGTCATAGGCAAAACCAAATTTGTCGGTCGACGTATCTCGCTGGATTTTCAACAGGCGGACATTACCAATATCTTGAGATTAATTGCTGAGGTCAGCGGTTTCAACATCGTCGTCGGAGAAGGTGTCAAGTCAAAGGTGACGATGAAGATGGTAAATGTGCCATGGGACCAGGCGTTGGACATGCTCTTGAAGATGAATGGCCTCGGCATGTTTCGTCAAGGAAGCATCGTCTGGGTCGATTCCTTGGCAAATCTTTCCAAACAACAGGATGAAGAAGCGCGAGCCAGAGATTCCAAGACAAAGGCGGAACCGGTGATCGACCGTGTCTTCTACATCAGGCATATCCCGGCGCAAGAGCTTATGCAATCGCTCAGACAGAACCTGAGTCCTCGCGGTCGCATGCAATTTAATAATGGAAGCAACGCACTGGTTGTGCAGGACACAGAATCAAAATTGGCCGTCATTAAACAACTAGTCGATGGGCTTGATCTGGAAGTTCCTCAAGTTCAGATAGAAGCACGCATTGTCCAGGCTGATACGGTGTATGCCAGAGGCATGGGAATCCAATGGGGGTTTACAACCCACAACTTCTCGCAGAGCGGCTTCCATCTGATTGGAAACCCGACCGGAGCCTATAATCAAGCTGGCGGAACCGGTAACGATACGATCGAGAGAAGTTTCTTGGTAAATCTACCCGCTCAGGTTGGAGGACTCCCCGCTGTTCCGGGAGTCGGTTGGACATTTGGAAAGTTGGCTGATGGTTTTTCCCTGGACATGAGACTCTCAGCCGGCGAGCTGTTGGGTTTGACCAAGGTGATCGCAGCGCCAAAAATTACTACGTTGGACAAACGGGAAGCCAAGATTTCACAAGGTGAGTCAATTCCCTTTCAAACGACATCTCTGCAGGGTACACAGACGACATTCGTCGATGCCAACTTGGAGTTGAATGTCACGCCACAGATTACCTCTCGTGATCCCAACGAGGAGTATAAGAGAATCATGATGAAGGTCCGGGCAACTCGTAATGCCGTCGGGGCACGGAGTAACCCGGCTGGGCCAAGCATCGATCGACGAGAAGCGACCACCCAAGTTCTGGTGAGGGATGGAGAAACAATGGTAATCGGAGGAGTCTTCGTCGATACACAGTCGAACAATGTGCAGGGTGTTCCCTATCTGTCTCGCATGCCCGTCCTTGGGTGGTTATTCAAGAACAAATCTGAGTCGGTCGGCAAGCAAGAACTGCTGATCTTCCTCACGCCCAGCATTATTAGGACGTCATAACGACACACTGGAGTGGCTGAGAAACGCCTGGGGACGCCGATCGGCGTCCCCAGGCGTTTCTGTTTTCTCTACAGGTATCGACAACCAAAGCCGTCTTCTAGACTTGGTATTCCACAAAGCAAAGGACTATCGTTTTAGTTTTGTGTGGGCTGTGTTACGATGCACAATCTTGAGACGTACTTATAGGTTAGCCATCTGACAGTGAGCATGATCAGTTACCCTTCCGCTCCCCCCATGGGCATACAATGACTCCGACCTTCACGGTTCCAGTTTCCCTAGCTGAGCGAAGTTACGAAATTACCATTCGTACGGGGCTGTTAGAGAAGCTTGGGAGGGAGCTGAAACAACGATCGGTTAAGGGAAAAGTCGCGGTAGTGACTGATCGACAAGTCGCGCGACACTATTTGAGAACTGTCTCTGAAACCATAAAAAAGCATGGGATTGAACCGGTTTCAATTATTCTGGCTCCGGGTGAACGCTCCAAAACATTGAAGACCGTGGAATCCGTGCTTGATATCTTAGCGCGTCATCGATTTGAGCGTTCCTCCATGCTGTTGGCTGTGGGAGGAGGAGTCGTCGGGGACATCGCAGGATTTTCTGCTTCAATTTACCAACGGGGAATTCCCTATATTCAAGTCCCCACAACGCTGGTCGCACAGGTCGACTCGAGTGTCGGAGGAAAGACGGGGGTTGATCATCGCCTAGGGAAGAATCTGATTGGGTCCTTTTATCAGCCTCGTGCGGTGTGGATCGATCCGTTGGTTCTTCGGACATTGCCCAGGCGTGAATGGGTTGCCGGTCTGGCTGAGGTCATTAAATATGGAATCATCGCGGATAAATCGTTCTTTTCCTATCTACATCGACACGTGCCGGATCTTTTGAAACAGGTTCCTAAGGTAGTAGCGACGGTTGTAAAGCGATCTTGTGAGCTCAAAGCAGAGGTTGTGTCAACGGATGAGCGAGAGTCCGATCGGAGACGAATCTTGAACTATGGCCACACGATCGGCCATGCGCTTGAAGCATTGGGTGGCTATCACTCACTGGTCCACGGAGAAGCTGTGGGAATCGGATTGGTTCAGGAGGCGGATCTCGCTAGTTTCCAAGGTCTGTGTAGCCATGAAGTCGTCGAAGATATTCGATGTATCGTGAAAAACGTGGGATTAACCGACCGAATGCCACGGTGGGCACCCTCCAAAGTATGGCGGGCGATGCTTCATGACAAAAAAGTCACGGGGGGACAGGTCATTGGAGTATGGCCTTCGCGGATTGGTGAGGTCCGTATCGCTCCATTGGCGAAGCCTATATTTGATCAATGGTATGCGGCATCGCATCCACGATAACTCACGCACTGATTGTGCCGTATGTCTCCTCGTTGAGGAGTCTAGCGAAAGACAGGTGAATCTCTTCCTAACTCAATGTTGGCATCTTGTGTGGTAACCCGGTCAGGCTGGTGTTCGTTGAGAGAGTTGCGAATCGCGGTCGCACAGATGAATCCGACGGTCGGGGATCTGAACGCGAACGTTCGCCGGATCGTCGAATGGCTTGGTGAGGCGCGAAAAGCCAAAGTCGACCTGATTGTCTTTCCGGAGCTTGCAGTTACCGGCTACCTTCCTGAAGACCTTCTGTTTAAGCCTCATTTTGTGAACGACAATTTACGTGCGTTGAGGGAAGTTGCCAAGGCCTGTCGAGATGTGGTTGCTCTGGTCGGCTATGTGGCACGCGGTGCACAAGGCGAGTCGAACGTCTCCCGACTATCGAGAGACTCGCACGGTCAGCAGCTGCTCTATAACGCGGCGGCGGTGATAGCCAATCGAAAGATCGTTGCGAACTGTTACAAAGAATATCCTTCGACTGATGGAGATGAGCGACGATATTTTCGAACGGGCCAACAACCTCCACTCCTTGTGATCAATGGCATACCCACCGGTGTGACCATCGGCGAAGATCTGTGGTGTTCAGAAAACATTCTATGCGCATGTGTAGAGGCTGGAGCGCAGGTCCTGGTGAGCCTCAGCGCGTCACCATTTCAGATCACTCGGAGTCGTTCGCGCGAACGAATGGTGATGAAATGGACACGGAAGTACGGAGTGATTGCCACGGTAGTCAATATGGTTGGAGGTCAGGATGAGCTAGTTTTCGATGGGAATAGTGTGATCCTGGATCAATCAGGTCAGGTGGTTGCACGTGCTGGAGCGTTTAAGGAAGAGTTGCTCGTGGCGGATGTGCTCCTAGGCTCCGACAAGCGCAGAGGACGAGGCAGTGGGCGAGATTCGACGCGGTCGAGGAAACTCGCTGCAGCCATCGCTCGTCTTCCCGTAAAGCTGCCCATGACGAAAAGAGCTCGAACTCCCATCAGGCCAGGATTAGCCGAGCCGCTGAGCGAAATTGATGAAACTTATCAGGCACTAGTCACGGCGGTGAAAGACTATGTTCAGAAGAACAAATTTACGCAGGTGGTCATTGGGTTGAGCGGCGGAGTAGATTCGGCATTGACGGCAGTCATTGCCGTGGACGCACTCGAGGCTAGAAACGTACTTGGAATCTTCATGCCGTCCCCGTATACATCACAAGACAGCGAGGAAGATGCGAGGGAGTTGGTGCGACACCTTGGGATCGAGTTTGCGGTCGTTCCGATTACCCCGACATTCGCCTCCTATCAGCAGACCCTCGCCCCTTCCTTCGGTGAGCGGGTGATGGATATGACAGAAGAGAATCTCCAGGCGCGTATTCGCGGCAATATCCTGATGGCCATGTCCAATAACTTCGGCTATCTCGTGTTGACTACTGGGAACAAGAGCGAGCTCAGCGTGGGGTACTCGACGCTCTACGGTGACATGGCTGGTGGCTTTGCTGTCATCAAGGATGTGTCCAAGACAAGGGTCTATGAGCTGGCAAGGTTCCGTAATGCGCGGGGCCCATCTCCGGTGATCCCCATCCGTACGTTGGATCGACCGCCAAGTGCCGAGTTGAGACCTGATCAAAAGGACGAAGATACACTGCCTCCATACACGGTTCTCGATCCAATCCTTCAAGCCTATGTAGAAGAAGACCGTTCTCTGGACGAGATTGTCCAGTCAGGGTTCGATCGGGATACGGTCGCTCGTGTCATGCGGATGGTCGATACCAGTGAATTTAAGCGTCGTCAGGCACCCATCGGCGTCAAGATCACCAAACGTGCTTTTGGCAAAGATCGGCGGATGCCGATTACAAACGGGTACCGTGGCATCGAAGGCTAACGGTCCGTACAAGAAAGAAGTAGCTATCTCCCTTATCCATGTTGGTAGACCTCGCAACCTATCCGTTTGATCCACTCCAGAATGTGCTGAATTTTATGGATTTTCCGCTTTTTCAACCATTGAGCCACGGGATAGGATCGGCTATGATGACCACCCCAAGCACATGATTGTGGGGCCGTGGCCCCTGTCTTGGTTGTCCGAATACTAAGAGAGATGGTTTGCCGCAGCGAGTTCCTTCACAGTCTATCTGAGAGGGCGTTTCCATGAAGCTGGTTGAGGCCGTCGTCAAGCCGTTCAAGCTAGAAGAAATTAAGGAGGCGCTATTGGAAATTGGAGTACAGGGCATGACGGTTTCGGAAGTCAAAGGATTTGGGCGTCAAAAAGGCCATAAGGAAACGTATCGTGGACAGGAGTATACGATTGAATTTGTTCCCAAGATTAAAATCGAAGTTGCTGTCACCGACACACAAGTTTCTCAGGTTATCGAAGTGATCAGCCGTGCTGCGAAGACAGGGAGCATTGGGGACGGGAAGATTTTTGTTCAAGAGTTGAGCGAGGTCGTGCGCATTCGAACGGGTGAGACTGGAGAAACGGCTCTGTGACGCGAGAGACTCTCACAGTGGAGAATCGTTGTGAGGAGGCTTTCAAAGGAGGACGGGAATGAACGTGCGCGAGGTATTAGAGTTTGTCAAGAAACACAGGGTGCGCATGGTCGACCTGAGATTCGTTGATCTGCCTGGCGTGTGGCAACATATGAGCATTCCCGTGAGCGAACTGACCGAAACGCTGTTCAAAGATGGCTCGGGCCTCGATGGATCATCAATTCGTGGATGGAAGGCGATCAACAACAGCGATCTGCTGGTGGTGCCTGACCCCGACACGGCCTGCTTGGATCCTTTTACCGCAGTTCCCACGCTCAGTATGACCGGTAATGTCGTGGATCCCATCTCGCGAGAAAATTATGAGCGTGATCCAAGATTTATTGCGCAGAAAGCGGAGAAATACCTTCAGAATACCAAAATTGGAGACAACTCCTTCTGGGGCCCTGAAGCTGAGTTTTTCATTTTTGATCATGCCCGCTACGATCAAACCAGCCATAGTGGCTTCTATTACGTCGATTCCGAAGAAGGCGCATGGAACATGGGGCAAGAGGGCCTCAATCTAGGCGGCAAGATTCGCCATAAGCAAGGCTATTTCCCTGTGGCGCCGGCCGACACGCAACAGGATATTCGGAGTGAAATGGTCCTAGAAATGGAGAAAGCTGGCATCTCGGTGGAAAAGCATCACCACGAGACCGCTTCAGCCGGACAGGCCGAGATCGATATTCGGTTTGATTCCCTGGTGCGGACCGCGGACAAAATGATGATGTATAAGTACATCGTCAAGAACGTGGCTCGTCGGCACGGTAAGACGGTGACATTCATGCCGAAGCCGCTTTTCAGTGACGCCGGATCCGGCATGCACACGCATCAGAGCATCTGGAAGGATGGGAAGCCGCTTTTTGCAGGGAAGGACTATGCGGGGATCTCGCAACTGTGTTTGTACTACATCGGAGGCATTCTCAAACATGCCCCAGCGTTGGCCGCGTTTACGAACCCTACGACGAATTCTTACAAACGCATCACGCCGGGATTCGAAGCCCCGGTGCTCCTAGCCTATTCCAGCCGGAACCGATCTGCTGGTGTCCGTATTCCGATGTATTCCCCGAGCCCTAAGGCCAAGCGCATCGAAGTGCGGTTTCCGGATCCATCCTGCAATCCGTACCTCGCGTTTTCCGCGATGCTGATGGCGGGCTTGGATGGCATCCAGAACAAGATCAACCCGGGTGAGCCGGCCGAAAAGGACCTGTACGATCTCGATCCAAAGGAAGCGGCCAGCATTCCCACGATGCCGGGGAGCCTCGATGAGGCGATCAATAGTCTCGAAAAAGACCACCAGTTCTTGCTCAAGGGAGAGGTGTTTACCGAGGATCTGATCGAGGCCTGGATTGGATACAAGCGAACCAGAGAAATCGATCAGATGCGCCTCCGACCGCATCCTTATGAGTTCTTCCTGTACTACGATGTCTAGGTAGTGGACTGCTCCGTGCGCTCCAACGCGTGCTGCACCCTACTGATTCTTGCACGCTACTGCTAATAAGGCGTGGTTGATCCCTGCGTCTCCCACGGGCTGCCAGCCCCCCTGCTGGATGTAGCCGGCGGTGGACCGGCCTTTCCCCATCTGCCGAGAAAATTCTATGACTTGGAGGACACGAACGCGTGATCCCTCGCAATCAAATTCCTTCTGGGTTGTAGCTGATAAGAAACGGGTTGTGCTGTTCCAGGTGATATCGGTCAACTGCCAGAGCGTCGCTCGCCCGCCTTCCCGATGAATCGTATCTGGATCAAAATACAGCGTCTCGCGGCTGGTTGGTTGATACGACTTTTCAAGGGCGACCCAGCCTGCAAGGACCGGGTGGTGGCTGAACACAATTACGGCGATGAAGAACAGGCATTTCATGTCAATTGAACCCGTTTGGTACGCCCTCGATGGTGGCTGAATATTCGGAAGAAATGGCATAAAGGTCTGCACACAAGAAATCAAGCAACAAAATGTTCGTGTCGTGTGCCTAGCAAAGTCTACTCCTGGCCCTCTTGAGCCTTGTGCTGGCTTAGGGTATTCTCGCCCTCACACCTGGGAGGGACATCATGCCGAAACGGGTTCGGACGGGGCTGACGCGAAGCGATATTCTCGATCGATATGTTGAGCGGTTCAAACAACAGCTCATCAAATTTCAGCCCTTCCTCTCCCGCAAGCGTGGGTCGGCATCTCTTGAAGACTTTGACGAGGCAGCCGAAGAACTTATCGCGCAGGTATTTGGCGGCGCATCAGACGAATCAGAGGCCTATTTTTTTGCGAAGACGGGCGAGTCCGCACTCCTACCGGAAGAGGCGCAGGAGAGCGGAACCTACGATGTTGAACGAGTGAGCCTTCAGCAACGTCGACAAGTATTGGAGAGCTGCCTGGCCGACCTTGAATTGCGTCGCCGGTTGCAGGCGACCAGGAAAGGGAAAAATGAAGAGCAGATGCTGGTCGAGGAATACATGTCGCATGAGGTACAGAGCATCCACAAGGAAGCGACGATCAAGCAGGCTGGGCAACTCTTTCAGAAACACAAGATTGGTTCGCTGATCGTCGACGATGGGTCCCGGTATATTGGAATTCTCACCGAGTCAGACCTCACGCGCAGGGCGGTCGCTAAAGGCCTCGATCCCAGCGCAACAAGCGTCGCCGCCTGTATGAGTCGATCGCTGGTCACCATTGAGGAAGACGAGTCATTGGCCGATGCCCGCTCGCTTATGAAGAAACACGGCATTCGATATCTGCCCGTCACGGCTGATGCTACGATCATTGGAGTCCTCTCTGAGTCGGACCTCATCCGCGCCTTTGAAGACCAAAAATCTTCATAGCGCCTTCGGAACGATGTCGTCCAACTCAGCCCAGGTGTTGGGACAGTCGCAGCGCCAATGCGGCCAGAGTGCGAACCGGGTTGGCTGCCGAACTGAGCGGCATCACCGACATATCGCACACATACAGTCGATCGGTTCCAACGACGCGTAAGTCCTCGTTCACGACTGAGTGGTTTGCAAATGGGGCATCGAGCCGTGGACGGTACGGCATCCGTAAGCTGCCGACCGCATGGTGGACCGTACCCCAGCCAAACCCTTTCCCGCCTTGTCCGTACCGAGCATTGTCTGATGGCTGAGCCGGTTGGCCATTGAACTGAAACTGCGAGAAAATGCGCAACGTCACCTGGTTGAGCACGTCCCAAATCTGTTCAGGATTCTTCTGCCATCCGGCGAGTGCGGGGAATCGTGAGCCGGCCAAATAATCGGCCCAGCTCTGATTTCGAAAGGCAATCTCCGGAACGTATCCAAACGGCGGAGCTGGCTTGACCTCGTTATTCTCGTCGAGGCAGTTGCCGAAACTGAACTTGATGTCGATCCGCGCAGCTCCACCGGTCGGAGGTAGAGAAGTCGATACAGGATCGTTTTCCCGCAGGTGCCAGTACTCGTGGTTCAGATTCATTTCAACGTTGAAGGGGAACCGAATTTCGTTGTTGGCATCACGTCGGCCGCGCGAATAAAAGACGATCTTAGCGTGATCACCCTGTCCCAGCGGGACGCTGCCGATGTTCGTAACGAACGACGTCATCTCATTTGAGGTAGGGTGGTCTGTGAGGCCACGACCCACCAAGTCTTTCACGTCTTGCGGTAACCACGGAAACATGCTGGAGCGGCGGAGGAGTTTCGGACTTTCGATCGATCCCGCGGCGAGTACAACCGTGCCTGCGGTGAAAAACCTGGCTTGGCCAGTCCGAGTATTGCGGGCAACGAGCGTTAGGTGGCTACCATGATTCTGCACATCTTCCACATAATGGTTCAGAAGCATATGAAGACCTGGTCCATCCCCGTGACTCACCCCTGGAGTCAGCCCGACCTGATTCACTAGGAGTTCAGCCGTATTGAAGACGCCGGTACCCTCAGTGAAAAACTCGTCCTTTGGCGTACCGTCCGGCTTCAAGTAGGGCTGATGTAAGGCACGCGGGGTTTCCTCGATCGCAAAGTCGTTGTTGAGTGAAGACCCACGCAACCTGGCGACTACGGCTTGAGCCGTGGCTCCCATCGAGGTCGACTCATTCATCGTCTGCCCGGCTTGATCCAGCAGACCGCCGTCGGCTAAGTCTTGCCGAACCTGCAACGGAAAATAGTCCAGCTCCCATCCTTGGATGCGCGGGATCAAGCCGGACCAAAAGATCGACCGGCCGCCGAAGTTCAGCTGCGGCTTTTCGCCGATGTAGTTCTGCGTATCACCGTGCCCGGCTTGCCAGAATGTGTCGCAGCCGAAGTGCCTCGCAAGACTGCTGTTGGGAATGCGGGAGATGTTGTACACGTGGGTAGGGTAGAGAAACGAGCCGGCTTCCAGTATGAGAATCCGTTTCTGCGAACCAAGCCGGTCTGCCAAGTCATCCGCCAGCAATCCACCGCCGATTCCTGAGCCGACGATGATGATGTCAAAGTCTTCGCGCCAGCCGAGATACTCGAGGAACAAGCGCTCTCGGGCAGCTGAATCCTGCGAAACAAAATTCACATAGGTTGAAGGCGTAAAAGTCATGGCGTCCTCCCATCGCTGAGGTTAGCCGGTGTGTGCGCGGCGCGATCATCGGTCTATGCAACAGAAATCTAAAGCGAGTCGTCACAGAAAAGATAGGCGAATTGGACAAGAAAAGCGATTGTTCCCTTCATCGCAAACCAGCCTGACCGGGCTCGGTCTTATGCCGAAACTGGTCAGGCCGGACTCAAACTTCCCCATCCTCGACTAAGAGCTGGCTGCTACGACAAAATGAAAACGTAGAGATGCCGCAATTAGAGATGACGAGAGAAACTCGCTGGAGTCTCTCTCGCGTCGTCATCCTGATAGGTGACGGACAACTCCGTAGATCGACTCAGAAAAACCTTACGCCAAAATACAAGCCAGGCATCACGTTCGTGTGAAAATCGGCCTCTCGCCCTGCGACGCGGAAATCTCGTCCGAGCGCGGTGATGTTGAGCATAAAGTCGGCCGTCACAGAGACCCGTTCATTCACGGCATGATCGACTCCGATGCCGAGAGGAATCAAGAACGAGCTGAAGGTGTCGGCAAAACCAATTTCAGGCTCCCGAACGCCGGCGCGCGCAAAACCGATTCCACCTTGCATGACCAGCTTGGTCTGATTGTCCGTGCCGGGAATGGCCCACCAATATTTCCCCTGGACCGTGAGCCCAAAGAGAAAATCATCGCCTGCTCCGGCGTACTGGACTAAGGGACCAATGGAGATATCTTCTGAAACGAAATAGTCCAGATGCCCATTGAGGGCGAACTCCACCCCGTCTGGGGTGCCTGCTAAAAAGCCAACCCCAGTTCCCCCAGACCACCGTCCCATCCCACTATCAGTGGGGTCATGGGCGGATACCAGTCCGCAGGGCGTCACGATGAGCACGATAAACAGTACAAGAAGAACCATTGAGCGACGTGAAATGGACAGAGGTGTCATGCTGGTCTCTCCTTCCATGCTGACGAAAGGGTCCGTTTGCTAAACGGTCGATCATTGCCTATGCCTTGGTGTGCCTTGTCTCTCTATGCCATGACCATGCAAGAATCTGCCTGGTCATAACAGGCTTTCTTTAGCTTAAGCAAGAGATTAAAACGGTGTGGCTTTGAATTCTAACTCACCAATGAGCAGAGGGGAGCTTCGTAATAAAGCAAGCGGATCCTTGGAATCGCTGCAAATACCGCGATAACCACCGCCGACTATTGAGACCCTCTTCACTCCTCGCCAAGTGCCCACGGTAGCTGCGTTCCGCTCGACCTTCCGGCAGTGAATTATTCCAGCGTGGTCACATCTGCAGTGCCTTGTAGCGTGGCGACGGAGTCATTTGAAGTGCCATACGACCTGTGTGTTGCCGTGCGTGCTGAACCCTGAAGACGATCGAGTTCGGCCAAGAGCGGCTCACTGTGTGTGATGAATTGTTTCATCTCGTTCGCCGGAACGTCATTGGTCTTGGGAACCTTCACGGTCAGCGGATTACGATGAACGCCATTGACGCGAAATTCATAATGAAGATGGGGACCGGTAGCGAGACCAGTCATGCCGACGTACCCGATAATTTGACCTTGCTTGATGCGTTGGCCAGTTCGCAGTCCCTTTGTATAGCCGGACAGGTGCGCATAGACTGTATCGTATCGGCCAGCGTGTCTAAGAATGATAGCGTTCCCTAAGGCACCTTTCCTTCCGAGATGCGAGACGATCCCATCGCCTGTCGCTTTCACCGGAGTCCGCTGTGGGGCAGCATAGTCCACCCCACGATGGGCGCGGAGCCTGTTGAGAATAGGGTGTTTGCGCTTCAGGTTGAATCTTGAGCTGATACGGGTGAACTTCACCGGCGTGCGCAGAAAGGCTTTGCGCATGCTGCGGCCTGTATCGGAATAATATTCTGAGTGGCCGTCGTCATGGGTAAATCGTACGGCTCGATAGAGGGTTCCCCGGTTGACAAATTCTGCGGCCATGATCGACCCCTCACGCATTTTCACGCCATTTTTCACATGTTCTTCGTAGATGATGGAAAAGTGATCGCCGCGTCTGATGTCTAGTGCGAAATCAATATCCCATCCATAAATGGCGACCAGTTGCATGATCAGATTCTCGGAGAGCCCGGCTGCAAGACCCGACAGGAATAGGGAATCCGTGATCGTGACCTGTGCGTGGTTGACTCTGGTCTCAAGTTCCTCGGTGGTGGTCGTGGGATGCATGCCATCATCCCTTTTGACGACATGCAGAGTTGTGACCAGGTCCATTGGGTACTTCAGTGCTGCGAACTGATTGTCGACTACCTGAAACCACACTTTCTGACCCGGCTTCAGGTGTTTCAATATCGATGTTTCTTTTCCCAGGGCCATGATCGCGTGCAGATCAAGAAGGTTCAGATGGAGATGCTTGAAGATACGGGCGAGGCTGTCTCCCTTGGTGATCGTGATTTCCTGCCAGTCGAGACCATTCGATTCTTCAGCGGGCTGTTCGGATAGTCGTACTGAGTTGAGTGTGTCACTTTCCGTTGTCTCGTGGGTGTCACCTTCAAGCAAGTCTGGCGGTTCCATGATCGGAACATCATCCGACAGTGATAACTCGTGTGACTGACCATATTGATATGTATCCGGCAGGGTTGTTGTCTGATCTTCGGCGCGTGAGGGTGTCTCCAAGCCCAACGACACCCACAGGAGAAGAAGGAGACCCGTCAGGGTTGATAATCGTACAAGGCGAGCTAGGATAGAGTGATCTGATGCGCGCCCGATCTCCATACTATGATCTTGCTCTGTACGAACGATCTGAGTTGTCATGTCACCTCAATTTTTTGCTGACAATATCCCTTGCGTATGAGTCAGTCAATACTTTCGGCTTTTTTTAGAGGTGGAATTTGTATGGAAGAGAGGTGAAGAAAATCCCCGTTTGGTTCGCACAATCGGGTACACTACGCTCCACCACGTTATGCCACCAACTCTCCTGCTCAGTTGTGAATCACTCGAGAAGAGTTACGGAGTCAAACCGTTGTTCACGGGTTTGTCGATCGGACTTTGTGACGGTGATCACGTCGGATTAATCGGCCCTAACGGCTCTGGGAAGTCCACATTGCTCAAAATTTTGGCCGGCCTTGAGGAAGCGGATAGCGGGACGCGATCTGTCAGGCGGCAGGTTCGTATCGGGTATGTTCCACAAGAACCCTCCCTTGTCGAACACCATTCAGTCGAAGACGTGCTGAGCCATATGCTGCTTGATGAAGGACTTGATCCACATGAGCAGGGTGGTCGAATTGCCAAAGCGCTCAGTCTCGGCCGATTCGTCCGTTCCGATCAAGCGGTCTCGACCTTATCCGGAGGGTGGAGAAAGCGATTGGCCATCGCACGGTCGCTGATGCTAGAGCCCGATGTGTTGCTTCTCGACGAGCCGACCAATCACTTGGATGTCGACGGCATCCTATGGCTTGAGGGTCTGTTGAAGGCGGAGCCCCGTGCATTTATTGTGATCAGCCATGACCGGCGGTTCTTGGAGTCGGTGACCACGCGGATCTGGGAACTGAACCGACGATATGCCGACGGTGTCTTTCAGGCGAACGGTCGGTACAGTGAGTTCCTCGAGCAGCGCGAGGCGGCGCTACAAGCTCAGGCAGATTATCAGGCGTCCTTAGCCAATCGAGTTCGACGAGAGGTGGAATGGCTGAGGCGAGGGCCCAAGGCTCGCACGACCAAAGCCAAGGCACGGATCGAGTCCGCCGGTCAGCTGATCGACGAGCTTCACGAGATGGAATCGCGGCAGCCCACAGCGTCTGCCGGTATCGATTTCACAGCCTCCGGACGGAAGTCAAAACAACTATTGGTTGCGAAGGGGCTTGAGAAAGCGCTTGGCGATAAGTCGATCGTCTCCAACCTAGATCTTCTACTGGGCCCTGGAGAGCGAATCGGATTGCTTGGGCCCAATGGCAGCGGGAAAACGACATTGCTCAAACTCCTGGCCGGTACATTGGAGCCAGATCGCGGGACGATCACGCGTGCCGATCGTCTGCGTGTGGTGACCTTCGAGCAACACCGAGAGTCCTTGGATCAGCAAGCGACGTTGCGGCGGGCCCTTGCCCCAGCCGGTGGGGATGCCGTGATCTATCAGGATCGGTCGATCCATCTTGTGTCCTGGGCCAAGCGCTTTCTCTTTCAACCAGAACAGCTGGATCTGCCGGTTTCACGCCTCTCCGGTGGAGAACAAGCGAGGTTGTTGATTGCGCGGTTGATGCTGCAACCTGCCGATCTTCTCATTCTCGATGAGCCGACGAACGATTTGGATATTCCGACACTCGATGTGCTGGAAGACAGTTTGCTTGAGTTTGCCGGGGCCTTGGTGCTTGTGACGCACGATCGGTGGTTGTTGGACCGTGTCTCCACCAGACTGCTTGCGTTGAACGGGATGGGGCACGCCCAATGGTTTGCCGACTATGCGCAATGGGAAGCGGCACAGACAAAAAGGACGTCGGTAGAGAACGACGCGCAGACCCCGAAGCACCGTGTCGGGAGAACAGCTTCCGGGAAACGCAAGGGCCTCTCTTACAATGAGCAACGGGAATGGGACCAGATCGAAACAAGCATTCTCACTGCGGAAGCCGCTTTCACAGCCTGCCAGGCTGCGGTGAATGATCCGGCCATCGTCGCATCAGCGGAAGAGCTGCAGGAGCGCTACGCCACGCTTCATACAGCGCAGGCGGAGGTGGAACGGTTGTATGCCCGTTGGGCGGAACTGGACGAGAAGCGAACACAATCCATCACCGGCGTACAACCGTAGCCAGTGATGGGGGACAGACACTCCCTTGTTTTTGTGGAAGCCCCCTGTTTTTGCACTCCGAAGTCTTGGTATCCTAGGCGTGGTCGTTCGGCTTCTCTCGTAACGGTTCTCAGTCGTGGGCGACTTAATAAGGAGGCGGCTATGGTTTTCACGTCCAGGCATCATTTCGCGGCGATGATGTGTGTGGTCCTGTCGCTCACGAGTTGTTCCGATACCGACTATGTCATGCGCCCGCCCGCGCCGGAAAAACTTTCGCCGGGACAAACACTGCCTCCTCAGATGATGAAGTCCATCATCAACGTGCCGGTACAACTGAATCTTTCGGAATTTCTCCATGCCGCAAACGATCCGACCGTGATCCCAAAGACGTTTGATCATTGGGGGAGCTTTGTAAAGCATCCGAAGGGTGGAGAATATAGATATTATGCGGAGCGGGATGACTTTGCCATCGAGTCGTCGAATTCGTCCCAGGTTGGAGGCGCTGAACGAGGTGGATCGGGCCAAGATCTGTCGCTCCGAAACTGGTGGAAAGGTGTTGAGCTTTCGGGATCATCTCTGTCTGTGAGCGCTCCCCTTCGCTACAAGATCGGCCTGCGTCCGCATGCTGTCGGTGACGCAACGACGCAGTGTGGAGATGGAACTGAATGGCCAAGACGAGCCGCACTCACCGGGGATATCGCGCTCGGCATGACCCCGAGCTATGGCGTCGCGGCGTCTCTGCGTGGCGTGACAGTGGATCCCATCGACTTCTGCCAGGTACGCGTCGGAGAGACGGATATGTCCCAAGCCGTGAATGCCAAACTCTCGGATCACGTCAAAGTCGGACTCACCAAGGCTGTCTCACGTCTTAATACGCTCACCGTGAAATCTTATGCGGATGAGGTCTGGAACGCACTGGGTCCTCCCATACAATTGGAACAAGGCGCCTGGCTCCTGCTCAATATTGAGAAGGTACGGCATGCCGGATTCTCCAAGGATGACCACCGCGCCAACAATACCCTGGAGATCATCGCACATCCGGTGATCGTCCGTGGTACTGAACCCCCTGCGACTCCGGTAGCACTTCCTCAGCTCGACACGGAACCCTCATCGGCAGATTTTCAGGGTGTGGCTGATGTCCAGGGCAGCTATTCTGAGAAGCAGCCTCTCGCCGAGCGTTTTCATGTTTTGGCCGATGTCCAGGTCGACTACCCCACGCTCTCCAAGACACTTTCAAACCGGTTGAAAGGAAAGCGGGTGGCCAATAAGGGAAATTATATCCGGATGACCGGCGCGGAAATCTCTGGTCTTGGCGACAATCAGGTCCTCCTCCGTGTGGATTTTAACGGGGATGCGCGAGGCCATGTCTATTTGATCGGAAAGCCTGAGATCAATGGATTGACCCAGACGGTCTATCTCGGGGGGCTTCGCTACGACACTGCCACCACGCAGATGTTGCAGACCACGGCCCCTGATTGGCTCTATCACGCGCCGCTCCGAGAATCGATCACGCCTGAAATCGTGCTCGGAATGACGCCGATGGTCGACCAATTGCGTGATCTGTTGAAGACCGGACTGAACCGAACACTGACGCCGACTGTTTCGATAAAAGGGGTCGTTGCGTCAATGCGTAGCGTGGCCGTCTTTGCCGATGCTGACGCGCTCCGTGTGCGAGCGATGAGTGATGGAGCCCTCACAGTAACAGCCGGGAGTAATCCCTAAGTCACCTGTCCGAGAATGTCCTTCCATCGGTAGTTTCTGCCCTACAGTTCTGCACCTATTCGGCCGATAGAGTGGTCGGCAGCCCATCTCTGCCCACGCGTAACTGAGAGGAGTCTTCACCATGGCATCGGCACACGAATTGGTCGAATCTTGTACCAACGTCTTTACGCTGCCGGAGATCTACTTCCGTGTGCGGGATGTGGTGGACGATCCTGATTCGACCATTGACGATCTCGCTGACGCGCTCAAGCTGGATCCGGCCATTTCCGTGAGGCTCCTTCGCATGGTCAACAGCGCCCTCTACGGGTTTCCCAAACAGATCGATACCATCACCCGTGCGGTGAACCTCCTTGGGTTCCAAGCGGTCAACGACCTGGTCACTGCGACGACCATTAGCCGGACCTTTTCTGGCATGACGATCGAACTCATGGACGTCCCCAAGTTTTGGCGGAAGTGCGTCCTCTGTGCGGTGCTTGCCGGAAAGATCGCCAAATCCTGTGGTATCGGTGACAGTGAGCGTTTCTTTATTGAAGGCCTCCTGCGGGAGATCGGGCATTTTGTCCTGTACCAAACCGTCCCACAACGAGCGCAGTCGGCGCTTGTTGAGGCCGATTATCTGGATAGCGCAATTGCCGAGGTGGAGCAGTCCAATATCGGCTGCGACTTTGTTGAAGTGGGCGCGGAACTCATTCGGTTCTGGGGCATGCCCATGCAGATTGAACAGGCCATCCGCTATCAGTTGAGCCCGAAGGAAGCCGGCGAATTCGCTCTCCATGCGTCCATCGTTCATCTAGCCGGCGTCGTGGCTGATCACGAAGAACTTGAGCCAAATCGTCGCCAAGCCGTCATTCCACTCGACCCCTTCGCTCTGACCACTACGGGGTTTGCGATGGAGAATCTTCCAGCGCTGCTCAGCGAGACTCACGCGCAACTGCACGATACGCTTGCGCTGATTCATGCTCCCGCTATGGCAGCGTAACAATTCCGGCCACAGTCCGGTGAGGGGCGACATCCTTCCGATCGAGCGACCGAACTCACCAAGCTTCGAAACTCATGAAAAGCGCTCAGGCCAGTAACAAGATTCTAGTGGCGTCGGTTGCATTCTATTTCTGAATGCAACGACGATCTCTCTTACGCCGTTCTATCTATGTGGTGAATAACGATCGGATCCTTGCAGGATATTGCTGATCGGCTACACTGGACGTAAGTGAAGTTCTGGACACCTCATTTGGAGGTGCCACAAGGCAGTCCCATCCACCCTGCTTGATTGTGTCAGAGGCGGGTATCTGCTTCGTGATATTTCACTGGAAGGATTCTGCGGTATGCCATTGGCGAGCGAACTGGTCCAGTCCTGCACCTCGGTTTTTACTCTGGCGGAGTTGCACGCCCGTGTACAGGATGTGGTGGACGATCCCAATTCATCGATGGACGACCATATCAACGTCCTGAAACTCGATCCGATCCTCTCCGCACGGCTGCTTCGTGTCTCCAATAGCCCTTCCTATGGCGCTTCCAAACAGGTCGACAGTATCACCCGGGCGGTCAGCCTGATCGGAGTTCAGGCTGTGAGAGACCTCGTCACTGCAACGACGATCGGTCAGACCTTTTCTGGGATGCCACCTCAATTTATGGATGCGACCAGATTCTGGCGGAAGAGCCTATTCTGTGCTTTGATCGCCGAGAAGATCGCCATCTCTTGTGGCATCGACAATACTGAGGGCTATTACGTCGAGGGATTACTGCGCGACATCGGGCACTTCGTCCTCTATCAAACCGTTCCGCAGCGGGCTCAATCCGCGCTCATTGAAGCTGGGTACCTCGAAGCCTCCCTGGCCGAGGTGGAGCAGTCCAACATCGGCTGCGACTTTGCCGAAGTCGGAGCCGAGCTCATCCGGTTTTGGGAGATGCCGGTGCACCTTGAACAGGCCATCCGTTGCCAATTGAGTCCGAAGGATGCCGGCGAATTCGCTGTTCATGCGTCCATCGTTCATATGGCCGGCGTCGTGGTTGATCACGAAGAGCTCGCGTCGAACCGATGTCGTGAAATCATGCCATTCCATCCCACTGCCCTCTCCGCCACACAGTTCGACCCCTCAAATATTCCGGCATTATGCAAAGAAGTCTACGACGAACTTCATCGTATCCTGTCACGCATATGCCCGCAGGCCTTGGCAGCGTAGCACTGCCTGACAGTGCCTGTGAGCAGGAAGGGAGGAGAGGAAGCCTATATCCTCCTGACTCTGATTGTATGTTTCACCACGAATGAGGCCACACCTTGCTCTTGGTCAAAGTGAGTGAAAGGAAATGGCTGATAGGCAGCTCTATATGTTTTGGCTGGATGGAGCTGCCGGAGCCGTTTTGGGACAGCTCCGGCTCAAGCCCCCTCATGACATGAAGCCGCCCATGAAAAGCGCAAATGCCACGATCCCAATAAATATCGCGCCATATAAATACACCCACCCTGGCTCGTGAGTTATCTCATCCTTGACGTCTTTTAAGTGTAGATCACTCATGGCCATTCACCTCCTTGTTTGAAACGTCATCCTTTCCTCACATTCAAACGCGTCAGGACCATTTTCTATGTTGAATGTAGGTTAATAGGAGGAACGCCCTTTCGCCATCGCCCAGAAGAGTGAATTGGCGGCTCCACCGAATGGGTGAGGAAACCGGTACGCACAGGACAGATCAATGGGTTTTGAGGTAGGTCAAGATCGCTTCCACACGCCCGCCGACGGAGAGCTTCTGATAGATATGATGCAGATGAGTCTTTACGGTATCGACCGAAACACACAGCTGATCCGCAATCTCCTTGTTGCTCCGACCTGCCGCAGCACAAGCGAGGATGTCTCGCTCGCGTTCCGTCAACTGAGAGAGTTGTGGACGGCGTTGTTCCCCCGTCTGGCGCAGTGCCTCAGGAACGGAGTGGGGCGCCTCCTCATGCATCACCGGTGATACGATCTGCTCTCCTTGAGCCGTAGCCCTGATGAGGCGTAAGAAATCTGTCCGGTCCGTGTCCTTTAGAATATAACCGAAGGCGCCGGCTTGCATGGCGGCCACGATCCGTGCATCTTCCTCGTAGCGGGCCAGGAGGAGCACTCGGGTAAGGGATACGTGCTGATGGATGCGCTTGATAAACGATTCGACATTAAGGTTAGGCAGATCGATATCCAAGAGGAGGATATCGGGTCTACGACCAATCGCCAATTGATAGGCCTCGTGTCCATCTGTTGCTTCCAAAACGGACGAGATATCTGGTTCCCTCTCCAACAACAGCCGCAAGCTCTGTCCAAATAGGCGTTGAGCTTCGACGATGAGCAGACGGGTGGATCGTGGCCCTGCTCGGTGCTCACCTCTGAAAGTTGCGCCTCTCTGGCGACGGTTGGACGTATGAACCCTTCCTCCCATGAGACTGATCTCCTTGCCATGCGGACGACCGCGCCTCTGGCGAGGCACACGATTGAGATAACGTCATCGGACGTTGAGAACAGAAGAGACTGCTTAGGGACAACTGGATGTGATCGCTTGCAGAGCTAGGGATGGAGAGAAGGTCGCGCGTGCGATGTCTCTCGGGTGAATGTGTTCTCCCAATGACGACCATGGCCACCACCCCCTGAGAAGATGATCAGGCGGTATTATGAATTGACTTTACGCCCCGCGAGCAGGGTGGTCAAGCGAGGTCATGTCAGACAGTGATTATCTGTATTGATCGGTGCGGCAAATCGAGAAAGTCTTGGCTGGAGACTATCGGATGGGTAGCATGGGGGATAATGAGATTTTCTCTCCTCCTATTCGGTCTAGCGCTTGCCCTGCCAAACCCGCTTGCGGCTGGGACAGAATTTATTGCACGGGTCATAGCGGTTCATGAAGGGGATCGGCTCACGATTCATCATCAGGGTCGGAAGGATACGGTGCATTTGATCGGGATCGATTGTCCTGAACTGAAACAGCCCCATGGAAAACAGGCGAAGCATGCGACTGCCGCCTATATCGGCAACCGGGAAGTCGTCGTGCGGAATATGAAGCAAGATCGACAAGGCCGGATGACCGCCGAGATCGTTCTTCAGGGTGGACGGCTACTTGCGCATGAGTTGGTCAATGAAGGGCTTGCCTGGGTACAACCTGGTTCTTCACAGGATCAGACCCTTAAGGATATGGAAGAATTGGCTCGAGCTTCGAGGAAAGGTCTGTGGTCGGATCCCAATCCCATCCCACCCTGGAAATGGAAATCAACCAAGCCTGCTCGCCACGGCAGTTGAGAAGGGGCGAACGCTTGTCGGCGCTCGGCCTCCCGCACTCAGAGGACTACTTCGCGACATTGTGAGACTCTGAATCGGTCCCAATCGTTACGTAGCCTAAGAATCCCAAAGAGTTGAAAGAAACCATTTCGTTAGTGGAGATTGGCACGAAAATTTTGGCATTAATATACTTGACTCATCATTAGTCTTTCAGGCACAATGGGCTATCCAGTACGGAGGACGCCATGAGCCAGAAGCTACCAACCAGTCTTCAAGAAGCCATCAAGTATTTTGCTGATCCACAAGGATGCCAAGATCTTCTCTCGGCCATGCGCTGGCCGGAAGGGCCTGAGTGTCCAAAGTGCCATTCAACTCGGCAAGGTTTTCTCAAGTCGCGCGCGGTCTATCAATGTAAGGAGTGTCGCAAGCAATACACTGCCAAGCTCGGAACTATTTTTGAGGATAGCCCATTGCCACTAGAAAAGTGGTTCTGTGCGCTCTGGATGCTCACCAATGCCAAGAACGGCATTTCATCGTATGAAGTCCATCGGGCCTTGAAGGTCACTCAAAAAACTGCCTGGTTCATGCTGCACCGGCTCAGGCTAGCCCTACAGAAGGGCTCGATTGATCGGAAGCTCATGGGGGACGTTGAGGCGGATGAGACCTACATCGGCGGGCAAGCTCGCAATATGCACAACGATAAGCAACTGAAGATGAAGCGCACTGAAGGGTTCTTCCGAAAGGCCGTGGTGATCGGCATGTTAGAGCGGAAAGGCGAAGTCCGAACCGCTGTGCTCAATCGGGCCTCGACCAGATTGATTGAGAAGGCGGTCAAAGAGAACGTGGTGCCTGGCAGCAACCTCTACAGCGATGAGGCAAACGCCTACGTTCGTGTGGGCAAAGAATACGCCCATCAGGTCATTAACCATGCAGAAACCTATGTGAAGGGAAACGTCCATACCAACAGTATTGAGAACTATTGGAGCCTGCTGAAGCGTGGGATTAGGGGAACCTACGTGAGTGTCGAGCCGTTCCACTTGTTCAGGTATCTCGATGAACAATCCTTCCGGTTCAACACTCGCAAGGACAACGATCAGGGGCGGTTCATGCAAGCCCTGTCACAGATCAGCGGCAAGCGCGTTACCTATGAACAATTGCTTGGCCGTGCGACGTGGAGCTAAAAGAAAGATTGATGATTATCGGAGACAAGGAAGAGGGAAGAGAAGGCTATTCCGAAAGTTTGGTCGCTAAATGCCTCATGAATCCTTTAACTGCGTTCAACACGGCAACGGCCTGTTCAGAATCATAAATTTGGTCAATATGCATTGTTGGGTTTCTCCATGCGTCCTTAACCGCACGCAAGTTTGCTGTGGCATCAGAAAAGAACTTTTCGTCCCCCCTCCACTCGTGACAGCGATCATTTGACTTCTTTCGTAATTCATCGTCACACTTTCTTAAAATACTCTCCCACGTTGGATTTTTCTTAGGATCTAATGAGTTGTCATTTAATGATGCACCAAGAACCCGGAGACCGCACTCCATAATTCTCATAAGGTGAAACACAGCAGCCGTATAATTACCCGTGGCATAGCATCGGCAAGAAGACTCTACGTCATTGATAATACTTGGAAATTTATCAAGAACTGCTTGGCCCAATACCTTTTGTGGTTGCAAGTAGTACCTGGCATTTTCAGATGGGATATGCATAAACAGTTGCAGTCCAAGCTCATCTTGTATCCTTAGGTAGATATTTTTTATGTGGGCGGATACTGACCCAAAATCAAGCCATATATCTTTTTCTTGAAGATTGACAATGGCCCTATCGATTTGCAACACAGTCATAGGGAGGCCAATGCCTTCGCAATGCTCTTTTGCCTTCTCTAATTCTTTACATAAAAAATCCTTACTATCATCATCCATCTCTCTGTCAGATGGCTTTTTGTCCATGGCGTTTTGCAAGATCTGCAGAGTGAGCGCTAGATTGAAAAACCTGCCAGCTTTAAATTCAAGCATGTCGTATAGAGATATAAACTGACCTGGCAAAAGTGCAGAGCTGGACATAGCCCCCTCCTTATGGTATTCAAAAAGGAGGGAGGGCGCTCTTCTCCCAGGAAAAGCGTACTTCTTCAAGCTATGTCAGGAAAACCCGTGCAGGACTCTAGCACTCACACCACGAAGACGCAAACACCTTTCGACCGCTTCAAGGACGCGCTTGCCATTGTCGCCTCTGTCCATAAATCCTCCCTGCCTAATACCACGAAGAAGCCACGTCAGAAAAAATAGTTTTCCTATCGTTCCAGTTATCCACTATTTTTCAATGTGATGAGTCTGGTATATTAATGCCAAAATTTTCGGTCCCCATCTTCTGTGTATAAACCTGTGCATAAACCTCTTGATTCGGAAAATATAGCGCGAATGGCGCACCTATTTATCAAAGCGCCTATTTTTTAGGCATCCGCCTCATCAAAGAAGTTCCACAAGTAATAGGGATATAGGCCTCTGTTCGAGGCTTTTTTGCATATTCCTAGAAATTTGTCTTGACACGATTGGAGGGCCTCCACTCGCACTCTTGATATTGCCACCATTCGGATCACTATCCACAGGGGCGAGACTTTTCTGTGGATGGCTGCTCACAGCAGCAGGAGTGATTTCTGTATCTGTCAAGGGGCACGAAGAAAAAAGACGGCTCCATTGCATCGCGAAAAAGATCTAGAAATCACGTTCTCAAGGCCAGGGCCGAACGGATAGCCTCAGGGGTATGGCTACACCGGTGGGGCCTCGGATGGGACGCGATGCCCATCCGAAGCCCGTTAGAGTGAGAAGAGAAGAGCTAACTCCCGCTGACCGGTTGCAGGGTGGTGCTCGGACCCACCGGGGTTGTTGAATTGTTCTCCTCCAAGGTCGATGAAGAATCTAGCGGTGACTCCGAGGGCTCGGAGATGGTGACAGGGGCAGGAGGCGGCACCATATGTACCTGTCCGATCTTGCTGATTTCCAGATGCACTCGACGATTCATGTGCCGGCAGACGTCGCTGCCATCGACACACAGGACTCCTTCTTCCCCTAGGCTCACGGTCTTAATTCGATGTTCCGCGATGCCGGCAGCGGTCAGTTCTGCCTTGACCGCCTCCGCCCGCTTCATGCCGAGCTGCTTGTTGTAGCTTGCAGATCCCTGCTGGTCGGTAAAGCCCTGGATCAGTATGCCGTACTCCTCATGCTGGTTTAGCATGGCGGCTTGAGCCGATAGTTGGGCCTTCCCTGCATCCGTCAGCCCTTTCCGGCCCACCTCGAAATAGATATCGGCATGAAGAATGTCCGGTGTGAAGCCGACCGGAAACATAGCCTGAGCGGGGTAGGTGGTCGATGCCGCAGCCTGGTTGAAAACTGCTGGTTGTTCGAAGAGATCCGTCACCTCGGTAGGCTGGGTCTTCCCTGTAACGGGAGAAGCGTTCACCTGGTTACCGGCTTGACTATAGAGCCAGAACGTGGCGAGCAATCCTCCGATGATGAGGATGGCTCCACCCAGAACCATGATTTCTTTCATCTCTTTCTGCGGTCCCATGACCCGAGGGGCGATATTTCCTGACGATAGCTGTGATGAACCCTGTGACATGATGGCAATCCTCCTTTAATTGGGAAACGTAAAAGGTTAAACGTGAGACGCGAACGAGCACTGTTCGGCCTTTGAACGGGATCACCTCCTTTCCGGCCATCTGCGTTACCCGCGCCGATGGAGGATTGTTTGAGCAATGAAAATGCCGAAAACGGATCGTCGGAGAATTCTGAAAACTGCGAGGAAAGTTAGGAGGTTACGTATTTAGGCCAGGCCGGTTCGGGATGCGGGGACGCGAAGGTCCATCACCCCATGCGGGGATGGCCCCGCATACAGTGAAATTGAAACTGGTCCTCTGTCGCGTTCACAGGGCGTTCAGAGATTTTACATGTTGCAAGGGACTGACTCGGGCACTAGCGGCGTCTGCTCTACTATGGGGCGCGAGAGGGCCAGTTTGAATATCCCGGAGGAAGCGGAAGTCTCGATCAGGGTGACATCCGCAATGACAAACGACACTAACATACGTATAATTTTATGGTGAAAATGTTTCGATAGACTCCCGGGGAAAACCGACAACTGAAAGTAGGCTAGGAAGGGTCCGATTAATTCCGTTTTCGGCAGGGCATTGGTAGCTGTGTGGGCAGGTGACTGAAATGGGAAGTACGGGGTCACCTCAATTTGACCTCGGAATTGGATCAAGAGTTATTTTGTCAAATGGAGGTGTTGGGATGGGCGGAAGCGGTATAGGGAGAAGGTGCGTCAGGGAGTTATTGAAATCTGCCATATTTCTCGCTGCGTGTGGGGTCGTAGCGACGCTCGGGTTTGATTCGGCACCGGTGCTTGCTGGATCTAAGGTGCCATTCAGCGCCAGTGGTACGATTCTGACTATCGACACTGGACGGGTTAAACAGGCTGGAGGTAGCGAGTGCTATATTGTGAAAGATCGGCAGGTTACCGGTACTCTGACAGGATCCATTGGAGGGACCACTGGTGTGCCGTTTGTCATCACGTTCAATGCCGTTGTGTCAATCGAAGATCAATCTGGTCAACTTCGTGGTCGAATGGTCGCGGGTGTCTACGAAGCGAATATGACGCTGGCATCGAGTACCGGCCCAACTCCTGTGGAATGTGAGGATCCTGACGGCGCGACGTGTATTGTGACACCAGCTGGAAACTTCGTTCCTGGCTTATTACTGAATGGCAAAATGAAATTTCTTGGAGGAACCGAAGGCCAAGGCACTGTCACGGGTTGGGCGATCCCAGTTTTTGATGCACAGGGACATGTCGTAAGTATCATAGCGAGCCAGCTGACGCTCGCAGGCCGATGGATCCCATGAGTCCCAAGAAGCTTCCGTAAGTAATGGGGTGGCAGCTTGATCTGAGTAGGTCTGTGAGCAATGACTTAATGGAGAGCGCGGCCCCCCAGTTTCTGCTTATTCATTAGTAGCAATTTGGATTAGAAGGCCAACCTCCTGGGGAAGGTAGACAGTTCATTGGACGTTGCGGAGGGAGCCTGGCCGGACCATCAGGTCGCGGTCCCGTCTCGTGGTATCCTTTCGTCAGCGCGTCAGTGACCAACGTCTCGATTTCGCCATCACTTAAATCGGGGTACTCCTGTCGAAACTTACGTTCAAGGACTGGGCGGGTAGTCGCGATGTACCGTTCACGAGACTGTCGCAGGCCCTCGCGAGCTTGGTCATAGAGCGCTTTGCGTTGTTCGCTCCATATCCCACTCCCCTGATCGGAAGAGTGATCGGTTCTCGATTCGGAATCCATTCCCTGGTCGAGCCTGGATTCGGCACATCCAGTGAGCAGGGTAACGATGAAAACGAGGGCGAATCGCATGACGTAGTCTCGTAGGGGTTCTATCGGCGGCCACTCTTTGAACCGACGATCTAGTGTAGGTAGCTTGTATACACTTCGGCAACAGGCATCCACGTCTAAGGTTCTTCAGCACATGACAGGAATTGGGGGCGTGTCTTGTTCTATGCATGCCAGCACACAATCCTTTGAGGGTCTGATTTCGCCTATCTGGTGAGAAGCTAACGGGTTAGATGCCTTTTTAGTAGGCCGGTGATACGCCACATGAGTCAGAACTTTGCTTCAAACGACAGGTCTAGTGAGATTATCTCGTTGGGAGCCACTGTGAGCTCCTGCTCTTGCGCACCAAGAGTGGGATGCCACGCCTTGAGACGATACGTTCCTGGTGGGAGATCATCGATGGTGAAGGCACCCTCTGTATCCGTGACGGCATAGTAGGGGTTATCGACGGCATAGCCCCAGCTCTGCATGTAGGGATGCATGCTGCACTGCATGGTAAATACGTGGTGCCCTTTCGGTAGCCGTACCACATCGGTGGTCCCCCTTGCTCGTAATGACGATCGAGAGAGAACCTTCTCGGTGCCTGGTTGATCGGGAACGAATCCCTGGATATCGTGGGGGACCGGGTCTCGATTGAACGCCGTGATCCGACGCGTGTGGCCGACGACGGTGACGAACGGTAGAAACTGACAGAGCTTGGCTTCCACCTTCGCATTAGTAACGGCGAAAGGCTTTCCACGTTCTACTCCCTCTACGACCACGACGACATCTTTAAGCCCCCCGTTCGGTCGGACTGACCTTCCCCCAAATCCGTGGACACCTGGTTACGCGACAGCCGTCCTCGCTTCATACTCAGCCGGGGAGTGATAGCCGAGGGTCGAGTGCCGACGCTGCCGATTATAGAACACCTCAATGTACTC
>JBFWZD010000018.1:0-92844 GCA_050185705.1 Nitrospira sp. | reverse complement strand
AATACATCGAGGTGTTCTACAATCGACAGCGCCGTCACTCGACTCTCGGCTATGACTCCCCAGCCGAGTACGAAGCCAGGTCTGCGGTGGCTTAACTAGGTGTCCACGGAATTAGGGGAAGGTCACTCTTAGGTGGAAGGATCAGAGTGCCAATCCAACATCCTTGCAATTCTAATGTCGATCTACTTGCATAGGCGGGTGAAACCGCATGGATTGTCAGTTTTCCGATGACGCAATTCTCTAACCGTACACGGTACTTATCTTGTGCGCCATGTAAGTGACAGAACCGCGCCCTCAGATTGACGCATTCCACCTTCTCAAACACCCCTCCAATGCCTAAGTTCAAAATATGGGTATTCTCGATGCCTATAGGTTTGCTTCCGTCTTCTTTCGGAAACTCAAAGCGAAGTTCAGAATTTTGAGAGCGGCTAGGATTAATGTTGACGGCAGCCCAGTGTTTCCCTTGATCTGTCACCGAATGAATAAACATTTCTGCAACCGCTTGCCAATCACCTTGATTGCCTCTGTCGTTTTCAAATTGTGAAAAATTATCATGCTTACCAAACCTGGGATCGGATGTTTGATCTACCAGGTCACACCACTCATCAAACCCAGATGGGAAATGTTGGCCCTTAATCCATCCGAGCATCCGCCTACCTCTGTTGCCAAGACTGTTTAGCGCGCGTCCTTCGCCTTTCAGAGATCTGAAATAGGATCTCGAGTCAGGAGTCTAACACAATGATGGCATTTGGGAAGAACCACCTCTTTGCGTTGTTCTCCCTCCCCGACCCTTACCTCAACCTGAATACAAGCTTCCTCCCCGTAGACACGCGATTTTCAAAAGCATAGGCTGACCTCAGTATCTCGACACCCTTACCCGAAAGGTGAGCCATGCCTGGAATGTTCGGCAAGAACCCTCCGCTCCTGCTGGTCGCTATCGCCCTGGCTATGATCGCCATCATAGTGTTTGCCTTGATGACAGCGGGTAATTGAAACAGCCTGCGTAGGATCTGCCAGCCTTGGATGGTGCTCTCAATTCCGTCCGATTTCCGTCTCGCTGAATAGCCCCCTGGGCATCCCCTCCACCCCATGCCGGATGACTGCTGTTGTGAGATAGACATCCTGTCGAGCATTTTGCGTTGGGCCTCTTGCCAAGACTTCCCACCGGATGGTTTCAACCCAGTCAATCGACTGGAGGCGGTTCCGCAACGAGTTGAAAGCTATTCTTTCCTCGTTTCCCCATCTTGACCTTCTATCGCCCATAGTGTAACCATTGGTAACTTCCATGTTGACCCGTCCAGACATCACCAAAGATCTCTACCTTCGTCTCACTGCCTCTCGTTTTGGCTATCCTGTCGGTCTGATTGGAACCGTTCACACGACCGGCACCGATTGGTCGGGCAACTGGTACTTCCAACTTCGCTGGCTGAACCGCTCAACAGGCAAGCGCAACAGACCTGTCTCAGAATGGAGCCTCAACCTCCGCGATAAAGACCTTGAAGATTTCGAACGGATTGAGTCGTGGGAACAGGTGCAGGAGCTACTGAGGGAGTCGAGGCCTCAGCGCAAAGCTAGGAGAAAGGCAAGAAGGCCACTGAGGTTTTCCAACCATCTTGGGCGAATACCGATAGGAAGAAGAAACCCGAACCAGTTGAAGCTGTACGAATGGGATTGACGCTAGACACGAAGCCATACTGTGGCCTCTCGCGCCTGGATACAACTGGTCATTGCATCAACATTGTCCGCCTAGGCCTTTAAAGCGGCGGCTTCCTGTTGATGGTCAAGCTTCTGTGACAGTTCATGGACCAAACTCGTGAGCTCAAGGATGGCTTTGTAGACGTTGTTCTGCTGAGAACTCGCTAGCTGTCCAAGTTGCAGTTCAAAATCCTCTAGTCGTTTTGAAAGTTTGCTCACCATGGTAGCCTCCTTCAATTACCGAACGCCCCACAGAGGATTTCCACCCGTCATATATTCATTGAACGAGGCAGCAAGGATATTGTCAAGCAGGCCTCACGCGTCCGTTCCGGTCTTGGGCATGGGAGGAAACCACGGGATGCGGCTGGTATCGGGAAGGCCTTTGGCGAGATTCTTGTCGCTTTTCTTGGGGCCGCCTAGGTTTCCGAGGCCCTTCCCTCTGCGCTTGACCACTCGACGCGGCTTAGAGTGTTTCTTGGTAGACATGTATTGATTATACCAGGGAACCCGCAATACCACCGAACAAAGAATGCCCATTCCACGCACGGTCGCGAGTAAATAGACGAAGTTGTGGTGTTCGCCCTGATGTCGGCAGACTATTGGAATGGTCTGGAAGATTTCTATTGTGAGTTTGAAACGCGTATCGTATCCTTAATGGCTACATGAGATCCCTCACAAGAAAGGACCATTCATCCATGTTATCCATGCGAACCCATGCGCTCTACTTAGCCTTAGGGCTTTCTCTGGTTACCACTCCGGTGTTCGCGGCCTCGTCGGATCCAGCGAACGATGACCAGAAAACCTTGTACGCTCTCGGATTAGCCATCAGTCAATCGCTCGGCACCTTTTCATTGAGCGAGACCGAACTTGACATGGTCAAGAACGGCTTGACCGATGGCGTGTTGAAACGCCCTCAAAAGGTCGATCTCCAAACATTTGGACCAAAGATTCAACTGCTCCAACAGTCTCGCTTAGCGACGCTCGCCGAGGGTGAAAAGAAGGCCGGCGCAGCATTTTTGACGAAAGCCGCTTCTGAAAAAGGAGCCGTGAAGACGGAATCCGGGATCGTGATCACTCCCATCAAGCCTGGTACCGGAGCGACTCCAAAAGCATCTGATACAGTCAAGGTGCATTATCATGGCACGTTAACCGATGGAACGGTCTTCGATAGTTCCGTCAAGCGAGGAGAGCCAGCCACGTTTCCCCTCGGCAAGGTGATCAAGTGCTGGACCGAAGGGGTCCAACAGATCAAGGTGGGCGGAAAAAGCAAGCTCATTTGCCCATCAAACCTAGCCTATGGAGATAGTGGATCTCCTCCGACTATCAAGCCGGGTTCGACCCTAGTCTTCGAAGTGGAATTACTCGACATCGTCAAGGAATAGACCGGGCTGGGGCCGCCTCTCATGAGAGGCGGCCCACTGCTCGTCTCTTCAAAGACCTGCCACACCTCGGCCCTACACCTTTCCATGTGTCCACCCACTGAATCGTGAATGAAACCACAACGACACCTAACGCTGATTCTTCGCCTCCCTCTCCCCTCCGCTGGCTGATTCTCGCTCTGCTGTTTGCCATCAGCGTCGTCACCTACATCGATCGCATCAATATCTCTGTCACCGCGCGGCACATGATGCCTGCGCTTGGGATCACCGACCAGGAGATGGGATTCGTCTTTTCGGCTTTCGTCGTCGGATATGCGCTGTTTCAGATTCCTGGTGGATGGCTCAGCGATCGGTTCGGCATTCGCATCGTCCTTTTGGTTGCGCTTGTCTGGTGGTCCTGCTTTACAGCCTGGACAGCCATGGCCGCCACGTCTTTCCTGGCAGCACCGCTTGGAATCGTCGGGGCCCTGGCTCTGATTCGATTTCTATTGGGTGTCGGAGAAGCAGCAGCACTGCCGACGTTCAATCGAGCCGTGACCGACTGGCTTCCACCTCAAGAACGTGGCCTCGGCATCGGCATCGCGATTGGCGGCATCGGAATCGGTGCATCGATCACTCCCCCCGTCACCGCATGGGTCATGGTCAACTACGGCTGGCAGACGGCCTTTTATCTTTCGAGTGGCGTGGGATTGGTCCTCGCCGCGATCTGGTGGGGCTTGGCCGCGGATCGCCCAACAAGTCATCGATGGCACACCGCTGATCAGTCACAAGCACTCAGAACCCCGGTTCCCACGAAACAGCCGCCGATTCCTTGGGCACAGTTTCGGCGCACCGCGAGCGTCTGGTGGCTCGTAATAAGCTATGGATGCTTGGGCTATGTGGCGTATGTCTATATGTCTTGGTTTTATCTTTACCTCGTCAATGTGCGTGGCTTTACCGTTCTCAATGGAGGATTGTTTGCTGCCGCTCCCTTCCTCATGATCCTTGCCTCATGCCCCCTTGGAGGCTGGACGAGTGACCGATTGGCCATGCGCCACGGTAGAACAAGAGGCCGCCAGATCGTCGGCATGATGGGAATGGGCTTGGCCGCCGGCTCGATTGCGCTCGGTGCGAACGTAGAGTCCCCATACCTGGCAATCGCGAGTTTGTCGCTGGGGGCGGGATGGCTCTACTTCACGATCGGTGCCTATTGGTCTTCGACCAGTGATCTCTCGACAGAACATGCCGGCAGCTTGTCAGGCCTCATGAATATGGGGGCTAATATCGGAGGGGCCATTTCTCCGACCGTCACCCCATGGCTCGCGCAGCAATGGGGTTGGCCGGTTTCCCTTGGTGTTGCAGCAGGCATCGCCCTTCTCGGCGGCATCATGTGGATCGCCATTCAACCGGGAAAAGGCCTCGCGCACGATGGCGCCACGCCATGAGGCTCCCAAGGAAAACCTTCGCTGGTCCTTGTCAGCTTGAAGACTCCCTTGATACAGTCGGAGCATGACGCTGCAGTTTCAAAAGAAAGACCCCCGCATTACCATCACAACGCGGTTAGGTGAGATTAAGATCCGTCTCTATTCCGATGCCGCGCCGCGCCACGTTGAAAACCTGATCAATCTCGTCAAAATAGGATTTTATGACGGCACCACCTTCCACCGTGTGGTCCCGGGATTCATCATTCAGGGTGGGGATCCGCTCAGCAAACATCCAGACCGCCTGCTCCATGGAACCGGAGGACCTGGCTACTTCCTTCCCCCGGAGCCCAGCGACTATCCACATAAACGCGGCGCGTTATCCATGGCGAAAATGCCTCGCGAGAGCAATAGCACGCGAGACTTCAACGACAACGGCTCTCAATTTTTTATTTGCGTGGATGACACCAGCGGCCTGGATCGTCGCTATACCGTGTTCGGAGAAGTCTTTCGAGGAATTGAAGTCGTCGATAAGATTGTGGCCCTCCCGCGTGATGAACGAGACAATCCCCTAGAGCCAGTCCGAATCAGCATGACCGTAAGGGAATAGGTCCCCAGGATCATCACGGTCTTTCTATGGATGCAGAGGCGACTCCTCCCGGCGGCACGATTCTCTCACCATCAGACCCTGCATCCGTTCATCTCGCGGGCAAAATCATCAGGAGAGGTGGGCTCGTCGCATTTCCGACTGAAACGGTCTATGGACTCGGCTGTGACGCCCTGAATCCCGACGCCGTCATCAAGATCTTCGAGGCAAAGCAACGCCCACAATTTGATCCGCTCATCGTGCATATTGCCGATCGATCACAACTGGATAGAGTTGTCACTTCGCCACCACCACTCGCTCAGAGACTCATGGAAGAGTTCTGGCCTGGTCCATTAACGTTAGTCCTACCCAAGCAATCGGTCATTCCCGATCTCGTCACTGCCGGCTTACCCACAGTGGCCGTCAGAATGCCGAGCCATCCGGTCGCGCAAGCACTCATTCGTGAGGCAGGCACTCCCATCGCTGCGCCCAGCGCCAATCCATTCGGCTACGTCAGCCCCACAACCGCACAACATGTTCTCGATGGGCTTGGGAGTAAGGTGGAAGTGATTCTTGATGGAGGCCCCTGTTCGATCGGAGTCGAATCGACCATCGTCTCGCTAGTTGGTCCACAACCAGAACTCCTGAGGCCCGGCAGCATCACACTCGATCAACTGACAGCCATCATAGGGCCGGTGCGTTGCTCATCGTCGAACGAGGACACACCGGTTGCCCCAGGACAGTTAGTCCGGCATTATGCAACAAGAACGCCTCTCACGATTCTTCCTGCTATGGGAGCGAGGCCGACTCTCGTCCATGGGGAGCAAGCAGGCCTGATGACCTTTTCAAAAGGACAAGATGCAGACCATCGCTTTGTCGCGGTTGAGATTCTCACTCAGACCGGTGAGATGCGAGAAGCTGCGCGCGGTCTCTTTGCCGCTCTTCGGCGTCTGGATGCGCTTAAACTTGATCGAATCTACGCCGAACCCTGTAAGGAGATGGGGTTGGGAATGGCAATCATGGATCGCCTCCGCCGCTGCGCGGCACGTTGAGGTGCCGGGCATTCTATTGAATGCCTCTCAGAGATCGTATCGCAGACCGAGCCGCTGCACGGGCTTTGATGGCAGGGTTTAACAACACGCCCGGGTCCGCTTGCTCTCCGATTTCCGACACCCGTTTACAGTGACGGATCACCTCATTGAGGGGAACCACAGTGGCCTCTCGATCTGGATGGGACGCCAATACCTGCTTGATGAGCGATTCTGCTTGTCGAACAGCCATCTCGCAATGATGAATAATGGCCTTGGCATCACCCATCCCACCATGCGCCACCATATCATCAGCATTCCTCAACAGAGCCTCACGTTCCTCATAAAATTGTTCATCTATTTCAGCAGCCGCTATCCTCGACACCGCAAAGGCTGGAACGAGGGTGGCAACCATGAACCCCACCATGATCGTCACAAGACAGAAGCGATGCAGGGATAATTTGTCCCATCCAACCATTTAATACCGCCTTGCTGAATTGACGACTCCGGCTGTGAGATCCCGATACAGGCGGTGAAAGGCCTCTGTCGTCAATTCAGGGGCTCGTAGCTTCACCAGTGTATCCTCATGGATGGCATATTCAACCGTGTCATCATAGTTGGAAGAAGCAATCGTGATGAATCGTGGAGGGAACAGCCGCTCCGGAAGCAGAATGACGATTCCCAGGTTGTATTTGATCGCTAACCGGATGGCTTCCCTTGCCCTTTCCGCCGGCACTTCCCGGCCCACTCCAATGTTCTGTGGTGGTTGGCCCATACGCGCAAACTGCAAATGGACGTTGCCCAATCCCGCCCGAACAAATTCCTTCTTGAGCTCCGCCTCTCGACCACGATACTGATTGGCCAATACGACCTCTACACGGCTCACTTCTGGCTGCACCATCTCCCCGGCAAAGGATGCGATGCACAGCATCTCACTCATCAGGGAAACAAGCATCAGACCAATGAGATGTCTACACCGACGCATCACTCACCTCGCCTTGAAGATGAAATCTGCCGAATGATTCTCACCGGCTGCTATGGAAATCTCCTGCTCTTGTTCTCCGAGCGTAGGGTGCCACGCCCTCATCCGATAGGTTCCGGCGGGAAGGTCCCTGATAGCAAATGATCCATCACTTGCCGTGATGGCGTAGTAGGGATTGTCCACGGCAAGACCATGACCCTGCATATAGGGATGCATCCCACATTGCATGATGACCCCACGTCGATCCCCCGTAAAATGGATACGGTCTTGGGTGCCACCTTTGGTGAGGGCGGGGCGATGAAACATAATCAGTACATGCTCCCTATCCCGCTCATACACTTGTAGGTCATGTGAAACGGAATCAATGTTCTTTACGATCAGCGGATGGTCATTGCGCATGACCGAGACATAGGGGACAAATTGACAGATATTGGCCTCCAACGTCGTTTCTTGTAGTAGGAATGGCTTCCCTCTCGTCACCCCTTCAATCGTCACGATCACATCCTTCAGCCCACCTGTTAAGTCCACCAGAACCTCACGGAGCACTCGATACCCTGACCCATCAGACAGGGCTCCGCAGTACATTTGATCAGGGTAACGGTTAAGCCTGAAGACTGACGGATCCGGAGGGCTTCCGATGAACTGGACCTTTCCTTTGACTGATCCTCCGTCGATAACGGAAATCGTTTCATACGTAGATGCCTGGCCAATCGCTGCGATGCCCAGTAAAAAGAAGAGACAACTACTCACAAACCCAGAGTGCAGACCGCGAGTGATACGGATCATGATTGTGACTCTTGCCAAAAAGAACGCTGGGGAGCGAATGCTCCCCAGCTCAACCGGCGGGCACATCCCGCTGATACTTACTTCTTTGTCTTCATCGACGTCTTGGACGCTTTCGCCCTATCGGATGGTCGCTCCGCGGTTTTCGACGGAGGGATTTGTGGCAGTAACGGTTTGATCCGTTGATCATCTACAGGAAGCACCTTAAACAGGCCCCACTGCCCAGCGTTGGCAAAAGCCGGCCGCTGATTCTTCCACAGGTAGTCACCCGCAATCTTGTTAGGACCGCCCGCCCCACCGGTGAGGTGTGCATTGATGACCTCTGACCCTCCAAACTCCATGGTGCTCACTTGATCGGCACCCTGCATATAGGGCTCATGCGGCCATTCGTGTCCATCAACGGTGAACAGCTGCACTTGTTCACTGAATGCACCTAACACGTGAATGGTCACTGGATCCCCAACGTGTGCCTGTAGCAACGGCGTTGCCAGCGTATCGCCAGCTTTCACGCAAGCAAACACCTCGGGAATATCACACCCGTTTTCCATCCGCCAGGCTGTGGGTTCTGACCGGTAGTTCACCGCAGTAATACCGGCTACCTGTTGGATGTAGGGCATGAAACTGACCCCGACGATGTTGTCTTCGTCCTGGAACATCAGTGAGAAGTCGCGGTAATTCTTCCGATTCTCATTCCCAGGGATTGTTCGATCGACAAGCACGTCGGCACGCCAGCTGCTCTTCATTGTAAGATCGTCGCCCGTCACAGGATCACGATACCGTGAACCTTTCGGCCCGACGATGATCGATCCAAAGAGGCCATTACGTGGGTTCTCCACGACGTTGCCCCAATCTTGGATCAGGGCGGCCAGCTCCCCGTATTCGGGATGTGCATAATATGTGTAGGTCTTGCTCTGGCCCGGACCAACGGTTTGATCCCCGGGATTGTTCCCGACATTCGCGCCGAACGAATCCTTCGGATCAAACGCCATCATATCGACGTGGAACCCAGCCCGTTCCTTGGCCATTTCGTTCTTAAGATTGATCTTGAGGCAATCCCCGATATTGACATGCAGAGTCAATGGGCTGGGCTTGAGTTCACCGGCCTTGACTCGTCCACGATCTCCATCGAGGACATACATCTTCCCCTGCTCATTGCCGAAGACCATCTTGCGCTCGAGGTCCACCTCCATGATCCCCGGCGCTCCGTCATGGTACCGGATCTGTTGATCGATCGCGGAAACATTGAAATTTTTTACCGGCGCATCAGCGGGACAGACCGATGGCGCAGACTTTTGAATCTGCTCGCGCCCAGGGAGTGGTTTCAAGTTTCCTTGCAACTCATCGAACACACGGAACAGACCCCAACTGCCTTCCGCAAAGTGCGAAGCCCGCCCGCTGTAGTAGAGATAGTCCCCTGCTTGCTTCTGCGGCCCACCGGCGGCTGGAATAGCCGGATCATACCGTTCACCAATCACCAGATGGACGGTACTCCGTGGCATCGCGTCCTTGGCATATCGCTCCATCGGAAACCAGTGGCCCGTGACATGCCAGGTGTGCACTTCATTCGCGGATCCCACAAGCGCCCGGACAAGGATGGGGTCACCAAGATACGCGCGAAGCAACGGTGTGCCCGGATCGCCATGGATCCCGGATACGAAGAGCTTCGACGGGTCCGGATCATTGGCCAGACGTACACTCAACGGCTCGACACGCATCCCATAGCCGCTGCCTGTCGTCGCTTCACCGCCGTTCAAGAACCACATCGGTGACTTATTGATCTTCTCTGGGAATTGATGGGACGGTGGCCCATCCACGGTAACCGCTCCGACTCGCGCCTGAGGATTATCCGTGGTGATCAACTCGGCTGTTCTCGCGTTACTATCCATGATATGCATCATGACTTCTCGAAAACTGCCACGGATATGCGCAGACACCGGCTCCAGCGTATGGATGTCCGCGATGGGACCGCTCCGGATCTCTTTTCCGGTCACCGGATCATGATAGGTCGAGCGCGGTGGCTCCGTGATGAACGCGGAAAACAGCCCGTGGCCCCATGTATCCGTTCCAAACACATGGTCATGCCAATAGACCGTGCCGAGGTCTGAATCGACGTACCAACGCTCGCGGATGAACTCGACGCTGGCGATATCGTTCTTCTTGTGCGCGTGCTTCAACGGCGCATCGAATGTGACGGTCTTGCCCTTAATGCTCTTGATCCGCGCCACTTCAAAGAACTTGGGATCATCCATTCCCACACCAAGTTCCGTGTTCACATGAAATTTGGAGGTGTCGGCCAGTGTGATGCTGCGAGTCCCGACCTTCGAATCTGCCGTCAACACCGTGTTCGCCGGCAGAGGCATCCCCTTCTCCGGCTGTGGATCCTTCAACATCGTGAAGGCTCGAAGCGACATGTCATAGGAGAACCCGATTGTCGGGCCATCCGACGCGCTGGTGTCGAATTGGAAGAAATGTGGGTGGAGGTTGATCTTGTTTGCCCACCCAGTGCGCGCATCGTCGGGAATTTCATTCTTAAAGATCACATCCACGCAATCATGGACATTCCCGCGAATGACCAAGGGCACCTGCTTTTCTGGTTTTTTCCTGACCTCTGCCTCCTCTTCATGAAGCACATAGATCATCCCGATCGGATCCACCAACGCCGGTGTTTTGACCGTTGCCGGCTTCAGCGTGATCGGTAGAGTAATGGAATGGATGGTAAAGTATTTCCGAGGAGCATTCTCCGGGCACAAGCTCCACGGGCCTTGCGCACCCGGCTTCGGGGGCTCGGTGCTTCTCGTTCCATCTTCCCGAACACGGAACGGCTCCAACCAGGGTGCGCCACCGTGATTCGGTGCAAAGGGCGGACGCTTCGCAAGATGCGGACGCAGCCAAGGGAAGGCCAGCTTACCGGTTTGGGGATCGAACGTGATCGGCAGACGCTTCAATGGTGCAGGCGACACATAGTCCGCCCACTGATGCGGGGTCTCCGGCTCATTGAGCGCCAATGCTCCTTCCCACTTCCAATTCACCACCGTCGCATCGTTAGCTTTCGCCTGCTTGACCTGATCCTCCGTCTTGCCAGGCAAGCCTTGCGGCGGCAGCATGTACTCGACCCAATCCTTAATGGAGACCTTCACTGGATTGGTTTTCCAATCGGTCTTATCCTTCGTGATCTCATACTTCTTCCCGCCATACCAATCCACCGTCTTGCCGACCAATGCATCCGAACTGACGGCCGCTTTGATCTTGCCCTTTCGATCCGGCAATTCGACGAGCGGTTTCATCACATCGGTTTGGAATCCAGGCGCCTGCAAGGTGTTATACACACGCCAGAAGCCCCACATGCCCGTGACATAGTGCTGTGGAATGTGGCAATGAAACACGAATTCACCAGCCAATGCTTGTAACCCACCTGAACCACCTTCGATCACTTCGTCGTAAATCTCGGAGGGCCCGATCGACTGCACATCAAGACGATCAGACGTGTCATGGATCAACGGAAACTTGACGGGGCCGCTCTTCGATAGAGTCGGATCCAGTTTGCTGGTCCCTGGTTGCCTGGCCCAACGGATCGACCCACCGTGCAAGTGATGGGAATGCACGATTTCCGAGCCACCGATCATTCGGAATTTGGCAGGATCGCCGAGATAGGAACGTGGGATGGTCGTCGCCGGGTCGCCGAACGTGTAGGATCCGTACCCCTGCGACTCATCCGCGAAACCGACCAAATGTTCCTGCATCTCAAGCCTTGTCCCATGCGGCTCGCTTCGATAGTTGAGCAACCGGGCAGCAGGCCGATAGGTGTCGGTGTGGGGATCGCGCTGAGGCAGCATATCCCCTTTACGGTTCAACAAACGAAAGGTCTCATCACCGGCCTCGTGATAGAAAATCACGAATTCTCGGAAGTCCGAGCCGTTCGCAACGTCAATCATCGCTTCCCAACCGCTCTTCATGGCCTCGCCCGTGAAGGGACTGAGGAACCGCGAACCACGCGGTTCAACCACGAGTGACCCCAGCAGTCCGAGCGAGTACTGATCTCTGGTAGCATGGCTATGAAAGGCATGTCCCCCTTCTTGGGTATCCGGCGGGATATACCATTCGAACTCCCCACTCTTTCCTGGTGCGACCAGCGCATCGGGATTATTCGCTGCAGCCGGCTTACCGGTACTGGCCACCAGCATTTGCGACCCATTGATGATCATGTTGGTGGGTTCGCCTTCAATCTCGTTTCGGAGGGTAATCCTTAGACAGTCTCCTTGATTGGCCCGAATGACTAACGGCTGGATCAGATCGCCTTGAAGACCGTTCGAAACGGCCCCTTCTGCAAAGGTAGGATCATCACTCTCCCGCGCGGCCTTATTCTTTACTTCTTCCTCACGCACACCAGCGACATTTTCGGTCAGGGCATACATGAAGCCGGGATAGAAATCTCCGAATCGATTGACGGTAATTTCGACGTTCATCGCAGTCACGTCGTAGGCACGGATAGGCGCATTCGCCGGACATCGCCCACCCTGTGTGACCTTCACCTTATCCATGTCCTCCGCGACGAGCAGGATCCCTTGCTGCATGGCATGGGCACTGGCACCCTTGAACGGCCCTTTAGTTTGGACTTCCCGTTCAATCTGATCGATCGCTTTCGACATCCGATCTTGCAGCGCGGGTCCCGCCTGTGCGTGGACCGGCCTTGCCAAATCACTTGGCACACCCTCTGATACATGACCATCATGCGACATCATCGCCTGAGCCGGCAGCTCCCCAGTCAATAAGAAACAGGCTACCAACCCGTAGACCGTCGACCGACCCCACGTACTTAAGACACCCATACGTACAGCCTCCTCTTTAGGATCTCATGTCTTTGTTCATCAATCCCTAATTGTCATGCATAAGGTCTGGTAGGGTCCGATATACACCGGAAGAGTTCTCCAGGAGGCCGGTCCTGTTGTTCCCGTTCTCCCACCAGACGGAATAGTTGCTTCATCACACACAAACACCCTATTGAGCTACCTGGATCACAGCAAATCCCGTTCCTATCCGCATCACCGTGTATCCAGCTACTATTTTCTGGATATTTTCACCAACGTGAGGAGTTCTGGTGGAGAGGATTTGGGGCGCACTTGCCCCAAACATTTATCGTTTTGGAGCGAACTCATTATTTTGAATGGAGATTACTGATGGATCTGGTTTGGTCGAAGATGGGGATTGATCGCCCCATTATTTAGGAGAGAGAAACCGCCGCATCGAAGCACTGGATGTGGTTAGAATCTCATGGTGACGCTCAGACTCGACCCATGAACGATGCCACAATCCGACTTGTCAGTTCCATGCGCACTGAGTCAATCAGGTTTCATGAGAAGGCACCAGCCATACAGATCAGGTCCTCTTCAGAATAACCCACGCAGACCATGCCTCTTCACCATTCGCTCAATGGTCTTACGATCGACTCCCGCTTCCCGCGCTGCTCGACTCATATGCCCATCGTTGCGCCGCAGAAGCTCTGTCAGAAATTCTCGCTCGAACGTTTCAACGGCCTGCTGCTTGGCTTGTTTGAATGATGCTGCTTCTGATTGCCCACTCCCTTTTTCTGTCGAGCTCACAAGACGCTCGGGCAGATGCCCGCTCGTAACCGTGACGCCATCGACCAAGACTGCAGCACGCTCCATCACATTTTGTAACTCTCGTACATTACCGGGCCATGGATATCGCATCAGGATAACGGCCGCTGACGGATGAATAGTCGCAACCATACCCGCATCAGGCCTGCCCTGTTGTGCAAACCGTGTCAAGAATTCGTTGGCCAGAAGAAGAATGTCGCCACCGCGAGAACGAAGAGGCGGTAGTGGTATAGGGATGACATTCAAGCGGTAGTAGAGATCTTGCCGAAACGTCCCCCGTTTGCAGAGTTCTTCGAGATCCTGATTGGAGGCGGCGATGACACGAACATCGACTGGCGTTAAGCGAAGCCCTCCCACACGCCGTACATGTCGCTCTTGCAAAACACGTAGCAGCCGGGCTTGCAGATTTCCAGTCATTCCACTTACTTCGTCGAGAAAAATAGTCCCGCCGTTGGCTGCCTCAAATAGGCCGGGTTTTGCCGCATGTGCCCCAGTAAATGCCCCCTTCTCATGGCCGAACAGTTCAGATTCTAAGAGGGAGTCGTGGAGCGATCCGCAATCCAGCGGAATAAACGGGCGGTCGGCACGACCGCTGGCTTCGTGAATCAACCGAGCGACCAGCTCCTTACCGGTACCGCTTTCCCCATAGACGAGTATGTTCGAATCAGTCGGTGCCACCCGTTTGATCAGTCGCATTACCTCAAGCATGGGTGTACTGTTGCCAACCAAGCGACCGGTGTCCTCCGAACCTTTGGCTTGTGATGCTTCTAGAGATGCTCCGGCGCGGTATGGCATCTGCCCTACACCGCTCGGCACCTCCACATCGAACGCCCGACGTGCGACCTGTACCAGCTCGTCACCGGTGAATGGTTTTGTGATGTAGTCAAAGGCACCGTGGCGCATGGCCGTGACCGCAGTTTCAACCGTTGCATGTGCGGTCAATAGGACGACCTGAACCGCGGGATCTGTTCGCTTGGCAACTGCCAAGACTTCAATCCCATCGAGTTTCGGCATCCGAAGATCCGTCAATACCAGACCGGGACGTTCGCGTTCGATCAGCGTGATCGCCTCGGTCGGATCTGAGGAGACCAGGCAGTCAAACGGCACACGACTCAGAATTCTTCGGCAGTTTTCGACGGCTTCGATTTCGTCATCGACTATGAGGATTTTTCCAGGGATACCCATACTCTCTCCTCTTCCCCCTCCAGGCTGCACCCGACAGCGGGTAACAGAACAGAGAAAATCGCCCCCGTGCTCAGATTCTTCACCTCGATGCTTCCGTGATGATCGGACACGATTCCATAAGTCAGGAAGAGTCCGAGACCCGTCCCTTGGCCAGCCGGTTTGGTGCTAAAGAATGGATCAAAGACCCGGTCAATGATCTCGTTCGGAATACCAGGACCGTTATCGGATACAGTGATTTGAACCCCCGCCCTGCCGTCCACCTGCACCAGCCTCGTTCGAACCGAGACTAGACCGCTAACACCCAGCGGACTCACCGCGTCTATCCCATTGTTGATCAGGTTCAGAATGACCGTTTCCAACCGGTCGCGATCGCCCATCACGAGGGGAAGCGATGACGCAGTGATGGCGTCAAGTCCCACGGATAGGGCCGACACCCGTTCGTTCGCAATCGCGATACAGGAGCGCACCACGCAATTGATATCGACTGGTTTGAGTGTCGTGACCGTCCCGCGGGAAAAGGTGAGAATGCTTCTCGTCACCCTTAGAATGCGTTCAGCCTGTCCCCTGACGGCCAAGAGGTCGCGCCTCACCTCAATTGACAGGAGCGAACCAGAGGCATCGGCTTCCATACATTCGAGGCGGTTCAAAATAATCCCGAGTGGATTATTGATCTCATGCGCGATCCCGCTCGCCACTTTTCCCAATGTTGCAAGCCGTTCAGCCAGCTCCAGACTTCGCATGTGCCGGGTAATTTCTTGTGTTTTTTCTTCGACGCGACGGGCCAGCGCCTCATTCAGTCCTTCGAGTTCCACACGGGAGGCCTGTAACCGCTCGGCCATGCGGTGGACGGCAGCGGCCAGCTCCTCAAATTCATCACCGGTACGGATCTGCAACGGACGATCGTAGGTTCCTTGACTGATCGCTTCAACACCAGTTTGCAAGATCTGAATGGGACGAGCGATGCGGGCAGCCACATGGCGTCCGAGGCCCCAGAGAAGCCCCACCATCACAAACCCGATGAGCGCAAGGTTTCGCAATTGATCACGGATCGGCGCATAACTTTCTGCCGGTTGCTGCCGGACAAAGACATGCCAGGGGTTCTCCGGCAATCGAAGCTGAGACACAGGGGCATAACCCACGACCGTATCACTCGTGCCATGTCCATCTTCTGCAGCGATGGCCCATCCAGGCTCGGACGAAACGATCATCGCCATGAGTTGGCTGGGTATCCGATGCGCTTGCCTTGGTAAAATAGGACAGACGAGCGGATTCCCAGCCGCATCAAACAGCATGGCATGGCCGGTCTGCCCAATACGTATTTGCCTGACCATAGCAAAGAGGGTATCGAACCGATAGGAGGCCTTTACGGCACCGATCACCATCCGTTGCCGTTCGTCAAGAATGGGGACGGCAATGTCAATCGTTTCTTCCGTCGTCCGAAACGATCCTTCTTGGGCCGGAATCAAGCCACTCACATAAACCTGCTCTCCGTTCCCGACTGTGATCGCCTTCCACCACGCTTCATCACCGAAATATACGCGATCGGGGTCGGAACTAGCCGCGACAAGGGCCCCGTGCTGATCCACAATGAGCAAACCGATGACTTTATCCCCACCGCGAATTTTCGTTTCAAGAAGAAACCGGGATAGCTCACCATCCATCCGACGTGCGCGGTCCTCACCTCCCTCCTCCCACCTTCTCGTCCGCTCATCGATCACACTCAAAATTTGGTTTTGTTCCGTGGGATAGGAACGATTAGCCGCCTCGACCGGCTGACGAACACGCAGCGGGGTCGACCCTAGTAGCCGAACAGCTTGCACTTCATTCTGAACCAGCATGGTCACACGATCAGCAGCTTGGACCGCCACCGCTTGAAGATTCCCTCCGATCACATCGCGAAGAGACCGCATCCCGGACACATAAGCGAGCAGAAGTCCGATCACCAGCGGGATACACCCCACCAGCACGATGGCCCATACGATTCGTCCACGGATGGTTCGGATTCTCATCGGGAGCTCTTGCTTAAATGTCATATTTTACGCATCAGCAGTGGAGAAACACCAGATGCCGGACCCATGGTAAATAGATTCAGTCAACCGTACAGACCACTCTAAAACAGTCGACAATAAGAATCCCAAGCCACCAATCGATGTCTTGGGATCAATTCCCATCCTGGCTGTGGCTCTGATGCTACCCTCCCCCCAGCACCACATGAAACGTCAAATCCACATCGATTCGACGTACCTTGATTGAAACCTCCTGGCCCGGGCTGGTCCGCTCGATGAGATAGTTCTTGAGTTGGGCTCCATCGAGAATCTCCGTCTCATCGATGGCCAGCAGAATATCGTGTTTCTGGACGCCTGCCGCCTTGGCCGGTTCCGTGACATCCTTGACGGCAACACGCAACTTCGTTCCATCCTTCACCGATGTCAGATGGACGCCCAGTTTCGAGAACGTCAGCGGCTTACCCGAAAGGGCCGCGTTGACGATGCGCTCGGCAAGAATCCCAGGAATAGCGAAGGCCATGCGGCTACAATAGGCCTGGTTTTCTTCCTTGTCGGTCTGAATCACGGCGTGAAGAATACCCACGACTTCCCCTTGGCCATTGAACAATCCCCCTCCCGAGTTTCCGCTACAAGCCGACAAGTCGGCCTGTATGAGGCGAGTCTCGACGGTTTGGAGGAATGTGTTGGTATTGCCGAGACGCCCGAAGGCCATCGTCGGGCCCCAGCCAAGCGGATAGCCGACAGTGAACACCTCCATACCCGGCACTGTATCTCCTGTGGCAAAGGACGTCTCCGTCACCAACTTTCCACGATGAGCTTCGCTGACACGATAGACGACGACATCCATGAACGCACTGTCGCCCACCAGGTCGGCGGGAAGCTCGTTGAGATCGCTCGTCAGCAGGCGAATCTGTTTCTGGATGATGGTTCCGGCCGTGGGGTCGTGTTTTTCCGCGGCATGTCTGGCGGTGATCACATAGCCGTCTCGAAGGTGAAACCCGGTTCCTCGAACCGCGATCTTCCCGTACTTTTCCGGCATTCGCTGATCTTGTGTATCGGCCAGGATTCCCACGGTTACCTGTTTTGCCTGAAGAAACACCTCTTGGCTCAGTGAGGTGGGTTCAGCCCTGGCCGAACAGGCGAACATCAAGGTGACCATCCACACCCCTGCTGTAATGAAATAAGAATAGCGAGTCGGTACAAGATACTGGGTACTCATTCAACACTCCTTTCCACGACAGTTCAGACAAGACACGGCATACTATAATCTGGTCCCGTTTCTACTGAAAGAGCGCCAAAACGACCCACATCTTTTCCTGCACCTCTGTCGGTATCCGTCACAAGGGAGTGAGTCGGCTGGCGACGTGGGCCCATACTCTTGCAAGGCACGAACCGGGGGCCGTATAGTCTCACGCAATTCGTGTTGACTTTGAACGTTCTCGTCGAGCGCTGATGCCCAACTGCGGTAGCTGGTCCATAATCTCCACTGGCCTACTCCTCATCATGACAGGCCCTGCTACAGCCGCATCGGACTCGAAACCCACGCCCGAACTGGCGAAACACCTCGTGAGCATCGCAAGATTGGCCCAACCCTCACCCATGGTGACCATCCCAGCTGGTTCGTTTCTGCTCGGTTCTAAACGGATCGACGGTGATCCCTATGGAAAGTGGACACAGTTCGACGACACGGAACTCCCCCAGCAGTCCGTCTGGTTGGATACCTACGAGATCGATCGGGATGAAGTCAGCCTCGGCGAATATCTGTCCTATCTCCAGCAGAAGAAGCTGCATCCTTCGAATGAGCTGCAAAAACTCATCTGGCACGTCATTACCGTCCATTTCGTGTCAGACCAGACGCTGACTCGGTGGCCCGCGCTGTATGTCACCTGGTCAGAAGCAAGCGGACTCTGTACGACCAAGCACGCACGACTGCCGACCGAGGCCGAATGGGAAAAGGCGGCGCGCGGTCCTGAGGGAAATCTCTATCCATGGGGTGAGGCGATACCGAACTCCACACTAGCGATGTTTGGACAGCATCATGTGCATGAAATCCCCATTCTGGCGGCTGTCGACTCACATGAGGAAGGAAGAAGCCCCTATGGCCTTCACCATATGGCAGGCAACATCGCAGAGTGGGTACAGGACTGGTTCGGTTTTGACTACTATGCCTACATGCCCGAGCGCAATCCGCAGGGTCCCACAACAGGACGCTATAAGGGCATTCGCGGGGGATCCTGGAAGAGTAAGCGGGTCATGCTCCGGACAGCGACCAGAGGTGGATCGGCCCCGGATCAGCGTTTGGCGACGATCGGGTTCCGGTGCGCACGGACGCCTGTCCCCACGACTCCCTAACCAGACCCAGTCACCCGCGCGCAAAAGGATCGATCCATTGCTGGGAATGTCCGAATCGGCCAGCAGAAAATGTGCAGACCTCTGTGGTAGGATTTTGGGAATGCGTCAGATTTTCTTAGTCCTCGGCGTTCTCTGTAGCCTGTTGCTTCTTAATGAGCGAGCCTGGGCGCTGGAGTTTACCGCCGATCAGGTAACGAAAATTCAGGGAAAATTACAGAAAGCGAACATTTACTATCGTGACAACATGTGGCGCATTGAGCACCACACGATGGGGCCGGTGAATGTCAGCATTGTCCGCAAGGACAAGCAGCTCGTGTGGCTGCTGCTGTCGAGGATGAAGCATTTCAAGACGCTGCCCTATAGTCCCGACCAAGATCTGAGGGTGACAGAACAGCTCGACGGAGAAATTGCGCGGCAAGAAATCGGCGCGGAAGAACGCGACGGACATCCGACGATCCTGTACGAAGTCACGACCAAACACGGCGAGCACATCGAGGAATACTACCAGTGGCTGGCCACGGATATTCATTTCCCCATGAAACTGGCTAAAAAGGACGGCAGTTGGATCGTAGAATATCACCACGTCAAAATGCGCCCGGTATCGGACTACCTCTTCAATCTTCCTGTGAATTTTCAGCCATTGGAAAAATTCAATACCTTGCCGCCCGAGCAAACTGAGCTAGACACACGCTAAACAAGGAGGATAGATCGTGCGAGTTTCCGGAATGATGGTGAGCACCGTGCTGATGGGAGCGATGGCTGTGACGACAACCTATGCTTTGGACGTTGCGGATGTCGTTCGACAATGGACCCCTGAAGGCAAACAACTGGCGGAGGAACGGACCAAGTTGCCGGCCCACGACGAAATGATCCTGATCCCAGCCGGTGAATTCATGATGGGAAGCGATAAGAAGGTCGATCGCAATGCGTATCAGGCAGAATTTCCACAACGGCGGGTGTATCTGAACGCCTATGAAATCGACAAGTTTGAAGTCACCACCGTCCAATTCTTGAAATACGTCCTTGCGCACGATCAGCCTCCGCTGATCGACTGGCAGTATGACGGCGGAAACTTTCAAGAAACGATGTCGAACCATCCCGTCATGCATGTTTCCTGGGATGAGGCCGATGCCTACTGTCGGTGGGCAGGCAAACGACTGCCGACGGAGGCCGAATGGGAAAAAGCTGCGCGCGGTGACGACGGACGTATCTATCCCTGGGGCAATCAGATGGCCGGGTTGTCGAGGGCAAACTACGGACGCACCGGGTTGTCGGGCCCCGTTCGCGATCGCCCGGAACGGCTCCTGCTCTATCCGCCGATTATTTCCGTCGATAAGTATGACAATGCCGTGAGTCCGTACGGTGTGTTTCAGATGTCCGGGAACGTCGCCGAATGGGTGGCCGACTGGTATGACCGCAAGTACTATGCGACCGCACCGGACAAGAATCCAACGGGACCTGAGACGGGAACGCAACGCAGTTTTCGCGGCGGCAGCTGGATCGACAGCACACCCAGCGTCAGAACGGCGCAGCGAAACGGGACCGATCCCAACACCAAGATGAATTGGCTGGGCTTCCGCTGTGCACGCGATGTGAAGACCGCCCCAGAAGATCAGAACTGATCAGAGGACTATTTCGTCGGTGCCTCGGTTGCGCAGCGAAATCCGGTGGACTCGTTACGGATGGTCGGGTCGCTTTCCACGCGGGTAAAAATACGAACGCTCGGTGTCTCGTTTTGCCATCCTGCGCCGCGAATGACCTTTTTTGTGCCTGATTCCGGTCCTTTCGGATTCTTATCCGGGCTCTTCTCATAGTATCGAGGGTCATACCAGTCGTTGACCCATTCCCAGACGTTACCGGCCATGTCATAGGCACCATAGGGACTCTTCCCTGCCTCATAACTCCCGACAGGCATCAGCGTCTTTTCGCCGATCCACCGCTGATTGTAGTTGAGATGTTTCGCCGTCGGTTCGACATTTCCCCAGGGAAATCGCTTGTCGGACGTCCCTTTAGCAGCCTTCTCCCATTCCGCTTCCGTCGGCAATCGTTTGCCCGCCCAAGTGCAATAGGCATCCGCGTCGAACCAATCCACGTTGATGACCGGCCGATCCGCAAGTGAATCCGTGATGCTGTCCCCTTGCCATAGATTTCTCGTCGCATTCGTAGGATTCTGCGGCACACGGTGCCCGGTGGCCTTGACGAAGTCCAGATACCGCCCGTTCGTCACTTCAAATGTGTCGATTGCAAAGGTGTCGAGAAACACCTCGTGCCGAGGATATTCATCTCGTCCCCCGTCCCGATCCCCGGAAGGAACCCCCATGGGAAACGAACCGGCAGGCACCAGGATCATTGGAGCGCCAGCCTTTCCGGTCAGCACCTTCTCTGAAGTCTGAGACAACCCGCTATTCACAAAAGAAACCGAGAAACTGAGCACAACATAGGACACTATCAGCGATCGATCCACCATCGGAGCACACTCCTTCCCCAAGATCGACAACACGTTTCTTCTCGCCATCGTCTTGGCACGAACCGTTCAGATCAGTCCATCAATACGCATCTTGAAACCTGAGCACACCAAGGCATTTAGTCCGTTGACGGAACAACAGTGAGAAGCGCACCTCCTGCCGTGGCCCGAACGGCATCATCTTCGTCGTGCAGCCCTTGCTTGAGAATCGCCATTGCCTGCGCCCCATCGACTTTGGTTAACGACTTGATCGCCGCGATCCTGACACGAGACACCGTGTCTTGAACCAGCAGCATCAATGCCGATCGCGCCGGCTCCCGATTGTCCCCTTCGGCATGTCCTAAGGCCCGCGCCACGGCGGTGCGCAACGCAGGCTCTTTCATATTGATGAGCGCTCGAACGGAGCCTGCGACCACATCATAGCGCTCACCCTGCTCCAGAAGCGCGCCGATCACAAAGGCCCGCACAGCTGAGTCACGATCATCGAGCGCCTTTATCAGTGGCGGCCCTGCATTGAACCCCTTACACTGTCCCAAACTCACCGCAGCAGCGATTCGTACCGGAGGAAGCGGATCCCGTAGGAGCCCGGTCAACAACGCCACCGCCTCGGCCGATGGAACACGACCCAACCCTGTCGCGGCAGCTCCCCGCACCGACGGTTGTGTGTGGTCACTCGCTTCCTTGAGGATCGGAAACACCTGTGTCGGTTGGCGCTCGACCAATGCCCGAATGGCCGAGGTTCGCTCATCGGGATTGGGGGCCTTCGCATAACGCAGCAGCAACTCGCACCCCTTGGGACGTTTCAGATGGCAGAGGACTTCAGCCGCAGCCACACGTACCCGAACCTCAGGATCCTTGAGCGCCGATTCAGCAAGTGGAACCGCTGAGGCATCACTCGATTTTGAAAACCCCTTGAGAACCGCTTCCTTCACCAACACCGCTTGATCTTCTAACGCCTGTCTGAATTTTTCCGAGCGACGTCCGACGTCCAATTTGGCAAGGCCTTCGGCAGCCAACGCTCTCACCAGACCGGAACCGTCGCTGAGTCCATCCTCAAAAAATGGAATGGCATCAGGGCTGTGCCAGTCTTTGAGTGCCGTAAACGCCGCCCCTCGCATCTGCTCGCGCATGTCTTTGGTCAGAACAACCACGAATCCAAGCGCGACCTCTCGCAAAACGAGTGGGTCATCCTGCTTCAACAGCTCCACGAGGTGGTCATATTCGGCAAGCGCATCCCTAGGCTTACCGAGCCGCAGCAACGTGCGCACTTTGATCCGGCGAACATCCAGTCCCTCGGTCGTCTCTGTGCCCAGCTTGTTCAGCTCATCTAGGACGGTCTGGTACTCCTTCTTTTCATACAACTTTTGAATCCTCTGGAGTCCGGACTCTGTCCCGCTCCATGCTGGTGCAAGCAGCAGATGAAGAAACCAGACCAGCACGCAGAGTGTCACCGCATGGTTTCGAAAGGACTTGATACTCACCGTTCTATTCCTCGCGCTCCTGACCGACCCCACCTTGGTACTTTCTGTATCCCGGAGGCTCCTCAAAATATCGGTCGGATTGTGACGAGAGCCGGATGCGCTCATATTCGAATGACCAATCGCGATCTTGACTGACCAATTTGAGCACCATCCCGACCTCCGCATCAACCCATTGATAAAATCGCTCGGCCAGCCCATGGCGCTCCACATGCACATCGAACAATCGCGCAGGGCGACCCGCTACCATCGCGTCACCGACGGCGGTTCTGCTCGTCTCTCCGACCAGCTCAGTACGCATCGACAGGGTCTCATCCTCGATCGGCAAGACCAGGAGTTGTTTCTGCTGAGGAAGGACAAACCATCGCTCTGCAAGATCTGGTCGGATAATTTCGATGGCTGAGAACCCAAGCTCGGTCCGAATGGCATACTTATACTCCACCCTGAGCCGATCCCCCTTGCCGAATACTTGCGCCTGAGATTTCTTACCATCCACTCGTTTGATGAGCGTCCCGGAAAACTCAGGTTCGACGGAAGAAGCCTGTCTGTCTTCTCCCGTCACGAGCTGTACATTCAGCACAACAATGCCGATAACAAGAAGCCTGGTCCAACAGACCATTCGTACAAGAGATCGAGGCATCGGCTGTCAACGCTGATGCTCAAGCAAGGGTTGGATATCGACGGAATGCCCTAAGGACTCAAGCCCAAATCGAGGGTTATCAAGCACCTTGTACGCAGTTCGACTGCCCCGTGGAGCCGGCACCGACAGATGCTCCACGAGGGTTCCATCCGGTTGCACCACGACCGTTTTCGTCGTGCCTGGTCCGGTCTGCGGATGCCAGACCACCAATTGATAGGTCCCTGGAGGAATCTGGTCGATCTTGAATTTCCCTTCCGCATCCGTCAGCGCATAATAGGGGTTGTTCACGGCCATAGCCCAACTTTCCATATAGGCATGAAACCCACACTGCATGTAGAACGTCCGGCGTCCCTTATTGAGATAAATCGGCCCGACCAGGGACTTCCCAGGAGCGTGGTTGTGTATGGCATGGAGGTCTCCACGCCGATGCTGATGGTTCATGATCAGCGGAGTATTGAATAACACGCGCGCGCCGGCTTCCAACGATGTTTCGTACCCTTGAATGTCATGCATGACAGGATCCATGTTGATCACTTCCACCGCATGTCCGTTCCTGACAACCGTCATGAACGGCTGGAACATGCAATCGCGAGCCTCAATCAACGGAACCGAGACCTCAAACGGCTTTCCCGTTTCAACCCCTTCCAAGAGCACAATGGCGTCTTTGAGTCCGCCCTGAGGGTTCACGACGAAGTCATGAAGGAGACGCCATCCCCGACCATTAGATATACGGCCACAATAGGCCGGGTCGGGAAAGGTAATGAGGTTGAACCCCTTCGGTTCCGGAACCGATCCTTCGAGTGTGATCGTCCCTTCTAGCGCTCCCCCATGCGCAACCTCCACGACCTCATACGAATGCGCAGGGTGCGTCCCCAGGCATAGCGCCAATGCTCCGACACCAAGAAGAGCTCCCCAGGCCTTACCGTTCATACCTTTCTCCTCTAAAACATGTTCCTTCTATTCGAGTGCCCTCTCATTAATTATATCGAGTTCGACTTCCGATTGCAGGCTTCTCATGACAAAAAAAAGGGAGCCATGCATTCAGCATGGCTCCCCACTTCTCCCCTCTCAGAATCCGGAGGCGTTTACTTCATCGCCGTCGGAACAAGCTGAGGTTGCTGCTCGGTTTCCACATGTTTCGAGCCAACGCCACCGGCAGCCAATGGCTGAAGTCGCTTATCACCGGCCGGTAAGACCCTCATATAGCCCCACTGCCCGGACTGGGAGTACGGCAACCGCTGGTTGCTATACACATAGTCCCCAGCCATCCGGTATGGACCCCCGGCTGACGGGATAAAGGCATCGAGTGTTTCGGAACCGGAGAACTCCACGACACTGATCTGATCAGCCCCCCGCATGAATGGCTCGATCGGCCACTCATGCTTTTCGACGCTGAACATGCCGTTTTGTTCATTATTCGCCCCGATCACATGAATTCGCACCGGATCGCCCGCGTGCGATTCGATGATCGGCGTCATCGGATCTTCAGGCTTGTCCGCCTTGCAGGGTTGGAACATCTTCCCGAGCGAACAACCCGATTCTTCACGGTACAGGTACGGCTCGGACCGGTAATTGATCCCGGTTAAGCCCGCGACATTCTGCACATAGGGCATGAAGCTCGTGCCGATGATGTTATCTTCATCTTGGAAGAACAAGGCCACGTCGCGATAGTTCGGACGCATCTCGTTTCCAGGAATGGATCGGTCCACGATGACGTCGGCCGCCCAGGCATTCTTATTCGACAGATCAACGCCGGTCTTGGGATCTCGGTACTTGGATCCCTTCGGACCGACCACGATCGCGCCGAACAAGCCGTTCCGTGGGTTCGTCATCACATTGCCCCAATCCCAGACAAGCGAGGTCGTCTCCCCGTTGAATGGATCGGCGTAGTACGTGTAGACCCGTTCACCGCCTGGAGCGATCGTCTGATCACCTGGATTCTTTCCGATATTGGCCCCCATGGAATCTTTCGGATCGAACGCGAGTCCGATCGCGGAGAATGAGGCCTTGCTGTCTTTCATCTTATTCTTCAGGTTCACCTTGACGCAGTCTCCGATGTTGACCCGGAGCGTCAACGGCATGGGTCGTGCGTCTCCGGATACCTTCGCCACATCATCCTCTAACGCATAAATCTTCGCGTCGGGATTAGCGAGGAGGATCTTCCGCTCAAAGTCCACCTCAATGGCTTCCGGCGCCTTCGGATTGAACGTCATCGATGGATAGTCCATGGCGACGACATTGAAGCTCTTGACCGGAGCATCAGCAGGACACACCGGCAAGGCCTCCGGAATCTCACCCTTGTTCGAGAATCCAGCCGGCAGTTTCTTCAGATCTTTTTGTTCCTTATCGTAGACCCGCACAATTCCCCATCCACCTTCCGACAACTTCGACGACCGACCATTGAAATGGATATAGTCGCCGGCCTGATGCCGTGGGCCACCGGCTTCCGGCACGACCAAGTCATACCGCTCGGCAATACCGACATGGATGGAGTTCTTCCGATTCGCATCAGGCGCATACCGTTCTGTCCAGAAGGAATGACCCGACAAAGTCCAGGTCATGGTTTCGTTCATCAGCGTATGTAGCAACCGGAAGACCATGGTGTCACCCGTGTAGGCCCTCAGGAGCGGAGTGTACGGATCGCCATGGATCTGGCTATTGAAGATTTGAGACACATCCGGATTCGTCGCCAACCGTTGGGCGATTGGTCCCGCACGGAAGTTCAACCCACTTCCGGTCGTATGTGTTCCACCGTTTAAGAACGGCATCGGTGTCATGTAAATTTTTTCCGGCATGACAAAGGACACCGTCTTACCGGCTTCCAGTGCTACTTCGATCGGTTGTCCCGGCGGATTCCCGGCCGTCACGACGTTGACGGTGTGCGGCACCGTGTCGTGCACTTGCACCATGAGCTCCCGGAAGCTGTTATTCACGCCGTGGCCCACAGGCTCATTCGTGTGAATGTCGGCGATCGGACCGCTCCGGATTGGCTTGCCCGTCGTAGGATCATGATAGGTCGAACCCACCGGTTCGGCGATAAACGTGCCGAATCCACCGTGCGGCCAAGTTGTCGCACCAAAGGCGTGGTCGTGCCAAAACACAGTCCCCACATCCGCATCCACCCAGAACCGCTGACGGACAAACTCAACCGTGACAATATCCTTGGCCGGGTGGTCGTGTTTCAATCCACTGGATAACGTGATTTGATCGCCCTTGATGGCTTTGATACGGGCAATCTCATTACCCTTCACATTATCGGCACCCACCATAATCAGTGTGCCCACATGGTATTGCTTGGCATTCTTCACTGAAATGGTCTTTGCACCTTTCTTGACCGCCGAGGTCAACACCGTATTCATCGGGGCCGGAAGCCCCTTCTGGTTCTTTTTCTCCAGCATCGTGAACGGCCGGACCGACTGTTCATAGGAGAATCCGGTGATCACACCGTCGGATGCTTGGTTATCGAACTGCAGGAAATGCCAGTGCGTGTTGATCTTCGACGCCTGGAAATTCGTGTAGTCGTCGTCGTCCCATTCACTGGTCAACGTCCAATCCACACAATCATAGATGTTGCCGCGCACCACCAACGGATACTTGAGATCATCGTTGGCGCGAATGGCCGCTTCCTCTTCGTGCAACACATAGATCAACCCGTTCTGATCGACGACCGCCGGCTCCTTCCCTTGAGCCTTAGCGATCTTGATTGGAACCTTGATGAAGTGCACATTGTAGCTCTTCCGCCCGGCATTGACCGGACAGAGACTCCAATTGCCCTGTTCTCCCGGCTTGGCTTGGTCGAGGCTTTCCTCTCCATTGTCGTCACGCCGGATCATCTCGAGCCAGGGTGCCCCGACGTGATTCGGGGAGAACATGACCCGCTTCCCGAAGTGCGGCGTCAGATGCGGCCACGCCACCTTCCCTGTCAGCGGCTCGAACATAATGGGATGCCGCTTGCCGGGATGGGTGGACGTGTACTTTGGATTCACCACATCGCTTTCTTTCTCACTCATCGCGCGATTGCCGTCCCACGTCCAATCCAACACAGTGGCGTCGTAGGAAAGAATCTGACCTTTTTCATCATCCTTGTGACCAGGCTTGCCCGGTGTCGGCAACTGCATAGCCACCCAATCCTTGATCGTGATCGTGGCTGGGTTTCCCTTCCAGTTGCTCTTACCCTTCTCGATGATCTTGAACTGCGTCCCGAACCAATCCACGGTCTGCCCGATCAGTTTGTCGGACGAGATCGGAGTCTTGATGCGACCTTTCCGATCCGGAAGCTCTCGCAGATCCGGCATCACATCGTTTCGCATCTCGCCCTGCTGGAGCGTGTTGTACACACGCCAGTACCCCCACATGCCGGACACATAGTGGTGCGCCACGTGGCAGTGGAACAGAAAATCGCCTGCCAGCTGTTGGCAGAGACCGGACCCACACTCGGTTTCCAGATCCAAGGCCTCAGATGGGCCGATGACTTCGACGTCGACACGATCGGTCTTGTGGCGAATCACGGGATACTTGACCGGGCCATTGACGGCCGTGGCCCAGAGGTTCATGTCATCGATGGCCCGAGGACTTCGCGGCCAGCGGATCGACCCTCCATGCGGGTGATGGCTGTGGAACACTTCCGATCCACCATGGACGAGACGAAACTTGGCCGGGTCTCCGATATAGGAACGAGGAATCGTCGGAGCGGCGTCGCCGAAGGTATAGGAGCTATAGCCCATCGACTCATCCTCAAAACCAAAATACTCATGCTGTAAGTGCATGTTGTTGATGCCAAATGGTTCGCTTCGGTAGTTGATCGCACGCCCACCAGGACGATAGGTATCGGTCAATGGATCGCGTTGGGGCAAGAAGTCTCCCTTCCTATTGAGCGGACGGAACGCTTCGTCACCGACCTCATGGTAATACAACACGAACTCTCGGAAATCAGGACCGGCCCCATTCTTGATCATCACTTGCCAGCCGCTCGTCGCCGGAGTCGGATCACCACTTCCGAGCGCTTCCCAGTACGTGGAGCCGCGAGGTTCCACGACAAACGACCCGAACATCCCCATCACGGTCAATTCACGATCGTTGCTGTAAGTATGGAATTGTCGCACACCCTCCTGCGTAGTCGGATGGATGTACCATTCCAGATCGACAGACTTATCTTTGGAGGCGATCGCATCGGAATTGGTCGTGGTGGCCGCCGCGCCGGTCTTGCTCACCACCATCGCTGAGCCATGGATGTGCAAGCTGACGTCTTCGTCGCCCTCCAGTTTGTTGCTCAGCTTAATCTTGAGACAATCGCCCTGATTCGCGCGGATCGTGAGCGGCTGAATCCACTGCGCTTGCACACCAGCGATGACCGCTCCTGGATCAAACCCCTCTTTATCCCGCGCCTCACGGTTCTTGGTCTCTTCAGCTCTGACCTTGTCGATATCCTCATCCAACGCATACATATAACCGGGATAAAAATCGAGCCACTGGTTGAGGGTGATTTCGACGTTGATCGCGGAGACGTTGTACTGCTTCACCGGGGCGGTCGCCGGGCATTTTCCTCCCCCCGTCGCGGATACCGGTTCCACCCTGGGATCGGACATCAGCAACATATCCTGTCCACCGGCTCCGTACTGGTGCATCATGGCCGAGGTGTTGTACATGCCGGTATTCACCGCTTGGACCTGCGGGTCCTTCGACATCTGATCCATGATGCGCTGATGCTGCTGTTCAACCATCGCGGATCGATCGGCGTGCCCGGACATGGCATCTTCGACGATCGTCTGCCCCTTGAGCTGTTCAGCCCAAGCCGGCAATTGATGGTTCATCGCGACAGAAGTAGATGAGCTTTCGGCGAACGCAAGTGGGTTCCAGAAGGGAACCACACTTGCGATGACCCCAATCACACGGACACACCTGGGGAATGAATTCCAAAACATGGACCGGCCTCCTTATCTTGGATTAAAAGCCCTTGTTATTTGGGCCAAACCAATACTTTCGCTTAAAAAATAACTGTTGCGACTAGTCTTCAAAATCGATTTATTGGGCTCGAACTCGTTGAGGGCTGCAACCCTACTTTACTCATCCTGCGTTGTCAATATCGGCCCAGACAATTTCTCTATTATTGACTGATTGGCCCCTTGCGGGTCATGGTGCTTTGGAGATCCATCTCCAACACGACAGGACCATCACGCTTACTAGAGTCACGTCGTCGCGGCATTTGATCAACCATCAGCTTCACCAACGGAACCGCCGCAATAAGAGGCGCCTCTTCCGTAGAATTCGAATAGAGGGCAATGCGAAGCGCCGCGGGCCGTTCTTTTGGAGCAATGAGCGACGCCATCGTCTTCTCGATAAAGCCTACCAATAATCCATTCCCGTCGGCAAGTTTGTGAATCTCGTAGGCATTCGGGACGGTCGATACCCGCTCCAATACAAGATCAGGGCTCTGCATGACCAACACCATCCCTAGCGCCTGAGGTGAGATGAAACCAAAACTCCCTGTCGGGGCCTCGGAAAACCGTATCGTACCGCTGTGGAGTTCGGTGACCCTGGTCTTCTCACGCATCTGCCGCCGGAGCTCCGTTTCACTCCCCGTCGTTTCAATCACCACCGCCACAGGTGCGGCTTTCTGGACGGGCAACACCTCCGTCTTGCCGCCCGGGGCAGCCTCAAGCCCGATCGGACCAAGCGGCACACTCAAGAAGCCCAGCAAAGTCAGCACACCCCAAAGAATGCGACCACTGATTCCAGATATGCCGGAAGCAAGAGCATCATGAGACATACGGTTCTCCCATTCAGACCACACCAGAAAATACTTCTTCCAGATTTTATGAAGCCGTTCGGCAAAAAGCAAACGAAGTGTATGGACTATCAGGCTGGATGTCATCCTGGTGTTGGTTCTTCAAGACGGTTAGAAGAACGCCATGCTGGCGTAGGTGACGGTGGAGTTGTATTGATCCGTGATGCCGCGGTCGTACCGGAGAACCTGCCCCTTTTCCGCCTGGATCAATCGCAGCAGGCTATAGATTGGTGAGAAGCCAGAAATGCGGCGCTGATCGTTTTCTTTTTGAATGAACTGCGCAAAGGCATCCGGCTGAAGCTCTTCCACCGGCTTGAGCATCTCCAGATCACGCTGCATGGAACGGTGAAACGAAAAGTCTGTGGGCGGCGCACTATCGCCATACCGCATGCCGAGATGAGCCAGCTCCCCCGCTGCAAGGACACAGAATGTGTTTCCAGAATCGACAAGCGTATCTCGAAGCGCCGTCAAAAACCGATCGACGGAGGATCGAACGGTTGAATCGTTCAGGCTCACTGCGGAGAACGACGAGAGAACCGGAACTATCGTAAACGGTTTGCCGATGGTGGTTTGCAGGAACGGGAGTTGAAACTCAATGGCGTGTTCCGATTGATGGGCGATATCCTCTTCGAAATACTCCGGCACCAGTTCCCTCAACCGACCCAAGATCGTTCGGTCGGCCTTCACGACTCCCAACGGCGTCTCAAAATCCTTGTCGGTCACCGAGAAGAGATGCTCCAACCCGGCATGGGCGGTCCCGATGATCACATACACATCCGGCTGTTGGGACTCTTGCAGTTCCTTGTAGCCCCACGCGTAGACCGGCCCTGCTTGCTTCAACTCATAGGTCGGCGCAACGAGTCCTCTGATCAGCTTGCCACGATTCTCAGACGGCTTAAAATCCGGCCCTTCCCCCGATGAAAAAAATCCGTCGACTTGCTTCTTCAACTTGGCGCCATCCGCCTCATAGCTCCGTCCGGCAAACGCCGCTGGTCGAACCGACTGTTGTCGATAGTCGCGCCGAGCCTGGTGCCGAGCGGACTCGGTTCGCGCTCCTTCAAGAAACAGCTTCTGCTCCAGATCCGCCACCAGCTGTTCAACCTTGCTCGGCAAGAGAAACTCGCCGAACCGCTTGAGATACAGAGCACCGATGTCCTGGATGGAATGTTCTCCGTCAAAATGTTGCACGATGAAGAAAAAATTGAGCGGGATGACGAGCTTTTCTTTGCTCAAACCGCTGGGGTCCCAGAGCACGATCAACTGATCTTCCCCCTGCTTAATGGGAGAAAATTGGAGATTCCGCAGCACCGGATACTGAGTCGGATCTTTTACGACTTCGGACGTCATTGCGGAGTGTATTGTATGAGACGGGCGACGGAAGCTGCAACCAGCTAATGGTTGTCAGGCGGATGTTCCTGGCTTTTTCGCGACAGGAGAAAAAGAGCCCCGACCGTCGCAATCAGCAACCAGATGGTCGGACGACCATACGAGGCATCGGAGTACTCGATCAGGTCGGTCAGTCGTCCGATCAAGAGGGACATACGAGCCATGACCGTGTAGCCGAAGGCCGCGCCGAAGGAAATCATCAGGAACAGGATGCCTGTTCGCGCCACCACCTTCCCCGCCCCGGTATGCTCGATCGAGAAGAAAAAGTAGAACAGGACTGAGCTCACTCCCAGCAGGATGATAATCGCGTTGAGATTGCTGGCAGGGTTGAGGAGATTCATAGAGAACGTCACGCCGTCCGAGCCTGCAAGCGAGAGCACCGGTCGAATGGTATCCTCGATCTGCTTCAGAATGAACGAAGAGATGGTTCGAGGAATCGCCAACCCCGCCCCCATCCCGACGATAAAGGCGAAGGCATAGCGCGACATCCAAGCCGCCTTCGGCACATACCGGGTCAGCATGAGCATCCCAATGGCGACGGGTATCAGGAGACTCAGTTCGCCCTGTTCGACGATCGGCTTGACGACTAAGTGAATCAGAACGGTATCGTAGGCTTTCACGATCGTGTACCCGACCGAGACACCCACATAGAGATGTTCCGCCAGTTTGAAAAGCGGGTTGTCCTTATAGAGGAATGAGAAAATCAACAGGGTCAACCCTGTCGCCACCCAAGCCCCGAAGATCGTTGCGTCCATCCCGTTCCTTTGATGTCCTACCCGATCTGACCCTGCGCCCGTCCGGCGCGTCCGAGCGAGAGATAAAACACGTTGCAGAAGATCACCAGCACGATAATGGCGATATGCGTCGCCGACTGGGCATCCATGCCGGCCACCGCCTGGCCTTTCTGCCCGATCAGGCTCTCGTATTCCGCCGCGCCCCGGAGGCCACCGATGAGCCCATTGATCTGCCCGCTACGCAAGAGAGGATACAATCCGGGAGCCATCACCCCCGTGCATCCTCCGCCTAGCTCGAACTTATACTTGTCCTTTCCGAACACGTACCATTCTTCCACACCCGGTCGTCCGGCACCCAAGCTGACCATGTAGTTGACATCCTTCAGGCTCCGCACTCCATTCAGAAGCGGCAGATCCTTCGTCGGCCTCCCCCCATAGTCGCTGGGAAACGCCGAGGAGAGACTCTGCCCCATATTGATAATGACGGCATTCCCGCCAGGACTCCACCCAAGAAAGGCGTAGTCTGTTCCATACTCCTTCCCCATTTCCTTGGCCACCTGCGTCACGATCTGATCGGCCATCCCGGTTCCAGACACCCAGAGCGTCATCGTGACCACTCGAAGATTTTTCCGGAAGGCGTGGCGGAGAAGCGAGATCGCCTGCGGATACAGCTCCGGCTTCGAGGCCGGATCAAAATCGATCGATAGGAGAAAGACCGACCGCTCCGGCATCGACTCGATGTGGTCGTAGACGCCACGCACTTCCGGCGAAATCTTGATCGGCAAGCCGACCGGATACAGCAACGGTAAGAGGGTGCAGAGACCGATCACCAGAAAAATAATCCGTCGGTCGATCCTGAGCATGCGTTCTGAGAAAGTCATAACCACAACACCTCGTAAGGGGTGAAGGGTGAGGAGTAAGGGGTAGAACCCTTAGCCACTATCTCAGTGTTCGTCCTCGATCGCACCCCTAACCCCTTACGTCTCACTCCTTACCACCTCCAAGATACGACCGTTCAACGCCAAAAATGATCTTGAACGACAACGCCACCGCGCCGAGGCTCACACCGATCAGAATCGCCCGGCGTACGGAGGCATTGAGCACATTGAGAATCCAGGACGACACATCGCCGCTGAGAGGAATCAGATATTCGCCGAGCGGCACTCGGCCCATCATCACGATCACTGCCGCTATCAACAGCACTGCCGCTTCACGACTTCTGGCCCTGAACGACCGATAGGCAGCGGAGGCGATGAAAAACGCCAAGATGGCAAACATCGTCCCCTGCAACGGCACCATCATATAGTTATAGACCCAGCCGAACGCCGTCATCGCTCCCTCGATGCTCTCCTTGCCGTCGGCCCATAGTCCGACCGCGATCGTGCCCAGCATCCCCACATAGAGCACGAGGCTATAACCCCACCCAGCCTCCTTGCGCCCGATCTTGACCGCATGTTGATGAAAGAGGCTGGTCACACCCAACACCAACGCAAACCCTCCGATGATCTGCAGCCACTTCGTCGCCGAGGTCAGCATCTGCTCCGAAGCTGGATGCGGCACGTAGTACTGAACGGCAAAGAGAAGCCCAGCGGCCAGCGTGATCAATAGAGGCAGTTGTCGGCGAAGAAAAATCATTTCACGTCACTCAAGAAATCCAAGACAAGCCGCGGCCACTCCGCGCCGGTCACGGCGCCGAACGTGGCCAACACCGTTCCTACTGCAATGGCACTCAGGATGACGGCCTTCCCAATATCTTGACCGCGAAGCGTCCCGATCTGAACCGGCTCCTTGGAGAGATAGGCGCTGGCCGCGTAGAGTTCTTCGCCGATCAACGTGTAGTCGCAGGTGGTCACAAAAAACGGGAGTTGGTGATCTGCATCTGTTCCTGCGATTTGAATGGCACCGGTGCTCGCGCCGGTTTCGGTGAGCAACAGCGACTCGGCGAAGTAATGGCCCATGAAGAAGTTCGCGGCCGGTTTTTTCCTCAGCATGATGCCGTCCACCGCCGCCGTGTAACTGAACTGATCCGACGTAATAAAAAAGTTCGTGTCCTCCTTGAACAGATCTGGCTTGCCGGACTCTAAATAAGCTTGTTTGGTAATTTCCTGACAGACTGCCATCGTGATCGGCTCACGATGGGGCACCATCAACTCGGTTTCATAGAGCGCGGCCCGTTTTGCGACTTTTCCCAAGATGACTGCGGCAGCGATCGTGGACGGATCATGGAGGTCGTGTGCACCGGTCAAGTACAGGATCGGCTTCCCCAGCTCGGTCGCCCGCCCGATCGCCTCGTCGACGGCGTCCAGACCAGGAATACGGCGCAGGAAGATTTCATTGCGCTTGGCGTGACTGATTGAGTAGAAGACCAACCCCCCGAACGAGACTGCAATGATGAGATTGTTCAGTTGATTCCAATTGAACCAATTGGGTGACGGCACGGCGACCAACACGGGACTGAAGATCCGCTCGTCGTTGTGAACCGTTGCCATCGCGACCGCATATGTCGTCCCGTCCGTAATCTCAAGACCCTTCGCACTCCTGACGACGACGTGGTGCCAGGTTTTATCGACGTCCCTTGTCCACCAGGCGGTCTCTGTGTCTCTGACGTACATGGTGTTGGCAGGAAAATCCGCCATGATCGTGAAGGTGGCCGGATCCATCGCGGAGCCCTCACCGACCAGGACTTGATACCGAACATCCGGACCATCCCATGCCGCAGGAGCCCACTGCACGGTCAAGCTGCCTCCACCGTCATTCGGTGTATCGAAGGCCCGTACATCTTGGGGCGCAGTCAAAGAGGGTTGTGCCACAGCGTCGGTTGGCACACAACTCATGGCACACACTCTCATCAACAACGAGAGCCAGACAAAGCTTGTGCCTGTTGCCCCAAACCTTCTCCTCACTCCTTACCCCTCACCTTTCACCTCTGGCGTTTCACTCCCTCACGCCCCTTCAATCACTTCGATATTCGTCCGTGGAATGACGACTCTATTTCCATCTGAAAACGCAACCTCCAGCACGCGGACCTCGCTCTCGGTAGGAATCTTAGAGAGTTCCGGCGGAAGGGCCGAGACTTCCCCGATCCGCCCAAACATCGGATCACGGATGATCCGGACCGGATCGCCGATACGAATCCCTTCACGTTGCGTCCGAACCGGCCCCTTTGCCTGAGCCGCTGCTTGAGGGACGATGATCTCAGGACGAATCACACCCGCCCTGATCTGCGTCGCGCCGGAGATCGAGGCCTGCCGACCGGCGTGAGCCGCAAGCAGCTTGAAGGTCTTCGTCGCCATTGGAATCGTCCCGAACCCCTCGGTCAGGATCAAGGTAAACCCCACCTGTTCTGTCCCCGTGATGGCGACACCAAGGTCGTAGCCCAGCAAGGCGCGCAGATCTTCATCGTGGATCCCACCGACCACCAAGCCGGACACCCCGACTGCCTTCGCCTGCTTCATGGCGTCGGCGGAAAGAAACGACCCGCCTACCACGACCTTCCCTTTCATGGCAGACGTGAGATGGCTCGGCGTCAAGGGTTCATCGGGCGCCTTCACCGCCATCACGATCTCACCTGATGTTTCTCCGCCGATACCAAAGATGCCTTGCACCAGACTGCAGGTCGTTTCAACTACGACGCCTTGTTGCGGAATCGTGTCGACGATAGTTCCATCCACATAGGCCAACAACCGCAGCACCCGAGGAGGTTCACGCAGCAGAACTTGTCCCGTCACGGCCGATACCGATTCGATCGTGCCCGCAACCGGTGACCGAATCTCCGTCTTGAACCATTTGATCAGCGGTTTATTCTCCGCGAGAATTTCGTCTTTTTCGACCGCTTCGCCTTGCTTCTTGGTCAGATAGTCTTTCACCTCGCTCGGAGCAATGCTGAGCTGATTCGCAAGGTTGACCGGAAAGACCTTTCCCGGCAGTTCTGCCTGAGCCACCACCTGATCAGAACGGACGTGGTCGCCGATATTCACAAGCAGGTTCCCCGGCAAAGGCAACATACGCCGGCGTTGAATGATCGTATGATCGGTAACCGTTAGGCCGGGAGTATAGGAGTGCGCCATACTTCTACTAAATATTTAGATATGTGCAAGTAAGCTATTGATATAAAATAACTCAAAATTAGTCATCGCACCGCTTTACGCTGGATATAACTCAACGGATTTAAACCATTTCGTGAGGGCTTGTACGCGAGCCTGCTCCTCAGCTGGAAGTTTCAGTGGTCGCCCTCGACCGTCGAGCAAGAGCCCGACGACACCGCCATGAACCTCCTTGGTAACCGCCACACCTACCCCTGCCCCCATGTTGATCCCTTTAGCAGGCTGAACTTTGATCGAAGCCTGTTGGGCAGCATCTAATGGATAGAGCCGCAGCTCTCCGAACTTCAGCTGCTCTTTCGTGACCTTTCCGTCGGGCCAGGTTATTTCATAGTCGGCACAAACTGCTCCGTCCTTCCCCTGCCCGATCGGAGCGATACAGGTCCCAAGATACACCATGCAATCCCGGACGAAGACATCGGTCGCCGCCTTCTCATTGATCGTGGACAGGACACCAAGATGCGGCATCATGAAAATACTGTCCACGGACAATCTGGTACACCCCATCGGCTCATAGGCATCGACCATCATCAGCATCGATTGGATACGGCGCGGGGCATGCGACAAAATACCGCCGCTCCCGACGATCAAATCCAGCTTCAACATATCAATGAGCGACTTCCCGGAGGCCTGTTGCTCAAAGACGTCGGAAATCGTTCGCTCTTGCTGTATACCCTTCAGCCCTGTGGCCAGCGACTTATGGTGAATGAGAGCCAGCCGTAGCGCTTCCCGTGCAATCGCCTGTTCGATCTGCAGTTCGTCGAGCGTTTGCGGAATCGTCGTCGGACGGATCATCTTGTTCTTGATGCGGTTCCGCAGGGTCTGCTCATCGATCGTGAACGGGACCCACCGCATGATGTTGGCCAATCCCGCTTCGGCCAGCACATTCGACACACTGTAGGACATCCCAAGATTGGCGCTGACCGTCCGATTGAACCGGCCATCAAAGACGGAAAAGACGTCCGTTGTTGCTCCGCCGATATCGACACCGATCAGATTCAAATGCTCCCGCTTCGCAATCGCCTCCATGATCAACCCGACTGCGGCAGGCGTCGGCATGATCGGCGCACCGGCCATGTCGATGAGCTTCTTATAGCCAGGGGCCTGTTGCATCACATGTTCAAGAAAGAGGTCATGGATCTTGTCGCGGGCCGGGGCCAAGTTCTCTCGCTCCAGGACCGGCCTGATATTCTCCGTCACCACCAGCGCCGCCTTCTCTTCTAGAATTTTTCTCACTTGCGGCTGCGCTTCTTTGTTGCCGGCATAAATCAACGGCAGCTTGTAGGTCACTCCGAACCGTGGCCGTGGTTCAGCCGCCGCGACGTACTCGGCCATCTCCACCACATGGGTAAGCGCCCCTCCATCGGTCCCCCCCGACATCAGAATCATGTCCGGTCTCATGGAGCGAATACGCTCGATCTTTTCGTGCGGCAACCGACCATCGTTGGCAGCCAATACATCGATGACAATCGCCCCAGCCCCCAATGCGGCACGTTGCGCGCTTTCGCCTGTCATGTTCTGTACGACACCTGTCACCATCATCTGCAATCCGCCACCGGCACTGCTGGTGGATATGTAGATGTCCACCCCCGTCTTGTCATCACGACAGGGAGTGATGATCTGATCACCGTCCAAAATCTTGCGCCCCGAAAGTTCTTCAATTTCCACGATGGCGTTCAGCACGCCGCGCGTCACATCCTCAAACGGCGCTTCCACCGTCGTCGGCGCTTCGCCTCGGTACGTCTGCCGGTAGGTGTCCCCGATTTTTTCAATGAGGATGGCTTTGGTTGTCGTGCTGCCGCAGTCAGTGGCGACGATCACGTTGAGGGGGTGGACGGGCTTAGACGGCTCCAGCGTGGCCATCAGCAACCGCCCCAGCGAAGACCGCGTCGTTCGTGAAGCGTGAAACGTGAAACGCTAAAGCCCGGAAACGAGATACTCTTCACGAGGTACGCTTCACAGCGACAGGTCATTGAGCCGTTGCTCCCTTGGGAGCAGACTTGGCTTCAATGAGGGTGATCAGCCGAGTGATGGTATCCCGACGTTCAAGTAACCGCGCGACCTGCTCGACTTCCTTGACGTTGAAGGCGCAATCGATAATCGGTGTCAGGAAATGGAGAGCCTGACTTCCCAGAAAATTCATGGGCCCCATCGATTCCAGAAACATCGTGGCCGGAGCCGCCATCCCACGCTTGACGATCGTCTCTGCAATTCGTTCGAGTAGCTGGGTATCTTCGATGGTCAGAGGTTGAGACACCGGTTGAACGGCAAACGCATGGCGCAGCCCAGCTCGCAAACCGGCGAGTTTTTCGGCTGCATGTCCCTTGAAGAACGATCGCATAAGTGCAGGTCGGATAAGGAAAACGACGAACGGGTCGCATTATATGAAGGGGGTGAAAGAGAGTCAATTCGATAAGGCCAATTGCTCTCTATTGCGTATATTTCAAATCTTGTTGCGGTGGACAGCCCCACCGTGCTCACTCCACCCATCCCCCGGTGGGTCCCTTCTGTTGCGCGCGGTGGGGCGCCCCGTCCACCGCACCACATTCACTTATGTTTATCTTCATCACCGATTCTTGCGGCTTGGCTACTCAACACACGCCAGCATCGTCGCCAAGTAATGTTCTTCCTGATCAACTGAAACACCGGCCTAACCAATCCCTCCATCTTCCGAAATATTTTTCCACTCAGCGTTTACGCAGATCATCCACCCACGTCTAAAGACTAGAGCTGTACAGAGTTCTGGAATCTTACAGGGAGGTGAGACGTGATCATGCGCGTGCTGAAACTACCGGTCGTCTTGGTGGCTCTAACCGTTGCTCTGGGTGGAATGCTCTATGGCGGAAGTGCCAAACAAGCTGCAGCGGAAGGGCTCTTCGATGATATGAATATTGGGCTATTCTCCATTGGTGGTCGTGCGACTTATTTCGATCCGAAAAACGGAGACGACAACTGGTTCGGCGGCGGTCAGGTCCGCATTCATCCATTTCACTTTCTGGCCGTTGAAGGTTCCGTCGATTATCGGAGAACGGAGATCAATTCCACAAAGGTCCGAACCTTTCCGGTGCAAGGCTCCGTGTTGCTCTATCCATTCGGCACAAAACGGCTTTCTCCGTTTATTCTTGGAGGAGCCGGCTGGTACTTCACGAACGTCGAAGGCCCGGGCGACTTCGACAAGACACAACATCGGTTCGGCGCACACGCGGGAGGAGGGCTCCAGCTCTTTCTCACCGAGTATGTCTCGCTCGATGGAACCTATCGGCATATTTGGCTTGAACAAATCGAGTCAAAGGATGCATCCCTGCGTGATAAACAATTTGAGGACAATGGGCACATGGTGACCTTTGGTCTGAACGTGCACTTTTAATCTCGCATCACGTTGAGGCGACGATCGTTCTGTGAGAAAGCGAGCTCTAGCCAGCGTATCTGTAATTCTTTAATAGGTCGCACCAGGATCGATGTCGCCTACTGAGCTGGCCAGAACCTCACCTTAAAAGACTGCAAAAAGCTCCTCACCTAATCCGCACAGTTATACCCATCGGTGTAACAAGCCGACGCGGTGCTTTAGAGAGCGTTGACAAGTGCTGCCGCACACGTAAGAATCACTACCCAGCCAAGGATGAGAACTCTACGAATCAGAGTACTCCGTGGCGACACGTATCACCCAGATCTTGAAATTGAGACGACGTAGATGACTGCTGCCAGGACCGCCAAAGAACGATTGGTTCAGACGTTCAAGTTCCTGAAGGGCCTGAACGAACTTCGCAACCCCGTGGTCCGCGATTTGTCCGGAACGGATGTGATGCGGATCGATAGCTGGCCCCTGCACCCCTGTGTGACTGTCCGGCGTGGAGACCGCATTGACGATGAGGACAATGACACCGCGGACGTGGAACCGGAACCACTCATTAGGATCCAACGAGCTCGATTGGCGCCCTGCCCAGAGCCACCTCCGATGTTAGATGGCTGGTTGAAGCCGGGGTGGCAGTCAGTGGACGGAGAGATCCAGGTCGTGGAGTTACGTCATTTTAGAGGCAAGGACAAGCAGGCCAGCACCGTTGCCCTTACCGATACCCCGGAACGCGTGGAAGCCTTAAACGAGTGGCGTCTCGTACGGAGGAAGTGGGCTGAGGCAGAGCGGCCGGCGATTGCTGCACGTCATCTGTTCGACCGCATGCATGCACTGTGGACCATGATACAGCGCGACGGCGATCAGGTAGACCTTGTCCTTGCGGATGGGATGCTCAGCGTTCCGGAACACGGCATCCATCATCCGGTGCTCATGCAGCGGATCCATCTGGAATTCGACCCAGTGTTACCCGAATTTCGCTTCACTACTGGGACGGAAAAGGTGGAATTGCACCGCGCCCTGCTTCGACTCGTACCGAGCATCGAAGGACGACTGATTGCTTATTTCGACAGAGAGTTAGAGGAACAGCCGGTGGAGCCGCTCAGCGGCGAGAGCACAGAAAGCTTTTACCGTCGGCTCGTGCAGGGGCTGTTCTATGACGGTGAGTTTCTCGACAGCAAGATGCGTGGCGCGGTCCCCACACAGCCGAGCATGTGGCGTGAACCGCTCTTGTACCTGCGTCCACGGACGGCTGGGCTGAGCACCACCATCGAGTACATCCTGGAGGATTTGGATAAGAAGGACACGGAGCCTCCCGAGGGACTTTCGCGTATCGTGGGGGTAGAGACCACGGCCACATCCGAGGTTCCCACACACGGTGATGGCGAGGGGCCAGAGGTCCCGACTGAACCGGAGCCGGACATTCTGTTTAGCAAACCCGCAAATGCGGAACAGTACGACATCGCAGCGAGATTGACGACGGCGAAGTCCGTACTCGTGCAAGGCCCACCAGGCACGGGTAAAACACACACAATTGCAAACCTGCTGGGCTACCTCCTCTCGCAGGGGAAATCCGTGTTGGTGACCGCCCACACGACGAAGGCGTTGCGGGTGTTGCGGCGGCAGGTCGACGAAGCGCTCCAACCATTGGCCCTCAGTGTCCTCGAAAGCGATGCGGAGAGTCAGGCACAGCTTTCGACGGCGGCACAGGCTATTGCCGACCGGCTCTCACGTTCCGATGCGGCAAGCTTGCGACGGGAAGCCAAGTTGCTCCGCGACAAACGGCGAACGTTGCTCCACGACAAAGAGGCGTTTCGTCGGGAACTTCGGGATGCCCGGTTCAGTGAAGTCGAAGAGATTGTGCACGGTGGCGAAGGGTTTAGCCCGATCGACGTCGCAAGACGAGTGAAAGCGGATACTGAACGAGATGGGTGGATTCCTGGACCGCTCCAACCTGGGATGGTGTGTCCGCTCACGGACGCCGAGGTTCGGCAACTGTACGCTTCACAAGACACCCTTGCACCAAAAGACGAGGCACAACTTTCGGTGCCTCAACCGGCGCTGACGGAGCTCGTGAGACCGGCTGATTTCCGCCTCCTCGCGACGGAGCGAGCAGGTGCAGATGTCCGCGCGCAAGCGCACCGGCCAGAGCTGTGGGATGGTCACGCAGTCGGCAATTACAGCACGACACAACTCCAAGACCTTCACCAACGCGTCCGGCAGGCGGCAGCGATTCTAGCCGAAGAACAGAACTGGCTACGAGAAGTCCTTTTCGCAGGCTGGATGGGTGGGGAGTTACAGGAGGCCTGGCAAGACCTACTGGCAGTTGTGGAGACGTTGGCACGTGAATCAGGAACGGCTCACCGCCTCATGATGGCGCATGGGCCAGATCTCCCCCAGGATCGCTCGCTGGATGAAGCGGGGGCGATGCTCGGCGATATAGTGACCTTCCTGGAAGGAGGCGGGTCATTCGGTTTGAAGACGAAGCTCACACGCCGGGCATGGCACCTGCTCATCGAATCCTGCCGCGTAGAAGGTCGTGAGCCCCGCGCCCTGGACGAGTTTCGTTCGTTGCACGCGAGGGCGCAGTTGGAGATCAGCCGAAACCGCTTCGCCGCCCGCTGGCGCCGCGCCGTGGAAAGCCTCGATGGGCCGTCGGTTGAAAGCCTCGGGCGTTCACCGGAGCGCGCGGCTCAAGGCTATGCTGCAGAAATACGCCGGCGTCTTGAATGGCGTGGAACGGTCTGGGAGCCGCTGATCGAAGAACTGCGCACGGCTGGTTTTCGTTGGGACGCGTGGCTGGCTGCCCATCCACCTGTACCCGGCGACCATGGTGAGTTAGCGCGCGTGCAACGTGCCGGGTCCCATGGGTTGGCAGAGATTGTCGAGGCGCAGGCTGCGCTGCTCCGGCAAGCCGAGTTGTCGGCAGCCTTGCAGACTCAACGGACCTATCTCACAGGGTTCCCGCAGAGTGATGTTACCTTGCGGCTGCTCCAAGCCCAGGACGCCTGGGATGTCGACAACTACGAGGGCCTCTGCAGAGAGATCGCTCGGCTTGAAGGTCTCCGCAACGTCTACGACAACCGTTTAACGCTCCTCGCAAAACTTGAACCAACTGCACCTGCCTGGGCACAGGCCATCGCCAAACGACACAAGCTACACGAACGTTCGGAGCCACCGGGCAATGCGGAGACAGCCTGGCGATGGCGACAGTGGCTTCAAGAGTTGGAGCGGCGTGCAGCCGTGTCGATGACGGACCTTCAAGGACGGCTCGACCGGACGGAAGAGGAGTTACGGCAGGTCGCCGCAAAGATTATCGAGTACGAGACATGGGCGGCACAGCGGGATCGCACCGCATTAGACACACAACAGGCTTTGATGGGCTTTGTGCAGACCATTCATAAAGTCGGCAAGGGAACCGGAAAGCGCGTGCCGGAATTATTGCGACGGGTACGAGAACTTCTCGTTTCCGCACGCCGCGCGGTCCCGGTCTGGATCATGCCCTTGAGCCGCGTCTATGAGAGCTTCGACCCACGCAATACGAAATTTGATGTGGTGATTATCGATGAAGCCAGCCAGAGCGACGTGACGGCGCTCGCAGCGCTCTATCTCGGACACGAGCATGTCGTGGTCGGCGACAAGGAGCAAGTCACACCCGATGCCGTAGGCCAGCGTCTGGATGAGGTCCAGCGGCTCATTGCCACCGACCTCCAAGGCATTCCGAATAGTCACCTGTACGACGGACAGACGTCCATTTATGACCTCGCGGAAACTGCCTTCGGCAGCGTGATTGCCTTGCGCGAGCATTTCCGTTGCGTGCCCGAGATCATCGAGTTCTGCAATCAGCTTTCCTACAGTCAGGCGATTCGTCCCCTGCGTGAGCCGCTTTCGGCGAGCATCCGTCCCGCACTGGTCGCACATCACATACAAGGGTTTCGTGACGGCCAAGGGAAGATCAACCGCGTCGAGGCAGAGGAGATCGCATCGTTGGTCTGCGCCTGCCTGAATGATCCAGCCTACGCGCGGAACGAATCGAAGCGTCCGACCAGCTTCGGCATCATTTCGTTGCTCGGGGATGAGCAGGCGCTACTGATAGAGAGCCTCCTTCGGAAGCGGTTGTCACCGGATGTGTTTGAAAAGCACCGCCTCCTCTGCGGGAATGCCGCGCAGTTTCAGGGCGACGAACGAGACGTCGTCTTTCTCTCGATGGTCGACGGACCACCGGCCGACGGCCAACTTCCTTGCCGTGATGCGGGGCCAAAAGATTTGTACAAGAAACGCTACAACGTCGCGGTAAGCCGCGCGCGCAATCAACTCTGGATCGTCCATTCATTGGACCCGGACGCTCATCTTAAAGACGGCGATCTCCGCCGCCGACTCATCCAACATGCCCGTGATCCGCAAGCCATTCTTCACACGAAGGAGAACTACGGCAAACAGACCGACTCTGTGTTAGAAAATCAGGTGCTCCAGCGCCTCCTCGCAGCCGGGTACCGAGTGCAGCCGCAGTGGCCGGTCGGTGCGTACCGAATAGACCTCGTGGTGGAGGGGAGAAACCGACGCCTCGCGGTGGAATGCGACGGCGAAAAATGGCACACACCGGAGCAGCTTCAGCGTGACCTTGAACGGCAGGCGATTCTTGAACGGCTCGGCTGGGTCTTCGTCCGTATCCGCGGCAGCGTCTTCTTCCGCGCCCCTGACACCGCCATGGCACCAGTATTTTCAAAATTGAATCAGCTTGGCATTGAGCCAATGGAAAAGGACCGACTCAACGAGCCCACCCGCGCTGAGCCCTTAGTGAACAGAATCAAACAGGCGGCTGAAAAGATCCGCCAAGAGTGGGCTAATGAACAAATGACGATGGGTGAGACTAGCGAATATGAGTATGCAACCCAATCTGAAGAAAACCCAACCGAACCGGTTCAGTCGCCGAGCCCATGAGCTGTTTGAGCAGTTGTCTCGAAATTGCACTCTGACCCTCATCTTTTCGTGGCCAGGTAGTTTCCCACAGGTCTTCTTGGCAGCTATCACAGACCTATGCTGATCGGTGTAGCGACGCGGCGCTATAGAGAACGTTGACAAGTGATGGGACATACGCAAGAATCCGGGGCAATTTTCGGTTCGGCTACGTGGACTTTATCGGCCAACATCTTCAATAGTTTCACGGCTTAATTACCGCACTTGTGATGATCAACACTTGGTACATAGCAGCGATCGTACTAGGAGCAGCGGCAGCCTTTTGCACCTACTATGGGTCCATCGTCGAGGGCAAGCGGAGCTCTGAGGAACAAACGTCTCGTATCGAAACTCAGCTCCAAAGTCTCGGGACTCAGATTCAAGACCTTCGGCAGACCGCAGACTCACCTACTCAGTCAGCCAAGGTCGAGGAGATGGATAAGAGGTATCAGGCACTCGCGGAAGACTTTTTCCGCTCCGTCCCGCTGAGGAGCGCACAAGAAGACGCACGGACTGCTAAGCAACGGGTGGAAGAAGTTCAAAAGACACAGGAAGTCGAGGCGTATTTCCGGGTCGTGAAGCACGAAGCGGAAAAGTTGGCCATAGCGTACAACCATTCAGCAGGTCGAACCGTTCTCGAACTCCAGAGCAATGGTGTCCCAGAAAATTTGTTTCGTCCATCGCAAGATCATCCGGCATACATGCTGCTCAAATTCGACGGACCAAAATATTGGGGCATTCGAATTGTTTCCTACCCCGACCGAACTCTCTCACTGCAGTTCGTCCGGCTGCTATCTACTGACGGCTCTCCCGACTATCAAAAAATGCAATTAACGGATGACTCTATAAACCTAATCTTGTTGAAGAATCAGTTCGGTGTATCACTGAACCAATCCCTTTCTGAGGCAGTGAGGGCAAACGTTACCGATGGAATATCTCTTGAGAGACAGCCTCTCGATAAGTTTGAGTCAGTGGCTGCGGAGCTCACTCGGCGAGTTATCGAGTACGAGCTGTTACCAGCTCAGAAGAGCAAATGAAGTATCGCCTTCCGCATGACGAGTCCTTGAAACGCAATCTTGGACAGAGTGTCATTGTGTTCGCAGACTTCTAAACTACGTGAGTAGTTCTCTCAAAATTGCACTCGGACCCCGATTTCACTCGATTTCATTTCTTGGGTGATCCGAAATCCCACCTCACAGTGCAGCGGACGCGGCCAAAATGACAAGTTCATAAACCACTCTAACACTTACGCCTTAGCCTTTATCATGAAAAACCCGGTGCCAGAAAACGAAGAGCTGTTCTTTGAAACAATGAAGGAAGATCGTGGCTGGTATTTCGTTGAATATCACCCACCGAAATCCGGCTTTCAATTTGCCACACTTACGATTGTCGTTCTTGCGATTGACCGAACGCGCGAAGACATAGCAACAACTATGGAGTCGGAGTTAATCATATGGTTGGAGCGGTACCCCATACCAATCATGGTCTCTGCGCTTGATGACACTGGAACTGTGGTCGATCTAAGCAATCATAGGCCATGTAATCGCCTTATCGGGTACATCGATGCACGCACCAACAAAGTTGTTCAAGAGTGGCGTTTACTTGCTAACGATGAACTACCAAGGGATGCGTTGAATACCTCGTACCTGCGCGAGGTCTACGCTGACATACCTTTTAAGACCAAGCAACAGCTACGGACGCAGGCACTCGAAAAAGCAAAACAATTGCGCCTCGGATGGTGGCTTGTATTTATCTGGGCCGTAGTGGTTCCGGCAGGCGTCGCGGTTTTGGAATACTGGAGCGACTGGCTAGGGCTGGTGGTCTTGGGTTACAGCTTGTACAAGGCCGTAGAAAAAGCGCTTCGCCTCCTGGGTAAGTGGCCAAAGTCAAAGGACGAACTCCAGAAAGATGCCGAGGAAACCAGGATGCGCCATCATCACCATCACGGCGAATGTAATCCCGAAGGGTTTGAGCGCCTAAAACTGGAAAACTTCGAGCGATGGGCACGCAAGAATATTCAGAACGAGGCTCAAGCGCTTAGGCATTCAACAAAAGGCGATGAATAATAACTGACAGCGCATGGTTGACTGACGCTTCTAGCTCAGTATGCGTAAGTCTGATAGGTCTTGTGGGCGAGCAGAGAGGATCCTCAGCACTCGCGGTTTTTACCAGATCTTTCTATCAGAGCCCCTCCCTCCTCTCACAACAAAGAATGGGGGAGCAGTCAGGTTGTCGTTCACTGCGCGCATCGAACGAGGCCCTTCTGAGGGCGCGCGTTCGGCGAGCAAGAAGGACGACCTGGCTGCCAGTTACCACACAAGCTTTTCTTCGCGCTTCCCTTCAACCTCTTACAAGGGTGGTCTGGTTGAATCCAACACTGCGCGCATGGAACGACCACGTCGTTCTCCTCCAGTGGAATACGATAGGCAGACGTGGGGGTTCCGCGAGCACTTGGATCAACCGGACCGCCCTTGTCCCATCTTACTTTCAGTCCCGTTCCACAACCGCTCAATATTCCCCTTGTGCTTGATCACGATAAGCCCAGTCACCACAACAGCAAACGAGACGAAGGCAGCACTCGGTCGCATCAGTGCAGCAATAATAGGAAAGAGTCCAAAAGCCGTGAGTGCACCGCCGGAAGAGTAGCGCCAGATGGCCACGGCACCGAGCCAGGCCAGCAGGAGTGACAGGCCGATCAACGGTGCGACGCCCAGGACAGAGCCGAGTGCCGTCGCCACCCCCTTCCCTCCCTTAAATCCGAGAAACGGCGAGAAGAGATGGCCCAGAAACGGAGCAAGCGCGACAGCCATGATGGCCCATTCATCTTGCAACAGTTGCGTCGCCGCATACCCCATCACCCACCCTTTGCCCATATCCCCGATCAACGTCAGGATGCCAGGTTTCTTGCCGGAGACACGCAAGACGTTCGTAAAGCCGACATTCTTGCTCCCAACGGTGCGGGGATCAGGGAAGCCCATCGCCTTCGAGATGACGACCCCAAACGGCACCGCGCCCAGGAGATATCCGACAATCGAGAGTCCGACGATGAGTGCTTGTTGGTCCATCTCAATAGGATCCAAGAGCGACGTGTACGGTAAGCTTTCCGTACAATCTCAGGGCAAAGGGATTATCACAGGAAGGAAAGAGACACAACCGTCACTGATAGGTTTCTGGATGCGTGAAAAAGTCCAGCATGATTCGATTCAGATTGGGCCAGTCACGATGACTGCCCGTCCCTTCGCAGTAGAGCGTCGCCCCGCCTGAAGCACAGCCTTGATACGCGCGACAGCCTCCCTCCACTGTTTTGGTCGTCGCGATATCACAACGATTACAGCCAGCCCACCAGGGCGCGGTTTCCGCACCCCAGCCAGGAAAGAGCTTGTCGTTCGTGCTATGCATGATCATGACCGGAAGCGGGTCTCGGCATTGGAATTCCCCGAGATCCTTGCCGGTCCATCCTGCCGCGCTTGGCGCGATAGCTGCGGGAATCTTCCTCGTCTTCTCCAGCACGGCCATCGCCATTGAGGCCGTGCCGCCATCCGAGTGACCGGTCACAAACACACGTTGTTCATCGATGCACCACTCCTTTGCCACCTCCGAAGGAATGGTTCCAAGCTGTTCAATAGCTGGAATGTTCAGCTGCTTGTGGTCAGGGTAGACCACAACAAACCCCATACCAGTCGCTGCAGTTGTGAGTCCGACGAAGCGCTCGGACTCCCACCGACTCTGTCCCGCCGGGGGATAGACCATCAGCAATGGATGGGCAAAGGTCGCGTCATAGTTGGACGGTGTGCGGACCATATACTTCATACCGTCGGTTGACACTTTCCCATCGATCGCACCGGCTGCTCCGGTCCGGGATCCTGCCGTACACTGCCTGCCCTCATTTGGGTAAGCAAACGCTTGGAGTTGCGGTGGCGTTGTGTTTTCAGTACAGGCTGTGACAAGGAAGAAGAGATTGGTACTTAGAACAAAGAAGAGCGCTTGAATGAGAGCCTGCCATCCCAAACTCATGTCATGTGAAGCTTGTTGAGTTGATGGAAAAACCCAATCCAATGTACTACAGGATGTTCAAACTAGACATCCAGCGAGGCCGTAGCGAGTGAAGGGCCGAGGCATAGGCTTTCTCACCCACCCCGCCCCGAGCAGCCGCTGCAGCTCTCTCCCGCCGGGGTATGTTGAGGGTCTGAACGATGCGAGAACAAAGCTGGGGGCTAGTTTCAACATCCTGGCTACAGCCCCTTGGCGACGACCTGCTTCCAAAAGCTCCAGACATATTGCCCACCGGAGATATAGCCAAACACCAGTGAGAGATACAGGGTGAAGCTCCCCGCCAGATGCATGTTGCCGAGAGCGGCCAACCCGGTCCCTTCTAGGATGAGCAGGATGATCGCCACCACCTGCAACGCCATCTTGTATTTTCCGGTGGTCTCCGCAGGAATGATCATACCCTCCCCTGCCGCGATGGCTCGAATGCCCGTGACTGCCAATTCTCGCCCGACGATCAGCAGTACCACCATCGCACTGACTCGCTCTATGTTCATGAGGAGAATCAATGCCGACAGCACCAGCAGCTTATCTGCGATGGGATCGAGCAGTTTCCCGAGCTTCGTCACCTGACCTGTCCGACGGGCGATATACCCATCCAACATATCCGTCACTGCCGCTACGGCGAATACGATGGCGGCCGCCAACGACTGATCCGGTGTTGGATGGACGAAGAGAATGATGAAGACCGGGATTAAGAGAATGCGGACAAGGGTCAAGATATTGGGGACATTGATCGAATCCGCCCCGATATCTCGCCACACTTCCAATACCCGGTTCATCGTTTCATTCTTTCTCTAAACAATCCCGTTTTTCAAGAGGTCATGCAGATGGATCACGCCGCGGATGGTCCGCTCGTTCTCCGTCACCACTAAGGTCGTAATCGAAAACCGTTCCATCACCTCAACTGCTGTTGCCGCCAGCTCATCCGGCCCGATGGTCTTGGGATCGGCCGTCGCCAACTCCTGCGCCGACGTGTTGACCAGATCCATCCCACGTTGGATACACCGGCGCACGTCTCCATCGGTGATCACACCAACCAACAGCCCCTCCTGATCCACGACCGTCGTCATACCGAGCTTCTTGGCTGTCATCTCCAGCATAGCCGCCATGCCGCCGACTGAGGCCTGGACCGTGGGAATGTCCGGTTCGGCATGCATAAGATCTCTCACTTTGACGAGCAGCCGGCGCCCTAACGTCCCGCCGGGATGGAATCGAGCAAAATCCTCTTCCTTGAATTCCCGCTTCTGCAAGAGCGCGACAGCGAGGGCATCGCCCAACGCCAGCGTGGCGGTCGTGCTAGCAGTCGGGGCCAATCCCATCGGGCAGGCTTCTTCCGCAATCGAGACGTCTAGGACGACATCGGAGTTTTTTGCCAGGGTGGAATTCGTCCGCCCTGTGAACGAGATCACCGGAATTCCCAATCGCTTCACGAACGGAAGCAATTGCAGCAATTCCTGAGTCTCGCCGCTGTTGGAGATCGTCACCAACACATCTCGACGCGCCAACATGCCGAGATCTCCGTGCACCCCTTCAGCCGGATGCAGGAAGAACGAGGAGGTCCCGGTACTCGCCAGCGTCGCGGCAATTTTTTGCCCGATGAGACCGGACTTACCCATCCCTGACACGACCACCTTTCCCTTACAACGAACCAACACATCCACCGCTTTAACGAACCGTTCATCCAGTCGTTCGATTAAGGCTTCGACCGCACGTGCTTCGATTTCCAGCACACGCCGTCCCTCGGCAAGACTACTCTGGCCTTTCTCTGTCTTCGAGGTTCGAACAGTTGGTGTCAGCTTTGCGGTTTTGTCGCGTTCCATACTCGTAGCACTCGCTCCAACAGAGACTTCAATTGATGCAGCGGGACCATATTCGGTCCATCCGACAGAGCCTCGTCAGGATTCGGATGGACTTCCATGAAAAATCCATCGACACCGGCTCCAGCGGCGGCACAGGCCAATGGCTCGACAAATTCACGTTGCCCGCTGGATTTGGTTCCTCCACCCCCCGGGAGCTGCACGCTGTGCGTCGCATCAAAGACGACAGGATAGCCGAATCCCCGCATGATAGGGAAGGACCGCATATCGACGACCAGATTGTTGTAGCCGAACGACGAGCCTCGCTCGGTCAGGACAATCCGGTGACTCCCACATTCCTCGATTTTCTTCACGGCATTGCCTATTTCATGGGGCGAGAGAAACTGACCTTTCTTCACGTTCACCACGGCTCCGGTCTTGGCAGCCGCGATCAGCAGATCGGTTTGTCGGCAGAGAAACGCCGGGATTTGCAGCACATCCACCACCTTCCCAGCCTCTGTTGCCTGTTCTTCCGTATGCACATCGGTGAGGACAGGTAGTGAGAGTTGGTCCTTCACCTTCTTGAGGACCGCAAGCCCCTTTTCGAGACCCGGGCCACGAAACGACGTGATGGATGTTCGATTGGCCTTATCGAATGATGATTTGAAGATATAGGGGATTCCCAAAGCCTTCGCAATCTCGGCGATCCGACCGGCCGTCTCCATGACGATCTGTTCGCTTTCAATCACGCAAGGACCGGCAATGAGAAACGGTAGCTGTCCTTGGCCGACTCGAAAAGAACCGATTTGAACTTCGTGTGCCATAGGTTTCGCCGTGCCCTACGCGAGATGATCCATCAGCATCTCGCCTTAATGTCCTAGCTTTCTGCGTAATGCTGCCCCGACAAATCCACTGAATAGAGGATGTGGGTGGTGCGGACGGGAACTATACTCAGGATGAAACTGGGTGCCCAAAAACCAGGGATGGTCCCTCAACTCGATAATCTCGACCAAGCGACCATCGGGTGACAACCCGCTCAGGACAAGCCCCTTCGCGGTCAGCTGTTCGCGATAGGCATTGTTGAATTCATAGCGATGGCGATGCCGTTCGCGGACCTCGCTCACCCCATACATCTTTTGCGCAAGCGTCCCCTCCCCCAGCTTACAGAGATACGATCCAAGGCGCATCGTCCCTCCCTTATCACTCACGCCATGCTGATCGGGCATGAGATGAATGACGGGATGAGGAGATTGTTCGTCGAACTCAGCACTGTTGGCATTGGCCAATCCAGCCACGTTCCGCGCGAACTCGATCGCAGCACACTGCATCCCTAAACATAGACCGAGGAAGGGCACCTGACGCTCCCGCGCGTACCTGATCGTGGCGACTTTTCCCTCGATCCCTCTCGTCCCGAACCCACCCGGAATCAGGATGCCGTCGGCTTCCCTGAGAATGCGCTCGGTCCCTTGCCGTTCGATGTCTTCGGACTCAATCCACGTGATATTGACCTTGGTTTCATGGTCGATGCCCCCATGCACCAGTGCTTCGCCCAAACTCTTGTAGCACTCCTTCAGCCCCACATACTTCCCCACCAACGCCACGGAGATTTCATGTTTGGGCCGCTTGATCTTCTGGACCATCGCATCCCACTCGCGAAGATTGGGTTGCCCAGTATCGACATGGAGCTGGCGTACGATCAATTCGTCCAATCCCTCTTTACGGAAGACGATCGGTACTTCATAGATAGTCTCGACGTCTTTCGCGGTGATGACGGCATCTCGATCCACGTTACAAAACATGGCAATTTTCCCCTTGATCTCAGGGGAAATATACCGATCGGTTCGGCACAGCAGAATATGGGGCTGGATACCGATCTCACGCAGCTTATTGACGGAATGTTGTGTTGGTTTGGTCTTCAGCTCACCGGCCGTTCCAATGTACGGCACCAACGTGAGGTGAACATACAACACATTGTCTCGTCCGACATCGTAGGGCATCTGCCTGATGGCTTCGAGAAACGGGAGGCTCTCAATGTCACCGACGGTTCCGCCGATTTCGACGATCGTAATATCGATCCCTTTTGAAATGCGCATGATCGTCTGTTTGATCTCATCCGTCACATGCGGGACGACCTGCACCGTTCCTCCAAGGTAATCCCCTCGCCGCTCCTTCGTGATGACCGAGTGATAAATCCGACCGGTCGTATAGTTACTCTCTTTCGTCAATGACAAGCTTGTGAATCGCTCGTAGTGCCCGAGATCCAGATCGGTCTCGGCTCCATCGTCGGTGACATAGACTTCCCCATGTTGATAGGGGTTCATCGTGCCGGGATCGACGTTGATATAGGGATCCAGTTTGAGAAAGGTGATCTTCAAGCCTCGACTCTCCAGGAGATTTCCGATGGAGGCCGAGGCCAGCCCCTTCCCCAGTGATGAGACCACACCGCCGGTCACAAAAATGAATTTATTCATGATTGTCCTCGTTGATGGCCATCAGCTCGATCTGATCCGGACAGGGTACGTACGACTTACTTGAACAACACTTTGCTGTTCTGCAATTCGCGCTTGACTGTCTCGAACTCCCGCAGTTGCTCTGCGACGCCGGGGACATCCTCGGGTTGATCGACCCGCAGCGAGGCATGCTTGGTTTCCCACACGCGGATACGAATCCCATGGTCCAGCGCGCGGAGCTGTTCCAACTTCTCGGCATCCTCCAAGCGACTCGTCGGCAACGCCGCCAAGCGAAGCAAGGTCTCTTTTGTGTAGATGTACAGACCTAAATGAATATAGTGGAGTCCTCCGACGACCTGTCTGCTCGAATCGTCCCGCACGAATGGGATCGGAGCGCGTGAAAAATAGAGCGCATCGCCCTTGGCATCGGTCACCACTTTCACCACGGCGGGATTGAGCAGGTCTTCCGTCGGGTCCATCACCCGCTTGAGCGTCCCCATGCTCGCACCGCTTTCACGAAAGGGCTCGATGAGATCGGTCAGCAACCCTGGATTCAGCGGGATTTCATCGCCTTGCAAATCGACAAAGCAATCCCCGGCAAACATTCGAGCCACCGCAGCGACGCGATCTGTCCCGGTCCGGTACTCACCCGTCACGAGCACGGCTCGACCGCCAAACCGTTCGACCGCTTGCTTGATGCGTTCGTCATCGGTCGCCACCAACACATCAGAAGCGGCGCGGCAGGCAACCGCCCGTTCATAGACGTGCTGAATCATCGGCTTGCCGTTCAGCTCGACGAGCGGCTTCCCTGGAAATCGAGAAGACCCATACCGCGCAGGAATCACCACCGTGACCGATCGTGACGGCTTATTCATCCCCCAACGCCTCGGACAGCTGTTTCGGCGAGACGGTCGCGGTGCCGACCATGCCCACCACAATCCCGGCCGCATAATTGGCCATGATCGCCGCGGTCTTGATGTCGGCCCCCGCGCCAAGAGCCAACGCGAGCGTTCCGATCACCGTATCTCCGGCGCCGGTAACATCGTAGACCTGCCGCGCTTTGGTCGGGAGGTGCCAGGACGCTCCATCGCCCTCATAAAGACTCATGCCCTTTTCCCCGCGCGTGATCAAGACGGATCGGCAACCGAGCCGTTGACGGATCATGGCTCCCGCTTCGTTGATCGTTTGATTGTCGTCTCCGTGCATGCCCGAAGCCTGCGTCGCTTCGAGATGGTTCGGCGTGATGACGGTGACGCCTTTATAGAAATTGAAATGCTCGACCTTCGGATCCACGATGACCGGAACCCTTCGCAGCGCGGCAAGCCTGGTGATGTCCGACATCAAGATCGAGGACACGACACCCTTGGCGTAGTCCGACACGACGATACAAGACAACTCACGCATCCTCGATTCCACATACCGAAGAATTTTCTGCCGGAGGACCGCCTTCAGTTCACTACGCCCCTCGATGTCATACCGGACGATCTGCTGATTGTGGGCGATCACCCGACTCTTTCTCGTCGTAGGACGTTCCCGATCGACCACGATTCCGCCAAGCGCCCCTCGTGTATGCCCCAGCTCTTTGACCAACTGCTTCCCGCTTTGATCGGCCCCGATAACCCCGCACAGATGAGCCTTCCCGCCCAAGGCCAGGATATTGCTATAGACGTTGGCCGCTCCCCCCAGCCGGAGCGACTCGGACTCCACATGGACGACAGGGACCGGCGCTTCCGGGGAAATCCGGCTCACCTTCCCCATCACGTAATGATCGAGGATCAGATCCCCGATCACCAGGACGGATGCCTGAGGAAATCGCTGCAGATGTTGTCGAAGCGCCTTGGGCGAGGGAGCCTCGCTGTGCCCATTCACGCCTCCGGTTCTATGAGAAGCCCCGCCGTTTTTTTTCACTGGATCGCCTTGCCGAATCGTTCCCATCGAACCCACTCCGTCCAATTCCCCTGTCCATTCCAGGACCAGTAGATCCGAAATGCCTTGCCGCGAATCTTTTCTTCTCGTACATACCCCCAGAATCGGCTGTCCAAACTCTGGTCCCGATTGTCGCCCATGACAAAGTACGATCCGTCAGGGACCGTCACCGGCCCGAAGTTATCACGTGGATTGATGGTGCTATCGATAATGCCGGGATCGATTCGTTGGGTAAAGGCTTTGTCATCCAGCTGCTGACCGTTCACCAGTACGACCTTGTTCCGCAGCTGGATCGTATCTCCGGGCAGTCCCACAATGCGTTTGATGAAGTCTTTTTCTTCATCCTCCGGAAAGCGAAACACGACAATGTCGCCGCGCTGCGGTTTCCCAAATGCGACCACGGTCGAGGAGGTATAGCAGTTGACCGGGGGGAAATTCCATTGCATCTCGCAGTCCGTCGGCCACTGCAATCCATACGACAGCTTACTGACCAAAATGTGATCCCCGATCAGCAGGGTCGGGATCATGGAGCCTGATGGAATCTTAAAGGCCTGTACGACGAACACTCGAATGGCGAAGGCGAGCAGCATGGCGACGATGATCGCTTCCGCATACTCACGCACGATGGACTTCCGTCCCGGTTGCTCGGTATTCTCCGTCAGTTTGGCTCCAGAGAGCGACGCCGGCTCTCCAGCCCGTGGTGTACCGGACAACTTGTCCGCGTTTCTTGGATTCTGTTCGAGGCTCATTCGTCCCCAACCTTTAAAATCGCCAGGAATGCTTCTTGAGGGACTTCTACGCTACCGACCGCTTTCATCCGTTTCTTCCCTTCTTTTTGCTTCTCCAGCAGTTTCCGCTTTCGCGTAATGTCGCCGCCGTAGCACTTCGCGAGCACGTTCTTCTTCATGGCCCCGATGGTCTCACGCGCGATAATTTTGCTCCCGATCGCCGCTTGAATGGCGATCTCATACATCTGTCGAGGAATCAATTCTTTCATTTTCTCGGCAAGTTGGCGCCCGCGCTGCACGGACCGATCCCGATGGGTGATGAAGGACAAGGCATCGACCGCTTCGCCGTTCAATAAGATGTCGAGCCGCACGAGATCGGACTCGCGATAGCCGAGCACTTCGTAGTCCAGCGAGGCATAGCCCTGCGTGCGCGACTTGAGCTTGTCGTAAAAATCAAGAATGACCTCATTGAGCGGCAATTCATAACTGATCATCACCCGTGTCGGATCCAGGAACTGAATGCTGCGTTGAATGCCGCGACGCTCCTGGCACAGTTGAAGAATGGCCCCCATATAACGCTCGGGGGTAATGACCGACGCTAGAATAAACGGCTCCTCAAACGACTCGATACTGTTGGACGCCGGGAGCTGAGAGGGATTCATGACCTCCAACACCTCACCTTTCGTCGTCATGACACGGTAGACGACGGTCGGCGCGGTGGTCAGGAGCGTCAAGTTATACTCACGCTCGAGCCGCTCCTGAATGATTTCCATATGCAGCAGGCCCAAGAACCCGCATCGAAATCCAAACCCCAAGGCGAGAGAGGTCTCCGGTTCATACACGAACGACGAATCGTTCAGTCGGAGCTTTACCAGCGCGTCCCGCAGGTCTTCATACCTGGCTGTGTCGGTGGGATAGAGGCCACAGAACACCAACGGCTTCACGTCTTTGTACCCGGGGAACGGCTCCGCGGTGGGCGTCACGGCATCCGTGAGGGTATCGCCGATCTTCACATCCGCGACCTCTCGCATGTTCGCGCACAAGTAGCCCACTTCGCCGGTCAGCAATTCGGCCTTCTTGGTTCGTTTCGGCGTAAACTGGCCGACTTCCATGACCTCAAATGTCCGATTATTCGACATGACCTTGATTTTCATGCCCGGCCTGATCGATCCATCCAGCAATCGCGCGAGAACAATCACGCCCTGATAGTTGTCGAACCACGAATCGAAAATCAGCGCCTTGAACGGAGCCTGTGGATCACCTGACGGAGCCGGAATCTTCGCAATGATCGCCTCTAAGACCTCCGGCACGCCCTTGCCGTCCTTCGCACTGATGGGCAGCGCATCGTCGGATTCGAGCTGGAGCACTTCGGAGATCGACTGTTTCGTGCCCTCGACATCCGCGCTGGCCAGATCGATCTTGTTAATGACGGGAATGATCGTCAGATTGTTGGCCATCGCCAAGTTCACATTGGCAATGGTCTGCGCTTGCACCCCTTGCGTGGCATCCACGAGCAACAGCGCCCCCTCGCAAGCCGCTAAGCTCCGTGAGACTTCATAGGTAAAGTCGACATGCCCCGGCGTATCGATCAAATGCAAGGCATAGGTCTTCCCATCTTGCGCTCGGTACTTGATGGCTACGGCGTGGGCTTTGATCGTAATGCCACGTTCCCGCTCAAGATCCATGGCATCGAGGATCTGCTCTTTCGCCTCTCGTGCAGTGACTGCGCCAGTAGCTTCGAGGAACCGGTCAGCGAGGGTTGATTTGCCGTGATCGATATGAGCAATAATGGAAAAATTGCGTATAAGGCTTTGCAAATCCTAGTCCATGAGTGAAAAATCGGTTCATTATAGTAAGTGCTTTAGAGGTTGTCAAAGACGGGAGAGGAGCAACTCTATAACTGCAGACGTGAAACGGCATAGGGACAAAAAATTCTACCGGAGTGACGTGGCCTCGTACTGAATGGTAGCTGGCTAGACGACTACCGTTCCTGGGAAGGCTTCCGACTCTCGCACCGTTGTCTTACTCAAAGACTCTCGACTTTTGTATCCTGAAAGGCTGTTGCCGGTTGGACTCCCGACGCGGGATAATGTCTCCCTGAACAAAGAACCCACACTGGATCAACCAGGGCACCAGAACACCTACCGCTCCCCTATTCTGTCCCAGGGGAAGTGATCGGTACATGTGCTGGAAAGGCGGAGGGTCGATCACGTATGAATCGGAACGCAGAAGATCAGCGGACTGCGCCCCGAATGGCTGTACAGTTTCAAGCCATCGTGGCGGGTTCCGTAGAGTCCGAAGGAACCGGCATGATTCTCGATCTCTCACGGAGCGGATGCCGATTGGAAAGTCAGCTCCTGATGTTGCCCGGCCTTTCGGTGGAACTGCGCATCGCCGTGCCCGCTTTGGAATGGGCGCTGGTGGTTGATGGGGCCGATGTGCAGTGGGCTGACGAGGACCACGCCGGGCTGGCGTTTGTACGCATGAGAGGGACGGAACAGCAGCGATTGAACGAGTTCATGGCGACTCGACTCGGGAAAGAAGCTGATACCGGCGATACCGCACAGAGTGAGCAGCTGCCAGTTGAGTTTCAAGGGCTAGAACCAGTGTTTGCAAAAGACCCAGCACTCGCCATCCGCAAAGGACTGGCATGGTTCGCGCAGGACCGAGCAGAATTCCGTTTTCGAGGAGGGAGCCTGCTCGGCAGAGCGTTCCCCACCTGCACGTCTGAATTTGCGACAGCGCTCGGCACATTGATTAAAGCCGGTGGTACCCAGGAGGCCGACTTCGCTCTGGCGCTGCTCCAGAATTATCTGGGGTCAACTTCAACCAACAGCGTGTTGAAAGAGATTGTGTCACGCTTTTCCCATGACGATCCCAGGTTGAGTGAGGTTCGAACCCTCATTAACAGCACCGGCGGGGTCACACCCCCCGGTGAATTCGGGCTGGCTGACGCCTGGCTGGCCAAGAAGGAGTCGCTGATGCGTTGGTTGACAGATGGACAACCGGCAGTCAAAGCGTTCGCTGAACAGCAGATGGCAGAACTCGACCGGCTGATCCTGGAAGAGCGTCGCCGCATCGAACACGAACGGGAACTACGCGAGCGAACCAGACATGAGGACGAGTCAGGCCACGATCATGGCTACCGGCCAAAACCATTCTGAATCGGAGAGGAGGAAGCACAGTCAGGTCTTGTATGCCCACATAGCCAACTTCGGTTTCCAGCCATGTACGCGAAATGCCCTGCCCACCCATATTCCACGTTGCTGCCCTGGAATTTACCTGCCTATGGGGAACAAGGGTCACCGTGGTACGCATGCATCACATACATATCAAGATACCATCACGCAACCTGGGTCCATTCTCAAGCGGCCAGACCTTTTCCTAGAAGCTCACACATATCGAGCTGGGGTTACAGACTGGCAAGAGTGAGACTGGAGGACTTTTACTGCCTCCTCATGATATAAGCCACTACCTTTTCCACCGTGGCTCAACAACCAACTCGTAAACAGCTCAAAGACTGGGACCACCGCTACCTCTGGCATCCGTTTACCCAGATGCAGGAGTGGGAACAGGACGATCCGCTGATTATTGCACGCGGGAAGGGTGCCTACCTGATCGATACAGAGGGCAAGAAATACCTTGATGGCACATCGTCCATCTGGGTCAATCTGCATGGACATCGACATCCGGTTCTTGACCGTGCGCTGAAGACGCAACTCGACAAGATCGCCCACTCGACTTTCCTCGGCCTTTCCAATCCACCCGCCATTGAGTTGGCGCGTCAGCTGATTCGAATCGCTCCCAAGGGGCTCTCTCGCGTCTTCTATTCCGACAATGGTTCAACGGCAGTTGAAATCGCCCTCAAGATGGCCGTTCAGTATTGGCAGCAGCGGCATCCAGAAGCTGGTCCCAAGAATACGTTTCTCCACCTGAAACTAGCCTATCATGGAGATACGATCGGGGCGGTCAGCGTCGGTAACATCGACCTGTTCCACTCTCGCTTCAAGCCACTCCTCTTCCCGACCCTTGAGGCAGAACCACCCCATTGTTATCGCTGTCCACTCAACCTCACCTACCCCACGTGCAAGGTGGCTTGTATCGATCCGATCGAAGAGATGCTGAAGGCTCGCCATCGTGACCTCGCCGGATTCATCATCGAACCATTGATGCAAGCAGCTGCCGGCATGATTCCCCAACCGGCCGGATATCTCAAGCGCATCCGAGACCTCTGCACCAAGTACAATGTTCTTCTCATTGCCGACGAAGTTGCAACCGGATTCGGCCGAACCGGCAGAATGTTCGCCTGCGAGCACGAGCAGATCACCCCGGACCTCATGGCCATCAGCAAGGGGCTGACTGGCGGCTACATGCCGCTGGCAGCCACCTTGACGACCGAGGAAATCTACCGTGGCTTCTTGGGAAGGTACGACGAATTCAAGACCTTCTTCCACGGCCATAGTTTTACCGGTAATCCGCTTGGCTGTGCCCTGGCGCTCGCCAATCTCACCGTATTTAAAAGCGAGAAAACCTTGGTGAGACTCCGACCCAAGATCAAGTTGCTGACGCGACTCCTGCACACACTCCACCGCCTGCCTCAGGTCGGAAGTATCCGTCAGAGCGGATTCATGGCGGGAATCGAGTTAGTTCGAGAGCAGAGGACGAAGGAACCCTATCCGCTGAGCGCCAGAACTGGTCATCGCGTGGCCGCGATCGCCCGAGCTAAGGGTCTCATTCTCAGACCGATTGGGAACGTGCTGGTGCTCATTCCACCGCTCTCGACAACTGCTGAGGAATTGAAGAAAATGATGGAAATCATCGCGATCTCCATCGAGACTCTCTCCATGGATTCCATATCGTTATAATGGGCTTGCACATCACAAGAGGAACCGCCGACCCCAATGCAGACCTGTGATTTTCTCGTCATCGGCGGCGGAGTCATCGGCCTGAGCATCGCTCGAGAACTGCGCAGACGCCGTGCGGACGCGCGCGTGCTGTTGATCGAAAAGGAGCCATCTTGCGGCGCCCATGCGAGTGGCCGAAACAGCGGCGTGCTCCACGCGGGCTTCTATTATTCGCCGGACAGCCTGAAGGCGAAGTTTACCAGCCTCGGCAACGAACGGCTTACGGCCTACTGCGAGGAGAAACACATCCCCCTCAACAAATGCGGCAAACTCGTTGTCGCAAAGGATGCCACCGACCTACCCTCGCTCGATGAACTCCTGCGACGAGGACAGATCAACGGTATTGAACTCCAGCCCCTCACCGAAGCGGAAGCCAAATCCATCGAACCTCGCGTCAAAACCTACCAACGGGCCTTGTTTTCGCCGCGCACCTCAACGGTGAAACCCCTTCTCGTTATCGAAGCCATGCAACAGGATGCGATCCGAGAGGGCGTGGACATTCAGTGTGACACGGCCTACCGAGGACGAGAAAAAAGTGTAGTCCGCACCAATCGGGATACTGTTGATGCCGGTTATGTCGTCAATGCCGCAGGTCTGTATGCGGATAAGATCGCTATGGACTATGGGTTCTCAGAAAAATATCGGATCCTGCCGTTCAAGGGCCTCTACCTTTACTCAGACGAGCCACCTGGCGCGATCCGCACCAATATCTATCCCGTTCCGGATCTCAGGAATCCGTTTCTCGGCGTTCACTTTACGATCACCGCCGACGGCAAAGCCAAGATCGGTCCAACGGCCATCCCGGCCCTCTGGCGGGAAAACTATGCGGGGATGGAAAATTTCAACTTCAGCGAGTTGGTCGAAGTTGCGAGTCGTGGGCTCGGTCTGCTCACGGGAGCAGGGTTCGACTTCAGACGGTTGGCCGTGGAAGAAGTCGCCAAGTACTCCCGGAGTAGGATGGTCTCACTAGCATCCGTCCTCGCGGAAGGAGTGGACGAGCGGAACTATCGCACATGGGGACGGCCCGGGATCAGAGCGCAACTGCTCGACATCACGAAGAAGAAACTTGAGATGGATTTTGTCTTGGAAGGCGACGACCGATCCATGCACGTCTTGAACGCTGTGTCGCCGGCCTTCACCTGTTCACTTCCCTTCGCCGATCATGTCTGCAATCACATCGACAAGGCGGTCAGGTAACGAATTTCAACAGAGCCGAACTTCTTCCCCCACATCGACGTGGAGGCATCGGGCCGCGTTCTCTTCCCGCAGGAAGATTTCCAACACTCCACCACTATTGATCAGTGCGGCGGGACTCTGGCCGTCCCCTTGACTGTAGCTCCCGACCACGTTCGTCACGATATGCGCTCCGATATGGATCTCAATCTTGGCCAGCCCGATCGCGGCCTGAAATTCCCGAACTTGCCTTGCCGTGACATTCGAGATGAGATTGCCGAATCGATCGATATAGTCAATCCGTCCGATCAAAAGTTGACCTTGCTGCTGAGGGGCCCAAACCAGGCTCTTCATCGGATCGTTGATCACCGGGCCAAAGAACGAGGGCGGTTGCCCATTGGCCAGCAACGCGGCGACCGGAGCGAACAGATCGCGTCCGTCAAAGGTCGCCCCTTCTGACGGTAGTCGATAGCGCTCCTCTTCGATCTGCCGGATTTTCACCTCCTGCTCCTGTTCGAGCACATGGCTGAGCAGACCGTTGTCCGGCGCTAAGAAACAATACCGCGATGTCGTGGCAAGAATGGCGCGCCTGGCGCTTCCGACCCCGGGATCCACCACGCAGGCATAGATCGTCCCTTCCGGAAAATGTCGATAACAGGCGCTGAGCACATAGCCGGCCTCGTCGATGTGGTGAGAAGGAATTTGGTGGGAGATATCGACGACTCTGGCTCCGGGGCTGAGGGTGAGGATCACACCCTTCATGCTCGCGACGAACCAGTCACGCTCGCCAAAATCTGTCAGAAGCGCAATGAGGGGGCGTGACGCCGGCACGTCAACATTCCTCGAATTTGATCTCCACGACCTCGTATTCAACCATTTTCACGGGAGTCTTGACTTCAACAAAATCTCCGACACGCTTCCCGATCAGGGCACGCCCGACCGGGGACTGCACCGAAATCTTGTTGAATTTCATGTCGGCTTCGTCTTGGCCGACCAATGTGTACTGCTTCTGGGATTGCGACTCTTGCTCGACGACCGACACCGTGGCCCCAAAGACGACCGTGTCACTCGTGCGTCCCGCAATTTCGATCACGCGGGCATCCGCGAGCTTGGTCTCAAGCTCCGCAAGCCGTGATTCGATAAATCCCTGGCGCTCTTTGGCGGCATCATATTCGGCATTCTCGCTGAGGTCTCCATGCGCCCTCGCCTCCGCGATCGCCTCAATCACTTTGGGGCGCTCGATCTTCCGCAGGCGATCTAATTCCGCCTTGAGCGCGTCATAGCCTTTCTTCGTAATGGGTGTGGGCATGCTCCAGACTCCTGAAGGATTTAGGCCCGATGATACTCCTGCAAGGAACGAATCGATAGGGTTTTTTTCACGATGGCTTCGATTCCCATGGCCGCCGCATGGGCTCCCCGCATCGTCGTGAAATAGGGAATGCCCCGATGCAGCGCCTCTCTTCTGATCGACAACGAATCGACATGGGCTGAGGCAGTTCGCACCGTATTGACCACGAGTGCCACCGAACCGTTTTTAATGTGATCCACGATATGAGGTCTCCCTTCGGCGACCTTATTGACGACTTCCACAGACAAGCCATGCTCACGCAAATATCCTGCTGTTCCGCTCGTCCCCAAAATACGCATCCCCAGCCTACTCAACGCTTTCCCGACTTCAAGCGCCGCAGGCCGATCGGATTCTTTCACGCTGAGGAACGCTGTCCCCATCGTTGGAAGGCCTGCGCCGGCTCCCGCCTGTGACTTGGCGAACGCCCATCCGAAATCACCGTCAATTCCCATCACTTCGCCGGTTGATTTCATCTCTGGTCCTAAGAGCACATCCACACCGGGAAATTTATTAAATGGGAAGACCGCTTCCTTCACGGAGAAATGATCCGGCAGAGGAGCTTCGGTAAAGCCGAGTTCCGTGAGGGTCTTCCCCATCATGACTTTCATCGCGAGCTTTGCCAGCGGCATCCCGATCGCCTTGCTGACAAATGGGACGGTCCGAGACCCACGTGGATTCACCTCGAGCACGTAAATCGTCCGGCCTTTGACGGCAAACTGCGCATTCATCAGGCCGACGACACCAAGTTCCAAGGCCAGCATACGCATTTGACGCTCGATTTCACCGACGACGGCCTTGTCCAAGGTATAGGGAGGAAGTGAGCAAGCAGAGTCGCCGGAATGTACCCCGGCTTCCTCGATATGCTCCATGATCCCTGCGACGACCACCGTCTTTCCATCACAAATCGCATCGGCATCGACCTCGATCGCATCCGCCAGGTACTTATCGATCAGGACCGGATGGTTGGGCGAGGCTTTCACGGCTGATTGCATGTATTCCAACAGGCCTGATTCGTCATACACGATTTGCATGGAGCGTCCGCCCAACACGTAGGACGGTCGGACCATGACCGGATAGCTGATCCTCCCAGCGATCTGCACGGCTTCCTCAATCGATCGAGCCATCCCGCTTTCTGCCTGGCGTAGACCTAGCTTCGTGAGCAGTTCACGGAACCGTTCGCGATCTTCCGCCAGATCGATCGCATCCGGACTGGTTCCAAGAATCTTCACACCAGCCTTCGATAATGGAAGCGCAAGTTTCAGAGGCGTCTGGCCGCCGAATTGCAGGACCACTCCGATCGGCTGCTCCTTGTGAACCAGATTGAGCACATCTTCTTGTGTCAGTGGCTCAAAATAGAGTCGATCCGACGTGTCGTAATCGGTGCTCACGGTCTCAGGATTACAATTCACCATGATGGTATCGATCCCGTCCTCACGGAGCGCCATCGCCGCATGGACACAACAATAGTCGAACTCGATGCCCTGTCCGATCCGATTGGGCCCGCCGCCGAGAATCACCACTTTTTTGCGGTCGGACGGCCTGGCTTCGCATTCATGCCCGTACGTCGAATAAAGGTACGGAGTCTGGGCTTCGAACTCAGCGGCGCAGGTATCCACCCGCTTATAGGTCACCCCGCGGGTCGGATGGTGCCTGCGCGCCTCCGTGACAACAACCACCTCACACCCAAGCAGCTGCGCGATCCGATCATCGGAAAATCCCAGTTCTTTTGCGTCCCAGAGCAATTCACCGTTCAACACCGTTCCGGGATCGGCAGCATGGCCGACAAGCGTACGCTCGAAGTCAACCAACTGCCTCACTTGATCGAGAAACCACGGATCGACCATGGTCGTCGCGAACAACTCCTGATCCGTCACTCCCAGTCGCATGGCATCAGCCACGTACCAGAGCCGTTCCGGAAGCGGGTTGCGAAGCACACGATCGAGTTTATCGGTAGCCGCCTGTCGATCGAACCCAGCCGGGATGCCTCGATCCAACCCAAACCGTGACACCAAGCCGTTCAGTTCCAACTCCAGTGAGCGAATAGCCTTCTGCAAAGATTCCTTGAACGTCCGCCCGATCGCCATCACTTCGCCGACCGACTTCATTTGTGTCGTCAAGGTCGGATCGGCTCCCTTGAACTTCTGGAACGCAAACCGAGGAATCTTTACCACCACATAGTCGATGGCTGGTTCAAACGACGCCTTCGTGACACCGGTAATGTCATTGCTGATTTCATCCAACGTGTAGCCGACGGCCAGCTTGGCGGCGATTTTTGCGATCGGAAACCCGGTCGCCTTCGACGCCAACGCCGAACTCCGAGAGACTCGAGGGTTCATCTCGATGACGACCATCTCACCGTTCGTCGGATTGACACCGAATTGAATGTTCGATCCTCCCGTATCGACACCGATCTCTCGGATCACGCGAAGCGCCGCATCTCGCATGCGTTGATATTCTTTGTCGGTCAACGTCATCGCCGGCGCGACGGTGATGCTGTCCCCGGTATGCACACCCATCGGATCGAAATTTTCGATGGGACAGACGATCACGACGTTGTCTTTCAAATCACGCATGACCTCGAGTTCATACTCTTTCCATCCGATGACGGACTCCTCGATCAGTACTTGGCTGACCGGACTCATCGCCAACGCCCACTCGATCAGTTTCTCAAATTCTTCTCGGTTATAGGCGATGTTCCCACCCGTTCCCCCCATCGTAAAGGACGGGCGAATGATCGCAGGAAAGCCGACCATGTCCAGAACGGCCATGGCTTCCTGTCGGTTGTGCGCCGTGCCGCTCTTCGGAACCCGGAGCCCGATTCGTTGCATCGCCAACTTAAAGGCGTCCCGATCCTCTGCTTTGTGAATGGCCTCTGCCGAAGCGCCGATCAACTTCACGCCGTATTTCTCGAGGACTCCTTGTTTCACCAAGCCCATCGTAGTGTTCAGTGCCGTTTGACCACCCATGGTCGGCAGCAAGGCATCGGGACGCTCCCGAGCAATCACGCGTTCGACGACCTCCACGGTGATCGGCTCCACATACGTCCGATCCGCCATCTCCGGATCCGTCATGATCGTCGCGGGATTACTGTTGATGAGGATGACCCGGTATCCTTCCGCCTTGAGGGCTTTGCAGGCTTGCGTTCCCGAGTAATCAAACTCGCAGGCTTGTCCGATGACGATCGGACCAGACCCGATCATGAGGATTGACTGAATGTCGGTACGTTTTGGCATAGTGTGGTAACGATCGACTCAACTGGATGGAAGCAGCGGTCCAATCAGCGGTTGATAGGGAGTGGGCACAGGCCCTTCACCCCCCTGGGCCGCATGGTAGTGCTTCAACGCCTCAGGAATCCAGGCTTCAATTTGGTTGATGCGCGCGATATCGGAGGGATGAGTGGACAGAAACTCAGGGATATTATGTTGCGACCGAAAACAGACCTTGTCGATCATTTGTCTTGGACATCCGCTCATACGCTCCCAAAATGGGACTGCCTCTCGAGGGTCGTAGCCGGCCTGAGCCATCAATTTAAGTCCGACGTAGTCCGCTTCCGACTCTTGCTTTCGTCCAAACGGCAACGACACGCCCACTCCGTAGGCGCTCATCGCCGCCATCGCGGCGTCCGGACGACCAACGGCAGCACCGGCCGCGAGCGCACCGACTTGCCCGATCATTTCAAGGATGCTCCGGCTGTACCGCTCGGCCCCATGGCGTTGGAGTGCGTGCGCCACCTCATGCCCGATCACGGTCGCCAAACCATCTTCGTTCTTCGTCATCTTCAAGATGCCCGTAAAGATCGCCACTTTCCCACCCGGTAACGCAAAGGCATTGATCGTGCGATCGTCCCTGATGATGGCGAACTCCCATTGATACTCAGGTTTGTTGGCCGCTGCGGCGATACGTCTCCCGACCCGATTGACCAACTCATTCAACTCAATATCGTCGCTGACGGGCGCCTTGCGCAACAACTCGCGATAGGCGCCGATGCCCATCGCGATTTCTTTCTCCTCGGAGATATAGATAAATTGTTCCCGCGCCGTGCCGGGTGCACGCACACATCCTGTCAGCATCGAGAGCAGCCCTCCGACGGTCGCTATTCCGTAGAGGCAACAGAGTCCCCCTGCCCCACGAGCTGCGCGCTGCAACAGCGCTCGCCGATCGATGGGCGTCGAGAACAATGTGCCGATCTCCTGGTCTTTTCCCTGCGCCATCGTGCTGCCCTTGAACATAGCCGATCACTCTCATCTTACCATTCATTGAGATCGGCGCCTTTCCTCAGTTACGGCATCCACAGATACATAAACTGTGGGGTTCCGCCCCTGACGAACGAGGTCACATCAAGGTCCACGAGAGCTGCTAACCCACCTGGCGTCAGGAGCCGTGAATAGACATTGTTGGAATATTCTCCAGGCCGCTGATAGGTCACAACACGAGCCTCGGTGAGCCCCGCTTTCTTCTTCGCCAGTTCGACCGCATCCTCAAGATAACCGATCTCATCGACCAGTCCTGCTGCTTTTGCTTGCTCACCGGTATAGATTCGCCCGTCTGCCAGTCGCTTGATCTGCTCCATCTGCAAGTTGGAACGGCCCTCCTGCACGATGGTCAAGAAGCGCTGATAGAACGAATCAATCAGGCCTTGGAAGATGGCCCGCTCTTCAGCCGTCATCGTCCGAAATGGTGAGCCCATGTCCTTGCGAGGCCCGGACGTGACAGCAGTGGCCTCGACACCGATTTTTTCCAGCAACCCTTTAGCATTGACCGTCAGCATAATGACGCCGATGCTGCCTGTGACGGAAGACGGATGGGCCAGCACGGCATCCGCAGCCGCCGCAATGTAGTAGCCCCCCGATGTCCCGAGATCCATGATAGAGGCGACGATAGGGATTTTTCTCGCGGCTTTGAACGTTTTAAGTTCATGGTAAATAATGTCCGACGCCGTGACCGTTCCGCCCGGCGTGTTGATCCGAAGCACGATGGCCTTGATGCTCTCATCCTTTGCTGCCCGAGTCAGCTGTTCCTTGATGCTGGCGATCATACTGGGTGCCGGGCGGAACCCCTCTTTCTCTTGAGAGTTAATCACTCCAGAAATCTCGATCAGCAACACCTTGGCTTTCCCCGATCCATCGACCTGTGCTTCTTGCAGTGGCCCAGGTCCCGGGAACAAGGGAAAGTTAAAAGTGCAACCGGGCAAGCAGACCAGGACAATGACTGCGATCAAAGCTTTACGCATGCTGTTTCTCCATCAGCCGCACAAATTCTTCAAACAGATAGGCGGCGTCGTGCGGCCCCGGCGCTGCCTCCGGATGATACTGCACTGAGAACACCGGGTGATCTCGGCACACCATGCCTTCGATCGAGTAATCATTCAAGCTGAGATGCGTGAGCGAGAGTAATCCGTACCGAGTCTCAACGATCGGCGCACTCTTCGGTACGTCGCGAAGAGACCCAGGCGCTTGTACGGCGAAGTTATGGTTCTGCGAGGTGATCTCCACTTTTCTCGTTCGGAGATCCATCACGGGATGATTGGCCCCATGATGGCCGAATTTCAGCTTGTAGGTCTTGAGGCCGAAGGCTAAGCAGAGAATCTGATGGCCCAAACAGATGCCGAATATGGGAAAGCGCCCGATCAGTCCTTCCACCGCCTTGACCGCATAGGGCACACCTTCAGGATCACCAGGACCATTGGAAAGAAACACACCGTCCGGCCGCAGCGCGATGACCTCTGCTGCGGACGTCGACGCAGGCACAACCGTCACATGACACCCGACATCTACCAACCGCCGCAGAATATTTTGTTTGATACCAAAGTCATAGGCGACGACTCGCCACCGAGTGGAGCTGCTATCGGCTGGGGCGTTCGACGATGATGCCGGAGTCCAATCCCCCGACCCTACCGTCCATTCGTAGGCCCGTGTACAGGTGACCTCGGTAGCCAAGTCACGTCCAATGATGCCGGGTGCCTGTTTAGCGCGCCCCACGGCCCGTGCTGGATCTAAATCGAGATGCGTAATGAGGCCCTGTTGTGACCCATGCTCGCGTAGATGTCTGGTCAGGGCTCTCGTGTCGATTCCTTCGATCGCAACGACCTTGGCCTCCATCAGCATTTCCTGAATCGTGTGCCGACTTCGCCAGTTGCTGACCATGCGACTCGCTTCCAGCACCACGAACCCCTCAGCCCACGACCTCCGTGATTCCATGTCGTCGGGGGTCACTCCATAGTTGCCGATGTGAGGGCACGTCATCGTAATGATTTGCCCCTTGTAGGAAGGATCCGTCAGGACCTCTTGATAGCCGGTCATCGCCGTATTAAAGACAACCTCCCCGACCGTTTCCCCTTCATACCCAAGGGCTCGGCCTTGGAAGACCGTTCCATCTGCCAATGCCAACAACGCCTTTTTCACAGTTCGCGTCCACTCCGATCAAGCGACTGTTTCGCCTTGATCCCGATCAGCGTCAGACCCAAGACAAGATTGAGCATGTACAACGAGCGAATCGGCATCAAAACACGAAAAAAACTTTCCAGCGCCGCTTTCTTTGCGGCCTCATCCTTCGTAGCAAATGCCTGTGCTTGCAACACCGTGGCGTTGGGGTGAAGCACCACAATAATAAGTCCGGCGATCAACACCATGACAGCAAGCACGATCATCTCCGTCCGTCCGACCGCGATCTGTGGATCCCCACTCCACCAACGAAACCACCCTGCCGCACAAAGCACTGCGCCGGCGCCGATGATGAACCGTTGATACCCCTCAAACGCTTTGGTCAGGAAGAGGCCTCCGGAATCCTGCCCTCCAAACGTGTTGAATACGGCCGGAATGACGGCTCCGCTCAGGACGATCAGCCCTCCCACCCATACCGCCAGCGCGACCCATTCGAGCGTCAGACAACCAACTTTTCCCCAGCGGGGTACAGATCGCACAGCACTACGACTCCCCCGCCCCGGTCTCGAATACGGTACGGCCGCCCACGATCGTGACAGCCACTCGCCCCTTCACCTTCCACCCGGCAAACGGTGTGTTGCGACTCTTAGACCGAAACTTTGACGGATCGACTTCCCATTGTTCCTTTTGGTCGACGATAACCACATCGGCATCCGCACCAACCGCCATGGTGCCTTTATTGAGCCCAAATGCCCTAGCCGGTGCCGACGTCAGCTTCTGTACCGCTTGTTCCAGTGATAACACGCCTTCATCCACCAATGCCAAAGTCAATGGAAGCGCCGTCTCAAGGCCGACGATTCCAAACGGGGCCTCGGTAAAGTCTTGCTGCTTCTCCTGCGTGGCATGGGGGGCATGGTCCGTCGCGATCACATCGATGGTGCCGTCTCGTAATCCATCCTTGATCGCCTGGACATCAGCCCAAGTGCGTAAGGGGGGATTCATCTTCGCGTGCGTGTTGTAGCCACGCACCAACTCTTCCGTCAGCGTAAAGTGATGCGGACAGGCTTCGGCCGTGACACGGATTCCGCGGCTCTTCGCCTCACGGACCATCCGAACCGACCCAGCCGTACTGATATGAGCAAGGTGGAGTCGAGCTCCGGTGAGTTCAGAGAGCGACAGATTTCGCGCCACCATGACATCTTCCGCAGCAGCAGGAATACCAGGCAACCCGAGCTCGGTCGAGATCAATCCTTCATTCATACAGCCGCCTTCGGCCAGGTGCAGATCCTCGCAATGGTCGACAACCGTCAGGTCAAATGCGAGCGCGTACTCCATCGCACGCCGCATGACCAAACTATTCATCACTGGTTTTCCATCGTCGGAGATCGCCACACAACCGGATCGCCGCAAATCCCCGATCTCCGACAATTCTTTCCCTTCCGATCCCTTGGTGATGGCACCGATCGGCAAGACGTTTGCCAACCCAGCCAATCGAGAACGTTCCAGCATAAACTCGGTCACCGCCTGATTGTCATTGACCGGATTCGTATTGGGCATGCAACAGACCGTCGTAAAGCCGCCCGCAACGGCTGCCGCGCTCCCGCTCTGAATTGTTTCTTTGTACTCGAATCCAGGCTCGCGAAAGTGCACATGCACATCCACAAACCCCGGCATCACCAGTTTTCCATCGGCAGCAATGGTCCGACTCCCAACCGGTGCGGAAAGATGCTCGCCCAATGCAGCAATCTTGCCGTTCTCGATCAGCACATCGGTCACTCCGACGAAGCGACCAGGGTCAATAACACGTCCACCTTTAATGAAAATCGACACCGAACACTCCTCTCCGACAGACATCCATCATCTACGCATTTGCTCCGGACATGAGGTACAGCACGCCCATTCGCACTGCCACCCCATTCGCGACTTGATCAAGAATGACCGAAGACAGACTATCGGCCACATCCGGCGCGATTTCAACTCCGCGATTGATCGGTCCTGGATGCATGACGATCACGCCGGTATCCGCAAGGCGCACCCGATCAGCCGTCAACCCATAGAGCCGAGAATACTCCCGGATGGTGGGAAACAAGGCACGTCCCTGCCGCTCCAATTGGAGCCGAAGCATCATAATGACGTTCACGCCTCGCAGCCCCTTATCCATGTCGTGATAGACTTTGGGGCCCAGCTTCTCGACACCCCACGGCATCATCGTCGGTGGCCCGACGAGACGCACTTCGGCCCCAAGCTTCACCAGCGCGTATATATTCGAGCGGGCGACCCGACTATGCGACACATCCCCGACGATCGCGACACGCAGGCCCTTGAAATTCATCCCGCGTTGCCGAATCGTATACAGATCGAGTAAGGCCTGCGTCGGATGCTCGTGCCATCCATCACCCGCATTGATGACCGACGACTTGACCCCGCCTGCGAGCGTTTCAGCCGCGCCGGCAGACGAGTGGCGTAGAACAATGATGTCGGCCTGCATCGCTTCGATATTTCTGGCCGTGTCGAGCAACGTCTCTCCCTTCACCACACTGCTGGAGGACGGCGCAAAGTTGATCACGTCGGCACTCAGTCGCTTGGCCGCCAATTCAAAGGACGTGCGGGTTCTGGTGCTCGGCTCAAAAAAGAGATTCACGACCGTCTTGCCTCTGAGCGCCGGGACCTTCTTGATCTCTCGCCCGGTCACCTCCTTGAACGAATCAGCCGTTTCCAGAATGAGCGTGATTTCCTCCGCTGCCAAAGGGGCAAGACTCAACAGATCTTTCCGTTTGAGACTCATGGAACCCTCCGCTTCACGCCTTCAGGATGACGACTCGATCATCCTCCCCATTCTCTTCCAACAGCACCTGAATCTGTTCCTCCCGAGACGTCGGGAGATTTTTTCCGATGTAGTTGGCCTTGATCGGCAACTGACGATGACCGCGATCGACCAGCACGGCCAACTGAATTTCCTCAGGCCGGCCCAGATCCATAAGACTATCCATGGCCGCACGAGTCGTTCTGCCGGTGAACAAGACATCATCCACCAGTACGACCACTTTATTCGTCATGTCGAACGGTACGGACGTGGTCCGTAGGATCGGTTGATCTTTACGCAAGGCCAGGTCGTCTCGGTACAGCGTGATATCCAATTCGCCGATTGGGACCTGCACGCCCTCGATGCTCTGGATCCGCTTGACGAGCCGGTGGGCCAGATGCACGCCTCCCGTCCGGATGCCAACCAACGTCAGATCCTTTACACCCTTGTTTCGCTCCAAAATCTCGTGCGCGATCCGCACCATGGCTCGGGAGATATCTCCCGCATCCATGATCACCTTTTCATCTTTCCGCTCAACTGACTTGTTCGTTGGCGCCGTCATGCTGAAACCCACCCCGATGTTCGATACACCTCAGACTCCGGACATAAAAAAACCTCCTCACCGCATCGGGGTGAGAAGGTCGTATTTGAGACACCGGCAAAGGCCGGACAGTGATTCATGGTTGGCTCCTTGCTCACCTCACTGGATGAGCATTAAAGGTTGCAGCAATCCTACTGAATCGCACTACGACTGTCAAGCGGACACGTATGGGCTTAGGAAGACGAAGGAGCCTAGCGAATATCCACTCAATTTATTCGGGAGCTGAGAGGGCATCTTGCACAACATGGCCGGTCTGTGATTTTTCAATAATATTGAGCTGGATTTCTTTGGCAATGACCAGCGCCAGCTGGTCAGTGGACAATGCACCCATCGGCAGGTGCTTCGTGTCAATATAAAATGGGTCATCCGGAACCGCGGGACGATGGAGGTTGATCAGAATCGCCGCCGGTTGGATCAGCCTTCCAGGCTGCCCAACCATCACCGCCTTCTCGGTCGGTAACACTCTCGTCCTCGTCGCCCAGTCGCGCTGCTCGATGTTCACGAACGTCACATTCCAGATGGCTCCGTTCAGGAGGCTCATCACGGCACGCGGGGTGTGTTCGAGAAAGACCGGCTCTCTCACGATTTTCTGCAAGGCTTCTCGGACCCGCATATCGTAAAACTTTGTGGTGGAATCCGGCTGGCTCGGGGCAACGAGATTGGTCCTGCCGAACTCGTAGTAGGACTGCCCCTCCAAACTTCGAAAATCGTCGACCGTCCGGATGTATGTCGCGAACAGTTGTTGAAGCAGTCTGACCCGCTCCTCGCCGGTGAGAGATCGAATGTCCTTGTCGGCTTGGATTTTGACATGTGGGAGATCTCGATTGACGAAAACCGTCTTGGCCTTGTGACCAGTCTTTGCCTTGCTGACGACCCATTGAAACTCTCCTGCCAGAACCGGTGCAAATCGATCAACCTGGCCAAGATACGCGTTCTCTTTCATCATCGACGCACTGATCAGGAGCCGAACCCGCCTGGGGTCCACCGTTCGCACGGCAAGTAAAGGAAACTCCTTTCCTTCATGGTTGCGTACGAGTGGTTGTACGATGACCCGTTCGAGCATGTCTTTGCTCTCCGCCTCGTCAAACCGCGGATAGTCCTGGCGATGGTGATTGAGATAGGAAAAGGTCTCGATCACCGTCGAAAGGGCTGCATCGACTTCGGATTCATTAAGAACGTCACCAGCTCCGCTGTGATCGACAAACACTCGAAAGGAGAGACCTGGAATCTCGTGGCCTGATCCCCTGAACCAATCCCGCTCTGCCTCAGCACTGCCACCATGGTGACCGTCTAGCGGAAAGGCCTTGGTCACAGAACAAACCACCAACACAATTGACAGAATTGCTATCAAGCATTCTCGCATCCATGGGCTAATCGCTAACTCCGGTCGCTTGCTGTCAAACATCGCAATGACTGTTTTCATACCTACATAGCTCATGCTGGTAGGCTACCGTTCACTGTCGGCACTGTCAATGCGGCATGGCGAGGGATAGGGAGTACGGAGTGCGGTAGGATTTTCTAATAGGATGAACCTAGCGTCCAAGCCGAGAAGACATCTCTGCAGCATTTAGCGGTCGAGTGACAAGTCCCATTGCTCTCCGAGCTTCAGATCCCACCACTCGGGCCTAAATTTAATGAGCCCCCCAGCAGGTGTAAAGGTGAGCTCGCCGAAATAGACTCGCTCCTTGACGTTGTAGAAGTCTACGCGAACAAATCCAAACCCTTGTGAGAGTTTGGCGGCAAGCCCCAGCATCTCCTCCAGATTGGCAGGCTTCGGCATCCACGGGCGAGCGACATTCTCCTTATAGGAATTGGAGAGGTCGAGAAGGTTCCATGTCGTATCGAAGATCGGAGCAATATCGTGCAAATGATTGCGAACCAGAATGAGTTCTGGCGTACCGTTAAAGCAGTAGAACTTATAATCCAGCGGTGGGCTTCCATCCTCGTTCACCAGATACTCCTCAATCACAATCCGGGGAGGCATTCTATAGTATTGACCTTCGCGTCCATCCCAATAATAATCGGTGGCCAACCATCCCGACACCGTACGGATGACCTCCTTGCGATCCACATCACCTCTGATGATCAGCACTTGCCCACTTGCATGGGTTGGCTTGATCACATACTGAGCGGGAAGCTGGTCAAACGGAATAGCTTCTGCATGATCCCCGTGCCATAACAATTTAACCAAACAGTCCTCGCCCACCAGCATAGCCACGTGGGTTCGTACCGCATATTTATCGCTGAGCTGCTGAAACCGCGCGGGCATGTCCCCCCGATTCCAAGCCACCATCCGCCAGAGCAGTTTTTCGGTAAAGGTTCGGGGAGTCTTCAAATTGGGGGATTCGCCATGAAGCCTGACGTAGCGCCGTAACAAAAAGGCCTCCCCATCGGGCCGCCGCATCACCCGACGCCGGATCGCACGATATTGCAACACCACGCCATAGAACCATGTGCTTCGTAGCTTGGCCCGCAGCAACGGTGTGTCTGATGGCTCGCTGGGTCGTTCCATCACTCAATGACCAAATTTACTTGCCGAGCATCTCGCTTCCAATCGTAAATCCGATTTTCGGTATCCCTCATGTCACACCGTATCTCACTAGGTTCGAGCTTTCAATACGTATCGGTACAGGATCTATTTGAGGCCTGATCGGGTCAGCAGAGGATTCTACCCAGTGCCCAATCCACGAGGCAGCTCGCGAAACGTTTAGATTTCTCAGTCAACGGGAAATGGTCATGGGGGCTTGAAGACGGGTCACGCTATCAGGCCAGAGCGTGGCTGGATCCTTGTCGAAGATATCAAACGAGTGTTTCGGCAGGACACCCCACGCTCCCTCCAGCATCTCATGGTCGAGCTGCCCAGGCGCCCATCCTGCGAAACCGGCAAAGGCGCGGAAGGTTTCCGTCGGCTTGGGCTGAGTGATGATACGTTCCAGAACCCCCGGAGTGCCCACATAGATTCCACCAAAGATCAACCGTGCGTCAGGATAGGGTCCTTCCAGCCGGAACAGCAGCACCATCTGTGCTCGCCCGACTGGCCCTCCAGCAAATAGGCGATGGGGTGTTTTCTTGAGCATGGGAAGGTCCGGAAGCACGTCGGAGAGCAGGACATCTGTGGGTCGATTCAGAATGACCCCAACCGTGCCCTCTCTTCCATGCTCCAGAATGAGCAGAACGGTCTGTTGAAAGTTCGGGTCGGTGAGCGAGGGGCTCGCAACTAACAGTACCCCTTTTTCGAGTGTCGATGATAAAATTTCGTGCTGCGCGACAACCGGCCTGGCCAATACGAGAATCCAGAGTGTGACGAAGAAGACCTTGCCACACCACCCTTTTATGACCACAACAGGCATCATTCCAACTCGTGCGGGAGACCACAGATAACTTTTCTTTCCCCTCGAAAGCAATAGGTCTCTACCTAAATGGAACAACAGCGAACTCTGCAAATCAGATTGACCATCTTACACACAATCTATGCTAAAGTGCTGCCCATGATGGTTCGTCGTATCCTGCAGGCCGCAATACCCCTGTCGACTGGTTTAGTTGGAAAGGAAAGATCATCATGACGGTTCATTGGCGAGGGCTGATCGGGATGGCCTTCACAGCTTTGTGCACCCTGCCAGGATGCATCGACCCACCGGTCTCCCCTTACGTGGACGTACACGACACCGTAACGAAAATCGACGATTTGCGGCCTGTGACGGAACAAGGGAGCCCCGAAGAGCAGTACAAGCTTGGCTTGCAGTACGAAAACGCCCTGCCTCGGGACCATCGAGAAGCCGTCCGATGGTACCAGATGGCCGCGATGCAGCAGCACGTAGGAGCATTCTATAAACTCTGTGTATTATCGGACATCGGACGCGGCATGCCTCAGGACTATCAAGAAGCCCTCCGGTGGTGTCATCTCGCCGCAGACCAACGACATGGGGCAGCGATGTTTCTCATCGCCACCTATCACGAAAAGGCACGCGGCGTTCCAAAGGACGTGGTTCAAGCCTACCAGTGGTACAACCTCGCAGCGGCCAACGGACATGAAGATGGAGCGAAATGGCGAGATCGTTTAGCCCGTGACATGACACCCACCCAAATCGCCAAGGCCCAATTGCTTGCACGGAACTGGAAACCAAAAGCCGAGGAGTCCTTGAGCGAGAATGAGGCTCCCTGATTCCTTTTGGCCTAAGAGGCACTCCAAATTGTGAACCACCGTTCCCACTTGTTGGGTGTGGAACTCGATCTCAGGTACAAATGTGGCCGTGGCGTGGTATTTCACAAGAATCGACCCCCCCGGTACAAACTTGGTTCTTGAACTCCCTCACCTCGGCTGAGTAGGATGACTCACTAGTCGATCTCATCTCCATTTGTAGAAGAATGATTCAGCGGCAGCTGTCTTACATGTGTGTCGTGCTTGCTGCACTGGTTGTGATGCTGTCGCTTATCTCGGCCTGTACCGGTCTGCCCTCTCCTCAACCTTCCCAACCACTTCTTGCCGGGCAGGAGGTGAGCAAAATCCTCCAACGCGCGGAAGGCGGAAATCCAGATGCTCAAAATCAATTAGGCGTTCTTTACAGCGAAGGTCGAGGGGTGCCCCAAAACTATCTTGAAGCAAAAGATTGGTTTAAGAAGGCAGCTGACCAAGGTCATGCGGGGGCCCAAGTAAACCTCGGCACGCTGTATTCACTGGGACAAGGCGCGACCTTCAGTGACTACATGGCGCTGTTTTGGTTTCAAAAGGCCGCTGAGCAACGGAATCCCTTGGCGTTTGCGAAACTCGGCATGATGTATGAGCGCGGGCGTGGGGTCCCACAGAGCCTCGTTGAGGCACACATGTGGTACAACCTCTCCGTGGCGTATGGTGAGAAGCGATCCGCCGAGGCGCGTAACGTCCTTGCAGCGCGCATGACAGCCGACCAGATTGCCGAAGCTGAAGAACGAGCACGACAATGGAACCCCAAGAAACGATGACCGTCAGAATGACTGAACCAGGCAAGATCACCAAAGCCAGTCGCGACGGAGCATTTTTGAGTTTCTTTTCAATCAGGCAATTACAGTCGTGCCAATGTTCAAACTCCTGAGACAACCTTCCTTCGACCGTTTCATCCTTTCAAACCTACCAATTTCTATCTGACGATACCTTTTGCATTGGTTGCCTCAATTCTGCGCCTCTCCGCCTCTTCCAATCCGGCTGTCAGTGCGTTACAGTTCACCTATTGCCCCCGTAGCTCAGTTGGATAGAGCAGCGGTTTCCTAAACCGTTCTGACCCTCTCTCCTAAGACCTTGTTCAATGAGTGAAACACCCATCTGGTAGAGGTGTTTCGCATTTTGCTGGCTCAGTTTGGCTCCGCTCAATTAAGGCGAATTGAGGCCAATTTTGCTCCCAAGAGAACACGCCGGGAACACGTAGGGTTTCTCTGTAGAGTCGGCACGTTCTCACCTCAATACTGTCGTTGTGTGAAAGGACGCCTCCGGATGGCCGAAGGCCTCCTTGTGAAACACCTTACTGCATCAGCATGTGAACGTTAGGGAAGGGAATCTGGAACGCGTTGTGTATGTTCAACTATACCTGGTACCTTGATGGAGGTGGTGTCGCGGACCAGCTCTTTATTTGTGCCAGCCAGCGCTCTGCGGCGATTGGTGATACCGCTCCTATTGCATCTATCAATGAAAGCGCTCCGACCAATCCACCCTTTGCGTCCAGTACCGGGACATAGTTGGTGCGGTATCTGATCATGGCGCCCAAGGCATCGGCCAAGATAGCGTCCTCGCGACATCGTACGGCTACGCGGTCCTCAATCAGCTCACGCAGTGTCCTCATCTCAGGGACACCCTCGAGATGTATTTTGTCACTGAAGAGGTCAGGTTCGGCTAACGCTTGGACCGGTTCGTTGCCTTGGTACACAACCAAAGCAGACACCTTCTGACGCCGTAGGGTTTCGTACGCCTCCTTCAGTGCCATCGAGGATTGAGTAACGATCACCTTTCTCACCATGATATCTCGGACAAGCCGATCCTCCCCTGGAAGCACACCATAGGCTTCATCACCGGTCGATTCTCCGACAAGACCGGAGCGAGGACGTGGGGCGACTGTAACCATGGGCAGCATGACTCCGAGCGGCCTCCAATCCTGTTCAGGGCACGTGCTCAACTATCAAGTTCACCATCAGACTCGTCATCTGAGATTTTGATCGTCGCCGGGGAGTTCACCCGTAGGCTCGTGGTCGCTTCGCCAGGAGCATCCCCTCCTCACCAGTTTTCTGCAAGGGTTTGCTGAGGGCCGTTTGGATCATCAACTCTCGGACCAGCTGTTCCATGTCTTGGTTCAACAGCGATACCGTGGCTCGGAGCGAATCCAGCATGTGCGTCCGCCGCTGTAGGTCCTTCGTCGTGTATACTCCTCCCTCACCGAAGAATAAGCGGGCGCGAGTCGCTTCTTCATCAGATCCTTGGTCTCCAAGCCGTCCCTCCTGCCTCCACCCGGCGATAATTTCGTCTCGGTACGTTCTTTGGCCTTCGTCTTCACGCATCGGTCTCCGCAGAAAGCGCCAGACGGACGGCGGAACATACACTGGCACCTCTGCGTCTTCCCAGATTTCCTGCAGAATGTTATCGGGGTGCCGGAAGGGTCCCTTAGTCTCGTGATAGAGGGCGCTCACACCGAGGGATCCGGCAATCGTTCCGCCTATGATCGAAACCACCCCTTCCGTGACGCCACTGATGTCGGCGATCGAGAGACCTCCTGTCGCCGCGGCAGTCGCTGCACCAATTACGATAGCAAGCAGAGTTTGTCGCTTGATCTGTGAATCCTCTGCCACACGGAGACGATCGACAACTTCGGAAGATCGCTCGATCTCACACGTGGTCTTCGCTACCGTGCTCGACACTTCCAGCATTGCGAGCGTGACATGGCTGAGGATCTCTTGAATTACCCCGTGTAAGCGAATAGCGTCCGTGGGAGAACTAGTGGACCGTTCTTCAAGAATCTCGAACTGATTGAGAAGCGAGAGTACTTCAATGACCTGCGCCGTCTGAATCGCACGCCATGAAAATGTTTTCGGAGTTCGACCGGCGCTTTCAGCGATCAGAGGGTCGTTTCGCCGATTTTCAAATATCGCCAGGGGGATCTTGCGGAGTTCAACCTGCTCAGGCGGAGCGCTGCATCGGCGTTCTGTTGCTTCAGTGGATCGTGATCCGGAACGGTTGGGAAATAGTGTGCAGCCGGTACAGATGATGAGCAGGAGTATGCAAAGAAACGACCTCACAGTCTCACTTCCACCTCTTCTGATCCCATGGTCTGTGCGCACACACCATGAGAATATCACTAGTCCATCCGCGCCGCCGCCATTCTCCCTCATGTCCCTCATTTGGTAGGATGACATCCCCCATGACCACACCCACAGCCCCCTCCTCGTGATGCTGCGTCCCGGCAGGCTTCCGAGCAATATTGCTCCCCATCCTTTACCTGGCACTGGCATTCAGGGTGACGACATGTCTTCTGATCCATGATGGCCTCCATTTTCCTCACATCGATGCGAGCAACAGGTGTTCAGCCCTTCATTCTGCAGAGATGTTAGATTGAAATTAGTCGACAACTTGTCAGGACCATACTAGTCACTTCCCTAGTTCTGGCCGAACGTCGATCTCGTTCCATACCCACCTGACAGAGATTGAGACCGGATGGATCCGAGGCTATTTGCTGGTGAACGATCTTGAACCTTGGACAAAATGAGGAACGAGAAGAAGTACCCGTGACCGTAAATTTGTGGTCATCCGCGGAGAGATACAAACTCCTCCTAGGGGTAGTTCCAGGGTGATGGACCTACATTCTATTATATAGTGAAACCGGTATGGTACGATGAACCAGTTGGGCATCGCCCCAACTCTGTCGTCGCTGGTTCCACACGGGTTAGAGACGCAGTGAGTAATCCGTCACAGAATCCAGACATCCCTTATGTCACTACTTAAACCCACGGTCCTGATCGCCGACGACCATCCCCTTGTTGCTGAAGGATTGCGTCAGGTACTCGAATCTGACTTTGAGATCCTGGGAACGGTTGGCAATGGCGACGACCTCATTGATCAGGCCAGAGCCTTGCGACCACAGATTGTGCTGTTGGATGCCGTGATGCCTCCGGACAATGGTTTCAGTACCGCCAGACGGCTTAAAGAAACCATGGCTGACTGCCGAATTATTTTTGTGACGATGCTCGAGGAGCCTACCCATGTCAGTGAGGCGTTTCGCGCCGGCGCCAAAGGCTATGTCTTGAAACAGTCCGTCTCGTCGGATTTAGTCAACGCCATGCGTGCCGTATTGCGCAATGAGCGATACCTGTCCCCTGGCATCATAGGTGAAGTGCGGGAGTCGGTTGAATATCCTTGGACAAAGCCCGGTGGGTTTACCGAGCACTTGACCGATCGTCAACGACAAATTTTGGAGCTGCTTTCCCGAGGAGATTCCACGAAGGCCATCGCGGGCACGCTGAAGATTTCTCCAAAGACGGTATTATTCCACAAAACCAGTATCTTTCGAAAGATCGGCGTACGTTCACCAAGCGACCTCACGAAATTCGCGCTCACCCATGGTTTAACATCCCTGGCCACATCACAAGACAAGAACGTTAAGACCACATAGGGCTCCCCTGAGGGTTTCCCTCCACCATCTAGGTTGCTGTTGAAATCGGAATGGGCGTGACGCCGTCAGGGTTGGGAAGGAGCGACCGCCTGAACCGTGATAATCCCATTGGCAATCGCATATTTTGTGAGTTCTGGGCGGGTTTTAAGACCAAGTTCCTTCATGATGCGAGTGCGATGGAATTCGACAGTTTTGGTCGAGACATTCAGGATCGAGGCGATTTCCTTCGTAGAGCGCCCTTCGGCCACCAACTGCAGCACCTCACGCTGCCGAGGGCTCAGGGCATGATCGAACCCCTTACTCTCAGCCCCTCCATCCTGGACCTGCGCCGGTCGATTCATGTGCTCGACTAGACCCTGAGCCACACTTGGAGAAATATAAGTATTGCCTTTCAGCACCTCTCGAACTGCATGCTGGAGCTCATTGGAGAGCGATTGTTTGAGGACATACCCCGCAACGCCCACGCGGAACGCCTCCACGACAAAGGCCTGGTCGGCATGCATCGTCAACATCAACATCTTGACTTTATGGTCCAGTTGTTTGATCTGTCTCGCCGCATCCAGACCGTTGAGTAGAGGCAACGAAATGTCGACGATGATCAAATCCGGATGCGTTTCTGTAACGGCTCTGACTAAAGACCGACCATCCGCAAGAATTCCCACGACCTCCGCATCGGACTCAAGGAGCTTCTGGATGCCCTCCGCAACCAACAGGTGGTCATCAGCGATCAAAATTCGTGGTTTCATCGAGGGCCTCCTTCACTATGCGCCACAGATCCGTATGCACCTGACTGTTTGGACCTACGGCGATCAGTCTCATCTTTGACATGTTAAAAGTCAAGAGCAGGTGTGATGAAATGAACCGATGTCAACGCATGTGCGACGATTTCGATGGGGTATGTCTTCGGAAGCGGTATACCAGCAGGAATTGCATCTGAGTCGAGGCGAGACGGACTTTGTTTGCGAGCCATCAACGTTTCGTCTTCCGGCCACCGTTCCGGGCCGCCTTGGCTGATCCTTCCTTTCGACCGCCTTTGCGGGCCGGAATTGGATCCGTGACTTTTCCTCGTCCAGACCCTCCTGGCTTCTTCCCGCCCTTGTCCATCTTGTTGACGGTGGCCCACGCGCGTCGCTCAGCTTCGCTCTCCGGGACGCCTGTTTGTCTATAGCCCGTTTCGATGTGAGCGGCCTTCCTCTTTTGCTTTTCTGTGTACTTTGATTTATCTCCGCGCGGCATAAGGTCTCCGTTCCGTCTGATCCGGTCTCGTCTCGAATACTTCCACAGCTGAACTTGACAGAGTTTTAAACAGGACACGGTCGAAAACTGTACCGGAGTACGGCTCATCAAGGGATACATCCGGACAGAGGACTTCTATCCCACCGGTCACGAGTTCTTGTAGTGGTAGTATGGTCGTCTCCTCCTCATGAAGGTGCGGGAGTGTGGGGTTTCCCTCGCCAACCAACCCATTTTTCAAGCCCTCGCAATAATCGCAAGGTGATGAGCGAAACGACAGCGACACCGATACCCAGCCAGAACTGTCCGATGGCTATAGCCACCCCGATTGCGGCCGACATTAAGAGAGAGGCGGCTGTCGTCAGCCCCTCTACCCCATGCTCCTGTCTACCTCGGCTCCGTTGAATAATCGTACCCGCTCCGAGAAAACTAACTCCGGTGATGACAGCTTCGATCAACCGAAGCGGATCCGAACGCACAATGTCATCGGTACGGATGCCATGTTCATAGCTTCTGATGAGGATCTCGCCCAAAACGACAAACACGGCAGACGAACCGGCAACCAGCATGTGAGTTCGCAGCCCAGCCGGTCGGTTGGCCAGTTCTCGATCGACGCCGATCAGACCGCCCAATATCATGGCGGCTATGATCAGTCCGACGATCCGCCAGACTTCTGCGTCAGGCCAGAACATCATTGGCGTTGTCCTCTCGATCATCGGCCGAAGCTACCGGCCTTATAACCAGTAACCAGAAACTCTTATTGACCATCATCTTTTACTGTAAACGACTAGAGAGAGATGCTAGAACCAACCCTAGATTTAATCATCCCATTCACTAGCTCGCCCTAAGACCGGGCCGGAACTTCCCGTCGCATCCGGCCATCGCATATCGTGAACTTTCAACGGACTTGTTGCGTCCTGTGCTTTATGCACGGTGTGCTTCAACAAAAAGCCGCTTCGTCGGATGAAACGGGTGCATCGCATTATTGCTAGGAACTGCTGATTTCAAAACTAGGTGTGCGACCAGGTCAAGAAATATAGAGGGAACCGTAAAGTACGTCGAAGATACTCTCATACGGGTCATGCGGCAGACCTGTGAGGTCAGGAATCCCAAAGGAGTGATCCATATGATAGGGACACAAACACTTAATCTGTGAAGGAGGAAACGTTCCATGAAAAATATGATGATGTGGGTCATTGGTTGTGCCTTAGTGGGAACCGTGGGGTGTCAATCAATGACCGGCAAGACAGCAAGCCGAAGCATGAGCGACGTCGGCATTACCGCCTCCGTGCAGGCCAAACTGACAGCCGATAAAGTCTCCAATTTCTCTCGTATCGACGTGGATACAGAACGAGGAATCGTCACGTTGAATGGGGTCGTCCAGTCGGCCCAGGAAAGGGAGCGGGCAGGCCGTCTCGCGAAAGAAGCAGATGGGATCAAGGGGTTGAACAATAACCTCCAGATTCAGAGCCAGTCACCGCAATCTATGAATTAAGATTTCCAGAGCGGCGGCGGAGGTGAGCAGTGATGTGCTCTCCTATCCGCCACCCACTTTCATACGGCACAAGGAGGGTCATCCCATGACGCACTCATCGGACAAAAAAGATTGGGGAATCTGCATGGAATGTCAATGGTGGCAGGTGGAACCAGAAGCCAAAATTACCCAAGCAACGTTGGGTTTCTGTATCGATGAAGAGATACAACCATACAAGTTGAGCATTCCCGGGAATGGAGGGTGTAGTCGATTTGCACAGGGCGCTCCGGCCCGTGGAAGTGGATCAAGTCAACAGCCTCCGACCGCGACGCCGGCTCGGTGATTCTCAACACTTTCCCGAGGAGCACATTATGAGCAAAGAGGTCATGAATACGGTTGAGCCATCAACAGGGCTATTGAATATGCTCAAAGCAGACCATGATAAGGTCAAGGAACTGTTCGAACAGTTCGAACAAACGGCAGATGAGGAGGAACGAGCCGCCATCATCGGGGCGGCGTTAAAAGAATTGGAGATGCATGCACACCTCGAGGAGAAAATCATTTATCCGGCACTCCGAAAACATCTCGAAGACGAGGGCCTGATCTCCGAGGCTATAGAGGAGCATCATGTGGTTCACGTTCTCATCAAAGAAATGAACGCGGGACGTGTCAAGCAGGAGCGAAGAGACGCAAAGTTCACAGTCCTAGCCGAGAACGTCAAGCACCACATTAAGGAAGAAGAGGAGCACCTATTTCCTGAAGCCCTCATTCTTGATTTGGATTGGGATTCCCTATCGGCAAAGGTCGAAAAAAAGAAGGCCAAACTTGTATCGGACGCGTTTCACCTGGAACGGCATCACTAGAGGGTTTTCATAGAAGAACATCAGATTGCCGGGGGCATACGCATTTGGGCTATGCCCCCGCGCCCATTATTTGTCAACTTTCTCCGGCTAAATAGCGAATGAAGTCGGACTCCACGGTTCCTGGCCTCTTCACCAATAGTAAAAACCATAGGGTCTGGCACCGTACAAGTAGCCACCACCATGGTAGGGGTGAGTGGAGGCCCACCATCGCCGCGCCTCACTCACTTCCCAAGTCGTGAGATCCTTGATAGAGACAGTGGGGAAGTCTGGATCCGTCTGGTCCACTTGGGTGGTTTGCAACTCCAATACCTCACCTACGAGCGTGATGGGCGTGCCCTCTGAGAGCGTGCTCGGATCAAGAATTTCTTTTCCTGCGTCGTACGCATAGAATCGGCCTTGAGACGCTGACTCCTGGTCCGTCCGGGGAATGTAGTCGTCAGTTAACGGCAGCTGCAGGACTTCTATTCGAGTTCGGTCTTTCAACCTAGTCGTCGAAACTACCTTGCCGCCAAGGACGACCAGTTGCCCTCGATGAGCATTTGGTGCGCGCAGGATATCCTGATAGGACACACCTGTGTGCACTCGCGTCTTTAATTGATCAGGAATGACGTCATAACGGCTGCATGCAGGAATGGTCGCAACGATGGTCAAAACTATGAAGAACCCGGCTAGTTTGACTTGCATCTCTGCCTCCTCACGCTGTGTTCATCCTGCTCGAATTGAGGAACCTACTGGATTACTCATGGTCTGCCTGGGTTGGTTGACGGAGATCATCATTCTCAGCACGCGTCGGTTCACTTGTCGCCTCGGGCCGTTCGGGGTTACCGACATAACGACGGTCATCAGTGAAGCGGCCTGGCTGGCAACCAACAACGCCCCAACTTGTTAGACTGACAAGAAGCACGAACATTCCCACTAGCTTATGCAGCATACCGCCCCTCCATACGGTGAAATACGGCGAAATTCAGATCCAGCAGGCCACCCCTAGTGTGACGCTCAGCATACGCATAGACCTCTGGGCAAAGCAGCTGGTGAAAGGCCTAGATAGCAAGGAGAAAAAACCTGGATCGGTTCACCCTGGTGTTGCGCACCCGGCGTGGAAGACTACAGCAACGAAGCAAGAATGCTCGGCATTACCGTCTTCAGCGCTTCGAGAAGGGGACGTTATTTTGTGATGGCAATTCCAGGTACGGGAACAGTGCTCGGTTTGACAGTCATCTGGAAGAGATCGTAGAGAAGCGAAAACACTCGGAGGCTCCAGTCGCGCTGTGGATCGTCCTGGACTGCCACCGGCAAGGCATACCGCACCCCGTCAAACTTGACTGCCACGACGGGATTTTTCGATATGTTCGGATCACGTTCGATGTGAAAAAGGATCGGTGCATCATACACCGCAGTCTGCGTTCGCTCATCCGGGGTGACTCCAACCTCGCGCTGGGCCACGAGGTCCTCTGCAAGGAACTCCATCGTGTCCTTCAAACTTCGCAACTGGAGTGTTCCGAGCATGGGAACTTCACCTCCTGGAAAGCGCGGGTGGATATGCACCAAAATCTCATTGGGTGGCCAGGTTTGAAATTGGTCCCCCAGTTCTCGTTTCTCTTCCGGACTTAATGCCGAAGGGGGATAATTGGTTAACATGATCCGCTTCCGAGCCAAAATCATTTCTCCGGGATCCGAAAATGACCACACCAAATCCTTATCGAGACCTGCGACGATATCGGCAGGACCCGGCTGAACCGATAACCATCCCCTCCAGACAACCTCACTCGTCTCTTTCCCGATTGTGATGAGGTTTTGCCGGTGTAGCGATGCCAAATGAAGGATCGTGCGTCGAAATCTGGCATAGACGTCCGGAGACCCGGGATCATTGGTGAGTACCGTGACCCCGTGCTCCTCCACCAGACGGAAGCTTCGCACGACGAGCCGAAGAAGCATGTTCAAATCTCCATGTGTAGCCAACAGGCTGGTCACTCGAGACTCATCCATAGGCGTCAGCAGTCGCTGCGTGAATTCTTCTCCTCCCATCGGCAAGATCGTCACCGTAGGACTTTCACCCGTTGAAAAGCTTGCGACGGGACCAGCCAAGCCGCGCCCATTGCCTTCCGGTGGGATGATTCCAGCGGTCGCTCGGAAGTCAAAGGGGGCAGCCACACTGGGGACGGTCGTGAAGTGAAGCGGGCGATGATGCGCCGCCCGCACAATGTTGAGCAGTAACTCTTCACTGATCGCCTGGGCAACGGATTGATCATACACTACTACGGCTCGATGCAAGGCCGTGGGGGAGACACAGCCGACTGACAGCACGATTGCGCTGCATAACGCGGTCGCGCGCAGACCGACCAGAGTACCTGTTGCGAACATGCTCAGGTTGGTGGCTGGTTGAATTTTTATCATCTGCTGATTGGATGGGAGCGCAGAGTTCCTGAAACAGGATCCTTCTGTCCCCGCCTGGAAAGAATACCCTCTTAGCTAGGGAAAATTCGAGGGCCTCTGACAATTTCAATACTGGTACAGTTGAGCGCACATAGAGGAGGCTTTCGTATCATCATGCCCGGAAAAGCTCGAACACCGAAATCAAGACCTCAACGGATCCGGTACGCCGTGGTCGGACTCGGACATCTCGCGCAAATTGCCGTGCTTCCGGCATTTCGAAATGCAAGGCGCAACTCCGAGCTCGTCACGGTCGTCTCCGGAGACGAGAAGAAACGGCGCGAGATTGGACGACGCTATAAGCTTCTTCGGACCTATGCGTACGATCAATACGATGAGCTCCTGACGAATGGAACCATCGACGCGATCTATGTGGCCCTTCCCAACAATCTTCATCGTTCATACGTCGAACGGGCGTCACGGGCTGGAATCCATGTGCTCTGCGAAAAACCGCTCGGACTCAGGGAGGTGGATTGCCGAGCCATGGTGCGCGCCGCGAAGCAGAACAAGACACAGCTCATGGTCGCCTATCGCCTGCATTTCGACGAAGCAAATCTCCGAATGATCGAGGTGGCCCATTCCGGTCGTCTCGGTGAAGTCCGGATCTTTCATTCGCTCTTTACGCAACAAGTCAAAGCCGGGGACACGCGCCTTCAGGCCCGCGTCGGCGGTGGTCCTTTGCTTGATATCGGCATCTACTGCATCAACGCCGCTCGCTATCTTTTCCAGTCGGAACCGATCGACGTATTCGCCGCTGCGTCACGCAGCAACGATGCACGGTTTCAGGAGGTCCCTGAAATGTATGCCGTCATCATGCGATTCCCTGGGGATAGACTAGCCACATTTACGAGCAGCTTCGGGGCGGCTGACCGGGCGGAATATGACCTTGTCGGGACCAGCGGCACACTTCGACTCGAAAACGCCTATGAATATACTGAGGGCATGCGAGCCCTCATCACAGTCGGGAATCGTACCGAAACAATACGCTACCCACGCCGTGATCAGTTTGGCCCTCAGCTGCTCTACTTCTCAGACTGCATCCTGCACAAACGAACTCCACAACCTTCTGGTTTGGAGGGTACGGTAGACGTCGCCATCATAGAAGCCCTGCATCAGTCGGCGGTGCGAGGGCGTGTAGTTAAAATTCGATTGCGTGCGACGCCGGCGCGACGGCCACGCCTTTCCCAAGCGGCTCGATGTCGACCGGTATCCCCTCCTCCACTCGTTCGCGCGAGCTCACCAACAAAATAGACCGAATATGCTGGGCACGGAGGGCTACCAAACTAGGGGTTTGTCTGGTGGGTGCTCGATGCGTCTTCGGTAGACTTGAACTTCTGCTACACGCTCAACTATGGCAAATTTTTGCATGCGGTTGACAGAGGATAAACAATGAAGCCGTCTGGTAAATCCGCCTTAGGCCCGGTCAACCTCTGGAAGCGCGGGGGCCTCAGCTGGACTGAATTGGGGCGTCGTTTGTGGAAGGAAATTGAGGACGATGAGGTGTTAGGACGTGGTGCGCAGCTCGCCTATTACTTCCTGCTCGCCGTGTTCCCGATGCTCCTGTTCCTCACGGCCTTGCTCGGGTTATTCCCGGTCAACACGTCGACCTCAGCCCTCCTCCAGTATGCCGAGGAGATCCTGCCGGCGGACGCGCTCGGCATCCTACAACGGTATTTGGATAATGTCGTTCAAGGCAGCGGGACAGAGATCCTGTCGCTGGGGATTCTCGGCGCGCTCTGGGTCTCATCGAGCGGAATCACCGCCATGATCGACGCATTGAATGTGGCATACAATGCGACCGAAACGCGCCCATTCTGGAAAGTCCGGCTCACCGGCATTGTGCTCACCATCGGCTTGGCCGGATTCGTCATTCTGTCCGCCGTGCTCGTGGTCTACGGGGATAAGTTAGCGGAGTGGGCCTCTAACTTGTTCGGGTTTGGAACGTTCTTCGTGATGACTTGGAAATTGCTCCAATGGCCCTTGGCCTTCATCTTCATGGTGTTGGCCATAGGCATCATCTACTATGTCTGCCCCAATGTTGAGCAACATTGGCGTTGGGTGACCCCTGGCGCGGTCGTTGCCGTCATCTTATGGCTGTGTCTCTCCCTGGCATTCAAGCTCTATGTGACCAATTTCGGGAATTACAACGTAGCGTACGGATCCATCGGTGGCGTGATCGTGCTCATGCTGTGGCTCTACCTCAGTGGCACCGTCATCTTGCTCGGTGGTGAAATCAATGCCGAAATAGAGGCGGCGGCTCGAAACCAAACGGGGCACAATTCAATCTCACATCAGGACGTCTGATGAGTCTTTGCCGACTGAGAAATAGGGCTGCCGTGCAGTCATGGGAAGCAGTGGCTAGCGCAACTCCCAGGAGTACAGGAGAGCTGCGTTCTCCCTCTGAGGGCCACCAACCCATGATCGCCTTGGAGATACAGCGTGCGTAATCGTCGAGCCGAGGACCGGCATCTCTGGGAAATCGTGCCCGTTCGAGACCTACTCTGGATTTTGGGTATTCTGTTGCTCTGTTGGATCGGATATGTGCTTTCGTCGATTCTTACACCGATTTTTCTGGGATTGGGCTTCGCGTATCTCTTCAATCCCCTGATCACACGCATGCACCATCAGTGGGGTATTCCACGGCTCCTCACCATCAGTCTGCTCATTGTGCTATTGGTTTTCTTGCTGGGGTTGACGATCATCTGGATCGGACCGACCTTTTCGAATCAGTTCATGACCCTCATTGATAAAATACCGCATTATATCCGGACGCTTGCCACCCATTATCATATCGATATTCATACCCTCTTCCCACAGTTAGCTGATGTCACCGACACGATCAAGAAAGACCCCATGAGTATTCTGGGGCCATTGTTTTCCGGTACCGGCCAGGCCTTTGGCTTGCTTGGAACCGTCATCGGCTCTACGCTGAACGTCACGCTCGTCCTCGTGTTGGTTCCGATATTTTTCATCATGTTTGCCCTGGGCTTTGAAAGTCTCACCACCCGCATGATGACACTCATCCCTCCAACCTCTCGCCCCCGAGCTGCCGATATTCTAGGACGGATGGATCGTGCCTTCAGCGGATTTTTTCGAGGCCGCCTCCTCGTTGGCCTCATCACTGCCGTCATGTATTCGTTGGGGTGGGCTTTTTCGGATGTGCCCTATTGGGCGCTCCTCGGCATTGCAACCGGACTGTTGACCATTATCCCCTATGCGTCCGCCATTGGATGGCCCCTGGCCGTCTTACTCAAATACCTGGATGTCCTCGCCTCATCAAACGGTGGAGGTTGGCTGGAGATCGTGGTATGGCCGAGCGTCACCTACTTGGCCGTTCAATTCATCGAAAGCTGGATTCTCACGCCCTGGATCCAGAGCCAATCGCTTGATCTCAGTGGGACCACCGTCCTGATCGTGGTCCTGATCGGCGGCGCCGTCGGTGGCTTCTTTGGTCTCCTGCTCTCCATTCCCATCGCGGCCTGTCTCAAAATTCTCTTGAAAGAGTTTGTGTTGCCCCAGCGGGCGATATCAGAACCCTGATAGTATGAATCCAACCAGGAGCTGTGTTACGTCGATGACGGTGGCCGACCCGTATTCAGAAGGAGTCCTTTGGGAGACCCGGAAGAGTTGACCATGCATATCGCCCACCTATGGCACCAACTACGCCAAAGCTTCTGGTTTGTTCCAAGTCTCATTACCGTGGGGGCGGCGATCCTGTCTCAGATTACGCTGGAGCTAGATGAAACCTCCCTGTGGCGTGAATACAAGAGCCTCGGCTGGGTCTATTCCGGGAGCGGTGAGGGTGCCAGCGTCCTGCTCTCGGCGATCGTAGGCTCCATGATCACGGCGACCAGCATCACCTTTTCCATGACTCTGGTGGCGTTGACGTTGACCGCGTCACAATATGGTCCTCGATTGCTCCAAAACTTCATGCGTCGTCCAGGAAGTCAAATCGTGTTGGGGACGTTTCTCGCCACCTTTATCTTTAGCCTGCTGGTCCTCCGATCGGTTCAGGTCAACGGTGACAGCGCCGTAGTCCCTCACCTATCCGTCACTGTCGCCATTCTATTGGCGCTCGCGAGCGTGGGGGTTCTGATCTTTTTCATTCACCACATCGCCAAAGCCATCCAAGCCGACACTATCATCGGTCAGGTCTATGGTGATTTGTTGGCCTCGACCGACCGCATGTTCCCGGAGCAGATCGGAAAGGACGGCTCGAGAGACGATGACACCACATCGTCGGAACACGTCCCAGACGAAGCCACCCTCCACCGCTATCAGCACGAAGGTCTCCCCGTCTACTCGTCATCAACGGGCTATCTGCAAACCGTCGATGCCAAGGGTCTACTTGAACTGGCCATAGATCACAAGATGGTGATTCTCCTCCACCGCCGACCTGGACATTTCATCGTTCAGAATCAACACATCGCCACTCTGTACCCATCACATGGAGAGACGGACGAATTGAAACGGCGGGTGTGCGATCTCCTGATTTTCGGGCAGGAACGGACCTCCGAACAAGACGTGGAGTTTGCAATTTTGCAGTTGGTTGAGGTCGCAGTGAGAGCGCTTTCTCCAGGGATCAACGACCCCCACACCGCCATGCGTTGTCTGGACTGGCTCAGCGCGGCCCTCTGCCGCATTTCGGCGCGCGCCCTTCCTAGTCCATATCGATATGATCCTCAGGGACATGTTCGTGTGATTGCGGAGCGGGCCTCCAAGGTCGGCTTGGTCGATGTCGCCTTCCATCAAATTCGACAGGCGTCGGCGGGGAAACCGGCACTGCTCATCCGATTGCTCGAATCCATCGGCTCGATCGTCGTACAAACCAAAGACCGTGAGCTTCTTGAGACCTTACAAGGACATGTCGATATGGTGTTGCGCGAGGGGCAACGCAGTGTACCGGAGCAGGACGATCGTGCCGATCTCGAACAGCGGCATCGAGATACGCTCAATCGCCTTCACCACCAACACACGCAACTCATGTTTGTAAGCCCACCGTCAGGATAAAGCACGGAGCGGTTTTATCACCCTTGAGTTCTAACTCCAAGTGCAACACTGCCAGCCCCGAGGGGCTATGGTGTTGCTATGGACACGAGATTCTATCGACACGTGACTGCGGAAGAACGTGAGACCTTGAGTCTGGGCCTGGCCTACGG
>JBFWZD010000017.1:0-97977 GCA_050185705.1 Nitrospira sp. | reverse complement strand
AACGGTTTCAAAACATGTTCTCGGGGATGAACCGGCCGCCCACCGCTGATCAGCAGCGATGGCGTTCTCGAGCCAAAACTCTGTACGTCTCATGAATCGATGAGCAGAACGCTGGCGGAATCAGGGTGGGTGGTGGTCCCAACGGGATTCGAACCCGTGTTTAAGCCTTGAGAGGGCTCCGTCCTAGGCCAGGCTAGACGATGGGACCATCCAGGGAGCCATACCAGGTGGGACCGTAGCATAGGCGGTTTTCGGTTTGCAACGAAGTGATGTGTGAAATAGAACCTGTCCCGATATTTAGACACCGCTTGCGACGTTCCCCTCACTAGCCTATAAATACGTGAGCCTTCCTGTGATCAATCGCAAAGGTGGTTGTTGTTGTGAGGAGGATTTTTATGCTCAGCTCATCCCACGCAAGGCAGATCAAACTTCACCACATGCCAATCCGAGTCGCCATGATGCTCCTGCTTTGCTTGGAAGCAGGTCTCTGGAGCTGCACAGGTATCCACCAAGACACCCGCCCAAACACACTCTTATGCCCTGACACGATCCAGACAAAGATCAGCCCAGCGAAGTCAACGATTCATGTCTCCTATACAGAACCGTCCATGAACCTGGAAGGAGATCCGCTCACAAGCCTCGCTAAGACCAGCATCTACTACGACATCGGTCACGGACGTACCCTCGCCAAGGAAGTACCGGCGACGCAATTGTCCGGAGGGGGTGAAATCTCTGAGACCATCACCGTCCCGGCTACGGCACAGGCTGAACAATCCGTGAAAATCTGTGTGACTGCAACCGACAGTCATGGAAATGAAAGCATGTCGACTCCCTAGGCCCTCCAGTTTGAATTAGCGGGTGCCTGGCTTCCCTCGTTTTGACAAGAACCAGCTTCGGCCAGCTACCAAGTCACTTTTCTTGGAATGAGGCCGTTTGCAGGGAGCCAAAATACTCGGCCGCCTCTGCCACGGCTGATCTTGACAGGATGGCCTGGAAAGCCTAGCCTTCCGAATTATTTTATAATGCTGGCTCTCGCTGTCCTACTTCGGTACGACTGAATGTACACTGAGGTTCGAGGATATTGAATGGATGAACCAGTGGTGGCTCGAGGGACCGGCACCGTAGGTCGCGCTCTTACGAGTAGCCCTCTTATCAGGCCGAGCCTCGAAGTGTGGATCGGCTCGAACATCTTTCGGAACACTAATGGCATTATCGCAATACATGGAAAAGAACAACTCGTCATCGAGACCAACCGTGAGCAGGGGCCGTTGTTCATCACCCTCGATCTGTATAACTCGTACGGGACGCGCATTGCGCATCTGCGCCGGAACGCGCTCACGCTGAATGAGAGCGACCGCTTCGCCGTCGAAGTACAGCTTGAGCGAAGCCTTTCGTCGACAGAGGGTCCATCCATTCGCTTAACAGATCGACAGTCGGGCGGTGTCGTTCTCGCGGCAGCGATGACATCCGAGCGCAAGGTGTCGCTCTTCCACGGAACGTTGTACTCGCATAGGGGGATCCAAGTAGAAATCACCCCTAACTATTGTCGGATCGGCTCTGGGACAACGCGGTTTGGAGAGATTATTGAGAGTCGCGGTGGGCCGGTTAATCTCGGTTGATCGGACTTACTGCTTGGCAGACCAGCGACAGTTCGCCCCCTGCCCCCTGTGACAGCTTCCATCTCAGTGGTGAGTACTCGGGTGTATCGGGCTTCCTGTGAACCACCGCGGACTTCTCGCCGGCTCTGCAATCAACGAGAGCCCTATGGCCTCCATTATGATAATCTCCGGACTCACAACATGACCGACATTCTCAAACCTACCGTGCAGGCGTTTCTCGTCTGCGACCAAGTGATCGAAGATAGCCTGACCAAAAAGAAGAGCCTGATCGGAATCTTCACCCATCTGCAGGCGCCTGCATTCCCGTTTCAGCATCACCAAATGGGGCTCTACTTTTGCTTGACCGACGCGGAAGGCCACTATCATTTCGATATCGATCTATTCTACCTCAACTCAGAACAACTCATCTGCCGTGCCACCCTTCCAAATATTGAGATCGGTGATCGGCTCCAGATTTCCGACTTCGGGATCAATATCCCTTTGCTCATTTTTCCCGCACCGGGTCGGTATGAGTTCCGACTCCGGATGGAAGGGCATCTCATCGCACAAAAGGATTTTAACGTCATGCCCCCGCCCGCCCCGTCACCCGCCGAACCATCGATCTAGAGAACCCCATTCCTCCCATCACCCAGACTGTGGTAGAACTCTCTCGTGCCAGTTGCCGGTCCGCCGGACCGGACATCTGTTGGCGACAGAAAACTTTTTCGATGGCGTCCGAGTCCACATCCTCATCCAACTTCATTCGAGATCTCGTTGCCGCTGACCATGCTGCAGGCAAACATGGTGGCCGTGTGGTTACTCGATTTCCGCCCGAACCCAACGGGTATCTCCACATCGGACATGCCAAATCCATCGTGCTGAATTTTGGAATCGCCAACGACACGCCCGGCGGGGTCTGTCATCTACGGTTCGACGATACGAATCCCACCACCGAAGATCTTGAGTACGTGCAGACCATTCAAGACGACGTCCGATGGCTGGGATTTGACTGGAAGGGCAAGCTGCTCTATGCCTCGGATTATTTCGAACAGCTCTATGCCTTTGCCCTCGTGCTGATCAAGAATGGCCAGGCCTATGTCGATAGCCTCTCATCTGAGCAGATACGCGAGTACCGCGGCACATTGACGGAACCTGGTCGCAACAGCCCCTTTCGAAGCCGGTCCGTAGAGGAGAACCTGGACCTATTTGCTCGCATGCGCGCTGGGGAGTTCGCTGATGGCATGCATGTCCTCCGCGCCATCATCGATATGGCATCTCCGAACATCAATCTCCGCGACCCTATCCTCTATCGGATTCGTCACGCCACCCATTATCGAACGGGAACCGCATGGCGCATCTATCCTTCGTATGATTTTGCCCACCCGCTCTCTGATGCTATTGAAGGAGTCACCCATTCCCTCTGTACGTTGGAATTTGAGGATCATCGACCGCTCTATGATTGGGTTGTCGCAGAGGCCGAGGCTCCACACCGCCCACAACAGATTGAATTCGCGAGGCTCAATCTCACCTCAACCGTCATGAGCAAGCGTAAGCTGCTCGAACTAGTCTCGAAGCAACTGGTGGACGGGTGGGACGACCCTCGCCTTCCCACCGTCAAAGGCCTTCGCCGCCGAGGTGTGACGCCGGAAGCCATTCGTGCATTCTGCGACCACATCGGTGTCTCGAAGCGCGACGCTATCGTCGAAATGCAGCTGCTTGATCACTTCGTCCGAGAGGATTTGAACAAACGATCACCGCGCGTCATGGCAGTGCTCAGGCCGTTGAAAGTCGTGATCGATAACTATCCGAATGAGTTGGTCGAAGAACTCGACGCCGTGAATAACCCAGAGGATGTCGCAGCTGGGACTCGGAAGGTTCCATTCTCACGGACCCTCTACATTGAACAAGACGATTTCCGTGAGGATCCACCGAAACAGTTTTATCGCCTCGCACCCGGCCGTGAGGTCCGACTCCGCTACGGGTACATCATTCAGTGCGTGAGCGTGACGAAGGACGCTCAGACTGGGATGGTCACCGAACTCCACTGCACGTACGATCCTGAAACGAAGAGCGGATCTGCGCAAGAGCAACGCAAAGTAAAGGCGACCATCCATTGGGTATCGGCCCCCCATGCGCTTACGGCCACCGTCCGGCTCTATCACCCGCTACTGCTCCCTGATGAGGCGAGAAACCACTCGGATGATGATTGGACCCAGGCCCTCAACCCTCAGTCTATTGAAACCCTTCGTGACTGTGTGGTCGAGCCGAGTCTCCGTTCCGCCGCACCCGGTTCCCGCTTTCAGTTTGAACGGCAGGGATACTTTTGTGTTGATCTCGATTCATCACCCGAGTCCCTTCTTTTCAACCGAACCGTGCCGCTCAAAGATGCGTGGGCGAGGGTTGAAAAAAGCCGGCCGGCACCCCGACATTGACTATCCCTGTGCCTTTTCAAGCGAGACTGCCTGACAGCAGATTCTTCCTCAAAGCGTGTCTTGAAGGGCTTCGAAATCTATACTATCCATACGGTGAGTTGGACGACGGCTGATCACGCACAGGTCGGATATTTCCTTCACCTATGGAGGGCACCATGATCGAATGTCGGGAACATCCCAGGATTCCCGTTGACCTGCGTGTCTTGTTTTCCACAAGCGATCAGACCGAACCTCGTCAGGGAACGATGTTCGATATTTCCGCAGGGGGCTGCGCCGTCACCAGCACGGTGTCGATGTCACCCGGAACAGGTGTCAGATTGTTGATCCATGCGACAGCCCTGGCCGCCTCGATCACCGTCCATTCTGCCACCGTACGCTGGGTCAAGCAGGGAGAGTTTGGAGTGGAGTTCTTACACCTCACTGACCTCGATCAAAACCGATTGCAGCGGTTGCTCCACCTGACCAGACCCCAGGCAACCCCAAACAACTAAATCATCTCACCCCGACTTTTCTTCATCCACCCATAACGGTACACTCCATCCATGGTCTGCCCTCTGTGTCATCAACCCACGAAATGGGAAGGAAATCCCTGGCGTCCATTCTGTTGCGAACGTTGTCAGGTGATAGATTTGGGAACCTGGGCCAGCGAGCAATACCGCATTTCCGGTGAGTCGCTCGCCACCGACATCGACATGCGCGATCCTACCACGAGAGACGAACCAAGCGAGGATGCTCCCGTTCCTGATCCTGATTGAAACGCGACGAGATCTACGAGCGAATGATTCGGCTACTCGCCGACGCCTCCCTACATTTGCTGTTGGCAAGTCACAGCGAACATTGCTACCTTCTAAAATTCAGCTTCTCTTCTCAATAGAAGGAGACCTTCTATGCTCCCGACCAAAGGCTACGCGGCGATGGCCGCCAAGGAAACGTTGCAGCCCTTTTCATTTGAACGGCGCGATGTCGGCCCACAGGATGTTTTAATTACGATCTCGCATTGCGGCATCTGCCACTCAGATATTCACCAAGCCCGCGATGAATGGGGCATTTCCCTGTTCCCGATGGTACCGGGGCATGAGATCGTCGGCACCGTCTCACAAGTAGGCCCCTCAGTCAGGGCCTTCAAGATTGGCGATCGTGTTGGTGTCGGTTGTTTTGTGGATTCTTGCCGTACTTGCGGTCCTTGTCGCGAAGGCTTGGAACAATATTGTGATGGCGGCACCGTTTGGACCTACAGTGGACAGGATAAGGAAGGCCGAATCACGCAAGGCGGCTACTCGAACCAGATTGTCGTCGACGAAAACTATGTCCTTCGAATTCCTGAAGCACTCTCACTGCCCGGAGCTGCCCCGCTGCTTTGTGCCGGCATTACGACATACTCCCCTCTGCGCCAATGGGGCGTCGGTCGCTACCATAAGCTGGCTGTGGTGGGCCTCGGTGGGCTCGGCCATATGGCGGTGAAAATCGCCAAGGCGATGGGTACTGAGGTGACGGTGTTGAGTACATCGGAGAAGAAACGTGATGACGCGAAGCGGCTGGGAGCCGCGAACTTTGCCGTCACCTCGGGTCCCCAAACCTTCACGAAACTGGAAGGATACTTTCACTACATTCTCGATACGGTGTCTGCTCCACACGACTACAACGCCTATTTGAATCTGCTCAAGACCGACGGCACCATGATCCTGGTAGGCGCCCCGGAAACGGCGACCCCCGTTGAGGCCTTTTCACTCATTTTCAAACGGCGACGGCTTGCCGGCTCGCTCATCGGCGGCATCAAGGAGACACAGAAAATGCTTGATTTCTGTGCGCAGCACCACATCGAGTCCGACATCGAGGTGATCTCGATTCAGCAGGTGAATGAGGCCTATGAACGGGTGTTGCATGGCGACGTGCGGTATCGATTTGTCATCGATATGGCCTCGATGAAATGAGGGCTGGGAAGTTCATTTCTTTGGGGAGGAAATGGCTGGGGGACTAGGAATCGAACCTAGGTAGCCGGCTCCAAAGGCCGGCGTCCTACCGCTAGACGATCCCCCAGCGCGGTACGGGAAGCGAATCATGGAAGTGGCACGAGCGAGATTTTTTGGCTGGGGGACTAGGAATCGAACCTAGGTAGTCAGATCCAGAGACTGACGTCCTACCGCTAGACGATCCCCCAACCGGAGTTCACAGTAATATATCGATCGCGATTTCGTCAAGATGACGCGGGTTTGGCTGGACGAACCGCTTTCTCATCCTATTGAGGCACGCTCGATCCCTTTTCTGAGGCGCACCAGGGTCCGGTCACGCCCCAAGACTTCCATCACCTCGAAGAGCCCTGGACTTGCCGTTCGCCCGGTCAACGCCACACGGACGGGCTGGGCTAACGCCCCCATCTTGATACCTTCTTCTTCAACGAGCTTCTTAAAACTCTCTTCCCAAGCCTCCTTAGAAAAGCCGGGAAACACCTCGAAGCGCGCGAGCAGCTTCTGCAGCAATGGGGCCGTCGTTGGCGTGAGAAATTTCTTGGCTGCCTCCACCTCGAAAATCGCTTCTGGTCCAAAATAGGGCTTCACCCATTCCACCATGTCGACCAAGGTCTTCGTCCGTTCTTTCACCAGCACGACGACCTGCGCCAGCCACTCTTTCGAGACGTTTCTGACCTGTTCTTGTAATCCCGCCGCGTTCAGTAACGGCACCAACTCTTCTGCGACCTCTGACGGTAAGCTGGACTTGATGTACTCGGCATTGATCCAGAGCAGCTTGTCGGGATTGAAGACGGCCGCCGAGGACTGCACGTTCTTCCAGGAAAACTTTTCGATGAGTTCCTGTCTCGTGAAAATTTCCTGATCGCCGTGAGACCACCCTAATCGGACAAGATAGTTCACCATTGCCTCCGGTAAATACCCCATGTCCTTGTAGGCCATGATCGACGTGGCGCCATGCCGCTTGGAAAGCCGAGCCTTATCCGAACCAAGAATCATCGGCAAATGGCCGAACTGCGGGACGGGAAACCCGAGGGCTTCGAAGATCGGAATTTGCCGCGGCGTATTCGTCAGGTGATCGTCTCCCCGTACCACATGCGTGATGCGCATCAGAGCATCATCGACCACGACGGAAAAGTTGTACGTCGGATATCCGTTGGACCGCAGAATGATGAGATCGTCCACAGCGCTGTTATCGAAGGTGATCGTACCCTTGATGAGATCGTCAACCACGATCTGCCCCTCTTCCGGGGCCTTGAATCGAAGCGCAGCATCTTCTGTAGGGCTCGCGATGCCCAAGTTGCGACAGCGACCATCGTACCGAGGCGAGAGGCCTTTGGCTTCTGCTTCTTTTCGCCGTGCCTCCAACTCTTCGGCCTTGCACACGCACCAGTACGCTTGTCCAGTCTCGAACAGCCTGAGGGCATGTTGGCGATACAGGTCCATCCGTTCGGTTTGACGGAATGGCCCTTCGTCCCAATCAAGCCCGACCCATTTCATCCCCTCGATGATGGCCTGGATAGACTCATCGGTTGAACGACTTTGATCGGTATCCTCGATTCGAAGAACAAACGTCCCCTCCTGCTGACGCGCAAAGAGCCAATTGAACAACGCCGTGCGCACACCGCCGATATGGAGATACCCCGTCGGACTGGGAGCGAATCGAACGCGAACCTGATTCATAACCGTATTATTCCTTCCCGACATCGCATTCATGCCGACATCTATATCACGCTGTGAAAATCCTTGCACATCGCATCGGCGCTTTCATCTCCTGCTGGCTTCTGTTAACTAAGAGGGTACCGCGAGGTCGTCATGGCGGAGCCCACACAACCAGCCACGGTCCTGTCAGTCACCGATCTTACGCCCCACGTCCGCCGACTTATCGTGAAACCCCAAATAACTGAGGTCTCGTTCAAACCAGGACAATGGGTCTCCCTGAAGTTACCGGTAGGACAGAAACCCCCGCTGAATCGCGCATACTCTCTGGCCGACCCAGCTTCGCCTCATGGAGAGTTGACGCTGGTCTTTGACCGCGTTTCTGGTGGAGTAGGTTCCCATTACCTGTACCAGTTGAAGTCCGGAGATGAAATTACGCTATCCGGACCGTATGGAAATTTTGTTCTGCCTCAATCCCTGGACCGAGACCTACTGCTTATTGCTCGCTATACTGGCCTTGTGCCGATGCGATGCATGCTCAAACAGGTATGCCGTTTGGGCATTCGGACCCCGATCCGTTTGATTGCGGTGGCTCCGAACCACGATGAGATCCTATTTGATCAGGAATGGCGCGCATTGGCTCTGCAACACCCGTCTTTTCAATACCTCCCCCTCGTAGCTCCGAACGGGGAAGCGGAAGCAGTAGAGAAAACGCTGACGATTCTGACGCCGTTCATCGAGGGACAACCAAAGGTCGTCCCATTGCTCTGCGGGACAAAGGCCTTTGCCCGACCGCTACGCGCATACCTTATGGAGCAGGGGTATGACCGGAAGGAAGTGAAGGTCGAGACCTACGACTGAACGGCGACGTGGCAATGGCACCATCAGATGATTCTCGCCCATCATGCACATAGCGGCTGACGAACGAGCATCGACACGTATGGTGGCTCAGTGGGTCTCTCTCACCAGATTCTTGTTCACGGCTGGGATCTCGACGACAACATCCTTCGTTCCGTTCGGTACACATTGGCATCCCAACCGCGACTGAAGGGTCGTCATGGGCGCTTCATCCAGTTGATCATACTCATCGTCCGTGCCTTCGTTGCACGTTTCCAGTCCCTGCTTGACGACCACGTGGCAGGTAGAACAGGCGCAGACCCCACCGCACACATGTTCCAGATCCACCCCGTGCGCCATCGCAATATCTAAAATACTGCCAGGGAGCCCTGTCTCACCATAGGGAAGCTTTTCAGGATCGACCGTGACAGTGGTCGAGTCTCCATTCGGTTGAATAAATTTGACGGTATACGATACCTTTGGCAGCTCGTAGTCTGTCTTCTCAATATAAGGATTGGTCCCGCCCATGTTTCCAGTTCCTTTCTACTCCGTTGTGCGACTCGTATCTTGTGTTGACATCAGAGAAATCTACATGGTACTGTCTGTCCGACCATATTGATCGGAGATCATTATAGTCTCCGATCAGAACGATCGGCAATAAGAATGTTGAAGATCTCAAAAAAATCTGACTACGCGCTCATGGCGTTACAGCATATCGCCTCGGTCCAGTTCGGCGATGTCACGCCCGGCCGTGTCGTGAATACCAAAGAGATCGCGGAAGAATACAATATTCCGCTCGAATTGTTGGCCAAGGTCCTCCAGGCGCTCTCCAAAAGCGGCCTCATCGAGAGTCACAATGGCCCAAAGGGAGGCTATCTCCTCGCACGGAGCGCGAGGCACATCACCATTGCGCAAATCCTCGAGAGCATCGAAGGACCGCTCGCTCTCACGGACTGCTCGCACGAAAAAGAAGGTGAGTTTTGCATGCAACGCGAACACTGCAACATCCGTACGCCGCTGCTGAAAATTCAGGACAGTATTTATCAGCTACTGAACAACATGACGTTGGAAGACATGATGGGCGGCACACCCTTGATTACGATTCAATCTCCCACGACACAAGGAGTCGAACGATGAAGCTTCCCATTTTTCTCGACAATCATTCCACCACTCCCATGGATCCCCGAGTACTCGAGGCTATGCTGCCGTATTTCGTCGAGAAGTTCGGCAATGCGGCGAGTCGCAACCACGCCTTTGGGTGGGCCGCCGAAGAAGCGGTCGAACAAGCACGAAAACAGATTGCGAAGCTGATCAAAGCGGATTCAAAAGAAATCGTCTTCACCAGTGGCGCGACCGAATCGGACAACCTAGCGTTGAAGGGCGTCCTGGAGATGTACAAGGAGAAAGGCACCCATATCATCACCTCGTCCACGGAACATCGAGCCGTGCTCGATACGGCCAAGTCACTTGAAGCTAAAGGGCTAGCGACCGTGACCTACCTGCCGGTCGATAAGTACGGCATGGTAAACCCGCAGGATGTGGAGAAAGCCATCACCGAAAAGACGATTTTGATCTCGGTCATGCTGGCCAACAACGAAATCGGCACGATCAATCCTGTCGCCGAGATCGGAAAGATTGCCAAAGCGAAAGGCATCCTCTTCCATTGCGACGCGACACAGGGCGTCGGGAAAATTCCCGTCGATGTCCAGGCCATGGGTATCGATCTGATGTCGTTTACGTCCCATAAAATCTACGGTCCTAAGGGAGTCGGAGCACTCTACGTCAGAAAGAGAAACCCTCGGGTTCGGATCGCGGCCCAGATGGACGGGGGTGGACACGAGCGCGGCATGCGGTCCGGCACCTTGCCGGTCCCATTGATCGTCGGATTCGGAAAGGCTTGTGAGCTCTGTGAACAGGAGATGACCGCGGACGCCGCCCGACTGACCAAGATGCGTGATCGCCTCCAAGCCGACATTATGGCGGCCCTTGAAGAAAGCTATCTCAACGGCCATCCGACGAACCGCTTACCGGGGAACCTCAATATTTCGTTTGCCTATGTCGAAGGTGAGTCCTTGCTCATGGGGATGAAGGACATCGCGCTGTCATCCGGCTCTGCCTGTACCTCAGCCACACTGGAACCCTCGTATGTGTTGCGGGCGCTCGGTGTTGGAACAGAACTCGCCCACTCGTCAATCCGCTTCGGCTTGGGTCGCTTCAACACCGACGACGAGATTGACTACACAATTAAAAAGGTTATTGAGATCGTCACCAAGTTGCGGGAAATGTCCCCGCTCTATGAAATGGCAAAAGAAGGCGTGGACCTAAAATCCGTGCAATGGGCAGCACATTGATGCGTGAAGCGTATCTCGTTGAGAACGAACGACGTTTCACGAGCGATGAGATACCAAGGAGGAAGCTATGGCATACAGCGATAAAGTCGTCGATCATTTTAACAACCCCAGGAATATGGGAAGCTTTAAGAAGGAAGAAGAAGGCGTCGGCACCGGGATGGTCGGAGCCCCGGAGTGCGGCGATGTCATGAAGCTGCAGATCAAGGTACAGAACGATACCATCGTCGATGCTAAGTTCAAGACATTCGGCTGTGGTTCGGCCATCGCCAGCTCCAGCTTGGCCACCGAATGGCTCAAGGGCAAGACGATCGAGGAAGCCCAGAAGATCAAGAACACGGATATCGTGCAAGAATTGAATCTTCCGCCCGTAAAAATCCACTGTTCCGTCCTCGCGGAAGACGCCATCAAAGCGGCATTGGCCGATTATCAGAAGAAATCTGATGACCAGCCGGCCGACACCAAGTAACGGGCACGAAAGGAGCTGACGATGGAGACCACGAACGCAGAAACGCAGACTCCGATTATCTCACTGACCGACTCGGCCTTGAAGGAAGTCAAGCGGTTGATCAATGTGCAAGGCATCGAAGAAGGCGGGCTCCGTCTCGGGGTCAAGGGAGGGGGCTGTTCCGGCTTGAGCTACACGATCAACTTTGACGACAAGATCGGGCAATACGATCAGGTCCATGAGATCGACGGCGTGAAAGTGATCGTCGACGCCAAGAGCGCGATCTATCTCCAAGGCACCCAATTGGATTATCAGAAAGACCTCATGGGCGGGAACTTCAAGTTCATCAACCCGAACGCCAACAAGACCTGCGGCTGCGGAGAATCGTTCTCCGCCTGATCCGACACAGGAAACACTGATCAATCCAGACACACGTCATGTGGATAATTTTTTATGGCTAGCGAGGGAACGACTTCCAAATCAGAGACTCACCGTCAATTGCAGATGGCGAGGAGCATGTGTTGGCATTGTCAATCCGAGATGTCGGGGGAATATTTCTGCGAGCGATGTGTGAAGGTCCAGCCGGTTTCGAAAGAGACCGACTATTTCACCTGTCTCGGGGTCCCACGCCGGCTCACGCTGGACCCTAAGAAGCTGGAAGCCAAATTCTATGAACTAAGCCGCGCCTTTCATCCGGACTTCTATCAAACCAAGAGTCCGACGGAACAAACCATCAGCCTCGGCAATGCCGCCGTGCTCAATACGGCGTACCGGACGCTTCGTGATCCCATCCAACGAGCGGAATACCTCCTGGCGCTCGAAGCCGGCTCGGTTAAGGACATTCGGACCTCCCCGCCGGCCGACCTCTTTGAGGAAATATTGGAGCTCCAAGAGACATTGGATGAGTATCGCGCTGCGGATCGTGATTCGGATCAAGGCCAACAGCTCCGCACCAAACTCCAAGGTGAGCAACAGACGCTTGATCAACGCCGAGAAGGGATGGAGTCGCAACTTCGGCAGTTCTTCTCAGAATGGGATCAGTTACAAGATCGAGGAGAGTCTACGAGCCAAGCCAGGGCAGAGCGGGATCGAATCTTGAAACAGATGCGTGAGTTACTCTCGCACCGAACCTATATCAACAACATCGTCAACGATCTGGCGGCAACGATCGCCTCATAACACCTTTTTCAGCATCTTTGCTATGACACGCATAGTCGGCATCGACCTCGGTACCACCAACTCCCTCATTGCCTATATGAAAGACGGCCAGCCCTGTGTCGTTCCCGACCGCCACGGGCGGGCGATGGTGCCCTCGGTTGTCGCCTTGACGGACAATGGGTTGATCGTCGGGGACGCCGCCAAGGAACATTTAACGCGGAGCCCAGAGCGCACCGTCTACTCAGTCAAACGGTTCATGGGAAAGGGGCTGGCAGACGTCGAAAGCGAGTTGGCCTATTTCCCGTATACCCTCACCGAAACCGGAGGGGTGATCCGAATCCGGCTCGGCGCAAAGAACTATTCGCCGCCTCAGATCTCCGCCATGATCCTCAAGGAACTGAAGCTGCGTGCGGAGGCCCATCTCGGTGAAAGCATTACCAAAGCCGTCATCACCGTTCCGGCCTATTTCAACGACAGCCAACGACAGGCCACCAAAGACGCGGGCATGATCGCGGGGCTGGAAGTTCTGCGGATCATCAACGAACCGACCGCCGCTTCACTCGCCTATGGGCTTCAGAAAAAAACCCAGGGCACGATCGCCGTCTATGACTTTGGTGGCGGCACGTTCGATATTTCGATCTTGAAACTGAAGGACGGCATCTTCGAAGTGCTGGCGACCAACGGCGATACCCATTTGGGTGGAGACGATCTCGATCGCGTGCTCGTCGATCTGTTGGTGACGGAAATTCGAGACCGCCATGGAGTGGACCTCTCCAGTTATCCCGATCACATGCAGGCGGTCCGACTGGAAGCCGAGCGGGCCAAAATCCGATTGTCCGACGAGATGAAAACGGACATCTCGCTCGACTTACCCGAAGACAACGGTTCCTTCACCAGAGAGCTGACGCGAGATCAACTTGAATCGCTGGCCATGCGTGTCATCGAACGCACGCTGGCTCCCTGTCGCATGGCATTGAAGGACGCGGGACTCACGCCACAGGATATCGACGAAATCGTGTTAGTGGGAGGCTCGACTCGCATGCCCTTGGTCCGGCAGCGCGTGGAAGCGCTGTTCGGAAAGGCGCCGCATTGCCACTTAAACCCGGACGAGGTGGTCGCACTCGGGGCCGCCGTGCAGGCCGACATCCTGAGCGGTGGGACCACAGACATGTTGCTGTTGGATGTGACCCCACTGTCGCTTGGTATTGAGACGATGGGCGGCGTCATGAGCAGCCTGATACGCCGAAACACGACCATTCCGGCCAGCGCCAAAGAAATGTTCACGACCTACGTCGACGGCCAGACCGGTGTCGATATTCACATCCTCCAAGGCGAACGCGAACTGGTCAAAGACAACCGGAGCCTGGCACGCTTCCGCCTCAAGGTGCCGCCGCTTCCGGCGGGAGTGCCCCGTATCGAAGTCACCTTCCTGATCGACGCCAACGGCATCTTGAACGTGACCGCGAAGGATATGCGAACCGGGGACAGCCAGTCGATCGACGTCAAACCCTCCTATGGGCTCTCCGATACGGAAGTGGAGCGGATGATCGAAGACTCATTCAAATTCGCGGCGGAAGACATCACCGCGCGGAAGTTCATCGAAGCTCGACTAGACGCCGAGGCGTTGATCAAGACAATTGAGAAATCGCTCGCCGATGCAGGACAACTGGTGACGAGTGAAGAGGTCGACGGCATTCGCAAGGCGCTCGCTCAGCTCGCCACCGCAACAGACGGCACCAATGCCGGTACCATTCGCGCGCGCATGGCCGAACTTGAACAGGCTGCGAAGCATTTGAACGTCGTCATGCTGGATCATTCGCTTAAAAAAGGCCTACAAGGGAAGAAAGTCACTGAGCTATCGTGAAGCGTATCTCGTTGAGTAAGAGTTGCAAGTTTCGTGTTTCAAGTTTCTGACATCTGTCGCAATAACTTGAAACGTTAAACTCGAAACTAGGGACCAAGAATCGAGCGACGACCGACGAGGTTCGAAGGAGCTACCGATGGATTTAAAATGGCAAGACACGGAGGATATCGCCATCCGTCTCGTTGAAGAACATCCTGAGACGGATCCGTTGACCGTGCGCTTCACCGACATGCATGCCTGGATCGTGGCGCTGCCTGATTTTAAGGATGATCCGAAGAAGTCGAACGAAAAGATTCTCGAAACGATTCAAATGGCCTGGCATGAGGAGTATCAGGATTCCCAATCGTAGCCGGGCCTATTGCACATCCTCCTCCACCGTCGGTTGTCTTTCGGGGATCTGATCCAGCTTATAAAAATCCGTAGGATCCACCCGACGTGGCGCTGCCTGGGTCGGCTCACTACCTTTGGAGAACAGCTCTACGGTGCCGCCTTGGCCTTCCTCCTCCTGCTCAGACTCCAAAAGTCCTGTCGAGGAATCCACCTTGACGAACGTCACGCCGTCTGGGATTTCGAACGGGACGACGGGCAGCTGTTTGAGCGCTTCTTTCTCAAACGCCATCCAAATCGGTAAGGCCGATTTGGCGCCGGATTCACCCGGACCGAGGGAGCGACGGTCATCGAAGCCGACATACACGCCGGTCACCAAGTTCGGTGTCCCTCCGATAAACCATGCATTGATGTAGTCGTTGGTCGTACCGGTCTTCCCGGCGATTGGACGCCCCAGCACCTTTGCAGCCTGTCCCGTTCCCCTCTGCACGACATCCTCCATCATATTGGTGATCAGATAGGCGGTTTCTTTCGTAATCACCTCGCGCGCTTCTGGTTCGACCACCTCGAGCGTCTTCCCGGTGCTGTCCTTCACCGACTTAATGACATAGGGCTCCACTCGTATCCCCTGATTCAAAAAGACGCCGTACACCGAGGTTAATTCCATCAAGCCGATCGAGGAAGAGCCGAGCCCCAGAGACAGATCACTAGGGAGCGGGCTCGTCACTCCGACCGTCCGCGAGAACTCGATCACATTCTTCACCCCGACCTTGTCCAATAACCGAACCGTCGCCAGATTGTGCGACTGCGCCAGCGCCTCGCGAAGACTGACCATCCCGTGAAATCTCCGCCCATAGTTCTCAGGTTTCCAGGTCTTGTCCTCCTCTTCCTGCTCGTACACCACCGGCGCATCGAGGATTTGCGTGGCAGGACTGAGCCCCTGGCTCATCGCCGTCGCATAGATGAGGGGCTTGAATGCGGAGCCCGGCTGCCGATGGGCCTGCACGGCACGATTGTACTCGCTCCGTGAAAAATCATACCCACCGACCATCGCGCGAACTGCGCCGACCATCGGATCGATCGCAATCAGCCCCCCTTCGACGATCGGGGTCTGCTCAAGCGTGAGCTGAATGCCCTCCTTCGTCATCTTCTTGATGCCGACTTCGATCACATCGCCCGGGTTCAGAAGCTGTTTCACATTCTGGTTGATGACGAAGTCCACCCCAGGATCAAATCCTTTGAGAATCCGCGTAGCCCAGGCCATGTCGTCAAACGCCAGCTTGGCGGCAAATGCCCCGACTTGCACTACATAGTGATCCTTGCCGACTCTCAGAACGACCCCTTCACCGAGACTTCCAGGCTTCAATGGCTGGCCCGTCGAGGCCAACTCCGACGGCTGGAATGTCGTCAGATCGACGGTGCGACGAGGCCCGCGCCACCCTTCCCGTTTGTCCAACTCGCGGACTCCGCTTAAAAAGGCGGCTTCCGCTGCCTTCTGCATCGCGATATTCAGCGTCGTGTAGATCTCGAGCCCGCCCTTGTACACCATCGACTCCCCGTATTTCGCCACGAGCAATTGGCGGACATACTCGACGAAGTACGGAGCGAGATGCTCGCTCCCAGGCCGGTGAAAATCCAGCTTCTCGCCGACGGCCGATTCTCGTTCCGCCGCCGTGATAAACCCGACCTCCTCCATTCGACTCAACACATGCTCTTGCCGCTTCTTGGCCAGGTCATAGGCCGTGAAGGGAGAAAACCGGCTGGGAGATTTCGGGAGACCCGCCAGGAAGGCCGATTCGGCAAGATTCAACCCTCTGACGTCTTTCCCGAAATAGGAACGTGCCGCCGATCCCACGCCATAGGCCCCTTGGCCGAAATAGATCTGGTTGAGATAGGTTTCAAGAATCTGCTCCTTCCCCGAGACGGATTCCATCTTATAGGCCAAAATGAGCTCCCGAATCTTTCGTTCATAGGAGCGCTCGGACGAGAGGAACAACGACCGCGCCAATTGCTGCGTGATCGTGCTGGCTCCTTCGACTTTTCGTCCGCCGTGCCGGATGTTGGTCCACGCGGCCCGCAACATCCCGATATAGTCCAACCCGGGATGCTCGAAAAACCTCGCGTCTTCTGTGGCAATCACTGCCTGTGTCAGCGTTTTTGGAATTTCGGCCAGCGGCGTGAGAATACGCCGTTCAATGAAAAACTGGCCGATCGACTGGCCATCATCCGCATAGACATTCGTGACTAAGCTGGGTTGGTAGTTCTGAAGCAGGTCGAGCGAGGGGAGGTCCCGTGAAAAATACCACACAATCCCCGTGGCGGTCGTCGCACCGACGATACTCAACGCAACCAGGCCAATCAACAGGACTTGCCACCGGTTCAGACGGGGACCTGACCGCGCTTCAATCACCTCAAAAAACCGATCGTCTCTGGGCATGGTGTCTGAAATCCTCTAGCAGTCCGAAGCACGAAAGACCTTACAATGCGTCTTCTGAAAACTCAAGCAAGACGGAGATCGCCTACATCGCACGATGTGCGATCGCACAACCGCCTCATCCCGCACACTGATTCCACGGCTTTTCTCCTTACGCTCCTCTGTCGAAAAAGATAATTCGCTTTCTCAACCGTTCTCCTCATAGTACGAATACGAGAGACAACTCGGCAGCGCAGGACGACCTCCACAACCACTGTGCGCTTACTCACATAGGATCGGCGCAGATTGATTCACGCCGGTCACGAACGGTACGCAGAGCCGTTTCTCGATACGAGGCCTAGACATGCACAGCGCCCCCTTGCCGGAAGACGAAGCCGCGCGCCTCAAAGAACTCCATCAGTACGAAATTCTCGATACCCCTGCGGATGAAGGCTTCGACAATCTGGTGAAGCTGGCCGCGCATATTTGCGGAACTCCAATCGCCCTCGTTAGTCTCGTGGATACCCATCGCCAATGGTTCAAGGCGAAGGTGGGGATCGATGCACCGGAAACCCCGCGTGACATCGCCTTCTGTGCCCATGCCATCCATGGCAGAGACCTGTTCATCGTCCCTGATGCCACCCAAGACGAGCGATTCGCCGACAACCCTTTGGTTGCTGCGGACCCCCGCATACGGTTCTATGCCGGAATGCCCCTCGTCACGCCGTCCGGTCATGCCATGGGCACCCTCTGCGTGATCGATCGAACGCCGAAGCAGTTGACCGCCGACCAGCTAGACGCGCTTCGCATGTTGGGGCAGCAGGTCGTCAGCCGTCTCGAGTTGAAGCGACAACAACATACACTCGAAGCCCATCGAGCCAACCTGGATCAGGCCCAAGCACTCGCCCATGTCGGCAGTTGGGAGTGGGACATCGAAACCGGCGCCGAGATCTGGTCGGATGAGCAATTCAGGATTTTCGGGTATGTGCCTCGTACGATCACACCGACGATCAGCACATTTCAAGAAGCGCTCCATCCCGAGGATCGAGCCCGCGTGACCAAGGCCGTCGAAGAGACGCTCGCTCAGGACCTCCCCTACGAGGCGACCTGCCGAATTGTTCGTCCGAGCAAGGAAATTCGTGACGTGTTGTGCCACGGAACCGTGATACGCGACCCTGATGGCCGCCCGATACGCATGGTGGGCACCGTGCGGGATATCACGGAGCAAAGGGTCTATGAGCAGACCTTGCAAGATTCGATTCAGCGGTTAGACCTGGCGACGGAATCCGGGGGCATCGGCGTATGGGATTACCATGTTCGCGAAAATAAGCTGGTCTGGGACAAACAGATGTATGAACTCTATGGCTACACGCCAGAGAATTTCCCGGGGGCCTATGAGGCCTGGGTGGGCCGGCTCCACCCTGAGGATAGGCCCTATGCCGAAGCCTCCGTCCTAGCCGCGATTGAGGGACAAGGTCGATTTAATATGGAATTTCGGTTAGTCCTTCCGGACCAAAGCATTCGCCATATCAAAGCATCCGCTATCGTCGTCAAAGACGAACGGGATCGAACAGTCCGCATGACCGGCATCAACTACGACATCACGGCACGCAAGGAATCGGAACGTGCCCTGTTCGACCTTCACAGCTTCCAGAAGACTATTCTCTTCAATGCCCCCCATGCCGTGATCGCAACCTCGACAACGGGGATCATCCAGCATTTCAATCCGGCAGCTGAACAGTTGTTGGGCTATTCCGCGGATGAAATGATCGGCAAATTGACTCCGGCGGCCTTCCATTGTTCTGAAGAAGTGGCCGCACGTGCGAAGATTTTCAGCGCAGAACTGGGCATCGAGCTGGAGGCGGGGTTCGACGTCCTGACCGCCAAGGCCCGCCGCAATCTGCCCAATCAACACGAGTGGATCTATGTCCGCAAAGACGGCACTCGGATCCCAGTGCTGCTCACCGTCACCGCGGTCCGCGACCATACCGGTACGATCACCGGATTTCTTGGGATGGCCACCGACATATCCATACAGAAGAAAGCCGAACGATCCAGATTGGCCGCAGAAGCGGCGCTTCGAGAAAAGGAAGAGCTCACTCGTGTGATGATCGAAAATATTCTCGACTACTCCATCCTCCGACTCGATCCCGAGGGACAGATTATGTCATGGAACCAGGGGTCGCAGCGCTTGAAGGGTTACACCGCAGAGGAGATCATCGGTCGTCACTTCTCCTGCTTTTACACGGAGGAAGACCAAGCGAGCGATAAACCCACAGCGATGCTGAGACGCGCCACCGCCCATCACCATGCAGAAGACGAGGGATGGCGCGTGCGCAAAGACGGCTCACGATTCTGGGCCAATGTCGTCATCACCGCTCTGTTTGATCAGGATGGAGGGCTCAAAGGTTTCACGAAGGTCGTCCGCGACCTCACCGAGCGCCATGAGGTCAGGTGTAAACGGGAAGAACAAGAAGCGCGTCTGCGCGCCATCGTCAACCATGCTGTCGACGGCATCATCACTATCGACGGGCGGGGCACGATCGAGAGTTTCAATCCGGCTGCCGAACGGATGTTCGGCTACTCCGCTCATGAGGTGATCGGCCAGAATGTGAACGTGCTGATGCCGGAACCGTATCACAGTGAACACGACGGCTATCTAGCCAACTATCACCGGACCGGGCAAGCCAAGATCATCGGCACCGGGCGCGAGATGGTCGGCCGCCGAAAAGATGGCTCGATCTTTCCTCTTGATCTCGCCGTCAGTGAAACGCGGCTGGGCGATCGCCGCCTGTTCACCGGCCTGGTCCGCGACATCACGGAACGGAAAGCGGCCGAGGCAAAGCTGGAACAATCGGCGCGGGACATGGAAGTCCGCAATCGCGAGCTGGCAGAAGCAAACCAGTCCGCTCAAGCCGCCACCAGGGCGAAGAGTCAATTTCTAGCGACGATGAGCCATGAGATTCGCACCCCGATGAATGCGATCGTCGGCATGGCGGAATTGCTCCAAGAAACGTCGCTCACGCCCGATCAAGCCAATTATGTCGGCCGATTCAGCCGTGCGGCTTCGTCGCTCATGGAACTGATCAATGCCGTTCTCGACATCTCGAAGATCGAAGCCGGCTACATGGCGCTGGAATCGGTGCCGTTCGATCTTCCCAATCTTACCGATACGATCGCAGAGCTCATGTCCGGCAAAGCCTTGGCCAAAGGGGTCGAACTCCTCGTTCTCGTCCACCCGGACGTCCCGCAAGGCGTCGTCGGTGATCCAACTCGATTGAATCAGGTGCTCATGAACCTCGTCAGCAATGCGATCAAGTTCACAGAATCCGGGCATGTCATGATCACCGTCGAACCGGCTCCCGATCGATCGACCGCCCACGCCCTCCGTTTCTCGGTGTTCGATACCGGCATCGGTATCCCCCCGGACAAGCTCCAATCCATTTTCGAGCCCTTCACGCAGGTGGACTCGACCACGACCAGAAAATACGGCGGAACGGGACTCGGCTTGAGTATCTCGCAGCACCTTGTGGAGCTGATGGAGGGACGCCTGGAGGTGCAGAGTACGTTGGGCGGCGGCACCACGTTTTCCTTTACCATCACCCTACCGGAAGCGCCCCTCGTCGTGGCCAGCCAAACGGGACGGTATCTCGATTTACACGCCATGCGCCTCCTCATCGTGGACGACAACGAGACCAATGTGATGATCGTCCGTGAACACCTCTCGCGCAGCGGTGCCCAGCTCTTGGAAGCGACGAGCGGGGCACAGGCGTTGACGATCTTAGACGATGCCCATCGGCGAAATGAAACGGTGACCCTCGCCATTTTGGACTATCACATGCCGGGCATGAACGGGTTGGACCTTGCGCAAGCCATCCGCGACCGACGGGAATTTGCGACCTTGCCCCTGATCATGCATGTGTCGGATCTTCAGGGGGATGACGCTCGCCGAGCTCGGGCATTGGGAATCACCAGTTACCTCTACAAGCCGCTCAGTCGACGGCGATTAATGGACGCGCTGGCCACCGCGCTGAATGTGGAACCCCTTCGACCGGTTCAACAAGAAGAAGAGGCTGCCGACCGGATTGCACCGACGCCCTGTCGCATCCTGTTGGTCGAGGACCTGGAAGACAACCGTGATGTGGTCGCGCTCTTCCTAAAGGAGACCCCTTCCCAGCTGGATATGGCGGAGAATGGTGCCGTCGCCCTACAGAAGTTCAAGACTGGTCGCTACGATTTGGTTCTTATGGACATGCAGATGCCGGTCATGGACGGCCTCGAGGCCACGGCCGCTATGCGCGAATGGGAACGAGCGCAGCAGCGCAGACCCACACCGATCGTGGCGCTGACGGCCAATGCCTTCAAGGAAGAAGCGGATAAGTGCCTGGCTGTGGGTTGCACCGCCCATCTGACGAAACCGATCAAGAAAAAGACCCTGCTCACTGTCATCGCCCAATGTGCCGCCACCACGAGAGACCAAGCAGCCTAAAGAAAGGAGGCAGTCTGTGGCCAACCGGGTTTCTGAAAACGACCCCCTCCTCCTGCTCGTCGAAGACGAACAAGATACCGCGGACCTCGTGACGCTGATCATGAAAGAATGGGGCTATCAAGTCTCGCATGCGGCGGACGGCTCTGTCGCGCTGGAAAAGATCGCGCTGATGCCACCCCCCTCTTTGGTCATATTGGATATTCAGCTCCCCTATGTCGACGGCATCACGATTCTAGAGACCATCCGCGCCACACCGGACTGGGCACAGATCCCGGTGATTATGCTAACGGCGGTCGCCGACCAAGAAAAAATCCGCAAAGTGCGTGCGCTCACTGTCCAAGACTATGTGCTGAAGCCGTTCAGACGGGAAACCTTGCTCCGATATGTCGACCAATCCCGCAGGAGACGAGCCTCGCTACAATGACACCCGTTGTCTCATAAATGGTCCGGCTATTCCTTTCAGATGGTGCCGGTCTATGACATTTAGCCACATTTCAGTGCAGGCTGCGGTCCTGTTCTGAGCCCTACCCCGAGCATTTCGGTCAAGAATCTTGAAAAATAACCGATACCAGACTGATTGGAGAATCATCGATGGAACAGACCCCGCCCGAAGAGGCAGTCGCTGAAGGCGAATCATTCGTCCACGTCGACGCCTCTTTTGAACCGCTCATCCCGAAATTCCTGACCAATCGTAAAAAAGAAGTCCAGACGATGCAGGAGTCCCTGACGACCCGAGACTTTGAGACGGTGCGCAAAGTGGCGCACGGGATGAAAGGCGCAGGGGGAAGCTACGGCTTCGACCGTGTCAGCGAACTGGCCGCTGTGATCGAACAGGCGGCGAAGAGCAGCGACTCACCGACCATCGAGCGCCATCTCTCCTTGCTGGGTTCCTATCTTGATCGGATCAAGGTGGTCTACGATTGATGGCTTAGAAACCAGAGGAGCCGACCATGAAGCGTAAAATCCTCGTCGTCGAAGATGAGCAGGATACCGCAGACCTGTTGAAACACGTGCTGGAACGGGAGGGCTTCTCGGTGCTCCAGGCTAAGGATGGGCGTCAGGCCTCCTCTATGATCGGAACTGAGCAGCCACCCGCTCTAGTCCTGCTGGACCTCGTGATCCCCTACGTAAGCGGAACGGAATTGTTGAAACTCATGCGAAACCATCCAGACTGGTGCGAGACTCCCGTGATCGTGGTCAGCGCCGACTCCTACGAGCCGGACATTCAGCGAGCACTGCACCAAGGCGCAACGGCCTATGTCACCAAGCAGAAGGGATCGGCTGGTCTCATTGAGGCGATGAAGCGAGTTCTGAATCCTCGCTCATCCTCGCTGAACCTGCCTGGAGGTAAGAACTCTGCGAAGGCTCCTCGTAAACAGCAGCCATCCGCGCGCCGCCGGTCTGGAAGCGGTCATGGGAAGAAGCGCGCCGCATGAATCAGACCTACGCGCAGATTGTCCAGAACACCCTGCCCATCATGAAGACCGGTTCCTAAAGACCAACAATGATTGTTTAAGGAGGCCCAATGGGTAAGGCAGTGAGTTCTTCCATCCCGACCGTGCTGATGATCGAAGATCACGACGACACGGCTTGTTTGGTGCGGTTCATCTTAGAACGGAACGGCTATGCCGTCAGACACGCCCCGGATGGAACCAACGCAAAACGGCTGACAGAAACCAGCGAGCCACCAGACCTGGTCTTGCTCGATATCTCGCTGCCCTCTCTCTCGGGTTTCGACGTCCTGCGTGCGATTCGCTCAACGCCGGCCTGGCACGAGATTCCAGTCATCATGCTGACGGCGAACGGCCGTCCGGAATCGATGGCCGAAGCCACCACCCTCGGAGCGACGGAATATCTTAAGAAGCCCTTCTCGCCAGACCATCTGCTACGGACCGTCGCCTCATGCATGCCGAAATCAACCACTCGACCTGCGTCTAACGGTACGCTCTCCCAATTGAATCCTGTTCCGGACTAACGACAGTGCGAATGCATTACAGCCTCCCTTCCTCTTCTCCACTCCATTGAGAGAAAACTGCCGCTGAGTCGTTCGCAACCCGAGATCCTATCCTCTGCTTGTTTGACACAATCGAATTCGAGTATACTGCTGAGTTTGCGCCTCAAGACTGAGGCGTCTTTTTTTGACCAGGTGAAGACAACTGCCATGACACAGGTACGCGCGCCTCACGACCGTCGAACCGACATCCGCAACATCGCGATTATCGCCCACGTCGACCACGGCAAGACGACCCTGGTCGATGCGGTGCTCCGCCAGACCCACGTCCATCGCAAGATCGACGACATGGGTGAACGCATCATGGACTCGATGGACCAAGAGCGGGAGCGTGGCATCACGATCCGCGCGAAAAACGCCAGCGTCACCTACAACGGCGTGAAGATCAATATTGTCGATACGCCGGGCCACGCCGACTTCGGCGGTGAAGTGGAGCGGACGCTCCGCATGGTGGATGGCGTGCTGATCTTGGTCGATGCCAAAGAAGGCCCGATGCCGCAAACGACGTTCGTGCTGCGGAAAGCGTTGGCGCTCGGCCATAAAGCCATCGTCGTCATCAACAAGATCGATCGGCCGGATGCGGTCATCGACGATGTGGTTAATCGCACCTTCGATCTCTTTGTCCATCTCGGCGCCACCGACGAACAACTTGATTTTCCGATCGTCTATACGTCGGCCATCAAAGGGATCGCGACACTCGATGTCAACAAGCCAGGGACCGACATCGTCCCGCTGCTCGAGACCGTTCTGGAAAAGATCCCTGCCCCGGCGATTCACGCAGACTCGCCGCTCCAAATCCTCGTGCTGGCGCTCGTGCAAGACCCCTATAAAGGTAAGATGGGAATCGGAAAAATTCAGTCTGGTTCCATTGCGCGGCGGCAGACTGTCCTGGTGCTCGGCAAGAACGGCGCACAGATTCCCGGCAAGGTCTCCGACCTCGCGGTGTATTCGGGCCTCGAGCGGGCCGACACGGAGCAGGCCGCGGCAGGGGAAATCGTCGCGGTGGCGGGACTCGATGAGGTGAGTATCGGCGACACGATCGCCGACGCCGATAAGCCGGTACCCCTTCCACGCGTATCGATCGACGAGCCGACCGTTCAGATGACCTTTTCGGTCAATAACAGCCCCTTCGCCGGACGGGAAGGGAAATTTCTCACATCCCGCCATTTGCGCGAGCGGCTCTTTAAGGAACTCGAGACCAACGTGTCGCTCCGCGTGAACGAGACCGACAGCGCAGACCGCTTTCTCGTCGCTGGGCGAGGCGAGCTCCATCTGTCCGTGTTGATCGAACAAATGCGACGCGAAGGGTACGAGCTCCAGGTCTCGCAACCAGAGGTCATTCTCCACCGTGAGGGCGACGCCGTGTTGGAGCCCTACGAGGAATTGACCATCCAGGTTCCGGAGACTTACCAGGGCACGGTCATCGAAGAAATCGGAAAGCGACGCGGTGAGATGCGCCACATGCGGCTGATTCACTCGGATGTCGGCACCAGTGAGATGCATTTGGAATACCACATTCCCACACGCGGCATCATGGGGCTCAAGAATGTGCTGCTGGCGAAGACCCGTGGCACCGTCATCATGCACCATGTCTTCACGGCGTACGAACCGGCTGAAGAACGAGATCTGATCGTCGCGCCGCACGGCTCGTTGGTCGCCTACGAAGACGGTCTCAGCACCGGATATGCGATCTTCATGACGCAGGAGCGCGGCGCCATGTTCATCGGCCCGGGCGTGGACGTATACCGGGGCATGGTGGTGGGGCAAAATAGCCGAGATGAAGACCTTGATGTCAATGTCTGCAAAGAGAAGCACCTCTCCAACATGCGGGCCTCCGGGTCCGACGAGGCACTGGTATTGACTCCTCCTCGCGAAATGACGCTGGAGTTTGCATTGGAATATATCGGAGCCGACGAGCTGGTCGAGATCACGCCGCAGAATTTGCGCCTACGTAAGCGCCTCTTGAATCCGGATGACCGCCGCAAGGCGCGGAAGGCGGGAAAGTGAGAATTCGGAAGAAAGCACCCAAGCCATCCGCGAAACGCCCGCCGCTATACTTTCTCGGTTATCGTGGGACTGCGCCGGCTACCGACGAGGTCAAAGCGGTTTATGACCGCGAGTTCGGTGGTCCCCTGGTCATCAAGCATGAAGATGGTTCGGCAGACTCATGGCAGGCCACGCATGGTCCCTGGTCGTCCCATGTGGTGATGCCGCTGCCCATGAGCCATGTCGCCGAGATCATGAAACAACTGGCCTGGGAACATGAGCTGATGGGTGCAGTCGCCCCAACGCTTGCCTCGCCACGGGATATGCCCGACACCATCCTGCTTGCAGCGCGCCTAGCTCGCTGTTTGACGTTGTTGTCGCAAGGCACGGCGCATGATGTTCTGACGCAGGTCTACATCAACCCGTCGGACTGGCAACAACGCCCGCTCACAAGTTTTGTCCTGGACGATCACGTGTCGATCGTTCACGACGACGCATCGCGCGAAGGCCTCGTATGGTCCTATTCCTTGGGGCTGAGTAAGTTCGGACTGGATGAGGTTGAGATGTTCACCGAGAAGGGGCGTTCCGACAGCACCGCCAAGGAACTGCTGTCCGCATCGGCCGGAGAATTACTCCGAGTCGGACACTCGCCAAAAGTCGGGACATCGCTGGATCTTCCTCAACTCGGTCGAACGCTTCACGTCAAAAACCATCGGACTGCCTCACCGGCCGGACGGATGCTGGGATTTCGAGAACTCAAAAGTTCATGATTTCGTCGACGACTCAATGCGTTATGCCCTGCGTCTTGCTTCCGATCCTCCTACCAGTTGACAAGCTTTTTAGACAAAGGGTACATATCTAATGTGCAGTAGACCGTGGGGTCCTTCCAAATCAAGACCTCAGTCCACCAACTACCCATACAGTTCCATTAAGGAGGTTCGCGATGAGTGACGTGGCACCGGAAATTAAAGTGGGCGATACAGCACCGGATTTCAATCTGAAGGATCAAGACCAGCAGGACGTGAAGTTGAGCGACTATAAAGGAAAGAAAAACGTCGTGCTCTGCTTCTATCCGCTGGATTGGAGCCCGGTTTGCCAGGGTGAAAACAAGTGCTTGACCGATGACTTCCCCAAATTTCAGTCCGCGAACGCCGAACTGTTCGGCGTCAGCTGCGACAGCTTCTTTTCCCACAAGGCCTGGGCCGACTCCCTGGACCTGAAGCACCGGTTGTTGTCTGATGTGCACCGAACCACCGCCAAGTCCTACGGCCTCTATTTCGAGCCGCTGAACTGCTCGAAGCGGGCCACTGTGATCGTCGATAAGAACGGCAAGGTCGCCTATGCGAAGGTGCAGGAGATCAAAACAGCGCGTGAGGATAAAGAGATTCTCGATGCGCTGGCAAAATTGAACTAACCCTCTGTCATACAGTCCGAAAGTCGAAAGTCTGCAAGCCAGAGGCTTTACGACTTTCGGACCTGTGACTCGGCGATCAATGATGAGCACCGTACTCGACGTCAACGACGCGAACTACAAAGAATTCACCGACAGCCCCGGTGCGGTGGTCGCCTATGGCCTGGCCACTTGCGAACCCTGCAAGGCCTACGACCCTATTCTGGAAGCCACTGCGGCACAGTTCCCGACCATCAAGGTCGGCAAGGCCAAGATGCATGTCCCGGGGCGCTGTCGCGAAATCAAAAAAACCCACACCTTTGAAACGTATCCCACCACCCATTTCTTTGCACATGGTAAATTACTGCTGACGCGCGAAGGAGTCGTAGAGCCGGCCGAACTCGTCGCACTGATTTCAGACCACTTGCTCAAGTAGAGCGTGTTACCGCACGCTGTGGCAGTGCGCTGAAAGACCTTTCTACCACCAATATCACCCGCGCGGCGTGACGCGTGAGTAAAGGAACAGGCCGACCATGAACAAGCTGGTTTCTTGTCTCGTATTCAGTACGCTCCTAGCCACGGCCTCGCCGGCGTGGGCGCATACCGATGAATACTTCGAATCCGTCAATGCTCCCCATGGCGGCCAATTGCGCATGACCGGACCCTACCACATGGAGCTGGTCGTCAAGGACAACGCCCTGACCGTGTACGTCACGGACCACGCGGACAATCCCATCAGCGTCGACGGTGGATTAGCGAAGGCCAATATCGAAAACGGGGCGACGAAGACACAAGTGAATTTGCATCCGATCGGGAGTAACGCTCTCGGGGGCTCGGGTCATTTTTCACTGACAACCACTACGGTCGTGATTGTGTTTATGAAACTGCCAAATCAGGAAGGCTATGCGGCCCGGTTCATGCCGCTCAAGCCAAAACCCGATCCGAGCGAAACACCAAAAGAGGATCCATCAACAGCCGATGGCGCTGAGCATCACCATCACCACCATCCACCGAGCCATTGAGGTTCACCATCAGGATCTGTCATAAGATGAAAGCGGTTTTCGAGGAGAATAGATCATGAGACATCTGCTGGGTTATCTCGCTCTCTGCACAGTTGTTCTCGGGCCTCTACCGGTCGGCGCCCACAAGGCGAAAGACTCCGGCCCTGTCACGGCCCACCACGGTGGGCAAGCACTCGCTGCAGGACCCTACCACCTCGAACTGGTCGCTGCGGATGGAGACCTGACCCTGTACGTGACGGATCATTCAGACAACGCCATCCCCACTCATGGCGCGAGGGCCAAGGCCACCATCCAGCATGGGACGGAGAAAGCTCGTACTCAGGTTGAGTTAGAACCGTCAGGTGAGAATACCCTCAAAGGGGCCGGTACGTTTACGATCAATCCGGATACGGGAATCATCGTCTTCCTTAGAATGCCGGAGCAGGATGCCCACGCCGCTCGCTTCACCCCACGCCAGGCCACGAATAAAACTCCAGGCACAGAGGGAACACAGCACCGACACAAGTAACCAGGACCTTGCCTAGCTTCACACTAAGGGAACTGCGTTCTTTGCCAGATAGGTGGTCTTGTGTGGATCGGCTAGGGAGACTAGGCAGACACTTCGTAGGTCAAATCACGCGAGGAAACCATCTTGATATTCGTGAGAGTTCCTTGAGTGATGCACGAGGCGAGTTCCTGGAAAATGTTTTGAGCCAAATCTTCTCCTGAGACGGTCTGCCGATTGAGAACAACAGACAAGTTTTGCTTGTCGAATTTCTTAATGACCCTATCTTCTACCAACTGATCCAATGATCCGATATCAGTCACCATGCCGGTCGTCGGATCGATTCGTCCGCGCACCGTCACCAAACAATCCCAATCCCGTCCGAGATGATTGTCCTGGACCACGTTGAACGTATACCGCCTTGTGACTGAAGCGATCGCTCGACCCTCTGTAGCGGTGACTTCGGCATACAGGTCTTCATCTTCGCACAGCCGAAGCGTGTGCAGGGATCCGATATCCTGTTGCGCCACCAGTTTCGCCCACAGAACCTGCGCCAGATTCTCAGATGTGGGAATGATATCTTTGAAGTAGGGCATATCAAGATTCAGATTTTTATGATCAAATTCTTCGATCACGTTGAGGAGGACCCGCTTGAGATCAAAGAGGTTGACGACCATACCGGTCTTCGGATCGATCTTGCCGGAAACGGTCAGTTCCAGAAGATAGTTATGGCCGTGAGCAGGATGGTTGTAACAGCGTCCAAATACGGCGCTATTCTTGGCTTCATCCCACTCTGGCCGCATATAGCGGTGAGCAGCGGCAAACTCGATACGTTTGGTAAATAGAACGGTGGACATGGTCCTCATCCACTAGTGCCTGAGGGCTGTTTATCCGACCTGCATCCGGTGATGACTACTCGGTCGTGGCTTGCAGATCTGCAAGCCACTCTTCTCTCATTGTACCCGAGACCGCAACTTCATGCCTGTATCCATCATGATCTACGCGAATTGTCACCGGTCGAGTGAGGTCCGCAAACGCTTGGTTCATCGACGCAGTCGGTCGAAACCGCACAAAATGAACCGCGCTGATCTTCGTCTCGTGGCTCCGCCCGCCTTCGAATTCCCCATACACCGCTTCACCGCCGGCTGTGATGGCAACTTTCTTGCCGTGATCCAGGCCCATGAATTGATCGAGTTTTTCTTTCATGGCTGCCTCGTCGGTAATTTCAATCAAGAGCGTCGCGCTCAACTCGTTGGGATCAGGCAGCAATGCATTGTAGACCTCCAACTCTTCCTGAATCTTCGCCGGGTCGACGATGCGCTCCGCTCGGATCATTTCCTGGATCTGAAACCGGAGCGTCTCTCGGTTTTCGAAGACCAGGGTCATCAATGGACCGACGGAAATGCGCCGTCGCTGCTTGAGCGTGATGATGCCAGCCCGAAACGACTCACGTAGCCGATCATACTCTTCGATCGAAATGAGATCGCCTGACGTCAGTGCCTTCATCGAATCTCCTCACCTGCTTCAATGCGCATAAGCGCAGTCAGATCCTTGGCTTTCACCACTATCCAGATAACCCATAGGCGTTGCGGACAACCTGAATCGGATGGAGCACGGTCTTGCCAGGCGCACGGTCCGACGCTCCCGCCTGATCCAATTGCAGTCCTGCGAGTGGGCAATCAGAAGCGATCAGGTCCGGTTGCACTTGCTCTATCGCGCGAACGGCCTTCCCGGCAATTTTCATCGACAGTGGGAAGAATTCGGTTTTGGCCGACCAGGCTCCATCATGTCCCGAACACTGTTCGATGACCTCAACCTGTGCTCCGGCACATTCCATCAGCTCCTTCGATTTAAACCCAATATTCTGATCTCTCAAATGGCAGGGAATCTGATAGGCCACTCGGCCAGGTTTCATAGTGAAATCGGGCGATAGATGACCAGCCTTTTTCATGCCCATGAGATATTCACAGATATCGTACGTCCGTTCAGCGACCTGTTTGGTCTGCTCATCGCGCTGCAGTTCTGGGTATTCACGTTTCAGCATCAAACTGCAACTCGCGGTGGGCACCACAATGTCATAGCCCTGGAGCACCCACGGATGTAATGACGCAACGTTACGTCGAGCGGACTGTTGAATCGCCTCTGTATCGCCGATATCAAAGCTCGGCATCCCGCAACAGCTCTGCTCCGGCACCACGACCTGTACACCGTTCTTCTCCAACACTTGCACCGTCGCCTTGCCGACGTCCGTCACTTGATAGTTCACCAGACAGCTGGCAAATAGGGCAACCTTACGGACCGGTGGCTCGACTGCGACCGACTTCGTTCGACGGCTGAACCAACGGGGAAACGTCTCGCTTGAAAAATGCAGGAGCTGACGATCGTGATGGATACCCATGACGCGATCAAGAATCCGACGCAGAAACTTGTTTCCTAACAGGCTGTTCGTGATGGAGGCGGTCGCGCTTCCCATTTTCCCTATGGCATCCGTCATGGTGAGCAGTCGGTCCCGCCATCGGACGCCGCGCTCGGCAGCGAGGCGCTTCTTCCAGACGATCATCAAATGGGGAAAGTCGATTTCATAGTGATGCGGCGGCGTGTAGGGACAATGGTTGAAACAGAGCTTACAGTAATAACATTCGTCGACGACTTGACGATGATCGCCGGAGGTCAGCTTGGCGACATCTCCCTCATACACATCAATCCGATCGAGCAGGGTATTGAACGAGGGACACAGATTGAAGCAACGTCGACAGCCATCACAGACCTCGTAGATCCGCAGGGTTTCTTTTTCCAGCTGCTTGGTATCAACCGGCTGGATAAGACTGAGACCTTTCATCGTTCCTCTTGGCCTAAAACGATCAGCGGCCAGCCTTCGTCGACGGATTCACGCCACGTCGCCGAAAACTGACCGCTGCACGTGCGCTGATAGCCCGGCTGTCAGACCTTCAGACTATCCAACCCCTTTTGAAACCGGTTGGCGTGAGAGCGTTCGGCTTTTGCCAATGTTTCAAACCATTCGGCCAACTCGGGGAACCCCTCGTCACGTGCCGTCTTCGCCATGCCTGGATACATCTGGGTATATTCGTATGTTTCGCCCTCGATCGCGGACTTGAGGTTCGTATCCGTGTTGCCCATCGGCACCCCGGTGGCCGGATCACCGACCTCTTTCAAGAAGTCCAGATGGCCGAAGGCATGCCCCGTTTCCGCCTCCGAAGTATCTCGGAAAAGCCCGCCAACGTCAGGGTACCCCTCGATATCCGCTCGACGAGCAAAGTACAGATACCGGCGGTTGGCTTGAGACTCCCCTGCAAACGCATGCTTCAGATTGTCGTGGCTCTTGGTCCCTTTTAGGCTCTTTCCCATATCCCTCCTCCTTGTTCGAAGGCCCACCCATTGCTGACTTCCGCAAGAATTTTCGCCATCTATAAACCGGACCCTAAGATAGCGCAGCATTCGTGAGAGGTTCAAGGGGCTTCTCTGCTACGTGCAATCACCAGGGAGAACCGCGTCTCCATTCCCCACCGATGGGGTTAATGCTCGCCTGGAATTCCATATGTTAGACTCCTGGAATTCCTGAGACCTTTACCCATGGGGACCATGATGATCGCACCACACTCCTTCTCTCACCGAATCACTTGCGTCATCGCACTGTTTCTGTTAACCGTGTCGGGTTGCGCACAAGACTCCTATGAGCGACGAGCCGACATCATTAAGACTCACGTCGGAGACTTTTACGATCACCTCAAGGCCAATCGAGTGAGCGCCGCAGTTCACGAGAACGAACAGATTGAAGCCATGGCCGATCAGATGGCAGAAACCGTTTTGAAACGAGCCCAGAGACAGGGGACCACGCAAGTTGAGCGTGAATTCGCCCTGATGAAAACCGCTCGGGAAACGGCCATGCAAAATTGGATCGCTCTCGGACAATATTTCTCGATCCGGCAACAACCGGCGATGGCCCGTGCGTCCTATCAACGTGTGATTGCTACCTATACAGACCAGACAGAGCGTGTGTATCGAGAACAGGCCATGCGGGCGTTGAACGACTTGGAGATCGTGTCAGAACACGCTCCAGGGCCAACTCCTTGATTGTTGAGACCGCGCCACCAGCAAGAACATTTTCTATTTACATATTAGCTTATGCGTTTCCCGACCCCGACCATCTTTCTGCTACTCTCTCTCTGGGTAGGGGCAGCAAGCTGTGTCCACAAAATTCATGTCACACCGCTTCCGGACAGGCCTTCATCCACTGGTATTCCGAAAAGTCTTCAGCTCATTACCAACACTCCCTCACTGGAAGGTGCCGACCATCGGCCAGGCATTACGCTGCTGAAATGGTCGCAGTCCGATCACAATCAGGCAATCTTGGGCTACCTACAACAACGCGGTTTCTTTGCATCGGTTTCAGGTGAGCCTGGCGACCTCACCCTTCACGTGACCACCAAACTATTCCTCACTACACGAAAAGGCCTTTACCAGTACCGAATCGTCCTTGATGGAGAGATGGGTGACGTCGAACAACCGATCAAGTCTTATCATATTGAACAGACAGCGGTGGGTTCCTCGGTACGATGGGTGACCGAATCGGACCGCGTTCCGATTGAAACTGCGCTGCGGTTGGTCTTGGAAGAGTTGACGGAAAAAATTGAGACGGACCGAGCCCTCTACGTGAAGCCTACGAGCGAATCAGGTCAATAGCTTTTCCTGAGGGCCTGGATCACATGAGCGCCGATTCGGTCACATTCGTCGCTTCAGAAACCTTATCCTTCTGGAGAGGAGCTTTGGTCGATGTTTCCACATATTCCGGACAATCGAGCCGGAACGCTTCATTCCCAAACGCCACGTCGTAAAAACTACAGTGGTGGGGAGAGTCCGAATGCTCATGGGCATAAGGACGGAAGTGCTCGCAGGACACGCACATGCGCGCAACCGAAATTTCTCCCTGTAACTGAAGGGCGCGTATCAGTTTCACCAGCACCGTCAGGAGAGCCACCTGCTCTTGAGCCGACAGATTCTCGGTCGCCGACGCCAGGATTTCCGGCCATCGATTTTCGACGTGCCCCGCTTTGGCTCCCAGGGAGGTGAGATGCACCGTCACGACACGGTTGTCGACTTCACGGCGTCTACGACGGACCAACCGTTTTTGCTCGAGGGTTCGGATGACTTCAGAGGCGGTGGGCAGCTTGACGGAGAGTTCTCGCGCAATCGTTGAGACGGTTGCTGAATGATTCGGCCGCGTCCGCAGAAACGACAGCACCTGAATTTGTAAGGGACCGATACCTTGTCGGCCCTTTCGCCTCCAGGTTCGGCTCTTCATCGCCAACCCGATTTTTGAAAGCCCCGTCACCAACCGATCGGGGAGCGAGTCCTGGTCGACTTTCGGTAGTGCTGCCATACTGCCCTCCTATCCCTATTAGTTCGGCAAACGGCACTATTCGTTTCAATAATCGGCAGGGGGGCAGTCTATTGCGCTTTAGTCCTTCCCGTCAACCCCACCTAGGGGTCATTCTTAAAAAATATTCCTTTCATCGAACCACAAGCACTCCGCAATGGGCCTGTTGAACGACGCGAGTGGAGACACTGCCGAGCAGCACTCGGCGGATCGCACCAAGTCCTTTGGCCCCGGTCACAATCAGGTCTGCTTTCTCCTGTTTCGCCGTGCTCAGAATTTCATCAGCCGGCTTGCCAAGCCTCAGGGCCTCTCGGATCTGGAAGCCTGATTTCACGAGCTTATCCCCATATCGCTGCATCAATTGTTTTCCGGCCTCTTTCACCTCTGGATACTTCAAATAGGACATCGCGTGCACCACAGTGACCAGTATGGGTTCGCTATCCGAACCATCTGGAGTCGGATTGAGCTGGCGTATGAGAAACTTGAGCGCCTTATCCGACGCGGCGGACCCGTCGATTGCAAGGATGACACGCCGGATTGGCCGAGGACGTTCTTTTACGACCAGAACGGAGCAAGGCGCGTGGTGGATGGCATGATTAGAGACGCTCCCCAGCATGAAACGATCTAACGCATCCAACCCACGAGAGCCGATCGACAAAAGACTTGCTCCGCGTTCCGCATACTTCATAATGGCGCCGGCCACAGCGCCACGCTCTACGGTAACCCCCCCGTTCAAGCCTAACTTGGCCAACAAGGCAACCGACTCTTCTTTCGCCGCCTTGGCCGCTTTCTCCAACCGATTGACCTCAGATTGGATATAGCGCTCCGTCCCGGCCATGATCGGCTGGACCATGAACGGAGCCCGAACACTGGCCACGTCGACAATATGCAACACACGAACAACCGGCTGTAGGAGAAACGGCATGGCTGCTACCCACTCAATCGCCCATCTGCCGTATTTCGACCCATCCGTCGCCACCAAGATCTTCATGTTGGATATCCTTTATTTTTCGACGAGATACATCTCGTGTGTTCACAGCACTGCGCTAAACCGTTCCCTGAACGCCTCTGTGGGCAGGCCGCTCAACGCGGCATAGCGCCCCAGCAGATCCGGATTGCTCAGGTCATCCATTGTGAGCCGAATCATGAATTGTCGGGCGATCTGATAGGGCTGTGCATCGACATCCACCATCCTCACCTTCGTCCGTCCGGTGGAAGAATCCACCATGTCCTTAAACAGAATTGGAGTGAACCGTCCATTCTGAATCGAGACCATGGCCGATGTCCCGCCGTCCAGCAGATATTGCGCGGCGCAGTAGCCGAGGTCGCGCGTGTACTCGATATCGTAGGGTATCGGATCAGCACAACGGAGCTCATAGCCGACGTTTTTCGCTACGAGGGTCATCGAGAGGCCGAGTGAGTTCAGTTGTTTCGTCAGTTCCCGCCGCAAGACGTCGCCCACGTCCACTTCCGTCATACGTAGATGACCATGCTCATCTCGCTCGACATGTTCCAGGCCGCCCAAATCATGAGGGTCTAGAATTTCGATCAACCCTTCAGCCAGCACCGCGACTCCGTCGGCTCGACCCTGTTCTCGACGCTTAATAATAGCCCCGATCAAGAGATCCAGGACCCGTTGGAGCCTCACCGGGCGATCTTCAAACTCTTCAGGAATGATCGTCAACGTCGCACCGGCTGCCTTCCCGATACCCAACGCGAGATGCCCGGCCTTGCGCCCCATCGTTACAACCAGGTACCAGCGTGTGGTGGCGCGGGCATCCACCATAAGATTCTTCACGATCTCAACCCCGACATGACGGGCGGTTTGAAACCCGAACGTGGAAATCCCCTGAGGGAGATCCAGATCATTGTCGATCGTCTTGGGAACGTGGATTACTTGAAGTTGACCGCCCGATCGCTCCTCCAGTTTCATAGCCGAGTACGCAGTATCGTCGCCACCGATCGTCATCAGACGCGTCACCCCAAGCCTCGAAAGAGCGAACAACACATTGTCGAGCAACTCCGCACTTTTCGTCGGGTTGGCCCGAGAGGTGCCCAAATACGATCCGCCCTGAAAATGGATCCGGCTGATTTCCTCGATGGAGAGCGGACGTACTTGTCCGGTGCTCCCTTCCATGAGCCACCTGAACCCATCGATGATGCCGAGCACGTCCGAGCCCCCCAGAATGCTGCGGATCGTGGCGGCGCCGATCACACTATTGATCCCAGGTGCCGGCCCGCCGCCGACGAGAATACCGACCGTTGTTCGCTGTTCCGTCATGGATCACTCCTTACAAAACAAACGGATTCTTCACGGACCGTCCAACTTCTTGCTGGACCTTCGCATGGTTGTATACTCCATTCCATCAGGAGGCAAGCGGTGCCGCTTCGGTTCGCATGCCTAGAATTGAGGATAGCGATCGGCGGGCTCAGCAGATATCAAGTATCATTCTGACGTTTCCTCTATTCCTACGTGCCCACGAAGCCGATTGTAATTGAAGCCGCGTCGACCACACCGCTGAAGGCCCGGATCATGCTGCTCCATTTCTTCGATCAACTCACCCACCTTCCCCCGCAATGCTGAAGAGGCCGCTGCATGTCGAGGCGTCGCACGATTCAGCGCGAGGTGTGGTTGATCTGACCACTCGAGATAGGCTTTCTCCAACAACTGATTCAGCAACGTCCAATCTTCATCCGCCGTTACAACCAACGTGGCCGGTTCATCGGACTCGAGTTCAGTCACCGACAGTTGCCGGACCGGTGGTGCCACCGTCTCGTCTCGAAAATGGAGCGAAAACCCAAACGTCGCCGCGAGTCGATGTTTAATCTGGTCAAGCCGTTCAGGACCGTCACATTCCACTATCAGCTGCGACGACGTCAACGTCACCTTCGCAACAATGAGGTCGGACCCGCCGCTTCGATCCCGCTGCACCCAGATGCGCGATGATGGAAGCGCTCCAACCGTTCCTTCCCTTCCCGGCAACGACGCGGTCTTCTCTGCTTCGAGATCGGTCATTCCTGATAATCCGTCGACAAAGGATCGATATTCATGATGATCGTAGAGAGCCACAGCATAAAGGTGAGGCTGCCCATCGGGACGGCGATAGCGAATATGGACGACAGCATCCACCACGGCATCCATGCGGAGCTGGGCGAAGGCCCAGAGTAACATGTGTCCGAACCGCTTCGCGAACTCTCTCCACTCCCCCAGCACAAATGATCCTGAACTGATTTCCATTTCACGGCGCCACTCGGCAGTGATCTCGAGCAGCCTTTTGGCGTCGGCTTGCGAGAGGATGATTCCGCTGCCGGCCCACACCGCATCGCCTGATTCACCAGAATCGGGGGGACGTACTACGCGTGTCAGAAGCACTTGCTCCAGTACAACATCCTTGAGGGATTCAATGCTTGGCATCACGAATGAGGTTCGATCTCCAAGCGACCGCACAGTCAGCTCCTCTCCGGGCTTCGGAACGGCAACTGGTTCCAGCAGATCAAGATAGGAATGCTTTAATGGATCGAGCCATTGCCGCTCTTCCTCCGGAATATGTTCGGTGATGACATCGCGCAGTTGTTCGATGAGCGTCAATTGCCCGTCTTCAGGATAGAAATCGCAGAGAAGCGTAAGGTTGGCGAGGTCCGTTTCTTGCGCGAGGGGCGCGACAATTCTTCCAACGGCACCTCCCAGGTAGGGGCGGAGCATCCGTCCTAGTGCGATCTCCCGCTGCAAGGCGAACGCCGACTTGCGCGATAGCGATTCAAGCCGCGCCAGTACCCCATCGAGTGACGAAGGCCTCGACGTCCAAAATCCTGCCACCTGTTCACTCCCGAGCTTCATGGATCTCACACATTGCTCAGCCCTCACTTACACCGTGGTTGAACTGGCTTCACCGGAAACGACGCGTCGATGGCCGGGGTAGAACTTTGGACTTCGGACTAAAAGAATGGGGCACGAAGACTTTCGAAGGACCGACTCCGCGATACTGCCGAACAACGCATGGGATAAACCACGTCGCCCATGAGTCCCCATCACAATCAGGTCGGCCGGCTGCTTCCGAGCCGTATCGAGAATGGAGTCCGTCGGCAGTCCGCCCAAGATCAGAAATTCAGACGAGACGCCGGCGGAGGCTAGCGCCGACACGAGATCCGCTAATCGTTTCATATGACCGGCCTTGATCGATTCCCGCTTTGCTCGATGGGGAAATGTGAAGTCCAACCCGTAGGAAATGGGTTCCAACACATGAAGGAGCGTGAGAGCAGCCCTCGATCGTTGCGCGACCAGCGCTGCGTATTCCAGTGCATCAAGCGAGCAGTCGGAAAAATCAACCGGCACCAGAATCCGTTCGAGCTGCGTAGGGTCGCATCGGTTTCCCACGGCCTGTTCTTCCCCGTATGGTTGAGCGCGTACAGCCAGAACCGGGCAGGGAGCTCCTCGGATAATCCGTTCGGCCGTACTTCCGAGCAGCACATGTGCCAAGCCGGTCTTCCCTCTGGTGCCTACCACGATCAGATCAAAATCTTCCCCAGTTGCGACTGAAAGGACTTCTTCGCTTGGGATACCTGTCGCCATCCTCGTGTGAGCGGAAATCCCACGATCGACCGCCCGTGTTTTCAGCGATGCCAACTCGCTCGTCGCCTGTTTCATCAGCTCAGTCAAATACAGCTCATTCACGGGATTCTGTGGATCAAGCCCTGGAGGACACTCCAACACATTCATCACGGTCAGCGAGGCCCCCCAGGATCGGGCCAGCGCAAAAGCGTAATCCTCCGCCACCGCTGATCCCGAGGACCCATCGGTCGCCAAAAGCAATCTCGGTGCGCGTTCAGAGAGCGTCACACCGCCTCCGCACTCAGAAGCAGTAACTCACCATTCATCGTCGGGTGAATGGAACATCGAAAGACGTGCCGACCCGGCCGCGTCATGTCAAATCGTATCGTGGCTTCTTGTTTCGGGCCTAAGAAGACTCCCCCGACCCCACGACCGTACACAATGACCCCATCCTTCTCGATCTGGGTTGGAATACCCTCAAACATCGTTGAACTGAAATCGTGCCGCTCTGCATCTTCATTCCGTACCTTGATGACCGTTGGGAACCCCAGCCGCAACGTCTCTTGTTTCGTCACAAACCGATAGTCCTTGATCGTCACTTCCACCACCTGTTCAGATTGCGCAAGAAGGATCCCACCGTAGATCCACCCCAAGCACGCCACAGAGAGAACCGTTCCCAATACAGGCCACCGCACAAGACTTTGCCTATAGGCCATAATCCCTCCACTGGTTGTAAAGCAGAGGCTCGAAGCAAAACGGATACACTCCAACGAACGTTCACAGTCTCTGCCTCCATCGACTTCAATAAGGCCTGAGCAAGCGCGATGCCACTTATGACGAACTGCTGGTGATAGCCCAGAGCTTGGAGATACCGGAGGTTTGATGTAGTTTCTTCACATTTACCCGCTATTGCCCATAGGTCTGCTTGATCTGCCTCCTTAGGCAGGGGCGCTCTGCTACAGCGGGCTCTCGTCCCTTGTGGCAGAACGCAACAGAAGAGGTGTGGGTGAACGGTACAGTGTGAGGGGGAAGAAAAAGATGACTCACTAAACCACCCTTATCCCTTTCACATTTTGCGTTTCACTTCTCACGTCTGCAAACGGCATTAGATTTGCTGGTATCTACAGCAATTAGGAGAGAACGATGACAAGGGCTCGGTGGGTTTTGCTTGGAGCTGTGGGGGTGGGGATTGTGATCGTGGTCTATGTGGTTTTCTTTTGCCCTACGGATTGTCAGTGAGGCCTCTTCATGAAACTTTTGCTCGCTGTTGACGGTTCCGACAACTCATATGAGGCTGTGCGATCCCTCAAGTACTTGGCTCGCGCCGAAGAACTGCATCTCCTGCACGTACTCGATGTCCCTAGCCCAGCCTATCCGATGATGATGCCGGAAGTGGCACGAGAGTTGTACGAGACAGTCGAACGAAATATGCGTGACGACGGGACACGTCTCTTGGAGCGCATCCTGTCGTTGCTCCCACTGGATACCGGGCCGGTGACGAAGCATCTGGCTGTCGGATCTCCGGCAGATCAGATTGTGGCATTGGCTGAACAACTGAACGTAGGGCTGATCCTTCTTGGGAGCAGAGGTCTAGGACCGATCAAGGAACGGCTCGTTGGAAGCGTCTCCCACAGGGTGTTGACGTTCGGACCAGGGGCAAAACTGATTCTCCCCGGCACCTTGAAAAGGCTCCATCATATTCTGCTTCCCCTGCAAGGGAACTACGATGCTGAGCATGCGCTCTCCTTCCTTCAAGAGAAACCCTTTCGTGAACCACCAGTCATCACCCTGTTCACCGTCCTCCCCCACACCAGGCCACCCTGGCCGGTTGATGCCGTCTCGGCCGAACACATGGAAACCCATTCTCTCAACAAGGGAAAAGACTTCCTCGAGGACATCGCCGCCAAACTCAGACCACTCGGTTACCAGACTCGCGTGTCGGCTAAGTTGGGCACTCCGGTCGATGGCATTCTTGATGAAGCCGAGGCCTCGACCACAGATCTGATTCTCGTAGGGTCACGTGGACGTCGAGGCGTCAGTCGCATGGTGCTCGGCAGTGTGTCTCATGCTCTGTTGCACCAGGGTACTTATCCGCTCATGATCTTCGGCTAACGATCGGAACATAATCGAAAGGGTACGCACCATGCCGATGTACGACTACAAGTGTTTGGATTGTGGGAAAGAGTCGTTAATCGTCGTGACCTTAAAGGAACATGCAGCAGGGGCTGTTTCATGTCCGGTATGCGGCAGCAAGAAACTGCAGCAACTCTTCAGCCCATTCATCGCTCACACCACGAAAAAGAGCTGACACGATGATGACCACTCCGCAGACATGCCTACGACAACGACTTGCAGCAGGACTCTTCGTGCTCGGTCTGATGGGCAGTTCGACACCCCCCTCTGCTTCCGCTCAAGACTATCCGCCCGACAGCGCGCGTGGTAAAACCGTGTACGAACGTCACTGTCAGATCTGCCATGGACCGACCGGTCGAGGAGATGGGCCTGGCGCTGTTTCCCTGAAAATCCCTCCAGCCAATTTTCAAAAGTTTCAGTCGTTTCTCAAATCCGATGAAGAATTGTTGCGAACGATCGAGCACGGCATCGTCTTCAGTCCGATGCATGGGTGGCGTGGGCAACTCACAGAGGGTGAAATGCAGGATGTCGTGGCGTACGTTCGCACCTTGTCCGAACAGGTACGATGAGAACACCGGTAACGACCCAACGAACTTTGGAGGCCATGCCCATGATTCGTCGCTCCATGCCGACCGACTGTGTCAGCATTATCCTGCTCATCGCACTCGCCTCCACAGGGGCCGAAGCTGCCGGCTCTTCAACTTCTCAGCCGACCTCACCCACTGTGTTGCCATGCAAAAGCCTCTATCAGAAAAAGGCCGTACCGGAAAAAACGTTGCAATCCCTGGTCCGTTCGCACGAACGATGGGTGGAGTATCGTGGCCATCCGAATGCCAAGCGTCTTGACCTCTGCCAAGCCGAACTAACCCGTGCAGTACTCACCGAAGCGAATCTCGAACGGGCAAACCTCGAAGGTGCGGCCCTGCGACACGCGAATCTGTCTCGGATCACTCTCGTGCAAGCCAGCCTTGCTGGGGCTGACTTTTCCGACGCCATCTTAGAAGACGGTAATCTTTCCGGAGCCGATCTCAGGCGTGCCAAGTTTGTTGGCGCAAATCTCGCTCGTGCCGTCGGTGACGAAGCTGCGCTGTTTGATGCCGTCCTCATCGGCGCCAAGTTACGGGAGTCCGCGTTCGAACGAGCCCAACTGGAAGGTGCCGACCTCACCTCCGCCGACTTGACTGATGCTAACTTTGCTGAGGCATATTTTTATGGCGCGACGTTGAAAGGAGCAATCCTTGTCAACGCCGATCTGACTGGCACCGATCTTCGCCGTACCATTCTGACCAACGCGAATCTCTCCCATACGAGCCTGCAGGGCGCCTTACTGGACTCTGCGCAATTGGAAGGAGCCCGCTTGATCGACGCCGACCTAGAAAGCGCCTACCTAGACGAAACGAATTTACGCAATGCCACCCTCAAGGGAGCCATTCTACGAGGCACAGACATGCGGTACGCCAGTTTGCATGGTGCAGACCTCCGTGATGCCGACCTGGAAGGTGCTAACTTAGAGGAGGCCGTCCTGGTGAAGGCCAACGCCATTTCTGCCAAGCTGCCTATGGCTATTCTTTATCGTGCTGTGCTCGATGAAGCTGATTTACAGGGCGCCTATTTTACGCGCGCAGTCCTGATCGGAGCCAGTGGATCGCGCGCGAACTTCACGAACGGCAATTTGATTGAGATCTATGCTCCAAAATCCACTTTCCGAGGCACCCAGTTCAGCAAGGCCCAGCTAGATTCGGTTAACTTCGTTGCCGCGGATCTTCGCGGATCGAATTTCAGCCATTCTGATTTGAGCCAAGCCAATCTTCAAGAAGCTAATCTGCAGAATGCCACCTTAGAAGGAGCCGATCTGAGCGGCGCTCGGCTTGATTCCGCGAACCTGCACCGCGCGAACTTCAAGGGTGCTATACTCTCGTCCGTCACCGGCCTCACACAGACACAACTCGACGCTGCCTGCGTCGACGACCAGACCAAATTGCCGCCCAATTTCAGCCGACCTACCCCTTGCGCGGCGATTCGAAATGAGAAGCAACCATGACCGGTCGTTCCGCACAAGCCATTCAGTTGGCTATTCGCTCGCGATCTTGTGCGGATTGAACGTGAAACACCAAACGGTGTTGGCGTCCACAAATGAAGACATACGATGCGCTTAAAAAAACCGCTGTGGGACCACGATGATATCGTTCGGGTAGACAGGGTCGTCGAGCTTCACTGAAATCGATTCTTCTTGCCCATTGATCATGCGTAGGACCTTGGTCCGGTTCTTTGCCGCTTTTGGTGTGAAGCCACCCGCCATCGTAATCACCTTGTGGATGGTCAAGCCCTGTTCATACATGTAGTCGCCCGGACGCCCCACTTCCCCGTTCAAATAGAGCCGCGGGGCCTGCAGTACGATAATCAAGTCATTGGGCAGAACCGGCGTATCGATCGGCACCGTAATGGTTTGTGCATAACCTCTCGTCAACCGTGTCACCATCACCTCGTTCCGATTGGCTCGTTCAGTAAACCCTTCCGCGAGCGCGACCGCCTCCCGAAAGGTTACGCCCTCTCTGTATTCAAACCCCCCTGGCTTCTTGACCTCTCCACTGACCGTAAAGTTACGATGTTTGGCGATGAAGACCGTGACTTTCGGGTGCCGGAGATACCCCGCACGAAGGCGAGCCGTCAACTCGTCCTGAAACTCTTGGACCGTATGCCCCTCAACGGACAGTGCACCGAGCAGCGGAAAGGTAATCGTACCGTCGCCGTCTACCGTACGCTCCACAGAGAGATCGTCTTCACCAAACACCTGTATGCGGACAATGTCATGCGGACCCAACCGATAGCTCTGTTGAGGTTCGGCACTGGCAGCTATAACCGTGCCCACGAAAACCATCGGGATGAATGTTAGTCCGACCATGCTGATTACGGTGTGTGTCATAGTTGCTTCACTATTGAGTTGGTGTTAAAGCCCTGCACCTGTGTCGTTGGCAATTGCCTTACCAACATTGACAAGGCCAACCCGACAACCTGAATGCGGTCCTTCATTTTAGGACACGACCACCAAGACTCATTCGTGATGTTTCGTCTCGTTCGGCTTCCGGAATGGCCAAGACTCCCGTAGGCTTGAAGGTCGGCACCAATTCACGAAGTAGATTCACCACGCGATCAGTTTCCTGACGAGCCGCAGCCTCCTCCAGTATAGCGATTTGTGGCTCGAGTGTGTAGAGCGTCCAAGGATGGGTCGATCGAACCTTCCTGATCTTTTCCAATTGTGATGGCTCAACCGATTCTTCCTGCCCGACCAATTCTTCGTATAACTTTTCCCCAGGCCGAAGCCCCACAAACGAGATCGCAATGTCTTCCTCCGGCATAAGACCGGCCAGTCGAATGAGGTTCCGTGCCAGGTCCACGACCTTGATCTGATCCCCCATATCCAGCACGTAGATGGCACCAGCCTCACCCATAGCAGCCGCATGCAAGACCAGCTGGACGGCTTCTGGAATCATCATAAAATAACGACGGATTTCAGGATGAGTGACAGTCACCGGCCCACCAGCCTTGATCTGGTCAAGAAAGCGCGGCACCACACTTCCGTTACTGCCCAGCACATTCCCAAATCGGACCGTTGTGAATCGCGTGTGCCCCCGTTCATCCCAGTTTTGCACGATGAGCTCGGCGACTCGTTTCGTCACCCCCATGATACTGGTCGGATTCACAGCTTTATCGCTTGAAATCATGATGAACTGTTCGACTCCACAACGAGCCGATGCCTGCGCAATAACCCGCGTCCCTCGGACATTGTTTTTCACTGCTTCACAAGGGCTGGTCTCCATCAACGGGACATGTTTGTGCGCCGCGGCATGAAAGATGATGGAGGGCGAGAAGGCCTGCAACACCTTTTCTACCTGCACCTCATCTCCGACATCTCCCACAATCGGGAAGACAGGGACTCCGCACCCACGATCGACCAGTTCGGTATGAATCGCGAACAAGCTGTTCTCATATCGTTCGAACAGTACCAGGAGACGTGGTTCCAGCACCGCGATTTGCCGGCATAACTCCGATCCGATTGAGCCACCCGCCCCTGTCACCATAATCGCTTTGCCCTGAATGAGTCGACGGAGTGACGTGACATCAAGTCCCACAGGGGTCCGTTCCAAGAGATCTTCAATCGCCAGGTTCCGGACTTGTGTGATCTCGACTTGACCATCGAGGATGGATTGAAGATTCGGCACGGTCTGAATTCTGACTTTATACGGCTCGAACATCTTCACAAGATCGCGCATGATCTTCGGCTTGGCGGTGGGTATCGCCAACAACACGACCTGTGGAGCAACACCGGCCATAATGTGGCCGAGATGCTGACGGCCTCCAAGAACCTGCACGCCGTGAATCCGCTTACCTTTTTTGGTCGGATCATCGTCGATGAATCCGACTGGTTCGTATTTGTTCGCAGACCTCTGTTTCAATGCCCTGACCAGTCTCTCCCCAGCCAGGCCTGCCCCGTAGACGACGACGCGCGTTCCTCGACGGGAGCGACCACGCTCATGGAAATATCGACGGCTCAGGCGAGCTCCTCCCAGAAGAACAATCACCAGAACCGTGTCCAGTACGTAAATGGATTGCGGATAGGCGACAAGTCCAATGCCCCACCGAACGGCAAGATAGAACACAACAAGTCCACAGATCGAAGAAGCAATAATATTCTTGAGATCCCAGATCCCCGTGTGCTTCCACACCCCTTGGTAAAGCCGGAAGGCAAGAAACATCACCAGACGAACCGCCATCAACAACGGGAGCATCTGCGCGAACAGTCCCAACGCCCAATCGGGGATTGCCCCATCGAACCTGAGCCAAAAAGCGAGGTAATTGGCCAGACCAATCAGGCCCAAATCGAAAAGGACAATAAGGGGCGGGCGGAACCGACGCAAAGATGGAGTCATGGTAATGGTCCTAAGAATCCAGCGAGACCGACGAACGGCAACGCAACGACCGCCAGCGCAATCCACCAGCCTCTAGACAACCGGTTCTTCGACATACTCATCCTTTTTCAAACGAGCTACGTGTCGTTCTCGACTGGTCATCGTCAGCCAAGTAATTGTTCGATCAGTGAACAGACGTGATTAATTTCTTCCAGCGTGGTGTGCGAGTACAGCGGCAACGCGAGGCCCTCACGGCTGATCTTTATTGTGTGCGGGAGTTTCGAACTAATACGTTTGGGGGACCGTTGAAAGAGCGCATGCTCATGAACCGGCGGATAGAAGTATCGTTTTGTCTGGATGCCGGCCGCTTTCAACGCTTCATAGACCTCATCACGACACAATTTGGCACGGTCTGTGATAAACAACACAAAATAGTTCCCGCTGGTCGTCCGGTCAACGGGGAACTTCTGAACCCAACAGCCGGGAAGACAACTCAGCCGACCTCGATAGATCGAAATGAGTTCCCTGCGAGCGTTTACGAGTTCGTCCACCATTCGCAGGGAGAGCAGCCCGACCGCTGCGTGAAGTTCGCTCATACGAGCAGACAGACCCAGTGTGTACATTTCTTCCCCCTTCACAGGGTCCTTCCCATAATCGCGTAGGGCCCGTATTTTCTCTGCAAGGGCTCGGTCGTTCGTCGTGAGTACTCCTCCTTCGACCGCCGTCACCACTTTGGTCGGGCTCATCGAAAATACTTCACAAACACCGAACCCTCCCAACGGCCAGCCGTTGTAGGTTGCGCCGAGTCCTTGTGCGCTATCAAAATAGACGGGCAACCCCTTACGACGGCCCAGATCAATCAGCGCCTCATTATCGGGTGGCAGCCCGAAGATCGACACCCCGCAAATCGCCACCGTTTGGGGAGACAGATTTCGCTCGATATCCTCGGGATCAATGGTGCACGTTCCTGGCAGACAGTCGCAAAACACAGGAATCATGCCATTCCACAGCAAGGCCTGTGCGGTCGCCGCGAAGGTAAACGACGGCACAATCACCTCCTTCCCCGGCGGTAACCCCAAGGCGCCGGGCACCATCATCAACCCAGCGGTACAGTTCGATAGCGCCACGCTGTACTTTGCACCGGTCCGCAGGCACACCTCTTCTTCGAGGAGCTTGACAGTGGGGCCTAGTGTGACCATGCCGGAATCCCAGCTCGGCCCGATGAGCTGCATGATTTCGTGCATCGATGGAAGCGTTGGACGAATGATAGAGAGCTGCATCGTTTTTCTCCTTCGGCGAGATCGCCCTTGGGATATGAATGTATTGGAAAAACCGAGAAATATGGGAAGTCTTGAGTGTTGTCAGCGAAAGCGGGGCATTCCGCGGGACCACGATCGAGGAAGCCGGCGACGATTTCTGTGCCTGTTACCGCGGCGACATGGGGCTCACCAGTCGTACGCCGTTCTCGGACAAGGCACGCGCGGGAAGATTCCTTCTGGGTATGCGGTCAGGAGCCCATCGGGAATCTGATGGGAATGGTCTGGCGCAGATTACGCCGTCTTGACAGCGACGATTCCAAGCGTTCCCTTACAACCGCACAAGAGGAAACGAGTCGTTCGCTCTTGGCAACACAGGTATTGGCATCGAGAGTTAGTTGAGCGCAATCTTCTGCTGAAGCAATACAAAGCAGTTGCCGTTTCGGGTCTATCTGCGCAAGGCCCTCGAGCGCTGCGCAGTCCTGGAGAATGGACACCGTTCCTACACGAAACTCGTGAGCGCCCAGTTGGCCTATGTGATAGTGGGCGCTCCTCGTCGATAGAGCAAATTGAGAGAACCCGTAGCGGAGATGCTTCGCCGTCGCCTCCGCAAGTCCTGAAATCGTATAACCAGACCGATCACCCGAGCGCACCATGGGGAGCGGCAATCGAACCCAATGGACCGGCTTCTCTGGCTGCATTGTCAACGCGCGATACCAATTTTGAGCGCGAGGGTTATCGAAAAACACGTCTACGCTGAGCGCACGCTCCGAGGCTCGTTGAATTCGGTTCAGACCATCCAGCATCAAGGCAGTGCCCAACCCATATCCCCGAACATCCCACGCCAGATAAAGGTGATTGAGATGCAAGGCCTCGTCGGTGTGTTTCCAGGAGCACATGCCGACAACACGTGCTTGCATCGTCCCCACGACATATTCTTCATTCCCTTCCTGAGCCAGTTCGTCAGCAATAAATTGCGCAATGTGCGGACTACCCATGATGGTGATCCGACGTACTTGATCAGTCACGCCCTCACGCATAAGGGCGGCAATAGCCTCACTATCTCCCGGTTTAGCTGGCCGAATGAGAGTTTCAGGGAACATATCGGCATTCTGAAGAGTTGGGAGCACTTACGAGCGATAGGCTGGAAAAAATCCTTCGATCGGAGTCCACTGCTGCCCCTGCTCCCCGACCCATGCCTGGCGTTGCTCAATCAGTTGAATATATTTGGTAGGATTAACGACTCGCGTACCAACCCTGAACATCTTCAGACTTTTGGGAGCAAACCGTTTCTTGTAGCTAAATAGACCATCATTCTCTCGATGGCTTCCTCCGAATACCATGTAGCGCTTGCCGTTTTCACTTCCCCATACGTTTGTTGCATGACGGAGGGCCGTGTTAGCTTTAAGCGACAACCCTCTCTCAGTTGTCCCCCCTAGAAAGGCATAGGTATGAGCCTGTGATATTAGCTGTAGCTCGGTCGATACGACACGATCTTCGTGGAGTGCATGAAATAACAGTACATGCGAGGAGAGACGTTCCAGTAGCGCAGTAAAGATCTCCCTCGGGAAGAAGTAGGTAGGGGATGCTGAACGACGCTCCATGGTGGAATAGTAGACTTCCAAAAATTCGTCCAGGCGATCACCATGGGGGTCCACAACGACCGATACACCATTCCGCTTTGAATGTCTGAGAACCGCGCGAACAGACCTTTCATAATTTTTTAGAATCGCCGCTTCACCCCCTTCCAACGGAATGACCACGGATGGGCCCTTCGTGATCATTTCACCAATGAACGGGATCGTCTGATCCTCAAACAACGGAAGTCGGGTGAAGAGCGACACAATTTTATTTGTATGCATCCATTGATCAAAACCACCCCAAAATGTCGTCACATCCGGAGTGCCCCAGCTAAACGGTCCTCCAAAGCCGTAGGGCGAACTGAGATCGTAATGGCAATCTCCGTTTCGTGTCCATGGCTGATCTTCTAGCGAGCGAAGCAAAAGCGGAAAGAGGACTCCGCCACATAAATCTTCCATTGCGACACAAATTGCACGCTCACCCGGCCGTCCAAATGTCGAGACGTACTCGGGATGGGCCCAGACTTCTCGATCCGGCCACCGTTGCCACATCTGGAGCCATGCCGATCTTTCTGTCGGAATCGAGGCGTCTAGAACACGTACAGTGGGGCTATCGGTCAACTCCAATCCTGCTTCGAGAGATGATGGTACAGCCGACATACATAGATCCATTTCACATGATGGGTAGTTGGGTTAACGGAGCGTCTTTGTCTGAGGCCATAGTTGTGGGAATACCTTCGGGTCTGTATAGTCCGGCAGACCGTTTTCTTGTTTGCGTGCAAAATAGTCATTATAAATTTTCCAGGACTCGCCCTTCTGATTCTGGAATATTCGAAACCGATTAGCCTCGTCTTGCATATGAATGGCATAAGCGACACGTGGCTGATCACTTTTGTTTTGGCCACTGCCATGGATCGTGCGGCAGTGGTGGAAGCACACTTCACCTCGACGAAGAGTCATGGGAATTTTTACTATTGGATCCTCTGAGGATAGATGTCGTTCCAACTCGCTCAGATCACGGCAATTGAACGTGCGCATATCCGCAGTACCAGGCCATTGATGACTCCGGTCAATATACAAAATGGGCCCCATCTCTTCGGTACAATCCTGAAACGGGATCCACACCGTCAACATGTTATCGGATGAACAGGTCCCCCAATAGGAACGATCAGTATGCCATCCGACTACGGAATCATTTCCAGGCAAGTTCCCAGGTTTGTAGACCAAGGAGTCGGCAAAGTAACGGATCGCGGAGGTGCCAGCGAGGCGGGAGGCCATCGCGCCAAGCACCGGATACAGGATTAGGTCGCGCAACTGCCGGTTCTGTAGCGCGACAACTTCGGCGTTTCGCACAGTGTCAGAATCCCCCGGTTTCCAATCGGAAAATCCAGTGCTGGGTGGAAGAATCCAATCACGTTCTCCATCGAAATGCCGTGTGACACCAATAAACGCCTCATTCAGCACGGAGTCTGGTAGTACCCGCTTCGATCGATACCAGCCATGTTGACGATAAAAGACCACGTCCAAATTTGAGGGCAACAAAGCTTGTTCCTCAGGCGTGAGAGGCCTCATTCAATTCTCCACTGGTAAATAGATGTACGAGAGGACGGCTGGAGGACGCCTCGTGGTGAGGCTCAGGAATATGGAACACGCACGATGGCTTCAGGGTCGACGTCATGTAAGATGGTCATCCCTGCCCCTATGATCGACGCTTCACCAACAACAACACATTCCCGTATCACCGCGTTGCTTCCGATGAATGAACACCGTTCAACTTTGGCCGTACCGTTCACGACGGCGGCAGTAGAAATGTGGCAATGGTCTTCGATCACAACATCGTGCTCAATCAGCGCTTTCGTATTGATAATGCAATTTCGTCCCACGGAGGCGCCGGCATTCACTAGTGCATGATGCATGACAATCGTTCCCTCCCCGAGGACAGCCCGGCGTGATACATGAGCCAGCGGAGAGATGATGGTGGGAAATAGCACATCGAACTGCTTCAGGTGGGTGAATAGTCGAGTCCTCGGCTCCGAGGATTTGATCTGCCCGACCGTGATAAGGAAGTTACGACAGGACCGCACCAGCAACGGAAGATCTTCCTCCCGACCAAGTAACGGATAGTCTATATCCGGCAGATCTTCAGCTGGTTTTTCATCGATAATGCCGAGGATGGTGAAACGGCCCTCCATTTCGATGACATCGATGCAGGAGCGACAGTGGCCACCCCCGCCGATCAATATCAGATTCTCCTTGTGCGTCATGAGACCATTCTAGCGCGAGCCAGCGCGCGTTGATACTTCGTCAACGAGAGGGTGGATCCGAAGGCGCCCCCTCAAAATTGCCTTCCCAGGACGGATCATCAGGATGCATGATGCCTTCCCGTCTGAGAACCTTCCAGGGCGTCATCAGAAGGATCTTGCAGTCTACCCAGAACGAGCGATGGTCAACGTACCAGATATCCAAAAGAAATCGGTGCTCAAAGTTGGCGAAATTCCTTCCGTTCACCTGAGCCCACCCAGTCAGGCCGGGAGGAACGAGATGGCGACGGTGCTGCTCCGGACTATAATGCGCCAGGTATTCCATAAGGAGGGGCCGCGGTCCGACAAGGCTCATATCTCCCTTGAGAATATTCAGGAGCTCCGGGAGTTCATCCAGACTGGTGCTGCGCATCAGTTTGCCGAATCGTGTGAGTCGATCCGTGTCGGGCAAGAGCTGCCCATCGGGTCCGCGGGTATTGGTCATCGTGCGGAATTTATACAGGGTAAACGGTTGACCGTGAAGCCCAGGGCGTCTCTGCGCGAACAGGAGTGGCCAACCATGAAAGACACCTGTCGCCACGGCCGTAAGGCCGATGATGGGAAGAAGGAACGGGAGCATGCTGATGGTCACGATCAGATCGAACATCCGCTTCCCTGGGAAGAGCCGTGCGATCGACGCTTTGGAAGGGTTGGTCATAGGGTCCATATTGAGGTCAGTGTGTGTTCGGCATGGCGCGCAATTCGATCATTCGAACATCGGAGAATCAAGTCCGGATCATGCTGTTCTTGCAGATGACGATACTCGGGAAAGAAGTCGGAAGACGTAGGGACACATCTCAACTCTTTGGCGGCTTGGTTCAGCGCCGCGTGTTTCGCGTCATCAACAACGATGCGATAGCTGTAGAACTGATTCCGCATCGGTGAGAAGCCGGCCTTGAACTGAAACAGCGAATCTTCACTGGCCCCTACACCACCGCCAAAATGAAACGTGTGACACGATTGTTCTTGGGCCCAGCGCCACATAACATCCACGACTAATTTCGAGGGCGAACGGCGCTGGTATTGCGCGGCTGTCGCACCAAGATGATGCTGAGCGATTCCTTTGGTGACGATCAACAAACCGGCCGCCGCGAGTTCATTGGTAGTAGTCAACACGCAGACCAGATGTATTTGAGACCCAAGCTTTGCCCGCAGATTTTCAAAGTAGTCCGGCGAAAAGAAATACTCCTCTTTGGCGCCCACCCGTTTCATATTGGCATAATACAAGACGATGAACTCCTGAAATCGGCTCCAATCATCAAGCGTACTATGGAAGCCCAACCGAATGAGCTTTTTGATGTCACGTTGATGATTCGTCGACACCTGTTCCCAGATGTGCTCTTTGGATTCAGCCAGATTGATGGACACCGTGGGCCCATGCTGGATCAGCTGGCCGTACTTTTCCAGCTGACCTTGAGCCAGCGGGAACAGCGGGTGAAGGCGAAGGAAGGCCGTCACAATTCCGTATTTCCGTGCGATGTGGCAAAACGCATCGAGGAACGAGGACAACGCTTCTTGCGAGGGCGACAGCACAATGCCCGGGTACCCATAGGGAGACACACAGTCATACCAATCCTGTGGAGCATTGAGCCCTGCGGGTATCGTCCGAATAAGCAGTGGAATGAGACAGGTTGCCGATCCGTGTTTCGCATAGAAGGCCACTGGCATCGCGCCCGCTTCAGCGGCAACCACCTCACCATACTCAGGCAAGTCATAGAAATCATGGGGGGTTCTCTGTAAGAACTCCTTCCATCTCGTATCACGGTGATCGATGAACTGTGCGATCATGCGCGGAGCTCCATCACCATAACTCGGAACGACGGACGGTGGGTGAATTCAACGCTTGGCGACCACCGAAATCGCTTCCTCGGCCCTAGAGCGCGGACTCTTCATCGGCGGGGGATCATGGGCGGGTGGCGTTGACAATACGATGAGCGGTGCGATGCGGTAGCTGATATGTTCAGCCACGATCCTATTTGCGAGCGGCGTGAGATGACAATCATCGGTAAACGCATCGTCCGTAATGCTTCCGAAGATGTCGGTCAGGTCGATGAATGACGCTCCCACATCCGCCGTCACCTTCCGAAGCTTTTCGGCGACCATTGGTCTGGCTCGGTTTTTAAACTGCAGATAATTGACCGGATTTGAGTTTACGGCTTCGGCCAACCGTTCTTGCTCGAATGCTGTCAACACTTTGCGCTGGTTGAACAGCAGATCCGGTTGAAGCGCAAACACGGGGACAATCCCTTCATGCCGGAGGACGAGCGCATTCCGTTCAACCATCCGGATGAAATTTGTTTCCGCGTTCGCGTCAAGATTCCGCAGGGCATCGTCCACATCCAACTCAGGACGGGGCTGAGGACGAAGATTCTGAATTGCATACCAGAGCGGGCGAAGTATCTTCCCCGCGAGATACACAAAATGACTCTTGCGATAGACCCAGAACCCTGTATAGCTGATCCAGGCCTTGAGGGAAGGCTCATCCAAATAGAGATGTGACCATTCCCGATAGGGATAGTCGCGGAACTGATCATAGCCCTTTTCCCATGGATAATAGTCGTTGGTGCCGTCAAGAAAAATGATCATGTCAGGGTGATACTTCAAGATCGTCTGGTTGAGGTAAATCAAATGATGATGACTGGAATGGCTGGGAATGCCGACGTTGATCACCTCAAACCGACGAGACGGAATGTGGTGATGCAGAAGCTCCTCCACGTAATGATCGATGGTCTCGTCGTTGTTGAGCACCGGATATTTGAGCTGCCCCTTCGGAGACAGCGACCCCAACCCATAGGCCGTCGACCCTCCCATGAGGAAGATACGGTACGTGTCGGGGGCTTTGGTCATGGAAACGTCTTCGGTCCTTCGAAATCCCTGCCCATTGTGAGTGACACCTCTGGTGTCCTGGTAGTGTGGGGTCGGATGGATGTTCTTGTAATCGTCAAACTGATGCATCATTAAATGATGTCCATCGTAACCTTCTGCGGCAGTCAGATAGACGTACGAAAGAAATTCCATGAGGACCAGGCTGAGGCACAGGGCGAGAAGCGAACCGATAAGGACGGTCCACCGAGAGATCCGGGTACCCGGCCGTATTACTGGCGTTGCCCGTTGTTCTATTCTGCCGGATTCCATATCGGAGATCTGCAAATGGCGTGGAATCGAACGATCAACGACAGCCCGACCTCGGAGGGACTATGACCATTGTTCCAGTGGGCGATCGGTCCGCTCGCTTTCGCTCGATGCAAACGGATGTTCCCCGTGAGGGTGCAAACCCTTGCTGAGCAGACAGCGCACATACTCCTGATACACGGCCTTCCAGATGTCCTCCGGGCGGAACTCCCGAAGGACCCACTCGCGCGCCGCTTCCCCATGTCGGCGGCGGAGCACCGGATCGCACACGTATTGCGCGAGGCCATCCGCGAGGGCGACGGGATCGAAGGCCTGCACAAGCCTCCCTGTCACACCGTCTTGCACAGCGTCGAGGCAACCGGTAACGCGCGTGGCGACAATCGACAGTCTCATGGCTGCGGCTTCCAGCAAGACGAGTGGAAAGCCCTCACGATGCGTGGGCAACACCAGGATATCCATGGCACTGTAGAGTGGCGGCGTATCCCAATTTTCTCCCACGAAATGCACCCGTGGATCCGTTCGAAGCCCTTCGAGCAACCCTGGAGGGGGTGGATCGCCGGGTTCCTCCGGTCCAATGAGCAGAAGGTGAAGGGCAGGATGTTCGCTTCTCAGTATTCTCCAGACATCATTGAGTTCAACCAGTCCTTTCGCGCGCGCCAAGCGGCCCACAAATCCGATGACAATGGCATCCGAAGGAATCCCGTATCGGCATCGGATGTCGCTCCTCACGGAGACATCCAATCGATCAGGATTGAATGTTGTCTCAGCATCGACGCCGTTACAGCTCCCCTGTAGAAGAACCTGAATCTTTTCGGAAAGCGAAAGACGGAGATCGATAGCCATCGACCGCACTGAACGGCTGACACAGAGGACCTGCGAGGCCATCCAACAGGAGACAGCCTCGGTGGCCATGAGGATCCGCCGAGTGAGTCCGGTCGCGGTAATAAAGGGAAGACCATGCATATGGTAGATCCGGACAGGAACCCCAGCCAATCGTGCCGCGATCATACCCAGTAACCCACCTTTTGGCGTATGCGCGTGAACAATATGCGGCCGAAGACGACGGAATAAGTTCCACAGTTGAAAAAGCGCCACGAGGTCCTGGAACGGGGTGATCCGTCTGGCCATGGACACTGGATGGACCGTGACAGATTCCTTCGCGGCGAACTCGGTCAAGGATGGCCCTGGAGATGAGACCGCATGGCTTTCAAATCCCCTAGCCCGCATATACGCGGCTTGCCCGGCCACGAAGCCGAGGGAGAGCGGTATTGTGGTCACGTGCACTAATGTAATCAACTTCTCGTTCATAAGGTTATCAATGATCGCTTGGTCTGCCTCTGCCGCGCCCCCTTGACAACTTGACCCCGATCGGAGAACGAATGCCTTGGTGGTAATGATGATTGCGCAAGGAACGGGAGGAGCGTGGTGGCACAGCTCTCCCATGTCGATCTTCCTCTATCTCTTACACGTGCCGCTACAATCACTTGCCATGTGTTTCATAAACTGCATGTTACCTCCGCCACCGATCGCATGTGTTGCTGTTGAGAATCGAACCAGGCTTGGAACATGAGGGCATCCCACAGGGGACGCCAGTCCGCATCCCCGGATTGGTGCTCTGACCATTTACCTCGGATGAGGTCCGGATTGAGGAATCCTTGGTCGTTCAGCCGCGTTCTATCCAGGAGTGCCTCACCCCATTCTTTCAGAGGTCCGCGTAACCATGCGCTGATTGGAACAGCAAACCCCTTCTTAGGCCGCTCGGTCAGCATGGGTGGAACGTACTGGGCCAGTACTTGCCGGAGAATCCACTTCCCTCGCCCGTCGCGAACAGTCATCGAGACCGGGAGTTGCCATGCAAACTCGGCCACCCGATGGTCCAACAGCGGCACGCGTGCTTCGAGACTCACACCCATGCTGGCTCGATCCACTTTCACGAGGATATCGTCCGGCAGATACATCATCGAGTCGGTGTACATCATTCGACGCAGCGCGCCGGAAAGTTTTCCCCACTGAGTCCGATCAGTAAACGTGGTTGGAGGTTCCGCCGCCCCAATGACCACTGAGTCGGAATCATTCCAATGCGTGATGATCTTCCGATGCATGGCCTCCACACAGTCCGTGGATAGCAGCTCCGCCAGATTCATCAGCCGGAGACCTTGGTGCTGTAGCCGTAGACCCTTTGGACAGATCGGCTCGACCAGCCGAAGCAGGAACTCCCATGGCACCGACGATAGTGTGGTCAGTCCTCTCCCAGACAGCATCCGTAGAGATTGCGGTAACCAGCCAATCAGGTTCCAAATGCGTACGCCGTGGAGATAGGTATCATAGCCGGCAAACAACTCATCCCCGGCATCCCCAGACAAACAGACCGTCACGTCGCGTCGAGCTAGTTGAGAAACCAAAAACGTCGGTATTTGTGAGGCATCGGAAAACGGCTCGTCGTACAGCGTGGGAAGCCGAGGGATGACCGCCAGGGCCTCTTCAGGCGCCACATAGAGCTCGGTGTGATGTGTTCCAAGATGCTTCGCCACCGCTTTGGCATAGTCTGCTTCGTTATACGCCTCCTCGTGAAAGCCGATGCTGAAGGTCCGGACGGGCTGCGTGCTTTGCGCTTGCATGAGCGCGACGATGGTCGAAGAATCTATACCTCCGGACAAAAACGCGCCTAACGGCACATCCGCCTCCATCCGAAGTTTGACCGCGTCCCTCAAGAGGTGATCCAGGTGCGCCATAGCCTCCGCATCCGTGCCGGTAAACGGATTCGCGCTTCCCTGCTCGGCGACAGCTCGAACGGACCAATAGGAGGCTGAGGTTGGAAGGGAATTCGACTCAGCATTCAGTGTCACAATCGTTCCGGGCAAGACCTTCGAGATGCCACAATAGATCGAATAGGGGGCGGGAATATAGCCGTGGCGAAAGTAGAGCGCTAATACATCCCGATCGATACTGGGTTCGAACTCTGGATGGACTCGCAGCGCCTTGAGTTCAGAAGCAAACAGAAATGTCTTCCCCATCCACCCGTAGTACAACGGCTTCTCGCCAAATCGGTCACGAGCCAGGTGGAGCCGGCGTTCGGCACGATCCCAGACGGCGAATGCGAACATGCCATTGAACCGCTCAACGGCCCCATGAACACCCCACTGTGAAAATGACGCGAGCATGATCTCAGTATCCGAATGGCCACGAAATGTATGCCCGAGGCATTCTAATTCGCTGCATAGAGCTCTGAAATTGTAAATCTCCCCGTTGAAACTGAGCGCATAGCGGCCGGAAGCCGAGTGCATCGGCTGATGGCCGAACGGAGAAAGATCCATGACCGACAAGCGGCGATGGGCCAAGGCGATCCCGGCAGATGGATCGCTCCATACCCCTGAATCATTGGGTCCCCGATGGTGTAGTGTGGCTGCCATGGCCTCAGCGGTCGCTTCCAATTTTTCCCTCGTACTCCGAGTTGTCGTCTCACAATAGCCGGCGATGCCACACATGACGAAACGTCACTCCATTCAATCCATCCGGAAGTAGAAGAATCATGTCCAATTAATTGGTGACCACCTTAGGCGGCACTTGAGGTCGCAAGTTCTTCAAACAGTGTTTGATAGCGATCAACAATCTTCGGCAGATCGAAATGGTCCTGAACCCGCTGTCTTGCCTCCACCCCTGCCTGAAGCAGCTGCTCCCGACCGAGATCAAGCATCCGCTCCCACGCCTGAGCCAACGCCGATGGATCACGAGGGGGAACGACGAGACCAGTCGATCCTACAATGTGACCCGAGTCACCGACATCCGTCACCACGCAGGGCACCCCACAACTCATCGCTTCGATAATGACCATCGGAAAACTTTCTCCAAAGCAGGAGGACAAGGTGGCGAGATCAAACGACGCCATCAGTTGTGGGATATCATCACGCCGCCCAAGGACGCGGCAATTTGCGCGAATTCCGGCCTCGTCGATCCATGTCGTGAGTTCCTCATTGTCCCACGTGACCCCTTCACCACAGAGCACAAAGTGGACCGATGGTCTCTTCGCAACGATGCGTTTGGCCGCTTGCACAAAGTTCTGATGATCTTTCTGCTGATGAAATCGTCCCACGAGGCCGATCACAGGAGCTTCGCTCGGGATTAAGAGAGCTGCGCGAATCAAAGAGCGAGCCGCGGGGTCTGGTTTCGATGCCGACAGGTCAACGCCGTTCGGGATCACCAACATCTTGTCACCCGAATACCCGAAGGCAACGTGTGCCTGACGGGACGACTCAGAAACACAGACAATCCGTTTGGGCATCCAGCGGGACCATCGAGCACAGAGCTTCACCGTGAGTGCTGTGAATGGACCATAGCCCTGGGCAAGCGGATCGCTATGGTGGATGCCCCAGGATGTGGGGATATGACCTACCACTAGAGCTGCCATGCCCCCGAGTAAGTCCGCATGATACATCCAAGTTTGCATGATATGCGGGCGCTCACGACGGAGCCAACGCACAAGACGCCAGATAGAAACCACGCTGGGTCTTCCAGGTTGCATTTCGAGTGATCGAACGGGAATTCCTAGTTGTGCGATCTTCTCGCCGACCGGCCCAAGTTGAATCAGTGAAATCACCGAAGGCTGAAACCGCTCACGATCCAAACGAGAGAGAAGGCGCAAGAGCATCACTTCAGCTCCACCCGCATACAGACCGGTCGTGAGAAAGAGAATCCGTTTTGGAGTCATAGGACTTTCCTACTGTTTAGGAGACGTACGTGATGGGATGAGAAGTGCAGGGCAGAGCCATAACGTTTCATACTCCTGGATGTCCGTACACGAGCCTAGGTAGCCAGACAGATACGAATATGAAGGCCAATCCACACACATCACCCCATACATGCATACAGGATCAGTAGAATCCAAAATAAGTTATTCGTGTTGCGAAATACGTAAAATCACCGTGAATCAATGCGTTAGCGAGAACTCGCTAGCTCCCTCCGTGCAGGTACCAATATTGCTAGCTCCTTTCACAACCCAACTGTCCCTAAGGCATCGAGCACATCATTCTGGAAGCGTATCGAACTGCATGACCTCATGAAAGGATTCACTATGACTTTCCTGTTCTTCTTGTCGATAATGCTGATTCCCTTGCACAGTTGGGCGTTTCTGACCGACACCGCCGTGCATCCACAACCAACTGCCCCCTCTCTCCCTACGGCAGGCTCGAAATCGACCGACCCGGTATTTGGTTCCACCATCCTGCGCGTCACAGACGCCGGGGACAGCAGTTCGTACTGCGAGAATTTTTACTCAAACATGCCATCGCTGAACGTCAACAACACCAAAATCGCAGTGCAATGTCGGGTCGCAGTCAGCAGGCGGTTCAAGGTTTGGGATTTTAATTCGTCGACCATGACGCGCTCCAATGGACGTATCCAAAGCAATCCGCTAACAGGAGCCCAAGAATATTTCCCACAATGGTCTCGCACCACTTCCAACAAATTTACCGTGTGCGCTCAAATGAATCTGGTCGAAGTGACCATTCCCACTGGGAGCTCGACCATTTGGACGAACAAGATCTTGCGCAATTTCACGGCTGATTTTCCAGGCGCGACTAAAGTGACACAGCATTCCGTGTCGAACAATGACGATGTGTTCGCGGTGATGTCCAATACCGGAGGCTATGCTGTCTGGAAACGCAGTACGAATTCCATTCTCCTGAAGGTGACGAACGCAACCGGTCTCGATGAAGTGGAGATTGACAAGAGCGGACGTTATCTTGTGGTGAGAAGGAGCGGGAGTACGGCCGTCTGGGACCTTCAAGCTGGACCGACTCAAACACAAGTCGTACCAACGATGTCTTTCAATCACCGCGCCATGGGGAATAGGGTCGTTGGAAGCAGCTGTAATTACCGCCGCCTGTGCGTGCGGAATCTGGCAACGCCAAACACCGCGACCTTCATCCTCCCCAGAGATTTATGGGCCTACTATACCCAACAAGATCATTTTTCTATGCCCAGCGGCGGTGATGCCTGGATGGTTGCCAGCCGCTATTCCCCAACCGGAGGATCTGTGCTTCAGGCGTTTGATAATGAGATCGTTCAGATTGCCACTGATGGATCGAATCGAGTACGGCGGATTGCGCATCACCGCAGTGTGGTTGTGAACAATAATTACGATGCTCAACCAAAAGCATCAGTGAGCCGTGATGGAAACTTCATTACCTTTACAAGCAATTGGGGAAATTCCAGCGGCCGCAGAGATGTGTATCTTGCTCGAGTCCAGCCCGCAACGACTACCACATTAGCGGCTCCCACTAACCCACGAGTTGTCCGGTAAAAGGGTACCTGAGAACTAAGCCGGTTGACGAGAATCTTGGGTGCGTCACATCGTGGTCATTTTCTTTCAGGTTGCCACGCGCAGAAATGTACGTGGCAACCTACGGTTCCCTCCTTGATTGGACAAGATAGCTGTAGGTTTCTAGGTTTAGAAGATTTCTAAAATAAGAAAACAGAAATATCCATCAAGTACGGAATAGGTTGGCACGTAAGTTCAGAAACGCGCTTGGCATGCTCGTTGCTCTAGTGAGCGTCGCTGCTATTGTGGATTCACCGATTGAGAAAACTCAGGTGAGCGTGATAACACCGGAGGCGAGCTATGCGTGTGCTTTGTCTCGTTCTACTGCGAGTGTTGTGGGCACTACCGACGTGTGCATTTCTATCAGATATGAATGTCCACCCGATGCCTGCTGCTCCGCCTTCGTTACCCGCCGCCGGATCGACTGCTGCGGACCCCACGTTTGGGACAACCATACTGCGGGTAACAGATAGTAGAGATAGTCCTTCGTACTGTATAAACGATTACAGTAACGAGCCGCCGTTAAACATCAATAACACGAAGATCCGCGCGATCTGTCACGTAGGGTACAAGCGGTTCAAGGTCTGGGACTTCAATGCTGCGACGATGACCCTCTCGAATGGGCGGATTCAGGCGAATCCGCCTCCTGGATTGCGGGAATATGAGGCCCAGTGGTCTCGCATTTCTCCGAACAAATTTTATGCGGTGGGTCTCAAAGCACTCTATGAAATCACAATTCCGGACGGAGCCGGTACGACGTGGACGAATACGCTGATCCGCGACTTTGCTGCAGACTTTGTCGGCAGTTATATTACACAGATGTCCCTGAGCGACAACGAAGACGTCTTCGCCTTTCACTATGTCAATAACAACGGGGTAGGCACAGGCTACATGGTGTACAAGCGAAGCACCGATACCATTTTGCTCAACGTCAGCGATGAAGGGACGATTAACGAAGTCGAAATTGACAAAAGCGGACGCTATCTTGTGTCGTTGAAAGCCAATGCGACGAAGGATCTGCACGTTTGGGATCTGCATGGCACTCCCTCTCGCACGACCGTCGATGATCTCTTGTGGTTTAGTCATCGCGCGATCGGCAATGGGGTTGTTGCGACCGGCTGTAATACCAGGCGACTCTGCGTGCGGAATCTGGCGACGCCAAACTCGGTGACCTTCCTGCTGCCAAGAGATTCATGGTCCTACGCGACCCAGCAAGATCATTTTGCCATGCCCGGCAGTAACGATGCGTGGATGGTTGGCACCAGGTTTCACATCAACGGAGGATCCGTGGTGAAGGCATTTGACAATGAGATCGTTTTCATCGCCACTGATGGCTCGAGTCAAGTGCGGCGGATTGCGCATCACTGGAGTATTGTTATCGACAATAATTATGATGCTCAACCGAGAGCATCGGTCAGCCGAGACGGAAACTTCATCGCCTTCACGAGCAATTGGGGCAATTCGAGCGGACGCAGAGATCTGTATCTTGTTCGAGTCCACCCCGCTGCAAAGACTGATACCGTCCCACCGCTTCCTCCCACAAACCTATCTATCCAATAAGAATGTACAAAAGTGTGACTCATCAACATTTTCGACTCCTCCGCATTTGGTAGCCACTGCGTGCCCTAGGGAGTCATTACCGGAACGGCACCAAGATCTTTGCGAGATGATCTCGGATCCGAATTGACACGCTGGCTGCCGTGGCTTGTTTGGTCCTTTGGGTAGACACGCATTACTCCCAGAGCCGCCACCAAGGCCAGGAGGAGCAGGGTATATGAATAATTCAGGAATGTGTGTGTAAAAAAACCAAGCCACAATACGGTACAGCTGAAGATGAGGGCAACTCGTCGATTCTCTCCCTCTGTCCGCCAGATCAAGGCCAGCAGAAGCAGTGGCATGAGCGTTGCCCCAACAAGACCATGATCGATCATGTGCGACAAAAACTGATTGTGTGGCTGTATATTGAGCCCCTGATGCACTGATCCCGTTCCACTCCCGAAGAACGGTTGTTCCGCCACTCGTTCCCAGGCTTCCCGGGCAACAGATTTACGAGACGAGCCTGATTTGTCATCCACACCGAGGGGGTCCATGAACCAGGCGAGTCTTTCCTGCGTATCTTGATTCAGCGAGCCAACTCTTTCCAAAGTCGTGAGAATTTGGTCGGCCTTCGGCAAGAGGACGATTCCGATAAGGAGAAATGCAATGAGACTTGTCCGAATCAAATACGTCGTGTTGATGAACTGTGCCAGCTTGAGTCCCACCACAGCAATCAGCCATCCAATCAGTCCCGCTCGAGAATACGTCACAAAGACTCCGGTCCCCACGAGGAGAATGAACACACCGCGATACCAAATTGGTAACGCGGTGATTGCCAGAATCATTCCCAGCACAAGTGCTTCCGCAGACATATTCGCATTCACATACAAGCCGGCAGAGCGTCCGGACACATCGCTGAAGGTATTGGGGGCAAAAAGTTCAAAGACATTGATGACCACCGCGACATGCACCGCCACGGCAAGCGTGAGTCGTGCAATCAGGTGCGCCCTGGCTTCCATAACGATTGCGAGAAAACCGAGAATTTCAAATATCGCCAGGATGCGCCATCGTACTTCCTGCCAGGCCATGTCAGATTGTGTCCCCAACAAGAACCAGACCATCGTGACCCAGAGATACCCGAAACACCACACCACGATCGGAAGTCGGATGATTTCGGACGTTAACACTTGCCTGACCAACAGCGGCAGAGACAGGATGAGAAACGCGAGAACCCACTGCCACGGCACCCCGACCTCGTAGTTTCTATGTAGGTATTCATGAAGATTGCTGTAGAAGATCGCTACCGCGCTCACCGCCAAGGCGGTACGGAAGAGGGAGCCTGTCATAGCATCTGTTTGACTGTGTTTCACAGGCATCAACAAACTGGAGTATTCTCTCGTGACGTGACAGACCTACTGGTCGGCTGATGACACAGCGCCGATAGGGTCTGCTCGGTTGTGAGAACAAGATGTTCCAACGTAAAGTGTTCAACAATACGCCGGCGAATCTCCGCCGCTCGGGGTTTGCGATCCAGGACTTGTAGCATCGCTGTCATGAGCGCCGACGGATCCTTGGGTGGTACCAGTTGACCTGTATCTCCGATCACCAGACCTGAATCCCCCACATCAGTCGCCACACAGGGGACACCGCAGGCCATGGCCTCCCCCAGCACATTAGCGAACCCTTCCCCATACGAAGAAGAGTTCACCAGGAGATCGAGCGCGTTATAAATATCTGCCATTTGGGATTGCTTCTCCACCCACATCATACAGTCGGACAGTCCTAGTGTATGTACCCGATCTTGGAGCGCAGTTCTGTATTCAGATGGTCCGTCTCCCACGCACACAAAACGTACTTGGTTCTTTTCGTGTCGCAGTAGCACAGCAGCTTGTAAGAATGTCTCGTGATCCTTCTGCGGATCCAGTCGACCCACAAGCCCGATCAAGGGTTGGTCTTCTTTTACTCCCCATTGACCCCGTATTCGCTCACGCGCTTCCAAGCTCGGACGGAAGCGATTGATATCGATGCCGTTGGGAATCACAACGGTTCTGTCGGCTGGATAACCGTCTGCGATGTGGTCTCGACGCCCGGCATGCGAATTCGAAATGATCAGATCCGCAGATTTTGAAAGCCAGCAACTCAGGGCATTACTCGCGCCGCAAAGCCAATCGTAGCGGCTATAATCCATATGAGAACCACGAATACTCCAGACAATCTTCGTCGAGCGCAGAAACGGTTGCACAAATACGGTCATAAGATCGACGAGATAGGCATGTAACACGTCCGGCTGTTCTGAGCGCACAGTTCGAATCAGTCGCACGAGAAACCCTACCACATCCCACCGCCCTCGCTTCTCCAGAGAAATGATCCGGACCGAGGCATTCTTCAGATCTGCTTCCAGCGGGCCGCCTGGATAGAATACAGCGACTGAAACTTTGTGTCCGCGATGATGCAGCTCACGAGCAAGCACAACCAGCTGCCGTTCTGCCCCGCCGTAGTGAAGTGAACGAACAAGAAAAAGAATGTTCATCTGACACTCTGGTTCAATCATACGCGCCACTGTGACGCCCAATCTTATTCACACATGGGATAGTCTCACGATACCGGTCAGAAGATCGTCCCATAACTTCATCACTCTGTTTGTACTGAAACGCTCGACAACCTCCCCCGCTCGTTTTCCAAGCTGTTGACGTTCCTCCGGATCCGCCATCAACCGATCGAGGGCGCTGGCCAACGCTGCCACATTTTTCGGTGGAACCAATACGCCATCAACCCCGTCGCGAATGATGTCGCGCGGTCCGCCGCTCGAGCAGTCCGTGCTGACGACTGGAAGCTGACAGGCCATCGCCTCGATCAACGCATTTGGAAACCCTTCATACCGAGAAGACAACACAAAGAGATCGGCTCCTCTCAGAATGGTGTCTGGTTCTCGAACTTGCCCGACAAAGTGGACTCGATCCTTAACCCCCAAATCCGCAGCAACAGATTCTAGGTTTGCGCGTAGTGGCCCTTCACCGAGAATGATCAACGACCAATCAGAACGCTTTGCTGCACATCGGCTAAACGCCTCGACCAGAATGTCAAACCCCTTTTGCTCTACCAATCGTCCCATGGCGACGATGGCATGAGTGGATGCATGAGGCTTTGAAGCTGGTTCAGACTCGCTACGTATTGGACGCATTGGGTTTGGAATAACATAGGTGGCCTTTATTCCAGGGAGCTTCACGACCCAATCGCGTATTGCACATGATTGCACCACAACCGCATCAGCATATCGATAGAATAGGGACCGCAGTGCACTCCAGGCCGGGCCGATACTATATTCACGGGGATCATTGCGTTCGGAGACGACAACGGGAATGCCAAGGCCGCAACTCGCCATGAGCGTAAGTACATTGGTTGTACCGAGAAAACTTACAATCACGTTAGGGCGTGTCCGACGTAATGCACGGCGCAGTCGTACGATTCTTCGAGCATTATCGCGTATTGCTTGGCCAACATGTGCCGAGGTAGATAAGACATCTAACCCGACCCGTGTGACACGAGGATCAAGCGTATACCAATCCATGGAATGCGGGCTGATCGTGATGACGGTCACGTCCACACCTCGTTGCGCCCAATAGTTGGCCATAATGGCCATCACCCGCTCCGCTCCGCCAGCCGTGAACGTCGAAATGACCAGTGTGATGCGCATCGAGGTTACAGATATTAGGACGTACGGTAGGGCGAAACACCGGCACTCTCCAACCGGAGCTGTCGAAACACCATGGTATATAGAAAACACATCGAGACGAGGTACATCAGACTCGTCGCTAGCGCAATCCCGGCGACACCGAGGAGTTGCATAAAGACGTAGTTTAAAACGATCGAGAGGACCAGACTGATAGCAGAACTCCACATCAGGATATGGTTGGCCTTGAGCGATGAGAGCAGCCGGACGGCAAGAATACCTAACGCGAATGGAGTGATTTGTAAAAGAGCCAGCGATTGGACCCATGCCGCCTGATGGGTATGTGCAGCCGTAAAGGCCCCACGTTGGAACAATAACTCGACAACGGGTTCGGAAAACGCTACCAAGATAATCGTCAGCGGGATCGTGACGGCGGCGATCAATCGTGTATAGGTGAACAGGGTATGCCGTATGTCGTCCCACCGCCGTGCAGCGACCATCTCTGAAAAGTATGGAAGTATCGCGGTACTGGCAGCCATAGAACTGACTCCGAGTAACAACATGGGAATCTTGTTGCCGTACGATAGAATCGACACACTCCCGGAGCCCAAGGAGGCAGCCATGATTTGCCCTACCACCTCCGTGCTGCTGATCAAGGCTGCCCCCGCGAGCATAGGCGCATACTGATACCCCACCGTCTTCAACGCCGGCGTCAGGCCCCTCCATCCGGGCAGAAGTCGAAGCCCTGCTCGAGCGACACCCCATCCAAGAAGCGCGGCGTCACATACCGTACCGGCAACGACGCCGATGGCAAGCGCATGGATGTTCACAGAGCGCGTGAATGCGAGGAGAGCAAGAATCGTGATACATGCCATGATGGCAGGCGCGATTGCGGCAAGCGAAAATTGTTCGTGCGCATTGAGTATCGCGCCCCAGGTGGTGGCAAGTCCGCTGAGAAGCAGACAGGGCAACAAGACATTGTACAACGACACCGTCAATGCGAATTTCTCTTCAGGAAAATCCAGAGCCACTAGACGAAGCAAGAACGGGCCTGAGGCAAACAGGATCAGTGACGTTACTGATAAGAGAACGAGACTACCGGTCAGGACACTCGTATATAAATCGGTGGCCGACGCTATTCCTTCTTGTTTTCGCACCCGAATATAGGTAGGGATGAGCGCCGCATTGAGCGAGCCGCCGATCAGATTGATCGCAAACGAGGGAATCACAAACGCCATGAGAAACGCGTCGAGTTCATCGCCGGCCCCAAATTGATAGGCCACGACCAAGTCTTTTCCGGCAGAGGCAATTTTGGCCAGGACAGTCAGGGTCCCGACGGTTACCAACGCGCTGAGGATGCGGCGATTGATGGATCGCGCTTTCCACGTATCCCACCATTGGAGACCTACTTGCAGCGCGTTGTGCATGGTTCAATCCCGCATATGTGCGCATGGGCCCACACTGAGAAGAGGACGCTTTTAAACCGGACTACCATGGCTTTCCATTCGTTTCAGACCTCCCGCCCACATAGGAGTGGTAAGCGCTCGAGGGAACTGGGACTTTCTGCAGGACGATGCCCAGTATTTTCCCGCCTGCGCTCGTCAGCTGGTCGATCGCCGATCGACAGGCTTCACGAGTGGTCTGCCCGGCACTGGCAACCAGAAGCACGCCATCGACCTGCGAGGCGAGGATGACCGGGTCGGTCACGGGGAGCACCGGAGGAGTATCCAGAATGACATGATACCCTTCTTCTCGGCATCGGCTCAAAAGCTGTTTCAGCTGCTTCGAGTGGAGCAGCTCGGACGGATTCGACGGGCGTTCCCCACGAGGAATAACCGAAAGGTTGGCCATGTCGGTCCGATAGATAATTTCTCTCAGAGTCGCTCTTCCGGAGAGAAAACTCGTGAGTCCTTTTGTGTCAATCCCTTCGCGTTGAATTCCATGGATGTGCTTGTGCACGGGCTTCCGCAAATCCGCATCGATCAGGACAACTCGTGTATTTTCAAGCTGGGCGAGCGCGATCGCGAGATTCACCGAAAGTGTCGTTTTTCCTTCACCTTCGCCGGCGCTCGTGATCAGAACACAGGACGGCAGTTCATCGGGCCTGGAGAGCAAGACGCTGGTCCTGATAATTCGAACGTGTTCAGCCGCAGCACCGGAGGATTGGCCGGTGAGGAGCGGCACGCTTTCTCCGGTTTTGCTTTTCGGCAGAAGCGGCATCACGCCCAGGAGGGAGATCTTCGGCAAATACCGTAAATCCTCAGGTCCCCTCAGCGTCCGATCGCGAGCTTCTAAGAACAGAGCGAGTCCGACCCCCGACATGAGCCCGACAAGCAGTCCCAAGATACTATTTAACTGCTTCTTGGGCTTGACCGGGATAGAGCTCGGCACCGCAGGGTCGGCGAGGTACACATTGGCGGTACGCAGTTCGGCCGAAAGATCGGCTTCTTTCGTCTGTTTGAGAAAAATGTCGTAGAGATGCTGTGTGCTTTCCGCTTCGCGCTCGAGGATTCCATAGTCGACTTCGTACTGCTCAAGCTTGATCTTCTCCTGCCGATGGCGACTTGCCGCTTCCCGAATCACGCGTACCCGTCCACCGGCTGCATCGTATTCGTGTTTCACCGAATCAAAGATCTTCTGTACTTCTTGTTCGATTCGCTCACGAAGGTCCTGCATCTCGGCCTTGGCGTGAATCAGCTTGGGGTGAAGCGGACCATATGTTTCCTCCAACTCCGCAACCTGGCCTGAAACCCTGATTTCCTGCGCGCGCAATGTTTGAATCAGCGTCGAACTCAGTACTTCGGTTGAGGCGTCCAGGCTCGACCAGTCTATGGTACTGACTCCATTCTGGTCGGTCTGGTTGCGCAAGACCGATTCAATTTGCTCCAGACGAGACTTCGCCTCAGCTTGCTTCATTTCGGCTCTGACAAGTTCAGAGTCCAATTCCGTGTTTGTGTGAGCCCTTGCTGTTTGCTGCTCACGCCCTCCCATCAACCCATGTTTCACGCGAAACTGGTACAACGCCTGTTGAGAAGCTTCGGCCTTCTTCCGAAGCTCATCGAGATGCGTGGTATACCACTCAGCAGCCTTGTCTTTTGAGAGTGCGTTCAACTCTTGGGTACGTTCAATGTAAGTTGACGCCAGCGTGTTGGCGATGCGGGCCGCAAATTCTGAGTCTTCGGAGGTGGCGATCACATGCGCCAGTCGTGCACCTCGAATGGGCACGATTTCAATCGCCTCGGCAAACCGCTTCAACAATCGCTCGTCACCTTCTCCCAACACTTCTTTGTCGGCGTTCCCTTCCGGCCTGATCACCTCCGTCAAGGCAGTAGGTAGAGCGTCGCCCACCATCGCCGACAGATCACCCATCATTATCGATAAGATCGAGGGTTTGCGTTGGTATTCCGACTGTTCGGATAGATGAAGGAGCTCCGCCGTCCGTTGAAACACATAATGGCTCTTCATCAACTCAAACTGCGTCTGAAAGTATTCTGGAGAAAGGTCGCTCTGGCGATAATCTCGGTCGTATTCAAATCCCCTCGATCCTACTTGCTCCACGACCACTGTGGCTTTCGCCTGATACTGCGGTATCTGCATGAACGACCAGACCGCCGCAGCACCGGCACATCCAACTGTCATCGCGATGATCAACCACATGCGGCGCCGACAGGCACGGGCATACTCAGTCAGGACCGTCTCTTGGCCATCGCTTTCGACTGATTGGAGTAAGAGACGGCCGTCATCGCGAGTCATGTCATATCCTCATTCAGTGAGCGAGAGAAGCGCGCAGTTATTGAATCACTCCGCGCGAGTTTTCCACCGGCGACTGCGCCTGAACAACTTGCTGAATCGCTGTGCGCCAGAAGCGAAGCCATCGTGTCGTATGGGCTAAAAGAGCGTTTGCGCGAACAGCATCATGGTGTTAGCTTGGTAGGTAAACTGCGGCAGAGTCGAGTGTCGGTCCTCAAAAATATACTGTGCCCCGAGTCCCAGCCACTTGACCGCTTGGTAATTCACTCCGACCGCAACATTCCGTAAATCCTCGTTCCTATCGGACCCGCCGATGGTCGTCTCAGAACGAACGCCCTGAAAATTGTCGTGTTCGTACCCGAAGTTGATTGTCCCCGTGATGCGGTCGGTCAGCTCATGCTTCGCCGTAAGGTTGACCCCGGTCGCCGTATAGAATAGCGAGCCACTTGCGACCGTCTGCTGGACCGACCTGAACAGTTGCAGCGTGATCCTTAACAGAGGAGTCGCCTGCCAATGAAGCCGTCCCATGGCATAGAGGTTCGAGTAGGTATCTTTGTCCCTGAAAAATTGGTTCAGCGGAGGAGGTTGATCGACCTGTGCCCGAGTAAATTGCACGTGTTGATATCCTATGAGAATTTCTCCGGACGTCACCTCGCTCACATTCCACGTCGCTCCTCCACTGAAGGTATAGATGACATTGTCCAAATTCTTATTTCGGTCATACAGCGATTGCTGCACACCAACGGTCGCCCGCAGAGCCAGCTTGTCAGTCACGTTACGGGAGAACATGAGGTCTGCTCTATTCATCAGTCGATCTCGAATAGAGCCCTGGTTATTGTTAAGGTACTGCCAGCGAAACGTTTGGACATGCAGCCCCACGCTGGACTGCACCCCAACGTATTCGGCATGACCCGAAACACCGTCGGCCGTCCACTTGTTCACCCCGAGACGTTGGGTATTCACATTATCCACGGCAGACCCTCTGGGATCATGTCCGAGTCTGTGCTCACCTTGAAGATCAAGTTTGAGGCCGCCGGGAAAGTCGAACTTGACGGCTCCTACTGCAGCCTGATCCTGCACATCGTTCGACGGCGTACGTGAATAGTATTGAAGATTGGTCCGGTAATCGATAAGAAGGGAGTGAAATCCTCCAAACGGCAAACGGGCCTGGATACCGGGGGACAGCGTAGTCAGAAAGTCACTGGTTCTATTGCTATTGGTCCTGAACACATTATCGGTATACATTTGGGCCACTCCCATATGTGGATGCAATTGGAGCGGTCCTACCAACACTCCATTGCCGGGAAGGGCTCCAGCCAAGGTTCCGGGGTAGAGGGGATAATAACCCGTCATGGGCCATTGTGGGGTCAAGTAGAGAGATCCAAGAAGCGCGGGATCGGCGAACTGCGACAAAAACGTCGTCCCCGATGCGCCGAACATGGACCCGCTACTGACAGAAGGCGTGTTTATCGTTCCAGGCTGCTGGGCAAATGGCATTTCAACGACACCTACCGTTACAAGGACAGCGAGGGCACGGGGGATTATTATCGTGGAACGAAGCAGGAATGCCCGATGAGTTGAATCCTTGAATCCGCACAGAGAGAGGCGCATAGATCCTTTTTCGAGCCTATCGAAGATGGATGAGATCGGTCGCCACTCCGTGCCAGTTCGCCCCAGCTTCTCATCCGGTGAGTGCGTATTTCCATACGACTGTGCTTCCGGTCTTTCACATCCTAGCTAGGAGTTCTACTGGTTTTTGCCTCATGACTGCCCTTCTCGATAAGCCCTACCTACAGCTCCGCCACGTAAGTCCCATCTTTCCCGACGGAGACATAAGGCTAAGTGTACGTACAAATACGTCTAACGGGCGTATGACTACTAGAATCATACAGCCCTAGTCAAGCGCGAAATGGGTACCGGGTAAGTTTTAAAGTGATTTTAATCCGTGTGTAACAAAGCTGCCTTTGTGGCAAGTGGTCCGTTGCAAAGCCCGATTCTTCCATTGCCAAGTTGGTTTGGAATCAGTATTATCACGGTCTGGAATCCAGGCCGACGAATACGACCCTGACGAAGAACTCTGATCAACGCCCCCTTCGACTGCCAATAGGATAATGGGTTTTCCGACCACATTAGGCTGGAACGAATTCAGAGACTGGTTCTCTGCATCTCCTAGATCTGATTCATCTTTGACGAGAGCCTCGCCGCCACCTCATGGCCGTCTACAACTGTTCCTCGTTGCCATTGGCATTTTCGGGCTCGATTGGATCACTCCGCTTGGGTTCGCCGTCTATATGCTCTACATGCCGCTCTGTCTGACCTGCTTGTGGCTGAGGGGATGGCGGTTCGCGTTTTTCATGGGGGGCATGTGCTCCGTGCTCATTCTCGTCGGCTTCGCTGGTTCTCCGTCCGGAAACCTCTTCGTATATTCCGTCCCAGATCGGAGTATCGCACTACTCACCCTCTGGGCAAGCCTCTGGGGAGGAAAGCTCTTCGCTCAGCGCACCTTCGAGCTAGAACGGACGCAGGCTATTTTGGGGCAAGAGGCACAACAACGAGCCCGTGCAGAGTCCAAGATGCGTGGGCTGGCCGCCATCGTCGAGTCGTCGACGGATCCGATTATGAACATCAAGGATGGTCTGTTGGTCGCGTGGAATCCTGCAGCTGAGCAAGTGTTCGGGTACTCGGCAGAAGAAATTCTTGGACGATCGATCAATCTTCTCGTCCCGGCTCATCGTATTGGTGAAGTCGAAGCAACCGTCGCCCAGGCGATGAAAGGGGAACGGATTCAGGACCTTGTCACTGAACGGATGACGAAAGATGGGAGCCTTATCCCAGTCTCGTTGACGATCTTTCCGGTGAAGACGCTCGAAGGACAAATCATCGGATGTTCGGCCATCGTCAGAGACATCACGGAGCGTAAGAAGGCTGAGGAGGCCCTCCGGTTTAAACAGCGCGAATTGGAGCGATACCATGCCCGCTTGCAGGACCTCTCAACCAAATTACTTCGGGCGCAGGATCAAGAACGGCAACGGATTGCGCGAGAACTCCACGACGATTTGACTCAACGACTCGCCGCCTTGGCGGTGGACGTGGGCTCGCTCGAACAAATGTGCCGTCCCAAAGCAGCCTTGCTGCCTCGTCTGCATGCCGTGCAGGAAGCGGCAGGCCAGCTGGCCGACGACGTCCACAACTTCGCTTACCGACTCCATCCCCCGCAACTCGAACATATCGGCTTGGAAGCCGCCATCCGCGACCACGCCGATGAGTTCCGTCGGCGCTCAGGACTGGTGACCGCATGTGAGCTGCGCAACCTTCCCAAAACCCTCCCCATGGATCTTGCCACCTGCCTGTACCGCGTGACTCAGGAATCTCTCCAAAACGTCCTCAAACATGCAGAGGCGTCGAAGGTTGTTATTCGACTGCTGGGGACTTTCGCTGGGGTCGGCGTGTGCATCCAAGACGATGGGAGAGGGTTTGTCCAAGACCTGGCCGGAGTGCCTGCTCATGGGCTGGGGCTGCTCAGCCTAGAAGAACGTGTTCGCCTTTTAAACGGAACCTTCCGCATCCGCACCCGCCTCGGATATGGGACAGAAGTGCACGCATGGGTCCCCTTCTTTGATCCACGAGCCGTCAGGACACCGGAATCAGCCGGAAACGCGTGTGTTTCCTCTACTGCCTGCTGATCATCTTTTTGGCCGTGAGAAGGTCGATGACCTCCTTGGCTGCTTCGTTCGTCGAGTTCCTTGTCGTGTCCACCCTGAGTTCCGAATTCAACGGCGGCTCGTAGGCATCTTGCAGTCCAGGAACCGTCGCCGATTCGCCTCGCTGGCCTCGACGGTAGGTCCCCTTATAGTCGCGCTGCATGGCCAGTTCTAACGGACATTCCACAGCCACCTCAATGAAATTCGGGATGAGGCTTCTGGCAAAATCGCGATAGGCACGTCGGTGGGCTGTCGCATCGAAGATGACGGTCACACCGTGTGCGACCAGCCTCGCTCCCATGAATGCCAGGGCACGATAGAAAAGATCCCGCTCCGCTGTTGAATAGGTCGGCGTTGGCGTGAGCATCCGTCTGACAGCATCGGACTCCAGAACCTCGACCACATAGCCTAACTGCTCAAGCTGTGGCTTCAGCGCCGCTGTAAGAGTGCTTTTCCCCGAAGCGGGCAGACCCGTAAGCCAAACAGCAAAGCTTGGTGAAACATCGTGGCTCGTCATCCGCAGTATTCGTTCACCCGTTTGGGATCAAAGCGAGGCACGTCGAGCACATTTTCAATGAAGCGAAAGAGACTGCGCCGGATATCCATCGACAATTTGGGATACCAACGCGGGCTGGCTACGACGAGGCCACGAAAGGCAAAGAATGGTGCAGCTGTTTCCGTGATCTCCTTGTCGCCAGTGGCTTCGACATAGGTGTCCCAGAACGAGCGGAACAAGACTTCAAAAGGACCTTCGAGCTTCCCTCGGCTGATCAGAGAACTCAACAGATAATTGATCGTCATCGCGGTGACGTCGTCGGCCGGTTCGCCCCATTCCCCCCGCGACCGATCCAGCACGGCAAACTTCGCTCCAGTGCGGAACAGCACATTGTAGGGATGGAAATCCCCGTGAACTTGAGATAGCCGACTCGCCTTGTCACGGAGCCGCCATCGCCACCGATTGCAGGCCTCTTCAACAATTCGCAATAGGTCGTGCGTGATGAAGCCGCAGCGCTTGGGATAGCTGTCGGTCAGTCCCATGATGCATTCGCCATGACCGATCAGTTCACGCAACCGACGCTTGTACAAGTCCGCATCCCGCCGCTTCTTCGCATGAATGTGCGCGAGGTACCGTGCGAGCACAACGGTGCGTTGCCGATCCAATGCCTCTAGACTCCCACCTTTCGCCAATCGATCGAGATCCGCGTGGTAGCTCGTTCCCTCCGACCATTGATTCAACACGAAGAACTCGCGCGCCTGCGCGAGTGAGAAGAGTCGCTGCTTGGCGTCAAATGCGCCGACATCCAGCGCCTTCACATGGCGTGGTAAGCGACCGTACGAATCATAGTCCCAGAGGATTGCTTGGGCGCGATCCGCCATATGTTCGTGACCGAATGGACCGGGCCTCATCGTTTCCAGCACGGCAGAGTGGATCCGAGTTCCAATTTTAAACGTCAATTTGACCGGCGTACCATATCCATACCGTTTCTGCTCTCCTTTCGAACTCTCTTTCCCGATGACTCCATAAGACAGCAGTTTTGCCGTCGAGCCAAAGCGAGCCTGTAGGTAGCGCTCCAAGGAAGGTTGACTCAATACCGGCATGCCAAGAGCTAACGCAATTCGCGTTCCCGATGTCTCGCTACCAAACGCTTGGAAAGGCTGTTGAGGATCAACGCACTGTCGCATTGAGCGTCACCCTCTCTCTGTACACTGGGGAAAAATGCACCACTTCAAAAACTAGTAGCCTCCATCGGTGATCACGAAATGCCAACCATAGCCCTCCAGACGAGAACTCTCGACTCTTCCCGACTCGGCATATCAATTGCGACTTTCGCTACACGAGAGACGCTCATTGTGGTTTCGCTTCCACCACCCATGGCCGCACAGAGGACGTAGAGGACAATGGAGAAGTTCAAGATCCCTCTCTCAATGCTCGCCCCCTTGATCGACCCCAGTCAACTCGGCTTCGAGGATACGGGCGAGCTGGAACCGCTCACCGAGATCATCGGTCAAGAACGGGCCGTCGAGGCCCTCGAATTCGGGCTGAACATGAAAAGTCCCGGATTTAATCTCTACGTCTCTGGTCCGGTCGGCACAGGAAAAGGAACGGTCGTCCGACAGATGGTCAAGCGTCTGGCCCAGCTGGCGCCTGCTCCGTCCGACTGGTGCTATGTCAATAACTTCCAGGACCCTTCTCGACCGACCTGTCTTGCCCTTCCAGCCGGACAGGGAGCCACGTTCAGGCGTGAGATGGCGGTGTTCATAGATGGATTACGCCGCGATATTCCATTGGCATTCGAGAGCAAGAAATATCTCGACGCCAAAGCCAAGTTACGCGACGAGATTGATTCCAAGAAGAAGGCGCTTTTCCACGACTTGACAGAACTCAGTCGAACACGTGGGTTCGGTTTCGAAGAAACATCGGTGGGCTTTGGGATTGTCCCGCTCAAGGCCGGTAAGTCCATGACGGACACCGAGATGGAAGCGATGACCGACGAGGAACAGCGGGACTTGAATGAACGGCGCAAGACCCTGGAAGGCGAGATCCGCGAGTTCCATGTCCGTATCCATAGTCTTGAGAAGGAAGCCGAACACGAGCTGCGCCACCTGGATCGTCAGCTGGTCACGAGTGTCCTGGAAAGCCGTTACGAACCCATGTGGCAGACCTACCATGACATGGAGGCAATCGTTTCGTTCTTGGAGCGCGTTCGAAACGACATCGTGCACCACTATAAGGATTTTCTTCCGCGTGAGGGACCCGCCATTGCCATCCCAGGCTTAGAATTCAAACGACCCGACCTCTCGCGATTTCTCGTCAACCCGATCGTGCAGCACGCTCCGACGGCAGGTGCGCCCGTGATCGACGAATCGCACCCAACCTATACCAATCTCATCGGCAAGATCGAGCGACGAGCACATATGGGCGTGATGTACACGGACTTTACGGAGATCCGCGCAGGTGCCGTGCTGATGGCGAACGGCGGCTACTTGATCGTGAATACATTGGATATGCTTCGCCAACCGTTCTCTTGGGACGCATTGAAGCGCGTGATAAAGACCGGGGAAGTGAAAATCGAGGACCCGGGAGAATTCTACGGATTTGCAACGGCAGGGCTGAGGCCGGAACCGATCCCAGTGAATGTGAAAGTGATCATGGTCGGGCCGCCTATTCTCTACCACCTTCTGCAAGCCTACGAAGAAGATTTCGGCAAGCTCTTCAAGGTGAAGGCTGACTTCGACACGGAAGTGATCCGAGGCGACCAGCAAGACCGCCAATACGGAAGGTTCATCGCCAAGCTCTGTCGTGAAGAAACACTGCCGCACTTCGGTGCCGATGCGGTCGCGGAAATCATCCGGCAAGGACTCCGTTTGGCCGATCGTCACGATCGATTGTCGTTGCGGTTCAGCCAGGTGAGCGATCTTATCCGAGAGGCCGGGTACTGGGCCAGAAAAGAAGGCCATTCTTTTGTGACCCGGGCTGACGTCGATGCCGCCGTCACCCATAAGCGCCACCGTTCGAATCTAGTGGAACACTGGATCCAGGACGAAATTAAGGAAGGCACCCTGATGGTCGATCTTGACGGCGACGTCGTCGGTCAGATCAATGGCCTCTCGGTCCATCAGCTCGGTGACTACGCCTTCGGCCGGCCCACCCGCATTACGGCTCGAACCTACGTCGGGACCAAGGGTGTTATCGATATTCAGCGAGAAGCTGAACTGGCCGGGACGATTCACAGCAAAGGCGTGATGACACTGGCAGGATATCTTGCCGGAAAGTTTGGAGGATCCCATCCCTTCGCCATGAGCGCCTCGTTGACGTTTGAACAGACCTATTCCGAAGTGGAAGGCGATAGCGCCGCCGTGGCTGAGCTCGCCGCCATTCTCTCAAGCCTGGCTGATCTGCCGATTCATCAATGGCTGGCCGTCACTGGATCTGTCAACCAGTTGGGTGAGATTCAGCCGATCGGAGGCGTAAACGAAAAGGTCGAGGGATTCTTCGAGTCCTGCTCTCGAAAGGGTTTGACCGGTAAACAAGGCGTGATCATCCCTGCTCGCAACACCAAGCACTTGGCCCTTCGTCGAGAGGTTCTCGAGGCCGTTGAATCAGGTCAGTTTGTCGTCTACGCGGTGAACATGATCGACGAAGCACTGGAACTACTCACCGGGGTTGCAGCAGGTGACCGTGGTCTTGATGGAACCTACCCATCCGATAGCGTCTTTGGCCGGGCCGCTCAACGATTGGAAGAGATGGCTCAAGTGGTAGCGGAATGGAGCGAAGGGGAAGGAAAGTCGGGTGGACATATCATCACGACGTCCTGATAAAAGTTTTGACACCCTTTGGTTCGTACCTTGAAGAGAAAGGACGAGGCCAGCCACCGGAATATCAACCGGCCTCGGGCAACTTGGGTCGTGTCTCAGCGATGGGTCAACTGATCGCGCTCGCAGGTTTCTTTCGCCAGCATGCGCTGACCAGCTGTGGCATCTTCGGGAATGCGTGCTATGCATGCCTCGAGCGAATCACCTTGCGTCCCTGCCGATGCACGACCGCCGCTTTTCGCAATGGCGGTTCCAACGATACCTTGGTGAAGCTGCTCATTCTCCTGACAACTCTGCTCTGCGACCATCTTCGTCCCTTCACTGGAATCACTCGGAATTCCCGCCAGACACGTTTTCAGAGGGTCTAGCCCTCCTACAGAAGTTTCGCCGGACGTTGTGGCTACCACTTCGGTCGAGACCGACATCGGTGAAGCTTCTTTTGATACCGGCTGCATCGCAGCCCGCTGTGAAGCACAACCTGTTGTTCCCAACAAACAAGCGCAGCTGATCAACGTAATCCCGACGGTCATTCTGTTCATTATTCGTATTCCTCTCTTACGCAGGACAGAGTAAGCTCACCATGGTTGATCGGTTTCTATATAACGGAGTCTCACCACTGACGCAACAACATTGGCTGAAGAACGAGCGACGCTTCGGGGGCCATATCGGAAGGCCATTCCTGAATCGTCCGTCGGCCACTGATCAACTGGATCGGGGGTCATGGTGATCCTATCAGCTATCGTTGTTTGAGGATTTCTGTTCGTGTGATAGGCTGGGTCATATGAGCGAGCTTATCTCCAAAGCCAGCGGTGAAGAGGATCTCTCATGAGAATGTTGCACATTGTCTGTGGGAAAAGATTTGAAGAGGAGATTGTAGACCTGTTTCAAAAAATGGACATCAAAGGATACACCGTAATTTCAGGTGTGGGAGGCAGCGGCGTAACGGGGACGGTGCCCACCTCCAACCAATTGACAAACCATGATACCAATACGCTCTTCATGGTAGCACTCGGCTATGAATCTACCTTCTTGCCGCAGATCGTGGCCCGGCTAAAGGAGATGCGCGCCAAACACGTCCAAGGGAATCCCGACCGAGAAATCCCGCTGAAGGTCTTTCTTCAACCCTGCGAAATCATCATTTAGCAGAAGCCAACCCTTTTCCTGCTCCTCTATCACGTTCTACCTTACCCCCTTCCATACGGACGAGCTGACGGTCCATCCTTTCAAGAGTGCCGGACAGCCCTCGTAACAGAGCAGGGAATTGGCCGATGATCTGTACTCGTGGGCCGCGAGGCAGTGTCATGACTCGGGCTTTCTCACTCTCACGACCTAATACCCATTCGAACAGCCGCTTTGCGTCATTCAACCGTGGTTCGCTCGGAAACCCATACTGCTCTGTTTGCATTGGTTCGTCGTAGAGCCCGATGCAGCCGTGCGAGGCAGGATAGCCGGGTAAGTCTCGTCCGTGAATCCAATAGGACACCCCGTCGCGATCGACATGAAACTTGAGCGCGTAGTTCATTGGATAACGGCGGTCCGTGCCCTCAACGGTGTAGAGTACGGATTGATGCGCACGGTGGGCAGTGGTGAGACTAAACTCGCCGGTCGGTGTTTCATCGTGGTCGTTCCCGGAGGCAATCGGTACGGCAAATCGAAGCGTTCCATATTCATAGGCACCGAGAAACTGCTCGGACAGGTCGACGAGGATGAACTGCTCGTCCGATCCCGCAGGTGGATAGGCCAGAGGCAGTGGCGCAAAAGATTGAAGATCGTGGAGCCGCTTGGGGACCTTGATGGATCGCCCAGCCCAAGCATGCCGTCGATCGATGCGATTGAATCGCGCAACCTCGATCCACCGGTCGCCGAACAGCTTCTCCAGCGATTCACCCGTCCGAATGGTCCGGCACTCCCACTGCACCGTCGCGTCACTGGGATACATGATGTCGCACGGTCCACGGGATGATGCGGTCGGCTCAGGGTGGGCGCCGGACGGAACGAGGACAAGGATGGCAAGCAGGCTGCTCCAGTGAAACGAGGACATCATCGGCGTAGTGTACCTGCGGGAGCCCGCCATCGGAAAGGTCTTGTATACCGCCGTCTAAATCACAGCTAGGGCACAGTAACATGTCCTGACTCATCCTCCGCTCATCTGTGCAGTTTCTTGGCATTCCACTCCCCGATTCCGTATACGATCAAACCTGGAATGAGAAACAACACCACACTGAACATGATCCCGAAGGTAGGAAGTCCCTCGGGTCTCGGGCTGCTATGCATTCCAAGGATGATGTTTGCGGCTCCGATCAGTGCCCACATCACTCCGATAATCTTTAATGCCCTAACCATGGCCATAGGTTGACCTCATGCCTGTTTGAGTTGTTCATCTCATCATGACCAATACTGCGACGCCTTCATGTAGCCGAACAAAAGATCTCGCCTGGCAAGAATCCCCACCAGTTTGTTGTTCCTGACCACCGGCACACGGGTCAAATAGCGATCCTGGAACAGATCGGCCACTTGGGTGAGGGTTTGATCTTCCGTCACAGCCACGGGATGGGCCGACATGATTTCCGTGGCGAGAACCTTTCGGAGGTCCCGCCCCTCGAGCATAGCCTGCAACAAGTCATATTCCGTTACGATCCCAACCAACGTTCCCTCCTCGTCTACTACGGGCAAACTCCCGTAGTTTCGATGTGTCATCAGATGGGCGATGGTCGAAGCGTCGGTACGCGTCGTGCATCGGGTGACCGCATCTTGCATCAACTGTCCCACGGTCAAGGTCTTCGGGTCGCAGGCCTTTATGAAGAATTCGGTTTGTCTCATAGGCTCCTCACTGTGCTCGTTTTCCGTTGGTGGCGAGGTAGGTTCCCAAGACATCACGCCTCGCGATGATGCCGATCAACTTCTCCTTCTTGTTCACGACAGGGACACGGACCAGATCACTCGCACGCAGCACATGGACCAAGGTTCCGAGGGTCGTTTCAGGCCGAACTGAATAGGGATTGGAGGTCATGATGTCCTTGGCCGACAGCGCACCCAGATGATGACCGTCATCGACGGCCGCCAAGAGATCATGCTCGCTGACGATGCCGGCCAATTGACGCCCATTCTCAACGACTGGAACGGCTCCGAATCCTTCGATCATGAGTGACGCAATCACGTCGCCCTTGGTCTTCAGACGAACGAATTGCACTTCTTTTTCCATCACCTGACTAACCGTCATGGAATCGAAGTTTTTCACCTTGACGACCCTGACCTTTTTCGTCGTCGTCTTTGTTTTCTTTTTCATCGCCCCTCCTTAAAGAACCATCGTTTCATTCTTAAGCTCCTCAGACATGCTCAAACTGACGCTAATCACCACAGTGCCCTCACCGCCTCTGCTGCAAAATGCCTCAATATCGTGCTGGACAAGAACGGGGACTCCATTCCTAACCCTTTGTCAGATGTGAGATTCGTCGTCCATCCCTCTCCGTCCTACAGGCACATCCAATGCAGGTCTGATACCTGAAACGTGTTCCACGCCATCCCATCAAGCAAGGAAGGGAATCGACCATGCGGATCTTATGTACCGTCGATGGATCGGAGTATTCACAGTGGGGGATTCAAGCGCTTGAGGCCTTCGCCAGTCGTGAGCCCGAACAGGTCACGTTGCTACACGTGGTCGATAAGCCCGCGCTTCGATCACTGACGGGCAAGAATGTCCTGCACGAGCGCCGTGCACTGGCTGCTATGGAGAAGGCCGGCCGCATTCTTCTTCGAGATGCAGCACAAGCGGCCCATGTGGCCCTCGGCCAAGCAGCAACCGCACCTCGAACGCAATTCCGGACCATCTTGGCTCACGGCCCACTGGCGAACACGATCGTCAAACAAGCACGGCGATTGAAGACGGATCTGATTGTGATGGGGTCGCGCGGTCTGAGCGACATTCAGGGATTCTTGTTGGGGAGCGTCTCACGGCAGGTGGCCTCGACAGCAGCTTGTTCGGTTTTGGTCGTGAAACAGCCTATGCCAAAACTACTCCATGTTGCCCTTGCGGTCGATGACTCCAAGCCGTCGCGGGCGGCCGCCAAGTTTCTTCGATCACGCATTCTTCCGGAATCAGCCGCCGTCACGATTCTGACATCGGTTGAAAGTCCCGTTACGGACTTCGCAGCACGGTACTTATCTGAGTCACAACTAGCCGAATTGAAGCGACCGGTGATGGAACGAGCCACAGCGTTGCTCAACAAGCTACGGGGTGAATTTATCAGGGATGGCTATTCTGTCGTCACGCTGGTCCAGATGAATCATGTGATCGATACTATTGTGAAACATGTTGAGGCTAATCATGACCAGCTGCTGGTCATCGGCTCTCGTGATTTGACGAAGAGCGAACGCCTCCACCTCGGCAGCGTGTCCGAAAGCCTGCTGAGGCATGCCCCCTGTTCGGTGCTGATCGTACGGGGCGCACGCGCCTGACTTGAGGGGAACAGCATGACCTCCCCTCATCCCTACGACGACATTCATCGGCTCTCGACGGAGGACGTGCTGAAGCGGCTCGAGACCACCGCCGGAGGCCTCTCGTCCGATGAAGCTCAACGGCGAGTGGCTCACCACGGATCGAATGTTCTCGTCGAAGCGGATTGCTACTCACCCCTCCGTGGACTGCTCCGGCATTTCACGCATTTCCTCGCCGTGCTGCTGTGGATCGCCGCCGGTCTTTCGTTCGTCGCAGACAGGATGAAGCCGAATGAAGGGATGGCCACATTGGGGTGGGCCATCGTCGGCGTCATTGTGATCAACGCCGGTTTCGCCTTTTTCCAGGAATACAAGGCTGAACGGGCCCTCCACGCCCTCCGTCGTTTGTTGCCGGATAAGGCCTGGGCGACCAGAGGAGGACAACCCGTCGAAGTGACGCGACGTGAGATCGCGCCGGGCGATGTGCTGATCTTGGAAGAAGGCGAACGAGTACCAGCTGATGCACGCCTCATCGAGGCGGTTGGAATGCGAGTGGACAACGCCGCCTTGACAGGCGAATCCAGGCCGAAACGGCGGACGTCCGAGGCCACGCTGGACGGACATTGGCTCGACCTCCCAAACCTGGTCTTTGCGGGCACGACCATTTTGTCTGGCCATGGCCGCGCCGTGGTCTTCGCGACCGGAATGCGATCAGAGTTCGGCAAGATCGCCGCCCTCACCACGATGGTCGAACCCGGGCTCAGCCCTCTTCAGAGCGAGATCATCAAGGTCACCCATATCGTTGCCGTCATTTCACTGGCGATGGGGGCCACATTTTTTCTGGTCGGCCTATGGACGGGACTTGGCATGTGGATCAGTGCGATCTTCGGCATTGGGATCATTGTGGCGAACGTCCCCGAAGGACTCCTTCCGACCGTCACGCTCGCCCTCGCCATGAGCAGCCAACGCATGGCGAACCGCAATGCCCTGATCAAGCATCTCCCTTCCGTTGAAACCCTCGGCTGCACGACCGTGATTTGCACGGATAAAACGGGGACGTTGACGGAGAATCGCATGAAGGTGGACCAGTTCTACGTCGACCAGCTCGTTATTGAATCACGCGAAGGTTGCTTCTTTACCGCGGGCCGCATGGTCAGTACGACGGAGGCCGAGCGATGGCGGCCGTTTTTCGACGCGCTGTTGCACTGCCACAACACCAAACGAATCCGCCGCTCCGACGGCCGATACACCGTCACCGGTGATCCCACCGAAGTCGCGCTCCTGGAGTTTGCCACCGAGCATGGACTCGCCCATCGGGCCCCACTACGCCGAATGGGTGAATTGGCCTTTGATGCCGATCGCAAACGCATGAGCACGTTGCACTGGTCTGGTGGCCACCTCGTCGCATTCACCAAAGGGGCTCCTGAGTCGGTGCTAACCCTCTGCACTCACAGCAGAATCCATGACGACACCAAGCCGATGACGCCCGACGAGCGCACGCGCGTACTGAACCAGAGCCGTCTCTTCGCCGAACAAGCCTATCGGGTGCTCGCCTTCGCCATGCGCGAAGTGGCCCATCAGCCTGAGCACATTGAAGTGGACACGATCGAAAACGATCTGACATTTCTCGGGTTAGTCGCCATGATGGACCCGCCACACCGAGAAGTACCCGAGGCCATCACGAAATGCCGAGGAGCCGGTGTTCGTGTCGTCATGGTCACCGGGGACCATCCGCTTACGGCACTGGCCGTCGCGCGCAAGATCGGCCTTGTGCCGGAACGGCCTACCCGTCCGTCGAGCGACTTCGTCCCGGTGATCGAAGGATCGCAGCTGGACAGGACAAGTGACGAGCAGCTCCGTCAACTCTTGACCCCCACTCGGCCCGACGAGCCGGACCCGGTCTTCGCCCGCATGGCGCCACGCCACAAGATGCGGATCGTGTCCACGCTCAAAGAGATGGGGGAAGTGGTCGCGGTCACCGGCGACGGGGTCAATGACGCGCCGGCGCTCAAGAAGGCCGACATCGGTATCGCCATGGGAATCACCGGCACAGATGTCGCCAAGGAAACTGCCGACATGATTCTGGTCGACGACAACTTTGCGACGATCGTGAGCGCGATCGAGGAAGGGCGCACCGTCTACGACAACATTCGGAAATTTTCTTCTTATATTCTCGCCAGCAACGTCCCGGAAATTATCCCATTTCTTGGTTATGGGTTCCTCGGGATACCGCTGGCGCTGACGATTCCCCAGGTACTGGCCGTCGACCTCGGAACCGACATGGTCCCCGCCTTGGGTCTCGGAACAGAACGGCCCCAATCCGATGTGATGAACCTTCCTCCACGCTCACGACACGAACGGCTGCTGAGCTTCCCGCTCCTGGTTCGGGCCTATCTCTTCCTCGGGCTCATTGAGGCAGGGGTGGCGATGGGAGGATTCTTCCTTTACCTTTACAGTCAGGGCTGGGCATGGGGAGATCACCTGGACTGGTCGTCAACATTGTATAAAGAGGCAACCAACGTGACCTTGACCGCGATAGTGCTCGCACAGGTCGCGAACGTGTTTGCTTGCCGATCCGATCATCTTTCAGTGGCTAGACTGGGCTGGCTCAGCAACCCGCTTATCCTCGGAGGAATTCTCACGGAGCTGGCGATCGTTGGACTCATCACCTATACACCGATCGGAAACCAGATCTTTGGAGCCAGCCCTTTGCCTTTTTGGATTTATGCTCCACTCATTCTGGGCGCGCTGACGCTTCTGGCTGTTGAGGAGATCCGCAAAACTCTAGCCAATCGACTGAGGCAGAGCCGCGAACCGCAGACCACACAACCGGTAGGTGGATGATGGCAGATGAGCCGAAAGAGTCCCTGCGCCAGATACCGATCACGGACATGGTGTCGGGCGACGTCACGGTACGGCAGCCCCACACTCCTGCGATGATCGATGCAGGGGCCAGAAGAAGATCTCAATGGCCCATCGCGTTGGGAATCGGGACAATCCTGCTGCTGGTCGGCGCAGGGATCTGGTACTGGGGCACGTCCGGTCCTCCTCCGGTCTCTTACAAGACGTCGCTGGTCGATCGAGGCCCGATTACTGCCATCGTCACGGCGACCGGCACGGTCAATCCTGTTGTCTCAGTACAGGTCGGCAGCCAGGTTTCTGGAAAAGTTGCGCAATTGTTTGCTGATTTCAATTCGCAGGTCACGAAGGGACAGGTCCTGGCACAGATCGATCAGAAGCCCTTCAAGGCCCGCTTGAGCCAAGCGCGGGCTGCCGTCAAGAGTGCCAAGGGAAACCTCGTCAAGGCCAAGGTACTGACCACACAACGCAAGCGGGAATTCGATCGCATGACGGGCCTACGGCAACAAGCGTTCGTCCCGCAATCGGACCTCGATGTTGCGGAGACCAACTATCGAGAAGCGGCCGCCAATATCGAGGTTCTCCAGGCGCAACTGGATCAGGCCCAGGCGGCACTGGCTTCAGCTGAACTGGACCTTGGCTACACCACAATTTACTCGCCGGTGGATGGAATCGTGGTGTCTAGGAATGTGGACGTCGGCCAAACCTTGGCCGCCGCCTTCCAGACACCGATCTTGTTCGTGATCGCTCAGGACCTGACACAGATGCAGGTCAACGCCAACGTCAGTGAATCCGACATTGGCGGCGTCAAGGAAGGCACGGAAGCGAATTTCCGCGTCGACGCCTATCCGAAACAGTTCTTCGAAGGCGTCGTGACACAGGTGCGCAACGCACCCATTAGTATTCAGAACGTCGTGACCTATGACGTGGTCATCACCGTGAGCAATCCGGAGCTGAAGCTAAAGCCGGGTATGACGGCAAACGTGACAATCGTCACTTCCCGCAAGGAACATCCGCTGCGGGTGCCGAACGGCTCGCTGAGATTCCGTATGCCAAACGTCGCGCTCGACAAAAAAACGACGCGAGTCTGGATGTTGGATTCCGATAGCCAGCCCCGTCAAGTGGATGTCACGACCGGGATTGCAGACTCACTCTCCACTGAGATTGCGGAAGGTGTATTGAAGGAAGGAGACCGCGTCATCGTAGGTATTGAGACGGAGGAAGAGCAGGCCCAGAAGAAATTGCCGCCGGGCTTTGAGCCGAGTCGAGGAATGAGATGAAGAAGATGAGCTACCACCGATCAGCTATTTATTCTCAGCCACTAACCGAAGAGTCGCCTCCGAGCGTTGAGGGCCGGGGCTGAGGACTATTCTTATGTCTTTTTTCTGGCTCACCCTCGCTTCCGCCCTTCGCATTCTCCGCCGGAATCCTTTGCGAGCCGGATTGACGATGCTGGGCATCATTATCGGAATCGGCGCGGTAGTCGCCATGGTCAGCCTGGGTCAGGGCGCGACGGCCTCTGTCCAGGCTGAAATCTCGAGTCTTGGCACCAATGTTCTGATTATTGTCCCGGGCGCGACCACGGTCGGCGGTGTCCGCGGCGGACTCGGGTCCATTTCGACCCTGACAGTCGACGATGCAGAGGAGATCGAGAAAAAAGTCTCGAGTGTCACGACCGCGATGTACGGCTCACGATCAGTCCTTCAAACCATCCGAGAAAACAAGAACTGGAGCACGGTCGTCTTCGGAACAACCCCTGTCTTTCCCGACATTCGGAACTGGCCCATCGCCCAAGGGAATTTCTTCACTCAGTCTGACCTCGATTCAGCGGCGAAAGTCGCCGTTTTGGGGAAAACGGTTGTGCAGAATCTGTTCGAGACCGGGGAAGAGGTTGTGGGAAGCGAGATTCGTATCAGAAATGTTCCACTCAGAGTCATCGGTGTCCTAGCCTCAAAAGGCCAATCCATCACAGGGCAGGACCAAGACGACTTCGTGGTGCTTCCATTCTCAACAGCTGAGCGCAAAGTCCTGGGCACGAAGTTTTTGGGAACCGTTGGAATCATTCTAGTGGCGACCGTAACCCGGGACGATATCCCTGCCGCTGCAGACGACATCAAGGAGCTGTTGAGGGCGAGACATCGACTGCACCAATCCGAAGACGATGATTTCACGATCCGTACGATGGAGGACATCGCGAAGACGATCGCCGGCACGAGCCGGACGATGATGGTCATGTTGATGAGCATCGCCTCGATTTCGCTGATCGTCGGAGGCATTGGCATCATGAACATTCTCTTGGTATCTGTGACTGAACGGACGAGGGAAATCGGATTGCGCATGGCCGTCGGTGCCAAACGCGCGCACATCTTGCTGCAGTTTCTTATCGAAGCGATCATCATGACGGCAATCGGTGGAGTGCTCGGCGTCGCCGCAGGCATCGGTATCTCCTTGCTGCTCACCACCATGATCGGCTGGCCCACCATCATCAACACCAAAGCCGTGTTGGCCTCGTTTCTGTTCTCTTTGATCGTGGGATTGTTCTTCGGCCTTTATCCGGCCAATAAGGCCTCGAAGCTGAACCCGATCGAAGCGCTGAGGTATGAGTGATACGGACTCCGGGCTGCTACTCGACGCCAGCCTAGACCACGTGCACAACCTCTGCCTCGCCGGTGCGGCGGGCCACCCTAAGGGCCACCTCGTCCTCATGACGATCGAGCACGAGATCCAGACGAGCAGTGCCGACGGAGAGGTTTCGGATCTCCACGCGCTCGAGGAACGGCGGAAGTACAGGGCGGTTGAAACTCACGAGACGCCGAGTGCCATCGATGTGCAAGCCCAAACAGGCTTGCAGGAGCTGAAAACCGGCGCCGGCCGCCCAGGCTTGCGGGGAACAGGCCGTCGGATAAAGTGTGGGGCTTTCACCAGGGCGTCGAGAGAATCCGCAGAAAAGCTCCGGCAACCGATGAAGCGGGATAAAGAGGCTCGCATCGAAGATTCCGGTTAACACTTTCATGGCCCCCTGCTTCTCTCCGTATGCCGCCATCCCAACCGCAATCAGGGCGTTATCATGAGGCCACACTGACCCGTTATGGTAGGACATCGGGTTGTATCGGGCCTCGGAGGTTGGGATTGTTCGGATCCCCCACCCGTTGAAAAATTCCTCGCCCAAGAGTGTGCGTGCCGTCCGTAGTCCACGTTTGTGCTCTGCTATCCCGCCGTACAGACAATGCCCTGCGTTCGAGGAACGCACACGGCAGGGTCGCCCCCGTCCGTCCAAGGCAAGCGCGTAGGTTCCCAGGTCTTCACACCAAAACGCCCGCTCAAATCGCTCCTGAAGAGCGTCTGCTTCCTTCAGCAAGCGATCGGAATAAGTGCCGTCTCCCATGATCTTTGCCAGATCCGCCGCTGCTTGTTTGGCTCGATACACGTAGGCTTGGACCTCGCAGAGCGCCACCGGTCCTTCCACTGCCGTCCCATCGGCATGAAACACGGAATCATGCGAATCTTTCCATCCTTGGTGCACCAGACCCTTCGTAGACTGTCGAGCATAGGTGGTGAAACCCATACCTGTTGGGTCACCGGAATGGTCGATCCACTCAAGCGCACGTTGAATATGGGGCCAGAGCGTACCGAGGAATTTTCGATCGCCGCTTCGCTGATAGTATGCGCCGGCCAGGACAATAAATAACGGAGTGGAATCAACGCTCCCGTAGTATCGGCCGAACGGGATTTCCCCGAGCGCAGCCATCTCCCCCTGGCGAGTCTCGTGCAATATCTTTCCGACCTCCGCATCCTGGTCAGGTCGCGCTTCCGTCGCCTGCGTCGCCGCTAAATATGCCAGCACCCCACGCGCAATACTGGGATTCATCCATAACATTTGGAGCGCGGTGATGATTCCGTCTCGGCCGAATGGGACACTAAACCACGGAACTCCCGCATAGGGATAAAGTCCATGCGGCGTGTCCGAGATCAACATATGGAGATCAGCGATGGATCGGTTCAACCAGTGATTGAATTGCTCGTTCGAGGTGAAGACGTGTGCATCTGAGGCAGTCGACTTCCGCAATGCCCTCTGCGCTTCGTGCTGAGCCTGATCATACGTCAGAAATCCTCGGCTCCGTGGCTGCGCGACCTCACAGGAAATGGCGATCTCCCATGTCAGATCGCCGCCGGGTGCGATGCGCGACTCAATCCGAAATCCATCGGCCATCACCTGTTTCGGAGTCGGCGAGCAGCGCACGTGGGTTCGACGGATAGCCCCATCGAGTCCTTTATATCCAAGCACCAGTCCCGACTTGGATCGAGTAGTCTTGAGACGCACACCGCGGCGCGGCCGCGTTCGCCCTCTGGCCTCAAAAAGGTCAGCGAAATCAGCATCGAGTCGGATCAGGATCGAGAGCGGGAGTTTGGTCGTTCCATAGTTATGGACACGAATCCGCTCGTGCCATGTCCCTTGCCAGAGAAACCGTGTGCGGGAAAGATGGAGCGTTCCGCGCGGAACCTGCCGCTGTCCTTCCATCATCATGTCGGAGTTGGTGAGATCCACCGTAAAGAGCCCATTGTCCTCCTTCACGGACGAACTCAGCATCATCAACCGCTGCTGTGTTTCCACTGACAGCTCGAAGCGTGATAGAAAGCGTGTCCCTTCATGGTAGAGCCCCTGCGGACTCGGAAGAACACGGTAGACATCTCCGTACCGATCAAACACGGCGAACGTCTCTCCGTGTTTCAGGACTTCGGTACGGCCATCAGCCAGCGAGGATGACGCAAGGATGTAATATTGATCATTCCATCGAATAACGTCGCTCATACACTTCCCTTGACTATGTGACGACAGTCGCCCGACTCATCCGTGCCGCAACCAACGCCGACAGTAATAAAACAATTCCGATGCCGAGCAGGCCGATTTCAGGCCCGTGTTGTTCCGTGATCCATCCGAAGGCAGAGATGCCGCCAATGGCGGCGGTCATGGCACCAGTCCCATAGAGTCCCAATACACGCCCGACCATCTGGCTTGGAGCCAGCTCCTGAATCATTCCCCACGCTACCGGTGTAAACGCCCCTAACCCGCACCCGACCATCCCCATCAACAGCGCGGCAATATACGGATCGCTTGCCCAGATCAACCCACAGAGGGCAGCACCGCATAACACACTCGTGCTCACGATCAAGTTTAGGCGATCATTGATCTTCCAGTTCGTGGCCCAGAGCAAGCCGATGGACGTGAGCAACAATCCGATGCCGAGTGCAGACCATAAGTACCCGACCTCGACCGGTCCGAGCCCCAGCATTTTCCTCGCAAAGACCGGAAAGAGCGCGCTGAGGGCGCTACTACCGAACGTGTGGAGTGCTGCCGTACCGGTCAAGAATAACAGCCCAGGTTGGGTGAACACGGTATACCGAAATCCCTCGACAAGATCCTGCAACATTGTCGGAGTGGTGGCAAGCGATGGCGCCATTGCAGCAGGTTTGCCGAAACGGACCAGCATGAGACATACGGCTGAAATCGCGTATGTCGCTGCATTGAGGCACAACACCTCCTGCGCGCCGTATGCGGCGATACCTAATCCACTCATTGCGGGACCAAAGATGATGCCGAGGCTCGTGGTGCCCTGGAGCAATGCATTGGCCGCCGTGAACTGTGTTTTGGGAACAAACGTGGGGATAGAGGCCGTGAGAGCCGGTCCGAACACTGCGGAAGCGATCGCGTGCAGCAAGACGAGCACATAGAGGATCGAGACTGTAAACGATTCAACCGGAATCAGGCATGGAATCAACCCAATCAGCACGGCGCGCATCAGATCGCTGGTGATCAGCAAGACTTTTTTGGGAAGGCGATCGACATAGACACCGATCATCGGTCCCAGCACGATCGGAGGGATAGTCTGCAGCAGACCGATGATCGAGGTTTTGAGCGGTGACCCGGTGACGGCATAGACGAACCACAGCAAAGCCAGTTTGGAGACACCGTCGCCGATTTGAGAGATCAGTTGTCCGGACCAGACTAATCCAAAATCGCGGGTCAGGAGCAGCGGTCGAGTCTTGACCTCGATGGGATCTGATTTCTCCACTATGGCTGCGGAGCGAGACAACTGGCCGGAGCGGCCCTGCATCAGCTTTCGCCCTCCAGCCTCACCCTTTCGGTATTCACCGCGCGCACGCCGGGGACCTGGCGGGCCGCTTCAGCTGCTTCGAGCGCAATCACCTGGAAACGAACTGTTCCGTCGAGCAGAACAACCCCGTCCTCCGTCTTCACATCGAAATTGGCGGCCTTTAACGTTGCACTCTTCGCGAACCGTTCTTTAATCAACACAGTGAGGGCGTCATCCTGTTTTTTCGATAATGTTCGTGCGAGATCTTTCTCTACGGCAAGTTTGTTGATGACGTTCTTCACGCCGGGCACTTTCTGCGCCACTTCATTCGCAATGACCTTTTCTTCTTCCGTCGACACACGTCCACTAAGTGTAACCGTTTGCTGATCGTCTTCCACTTCAATTTCGTAGTGAAATAGCTTGGAGTCTCCCATGAGGGCGAGCTTCACAGAGAGAATGAGCGAGCCCAATGTCTTCCTGAGAGCCGGCTCCTTGTCTTTGACCTCAGGGTCCGGCGGAAGGTCGGCCTTCATGACAGGTGCGGTCGGGGGCTGCGGCTTCGCTTCCGGTGTCGGTTTGGTCGGCGTGGATTTGTCGGCCCCCCCGTCTTTGTGCTCCGTGGCAGCTTCGCCCTTTGCTTTCGGCACAGCCGGTGTCGGTGGCTTCGCTTCCTGTGCCGGTTTCGGCTGAACAGATTGACCGTCAGGCGCAGGCTTTTTCGGAACGACCTCTTTGTGGTCTGGGGCTGCCTCGGTCTTTGGCGTGGAGGTAGTCGTTGACTGCGGCTTGGCTTCCGGTGCCGGTTTAGCTGGTGCAGACTTTTCTGTGGTCTCTTCTTTGTGCTCCGTCGCTACCTCCTCTTTCGCCTTCGGAGTAGCTGGTGGCGGTTTTACCTCCGGCGAGGGTTTGGTTGGCGCGGGCTTTTCTGACCTATCCTCCTTGTGCTCTGTTGACGCTTCGCTCTTTGACGCAGGCGCTGCTTGGGATTGTGGCTTGGCATCCACTGCCGGTTTTGGCACTGGCTGACTGTCCGGCGCAATCGGCGCGTGTGACGAACCAGAAGCAGGTTTTTCCGTTACATTTTCTTTGTGTTCTGTTGTCAGCTCACCTTTCGCCTTTGGTGCGGCTGGTGGCGGCTTCACATCCGACGATGGTTTAGCTGGCGCAGGCTGACTCTCCGATGCCGCCGGAGCGTGTGAGCTGCCTGAGGCAGGCTTGTCCGCTCCATTTTCTTTATCGTGGCCCTCGGACGCATCGGAGCGTACAGCAATCGACCAGATGAAGCACACACTCAGTCCCAGAGCGATCAGCGCACGAAATGACTTGGTCATCGCGCGGTTCCTCCTCGCGAACTTCATTATTCTGAACTCACTCGTGCATTCTAACTCGACACTCGTTCCCTGTCATCTACGCTGATCGAGAGAGCCCCCTGTCGCCAGGGGGCTCGCAGAACTCTGTGCCGCCAACGTTGCTGGAATTCTTGTCTGGATACTACGATTGAGCGGGAGTGGGTTGTGAAGAAAATGAACCGGGGCTCGAAATGGTCACGCCCTGCGGGTGCGACTTGTAAAAACTGAACAGCCAGGCACTGGCGGCTGTCAGAAGAAGAATGAGGCTGATTCCACCCAAGCTAGCGGCAGGCCCGATTGCATCGGCAGCCCATCCAAACCCAGCCATACCAGCCATGGACGAGGCCATGCCACCCGTTGCAAAGCTGGTAAACACTCGACCCAAGAGATGTGTGGGCGTCAATTCCTGCAACATCGTCCACACGAGCGGCGTAAACATGGCCGTACTTCCGCCAATCACGGCGATGAGGGCACCAGCAGCGACAGGGGCATCAAGGAAGCCAAGTGCAGCAACCGCAAGCCCGCCGATTGCCAATGCACCGGACATGAAACGAAGGCGCCAGGAAACATCTCCCTGCGTCACGGAGGTAAGAACCAACGAGGCTAAGAGCATCCCGACGCCAAGCGCCGACCACAGCCACCCAAGTTGGATCGGGCCGACTCCAAGCACTTCTTTGGCAAAGACCGGGAGGAGAAAAATGAACGCGCTGATACCGACACTATAGAGCGTGGCCGTCAGCATCAGCAACATCACCGTCTTCTGCTCGACAAAGACAAACCGGAAGCCCGCCATCAAGTCACTGGCGATACCTTCCGTGAGCCCATTGCTCGCTGTGCGGAGCCGGTCAAACGTTTCCCGCACCCGAATGGGGAAGATGCACAACGCAGAGACAAAAAACGTCGCAGCATCGACGTAGAGCACGTTTTGAGCTCCGATCAGGGCAATTCCAAGACCACTAACGGCGGGCCCGACCAGCAGGCCCACGTTGGTCGTGGTTTGCAACAGAGCATTGGCCGCAACAAGCCGATCCTTGGGCACGATCAGGGGAACGGCTGAGGTCAAGGCTGGCCCAAACACAGTTGAGAAAATCGCCGTGGCAAATACGAGTATATAGAGCCGATCGAGCGTCAAGGCTTCCATCGCATAGAGCACAGGGATCAGGAGAACCATGAGGGTACGAAGCAAGTCGACCGCGATCATGACCGGCTTTTTTCGCACGCGATCCAGATACACCCCAATCAGTGGACCAAACAGCAGCGGTGGAAGGGTTTGCAGTAACCCGACCATCGTCATTTTAAGCGCCGACCCGGTCATATCATAAACAAACCAGAGCAACGCCACTTTGTTCAGACTGTCACCGATTTGTGAGATCGTCTGGCCTGCGAACAAGAAACCAAAGTCTCTCGTCTTCACAAGCTCCCACCCTCGCGCACGATTGGGAGTTGCTTGGGATTCGGTCACATCAGCAGTCGTGTCAGACATGTCGGCCCTTTCCAAAGATTTCATGCGACCCGGTTTTGAACGATTCGTTGTCAGACAGCTCGAATGGCATACTCCGTGTGGCCTGCATCGCTCCATCTTCCAGCAGAAGGCGTTCGTAGAGCGCCACATAGTCACGAGCCATCCGATCCGCCGTAAACCGTTCATCAAACGAGGATCGGCACTGCTTTCGATCAATGAGGGGGATCTGACCGACTGCCTCCACCATCTCGTCGACGGTGTCACAAATGAAGCCCGTGACCCCGTGATCGATGATTTCTGGAATCGAGCCACGCCGATAGGCAATCACCGGGGTCCCGCAGGCAAAGGCTTCGATCAGCACCAACCCGAAGGGTTCAGGCCAGTCGTAGGGACACACCAGCGCCATCGCATTCCCGATGAATTCATCTTTTTCGGCATCAGAGATCTCCCCCACGAACTCAATCAACGGATGCTTGAGCAATGGTTCAACCTCGGCTTCAAAGTACGTGCGGTCTGCACGATCCACCTTGGCCGCAATACGCAGGGGAATCCCGGCCCGCTTGGCAATCTCGATCGCCTGGTCTGGACGCTTTTCCGGAGCGATCCGCCCCAGAAACGCCAGATAACCCTGAGATTCTCCCTGAAAAGAGTACAGGCTACGCGGGAGTCCGTGATAAACGGTGCCGGCCCAGTTGGCCCATGGCAACGGCCGACGTTGAGCATCGGAAATGGAGACCAATGGCATTTCAGAAAATTCCCGGTACACCGGCTCAAGCTCAGGGAGATCCAAACGACCGTGCAGGGTGGTCACCACCGGAACTGGATTCTTCCGCGCCAATGGAAACCCGGTGAAGTCGAGGTGGGAGTGGATAACATCGAAGCCGTGCGATGAACCAAGACCTTTCTCCTGCAGCATGATCAACGGGGCATCGCGGTTGAAGATCCCTTTATTCAACCGGAGTGCCTGTGGGCAGATGGCTTCGAGTCGTGCGGTCGTTTCTGAATCACCGCTGGCAAACAGCGTCACATCATGTCCCATCGCTACCAACTCTTCCGTCAAATACGAAACGATTCGCTCTGTTCCTCCATAGAGTTTCGGTGGAACACTTTCCCACAACGGAGCTACTTGTGCGATTCTCATGCGTCTTCCTTTCTTTCTCTGGCAATCGACTGATTTCTTCCGTCGTCAGCTTGTTGAGCGGTTGTGTCGATGAGCCAAGTTGGTTGCGACTGCCCAACGGGCATTCGGTGGTACATTCAGCTGCTCACCTGTCTCCTCATAACGAATGGGATGGTACGCACCGCATGCCTTCTAACTCAACGGACAAAACTTCTAGAGTCAAACCCAAATATGTCCAGACGCTGAAATTTGACTTGCCGTTCAGCCTTACGTCCGGCACCTATCCGACAGGGAAATGATCCTCAGGTTTTGCTGGGCCCATTGGCTCGCTACCGAGCATGAAACACCGCTTATCAGCATACTGACATCACCGCTGCGGAGAGACGCCTGCCGCTCTGGCCGTTACGATGCCCAAAGCCCTCGCAACGACGCCGGAGCAAGGCCGATCACGCGGAGCAGCCGATTACTCGCGGATCCGCGCGGCCTTGACGATTTTCTCTCCTCTAATTTGTTCTAGGAATAGATCGGGAGAGACTGCCGGGGGAACAATTCGTACTTCCTGCCACCCTTCATTCACCACACCTTTGCGCCCATTCTTTTCATGGACCCACTGATCGATCCGCTCTTGACTCGTTCCATCACTGAAAGTGACCCAGAAGAGGAAGGGCTGTGTCTGGGAATTCTGGGGACTCTCAGCCACCTGCACCGATTGATTCTTACTCTCTACATCTGGCTGACTCACCAACAACCGCTCCGGGTTTTGATCAACGGCCTTCGAGACATTCACGCTCGCCGTCTGGAGCTTAGCCGACAGGGTCTGGTTATGCTCTTCCAGTCTGGCCAGTTCGTTCGTTAACCGAGCATTATCGACGGTCAGGCTCTTGATCGCCGCTTCAAGCTGGTCCTTCTGTACAAAGTCGCTGACCGGTCGACGTGTGGCTCGATCGGTCTCAGAACCTTCCTGTCGTTTCTCCATCTCTTCCTTGACCATGACGACGCTGGACGCCACGGATTCATGGCTTGAGGACAGTTGGGCCATCGTCAGGTGGAGTTGCGCCATCCCTTTTTGCTGAGACTCAAGCGTTTCTCCGACCTTCTGCTGCATCCGAGCAAGGTCGCCCAACTGTTGCTCGAGTTTACCCATGTCCGCCATCGAGACTGTCTGAAGAGTTGCTGGTTGCCCAATGAAACTCAGCCCTCCTTCCGGATTCATCCAGGTCGCCAGTCGGTCAAATCCTAGTCCAACCACCATGAGCGCTACCAAGGCTTGCGTGAACGCGATGGTGCGCATGCTGTGAGCGAGCGCAGCATCTGGGCGTCGGATGGCCAGTCGGTCGGCCACATCGGCAAAAGCTTTCCATGTTCGATTCCAGAAACTTGGAGCAGGCGCAAACACTGCGCTGAGCGATCCTCCTTGTGCAGTATTGTGAACGCACAATTCGACCGTATCGGACGACAGTTGGATGCGGCTGGTCCGATATCCATAGTCCGGCGCTACCAACCCGCCAAGGAGCGTGCCGTCTTCGGTTCGAAGGTGGATCGTCTCAATCTTGTCGACGTTCTGGACATGCAAGGTCGCATTGATCCCCGCACCCTCAAGCTCGCCGACACGTCGATCATTGACATAGACCTGGACGGGATCCGCGACCGCGCGAACCGATCGGCTGGGTTGGCCACTCAATGATTGAAGGAGTTGCGATCGATATGCGTCTAAGTCTTCTTCGTAGCCCATAACACCCTCCTTACTCCGCTCTATCCTCTCCATGTCCAGCCCTGCAGACAGGAGACGCTCACTTAGGGTCGCACCTGCAATTCCAGACGAGGCTTGTCCTCAGGCAACGACCCAGCGGAACTCAGTCCCCATGCGGTTTGCATGCAGTCGAGACATAGCGCGAGGTGCCAGATTCGATAATCGCACCCATACCCCTGCGTAAACATATCTCTCCATTGTGAGCGCGAAAGGCAGGGATAATGATCTGGTTCACTTTTTCGGTAATGGGCCTGGGCAACTCGAATCAGTCGCTCCGCATCGCTATTGAATCGCTGACGATGACGTTGTTGTTGGTTGCCCAATTCCGTCAATTCTGTCTTTGTGAGGCCCATCTCATCCATCGTGCGTTGCCATCCGCTCTCACGCCATCGACGAAAATTCTTATAGATGCGTTGACTCTCCAGTCCATTGAGCCCAGTCACTGCGATCACTTCCCCCGGCCCCCATCCATAGGTATGCCGATAGAGGGCGATCAGCGCATCACGACTCACCACTGCTCTCGCAACCAGTCCATCAAGAAACCTGCCCAGCGGCCGTAGAAGATCTGGGTGATAACAAAACGGTTCCGGCCTGCTGTGCTGCTTGGCGACTAGCGAGTCGAATAGGAACAATGGCCGGCACGGCACTTCAGTGCGTCCACAGACCAGAAATCGCTCCAGATATTCGGAGCCCCACCGCAACGCAAACTTCTCATGCTCAATATCGTCATTCCATTGGCCGGTCTCCCGGAGAAACCGTTTGGTATACCCGGTGGCTCGATCCAACAAAATCGGCAAGGCCTGTGAGACAACCCGGTCAAATTCATCTGGCGTCGAGACGACCTCCTCGAGGCGACTCACCGTGACCGTGTGATCAGCCATCACCTGGCCCTTACTGACTATATTCTGCATTCTTGTTCTGTACGCTACATCGTGCAGTTATTGTGGCATGTTCACTGTCTCAAGAGCACTGGACAAAATTCCCATCGCGCCAGCTGGTTTTGTCCATTGTTCCGAACGCTATACCTGACTGAAAAGTTCTACTTACCGGTTTTCAGGACGGAATTTGCCCCGGCAATCCAACCACTCACCTCTTCTGCCATCCCTTTTTTAGCTTAATACGCCCATGCGTTAACCGGGCTAGCGGTCATAAAGCTTCCTTGGTCGAGACTTGGAAGAGAATGTATTGCCGGAGCACCTGACAACCCCTGAAAAACTGTTTCCTCGCACCGACAGTCCCTCGCGGGAGGCTGGATAGAGGGCAAGAAGCTGCAAGATTAGCCTACTACTTCTCTGCTCTCGGCTTTGACTGAACCAGGAGAGAGAGAAAGGGAGCAATTGCTAACGCTTCGATGGTCTATCTTAGCAGTATCTTGAGATCCGTTGCTACGGGCCTGGCGTCTGCTTTGCGGAGGCTGCAGGAGGGTTCTCCTACGTGATGAGACGACCTACGGCTATCAGAACAACTCCAAATGGCAGACTGGAGGCCTTAAGCGACGCAAGAACGACACTGGTGGGCTCCTGTAACATCCTCAGAATAACGTATATATGAATGGGGCGACCGCGGACCCTTGGGTCAACACAATCAATGTGCCAAACAAGAGAAGAACCAAGAGAATCGGCAACAACCAGAACTTCTTGCGTTCTTTCATAAACGCCCACAACTCAGCCAGGAATGCGCCCATACTTGCTCCTTTCATGGAGGAGAATTCTAAAATTGGTTCCGCATATGCTGACGGGGCCGTGGGGCCCGTACGACACGGTAGGTCTGCGCTCCTTGCGCCAAGGTACGATGCATCGGGTCCTTGCCCATTAGGCGCATGATCAGCCCCATCGGCGTGATCAGCAGATAATAAATGATCCCAAGGATGATTTTTGTATTGATGGCGCCCAGGACATGGCCCACCTTCATCCATCCAGCGTGCACCTGTGTGAGGCTCTGA
>JBFWZD010000016.1:0-98928 GCA_050185705.1 Nitrospira sp. | reverse complement strand
TTTCGATGTCCTGCGTCATGAGACATTCGATGTTGGGGTCGACGTTGCGCACCATGTCGTAATGGTGCTTGGCGTTGTTCAAAAGGTTGACGTTGACGACCCACCGCAGCTTGCTGGGGGTGGGCATATGGGTCTTACCCGTGAAGACCTTTCGTCCATACTTCGGGGTGTTGACGATCAACGCCGTATCCCCGTGATTCCAATACGCAGGTTCTTCGCCATAGTAATAGGCCTTATACTTAATTTCCTTCCCATGTGCGTTGGGGTCCAGGTTCATGTGCCAAGGATCTTCCGATAGGTGCACGCCGCCACCGGAACCCGACCAGGGCGTCGCACTCCAAATTCCCACCTTGTAATTCCCGGACCAGGTATGGCAACCGGCGCCGAACTTGCCGATATTGCCGGTCAAGGTCAGGACCAGGGCGGCCGCCCGTCCGTTTGCCGTCATATGGAAATAGTGGCAGACCCCCTCGCCGTTGTGGATAGCTGCCGGTTTGATCGTGCCCGAGTCTCGCGCCCAACGGACCAGGAGATCCTTGGGGGAGCGGGTGATCTGATGCGTGGTATCGAGATCGTAGTCTTGCAAGTGGACCAGATACATCTGATAGATGGGCTGCACGTCGATTTGGCGTCCGTTCAACAACTTGACTCGATAGGTCCCTGTCAAAGCCGGATTGATCCCGCTCTCATCGAAATGCCAGCCGACCTGCTCCCGATGGAGCGGAACGGCCTGCTGCTTGGCCTGGTCCCACACCATGAAGCCGCCTAACCGTTCGATGTACTCCGGTTTCAACGCTTGAATCCGGCCGGAATAACTGTGAGAGAAATCAGGGAACTTGTAGTTCTGGATAACATCTCGCGGGTCCAGATACTGGAGGGTATCCGTGCGGACCAGCAGGGGCATATCTGTGAACTGCTTGATATAGTCGATGTCCTGCATGTTCTCATCGAGAATGATCTTGCAGGCCCCGAGGAAGAGGGCCCCGTCCGATTGCGGGCGAAGGGGAATCCAGTAGTCGGCGCGCTGGGCCGTCGGATTGTATTCGGGAGTGATCACCGCGAGGCGCGCGCCACGCTCGATCGATTCGAGCTTCCAATGCGCTTCCGGCATTTTGTTCTCGACGAAATTCTTGCCCCAACTCGTGTTGAACTTCGTGAAGCGCATATCGCTCAAATCAACGTCGCAATTTTGCGTGCCGTTCCAGAATGGCTGTGAAGGATCTTGGTCTCCATGCCACGTGTAATTGTTCCAGTATCGACCTCCTTGCGCCTGGTCCGGGCCGACTTTGCGTATCCAGGAGTCCAGGATCGGCAGGACGCTGTTATTGAAACGGGTATTGGAGTGTTTGCCAATGAAACCGAGAATGGGCATCCCTGCTCGGTGCTTAAAGCAACGCACCCCCGCTCCCTTCATCATCTCAATCATCTCCGGAGCATAGCCCTGCTCACGGAGACGGCGGGCGCCAGCCTCGCCACTATATCGCGTGGCAATCACGATCATCGCTTTGGCGGCATAGGTGAAGGCTGTATCCCATGACACGCGAAGCATGTCGTCGAGGAAGCGGCTGTCAAACTTATACTTCCGCTTGGTTTCGGGTGTGAGTTCCGGGGACCCGTCATCCACCCACTGTTTCCAACCCTTTCGCATCAAAGGCCCCTTCAACCGATAGGGCCCGTAGACGCGACGATGGAACGTAAACCCTTTTAAGCACATCCGGGGATTGTGCGCGAAGGTGCCACGGTTCCCGTACAAATCCTCGTACGTCTGGTGGTCATAGTTCTGCTCGACCCGCATCACCACACCATTTCGCACAAAGGCTCGAATGCGGCAGGCATGGGTGTCGTTGGGGGAGCAGACCCACGTAAAGGACGAATCATACCGATATTGATCATGATAGACGCGTTCCCAAGCTCGATCAGGATAATCTCCCAAGGGATTTCCAACCTCGATAACAGGCTGGAGCGCCGTGAGAGCCAGGACGTTGTCCGCCACGGCTGCGGCCGCCACAGTGCCGGCGGAGACTTTCAGAAATTGTCGACGTGACAAGAACATTGTGGACACCTCCTCAACGATGATGACTTGCGTGACTCAACAATAGCGTAAAGAGCTTGACCGCTTCGTTATCGATTTACTTAATTCATTCACACGCTGCGGAAGCCTTCCATCAACTTAATAACTGCCGATGCGTGCGAACTTGTAATTTCTTCCCTTTGAGAGAAATCGCGAGGTAGCATATAGCACTCAGATTTGTTCATTGCAATACAAGACATTCGCAATAATTGCGCCATTCATGAAGATGACTCAAATCAGAAGCCAATTGAGTAACCTAAGTGATTAAAATATTGGATTGATTTTAACTTATTTGCTTTTTGAACCGACAGGACGCTTCGGTTCGCCAGATGAGTAGGTTACGTAGCAGCTCCTTTGTGATATCGCTAATTTTAGAGCATCATGCCCGAACTGTGCATTACTTATCGCCATATTTTATGCGTGATTTGTTGGCTTCTCAATCGTTGCGTTACGATACGGTAACTTTATAATGTTTTGGAAACTGGTAAGGCTCTAGGATGTCACCGTCTACTCCTTACTCTCGGATGATTCACAACTTGACACTGTTCCACCAGCTCAGTACACTCCAGCCCTCATCGCCTCTCGAGCGGGAATAGCTCAGTGGTAGAGCATCGCCTTGCCAAGGCGAGGGTCGAGGGTTCAAATCCCTTTTCCCGCTCCAATACTCTGTCATACCTGGTCTTCACAGCTAAGGTTTCTCCAATGCCGTCAATTGTCGGAGCCTATCCTTCGCCCGCTGCAATTCTTCATCGGTCAGCACCATTCCGCCAAAGCGAGCTCGACAGTAGAGTTCCGTAATCGAGGCTACGGCAGAATTGGATTCAGCCCATTGCATTCCGGCAATGTGGACAAGCTCCATTGGCGTGGTCGAGGGTGTTTTAGAGATGCCTCTATCGGCTAGACGCGTCACCATTTGTTTGTAGAGACCTACAATGATCTGCTCTTCACCCGTACTTTTCCGAGTGAGACGTATTCCACTCATCGCTTTCTTCCTACCCAGCCAGAGCAGAAGAATTCCCACAGTAACGATAACCCCCAGCATGGCCATCTGAGACCGATTGCTTCCTCGGAAGATTTGATCGGGCATCACCCCAAGTAGTCTCGTGAGCGGACCAAAGATGCTCGTCATTGAATCAAAGGCCTTATAACCGACTGATTTCCCTCCAGCTTTCAGCTCCTGAACCACAGCTATCTGATCCGCCGCACTGTATTGCACAAAGAATCGGCTCCACTGAAGCTTGGCGCTATCGATGATGCGCCCCAAGGCTAGCCAAGCGGGATGCTCACTCCTCGCAGGTTCTGAGGATGGCGGAGTCGGATCCATCACGATCCAGCCGGAATGTGGAAGATGGACTTCCACCCAGGCATGGGCATCTTGCTGACGCACTACATAATAGTTTCCATACTCATTCCACTCCGTCGCGAGAAACCCGGTGACGAGTCGAGCGGGAATTCCCACCGTACGCAGCATGATCACCATCGCCGTCGCGTAATGCTCGCAATACCCCGTTTTGCGATGGAAGAGAAATTCTTCAAGCGGGCGATCCAAACCGGCAAGCGGTGCATCCAGACTATACCGGTAGTTGCGGGTTAGGAACTCCTGAATTGCGAGCGCCTTTTCATAGGAACTGGGGCGTGAGCGAGTGAGATCTTCTGATAACCCGCTGATCCGCTGAGATAAATCGGGCACCTGTAAGAAATGTCCGGCAAACGATTCGCCGTATTGGGGTGGCGCCGAGCCAAGATCGACCGGCAGCACCGGTTGTGAGCGAGACACCACAGAGTATTCGATGCGGGAGGCACTCGGAAACGGAAGATAGACCGAACCGGTTGCATCCGAATGGACTGCTGGAAACTTTCCGCTGAGACGCTCAACGAACGGCGCGGCAAAGAGCACGGCCGTATCGAGGGGTTCCAACAGAATATTTTGCTGGATGACATCACCAAGCCGAGCGTCCGCCGTCCCTTGGTGACCACGCACGAGAAACGTCCCTGGACTTTCTTCATTGAGGTTCCGTCGGTGCCCCAGTCGATTCGTCCATGATTTGCCGTCGTATTGATCAAATGCGAGTCCTCGTACGTATAACCGATCCAAGACGTGGGGAGCCTGACGAGCCAACTCCACCCGCATCACGACGCTGGGGTCACGCTTGATGGGTCCGATTGCCCCCAAGTTGACCGTCTCGGAAAAGCCTGACGTGCGAATGTTGTCCCCAAAACCTTTTTGATAGAACCCTGTGCTGAGCCGAGGAATCAGAAAAAAGATCGCCACGGTCATCACAAAGCAGGCGAGCGCCAGTCCGTTCGCAAGCCAAAAAAGTTGAGGTGTGACTCGTCCCAACGGCGCACCCGTCGGCGAGGCGCTGGGCCCTTCAGGAGCCTTGGTAATCTGGAAGAGGATCAGGGTCCAGACTCCAGCGACAAGGTAGAGTAAGAAAACGGGGAGATACCACAAATCCGTCGTGAGGGACCCCGAGGCGAGGATGGCGACAAGACTAATGGCATAGAGATGGAGATAATCCCGTCGTTGCGTGAGGTTGAACAGCTTAATAACCATGAGGATCATGAGAAAATGAATGCCCGCCGGAAGAAGTTCGCCTGACACCAAGAACATGTCCACCCAAAATCCTAGAAACCCGATGACGACAAGAAAATTCCACCCGGCCGGCGTGAACCATATCTGGCGAGCAGGATGCGCACTCGCTCCAGTCGCAACCTGTCGTACAAGCGCGATGATCAATCCCCCTCCGGTCACCAGTGCCAACCACGCCGGCAGACCTGAACCAAGCGTCAGTCCGACGAAGGACACCGCCGCCAACAAAATTGAGGTCAGTCGAAGGGCTTGATCAAACGCCATAGAACCCCCCGCTGATCGGCTGGCCGTTGATCAGCACGGTCAGGCGATTCGGCTGTAGTTCCGAAGGTCCACTCCATGACTGGACAACGATTTCCGTTCCGCCATCGGCTTCAGCATGATCAGCCTCGAGACCTTCATTCCCATCGATTTTTCCGTTGGGTGCACGTCGTTCGCAGAGGGCCAGCATGCGCAGAAGGTCGTAGAGATGGGGTTCCCCATGGCCGAAGATCGAGCGGGATGCTCCCACGATCAGTCGAATAAGATAGCCTTGATGCACCAAGTGCTGAACAAGCGACGCGGACAATGAGACTGCTTGCTCAAACACTGCATCGTGGCTGAGGGGGGCGATGGTCGATAAACGGATAGTCGCCCGGCGTTGCTCTTCGGCCTCGGTCTCCCGAACCATCAGTTGCGAGGTCCGTGCGGTCGTGGGCCAGTGAATACTGCGAGAATCGTCTCCGGCATGGTACACACGTAGGTTGTACAAGTCAGTGCCTTGGCCTCGTCGATGAAGGCTCTGCTCCTGACCGGCACTCACCAATCCTTGGAGGATATTCTCGTTCAGCGGCGTGATTTCTGGGCCGACAACGACCGTTCCTTCAACGGCGTAAAAGGCTTTCTTCATGAACAGTCCGAATGGAAATTCCGTCGCAACGCGAACTCCTTCGAAATGCAGCTTCCCACGTCGCCTCGCTAGAAATGGATAGGACACCAACCGACTGGCGTCTGCTGGCAAGTGGTGAACGGTAGCCCCGCGATCCAGATCCCGACCATCACTGGCATCAAAGACCGCCAGGGAAAAACTCGGGAGACTCGATTTCCGATTCTTCACAACCAACGTGGCGGTGGCCGGCTGATTCGCGACGATGAAGTCGGGAAGATGGCGGTGAAATTCCAACCGCCGTAAGCAGTATTCCGCCACAATTCCAGAAATCAGAATCAGACTCAACATCATGGCTAGCGGAAGATAAAACAGATTGTTCCCGGTATTGATGGCGGCGATACCGATCGCGAGGGTAAAGATCAAGAATTGCAGGCCTTCAGACGTGACCCGCGTGGACCGGTAGCGAAATGATCGTCGTCTGAAAAACGGTGTGTGAAGGGGCATGTCCTACCAGCTCCGCGCCGGCTAGCGCGCCTCAGGAAAGACTTAGACAGGGACGGGAACCGACTCGACCAAATCCTGAATGATCTGTTCGGCATGGTCGGAGCTTCGCTGGCGCGAACCCTGTACGCGTGCCACCATGATGCGGTGAGACAGCACGATGGGGGCTAATTCTTTCACATCGTCCGGCAGACAATAGGTCCGACCACGAACAAACGCGAGTGCTTTCGCCGCTCGACTCAACGCCAGCGCACCACGGGTGCTCACCCCCAGGGACAGAAGCTCCGACTGTCTAGTGCTCTGCACAATGGCGAGCAGATAGTCCGTAATACTCTCCTCCATCCGAACCTGATCGACCTGGTCTTGGAGCCCAAGAACATCTTGTGCTGTGAGCATGGGGCTGAGCGCTTCGGCCGGATGCAACGATTGGGGGCGCTCCAACACCTTGCGTTCTTCTCCCGGCGTTGGATAGCCGATGCGAAGCCGCATGAGAAAGCGATCAAGCTGCGACTCGGGAAGCGGAAACGTCCCGTGATACTCAGCGGGATTTTGGGTCGCGATGACCATAAAGGGTTGGGTCAGGGGATAGGTCTTATTGTCGAAGGAAATCTGTGCCTCGCTCATCGCTTCCAACAGACTGCTCTGCGTCTTCGGCGTCGTGCGATTGATTTCATCCGCCAGCACGATGTTGGCGAAAATCGGACCTTGCATAAACTCAAAGGCCTGTTTCTGACGGTTAAAGATCGACACGCCTACGATATCGGAGGGCAGAAGATCGCTGGTGAACTGGATGCGCTTGAACGAGCAATCAAGCGACCGTGCCAGACTGTGGGCAAGCGTCGTTTTTCCAACCCCTGGCACATCTTCAAGAAGCAGATGTCCGCGAGCGAGAAGAGCCACGACGCTCATTTCGATGACATGCGGCTTACCTTTGATAACCCGGGCAATATTCTCCAAGATATCCGGAATGGTTGTTGTCGAATTCATGTTGGGGTTAACGTGTGGGAAATGGCTGTAGAAAGAAGTGATGATCAGACACGATCGAAGTCTAACAAAGGGTCTAACATCGGTCAATTATTCACCTTTTTTGTGCCGCTCACACGGGAGACCGAGGGCTCTAGCCGGGTTTATTCATGATGGGCGGAACAACGCGGGTTGAACGGCCGATCGGGGGTGTCCGAACCTGTGAGTGGGAGGCGCAGGCCTGATAGTCGCGGGTTTTTCGCTCCGGCACGATATCACAACACGCCATGAAGGTCCTGCTGGAGTGATTGCAGAGACACCACTCCCGTTGCGCTGGCGGCACACGTCCGTATTCTCCCATTGCCGCCGACGTTATCCGGCGGTGGCTCCGATGGCCATGGCGACCCGAGGCCAGGTGTCGCCGTAACCGTCGGGGCCGTACCTGGCTAACGCCCTGCGTGAGGAAGAGGAACGAGAGGGGTTCCGCAGGTACGACGGGAGGGGTATTTCTGCAAATGCCCCCGCAGGACATCGAGGAGGCTCCTGAATACCGTACTGGAGGGAAAACACCATCGTCATGATGCCTGTGAGCTCCTCCCTCACAGGCTCGCGTATTCCCAAGAGGCGGCTCCAACGGCTCTGTGGTGCTCATAATGAATAATGTCGGCTAGCTTGTCTCGAAAGTGTTCACGAGGTAAGACGGGATGCTTCGGAGGGAGAAGCTTAGAAAGACGAGCTTGTCGATCTTACGTCCTTGCCTTCGACTGAAAGCCGATCCGTCGCTTGGGGGAGTCCGGTGGTTGCAGCAGCGGGAGTAACTTCTCGTACAGATCGAGCAGCGACGAATCGTGCTCAAGCAACGTGCGACCAATTGTCGCCAGCAGTTTCAGAATCGCCGCGTTGCCCGCGATCTGCTCACGCATCTGGACGAACGCCCGTACGACAAACACACTCATCGAGACGGCCTTCGGACTGTTCAGGACCGTGGCGACCATGATGGCCTCGTGTTCAGTGAAGGCGAATGGCAGACTTTGCGCGAATTTCATGCGGCGGAGGTGGTCACAATTTGTGATCACCTCGGATTTCTCCCCGGTGGTGAGCCGAAACATGAAATCTTTTTGAAAGCGATCGGCATTACGTTTCACGGCTTGGTTGAGCGTTCGTGTCTCAACCCCATAGAGTTCAGCAAGATCGGCGTCGATCATCACCTTGTGGCCGCGAATGGTCAAAATCAGGGATTTCAGGGGTTTCGACGGCTTCATGAAATTGGGCTCCCAATACACCGCGTCGCACGGCCCGCTCGCTTATCTGCTAAAAGTCCAACGAAGTCGGTCAATGAAATCTATGTGCCCTGCCGACAGGCCAATGAAATGACTGCCGCTGTGACCCCATCGGCGACTGAAGCAAGGAAGTCGAGGTTTAACGTGTCGATGGTATCAGTGGAGCGGTGGTAGTGGGGATTCCGAAAATTTGCGGTATCGGTGAGCATGATGGCTGGAAAGCCTTGCTCCCAAAATGACGTGTGGTCGCTGCGTCTCGTATCCGGTAGCAGCTCGCCGTTGCCTGGCACGACCAGTGGCACGGTTGGTAGATGCGATTTCATGGCCTGAACGACGAAGCCGGTCAGTGCCTGGGATCGTTCGTTTCCGATTACTCCAATGAAGTCACCGGTACTGGGGATGCTGATGGGAAGGCCTGGCGGGGTCTTTTGAGAGTCTTGCTGATAGCTCGCATAGCCGACACACTCCAAGATGATGGCCCCATGGATGGTCTCGTGATTGTCCTTGAGGAACGAGACATAGGCGGAACTGCCCAGCAAATTGTCCTCTTCCAAGTTGAAGGCGATGAAACGGATCGGCCTGACCAGCTTCATGTTTTGGGCCTGACGAGCAACATGCAGGATGACTGCAAGCGCGCTGGCGTTATCGTCAGCGCCAGGAGAGCCTTCCACAGTATCGAAATGTGCGGCCAGAATGAGCGGGGCTTGCGCAGGTGAATCGTTCCCTGTCGTGCCGATGACATTCTCATAAGTCTTGCCCCAGGCCGTGAACCCATGGTCCGACGTTATGAGACCAAGACTCGTGAATTGTTCTCTCAGGTAGGAAGCCGTGCGTCGAAGAGCGTCGGGCGAGGAGTCCGGATGCCGCTCACCGACCAAGGCACGAAGATGCGTCACCAGCCATGAATGATCAGCCATAAGGTAGCGCGCTTCACGAACGACACTTCACGCTTCACGGCTTTAGGTCACGATCTCGGTGCCGATTCCTTTACGCGTGAAGATTTCGAGCAGAACCGCATGAGGAATGCGGCCATCAATGATATGGGCCTTCGCCACTCCTTCGGCTAACGCGTCAAGGCAGGCATGGACCTTTGGGATCATGCCCTCGGTGATTGTCCCCTTCTTCATCATACGCTGCACATCTTTGCGAGACACTGTGGAGAGGTGACGCCCGTTGGCGTCGCGAATTCCTTTGATGTCGGTCATCATCAACAGTTTCTCTGCACGCAAGGCTCCTGCGATCGCTCCAGCCACGAGATCGGCGTTGATATTGTAGGTGTTCCCCTCACGATCTGTTCCGATGGGAGCGATGATCGGAATGTAGTGGTCCTCCTGGAGGTTACGAAGCAAGCCAGGATCGACTTTTTCGATATCACCGACCAACCCGAAATCACCCTCTCCGTCTTCTCCTACCAAATCTCGATCGAGGCTTTCAGCCCAGGCCTTGGCCGTCAGGGGCTTGCTGAGAATCAATCCACCGTCTTTTCCGCTTAACCCGACCGCGCTGCCACCGTGCCGGGTGATCAGGTCGGTCAGTTCCATGTTGATCTTCCCCGCCAAGACCATCTCCACGATCTCCATCGTGGCGGCGTCGGTGATACGGACGCCGTGCCGGAACTTGGCTTGGATGCCGAGCCGATCGAGCATTTTGTCGATCTGCGGTCCTCCGCCGTGAATGATGACCGGGTTGATCCCCACGTACTTGAGTAGGACCACATCTTGTGCGAATCGTTCCTTGAGGGACGAATCGGTCATCGCATGGCCGCCGTACTTGAGGACTACGGTTTTACCCCGGAATGTTCGAATGTACGGGAGGGCTTCGATGAGGACGTCGGCCTTCTTGATCAATTTGTTCATGCCCAACTCCCAAGGACCGGCGGCTAGAGTCTAGGGTCAGCCGATGTCCGATGAATGAGGTCCCATGAAGCTCAGAGGATATACCGACTCAGGTCCTGATCCTTCACGATGTCTTTCAATCGCTCGCGCACATACGAGGCCGTAATGCTGATCCGTTTGTCCGGCCAGCCCGGTCCCTCGAACGAAATATCTTCAAGCAATCGCTCCATGATCGTAAAGAGGCGCCGGGCGCCGATGTTCTCGGTCCGCTCATTCACCTGGACGGCGACCTCGGCAATTTCCTCAAGTCCATCGTGAGCGAACTCGATGGTGAGGCCTTCTGTGGCCAGCAACGCGTGATATTGCCGGACCAACGCCCCTTTCGGCTCCGTCAGAATACGAACAAAATCCTCTTTGGACAAGGGGCTCAGTTCGACACGGATAGGAAAGCGCCCCTGGAGTTCCGGGATCAGGTCGGATGGCTTGGCCACATGAAAAGCACCGGCGGCGATGAATAAGATATGATCTGTGACGACGGGGCCGTGTTTTGTCGTCACCGTGCAGCCCTCGACGATAGGCAGTAAGTCCCGCTGCACCCCTTCCCGTGAAACGTCCGGTCCCGCAGAACGTTCTCGACCGGCAATCTTGTCGATCTCATCGAGAAAGACGATCCCAGTCTGCTCTACCTTGGTGATCGCTTCACGAACCGCATCATCCGTATCGATCAGCTTCTGGGCTTCTTCCTGTGTCAGGTGTTTGAACGCCTCGGGTACTTTCATGAGCCGTTTCTTCTTCTTGCCTTGGAACATGCCGCCCAGCATGTCGCGAAGGTTATTTTCGAGGTCGTCAAGGCCGCCAACGTTGGAAATCACGCCGACGGGAAGGCCGCGCTCCTTCACATCCATCTCGACCGTGCGTTCATCCAGTTTGCCTTCTCGTAACTGGAGACGAAGTTTCGATCTGGTCGTTTCATGCGAATCGGGGGGCGTCTGGGTAGCCGTCTCACTCGTGCTGTCCACAAACCCTGGTCGAGGGGGCGGGGGAGGCAGCAGCAGATCAAGCAAGCGCTCCTCTGCCTGTTGCTCGGCTTTTTGCTGAACGGAACCCATTCGCTGAGTCTTGACCATATTGATCGACAGCTCAGTCAGGTCTCGAATGATCGATTCCACGTCGCGGCCGACATAGCCGACTTCCGTGAATTTCGAGGCTTCCACCTTGATAAAGGGAGCCTCCGCCAACTTGGCCAGCCGTCTGGCGATCTCCGTTTTGCCCACACCAGTCGGCCCGATCATGATGATGTTCTTCGGCATAACTTCATCCCGGAGATCGGGAGTCAGCTGCTGACGGCGCCAGCGGTTGCGAAGGGCAATGGCGACCATGCGCTTCGCGTCCTTTTGCCCGATGACATAGCGATTCAGTTCTTCGACGATTTGACGCGGGGTGAGGCTGTTGACGTTCAGCGGGGGGGCATCACTCGTGAGCTGTTTCATCATCGTGACTTATCCTCGAAGCTCTTCCACAATAATCTGTTGATTGGTGTAAATGTCAATAGAACCTGCGATCTTCATCGCTTCCGTGATGATCTGGGATGCGTCCAGCGGAGAATGTTGTAACAGACCCCTGGCCGCTGCAAGGGCGTAAGGCCCGCCAGAGCCGATAGCCAGGATGCCGTCCTCTGGTTCCACCACATCGCCGGTGCCTGAAATGATGAACGACTGGTCTGAGCCGGCTACGGCGAGCAACGCCTCTAACCGTCGGAGCACTCGATCAGTCCGCCAATCTTTCGCCAATTCGACCGCTGCCCTGGTGAGATTGCCTCGATGCTCCTCCAACTTGCTCTCGAACTTCTCGAACAGTGTGAAGGCATCAGCGGTGGCTCCTGCAAATCCAGCCAGCACCCGGTCATGGTGCAAGCGTCGAATCTTTTTGGCGTTGTGTTTCATCACCGTGGTGCCAACGGTGACCTGGCCGTCGCACCCCATGGCAACTCGTCCATCACGTCTGACGCACAGTACGGTGGTCGATCGAATGATCATGACGATGTCCGATCCTTTCTTGAGGGACTCCCAGCCGGTCTCGCGCGAGGATGGGCGCGATCATAGACTGCCAGAAGCTGATCTGTCGCGACATGGGTATATTTCTGTGTCGTGCTCAACGACGCATGGCCGAGCATTTCCTGGATTGCTCTGAGATCTGCACCTTCATCCAGCAGGTGTGTGGCATAGGAATGTCGCAAGGTGTGCGGACTCACTGCGCCACCAACCAGACGGCTCGAATACCGAGACACAATGTGCGCGACGCTTCTGCTCGTGATCCGGCGTCCGCGATGATTGAGAAACAATGGAGCCGACAGGTGAACAACGGTGGCGGTCAGGCGCAGCGACTTCCGATAGTCCTGAATCGCCCGGAGGGCCACGTCCCCGATCGGAACGACTCGTTCCTTACGGCCTTTGCCCCTCAAACGAACGACTCCGTCTGTTTCGTTGAGGTCACCATGATTCATTCCCACGACCTCGCTCACCCGAGCACCGGTTGAGTACAGGGTTTCGAGCAAGGCACGATCCCGCAAGGAGAGAGGCGAGTGCCCCGTCGGAAACTCCATGAGCGCCGCGGCATCGCCCTTGGTCAGTACGCGGGGGAGTGGCTTCGGCAACTTTGGACTTCTTAGGATCTCCGTTGGATTCTCTCGAAGCGATCCTTCTCGCACAAGAAACCGAAAAAAGCTCCGAAGGCACGCCAGCTTCCTCGCCAACGACGATGCTTTCTCGCCTTGCTGATCCAGGCTGTGCAAATGGGCACGCACATCGTCGCTAGTAATCTTATCCACTCGAGTGCGAGAGATGTCCCTACGGCGGAGGAACCCCTTAAACTGGAGAAGATCGGATCGGTAGTTACGAATGGTTTCGGGCGAGGCATTACGCTCTACTTGGAGATACATTAGGAAAGTCTTGATCGCATCGTCCACGATTCGAAGTCCTCAAGGGCTCGCTGGCTTAATGCCCGACGCTTCTTCTCTTTATCCCTCGGATTGTTTGTCAAGGGTGGAAACAGGCCAAAATTAGTGTTCATAGGCTGGAAGTGGCGCGGATCCGACGAAGCGATATGGGACACCAGGCAGCCATGTGCAGTTGTGGGTGGCGGTGTGAGCAACGGCTCACCGGCCAAGGCTCGCGCGGCATTGATGCCGGCCAAGCCCCCTATCGCAGCCGATTCGGTATAGCCCTCCACCCCAACGAGTTGCCCTGCAAAGAAGAGGGAGGCTCGAGCCTTGAACTGCAAGGTATTCAACAGAAGCTGAGGTGAATTGATGAATGTGTTGCGATGGAGGCTACCATAGCGGAGAAACTCCGCCTGTTCGAGCCCGGGGATCATGCGAAACACACGCTTCTGCTCACCGTAGGTCAGTTTGGTTTGAAAGCCCACAAGGTTGTAACAAGTGCGATGAATATTTTCCGTCCGCAATTGCACCACCGCTGCTGGTTCGATTCCAGTTCGTGGATCTTTCAGTCCGACTGGTTTCATGGGACCAAACTGCATCGTTTGACGGCCGCGTTCAGCCAAGACTTCAATCGGCACACAGGCCTCAAAGTAGGGCGTCTTTTCAAACTCCTTCGGCTGCACCTTCTCTGCCGCCATCATGGCGTCGTAAAAGGCATTGTACTGCTCTGCCGTCATGGGGCAATTTAAATAATCATCCCCGCCCTTGTCGTAGCGAGAGGCGCGAAACACAATGTCCATGTTGATCGAGTCGGCATCGACGATCGGTGAGATGGCGTCGAAGAAATACAGGTGCTGTGATTTGGTCGCAGCGAGGATCGCTTGAGAGAGCTTATCCGATGTCAATGGCCCGGTCGCAATGATGCAGAGGCAATCCGTCGGGATCTCACCGATCTCTTCATGGAGAATTCTGATATTCGGATGGCCTTCCAAGGCCCGAGTGATGTGCTGAGAAAAGACATCACGATCAACGGCCAGCGCCGATCCGGCAGGCACCCTGGCTTGCTCAGCGGCGGCAATAATTAGCGAATTCAGCCGCCGCATCTCTTCCTTCAAGATGCCGGGCGCGTTCAGGGGATCGGAGGACCCGAGCGAATTCGAGCAGACTAGCTCGGCTAAATTGCCGGTCTTATGCGCCTTCGTCATCTCTTTTGGACGCATCTCGTAGAGCGTGACCTTGGCTCCGCGATTCGCCGCTTGCCAAGCCGCTTCCGACCCAGCCAGACCGCCACCCACGATGACGACATCATCTCTCATAATTCGACCATCTGTACGGTGAAAGGCGTCCATTCTAGGAATCGCGTTTTAGCGAAGTCAAGGCAAATGACTGGTGAACGAGTATTGTGGCTGAGGAGTGCGTTCGTGTGAGCTCGTTAAACCATCACGGCCACCAGGTGGTGACGTCCTGAACAGAACGAAACGTGGTTTCCAGAGCACGACCCCGACCTAGCTGCGCAATCAGAGGCATCAGGGCTGATAATTGTTCCATCAATATCTTTCGAGTTGATGCTGAAAAGTGGCGCAATATAGCGCGGTACGACGAATACAGTGACAGGGGTGGCAATAATTTGTAGTAGGGCGCGAGTGCCGTAAGGACCTGCGCCTGAAACAAGGGGTCTTCGTGCTTCTGGGCTACAGCGAGCACAGCGGCTGGCTGATGCTGAGAGAGGGTGGAAAGTATTCGTTCACGGGACGAGCTGCCTCTACTCTCATAGATGGCGGCAAGAGCGGCGTTGATGACTTGCTCTTCACGTGCAGGAGGCGCATGCGGGAGTAGAGCCGACAAGACCTCAGCGCGATACCAGGAGTTCCCGAGCGCGTAGGCTGCGGCGAGTGCAGTGTTGAAGGTCTGGTTTCGATCTGCAGCGGACATATGCGAGAGCAAGGCTGTCCGTACCTCTCCATAGTACGGGCGATCCTTGAGTGTGCGGGAAGCGGTAAGTACGGCGGTAGAGTGATGGGGCGCGAGGGCCATCAGCATTCGTGTGTAAGACGGGTGATCCTTGAGCGCATCGGTAGCTGCAAATACCAAGGCGAACGCTTGTTCCCGGTCTGCAGGCGACACATATGGCAGTAGCGCTATCAAAGCCTCTGCACGAGATGCAGGATCCTTGAGCGCGCGAGCAGCGGTGAGCACGGCGGCTGGGCGGTGGGGTGCGAGGGCCATCAATACCTCGGCGCACGATACGGGGTCCTTGAGGGTGTGGGTTGCGGTGAGCACAGCGGTTGGGTGGTGGGGTGCGAGGGCCGTCAATACCTCGGCGCGCGATGCGGGGTCCTTGAGGGTGTGGGTTGCAGTGAGCACAGCGGCTGGGCGATGCGGGGCCAGGGCCGTCAATGCCTTGGCGCGCGATGCGGGGTCCAAGAGCCCCTGGACGGCGGTGAGCACGATGTCTGGCTGATGTGAAGCGAGAGTTGCCAGAACTCGTACGCGAGACGAGCTGTCCTTGAGCATGCGAGTAGCGGTAAGTGCCGCGGTGAAGACCTGGTCTCGGTTCGCAGTGGGCATGTGTGGGAGCAAAGCCGCTAGTGTCTCTGCACAGGACGAGTGGTCTTTGAGCATGCGAGCAGCGGCGAGTGCCGCATCGGCGACTTGGTCTCGATATGCTCTGTCCACATGTGGGAGTATGGCTGTCAGCACCTCTGTACGGGATCCGGAGTCCTTGAGTCGCTGGACGCTGGCGAGGACGATGTCTGGATCATACGGCAGCAAGGAGATCAGCACTTGTGCACGCGATGAGCTGTTCCTGAACTCATAGATGGCGGCGAGTGCCATGTTGAACAGCTGGTCGCGATTAGCTACAGGCGCATACGAGAGTAGAGCTGCTATCATCTTTGCGAGACGCGACGCCGGCCTGAATGTGGGTCGCTGATCGAAGATATGCCTCATGATTTCTGTCCACCTATCTATATAATCATCTGGCCCAGACTGACGGTCCCTGAGTGCATTCACGGTGGCGGATGCCGCGAGGAAGACCTTCTCCAGACTTGCAACGGACGCATGTGGGAGCAGAAGCACCAGCACCTCTGCACGAGATGAAAGATCCTTGATCTCCTGGGCGGCGGCGACTGCCGCCTTAAACACCTGCTCCCGATCGGCTTGGGGCACATGCGGGAGCAGTGCAGTCATTACCTTCGCGCGAGATGATGGGTCCGTGAGTGCCTGGGCTGCAGCGAGTACATCCTCAGGACGATAGGGGGCTAGTCCGACTAGGACCTTTGCCTGGGCCATGCTGTCAGTGATCGCACGAGTAACGGCGAGTATCGACTCAGGCCGATGCGGGGCCAAGGCTGCTAGGATCTCTGCGCGGGATGAGAAGTCCTCGATCTCCCGAGTGGCAGCGAGTACAGCTTCTGGTCGATAGGGAGCTAGTGCCATCAGCAGCCGTATGTGGAATCTCGACTCCCCTGCCAAGGATAAGAAGGGTGCCGGGGTTGAGCCAGGCAAAGCATCGGGTCGATGAGGAGCCAAGGTCGTGAGTGTCCATGCATCGTCAAGCAACTGCTCCCGCTCTGGTGCTGAGACATGCGGGAGCAGGGCTATCAGCACTTCTTCGCAGGCTGACAGGTCCTTGAGCGGCTGGGCTGCGGCAAGCACAGCCTCAGGCCGGTGCGGGGCCAAGGCTGCCAGCAGGGATGAAAAACCCGTGGAATCCCAACCGGCAGCACCAATGGGTGCGCCAGCACCTAGTAGCACTGGCCATAAACGAAAGGCAGGGTCTTTAAGCCCCTGAGCAGCGGCAAGCACGGCGTCGGGTTGATGAGGAGCCAACGCCTTCAGCAACTCTACCCGTTCTGTTCGGCTGTCGACTTGGCGTGTGGCGTCCAGTGCTTCCGCTACGGCATGGTCTCTAAGGCCTTGTCTATGCGCGACAAATTCCCGACATCCCACGTCGGGCTGATGCACTAGTCCGTCTTGTTACTGAGACAAACCTACCGGATGACCTTGCCGGAAGGTCCATTTCTGATGCTTGACGAGCTGCACAATTAGCTCTGACGGCAGATTGGCGGCTAGGCTGTTGATGCTCGCTCGGACTAGCGCGCAACGGATTTCGTCGCCGATGCAGGGAGCGCTCTCGCCTCTTGCGATGGCTTGCTCGTTTTCCCGCTCGGCGGCTCTCCAAGCCCGTTCCACGTCGTTTAAGAATCCACCCAAACTGCCTTCTAGTGCCTCCCAGGCTTTACTCCACGCCTGACACACGAGCGTGAGTAACATTTCCGCCGAGGCGTGGGCCTGCTCGAGGTGGGCGCCGTAATACTGGATGATGTAAGCCGGGGGCTTGGCTGATGTGAGCGATCCCCGCTCCAATTCCTGTACCGTCTCTTGCCCCCATGTGACAAACTCCTTCTGCCATTTTTCCTGTTCCACACGCGACAGCTCATGTTTGAAGTGCTCTCCCAATCGGGGATGGCTGAAGACATAGCCATGGACTTTGCCATCTCCGACGATGAATCGGTCGAGCGGCCTGAGTGATTCGACGAGATCCCATGAAGAGGATAGTTGGGTTAGACGCAGTAGCGCCTCTTGATCCAACGGTCCCAAGGCGCAGGCCAAGACGTTTAGCACGGTCTGGACATTCTGCTCTTTGAGCGGTGACTCCTTCCCCCAGAGTGAGCGTTGATCCGCCCACCACCGATCGAAGTAGCCTTTCAAACCTGGCTGCAACTTTCGCAAATCTTTGGGCTTCAGCGAGCCCACCATCTCCCTATGCGTCCACAGATCGTCTACATACAGACGCACGAGGAGGGGGTCGCCTTCGCTCAACCGATAGAGTTCGGTCACGATATCGGCCCGTGCCCCGAGTTGGGCCAAGGGGAAGCCCATGCTCTGCAGCACCAGAGCCACGCCCTCTTTGGTGAGTTTGTCGAGATCATACGACTTGGCGAGATCTTGCCATCCCCATCCCAAACGGCGGAGCCAGTCGCGAGCAGCTTCATCGCCGGCCCGGTAGCGAGCCGAAACGACGACGCGCACATGGTCCGGCGGATGGAGCGGAAACAGATCCGGCCCCGCCTCCCAGTCTGCTGCTTCGTCCAACCCATCCAACACCACCAGGAGTTTATCCCCGCTGGGGAGTGGACGTCGTAGGTACTCGGTCACCAGTCCACGCCACCTCTCGACGGAGGTGGAGGGCGAATCAGAGATTTTGTCTCCATGGAGCCGGGCGAGGCGGGCCGCAAGTGCGGAAAAGATGACACCAGATAGATTCGTTCTGAATCGGATGCTGATCGGGACAAAGACGAGGGCGAGATTCGGTTTCGTGAGCAGTTGGCGGGTCCACCGGACCAGGAGGGCTGACTTCCCACGACCTGCGGGGGCTGCCATCAAAAGGTATGAAGGGGCGGTTGCATCGTCCAACCAGGAATCCAAAGCCTCGAGGTCTTTTTCTCGTCCGCCGAAGGGAACCGGTGCTTTGGCTGTGCCGAGGTACTCGGTAAGAAAATTCTCGATGCGTCCGGCATAGTCGAATGGTAGCGAGCCGATGCCGTCTACATACAGTTGCGCTCCGTATCGATTCAAGAGCCAATTGCTGAGATCGGCTGTCACGCGGGCAGCAAGATCGTGTGGACTGGTAAACGGGTCAGTACCCAAGGCATGGGCTGTTCGGAGCTCTTCCTTCCAGGCAACTAGCTTCTCCTGTTTCTCTTTTTCTGAATCTCGAGTCTCTATCTGGATGGTCTTTTCATCCTTGAAGTAGATAAATCGATTAAGGGGCTGGGGTTTCTTATCAGATGCCCGCCTGTACTCTTCTTCCGTGATGCCTGATCCATAGCGCCCACCAATGATGCCGACGTAGACGTCGCTCCGGTCCACCTCTTTGAGCGAGACGTCTCGGGTGGTTTCGTCCCGACTGCCGAAGTACTCCATCCCGGTCAGCTTTGTCTGACGCATGCGCTGCAGAGCTTTTTCGACAGCTTGCCGCTCTGGCTGGAGATCAAGCCAGGTGGAACTGACGAATACGCGGACAATGGGTTGCATGGTCGATTGGCCCTACGAGGAGCTGCTGGATAGGATTTCTACCCTTGTGGAATCAGAATTTCAACGCACCGGTCAATCACTTGGGAAAGTGCTCCTCCGCGTTGACTGCCCACAGGATGCAGTGCTAGAGTTTGACCGCTTTTCGGGCTTGCTCCCGGTCGGGCGATTAGCTCAGTGGTAGAGCGCTTCCTTCACACGGAAGAGGCCACAGGTTCGATACCTGTATCGCCCACCATCTTTTCAAACACTTCTACGACAATATTCTCCGAGGTCCTCCGCACTGTGGTCGATTTTGTGTCACAGCGCCCGCGTCGGTCCAATCTCTCCACCCCATCTTGTAAAGTCTCTGGGTAGTGATGGGTATACCGCCTGTCATGATGGCCTCACGAAGGAACACCACTGCAGTATCGAGGACCGCGTCCTGCTTCCTGACGGCACGTAGCTAGCCGTTGAAAGTCTGGCGCAACCTATGCGCGATGATGTTGATCGTGTAGTGGGTATGGCAGCAACGGTCCATGACGTCACCAAACGAAAGAAGGCAGAGGAGAAAATCCACTCTCTCACCTACTATGACAGCCTGACCGGGCTTGCGAATCGTCACCTCTTCAAAGATCGCGTCGCTCAAGCAATAGCCTATGCGCAGCACCATCAAGTCATTGTTGCCATACTCTACATGGATCTGGATCGCTTCAAAGTCATCAATGACACCCTTGGCCATGGAATGGGCGACCACTTGCTTCAAGAAGTGGCGGAGCGGCTCAAAACGTGCGTGAGGACGAGTGACTCGGTCGCCCGGCACACCGAACTCCGCTGGCACCATCCGAAGCTGGGGATTTTATCTCCGGGGAAGTTTCTGCAGATCGTTGAAGATATAGGGTTAGGAGTCCAGTTCGGGGAATGGGTGCTCCGGGCTCCTTGTACACTAGCGAAATGCGGGTCAGCGACCGGCCCTGCACCTATCCGGCTCGCGGTGAACTTGCCCGACTCACAGTTTCATGATGCCAATCTAACCAACACAGTCGCTAACATACTAAAAGAGACAACGTTTCCAGCGAAACTTCTTGACTTAGAATTGACCGAAACGATCGTGTTTCGGAATCCTGAGCATGCCATCGCGACCCTGCAGGGCTTGCGAGTCCTCAGCGTCCAGTTTGCACTCGACGATTTCGGGACCGGTTTCTCCTCGTTGCGTCATCTGCAGCAGAACCCTATCAATGCATTAACAATTGACCAGTCGTTCATTCGAAACATCGCAACCAACGAGCGGGACGCGACGATAACGAGAACGGTGATCGAGATGGCACACAGCCTTGGATTGCGCGTATTAGCCGAGGAAGTTGAGACAAAGGAACAACTCGACTTTCTGCGCGAACACGGCTGCGAGGAAGCTCAGGGATTTCTAATCAGTCAGCCGCTCACTCACGAGCAATTCATACACTTTGTTGCTGAGCACATCGCCACCGACGCGGGCCGCCGGTTCACTTCCTTCAGGCGATTCGCCGCATAGCTTCGGAATATCGTACTCAAGTCGACGTTTCGTTAGCTGTCGGTGGGCAGGACGAGGCTGAGGCTCAATTAGCTCTATCGGCGGTGTTGATCGCCTGCCGTAATTCTTCCACGAAGTGTTGAGCTTCCTCATTCAGCTGTTGCACTTGCTCAATGTGATTCGACAACGCCAAGGTGCGGGTGGCGATGTCCTCTTTCGGTCGTGCCTTACTGTGGAGCAATTCTTTGTCGCGAAGGTTGATGAGCGCATTGATGCCGTCCATTCGCAGTTCTGCGCGCTTAGCCAATTCCCACTTACAGGTGAGGGCAACGGCCAGCTGTTCCACTTCCACTGCATCGAACGGCTTACGAAGGATCAGCAGCCGATCAGTTCTCCCAAGGCGGGCGGCTATTTCACGCCACGGATTATCGGAGAACGCGGTGCAAATCACCACCTGAATGGAAGAATCCGTTTTCCAAATCTGCTCGATCGTTTGAAGTCCGTCCCATCCGGGCGGCATACGCATATCGACGAAGGCCAGGGCGTACGGGACTTTATCAGCGACGGCTTGCTCCACCATGTGAGCCCCTTTTTGTCCTTGGTCGGCAAAACTCACTTCGAAAGACTTGCCGTATGCGGGAACCGGCGCTTCATCGAACAGAGATGCCTCCGCCTGATCGAGATAGGTGGAGTCGGTAGAGTCCGCCAGAATTTTCCGGAAATCCTCGTGAATGGCGAGATTGTCGTCGATGACGAGAATGCGGCGGTTCTCACAAGTTGCGAGATACCTATCATTGAGCATGGTTCCTCCGGTCAAAACCTTGAGTCGGTCATAGTAGTCTGGGCCATTGACAAATCCAGCGTGAATACGGCTCCAAGCTTTCGCTGATGGTGGCACCAGATATGCGCGATAGTTTGTTTCCTCACATAAAAGTACTCCATTCTGCCGATTTGTCATGAGTTTTCGCTTTTTGGTGATGGCAACCAGGAGAAACAAGTTCCTCGGCATCAGCGGCATCAACGTCACCGTAAGTTTTGCCTATAAGCGCATCGGGAGAAGAGTCAGCAAACTGATCTATGGCACCACGAGGACCTTCCTAAATGAGTAATTGCATCGTACGTATCAAGAACTGTGAACGTTCCGGCACGGTTTAGTCCTCACCAAGCCAATGCCTCGAATTCTGGACAGAAACGCAGGTGTCGGCTACACTTCTCACTGTCTATGTGATGCAACCAGGCTTGAGACTTCCGTCATGGACATCGAAACAAGCGAGGTCATAATGATGAAATCAAGGTCGGTGGCGATCGGAATCATGATGCTGGCTCTGGTGGCCACGGGTTGTAGTACCACGCATCAGCAGGGTGTGGCGGCCGAGGACAAGGAATACGCACCTCCTACAAGTATTTATAATATTCTGGACAGCACCGCGTTGGTTTATTCCAATCCGGCAGCCGGATCGGCGATCAATGATCATCCGCTTCGATGGGTCGGGTTCATTCTGCACCCGATTGGCCATGCGTTTGACTACGGGATTAATCGCCCGATGTATACACTCGGCGGCACCTCCCCCTATCTCCACGGATACACCGCCGAAGATAGTATGCTCGACGCGCAACGCCAGTAGGGATCCATAGGCAGTCTGTTGACGACCAGGCCCGCTCTTCTCTGAAGAGCGGGCCTTTCATTTCCTCTTCGCGTAGTCCCCCTCAAATCGTGTATGGTTCGTCCTAGAGGCTCCGATGAATACCTCAAGGCTCTTAGCATTCGGTATGTGTCTAGCGCTGAGCGTAACCGTTGGCTGTGGTTCCGATGCCCCGGTCCGGCCACCTCTTCCTCCCTCCGACACCGATCTCAAATTATTGGTATCCACAGCACTATGTGAGCGCATGACCGATTTCGTGAAAAAGCATCCTCGGGAGACGTTCACATCAAGGGATTGGGGAAGTGGCCGGGAGCTCATGATTCCACCAGAGCGGAGTGTCTCGCACGGAGAGGAATCCTATTTCTTTGATGAAGATAACGTATTGGTCGGAGCCCTCTTTACCTTTCCCAAGGGTCTCGATCTCCGTCCCTATTCTGTGCTTCGGCACACCCTGTCTCAGTTGAAACCGTCTCTCGAGTTCTACTTGACTGTGGCCCAGCTGGAAACAAAGAAGAACATGGAGAGTAGTTCGCTGTTGGAAACCGGCGATGAGAAGAGTACGACGCAGTATTTGGTTGCCGATCTTCGGAAACGCCCGATCTTGCTCCAGGCCTCTTTCGCGATCGACCCGTATGTACGGCTGTTCTCTCCCTATCGGCGCGAGTTTCTCGATCGGCTCCGCAAGCCTGCCGGAGGCAGGGAAGGCCAGAACATCGAAAATCAGGGAATCGAGGACAGTGAACCATTCTTATCGCTCCAGCAGTTTGCGCGTGGCCAGGCTGCTCAACTCGCCTACTGCGGTGAGAAGAATTATGACATTGCCGCGGATGCGTATCAGAAGTCCATCACCAGCGGATTTACGAATTCGGTGTGGCTTGCGGAAGCGCACCATAAGCTCGGTGTTGCGTGGCAAGCAAAGGCACAACCCGAGAAAGCGAAAGCCGAGTTGCTGCAATCCCTCTCATTAAGACCGAATATTCCTGAGGTGCTGAACAACCTCGGGACGATCGAGATCGCACTTGGGGATCACGCGGCCGGTGTCAGCCTGTTTGAAAAGGCCATTGTCCTGCGCCCCAACTATGCGCTTGCTCGGTACAACCTTGCTGAGGCGATTGAAACGACGAATCCCAAACGTGCGCTCTCGGAATACGAAACCTACCTGGCCATCGTAGAAGGGATTCCTGAGGAGGCACCACGGATCGCACACACGAAAGAACGCATCAAAGTTCTAAAGCAATAGGCCGGATTCCCTCCGAAATACGCCGCAATCTCTTGTGCACAGAAAACCAGTAATTACTGGACCTTCGTCTCCTTTCCGTTAGAGTGACGCTAGTCTCACTCGTCTCGGGGAGGATCATCATGCGTCGAGCATTGCTGAAGGGCCTTGCCGCTGCGTGTCTGCTGGTTTCGGCAACACCGGCGGACGCGGAGCGGAACTGGGAGTTTTCCATCGGTGGATACGGCGGGTGGGCGTTTCATGGTGATACCACGCTTCAATTTAATCAAGGAACAAACCTTTCCACGTTACAGGTAGAACCGGTCGACGCCAAAGCAACCAATGTTCGATTTGAAGACAATACAACATTCGGCGCAAAGCTTACGGCTTGGCATCTACCCAGGAAATACAGCTGGCAGCCACAAATCGGTCTTGAAATCGATTGGACTAGGTTTACCGCAGATATTCCGGCGGGCCAGGTAGTTCCGGGGTTTGGGACATTCTTGAGCACGGGTACGCCGATCGGATTCGTGGTATTAGGTGTGGCGCCAGAATTTGCGGTCGATAATATGGCTATCAACCTATTGTTCCGGTATCCGGTTTGGGCCACAGAAGGCATGCCGCAAGGGCGATGGTATCCCTATGTTGGTATCGGCGGAGGTGCCCAGCGGGCACGTTTATCAAGACAGGGGTACGAGGAAACTAGCTATTCCCCTTCGGTTCAGGCCCTGACGGGTCTCAAGTTTTTTGTGATCAAGTACCTTGCTGTCTTTGGTGAAGCGAAATGGACGCAGGGCTGGCACACATTTAAATATGAAACGGACTCCTATTGGGAACGATATAGCATTTCAACGATTCATCTAGTGGGTGGCGTCGCAGTGCATTTCTGAGTCGACGGGACCGAAGTAGCCCCCTCTCAGCGACGAGCCTGTTCTTCCTGTTCTTGGAGGGTCTTGCATTCGATGCAGAGCGTAGTCACGGGGCGAGCTTTGAGCCGCTTGTAAGGAATCTCTCCCCCGCAGAGTTCACACTTTCCATAGGTGTCTGCATCCATCCGCCCGAGAGCCTCGTCGATTTTCTTGAGCAACTTCCGTTCACGGTCTCGAATCCGCATTGAAAAGTTCTGATCAACTTCGGCGGAGGCTTGATCGCTGACGTCTGGAAATGCTTCGATGTCCTCTCGATGTGTCAACACTTCGCCGGTTTCGTTGAGGATGGCCTCGCGTTGGCGTTCAAGATCACGGCGAATATCTTGATAGGTTCCATTCTCAGGATGGCTCTCACGAGAAGTCGCCGAACGTGCGGCGCCCGCCGAAGTGGAGGATGTTGCAGCACCGGTTCGTTTTTTGGAGGGACGCGCTTTCTTCATAGACAGGCTCGACGTCCGAGAGTATGAAGAACTATATCAACCTCGCTGAGGGAGGTCAACGAGCGCAAAACCTCCACCAGTCTTTACAAATCCCGGCGACCCTCGATGGATTTCAACAACGTTACTTCGTCCGCATACTCAATGTCCATACCCACCGGAATGCCGTACGCAATGCGCGAAACGCGGATGCCGAAGGGCTTGAGGAGTCGCGTGAGATAGATTGCGGTGGCTTCTCCTTCTATGGTGGGGTTCGTGGCAAGAATCACCTCTTCAACTCCACCAAGTTTGACACGGTCGATCAGCTCCTCTGCTCGGATGTCTCCTGGACCGACGCCGTCGAGCGGAGAAAGCGCACCCAACAGGACGTGGTACAGACCGCGATAGGCTCCCGCCCGTTCAACGGCATACAAGGTGCTTGGTTCTTCGACGACGAAGATCTTGGTCTGGTCTCGTTTTGGATCCAAACAAAACTCGCAGAGATCTCCCTCGGCAATGTTCCGGCACTGGCGGCAAAACGCTAATCCGTCTTTCACCGCGCGAATGGCGTCAGCCAGACGCAATGCATCATCACGCTCAGCCTTCATGAGATGAAAGGCCAACCGCTGAGCACTTTTGTGACCAACCCCAGGGAGACGGACCAACTCCTTAATCAGCCTTGGCAGCAGGCCTTGTTGATCGACCGCCATCGTCAAAACAAACCTGGGATTTTCATCCCCCCGGTCAACGCCTTCATCTCACCTTCCATCAATTCTTTTGCTTTCCGGAGAGCCTCGTTCGTCGCAGCCACCACCAGATCCTGAAGCATATCGACGTCGCCGCTCTTCACCACTTCAGGGTCGATCGTTACGCCGACAATCTGCATTGCGCCGTTTGCGGTGACCGTAACGATCCCGCCGCCCGCCGTGCCACTCGTGGTTTTCAATGCGGCTTGTTCTTGAAGTTTGGCCATCTGCTCCTGCATGGCTTGGGCTTGCTTGAGGATATTGTTCATATTGCCGAAAGGATTTTTCATTCGTTCGCCTCCTGTTGAGCTACGGTACGAACCTCAGCTAATTCAGCCCCGAAGATCTCGAGTGCCTGCTTCACCGTTGGGTTTGCTTTTGCGCGTTCGAATAACATCAATCGCTGCTCTTGTTCCTTGGCAGCACGGATTTGGGCCATGGTGGGTCCGGGCGGATGTGTCTCATTCAGCTCGACAATGCGAATTCTGACGGGATGCCCCGTTTGCTGCTCACACAAGCGCGCTAAGGCAAGGAGATTTTCCTCCTTCTCCATTCTTGCTCTGGCTAGGGTTGCTTGCTTGGGAAATCCGATGGTGACGAACTCACCTTCCATCCCAACGAGGCGGCCAGACTCCAGGAACGGAGCCATATTAGGGAAGGAGGCATTGACTTCTTCTTGAACCGATTCCCAATTCAACAATGTCCGCAGATCGTCGGTCGTCGTCGGCTTAGATGACGAAGGAGCAGACTGTGCATTGCTCGGAGAGTTGGGGAGCGAGCTGGAAGGAAGCTTCTCCTCACGATGTTCCGCCTTGGAACTGGCAATACGTTGCGGAACAGGCGTTGTACTCGTCGGGGTTCCCTGGCGTTCACGAGGGGGAGGGGCAGCCGTTGGTACGGATTTAGGTGGTTGTAGTTTCTGGGGATGCTTTAAATCCGGTAGCGGTGCAGCTTGCACAGGTTGGGGGATGCCACGGTCTTGTTGGCGGAACAACCGAGTCGCTCTGATGGCGGCAGTTTCTACCACAAAACGAGGGTGAGAGCTGAATCGGAGTGCGTCTTCAGCTTGAAGAAAGATTGCCAGTAGCTCCTGAAGCTGTTCAGGCGTCAACGCTTTGGCTTCCTCAGGCAGCTGATTCAGTCCTTCCTCAGCAGCTTCGATCAAGCTACGCAACTGGGTCGTGTCGGGAACGACTGCTGCCACGAGTAGATTGCGAAGGTGCTCCACCACTTCCGCGCAGAAAGCCCGGAGATCATGTCCCTGGTCAAGCAAATGGGCCAGCCTGGTCAATGCGGCTGGGCTGTCCTGGACCAGAATGGCTCTGAGAAGTTCCTGCACCAACTCTTGAGGCACTGCTCCCAAGAGCAGTTCAAGGTCGGAGTGATGGATGGTTTTGCCACCATAGGCGATTGCCTGATCGAGCAAACTCAGCGCATCGCGCATGCTTCCCTCGCTGGCCCGAGCCAGTGCCGTGAAACTTCGGTCCTCAAGGGTCAGCTGATCTCGGGCTGCGACATGCCGAAGCCGCTCAATAATCTCGGCCCTGGCGATGCGACGAAAATTGTAATGCTGGCATCGCGAGAGAATTGTCGCAGGGATCTTGTGAATCTCTGTGGTCGCAAAAACGAAGACAACATGCGCTGGCGGTTCTTCGAGGGTCTTTAAGAGCGCATTGAACGCCGAGTTCGACAGCATGTGCACTTCGTCGATGATATAGACGCGAAACTGACCTCGGAATGGTGTGAATTTAACGTTCTCGCGAATCTCCCGGACATCATCCACGCTGGTGTTGGATGCGCCGTCGATCTCGATGACGTCGACCGAATTTCCCTGCGTGATCTCACGGCAGTTCTCACACGTGTCGCAGGGGTGACTTGTCGGCCCTTGTTCGCAGTTGAGCGCTTTGGCAAGGATCCGAGCGACGGTCGTCTTACCCACGCCTCGTGTGCCAGAAAATAGGTACGCGTGCGCGATTTGTTTCATCGAGACCGCGTTCTTCAGTGTTTGAACGATATGTGGCTGACCGATCACATCGTCAAATGTGCCGGGTCGATATTTCCGAGCAGAAACTTGGTAGCTCAACAGCCGCTATCCCTTTCCTGTGAGCAATGATCTTGGGGTGGTATCAGTGAGTGGGAGAGTCGCATCCAGGAGCAAATCTTTGGTCCTTACTGCTACCCACTGTGGGAAGATAAGTGGGGCCAGGTGATCCTGCGGCACACAGAACTGATTGCTTACCGTTGCTTCCTTCCGGACCTGGCGGGGTTCGCAGGGTTCTATTGCACAGGGCCCAGCCCCTATTCGCAAGAGAGGCGCTCCAATCGTTCCACGCTCAATGTCACGGATCGCCCAGATGGCTCTCATCATCGACGAAAAAATCGGGCGTAACATCCCAGGTGCAGTATGGCGGAGAGGGTGGGATTCGAACCCACGGTCCCGTTACCGGGACGCATGCTTTCCAAGCATGTCGATTCGGCCACTCTCGCACCTCTCCGCAGCGAAAAACACACGGGGTGGCATCTTAGCATGCAGGTACACAGCCAGCAAGGCGATGGGCTTTGAACCTGTCCTGGTCAGGTTCGTCTTGAGATCTCCTTATGTAAGGGGTGGTAGTGAGGAATGGTAGGCTAAAGTTCCTCGGTCGTATGGGTTGACACCTATAGGGGTCCAACGGTACAAAGCTATACAACACTGTCTGTTTTTGCTGTCTTACGTAACTAAAAGGGGTAGCTCCCCGGATGTTCTCCACCGTGCGAGAGTGGCGGAACTGGCAGACGCGCGAGACTTAGGATCTCGTGGGTGACCGTGGGGGTTCAAGTCCCCCCTCTCGCACCATCCACTTTCGATTTCCTTGAGTAGGAGCCTGATCTTAAAGATGAAGATGGAAGTGACGGAGCTGGGACCCATGAAGCGTGCCTTGAAGATTGAGGTGCCAGCTGACGAAGTGAGCCATCAATTTTCGCGGGCCTATCTGGAACTCAATAAGCAAGTACAGATACCAGGATTTCGTCCAGGGAAAGCCCCGATGGCGATTCTAGAGAAGCGTTATGCCAAAACAGTTGAAGACGATGTGATTCGAAAACTCGTCCCTGATTTCTATGATCGAGCAATCAAGGAAGCGGGAATCAATCCAGTACTGGTGGAAATTCCACCTCTTGATCGGGTCAAAATTAAGAAAGACGCTTCCTTCACATTCACCGCGACGGTCGAAATCAAACCCTCGATCGAGCTTCGCGGTTATAAGGCTCCAGAGCCCATGACCCTATTAGCTGATAAGCGCTCTGTTACAACCGAGCAGGTCGAACGTGCGCTGGGCGTACTACGCGAACAGCACGCGCAGTTGGACGCTGCACCAGCGGGTGCGGTTCTGATGGAAGAATCGTATGCCATCGTTGACCTCGAGGGGTTTTTAGACGGCGTACCGCTTGAAGGCACCAAGAAAGAGGGGCAGCTGCATCGAGTAGGGTCAAAAGCAACCTTGCTGGGCATCGAAATAGATGGGCACCTTATCGGCAAACAGCAAGGCGAGGTTGTCGAGGTTACCCAAACCTATCCTGTAAGCCATCCAGACCAACGAGTTGCTGGAAAAACGGTCAGGTTCCGACTCGCAGTCAAGGAGGTCAAACAGAAGAAGCTCCCCGCGCTCGACGACGAGTTTGCCAAGGACTGCGGACCCTACGCGTCACTCCAAGAATTGCAAGACAAGCTACGCGCTGAAATGGAAAAAGCGCTCACGAAGGATATCGAAGAGTCTTACAAGGATACACTTCTCAAACGCCTGCTGGAAACGCATCATTTCGATTTACCGGATTCACTGGTCGAACGTGAGCTCAGTGCAATTGTGCGTCAAAAGATCCAGGCTCGGCATCGGGGTCATGTTACCGAGTCGATTCCCGCGCCGGAGGCGGAAGAGCTGAAAAGGATTCGGGAAGAGCACCGCGAAGAGGCAAATCGTCGTGTAAAAGCGGGATTGATTCTTGAGGCCATTGCTGAGAAGGAAGGTATGTTGGTGGGTCAGGATGATCTGAATAATGAGGTTATCCGGCTCGCGACAGAGCTCAGAGTTCCGGTGGCTGATTTAGTGAAAATGATCCAGGCAGGTGGTCAAGATTCCGTTGAAGAATTACGTGCCCGTATTATGGCAGACAAAGCGCTGGATTTCGTCTATCGTCAGGCAGTCATTCAAGGGTGAGTGAATTAAGCCGTTCGTCCCGCCTCCATCCTAATCCGATTGGGGCTCATTTAGAGAAAGGAACTGAGCAACTATGTTGGTCCCGATCGTCGTGGAACAGACCAATCGAGGTGAGCGAGCCTACGATATCTACTCACGCCTTCTCAAGGATCGTATCATCTTCCTTGGTGCTCCGATTGACGATGTATTTGCCAACCTGGTGATCGCCCAACTACTTTTTCTTGAGGCGGAAGATCCCGAGAAAGATATCAATCTGTATGTCAATTCGCCCGGTGGAAGCGTGACAGCGGGACTGGGTATCTACGACACAATGCAGTATGTGAAGCCTCCTATCAACACCATTTGTCTCGGTCAAGCCGCAAGCATGGGTGCGCTCCTGTTGACCGCCGGGACAAGAGGCAAGCGGTTTGCCTTACCCAATGCTCGAGTGATGATCCATCAACCGTTAGGCGGATTCCAAGGTCAAGCGACGGAAATTGATATCCATGCTCGGGAAATACTAAAAATCCGTGAACGCCTCAACGAGATTATGGCCAAACACACTGGACAACCTATCGAGAAGATCGCTCACGATACCGAACGTGACTATTTCATGTCGGGTGAGGAAGCGAAGCGATATGGGATCATCGATGAGGTGATTACGAGGCCGCCGAAACTTATGAAAGCAGTGGAATCGAACGACGGAGCAAAGGACGGGGCCAAGGGCAAGTAACACAGGAGGATACATGGCCAAGCAGGAAAAGATGGATCGACACTTGCGATGTTCTTTCTGTGGGAAAAGCCGTGATGAGGTGCGAAAGCTGATTGCCGGACCGACTGTCTATATCTGCGATGAATGCGTCAACCTTTGTAACGATATTATTGCCGAGGACTGGGAAGAAGCCAAAGAAGAGATTTCTTCAAAGCTTAAGAAGCCCGCGGAAATCAAACATCACCTCGATCAGTATGTCATCGGGCAGGAGCGTGCTAAGCGTATTCTGTCCGTAGCCGTTCATAACCACTACAAGCGCATCTCCTCAAAAGAAAAAGAGGTCGACGATATCGAACTCCAGAAGGGCAACATTCTCATGGTTGGCCCTACCGGAACCGGAAAAACCCTCCTGGCCCAGACCTTGGCCAAGTATCTAGATGTTCCGTTTACCCTTGCCGACGCTACGACATTGACCGAGGCAGGGTATGTTGGCGAAGATGTTGAGAATATCATTCTGAAGCTCCTGCAAGCGGCTGATTACGATGTCGAACGGGCTGAGCGTGGGATTGTGTACATCGATGAGATCGATAAGATCAGCCGGAAGAGTGATAGTCCATCGATCACTCGAGATGTATCCGGTGAAGGAGTGCAGCAAGCCCTCTTGAAATTGATCGAAGGTACTATTGCCAATGTTCCTCCACAAGGCGGAAGAAAGCATCCGCATCAGGAATTCATCCAGGTAAATACGAGTAACATTCTGTTTATCTGTGGTGGGGCCTTTGTCGGTTTAGAGCAAATAATCGAGCAGCGATTAAATCGAAAGTCGATGGGCTTTGGTGCAGAGATTCGAGGGAAGAGCGACGTCCGCTTGGGTGATCTTCTAGCCAAGGTGCAGCCAGAAGATTTCTTAAAGTATGGTCTGATACCAGAATTTGTTGGACGTTTGCCGGTTGTGGCCACGCTAGAAGAGTTAGATGACCGGGCTCTTATCCGCATCCTGACGGAACCGCGCAATGCGTTGACAAAGCAGTATGAAAAGTTGCTGTCGTTCGAGAAGGTCAAACTACGATTCACAGAGGGGGCGTTAGGGGCTGTTGCACGGAAAGCGTATTCACAGAAAACTGGTGCTCGAGGGCTTCGAGCCATCTTGGAAGAGGTCATGCTCGACGTCATGTACGATGCTCCTTCTCAGAAACAGATTATCGAGGTGGTTATTACAGAGGAGGCTATCCAGGGCAAAAACCCACCGATGCGTATATTTGAACAAGAAAATGACGCTAAGACAGCGTAAATATTAAATAATTTATATTTCAGCCCGCCATCAGAGGTGGACTGTTTCGAAAGTCAGTCGGTTCGGTCTTCCTACAGACCTCATCTTAGTACCTTTCTCCATCCTCGTACCCTGATCTGTATCTCGACAAGCAGAATCGCTGCGCTATACTTGCCAAGTGTGCAGTGGCTCGATGGAGGTGTTGTGAAATATCCTGTTTCTTTGAGCTTCCGCCATAAGGGCAAGATCCTTGAGCTTGATGTGGATCGTGAATTGGTTATCGTGAAGGGAGTAAAGGGAGATACGATCGGTAGCTTATCTTGGGATTTCGTTATCGACCAGATTCTCAGCTATCACAAGGGATCCGTTCAAAAAGAGGTCCGCTCCGAACCACGTATCTCGCTCGAATTTCGGGTGCGATATAACACTCCGGAGGGTGTGCGATTTGAAAGTCGCGCTGGTGGTATCGGGGGAGGTGGGTTGTTTATCGAAAGTCAATCCCCCCTTCCGGTAGGCACGAAGTTATCCATGGAATTTTCGCTTCCTGAAAAATACGAAGATTGGCTACCGGCTAAAGGGAGCGTCGCGTGGGTTTGCCCCAAAGCCGATCAGTATACGTTCAGTCCTGGAATGGGGATACGGTTTACAGAAGTTACGGATGAGATCCGCAATCGGATTCATGAAATAGTAAAAATCACCCAAGACATGAAGCAAGCTGCCTAGTGCCACTCCCAATGTAACCTACAGAGAAGAGTGTCGGGTTCATGAAACTCCCCGTCGTTTCTACAGCCGGTCACCAAGGTAAATCTCTCGTTATCGATTCGAAGCTTGAAACTATCAACGTCCACGACCCTTCAGGTCAGCTGTTAGGTGCTGTGCCATGGGGAGCGGTCATTGAGCGTGTCCTTGCCGTTGGTGAAGATGCGCGGTTTGCCCATTGTCGTACCCAGCCGCGTGCGCCTCTCGCGCTGAAGGTTCGTTACACAACGCGAGAGGGCAAGCAGTTCGATAGTTTGACAGGAGGTATCGGAGGAGGGGGATTCTTTATTGAAAGCGGTACTCCCTTGAAGCCAGGCACAGATCTGACGGTCGAATTCGCCCTCCCGGATAAACCATGGGAGCAACTCAAAGCTAAAGCAAAAGTGGCGTGGATCCGTAGCAAACCCGAGCGATACCTCCTCTTTCCTGGGATGGGCATCCAATTTATCGATCTGGACAAGAATGTTCAGAAAGAACTGGTTGGGCTGGTCGAGTCTCTGAATCGAAGCCGAACCCAATCTGAAGGCACAAGAGATCCTCTCGGCTGACACCTCCATTGAGAAAAGGTATTGTACACGATCGCCTCTTTCCCTACCTGAACATTCCGCATCTGAAGGCCCAGACACCTCGCAGAGTGTGCTGGAGCGTGTCGGTATCTAGTTCCTACTTAGGGCCTGTGAGGCCGCTTGCCGTACAGAACTATCGACGTCATCCAGAAGGATCGCCAGTTTGAAACGCGTTTCAGAATCCAATACAGATAACCAACCTAGGCTCCGAGCGGCAGCTTCGCGTACTACAGGCTCAGAATCATCCAACTTGTTTCGGAGGGCAGATTGGGATTGATGACTCCCAATCTTTCCTAAAGCCTCTGCTGCATTTCTGCGAACCAACGTATCGCGATCATCCAGCAGCGAGATGAGGAGGTCGATTGCCTTCTTCGGATCTGGGGCCGGAGTGTTCTGGTAGCAGCCGAGGGTCGAAGAGAAGAACAAGAGGAAAGGCAATGTGAGGAGGACCCATCGAGTGCGCAAAGTATTACCGGGAGTTATGGGCAGCGACGAAAAGAAATCACGCGGATTTTGTGGAATCATCCTGTATCGGCGGTTGTTCCTTTGCCGCTTCGATGGATTGTTGGATCTCTTTTTGGGCTGCACCCAGTTCAGCTTGAATGGTGTGCATCTGGGGGTCTACGCTGTTGCGGACATCCGATACTGCCTGCCGGAACGTTCGTACGACCTCTCCGAGTCCTTCCCCAAAATCTTGCATATTTTCAGGAGACATTCCTACGGCCGATGAGGTTGCCTTCGCTTTGAGTGCAGCTTGTTGAGCTTGTACGCGTGCAACAGCATCCTTATTCACTATAGCGGATGGCCGTTTCGTAGCGACCTTGGCGTGGGGTGTAGCTGGTAAAGAGGGATATGAAGGGCGAGCTGTTGGAGGTGGAGCCTCAGCCCGCTCTTCCATGGAAATGACCGGACTGGAGGAAGTCGCTGCGGCTGGCCTTGGGGCAGCCGCCGATACTTGAGACGTGCCTTGCGGAGCGTTGTACAACAAAGAGGCCGTAGTGCCGGGGGTTAGCTCAGGCCCTGGAACGTAGGGGGTATTTGTTCTGGCAGCGGTGAGGGATGACTGGGCATTGGAAGAGATCCCAGTTGTTGCTATATCCGTAGTAGGAGATTCAACTCGTGGCTGTGTAGCTTCCTGTTGAGCCTCACGTGGTGAGGGCTGGGGGGCTTCATGGACCTCTTTTCGAAACCCCTTCAACGCCTTGCCCACTCCCTCGCCGATCTGAGGTAACCGGCCAGCACCAAAAATGATCAAGATAATGACGAGAATAATGATGAGCTCAGAAAAGCCCATGGTCCCGAACATCTGTGCCCTCATGCAAAAGAAGACAAAATTGAATCTAGCCGCCGCAAAGAGACAGTGTCAAGGAAGCAGTAAACTCAGGTGTATTGAAGAAATCAGAGAAGAGGCACGATCTCGGCCTGCAGTGGTAAGCCATAGACCACGGCCTCTCGATGTGAGATGTAGACGTCGAGCTCACTTCTAATCCCAAATTCTCCAGGGAGGTAGATGCCTGGCTCAATAGAAAAGCAGGTATGCCGTATGAGTCGGCGATTGTCGCGCGTTTCCAGATTGTCGATATTGGCCCCGTTGCCATGAACGTCCTCGCCGATCGAGTGACCGGTTCGGTGGATGAAAAAATCCCCGTACCCTGTCTCTTCAATAGTTTTCCGGCAAATCTCATCGACTTCCCATCCACAAGGAAATCGGCCGGCCAGCACTTGCTCCTGGACAAATGAGAGTGCCGCATCACGGCCTCGCCGCACGTAATCAAAAATCATATGATGCCTGGCCGGCACCTGTTTTGCGCTGTAACCGGTCCAGGTGATATCGCCATAGACAGATCCTGGGAAGGGTTGCTTCGCCCACAGGTCGATCAGAATCAAGTTGTCACGGGTTATGGGGGAAGATCCGGATTCAGGCGGGGTGTAATGAGGATCAGCGCTGTGAGCATCCACCGCGGCGATCGGAGCACTGGATGTCGTCAACCCTGCGTCATGCATACGTGAAAGGATAAATTGTTGTAGATCATACTCCGTGAGTGGTCGATCGTGACGAAGGCAGGAAGCTACATGAGAAAAGGCGTCATCGACGATGTTTCTGAGTGTGGTAACAGCATACCGATGGGATTCCAATTGCTCATCTGTCCAAACGGCCTCAAATCGCTGTGCGAGATCGGCTGATGTGACGACCTCGGGTCCGAAGCTTCGAATCAGCTCGATGGTACCGGCGTCGACTCGTGACAAGTAGGGAACAGCGTTGAACGGTGAATACTGCATCGCAATCTGGCGTTGGCCTCGCAAGAGGGCGGCAAGTAGCTTCTGCTGTTGTTCCCAGGACACATACTGTTGTACCTGGCCTGGCAGCTCATCAAGCACGTGTGGTTCGATCTTGTGAACCAGTTTGACGGGATCTCCTGTGGTTGGTACCCAATAGTACCAGCGACGAGTGACGTGCCGAGTCGGATCAAGGAGTAGTACCCGATAGGCGAGGGGGTCGCTGCCGCGGAAATCGTAGAATAGCCAGCCGTCAGCCGTCTGCAGATCTTGAAGCGTTTCTTGGATCGCGAGGATCCGCTTGAGATGTACGTCGCTCTTCATTGGTGCGCATCCTATCCTTGGGGTAAAAAGGCGTCAATCGACAGCCGGTCTCAAAAGCAGCCATGGTAGAATGACACCATTATGATACCTGAGACAAGACAAGAGGCCCCAGTCTTTCGAGTCACATTTTTCTTTGGGCCCGAACGAGTCGAGGGACACGCTGACATCGTGGCCTGTGTGTTTAATGTTAAGAAGCGAAGTTGGAAGGCGGGCGTTCAGGTCGCTGTAGAGATTCATACGAATCAGCTTGCGGCATTACGAAGGACGATAGAATTGAACGATCGACTTGCGGCACGTATGACGGGAATCGATCCGGACGAGGTTTCATCCTATCAGGATCGTGCAGACGACCTGTTTGTACAGGCCCTTTGCCGATGGAAGCTGAATTTCCGATTGCAAGCAGGGCTCCCTCAGGCGAATCAACGAATACGTGCTGAGGAGCTAACCGATGAATTGAACGAGGGAGCTTGTGCACATCACGATGATATTTTTGCGTACCTAGTAGACGAGCTGGGACTCATTGCCGATGGCCCGACAGCACCACAGTAATGTGTAAAAAATGTCGGGGGGTTGCATTCCCACCCGAATTTGTTATAACGCATGGAGTGTCGCCTCATGGGCGTTCATGGGGCGGCTTGCGTCTGCATTTGTAGAGGAAGGGGGCACACGTGAGACTTGCGATGGTGGTTCTTGTCGTTGTTATGACCTATTGTTCGATGCTCGTCGCCCCTGCATGGAGTCAGTCATCCACTGACCAGCAACAAGGGACGGCTACTGGAGCAGGTATGGGAGCAGCTTCTGCAGCCGCCACCATATTGTACTTTCCGTTTAAGGCTGCCTTTGCCCTCGGCGGTGGTATTGTGGGTGGCCTTGCCTACGTGTTTTCAGGTTTCAGCGAGCAAACCGCGATGAATATCTGGGTACCCAGTGTATATGGCACCTATCTCATCACCCCGGAACATTTGAGCGGTGATAGACCGGTTCGCTTCCTTGGTGTTGCCGCTGAACACGAAGGGACGTCAAACCAGCATACATCACCGCACGAACCACCCTACGAACCTGTGCAGTGATATGAAACCTGTCATCGGCGTGACGCCAGACTTTCATGCCGGTGACAGGAAGGATATGGGTGGACCGGAACCGACCTATTTCCTGCGGGCCCGGTACGTTCGAGCCGTTGAAGAACTTGGCGGCATTCCCTTGATTCTCCCCCTTGTAGCTGATCCAGCTGCCCGACGACGACTACTTGATGGCGTCGATGGACTCCTCCTGACAGGGAGCGGGCCAGACCTTCCGCCAAGACTCTACGGCGAAAGGAAACGCTACAAGTTTCCGATAGTCACCGCGCGTCGCGCAGATTTTGAACTAGAAGTGGTTCGCCAGGCCATGGTACGAGATCTGCCACTCTTAGCGATCTGTGGAGGAATGCAGACGGTCAATGTGGCTTGCGGAGGGAGTCTCTTTCAGGACATTCCCGCACAAGTTCCGAGCGCCATGGATCACCGTCAGAAGAGAAAGGCAATCCATGTCTCTCATGCCGTTACGGTCGCGCCCAAGAGCCTTCTTAGGAAAGTGGTTGGAAGTGATACCGCCATGGTGAATAGCTCACACCATCAATCAGTCAAGAGGGTCGCTCCGTCGCTTGTGGAAAGCGCTCGTGCACCTGATGGGATTATCGAGGCGATCGAGTCCCCTCGTCATCGGTTTCTCCTTGCCGTTCAGTGGCACCCCGAATTCTTGTTTGAGCGCCATGCAGCTCATCGTCGGCTGTTTGAAGCCTTGTTACGAGTTGCTCGTCGGACTCGCGCATGAGCCGGCAAGAGCACTCAGCCCATCGGTACAATTCTGCCTCACGGACCCCACACGCGCAATTGACTCGGAGAAATACTTTCAGCCCTTGATCCAGGCTGATCAAGATCTGGCTTCACGGATATATAGGAACGAACGTGAGTAACCCGCTTCTTCGAACGAAATCCATCGAGCAAATTCTGGCCGATGCCGAACGTCCAGAACATCGGCTCAAAAAAACACTGACGGCGTGGGATCTCACCGCTCTCGGAATTGGTGCGATAATCGGAACTGGCATTTTCGTACTGGTGGGAACTGCCATAGTCGGCGATGCACACCGCCCGGGGGCTGGGCCTGGGATTATCCTCTCCTTCGTCCTTTCCGGGTTTACATGTGCGTTAGCTGCCCTCTGCTATGCCGAATTTTCAGCGATGATTCCGGTCGCCGGGTCGGCCTACACGTTTTCCTACGCGACACTGGGCGAATTCCTTGCCTGGCTGACGGGGTGGAATCTCATTTTGGAGTATGGCGTCGCGTGCGTGGCGGTGGCAATCGGCTGGTCTGGCTACTTTAACAACTTGCTGAAACTCGCGGGGTTGGAACTGCCGTATTGGGCGACCAATCCGCCGCATTGGGCGGGAGGGCCGGAGGGGAGCATCGCGAATTTTCCAGCAGCGATTGTTGTGTTGTTGGTGACGGCTGTTCTCGTCATGGGGATTAAAGAAAGTGCTCGTGCAGCAGGGATGATCGTCATTGTGAAAGTTGCGGTGATTTTATTCTTCATCGCGGTTGGGGTCCCTGCGGTGAGTGCAGAAAATTGGACACCCTTTATGCCGAACGGGTTTGACGGGGTCCGATCCGCAGCAGCCATCATCTTTTTTGCCTACATCGGATTCGATGCTGTTTCGACGGCGGCAGAGGAAGCGCGAAACCCTCAGCGGGATGTCCCGTTGGGGATCCTTAGCTCGCTGGCGGTATGTACTGTGCTCTATATCTCCGTCGCCGCCGTGCTCACGGGCCTAGTCCCAGTGAGCCAAATCGACGTTCATGCCCCGGTCGCTGCAGCGCTGAGCGTGGTCGGGTTCAAGTGGGGTGCTGCCATTGTAGCCTTTGGGGCCGTGGCAGGTATTACGAGCGTCTTGGTTGTGATGATGCTCGGACAGATCCGGGTGTTCTTTGCCATGTCACGGGATCAGCTACTGAGCCCAGGGTTCTCCAAGGTCCACCCAAGATTCGGGACCCCGCATCGTGCGACCATTCTGACAGGCGTGGCGGTTGCGATTTTGGCTGCCTTCTTCCAAATCGGCGAAGCGGCGGACATGACCAACATCGGGACATTTTTCGCATTTGTGCTTGTCAGCTTCGGCGTGATGCTGCTCCGATACACGAAGCCAGATCAATCCCGTCCCTTTCGTCTTCCTCTGATGCCTCTCGTGCCAATCTTGAGCATAGCCGCATGTCTCTACCTCATGGCCGGATTGCCGCAGGCTACCTGGATCCGCTTTGTGGTGTGGACCGTCATCGGCATCCTGGTGTATGTGGGATATGGCCTGAAACATAGCAAACTCGGCGCAGGGGATGCCCATCGCGATGCGGTAGGCGGATGAGTTGAATGTACGAGTAATGAGTAAGGAGACTAAGCGGGTTTTACTGATGATGGTGTCGGGGTAGCAGGAGCGGCATCCGGAACATCTGCGGTCGAGGGTGTGGTTGCCTGAACCGGAGCAGTGGTAGAAGCAGCTGGAGCCGGTGAGGCGGGAGAGGCAGCAGCCGGAGGAACGGTGGGTGCCGGTGGGGTCGTCGGCTTTGGCGGAGGTGCTGCAGGTTTGGGGGGCGCTGGTTTTTCTGGCTTAATACCTTTTTCCCAAGCCGGACCAGAATAGAGATCTCCTGTTAAACCATTCGTTTTCCATTTTTCTTCAAAATCAGCGGCAGCTTTGTTGGGCGTCTCGCCGATACCCATGACATCGTTCCAAGGGTAGACCTTGGGTCCAATTTGGCACTCGGATTCGGTCCGCCGCAAATACAATGCGATCGGATTACCCCTGTAGGGTCCAAGAAAGATATGGACGGATCCGACGTACTCGAGCAATGAGGCCATAAGGCCCTCCCAAGGAATGCTCATGATGCCACAAGAGGTGATAGCGGGGCAAGGCTGCTGGGGAAAATGGGAGGATCTCAAATCGTGGCTGTTAAGCAGAGGTATGCCGGCCCTGATCAGACCTCGGCCCTCGTGATCCGTTCACGGGTTTGGTAGATTGAACGTAAGAGAGCCTTGTGGCTTCGGCAGCCTACCACGAGTTTTGCATCGGAAATCGTCACCGGTCGGTAAGAACGCAAGAACCGCTCTTTTAATCGGCTTATCCGTGCGAAGGATTGAGCCAGTCGCCCGGCAGAAAGATCGCCATTCGTCGCCGCCTTCTCGACGGCGGTAAAAGCGGTGACGATCCTGTTACGATCCTTGCAGATCAACGGCATATCACACCCCGCTTGGATGGCTTGCACGGCTGCCTCTCCGATGCCATAGTGATCAATAATGGCGTGCATCTCTAAGTCATCCGTCAGGACCACGCCGTCGTAATACAGCTCTTCACGCAGAAATCTCCCGATGATCGTGGGCGAGAGCGTCGCGGGACGTGTTTCGTCCAGAGCTCGATAGACGACATGGGCGGTCATCAATGTGGCCATACCGTTCGCCACATTGTGTCGAAAGGGAGGAAACTCGATCTGTTCGAGCCGGGCACGGTCCGCCGTCACGATGGGCAATTCCTTGTGCGAGTCCGAGGTGGTGTCACCATGTCCAGGAAAGTGTTTTCCGCAGGCCACGACGCTATTGTCCTGAAGTCCCCCAACGGTGGCCGACCCTAATGCAGACACGATACGCGGATCTGCACTGAATGCGCGATCGCCGATCACCGGATTTGATGGGTTGCTGTTGACATCCAGCACAGGAGACATGTTCATGTTGATGCCCACGGCTTTGAGCTCTTTGGCAGTGGTGGCTGCCGCTGCGTAGGCCAGCTCTGACGAGTGGCAGTGCCCCAGGACTTCACACGGCGGGAAGATGGTGAATTCAGCCGGTAACCGGGAGACGCGTCCGCCTTCTTGATCGATTGAGATCAGCAGTGGACTGTGCGGACTGCAAGACTGAAGCTCGTTGGTCAGGTCGACGATTTGTGCCGCCGATACGAGGTTTCTTGCGAACAGGATGATTCCCCCCGGTTTGTATTCCCTGATAAACGAGGCCAGATCTGACGAAACAATAGTCCCGTCAAATCCGATCATAAAAAGCTGGCCGATCTGGTCCCGAGAGGTTGTCATACCGCTAGTGAGCGATCAATCAGGAACTGGATCAACAATCTGGTTCCGATGCCAGTGGGTCCCTTGGGGAGATAGGCGCGTTCCCGTTCACTCCAGTCGGTACTGGCAATGTCCAGGTGTACCCACGGGCAATCGCCGACAAACTTGCTGAGGAACAGGGCGGCGGTGATCATGCCGCCTCCCCGCCCGCCGATATTACGCATGTCGGCGACATCACTGCGCAATTGTTCGAAGTATTCTTCCCACAACGGCATCTCCCAGACGCGTTCCCCAGCGCGAAGCCCCGCTTGACGAATCGTATCTTTCAACCGTGTGTCTGTACCAAACATTCCGATGGCGAATTGGCCCAACGCGACAACACAGGCGCCCGTTAATGTGGCGATGTCGATCAGGGCCGCCGGCTTAAACCGGGTCGCATAGGCGAGGCCGTCGGACAAGATGAGACGGCCTTCGGCATCGGTGTTTTGGACCTCGACGGTCTTCCCGGAGAGAGTGGTGACGACGTCACCAGGTCTCATCGCCCGACCCCCGGGCATATTCTCAGCGACGGGGAGAATGCTGATCACATTTAGTGGAAGTTTCAAGCGAGCCGCCGCACGTATCGTAGCCAGCACCTCTGCCCCACCGGTCATATCGGCTTTCATGTGCTCCATGTTCTCCGACGGTTTGAGCGAGATTCCCCCCGTGTCAAACGTAATGGTTTTTCCGACTAGCACGACCGGCCGCTCATCTTTCTTCTTGGCCCCGTTGTACTGGAGAATAATGAACTTCGGTGGTTCGTGGCTGCCTTTGGCAACCCCCAGTAAGGCGCCCATGCCAAGACGTTCCATGTCCTTCTGTTCGAGTATTTTCAGGCTGATTCGAGTCTCTTTCGCCACGGCCTTCGCTTCATGTGCGACCCTTGTCGGAGTCATCACGTTGGAGGGATGATTAGAGAGATCTCTTACGAACACCGTCGCTTCGGCCGTTGCCACGCCACGACGAATTCCCTCTGATATTGGCTCCAAGTCGCCTTTGTGCGGGCACAAGACCGTCATTCCCGTCAATTCTGTGCCGGTCGGAGCGTCGGTCCGGTACGCAGTGAATTGATAGCTCCCTAGGATAGCCCCTTCGGCCATTGCCTGCGCCACATCCAATGCGGAAGAGTCACGAGGCATGACGCTCGGCAATGCAACCGCAAAGGCGCGGGACTTCGTGCTGCGTACCCGCTTGACCGCATACCCCATGGCTTGGCGAAACTGATCAAGTCCCAGCGTGGCCTTCTTGCCGAGTCCTACGAGAATAAGTCGCTTCGCTGGAAGTTTGCCATGCGTATGGACCAAGGCCACCTCGCTGGCCTTGCCTTCGAACTCCTTCGAGTGAAAGAGTTCACGGAGCACCCCTCCCAGCGGTCGATCCAGCACGACGGTGTCTCCTTGCGAGAGTCCTTCTCCTTCACAATGGAGAATGACAAGCGCATCCGTGAGCTCCGTCTCGACTCGTCCCTGCTTGGGTTTGATCCGCATAATGTTCATTCGGTTCTCCTTATAATGCGACCATCAACAACCGTTGTTCGCCATGCGCTGATAGGGATCAGACTTTGTCTCATGTAAAGAGGTCGGATAGTTTCATACTCCCCGCATCTCGGGTGCCCAGATTCGCTTGTGCAGTTGCAACTGCAGACGGACCGAGAGCCGATCGGCCAAGATCCAGTCCGCCAGATCGCGAGGATTGAGCTGGCCAAACACCGGGCTAAATAAGACCGGGCAACGTTCCGTGAGGCGGAAGCGAGCCAGAATACCCTTCGCCCACTCGTAGTCGGCCCGGTCTTGGATAACAAATTTGGCTTCGTCCTGTGACCGTAGGCGCTCGACATTGGGCCAGTGCATGCGTTCTGTCATCCCGCTCCCCGGACACTTCACATCCAAGATGATGTGGACCGATGCATCGACCCCGACGGTATCAATCGCTCCGCTTGTCTCGAGAAGGACCGTGAGCCCCTCCTGGCACAAACGGTGGAGGAGGGTGATAGTCTCGGTCTGGGACAAGGGCTCCCCTCCCGTGACTTCGACCAACGGACAGCCGTAGGCCCGTACCGTTGCGAGAATATCATCGAGAGAACGTTCCGACCCACCGAAAAAAGCATAGTCCGTGTCACACCAGGTACAGCGAAGAGGACAGCCGGTCAAGCGCACAAATACGCAGGGAAGTCCGGCAAAGGTCGATTCACCCTGAACGCTGTGAAAAATTTCCGTCACGCGCATGAAGAAGGTACCATACTCACAGCTGTATTGAATGGGCGGCAGGCTGAGGGAATAGCGTACCCTGGCCGATGCCTATCGCCATTTGACAACCGGCCACTTTTGTTGTCGAGCGATGGCAGCCATTCCACGAATTGGATTGACCACTGTCGGGTGACCGACAGCCCGTAACAAGTCCAGATCGCCAGGGCTATCGCCGTACGCATAGCACTGGGATAGGTCTAAGGTGAGGTCGGAAATCAGCCGATCAATCAGCTGGCGTTTCCCCTGTCCGTACGGCAGGGGCGGAATGAGAAAGCCGGTGTAGAGGCCGTTCATTTGCTCCAACCGATTGGCAAAGCAGCGATCGGCTTGAAGCGCCTCGGCAACGGGAGCAATTAAAAAGTCGATGGATCCTGTCACGAAGACGATGGTGTGGCCGGCGCGTCGATGCCTTTCGAGCGCGCGCATGGCAGAGGGCGAAACACGAGGGCATAATTCTTCTCGACAGAATTCTTCGCCCAGGGGTTGGATCACTTGGGCAGGCTTTCCAGCGAGGTACAGCTTGCGCGATCGGAGTGGATGCAGTGAGAGAGATGGAAGGTGTCTCAGCAGCCATGCGACGCTCTCTCGAGCTTCCGGCAATCCGATAATTCCTCGTCGCCACAGCCAGCGGAAAAATCGTAGTTCGCTGGCTTCTCCCGGCAGAATGGTATTGTCGACATCGAAGAATGCCGCAATGGACGAGGTGAGTCCCTGCTGTTCCGTCCGTATCATGGAAGAACGACCCAGGAATAAAAAAGTAGGTGCCGATTCTACCGAAGCTTTCGTTGATTGACAACAATTTTACCCTCCTCCTATAATAGCCACTCCCTCTAGCTCGTTTTTCATGATTCGTGACGCGCCTATCGTGAAACGCAATGGCGCGACCGATCTTCGGACGAACGACGCTTCACGAGTGATGCGCTCACGCGTAGTTGCCGAAGTGGTGGAATGGCAGACACGCACGTTTGAGGGGCGTGTGGCGAAAGCCGTGCGGGTTCAAGTCCCGCCTTCGGCACCATTAGCATATCCATCTCAGTAGCCCCGTGGCTCATCCTTGCCTCATCAGGTTCATTTGGATCTAGACTTTTAGCCCTATCACATAGGACACTGCGGCAGCCTGGTGTCTCATTCTCTCTTGGACCAAACGCCATCGGTTCTCGTGACGTCAATGTCTTCCCGATCGATGGTATCCCTTGCCGGGCAAGGAGTCCTCCATGATCTCTACCAGTAACCATTCCGTGTTGGATCTGCTGCGTAAGCGGATTGCCGATCTGTCTCATGAACTGGCCGAACGGGATGGTGTGTTGCGCGAACGCACTCGGCACCTTCGTGTTGCGCAGTCGTTGGCGCATCTGGGCAGTTGGGATTGGGAGATCGAGAGCGGCGAGGTGCGATGCTCACAGGAGTGGTATCGCATCTTTGGCCGTGATCCTGGTTCCCCCACCATGACTCTTGAGATCTTTCTCTCGTCGCTTTTCACAGACGATCATGATCGAGTCGTCGCTGCGATTAATGCGGCATTGGAAGGAACGGTACCCTATGACGTGGAATATCGAATCGTCCGTCCCGATGGCGACGTACGGACGATTCATTGCTGCGGCGAGGTCCTGCGAGACGACCGTGGAAAGCCCTGCCGCATGTCCGGTTCCGTCCAGGACATCACCGAACGGAAAAGAATGGAGGAGACAGTACGAGAAAGTGAAGACCGGTACCGAACGTTGGTTGAACTGTCACCCTCCGGAGTCTTCGTCTTCTCCGAAGGACGGACAGTCTATGTCAACCACACGGGTGCCGTTCTCCTGGGGGCGAATGATCCCAAAGAGATTCTTGATCGCCCGATGTCCGATTTCATCCACCCTGAGCATCACGACGAAGTCCGTAAAAATGTGACACGGCTGCTCACTGGGAACGTGTCCGTCCATAGCGCGGAACGAATCGTGGTGAAGATGGATGGTACATCGGTCCCGGTTCAAGTGGAAGCCGCACGGATCATGTGGAACGGGAGGCCTGCCATCCTTGTCCTGTTCTCCGATATTACCGATCGAAAACGGGCGGAGGACGAGTTACGCCGATCCCATACCTTCTTGCGGCAGGTCATCGATGCCGACCCGAACTTCATCTTCGCCAAGGATCGCGACGGACGTTTTACGATGGCCAACAAGGCGGTCGCCGACTGTTACGGAACGACCGTGGAGCACCTCATCGGCCAGTCGGACGCTGATTTTAACCCCAACTGGGAAGAGGTTGAGTTTTCTCGTGAAAAGGACCTCCAGGTCATCAACTCCTCGGAGGAATACTTTATTGCGGAGGAGAAGATCACAGATTGGTCCGGCAAGACGCGGTGGTTGCAAACGGTCAAGCGGCCGATTCTTGACGCTCATGGGCAGGTCCACATGGTGCTTGGCGCGTCGACGGATATCACGGAGCGTATGCAGATGGAAGAGATGCTTCTCCGGCGTGAAGAGGATTTAAGCGCGGCGCTTCAAGATCGAGAACGTATCAGCCAGGATCTTCACGACGGCATTCTTCAATCGCTCTATGCGGTGGGGCTCGGGTTAGAGGCCTGTAAATTGCTGATCGACCAACAACCGGAATACCCTGAAGAGCGTTTCGTGGCGACGCTCGATCAGGCCATTGGGCATCTGAACGATGTGATGGGAGAGGTCCGCAATTTTATCATGGGTCTCGAATCTCACATCACACAGGGGGGCGATTTTCCGACGGCCCTCCGAACCATGGTCCACTCCATGTGTGCCGCCGATTCGTCCACATGTCGGGTGCGGATCGATGACGCCGCCGGGTCTTATATCTCGACCGAGCAGGAGGTCCATGTCATGAACATTGCGCGTGAGGCATTGAGTAATTCTCTCCGACACAGCCGTGCCACACGCATTATCGTGTCGTTGCGGCAGTTCACTGGTTCGGTCTGTCTGGCCATTACCGATAATGGCATCGGATTTGATCCGAGCTCGACCCATGCGGGCGGTCGTGGGTTGGAAAATATGGCGGCGCGGGCTCAAAAAATCGGTGCCTTGTTCGCCGTACGATCCGAGCCGTTCAAAGGGACAAGGATTCTGCTCGATCTCCCGAAGGGCGCCAATAAGAAAGCCCACTGATATGCCCATTTAAAGCCTGTTCGGCGAACGTCGCGCAGGGTCACATTACGCCTTTGGCGCCCTTGAATCCCACCCGCCCCGCCCGTCTTATTCTTGAAGGCCCTGGTCCATTCGGATCTAGACTTTCATCTCCTCCCGTAGGAGACTGGCATCCTCATTAGGACATTTTCTTAGGAATCCGTAGACGCATTTTAGGCGAAGAATTGTTCTTGGCGAACGCCACCCTCAATCAGTGTTTTGAGACGTGAGGCGGGCCGCTCCAGGGGGCCGAGCTATTCTTGCCGTATGCTCGATTTCGTGCAGCAAGGAGCCTAATTATGAGTCCGACGAGCCATCTTCACGAACTCGACCTGTTACGGAAACAGGTTGCCGACTTAGCGCGTGAATTGACAGAACGGGATGAGGCCTTTCGCCATCACAATCGACAAATGGACGGCGAGCTTGAGGATCTGCGTGAGCAATCCGACATGCTTCGCGCGATCGTCACCGGTACGGCCGCGGAGACCGGCGAGGACTTTTTTCAGACCGTAGTGCGTCATCTCAGTTCGATGTTTGGCGTGCAGTATGCGATCGTGGGAGAGATCCAAGCCGCAGCTGTTAGGAAAATCCGCACGCTCGCAGTTTCCTCAGGAGGCGCACTCGTCGAGAATTTTGACTATTTCCTCGCCGACACGCCCTGCGAAATCGCACTCACCCATTCTTTTGTCTGTTTCGACCAGGACGTTCGAGCCTCGTTCCCGACATTTGAACGACTAAATCAGCTCCGTGTCGAGAGCTATTGTGGGCTCTCCCTGAGGGCGAAGGACGGGAGGGTTATTGGCGTACTAGTGGTGATGGATACCAAACCGCTGCGTCATGCCCAACGGTTGAAATCGCTCATGACGGTGTTTGCATTACGTGCCGGCGCCGAACTCGAACGATGGCAGACTGAAACGGAGCTCCGTCATCGTGAACGTCATCTCATTGAGTCCCAAACGTTGGTACACCTTGGAAGTTGGGATTGGGAGATATGGAGCGGAAAAATGTGGTGGTCGGATGAGCAATACAGGCTCCTCGGACACGAACCGGAAACCATTCCGGCCACCCACGACACCTTCTTACGGGCCATCCATCCGGATGATCGAAGTGACGTGCAGAGAGCGATCGACGCATCCCTGGCAGGCCGGGCCCGGTTCGATATGGAATGCCGGATCGTCCGGCCAAACGGGGAGATTCGCATCACCAGCTGCCGAGGCGAGGTGCTGCGCGACAGCAACGGCCAACCCATTTCCATGTCCGGGAGCATGCTCGATATCACAGACCGTAAACGGGTTGAGGAGGCGCTACAGACTTCTCAAAAAAAGCTTCAGCAAGCTCTGCGCGCGTCAGGCACTGGGTTATGGGAGTGGAACACGAACACCAATGAGGTGGTGTTTTCAGAGGAGTGGAAACACCAACTCGGATACGAGTGCACAGAACTGGCAAGTACGTTCGAGACCTGGGGGACCTTGCTTCACCCGGACGATCGGGATCGTGCATTGGCGTATGCGCACGATTATGTGGCTCATCAGCAGAGCGATTATCGGCAGGAATTTCGCCTACGACACAAAGACGGGACGTATCGATGGATTGAGGCGAGGGCCTCATTTGTTACGGAGGTCGATGGTAGGCGAATCCGGCTGCTTGGCTCCCATACCGACATTACCGATCGCAAGCAGATGGAGGAGGCGGTACAGGAAAGCGAAGAGCGGTACCGAACGTTGGTCGAACTGTCCCCTTCCGGTGTCTTCGTCTTCTGTGAAGGACAGACGGTGTACGTCAATCACACGGGCGCGCTTCTCATGGGAGCCAGGGATGTGCGGGAAATTATCGACCGGCCCACATTTGAGTTTATTCATCCTGACTATCACCAGGAGGTTCGCGAGAACGTCAAGCGGCTGATGAGCGGCGGAGTCTCCGTCCATAGCGCAGAACGGATGTACGTAAAGTTGGATGGAACGCCGATTCCGGTTCAAGTTGAAGCGGCGCGGATCATGTGGAACGGCAAGCCCGCGATCCTTGGTCTCTTTTCTGACATTACGGAGCGTAAGCAAGCCCAAGAAGCTGTCGCGGCACTCAATGCCACATTAGAACGACAAGTGTACGACCGGACAGCAGCGTTGCGCGAGAGCGAAGAGCGCTTTCGTCAATTTGCCGAGTCGGTTGGTTCCGCCTTTCTGATCGCAGATATTGCCCCTGGCGCCATAGACGTCATGTACGTCAATGCGGCGTTCACGTTTATCTGGGGCATTGAACGAGAGGAGATCTGTCGGAATGGGTCTCTCTGGCTCGATTCGATCCATCCAGAGGACCGTGAACGGGTGAAAGCCCATCACCAGCGCTTTCTGACCGGCGGGACGACAGCCGTGTTTTACTGTGAATACCGAATTGTGGGGCGCGATGGGTACATCCGTTGGATCGCCGACCGTCGGGTAAGAATGACCGGATGGGAGCATCGGATCGCGGGAATCGCAGAGGATATTACAAGCCACAAGCAACAGCTTGCGCTCATGAAGCAAACAGAAGCGATCGGTAAGATCGGGGGATGGGAGTTGGACATTGTGACCAACCGTCTCCGATGGAGCGAAGAAACCTACCGATTACATGATACGACGCCGGAACTGTACAGCCCGACGGTTGACACCGCCTTGAATTTCTACACGCCCGAGAGTCGCCCTGTCATATCAGAGGCTTTTGGAAAAGGGATCACACAGGGGCTGCCCTGGGACCTCGAGTTGGAACTCATCACGGCGATAGGGAGGCAGGTGACCGTGCGGTCTGCCGGAAAGGTTGACGTCGTCAACGGACGCGCGGTTCGAGCCTACGGAACATTTCAAGATATCACTGAGCGCAAACGGGCGGAGGAATCGCTCCGGCGAGCGCATGATGATTTGGAACGTAAAGTCATCGAGCGTACGGCACAATTGCAGGCAAGCGAGGAGCGCTACGCGCGCGCGACAGCCATCGGTAAAGTCGGGGTATGGGAGTTGGATGTCGTGCGGAGCCGATACCATGGGGACGCCAATTTGAAGGCTCTCTTTGGCTATGGTCCAGAAGAGCTCTCGTCCGATCCCTTTGCCTGGTTGGCCGTAGTCCACCGGGATGACCAGTCGATCGCCATGAAGCACTGGGAGTTAGTGCAAAGTGGAGCTGCTGAGGAGTGCCACTATGAACTTCGCATGGTCAGAAAGGACGGCCTCGTTATTTGGACCGACGTGCGTTGTCATGCCGTTCGGGATGGTAGCGGACGATTGACGCACTTGATTGGTGCGACAGTCGACATCACCGAACGCAAGGAGACGGAGCAGGCGCTGCGGAACAGCGAAGAACTGTTTTCAAAAGCGTTCCGGTCCAGTCCTGATCCAATGACCTTGGTGGAGCTTGATTCTGGCCAGTGGCTCGACGTCAACGACGCCTGTCTCGCTACGCTGGGCTATCAACGAATGGAGGTGGTGGGGCGAAAGGCAGACGAAATCGAACATTGGTTGACGCCGGATGATCACATCCGCTTCAGGGAGAGACTATGTCGGGAAGGTTCAATCCGAAATTTCGAGGCGGTGTTGCAGATAGCCGGCGGTGAGCGGCGCGATTATCTGGTATCCGCAGAGCGGATCGAGTATCACGGAAAATCTTGCATGATCACAGTCAGTAAAGACATTACCAAGCGCAGGCAGGCGGAACAGGCGCTCTGGAAGAGCCAGCAGGCCATCAGGGCGCTTCACGATATCTCCTCTGCCCAAGGACAGTCCTTCAAAGATCGGGTTGAGGCGTTGCTTCAGCTGGGATGCCGCATCTTCGAGCTTCCCATCGGGATGGAGACCTGTGTTAGAGATCAGGAGTTGGAAGTCATGCAGGTCAACGCACCAGGCGCGGCCTTCTATCAGGGCATGCGCGTACCTCTCGACAAAACCTACTGTGCTGAAACCTTACGGCGGAACGGGCCGATGAGTTTCGAACAGGCCGGTGCGTCGGATGAATGGAAACACCATCCGGCCTATGAGACGCTGAAGCTGGAATCGTATATCGGCACCCCAATCAATGGACTCGAGCGTACCTACGGGACTCTCTGCTTTGCGGGGTTTCAGCCCCGCAAAGCAGGCTTTACTGAATCAGAAAAGGATTTCGTTCAGCTAATGGCGCGATGGCTAGGAGGTGAGCTGGATCGCCAAGCAGCGCTGGACGAACTCCGTCAAAGCGAAGAACGGTATCGGACCCTCTATGATGAAACGCCTTCCATGTACTTCACCGTGGATCAGGCAGGAGTCATTCGGTCCGTCAATCAGTATGGCGCACAATACCTAGACTATCCTGTTGAAGATCTGGTCGGGAAGCCAGTGACGTCGATTTTCTTCGAGGAAGACCGGGAACGCATCCGTGCTGAGATGGAGGCGTTCTTTCGTCATCCAGACGGTGTTGTGCAGTGGGAGTTCCGCAAGGTACGAGGCAATGGCACTGTGCTGTGGGTGCGCGAGCTTGCGCGTATCGTGTACGACCTGACTGGTGAAGCCTTGGCCCTGATCGTCTGCGACGATATCACTGAGCATAAGCGGGGGGAGCAGGCCTTGCGGGAAAGCGAGGAACGGTTCTCCAAGGCGTTCAGGACCAGTCCGCATCCCATCGGGATTACGGAGGTGGCGACGGGCCGGTGCATCGAAGTGAATGATGCCTGTCTGAACCTGTTCGGGTTTCGTCGCGAGGAAGTGATCGGACAGACTACGTTGATGCTCGGGATCTGGCCGAACCCAGACGATCGAAGGCGGGTCATCGAACGTTTGAAAGCCGGACAGCCGGTGCGCAACATGGAGTTTGTTCTAAGGGTCAGATCGGGTGGGCTGCGCTACCTGCTTACCTCCGCTGATCTTGCGGAGCTCAACGGCGTGCTCTGCGTGGTGACCGTCGCGAATGATATCACGGACCGAAAGCAAGCAGAAGAGGCGTTGCGACTCAGCGAAGAACGGTTTGCCAAGGCCTTCCGCGCAAGCCCCCATCCGGTTGTCATCACCGAGTTGGAGTCAGGCCGAGTGGTGGATGTCAATGACGCGGCCTGTCATATGTTCGGCTACCGTAAAGAAGACGTTGTGGAGCAGACGACATTGCAGATCGGGCTCTGGTATTCCGAGGAAGAACGGGGTCGATATTTGTCCAGACTCAAGAGTCAGGGGTCGATTCGTAATGAGGAAGTCACACTGCGAAGCAGGAGCGGCGACGTCAGACAGTGCCTCTTATCGTCGGAACTTATCATGGTGAACGGCAAGCAGTGTCTCGTCACCGTCGGCGATGACATCACTGAGAGTAAGCGCATGGAGAAAGCGCTGCGCCTCACCCAGTTTTCGGTGGATCAAGCTGTGGAAGCGATCCTGTGGCTGGATCAGGCCGGTCGGATATTCAACGTCAACGAGACTGCCTGCCGAATGTTAGGGTATTCATGGCAGGACCTGACTTCCATGACGGTGCATGACATCGACCCTAACTTTCCTGTCGAACGATGGCCGGAACATTGGGGACACTTGAAGGAGCAGGGGGCACTGGCGTTCGAGGCAAAATATTGGTCACGTACCGGCGATGTATTGGAGATGGAGGTGACCTTCAATTATTTGCAATACGATGGGAAAGAGTACGGCTGTGCGATTTTGCGGGACATCGGAGAGCGCAAACGAGCCGAAGCGGAGCTTCGTCGTTCGCACACGTTCTTGAGACAAGTCATCGACACAGACCCCGGTCTCATTTTTGCCAAGGATCGCGATGGCCGTTTTGCGATGGCCAATAAGACGGTTGCGGACTGGTACGGAACCACGGTGGATGATCTGGTCGGGAAGTCGGACGCGGACTTCAACTGCCACGCTGATGAGGTGGAGTATTTTCGACACAACGATCTTGAAGTGATGGAGTCCGGACAGGATCGGTTCATCCCGGAGGAAAAGTTCACAGATGCACAGGGACATACGCGATGGCTGCAGACCGTTAAGCGGCCGATTTGTGACGAGCAGGGGCAGGTGCATCTGGTGCTTGGGGCAGCGACCGACATTACTGAGCGCAAGCGAATGGAAGAGGAGCTGCTGCAACGCGAACGAGACTTGAACGCGGCGCTCCAAGAACGGGAGCGGATCAGTCAGGATCTTCATGACGGAATTCTGCAATCGTTATATGCGGTGGGCCTTGGGCTAGAGGGTTGTAAACCGATGATCCAGCAACAGCCGGAGCCGATCGCGGTTAAATTTATGTCCACGCTCGATCATACGGTTGGGCAGCTCAATCAAGTGATGGGAGAAGTGCGCAATTTCATCGCAGGCCTGGAATCGCATGTGATTCAAGGCGGTGATTTTTCGACAGCGTTGCGAACCATGGTCCAGACCATGTCCAGCTCTTCTCGGGCGAAATGCGCCATCCGCATCGATGACGCGGCGTGCCGCCGCCTCTCAACCGAACAGGCACTGCATATCATCAACATCGTTCGGGAAGGGCTCAGCAATGCGCTGCGCCACAGCCAAGCCACACACATCGTGGTCTCCCTCCGGGAACTCGTCCGTACTGTTCGTCTCACCATTCGAGACGATGGCGTTGGGTTCAATACTCGCTCGGCTCAGGGCGTCGGGCATGGGCTCGGCAATATGGCGGCACGGGCACAAAAGGTCCGGGGATCATTCTCCCTGCAATCGAAACCCTGGAAAGGAACAAAAATCTTACTCGATCTTCCAAAGGATGGTCACTATGCTCACAACTAAAACTCCAGTTCAAACCGTTCGTGTCTTGCTGGTCGACGACCATGAGGTGATCCGTGTGGGGCTGCGGACGGTGTTGGCTCAAAACCAAGGCATCACCGTGGTGGGCGAGGCCGGGACCGTATCGGATGCCCTCCTACAGGCGGAAAAGGTCAAACCTGATGTCGTTCTTATGGATGTGCGTCTCCCGGACGGTTCCGGTGTTGATGCCTGCCGAGAGATCCTCAGTACGCTTCCGGCGACCCGGGTCATTTTTCTCACGTCTTATGCGGACGATGATTCGGTGCTTGCAGCAGTCCTCGCCGGGGCTCACGGGTATGTCCTGAAGGAAATCGACTCGGTGGGATTGCTGGAAGCCATTCGCTCAGTCGCAAAAGGACAGTCCATCTTGGACTCGACTGTGACGGAACGAGCCCTTAAATGGTTGCGAGGAGTTCATGAACTCCCGACCACTCCTGGGACGGATCAACTCTCGTCTCAGGAAGAACGAGTCGTGGCCTTAGTGGCCGAGGGCAAGACCAACAAGGAAATTGCCGTTGCGCTAGGGCTCAGCGACAAGACCGTGAAAAATTATCTCGCGAATGTTTTTCAGAAACTTCGTATCACACGCCGCGCCCAGGCGGCCGCGTTTTTCGTAAAACGGCACAGTTAGTACGCCCACATTCGGCTCTAGTATTCTAGGGGCATAATTTCGGTCGCGCGACGACCTTATTCCCTGGGCAGCCTTGGAGGAATCGTATAGGCTACAACCTGTGTAGGCTTACGCCATAGCGTAGGTGCCTGCCGGGAGGTTGTCCTGCATGGCTGCCGGTCTCTTCCTCGTATTGTGCTTACTCGCGGGCTTTTCGTTCTGGATTGTGCGTCGATTGCATCACGAGAATGTGCTGCAGGAACGTGTTATCGCGGCAGCGAATTGCGCCGTTCTTGTAACGGATGCGAGGCAGCTTCATCATCCCATCATCTACGCAAATCCCGCCTTCTTATTATTGAGCGGCTACGCCGAGTGTGATCTCCTCGGCCAGACAACAGGGATCCTGAATGGTCCCGAGACTGATCGTAGCGCGATCGAAAAACTTGCGTTGGCGCTTCAAGACGGACGAGCCTGTCGCGTCTCGCTGCGCCATTACCGCAAGAACGGGACGTCATTTCTGAGTGAGGTGACACTGTCACCGATTATGGATCGGACGGGACGTACCCGGTCGATCATTTGGGTGATGCATGAGGTGTCTCGTCTTCGGCAGACGGAGGCAGCGTTTCAGCTCCCTTCGCCGGCGGCCCTCTGTGATCTTACGTCGGAAGGGATGTTGGTCACCACTGAATCCGAGATTGTCTATGTCAACAGGGCGGGTGTGACTATTCTTGGCGCCGTCTCAGCCGAGCAAGTCGTCGGCAGCCGGTGGTTCGATATGGTGTGTTATGAGTTGCAGGAAGCCGTACACCTCTGGTTGATGCAGGCAGTAGGATCTGGTTATTCCACCAACCGACTGGAAACGAAGTTTGTACGATTTGATGGACAGGAAGTGGTTGTGGCCTTGTCTGTGTCTCCAACCATGTGGAATGGAAGAGAGTCCATTGCAATCTGTTTTTCCGCCATTTCTCGCGCGAAGGACAGCGATCTCCAATCGACGGATCAGGTCGGACGATCTCATACCGCAGCAGACACTGACATCTGGAGATGGACCATCGGCAATGGCACGGAAATGTGGTCCGAAGAGCATTATCGTGTTCTGGGGTACGAGCCTGGTTCAGTGTCGCCGACGTATGAGACTTTTAAGCGCGTGCTTCATCCAGAAGATCGTGATCGTGTGCTGGCATTGATCGAAGACACATTCACCTCTGACCGCCCATACGATATCGAATGTCGCATTATTCAGCCAGGTGGCGATGTTCGATTTGTCCGTTGCCGTGGGGTGCTCTTACGGGGTTCATCCGACCAGGTGATTCGGATGTCCGGAACGATTGAAGATGTCACTGATTATAAACTCCTTGTGGCGATGGTGGAGGAACGCAATCTTCAATTTAAGACGGTCATGGAGTCGGCTCCCATCGGCCTGCTCATGCTCCGTTATGATGGCACCATCTCCCTGGTGAATAGCCATGTCGAACGACTGTTCGGGTATGTACGGGATGAGTTACTCGGTCGCCCTGTCGAGTGCTTACTTTCGGCTGGGGGTCGCGAGCAGCAGGACCTGCGTGCAGCCTGTTTCTCAGACGTCGGATCAGGGCCCTGGGCCGTTGGCCGGGAATCACGAGGACTTCGCAAGGATGGGTCGGAGTTCCCGATCGAAATCCGGATGCATTCTGTTCAAGAGTCCAAGGGGAAAGCCATCATCATGAGCATAATGGATCTCACTCCTCGTCGACAAGCTGACCAGGCGCTTGAGGACATCAAGCGCCGATTTGACCTTGTTGTTCTTTCCGGACAGGTGGGGATTTTTGAACATGATCATCGGTCGAATGTTCACAGCTGGTCGCCGATCTTGCGTGAGATCTATGGGGTCAGTACGGATGACGTACCGTCTCTTGATCGCTATTTGGAACTGGTTCATCCCGGCGATCGGGAGAGAGCACGCGTCGCAGTTTTACGCGTCCCTGATACCGGGAGAGAGGGGCTCTACACGCTCCAACACAGAATACTCCGCCCGGATGGTGCGGTGCGACATCTCACCCTTCGTGCCCTGACCTCGTTTGAAGGGGAGGGCAGCGAGTGCCGCCCCACTCATACGATAGGGATGGTGGTCGACATCACCGATCACGCAAATGCCACCATAGTCACCCGAGTCGTTGAGGAGATGGAGACCATGCGAACCATGATCGGTGGTATCGCTCACGAACTGAACAATAGTCTGACAGCGGTACTGGGCTTCAGTGAGTTGGCACTGGCATTGATTCCAGCTGAGGCGAAAGCCCATCGGCATATCAATCAAGTGATCACAGCCGGGAGAAAAGCACGTGAGGTAGCCCAGAAGGTTCGTCGTGCCTTGGATCATGCCTTGTCCTACCCGATCGATCGGGCCGTATCGAGCACTATCGACCAGGACTCATCGACCGTACCCATCGAGGTCTCGGATGCCGTCGGTCCTCGTCGTTGACGATCAAGACCAAGTTCGTCAGCTTATTCGAGAAACCCTGGAGTCGGCGGGCTACGAGGTCGACGAAGCACGTAATGGCAAAGAAGGACTTGATCGATATCGTGCAAAGTCGGCGGATCTTGTCATCATGGATATCCTCATGCCGGATCAAGATGGGCTAGAAGCCATCATGATGCTTCGACGCGAATTTCCTGATTCTCGTGTGATCGCCATGACCGGGGGCTCAGAAATGATCGGCATCGTCAATGTCTTAGATGTTGCGAAAATGCTTGGAGCCAGACAGATCCTTCACAAGCCTTTCGAGCTGAATGTTCTCCTTGAGAGGGTCGCCTCGGAAATACCCAGCTAAACACCTTCCGTCCCCCGTTGACATCACCGCGTGGCCCCGTCAGACTCCGCTATTTGGCGTGAGGCTTATCACGGTCATGAAGTTGCTCAATATCATACTCGGTATGGTGGTCTCGACCGTTGGATTCTGGCTGATCTGGGGAAGCATTTCGCCTTTCATTGTGCTCGGGTGGGCATTCAGCGTAGGACTATTTCTATGGCTATTGGCCGAATCGATCTCAAAAGTATGGGCATGGTGTACGCTCTTACTCGGCCTGGAAAGTTTCGTGTGGCCGATTATGTTGATGGTGCAGCTCAGGGGAACATCAGATACAGTTCCTGAATCTGAAATGGGAACAATTCTCTCCGCAGTCGTCATGGGTCTCTTTGCATCGGTATTCTGGGTTTCGTTTTCCTACGGGTTGTTTAATCGCTCCCGCACTGCAGGCTCCACGTCGCTCACGGAGCGCCCAGCTCCGATCTCAGGGGCGAAGTTGAGGAAGAAGAAAAAGCCCGTTTAACCTTGACCGGTTCCAACAGGATCGATGTCGATGACAAACTTGCATTGTCCTCTGTGGTACTGCCGCTCTAGAATTTGCACTGAATCATGGACTCGACGACTCAGTATTCTCTGATCAGAGGCTTTGACGAGTATGCGCTGATGGTAGTGTCGTGGTCGTTTGATAAGTGCGTGCACCGGCCCTAACACGAGCAGCGGCTCCTGATCAGGAGTCGCCCGCCCAAGATTGATGGCCCATTGCTTCGCCGCTTCTTCTACAAGTTCCCCATTCTTTCCGATTACTGAAAGCTCTGCCAGGTGGCACAACGGCGGATAGTGAAGAAGTTGGCGTGCCGCAAGTTCTTCTTCGTAGAAGACGTCGGAGTTTCCTGACAACAGAGCCCGGATGGCATGATGGGTAGGAAAGCGTGTCTGGATAATGACTCGACCTCCAGCCGATGCTGGACAGGCCAAGTGTCCGGCATCGGTCAGGAGCTGATAGGTCCGTTCGGCGGATCGAAAATCAGGAATGTACAACTCGGAATCTGCCTGAAGAATCCCGACTAGGCCATGTTGAGGCAAGGGATCTCGGAAAAAGAGTGCTTGCGTTCCGATCAAGATATCCCAGGACCCGGACCGTGCTGATTCCCATAACGGGTGGGCCGACGCCGGTCGCCGCAGCGTATCGCCGTCGATCCGTGCGATCTTGGCGTCTGGAAATAAGCGACGAGTTTCTACCTCAATTCGCTCAGTGCCGTCGCCTATGGGACTCACTCGAGACGCATGACACATCGGACAAGCGTCAGGTAATGCGTCAGAGGCGCCACAGTAGCGGCACGTAAGGCGACCATATTGCCGATAATAGGTAAATGGAACGGCACAGGAAGCACAGCGGGGTACCCAGCTACAGTCTCGACACACCAAGGTTCTTGCATATCCTTTTCTATTGAGAAAGAGCAGTATTTTTGCCTGCCTCCCCAATGCTTCCTGCATTGCCGAGATCAGTTTCTTGCTGAAGAGGGTGCCCCCCGACTCTTGGCGGAGATCAACGAGCTCAACCCTCGGTTGAAGCGACACATCGAGCTGGACATCGTAGTGCTCTGCGGTGGAGTCGAATTTAGACTCAAGTGAGGGATGTGCGGAGGCAAGGACGAGCAGGGCTCGTTCGCTTTCGGCCCTCAGGCCGGCGACCTCACGGGCATGATACCGAGGTTCCTGAGGTTCTTTGAGAGCGGTATCCTCCTCTCCCTCGAGCCATATCAGTCCAATTGAATCAATGGGCGAAAAAATGGCGGAACGGGTTCCTACGACAATGGAAGGGGTTACACGATGGCCTTGTTCCAATTGGTCGGACTCACGCGCCGTGTGGGCGAGGGTAATTTGAAGACCGGTGAGCATTGAGAGCAGTTGTTTGAGCCATAATGCTCGTGCGATCTCGCCGGTCACCACAATGCTGGATCGGTTTAGTGAGTAGGCCGATTCAATGGCGTCCGCAAGCCTTCTGATTCGATGTGGCCATGGAGCCTGCAGGACGAGTTTCTGCATGCGGTTGCCGTGAAGGGACCGAAGGATGTGATCCCTCCAGGCGACATCCGAGTCAGGGAGGTTCGGAGGCGCTGACACGGTAGCTATCCGCGCACAGTCATCGCTTTTCTTCCCGACAGGCTTCCCAGACTGTTTCCGGTCAGTGATGTCGGGGTGGTCCGGAGACTCTCGAGCGATCCATGATTTTTTGACGAGGGCCTCAACCATCTGGAGTGTGCCGGGTCGTCGACGTGAATCCAGAGTCGACTCCAATACTCCTGTCGTCCGACGGGCAATTCGCAGAAGCATTGGTTGCAGGTCGGGAGGGCAGCTACCGGATGCCAATGCGAGACGTCCTTGCGGAGTCGCGACATATCGAGAGGGGGTCGCTATGCGAGTTGAGAACGGGGCAATGACAAGTCGAAGACATTGCCCCCAGGGTGCCACGTAGTAGGTAGCGATGTCGCGGGATAGCTGGAGCAGCTTGGGGGACAGCGACGGATTCTGTCCGTCCTGTACGAGCGAATCGATCTTTTTAAGTGACACGGCTCGTATCCCGGTTGGAAGCTCATGAGTCAGCGAAACAACCGCACCTTCCAGCACCAGGCGTCCAAAGGGGACCAGAACACGGCTTCCGACGCCAATGACGTGAGCTACGGTGTGAGGAACAAGATAGGTGAAAGGCCGTTCGATATGACGTGGAATGATAACATCCGCATAGAGCGTATCTCTTCGCTTAGTGACGGTCGAATCCCCATCGAAAGCCATCCCGTATTCTAGCAGTGGAGAGTAACGAAGATCACTGGTAGACCGGCATGTGCTCGAGGAAGGGAATCTCTTGATGGGTCCTGCTAAGACAGGGACTCTGCTTTCACAAAGTCCCTGTTTCGGTTGGAGCTACTCTGTCGGTGATCCGGCAGGGGGTTGTTGAGATTGATCTTGTTTGTTCGTGTCGGTTGACGTCGCGCCGCTCGGACCAGCGTCGTTTCCTGCGTTTGATCCGTCTCGATCAGAAGACTGGGAGGAATCCCCCAATGTGAGTGTTCCAGGACGAGAGGGATCATTGGAGTCGGAAAAGGCGGCATCGGAGGAGGCCGATTGATCACGCGTACTCAACGTCGAAAAGCTGCCACTCGATGATGGTGTCTGAGATTCGACGTCGGGTTTTGGTGCCTCGGCATCAGTGATCGAATGGTGCAGGAGAATTTCCACGCGCCGATTTTTCGTGCGCCCTTCCTCAACCGAATTCGTGGCGACCGGTTTGGTGTCTCCTAACCCTACGGCGCTCAGGCGTGATGGTTCTACTCCACCCTTCTCTAAGAGATACCGCAGGACGCCCTGTGCCCGCACGTTGGACAACTCCAAATTGCTGGGATACCGTGATTTGAGCGATGGGCCAATCTCCACATTATCCGTATGACCTTCGATCCGGATCAACCTCGTATCGCCGCTGGTCTTCAGATAGTCGATCAACTGATCCAGTACCGTGTAGTCTTCAGGTTTAATCGCGGCGTCTCCCGATTCGTAACGCAGGAACTTCGCCATCTCGCCAAGGTTGAGGCGGCTCTGTCCAGACGCATCTTGCATCGTCAGCTTACTCGCTACCAAATCACCAGGGACCATTTCGGCCTGTTGACCGACTACGGCTGTGTCAACGTCCTCGTTCAAGGTTAGGGGCTGGAGTACGGGTGTGGCGACTTCAACGATCCTAAAGCGATCTCCCTTCATGACCCGAGTGGTGCCCTTAAGGACTTTGGCAACAGCGGTGCGTGGTTCGGTCGTCAGGACCTTAAGTTGGCCAATCTTCCGCGGAGGAAGTCCCGCGCTCTGACGCTGGATGTCAAGGAGATCACCGGACTTCAATCCATCTTCCCTGCCCCGATCCAGATATACAACATTCGATTGGGCAACCAACGTCATGGATCGGTCAGCCTGGAGTTCAACGATCATTCCTTGGAGATCGGACGCGTTCTCTACCGGACTTGGTTCGACATCTGCGGTCGGAGCCACGAACCGTACGACTGGGTCGCCTGGGGCGATAGGTCCGTAGCTGACAACGGCCTCCACCGTAGTCAGGGCATGGTTAGCAGCTGTTACCTTCACGACGGCTGATCGGTTCACAATGAAACCAAGATATTCTTGGGTCACTGGATGAAACACCTTCCGAACCCGTCGATAGACGGTAAAGAGATCGCCGACGGCCACGTCGGAGGAGTTGTTCAACTTCAGATACAGTGAGTCGTGTCTGCCCAAGAGCATTCGATTACCGGATGACTGATTGTCCCCGGTCACTAAATTGACAGTCCCATCGATGGATGAGGTTTTCTGGATCGAACCGCTGGCGTAGGCTAGTGCGTGATCACCCAACAGAACGGAATCGAGCTCTGATCCCCGGGCCTCTGCCCCATCGAGTGAAACGCTCATACTTATGCACAGCATCGAGACAAGGCATGCCAAGGTTTTCATAAGTCGTTCCTTTTGGGCTAGAGTACTTAGAAAACCATAGCAAAAGGCGCTGTATTGTCAAGAATTTGAGTCTGATCGATCACGTTTGACCTGTGTTTCCTCTCAGTGTTACCTTAAAATCCGCAAGGGCTCCTGAGCGTTCTTTCGCATAATCTCGTCGGATCCATGAGGAGTATGAAGAGTCATACGAAGCCAGCGTCTCTTTCTAAGGGAATTGGTCCGATGGGCCGGATTGAAACGCAGATCCACCGACGACGAAAAATAAAAGTCCTGTCGCCCCTCCAAATTGAATGGGATTGTTTTCACCCATTGAGGACTGAGCGTTCGCCTAGCGATTCAGACATTGGATGGGAACCTGAATCAGATGCCTGAGTTCATGTTGGACAACACGACCAACCCACTCTCAATTGAGACGCCATGCCTGATTCCGTGCTGCTAGGGCTTTCGGGTCGACCGCGCTTAGGTCCTTTGTTCTCTTGCTATCCCTGAGAACTGGGCACTAAGATTCCACGCACTCAGCGTGGAATACCCTTTCCAGGTCAATGCTTTGTGAGAGAAGGCGAGGATGGACGGAGTAGAAATTTTTCTTGAGTATTTGACGAAATACTTTCCGATCTTGCTGTTTATTTTTGTCACGTTGACCTTTGGGGTCGTGACGCTGCTTATCAGTTATTTTGTTCAACCAAGGTACCCGGAGCCTGAAAAGTTATCGACTTACGAATGTGGATCCGAACCATTTTCTGATGCTCGTATGCCATTCCCTGTCAGATACTATATCTTTGCGATGTTGTTCGTCATTTTTGATATTGAGGTGATCTTTCTTTATCCGTGGGCGGTTGTCTTTAAGGATATCGGGGTCATTGGGTTGGTCGAAATGCTGATTTTTATCGGCCTGTTCGTCGTCGCGTATGTCTATGCGTGGCGAAAAGGTGCGCTGGAGTGGGATTGAGGATCGTATGGGATTGATTCAGTTGGGGCGGCATGAAAAAGACGGGGCTCCGGACATCATCACGGGGTCTCTGGAAAAGGCTGTGAATTGGGCAAGAAAGGGCTCCCTCTGGCCCATGACGTTTGGGCTTGCCTGCTGCGCCATTGAAATGATTGCTGCCGTCTCTTCTCGGTATGACATGGATCGGTTCGGGGCGGGAGTCTTCCGTGGTTCGCCCAGGCAGTCTGACTTGATGATCGTGGCCGGAACCGTATGTCGTCGGATGGCCCCAGTGATCAGGAAGATCTACGATCAAATGCCGGAGCCAAAGTATGTGATTGCAATGGGGTCCTGTGCCACCTCAGGGAATATTTATGACAGCTATCCCGTCGTGCAAGGAGTGGACCGATTCATCCCCGTCGATATTTATGTGCCCGGCTGCCCGCCGACCCCTGAGGCTCTGTTGGATGGCATCTTGAAACTGCAAGAACGTATCATGCAAAAACGGGTTTTTGTGACTCAGCCTGAGCAGATCAAGGCAAATGTAAAAGTGTGATTTCTCTATGCACTTATTGCTTGAGCGCATTCAACAGACCTTTTCGACGGGAATCATCGGCTTGACGGAATGGCGCGGGGATCTGGCCGCGACGGTTTCTCGGGACAAGCTCCATGAGGTCGCCCAGTTCCTGCGGGATGACCCGTGGATGGATTTTGACTACATTGTCCATGTGAGCTCTGTGGATTGGCCGGATGATGAAGAGCGATTCGAGATCGTGTGGGAGTTCTATTCCATTCGAAAGCGGCAGCGCATCAGGCTCAAGACTCGCGTGCCTGAATCGGATTGCGTGGTGGATTCCTTGACGGATCTCTGGAAAGGCGCCGACTTCATGGAGCGCGAAGTCTACGACATGATGGGGGTCCGGTTCAGGAATCATCCGGATCTTCGTCGGATCCTCATGCCCGATGATTACACGGAAGGGTATCCGTTGCGAAAAGACTTCCCATTGCGTGGCAAGGGGTGGCGAGACACGTTTGAGTTTCTCGATGAAATCCCGCGGTGAGGTTGTGAACTTGTATGGCGTTCGAGGATCAAAGAACTACCGTCTATAAGCTCGACCCGGAGCATCCGGAAAGCGAGACGCTTCCGACATTGCGGACCGAAGAGCTTCTGCTCAACATGGGTCCTCAGCACCCTAGTACCCACGGTGTGCTCAAGGTCATTCTCGAGTTGGAAGGTGAGCGGTTGGTGAAGTCCACTCCGGTGATGGGTTTCCTCCACCGTGGAGTCGAAAAACTTGCGGAGGACGGGACCTACCATCAGTTCATTCCTCACACAGATCGGCTGGATTATGTCTGTGCGATGTACAACAACTTCGCCTACTGTCGTGCTGTTGAAAAGCTGCTGAATCTGCAAGTTCCGGAACGGGCAGAGTATCTCCGAACAATCGTGGCAGAAGTCCAACGCATCATTGGTCACCAATTTTGGCTGGGTGCCCAGGCGCTCGACATCGGGGCTATGACCGTCTTTTTCTATACGTTTCGGGATCGGGAAATTTTGCTCGATTGGTTCGACGAACTCTGCGGCGCTCGTTTGACGACTAGTTGGTATCGGATCGGCGGAGTGGAGCGCGACTTGACGCCGGCGTTGATCGACAAGCTGAACCAGTTCCTGGACTACTTTCCACCAAAGATCGATGAATATCAGGTCTTCCTTGAGAAGAACCGCATCTGGTTGGGGCGTACCAAGGGCATTGCTGTGATCTCCGCTGAGGATGCCGTTAATTTTGGGCTAAGCGGGCCGGTACTGCGCGGGTCGGGTGTGGACTACGACCTCCGCAAATACGAACCCTATAGCGCCTATCCCAAGTGCGAGTTTAGTGTGCCGGTCGGAAAAAACGGCGATACCTATGACCGATATTGGATCCGAGTGATGGAGCTCTATGAGAGCGTCAAAATCATTCGGCAATGCCTGGAGCAGATGCAGGAAGGGCCCATCATGGCGGATGCGCCGAGTGTGACGCTGCCGCCCAAAGAACGAGTCTTCACCAACCTGGAAGCGATGATCCAGCAGTTCAAACTCTTTTCACAGGGGTTCGATGCGCCGCCGGGGGAAATCTATTGCGGCACTGAGGCGCACAAGGGCGAACTGGGTTTTTATATTGTCAGTACGGGCGGTGGCAAGCCTTATCGGCTGAAAATTCGCGCTCCCTCGTTCGTCCATATGGGCGCCTTCGATCAGATGGCTCGAGGCTATATGATCTCGGATGCCTGTACGATTTTCGGCACCTACGATATTGTGATGGGTGAATGCGATCGATAAGCGATGGTGGACTGGGGATGGTCGTCCGTATATTCATCAGTGATAGGAAAAGATAGGGCAAGACTGAGGCAGGTCGAACGGCATGGGACTTAAACCCGCTACAAATCCTGATGTTGAAGCCACATCGATCGAGCTGAGTATCGACGGAAAGTCGGTGACGGCGAAGGATGGCGTGTCTTTATATGACGTCATCTCGATGACCGGGAAGATCATCCCGGCTATGTGTTACCACTACACGTTCGATCCGTTCGGATCTTGCGGGATGTGTCTCGTGATGCAGGAAGGGAAAAAGGCCCCCGTGCGGTCTTGTACGGCTAAGGCGGCGGCGGGGATGATCATTCGGACGGAAGGTGAAGATCTGTTCCTGGCCCGAAAGAAGGCTGTCGAGAAACATCTCTCTGTCCACCCCCTCGATTGTCCGGTGTGCGATGCCGATGGGCACTGTGAACTACAGGACATGGCCTTCCAGCACGGGGTGACGAACTTAGCCAACGCCAAACAGAAATTCATCCCGGAAGACACGCGCAGTCCAGTCCTTGATTTCAACATGAATCGTTGCATCGCGTGCGCCGAGTGCATCAATGTCTGCAAGGACGTGCTGATGATCGACGCGCTGCAGTTCATGAAGAAAGGCGGTTTCAATCAAGTCGTTCCCAAAGGCGACTTGGCCCTCGATTGTGAGTTCTGCGGGGACTGTTTGGCGGTCTGCCCCGTTGGGGCCATTACGAATAAGTTTTCCAAGTATCTGTATAAACCGTGGCAGATGAAGAAAACGACGACGACCTGCAATTACTGTGGGGACGGCTGTCAAATGTACTTGGAAACGAAGGATACGGAAGTGATCCGTGTCTCGTCGCCGTTGTCCTGGAAAAATAAATGGGGAGATCGCGCCGAAACTGCGAAGGGCCATGGAGGGCTCTGTGTCCGAGGACGGTTTGGATTCGAGTGTTTAGACAGTCAGCACAGACTTGTCCAGCCATTGGTTCGTGAAGGCGATCGGTTGGTCGAAAAGTCGTGGTTGGAGACCATGCATGCGCTGGTGGATCGGTTTACCGAGATCAAGCAGAAGCACGGTGCGGATGCCATCGCCGGCCTTGCGACCGCACGTTGTACCAACGAAGAGCTGTATCTGTTCCAAAAACTGATACGCAGTGTCTTCGGCTCAAACCAGCTCGACAGCAGTGCGCGCTACGGCCATATGAACTTTGTGCTTGGCTCCAGGCACGCGACAGGCTTAGGGAGAACGGCGAACGATTGGGAAGATTTGACGAAGGCAAAGACCATCATCGTGATCGGTTCCAACATCACGGAGACGAACCCGTTGACGGCGGTTCGAATCAAGGAAGCGATCCGCGTCTACAAGGCCCAGGTGGTTACGCTCGATAGTGCCATCACGAATATGGCCAAGCTGGCATCGCATCCCTTTTTGATTCGGCCTGGAACCGAAGGAACCGTGATCGATGGATTGGTGAAAGCGGCGATTGTTCATGACTTGGTGGATGAAGAAAGCGTCGGGAGACATCCTAAAGCGTTTGATGAACTCAAGAGTGCAGTGGCGAACCTCACATTGGACGATGTATCGGCCCGGACAGGGCTTGCTGTTGAGGCGTTCAAGGAAATCGTGGCGATGTTTGCCGAATCGCCGAGGTCCATCATTCTCTGCGCTGAAGGGATTGTCAGGAGAGCGAATGGGTATCAGAACGTCCTCAAGCTGATGGATTTGGCCTGGATTACCGGAAAGATCGGAAGGCCCGGATGTGGTGTGAATACTGTGACCGAGGAGCCAAACGAGCAGGGGGCCGTGGATATGGGCGTGGCTCCTGAGTTTCTCCCTGGGCAGGCTCGGTATGAGGACACATCCGCTCGCGACCGTTTTGGCGCGGCATGGGATGCCGCGCTCCCACCGGTTGAATCGGGAGCGCATCTCGTTGAGATTCTCAAACGATGCAAGAGCGGTCAGATTAAGGCGCTATACGTGCTAGGGGAGAATCCTTTGGCAACGTTCCCCGCCTCAATGGAGGTGCGAGCTGCGCTCGAACGTCTGGAATTGTTGGTAGTCCAAGATCCTTTCTTGACTGAGACAGCGAAGGTGGCCGACTTTGTACTTCCTGCCTGTACCTATGCGGAAAAGGACGGCACCTTCACGAACTTCGAAGGTCGGGTGCTTCGAGTTAGACAGGCGATGGATTCACTTGGAGAAAGCTTGCCGGATTGGCACATCATGACCGCCCTCGCGAATGCGATGGGTGCCCGATGGGAATACCAATCGGCGAACGACATTCAGAGCGAAATTATGAAACTACTTCCTGGCTACTATAATCTTGGCCAGCCTCGGAAGATCGCGCCGGATGTCGATCAGTTTGTATCGAACGATTATGCCGAGGGGGTCACAGCTCGGTATCGGCCTACGACCCCTGCTGAGGATCGCACGCGACCCTTTGCATTGATCATGGGCCAGGTGTTGATGCATTCTGGAAAGCTGTCGGCGCAGGCATCCGGACTCATCAAGGTTGCTCCCAACACGGGGAAGTTACGGATGAATATACGGGATATGGAGCGACTGGGCCTGCAGGATGGCACCAAGGTGCGTCTGATCTCCGATCGTGGGTCGCTTCAGCTGCCTGTGCAACCTGATCAATCCATTGCCCCTGGCACCTGTTTTTTCCCGGAACATTTCAATGAACCTCCGGTCAAAGATCTGATGACGGTTTCGGTCGATCCAACGACAGGCGTACCGTCGTTTAAACAGATATGGGTCAGCATCGAGCAGGTGTAAGCGGGTGGGTAGAGTGGTTGGTCTCCGAGGAGGCGTTGCGGTGAGTGTCTCTGCACTGACAAAAAAACTTCTTCAGGCCGCGTTGTTCTATGAGATTTGGGATGCCATGAAAGTCACCTTCCGGCATATGCTTCATAAGCCGATGACGTTTCAGTATCCGCGTGAACAACGGACGATCCCTGATACGCACCGAGGCGCGCTTGGTTTGCTTCGGTACGATGATGGGTTGGAGCGATGCGTCGGCTGTGATCTATGCGAAGCTGCGTGCCCGTCTCGCTGCATCAAAGTAATCAGCGCTGAAGACACGAGCCGCCCACTCCAACGATACGCCAGCGAATTTTATATTGATATTACAAAATGCGTGTTCTGTGGCTATTGCGTCGAGGCTTGTCCGGTGAATGCGCTGGCGATGACCAAGATGTACGAATATTCGACGCATGACAAACGGAGTCTGTTGTTCGACAAAAAGCGGCTGTATGATATCGGCGAACGCCACCTCGATGATGGGAAGAAGTACCTGTACGCCCATAATCAGGAAAAAGACGTGGACCAGAGCCGGGAGTACCGGTACTACTTTCCTCAGTCGGTACAGAAGGCCACTCAACAACCGCCCAAGCATTTAAGCTGAGCCGATCACATGATGTTGGTATTTTTCGCGTATTTCGCGTTGGTCAGTATTGCCTCTGGCGTCCTCACGGTGTCCTTGCGCCACCCCGTTCACTGCGCACTCGCGCTCCTTGTGTTGCTGATGCATGTGTCGGGTCTTTTTATCCTGCTGAACGCAGAGTTCTTGTGGGCGGTGCAGGTCATCGTCTACGTTGGGGCCATTCTTGTGCTGTACCTCTTTGTGCTGATGCTGATGAATTTGAAAACGGATGAGCGCTATTTCCATCCATCGGCCCCGTATTTTGTGGGGACGGCGGCTCTGGGAGCCGTGTATGTGATCTTCCTCCTCCTTCAGTCTCCATTTGATGGCGCGAAGGGCACGGCCCCGTCGAGTGTCATTCTGCAAGCCGGTGATACCTATGCAGTGGGCATCAAGATGTTCAGCGACCATATTCTGCAGTTCGAAATCGTCGGCATCTTTCTTCTCGGGGCCATCATTGGGGCCATCGTCTTGGCCAAGACTCCAAAACCGCTGGATCCTAAGGAAGAACGTTCATGATCCCGCTCGCTGCCTATACCACTGTGAGTGCGGTGCTGTTCATGACCGGGCTCCTGGGTGTACTTGTGAGGCGCAATTTCATCATTGTCCTGATGTCCGTTGAGATGATGCTGAATGCGGCGAACATCAATCTGGTGGCCTTTTCACATTATTTAGAATCCATGGCAGGCCAATTAGTCGCACTCTTCGTCATCGCCATTGCCGCAGGTGAAGCTGCCATCGGTCTGGCGATTATCATCGTGGTCTTCCGAGGCAAGATATCGACCAATGTTGACGAAATGAACCTTTTGAAATGGTAGCAGGATGTTGGGAAGGGTCAGGAGATTACGTGCGCGGTTTGTTATTTCCTCATCTATGTCGCCAAACTGATACTCCTAATAGAACCACTTCCTGCGGGAGTGTATGGAGCATTGTAGGCTATCGTGTCGAACTTCACCGACCTACTGATTAAGCTGATTCCCATTTTCCCATTGCTGGCCGTTGTGTTGAACGGCCTCCTGGGGAATCGCTATTCCCGTGACATGGCTCACCGACTCGCCTGGGGGTCAGTGGGGCTTTCATTTCTCTCAGCGCTGGCGGTCTTTACCGATGTCCTTCGCACGGGAACGACCCACGAAGTCGTCGTCTATCAATGGATTTTTGGGCAGGATCTGACGATCAATCTGGCGTACCTCGTGGATCCTCTCACCTGCGCGTGGTTGCTGGTCGTCACCGGCGTCGGTTTCCTGATCCATGTGTATTCCGTGGGCTATATGCATGGAGAGACAGGGTTCACGCGGTTCTTCACGTACATGAATCTGTTCATGGTCTCCATGCTCCTGCTCGTCATGGGGAACAACTATCTGGTGCTCTTCATCGGTTGGGAAGGCGTGGGGCTCTGTTCCTACCTGCTGATCGGCTATTACTACGATAAAGTTTCTGCGGCGCAGGCGGCCACCAAGGCATTTGTCGTGAACCGCATCGGCGATGCCGGTTTTCTGGTCGCGATCTTTTTGATCTTTGTCAACTTTAGGACTCTCGACTACACCAAGGTTTTTGCGCAGGTCGGCCAATTGTCTCCGGAAATGGCGACCGCGATAGCCCTCTGTCTCCTCGTAGGAGCGGTCGGTAAGTCGGCGCAATTGCCGCTCCACACATGGTTGCCTGATGCGATGGAAGGCCCCACGCCGGTAAGCGCACTCATCCACGCTGCCACCATGGTGACGGCGGGCGTGTACATGATTGTACGGAATCACGTGATTTTTGACCTGTCTCCGGTTGCCATGTCCACGGTGGCGATCGTCGGCGGCGCGACTGCCTTATTCGCTGCCACCATCGGACTCGTTCAAACCGACATCAAGCGGGTGCTGGCCTATTCTACTGTGAGCCAGCTGGGATACATGTTCCTTGGCTGTGGAGTTGGTGCGTACACCGCTGCCGTGTTCCATGTCATGACCCATGCGTTCTTTAAAGCCTTGTTGTTTTTGGCGGCGGGATCGGTCATCCATGCGCTCTCTGGTGAGCAGGATATTCGAAAGATGGGCGGGCTGAGCCAGCGCATTCCATGGACCCACCGGCTGTTTCTGATCGGGACGATCGCAATTGCTGGGTTGCCTCCTCTCGCTGGATTTTGGAGCAAGGATGAAATCATGGCCCATGCCTTCATGAATCACCATTACCTCCTGTATGGGATGGCCGCCATTGGTGCCTTGATGACGTCGTTTTACATGTTTCGGCTGACGTACCTCACGTTCTATGGTGCTTCCAGGATGGATCACCATACCGAGGCGCATGTGCACGAGTCTCCCATGGTGATGGTCGCCCCCTTGATGATTTTGGCCTTCCTGTCCGGTGTGGGCGGAATAGTTCTCGGGTTTCCCCCAGAACATGGTTGGCTCCACGGATTCTTGGCTCCGGTTGTCGGTGCGATAGGTGAACATGAAGCCAGTACAGGGATCGTATTCCTATTGATGGGCATAGCGATCGCCATTGCCTTGATCGGATGGGCACTCGCCCATTTCCTGTATGCCGTGAGTCCGGTCACGGCCGATGGTTGGGCAGAGAAGTTTGCGGGGATGTATCGCACGCTCTTGAATAAATACTATATCGACGAACTGTACGACCTCTTGTTCGTCGAACCAGTGAAACGCCTCGGCATGTTCCTACATTGGTTCGATCACACCGTCATCGATGGAGTCGTGCGCGCGGTGGGGCGAATGGCTGAGTGGGGAGCCTCTGGTTCAACGTGGATTGAGAAGTACATCGTGTATGCCGGGTTGAATGTGATCGGATACGGCAACCACTTGGCCGCTCGCGAGGGCCGAAAAATGCAGAGTGGCATGGTCCATCATTATGCCGCCATCATTGTCGCAGGGCTGTTTCTCCTGGCGGTGGTGGTTCAACTCGTGCTTCAGATGTAGGTCGGAAGGCGAACAGACGGTCCTTATGCTCGAAGAACTCTCGGCTGGGTTTCCCATTCTGTCCTGTATTCTCTTCCTCCCCGTGGTCGGAGCGGTTCTGCTTTGGGTCGTTGAGGATGAAGATACGATTAGGAGCGCCGCTCTCACTATCGCACTCGTGGAGCTTGCGCTCTGCATCTTCGTCCTGCTTCGCTTTGTGCCGGAGTCGGCGGCCATGCAGTTCACGGAGCGCGTACCGTGGATTCCCGCACTCGGAATCAGCTATCACGTGGCGGTCGATGGAATCAGCGTCCTTTTCGTAGGGCTCACGGCGTTTCTGACCGTGTTGGTCGTCGCTTATTCCTGGGATACGATTCGCCATCAGGTGAAGTTGTACATGATGTGCTTGTTGACGCTCGAGACGACGACCATGGGCGTCTTCGTGTCGTTGGATCTGATCCTCTTCTTCGTTTTTTGGGAGCTGATGCTGATCCCCAGCTATTTCTTGATCAAACTCTGGGGCGGTGGGGCTGAACGGCATTACGCGGCGTTGAAGTTCGTTATTTATACGCTGTTGGGCAGTGTCTTCATGCTGGTCGGCATTGCATTATTGAATATCAACCTCCATGAATGGGCCTTGTTGCATCATGCCGATCAGACGTACTCGTTTGATTTCATCGATCTGCTGAACGTGCCCATTCCCCTCAGTCAGCAGTTGGTGATCTTTTGGCTGATGTTCTTGGGATTTGCATTCAAAGCACCGGTCTTTCCATTCCACACCTGGTTGCCTGATGCTCTCTTAGAAGGCCCAATTGGAATGTCCGTCGTGTTAGCCGGCCTCAAGTTGGGAACCTTTGGGTTTATGCGTTTCAGTATCCCACTGCTTCCGGACGCTTCAAAAAGTGAAACGGTTGTCACTATCCTGGTTGTTCTTGGTCTGTGTGCCATTCTCTACGGCGCCTGGATGGCCTTGGTGCAAGCTGACTTGAGGCGCTTGCTCGCCTATAGCAGCGTGAGTCACTTGGGTTTTGTGGTGGTGGGGTTGTTTGCCTTGAATTATCAAGGTCTGCAGGGCAGTTTGCTGACCATGATCAATTTGGGATTCAGCACAGCCGGATTGTTTTTTATCGCAGGGTTTTTGTATTCCCGCCAGCAGACGACAGAGTTGTCGGCCTTCGGCGGAATGGCGAAACAAGTGCCGTTGCTCGCTACGTTTTTTCTGATTATCGGCCTGGCCTCCATCGGACTTCCCGGGACTAACGGTTTTGTCGGCGAGTTTCTCATTCTGCTCGGGGCGTTTGAAGCGAAGTGGTGGTTTGGAGCCGTTGCCGTCTTGGGGGTAATTTTCGGCGCCGCCTATTTTTTGTGGTATTACGAGCGGTCCATGCTTGGACCGGTTGGGGCGGCGGTCCGAACTTCCATGAGCGATTTGCATTTTCGTGAAATGGTCATTGCGGTCTCATTGTCTGTCATGATTCTCTGGATAGGGCTCTATCCCTCTCCGTTTCTGCGAATCATGAATGGATCGGTTCAAGCCCTGGTCGACCGACTTCATCACGATCAGTCGGCATCGATCAGGGGTCCATACGTTCAAGAGAGGAAGTAGGTTTCGGCCATGGGAGAGTCCGTACTGCTCTATATTCTTTTTGCTCCCTTTCTGGGTGCGTTAGGCTTGATCTTTGTCTCGAATCGGCAGCCCTTCCTCGTCCGGAGCATTGCCGCTGGGGCCGCGTTTGTCTCCTTAATGGCGTCGATCTATCTCTTCTATGCCTATGATCCGGTGAAAGGTGGATTTCAGTTTATCCAAAAAATCGAGTGGTCCCGACAACTCGGCATTTCCTTACATCTCGGCGTCGACGGTATCGGGACTCCCCTGGTGTTGGCCTCCACGATTCTGTTGTTCGCCGGTATCTTCGTCTCCTGGCACATCAAAGATCGGGCGAAGGAGTTCTATATTTGGTTGTTGATCCTGGCGGCCGCCACGATCGGCGTCTTTATGTCCCTGGATCTGTTTTTTCTCTACTTCTTCTATGAAATGTCCGTGATCCCGATGTACTTGCTGTTGGGGATGTGGGGAAGTCACACCAAGAAGTACCTGGAGATGACCGACTCTGAAGGAATGAAGCTGAGGGATTCCGTCGGCTTCATTTTTAATTTCGGATCCAACAGCAAAGAATACGCGGCGATGAAATTAGTGCTTTTTCTGTCCGCATTCGCTGTGGCTGCCCTTATGGGCATTTTGCTGATCTATAAATACGCCGGGCTCAATACCTTTGATATCTTGGTGCTTCGTGAGCAGGCGAACCTCATGAATATCCCCGTACTGGGGACGACGTTGGACAAGATTATATGGATCTTGGTCTTCTTCGGATTTGCATCGATCGCTCCTCTCTGGCCCATGCACTCATGGTCCCCGGTCGGCCATGCGGCCGCGCCCGCCGCGACGAGTATGCTGCATGCCGGCGTCCTGATGAAGCTAGGGCACTTTTCCATCATTCGAGTTGCGTTCGAAATTCTCCCTGAGACCACCAGGGAACTGATGCCGATCGCCGCAGTTCTCTGTATGTTCAGTATTATCTATGGTGGCTTCGTCGCCTTTTACGCCAAGGACACCAAGTATGTCATCGGCTATTCGAGCTCCAGTCACATGGGCTATGTCTTTCTCGGCATGGCAGCCCTTAACTACATCAGCTTGAGCGGTGCCGTCATCTATATGTTTGCTCATGCCATGGCCACTGGGATGCTGTTCGCCATGGCGGGATGGGTCTACGATCAAACCCATACCCGGGACATTCCATCGTTGGGCGGGCTATCCAACAAAATGCCGTTTATCACGGCCTGTTTTATGGTTGGGTGTATGGCGTCGATTGGGATGCCGGGCACGGTCAATTTTATCGCGGAGATCATGATCATCGTCGGGAGTTGGAATAAGTATCCCCTTCAGGTCGTTGTCGCCATGCTGGGGATCGTGCTGACTCTTGCGTATCTGTTCAAAATGATGCGGGGGTTATTCTACGGTCCGATGAATCAGAAGTATGGCCATACACATGATGCGATTTCCACGGTTGATCGTCTTCCCCTCTTGATCATGATCGCTGTCAGTGTCGGATTCGGTATTTTCCCAACGCATCTGTACGATGTGGTTCGCTCTGGTGTGGATCCGTTGATCGTGCGAATTACCGAGGTTGTCCCTGTGGCGCAATCTGGCGACGGCGTCGGTGTTCTGAGCGACATGAGTCGTTCCGAAGCTACGTCGACAACGGTCTTGGCCGACAAGATCGTGCCGACGCCGATGCAGATTTCGAGAGGAGCAAGCGAATGATCTTTTCGCTTAACTTTTCCTTCTCGGATTTGCTGCTGCTCTTGCCGGAAATCCTCCTGACCTGTTGGCTCTGTCTCGTGATCGTCGTGGATTTCGTGTCTCCCCGTTTGCCGAAAGAGCAGTTGGCCTATCTCAGCGTGGCAGGCCTTGTGCTGACGCTTGGGTGTTTGGCGTGGTTTGACGTGAGTCATGTATCCGGCGCGCTCTTCGGCAACATGTTTGTGCTGGATCGTATGGCGATTTTCTTCAAAGTCTTCGTCCTGGGCTCCACCATCCTTGTGATTCTCTCCTCGGTTGAGTACGTCAACCGGTTCACCCTCTTCCGTGGAGAATACTATGTCCTGGTGGTGATGTCCGCAATCGGCATGATGTTCATGGCCTCCGCCAATGATCTCCTTTCGGTCTTCGTGAGTTTGGAGTTCTCCACGCTTGGGTTTTACGTATTGGTGTCGTATTTGCGTGAGGATATGGCCTCGAATGAGGCAGGGTTAAAGTTTTTTATCTTGGGTGTCTTTGCCGCAGGGCTGTTCGCCTACGGGATCAGCCTTGTATACGGCGAAACGGGCCAGTTGGTGTTCTCTGAAATGTCCTCCGCACAGGCGACTCCAGCCCTCATCATCGGATTTCTGCTGATCTTCGCCGCCCTGGGATTTAAGATCGGTGCCGTTCCATTCCATTCGTGGATTCCTGATACCTACCACGGCGCTCCGACTCCAGTGACGGCATTTTTGTCCATCGCGCCCAAAGGCGCGGCCTTGGTGATCCTGCTCAGGATTTTCCTTGTCGCATTGGCATCCTTCAAGCCGGTATGGGTGTATTTATTGGTGGCGGTCTCGATCCTCTCGATGACGTACGGCAATATCGTGGCGATCGCTCAGCGAAACATCAAGCGGCTGCTGGCCTACTCCGGGATCGCCCAAATCGGAAATGTCCTGATCGGATTGGCGGCTGGAACCAAGATGGGCAGCGACGCGATATTGTTTTATCTGTTGGCCTACCTCTTCGCCAATATCGGGGCCTTTGCTGTCGTCATTGCCGTCAGCCAGGCGATCGGGCGGGATGAGATCGAAGACTACCGTGGGCTCAACAGACGGTCGCCGTTTTTGGCGTTTGCCATGTTGCTGTTTCTTTTGTCGTTAGCCGGAGTGCCGCCGCTTGCTGGGTTTATCGGAAAGCTCTACATCTTCGTCGCGGCGATCAAAGAAGGTCTCTATACCTTAATTACGGTTGGCCTTATCAATATCGTCATTTCGATGTACTATTATTTGATCGTTGTGAAGCAAATGTACATCAATGAGCCGATTGATCCCTCGCCGATCAGGATTTCCAGCCCGATGAAAGCGGTCATCTATGTCGGTTTGGCTGGGACGTTAGTGATCGGCATTTACCCCCAGCCGTTTACAGACTGGGTCGTGGACGCCACGCTGATGTTTTCCAACTTCGTCACTCCTTCCGCGACAGCCATTCCCTCAGCCACTCATGTCGGCGGATAGTTTTCTTCTTTCTCTCAGATAGAGTTCTGCTACAATTACCTCGAGCTTGTTACGTGTGTTGTGTGGAACCCGCACGACTATCACCGCGGCGAAATGGCTTGTCATCCGGCCATGGAATCACTTACACAGCCTCAGTCAAACTCACCGGATCCAGACACAGAAGAACTAAAACCTCGCGTAGGCATTGACCAAGGCTCAACAAACTCAGTCAACGGGCGTCTATCCTGGTTCGACAATCTGACCATTGAGCAGAGAATTCTGGCGGGTTTTAGTCTCGTCTTTGTCGGGATTCTCGTTATCACCGCCGTTTCCTATCACAACACCAGTATTGTGTTGGCCAATAGTCGACTCGATAGTCGCAGCCACGATCTGCTCCAGCTTCTTACCAGCATCGATGAAGCTATGACCGAAGCGGAAGATGCCCATCGACGATATCTCGTCACAGGTGAGCGATCCTATCTGGAATCCTATAAGAAAGTGGTGCAGCAAAAGCCAACGTTTGCCACCTATCTTCGCGAATTGACGCACGGAGCCACGGAACAGGAGCAGCGGGTCGGAGTGCTCGACCGGATGATGGATAAACAGTTGAACGCAGAAGCGAAGGCCATCGCCCTGTTCGAGCAAGGTGGGTTCCCCGCCGTTAAGAAGACGGCCATCGAGGGGGCAGGTCGCCGAGAATTGGGCATCATTCACCACCTCATTACTGAAATGGACTCAGACGAACGACAGGCTATGAATCTCCGTGTAGCGGATTCTGCCATCGGGACGAGGAACACGATCGCGCTGTTAGGCATAGGCGCTTTTCTCCAATTAGTCTTGCTTGGCTGGGTCTACTATCTTATTCGCCATGACATCACGGAGCGGCGGCGTGTAGCCGCTGAACTGCAGCGCCGTGGAGAGCTTCTGGAAGCCGCCAACAAAGAACTCGAAGCCTTCAGTTACTCGGTTTCGCATGACCTCCGGGCCCCCCTGCGACATATAGACGGGTATGCCGCGCTTCTACGAAAGTCGATTGAACAGTCGCTGAACGAGAAGGGCGCGCGGTATTTACAAACCATTTCCGATGCCGCCAAGCAGATGGGGCAACTCATCGATGATTTGCTGGTCTTTTCACGCATGGGCCGCCAAGAAATGCTTCAAACCAGTGTCAATCTGGAGCAGATGATCAAGAACATCCTTGTGGATGTCCGGCCGGACTTGCAAGGGCGGGAGATATCATGGACAATCGCCCCATTGCCTGAAGTGAAGGGTGATCCGGCCATGTTGAGGCAGGTCTTTGTAAATTTGATCAGAAACGCGATCAAATTCACCGGTACCAGCCCCAAGGCCTCGATTGAAATCGGTGTGGATCGCCCAAACTCGTCCGAAATCGTGATTTTTGTGCGTGACAATGGGGTTGGGTTTGATATGGAATATGCGCCCAAGCTGTTTGGGGTGTTTCAGAGACTGCACCGGGCGGATGAGTTCGAAGGAACTGGGATAGGACTTGCGAATGTTCGTCGGATCGTCCATCGCCATGGGGGGCGAACGTGGGCGGAAGGCGTGCCGGATAAGGGTGCGACGTTCTTTATTTCGTTGCCAACAAGGAGCTGTGAATCGTGAATGCGGTGAAACCCATTGTCCTTGCAGAAGATAATCCACGTGACGCCGAACTTGCTCTCGCTGCGATGGAAGAGGAGCATATATCGGACAAGGTCGTCCTCTGTCACGACGGGGCTGAAGTGTTGGACTATTTGTACTGCCGAGGGCAGTTCAAGTCACGTTTGAGAGGTAACCCCGCGGTGGTCTTCCTCGACCTTAAAATGCCGAAGGTCAACGGTCTGGAAGTCCTGCGGACGATCAAGGCGGACATCAATCTTCGGCCGATTCCAGTCGTCATGCTGACATCGTCGAGAGAGGAACGTGATTTGGCCGAGAGCTACGCGTTGGGGGCAAACGCCTATGTGGTCAAGCCTGTTGAGTTTCAGAAATTTTTGTCTGCGGTGAAGGAATTGGGAACCTTCTGGGGAGTCATCAACGAGCCTCCTCCTGAAGGGACCCGAGCCGCTCAGCCCCATTCATGACCACGCTACTACGAATACTCCATCTCGAAACGAGTCGGCACGAGAGTGCCCGGGTCGAGACGATCTTAACGGATGGAGGAATTCCGTGTGTGGTCCGTCGGGTGGAGGGCCGAGCCGCTTTTACGTCCGCTCTCATTGAAGGTCAACTTGACCTCATTCTGGCTGAATTCAACCTTCCTCGGTTTGATGGACAGGCAGCCCTTGAACTCGCTCGACAGTTGCTTCCTCATGTTCCGATTATTTTTGTCTCGGCATCTCTCGCGGGGAAACAGAGCATTGAGCAATTGTATCGAGGCGCAACGGATTGTATTTCAAAAGAAGAACTCGATCGACTGGTTCCATCAGTACGGCGCCTGCTGAGGGAGCAAGAGGAGCGGGCAGCGCGAGTACGGGCTGAAGCGGCACTCCTAGAGAGTGAAGCACAGTTTCGACAGGTGCAAAAACTTGAAGCAGTCGGTCGTCTAGCCGGGGGCCTGGCTCATGATTTCAACAATTTACTGACCATCATCATGGGGCAAAGTCAGGTGCTGCTGAGCGAAATGAACCCTGACGATCCGCTAAGAGGCAGGGTTCAGGAGATGCACCGGGCGGGTGATCGAGCAAGGGTGCTTATTCGCCAGTTGCTCACGTTCAGTAGAAAGCAACCTGCTATGGTGAAGGCGGTGAGTGTGAATGCCATCCTGGTCGATCTTGAACCCATGCTCCAGAGGCTGATTGGAGAGGACATCCACCTGATGTTGAGGCCGAGTATTGAGGATCGCAGAATCAAGGCCGATCCAGCCTTACTTGAGCAGGTGGTGATGAATCTCGTCGTCAATGCGCGGGATGCCATGCCCACTGGGGGGAAGCTCACGATCGAAACGGCTGTGTCAGCGCTTGATCATGCACCGCTGTACCACATCAGTCCGATCATGCCGGGAGCCTACGTCAGACTTTCTGTCGTCGACAGTGGGTGTGGAATGACTCCAGAAGTGCAAGCGCACATTTTTGAGCCGTTTTTTACGACCAAGGAGGAAGGAAAGGGGACAGGATTGGGGCTGTCAACCGTGTTCGGCATTGTGACGCAGAGTGGTGGTGGATTAGATGTGACCAGCAAGATCGGGGAAGGAACACGGTTTGATATTTACCTCCCCTGTGTTGAGGCCGAGATCGGCCTTCCAGCGGATGAGGAATCGACAATCGAATCAATAGGGGGTCATGAGACGATCCTCCTCGTGGAAGATGATGAGGACGTGCGGGTGCTGATTCACGAGGAACTGCACAAACGAGGGTATCGGATCGTTGAAGCACGGAACGGCGTTGAGGCTTGTCTTGTAGCCACCCCCTACATCAGAAAACTGGAGCTCTTACTCACGGATATTGTCATGCCGGGAATGAGTGGCGTGGAACTTGCCAGGAGTCTTCGGATGATCAAACCAGAGCTCAAAGTGCTTTTTATTTCTGGTTACACGGATGAACTTGGTATCGGTGCGAGTGATCCAGCCAGCGCGTATCTGCAAAAGCCGTTTACGCCGGAAACGTTAGCCACCAGGGTGCGAGAAGTTCTGGATCGGAAGCGGTCCATTCAGAAGAGGAAGGGATACATACCGGAATTGGATACGTCATCGACCCTGAAGTAATTCTGATCCATGACACGACGACAACGAGAATCATGCCGTAGTCGAGCATCTGTGGGAGCCGCGACCAATAGACCTCATTCGTTTGGACGGAGCCGGTATGGAGCCATGTATCTCTTGGTGGCCGCCTGCGTCGTTCCTACCCTTGGTTTGGCTGAAGATATTTCGTGGATAGAGCTTTCTGATGGTATCAGGGTTTCGGTGTGGAGAGCCGATGCACAATGCCCTATCGTGCCGCGAATGCTGGTCGTCGATTTGGATCCTGAGCGCACAGCCTTTTCCGTTCATTACTATGCCCAGGAGGGTCTCTCGGGGCCCATCAAGATTAACGAATGGCAACAACGAACCGGTCATCATGTGGTATTTAACGCGGGGTTATTCCGCGAAAACTTCGCGTACCTTGGTCTCCTCTATAAGAACGGACATTCGTTGGGAAGCCGACGTCATCCATCGTGGCGGGGCTTGTTCGTGGCGGAGCCGGCTGCCTCGGGGTTATGGAAGGCGCGAGTCCTCGATTTGGACTCAGAGGATTTCGATGAAGAGCGACCACCGTATCGGGAAGCCGCACAGGCCTTGATGTTGCTCGACCGGACAGGCAAGGTGCGCGTGCGTGAGATCGGGAAATTTGCCTATCAAACGATTGTTGCAGAAACAGTGGCCGGCCATATTCTGCTCTTGAAGAGCCTCGGAGCAGCAAGGTTATACGACATCGCGCAATGTTTGAAGGATGTGTTTCCGAGGGTACGTCAAGCGATGGCCATGGATGGAGGGTCTTCTTCGGATGTTCGGATTCTGGAAACCCTTTGGAAGAAGGACGTCGAGACGGAAGACCGCACATCATGGAAAAGCCTGTTTGCTGGAACTACGGGTGGTCATATTCCGTTGCCTGCCGTGATTGGGGTGAGTCCCAGGTAATGATAAGGGTCAGGTTGACAACACTAATTGGGCTTGCGGCATGTCTTGCTGTTGGAGGCTGTGCGGATGGAGCGAAGATCATTCAGCAGAATGACAGGGGTGGAGTGGTCATTTATCCGTTTAAGGAAGCACAGGGACCCATCCTCTCTTCGTTTCGAAAAGACGCCATCAACCTGATGAACCAGAAATGCACCGGCAGGTCCTATTCCATCGTTCGCGAGGGAGAGACACAAGGGCGGACTCGTGTGGTGAGTCCGCTTGATGGGGCCCAAGAGCTTGTAGAGGAGCGCAGGTGGGGAATTCAGTTTGAGTGTAAGTGAAGGATACGCAGTCAGCCGGAAAGGCCTGTGCTATGAGTGGGGCGCTGTTCGCATGAGGTCTTGAATGGTCAGGAGACTGATCAGCCGAATCTGTTCTCGTTCGACACGTGCTCTCCCGTCTTGCTCGAGACGGTCCACGATCACTAATGCATGATCCACCCGAAGTCCGGCTTCCCTCGCGACTCCCACCGCTTTGAGTAAGGACCCACCACTCGTGAGTACGTCGTCCACGATGAGTGCTCGATCGGTTCGATGAATACTGCCTTCGATTAACTTTCCCAAGCCATGGTCTTTCGGCTGCTTTCGAACGACGAACGTTCGCCAGAGGCGCTGAGGCGACGCCGCGCAGGCAAAGTCAGAAATGGTGATGGCAATCGGGATGGCTCCGAGCTCGAGGCCGCCCAAACAATCGAATTCAATATCAGCAAGCGCGTCATACGCCAAGTCAGCAACCAGACGGCGTGCTTCAGGATGTGCCATGAGAGCACGACAATCCACATAAAAGGGGCTGAGTTTGCCGGATGCGAGTCTAAATCCTTTGTCGCGATCCCATTTAAACGACTGAGTGTCATGGAATAATTTGGCCAATTGCTCCTGAACTGTCACGATCCGTCCTCCCCTTGGCAGTGCTCGGCATGAGCGGGCATTCTACACTGCCAGGAGGACGGCTGGTATACCCTGTTACGGATTCTTTTGGAGTTCGACCGTGGAAAAGCCACGGATCTGTTGAGCCAACGTGCGCGCGACGAGCCCAAGATCAAACGGCCAGGCATAGCAGAGTTCTACGTCGGGATGTTTGGGCCTGAGCTGGTCGAGGATTTCTGGTATCTCGATTTCTGAATGGGAGCCTCCAGGAGTAAACATCGTGGTCGTCACCGTGATGTGAGTGGCACCTCGTGCGATGAGCTCCTCAACGGCTTCCTCTAGGGTGGGAGCACAGAATTCGTTATAGGCGATACCGAACAGAACGTCGCCAAGCTGAGTTTGTAACCGAGCGGCGACAGCTTGAAGCCCTGCCTCATAGGGGTCGGTCGCCGCTGTCCTCGGCCAGCGACGGATCTTGGTATCCAGTTCGATTTCTTCGGGTGATGGAGGCTGCTTGGCTGCACGCCGTTGAGCCTCCAATCGTTTCAATCTCGTCACCAAATCTTGTGGACAGTCCTTCGGGATACCGCCATGACCAACTAAAATCACTCCGTGAATCCTTGTCTGCATTTGGCTAATTCCTTTCGTAATGGTCGTTGTACTTTGATTTTCATACCGTGCCTGTCGTCGGCGCTACGTACTCCTGAAGATTGGTCTTCCCATAGTGACTTCCTGGGTATACCGTTCGAATAAATGCGGCAACGAGGGCCATGACCTACTTGACTGCAGGAGTTTTCTCGGGATCCGTGGCCGGCAGCAACCGAACCGTGATGGAGTTGTCGTGTCGCTTGAGCTGCACAAAGAAATTACATGCCGTGCCCTGTTCAATCGTGACGCAGTCGAGCAACGCCTCTTTTTCACTTCGCGACAAATAGAATTCCTGAACCTTGAGGATTTCGTCATTGCTTCGGTGAAGGATCGGCGTGAAAGCCCGATAGAGGCCTTGCAGGTCTCCGGCTTCTTCTACAACCACATGTGGCATGGAGAGTCCTTTCTACGCATGATTTCGCAACATGAGCTCTTTGGGATGCGGGTTCAGATAGACCTGATCGCGAATGTACCCGACGTCGAAGACCTGGACGTAGTGTTTCACCAGGGTGAGAGGGACGATCAAAGGTGTGAGCCCACGATGGTAGTCGTCGATCACGCCTAACAGCTCGACTTTTTCCCGACCATTCAGCCGATCTTTGAAGTGCCCCGCGATGTGTTGAAGAACGTTGACATGCTTGCGTACCGTCGCCTTGAGAGTCAGGGCTCTCATGAAATGCTGGCCGTACTTTCCCACCCAGTCTTTGAGTCGATATCGCGCTGTATCGGCAACGAGCCGGCCCATCGCTTCATACTGCTGTTGACTGTGGGCCAAGAGGAGGTACTTGTGAATCGTATGGAAACGTATTAATGCCTGCTTTGTGACTCCACTCCGGAGCAAATCTTGGAATCGACGGTAGGAGAACACGCGTTCGATAAAATTCTCGCGTAGAGCCGGGTCACAGAGTCGACCTTCTTCCTCGACGGGAATAAGGGGAAAGCGCTGTCGAAACGCGCTGGCAAAGAGCCCTGACCCACTGTGACTCGGCATTCCCTGTGTCGTATACACCCGAACCCGGTCAAGCCCACAACTGGGCGAGCCTCGTTTGAAGACAAAGCCTGAGACGTCTAATGTATGAAGGTTTGACAGGCGTTCCTCGCTCATTGTGTTTAACCTGTCGGTATGGTCGTGCTTACTTGTGATGGTCATGAGCCGAGGATGCTGTGGATGACCCACCAAACGCATGGCTTCACGCGGAATGCCCAACCCCGCTTCCACTTCAGGACAGACCGGCACCCACTCAACGTACCGGCCGAGGACATCGGTTAAGAACTGATCTCGTTTGTGCCCCGCGTCGAAGCGGACTTCGTCACCGAGGAGGCAACGGCTGATACCCAGTCGGAGCGGGGTGACCGTCATGCCCTTACCTGTTGTTTGCCGAGATCCAGGTATTCCTGGCGGGCCTGGCGATGGTCGACGATCGGAGCAGGGTAATCGACCCCAATACGGCAACCATATCGGTCCTGCTCATCAGGGGACATGAGGTGTGGCTCATGAATCTTGTTGGCCGGTACCTGGACAAGTTCAGGCAGGTAACGGCGAATGTAGTTCCCATCTGGATCGAACTTCTTGCTCTGGAGCGCCGGGTTAAAGATCCGATACCCTCGCATCGCATCCGTGCCGGTAGAGGCACACCATTGCCAGTTGCCGTTATTAGCAGCCACGTCGGCATCGATCAACTGCTGCATGAAGTACCGTTCGCCGCTCTGCCAGTCGATTCGAAGATCTTTGATGAGAAATGAGGCCACGACCATCCGAACACGATTGTGCATCCATCCTGATTGATTGAGTTGCCTCATGCCGGCGTCCACGATCGGATAGCCCGTGGATCCTTCGCACCAGGCGCGATAGAGCCGATCTCGTTCATGACCATCCGAGCGAGGTGGAGGGACAAGGACGGCTCTGAACGGCCCGTTCGCGACATGTGGGAACGCCGTGAGGACTTGCTGAAAAAACTCTCGCCAGATCAGTTCATCGACCCACGTCTGAACATCGAGGCGAGATACCCGTCCCCCTTTGGCTAGTGAGCGCAGGGCGTCATGAATAGCCCTGCGGGGCGATAGCGTCCCAAATCGGAAATGTGGTGAAAGTTGCGAACTCCCATCGATTGCCGGCAGGTTTCTGCCATGGCCATACGAATGAATCGGTCCGTCCACGAACTGCTGCAAGCGTTTCTGGGCTTGTTGTTCCCCTGGCTCAAACGCCAAATCGACGGGATCGTAGCCGAGTTCCTCAGCTGTGGGGAGAGGGGCTGCGGCTGACAGTGTAGCAGCTTTCGTCTTTGTGAGAGCGACCGGGGCCGACTGAACAGCGGGCTTTGTGGCATGCCATTTCGTCCACCAGCGTGTCCGATAGGCGCTGTAGCGCTGCAAGGGTTCTCCGGTCGCTCCCCGTATCTCAGTTGCTTCGAAGACAACATGATCCTTAAACGTCCGAACGGCCAGTCCGAGCCTCGCCAATTGCTGTTGGACTAGACGGTCTCGCTCGATGGTTCCCGGTTCGTAGTCACGATTCCAATAGACCACATCGGCTTTCCATTCACGTGCCGCTTGTATGACTTGTTCCACCTGATCGCCGCGGCGCCACTGGAGTGTGATTCCACGATCGGCTAAGGAGGACGCTAACTCCTGCAAGCAACCGAGCATGAAGTTGACGCAGGCCGATCCGAATTGATGTGACTGGAGGAGCGGGTTATCAAACACAAACAGCGGTATCACCTCGTCGCATTCTTCGCAGGCCGCAGTGAGTGCCGGCTGATCATGCAACCGAAGGTCCCGTCTGAGCCAGACAATTCCTCGCACAGCGTCCTCCCTTCCACTATGTGCCTAGGTTCTACGGCGCCTGATTTCCATGTGATCCTGACGGTCCTTTCGGGAGGCTGTCACTCGCTACTCGCTCGATAGAAAGTTCATGAAGGCCCTTTTCGTCCTTGGCGCCCACCTTCACGACGGTTCCGGCTTCCCCTCGAATCATGGTGACCACTTCTTCGTAACTCTTTCCCTTCACCGGCATTCCATCAACACTAATGAGCTCATCCCCGTGTCGAAGACCCGCCTTGTGAGCGGGTCCTTCCGGGTGGACCATGCCGACATACAGGATGGCCGGATCACCGATTCGCTCGGCTCCAACATGGAGGGACACACCGATCACACCGTGAGCGAGTGGTGTGTTGTCTCGGTGCCCATAAGGAGTTTCCTTTGCAGGTTGGCCGGCAAAAGCCGATCCCGTTACAAGCAGACTCAATGTCAGAACTGCCACAATAGAAAGTCCGATGATTCGCATACGTCCACCTCCTGTTGATCTCATCTGTTGTTTACCTGATGCTTGCCAAACCGAGTAGACAGAGTGCTGCGACGAGGAGAAATCCGACCATCACGCCTGTCGCGACATACATGCCAACACGCTTCATGAGATGACCTCTTGAGTAGCGGCATGCGCTGGTCTCGCGTCGCATGTCCCCGAACGGCCATGATTGTAGATGTGCGCTCATGCCGTAGCTATTGTTGGCTGTGATCTTTCAAACACAGCTCCTAACGCCTCCTCTAGAGTCGAATAGTGAAACCGATAGCCTTCCCGAATCGCCTTTGCAGGAATCACTCGCTGGCCGGTAGTCATCAATGTCCCCAACTCACCAAGGAGGCAGGTCATCGCCAGGCCTGGTACGGGAAGCCACGATGGTCGGTGGACGGTTTTTCCAAGGACCTCGCAGAACGCCTTCATCGTGACCGGCTCTGGGGCGACGGCATTGAGTGGACCCGAAATTGTCGGTGTGGTCAGCGCCCAGTGAATCAGACCAATGTGATCCCGCCGGTGAATCCAGGAGACCCACTGGTTTCCCGGCATGATCGGACCCCCTGCAAAGAATCGAAAGGGTAACAGCATCTTGGGCAGCGCCCCGCCGTCCTGTTCCAGCACCATGCCGGTGCGTAAGAGGACGACACGCGCACCGAGATCCGCAGCTCGAAGAGCTTCTGCCTCCCAGGCGAGGCATAAATCCGCCAAGAAACCCTGGCCACGGGCTGCGCCTTCATCCAGTCGACGATCATCACTTGCGCCGTAATAGCCAATACCGGAAGCGCTGATGAAGGTGATAGGTTTAGAACAGCGCTGTGACATGGCTCTAACTAACAAGCGGGTGGTGAGGACTCGGCTATCGGTGATGATCTGTTTGCGCGCTTCCGTCCAGCGTGCGTCCGCAATGGGTGCCCCAGCGAGATTGATGACGGCGTCCGCGTCGGTCAGAGCCGACTCCCACGGTCCTGTGTCTCGGCCGTTCCAGTGCACCCGGTTGATGGGGCTGTCTCCCTTAGTCGACGGCTGCTCAGGCCGTCGAGAGAGGATGCTTACGCGATGCCCTTCATCGACCAGCAAACGGCACAACGCACCACCTATAAATCCTGTCCCTCCTGTCACCACGATGTTCATAGCTCTATCTCCCGCCCACGCCATCCAGCTGCGTGGTCAACTCAGAACACCACTGCTATCTCCTGATCTGCCTGATACGTCGACGTGCAACGGCAACCGTGACGGCATTGGCAAGGCCCATCAATATTGCACTCGCCAGCAACCCCATTGTGAGTAATAAGATCAAGTTCATATCCATGGTCATGCTCCTCTCCACTTACAAGATAGGTTACCAACTGTTTGCGTTACAGTGCACATTCCACCGAGTAGACAGCCCCCGGGGTACCCGGGGGCCTGTCCACGTCGGCGGGCGACACCGTGCGGAGTTGCGGCGTCGCCTCACGCGCACCCGACCCGGCCTCCGACCGAATGAACCTGTGCGTGGTGCGTAGCCTCTGCATGCTGTGTTCCATCATTCCGAGCCCGGCGTTGTTCCTCCGCGAGCACAGCGAAAGCCAGTGCCATGGGTCTGGAGGGCGAAGCCCCCCCGCCCGCGGGCCGTGGTCGTAATATCGGAGAGCGGACTATGCCAGGACCCGCCCCGGATGGACCGCACCACGCCCTTCTTGTCCGGACCCTGTGGATTACGCGCGGGCGCGTCTTTGTAGTAGTCCGCGTCGTACCAGTCCGAGACCCACTCTCGGGCATTGCCGGCCATGTCCTTCACGCCGTAGGGTGAGTCGCCGCCCGGCACGGAGCCCACCGGGTGCAGCGTCTTCTCCTCCGCCCACTCCCGGTCAAAATTCGCCCGTGTGGCAGTGGGTGGCTCATTCCCCCAGGGATAGAGGCGGCCATCGGTCCCGCGCGCCGCCTTTTCCCACTCGGCTTCGGTCGGCAGCCGTTTCTTGGCCCAGCCGCAATAGGCCTTGGCGTCGTACCAGGTCGTCTGCACCACGGGGAGCTGCTCAATGCCGGTGAGCGACGCGAGGGGACCACTGCCGTAGGGATTCGGCGGCGTCCGATGCCCCGTGGCTTTGACAAAGCGCAGATAGCGCTCGTTCGTCACTTCGACTTGGTCGATCAGGAAGGCATCCAGATATACAGCTCGCTGGGGACGCTCATCGGCGCGGCCCTGTCCGTCCGGAGAGCCCATCAAGAACTCTCCAGCTGGAATCGTAACCATCGGCACGGGGTCAGCCTCGTGCGCTGCGGCCAGCGCCTCTATGGGCCCCCACGGAATGAGCGCCATAAGGGCGATCCTCGCCAGGGCCAGACAGGAGACGCGAGGGGAGTGGGTAGGCAACGGCTTGCTCGTCATTTCTTCGACTCCGTGCTCCCCGCTACCGCGTGGGCGGTATGGACGCGGACCTGCTCGATGAGGTGCGCCACTTGCCGCGGGTCCCCCTGGTCGGCCGCCTCGTGGGCTTGGGTGATGAGGGTGCGAGCCTGGTGCAGGTGCTCTTCGATCTCCGCCTGCAGGGTCGGTGAGGCCACCGTGCCGCCCAAGGCCGCCCGGTGGTACACCTCCCACGCATGGTCCACCTCGTGTTCAGCGTCGTGGACGGCCCGCAGACTCTCCTGGTGCGGGTGATCCACCGGCTCCAGCGGCGCCGCCTGCAGGGACGAGACTGACAGGAGTCCGACGAAAGCGATAACTGTGAGAAATGGGATATTGAGGGTCATGGCAAAAGTCCCCTGGTGAATGCGGTTAAAAAAGCCGTTTCAGAGTGTTGGATGCGTTATCATCGGTCTCGAAGTTATTATCACTCGGTATTTCGTGCGAGCGAACGACCTTAGGCTCCTCGCTCTGTTCCTTGAGGATACCCGCTTCGCGCAAGGCGGCCTGTGCAATCCCACGTAGCATGCCGTTGAATACAAACTCATGTGGGACGTAGAGGGAGTACCAATACAGTTGCCCTTTCAGTCCCACCGGATCAAAGATGGCCGTCTGCCGTATCTGGGTTGAAGAGCCGGTCTCCGTCACCTCAAACTCTAGCCACGCCCTCCCGGGCAAATTCATCTCGGATTTGAGCCGCAGGCGGCGATTCGGCTCAATCGATTCAACGCGAAAGGAGTCGACCGTGTCGCCGACGCGGAGTGTCGTCGATGAAGGCCGTCCCCGCCCCATGCCGACACCACCTTGGAGCAGGTCGATGAAGCCGCGCGCCCGCCACAGCCAGTTGCAAGCGTACCAACCATGGTCTCCGCCGATCCTCTCAATGCACCTGAAGACGGGTTCAGGCGGCACTTCAACCGTTAAGGTCCGTGAATCGACGATGCGCGTGCCGAACCGCACGCCTCCCCATGACTTCTGCTTGCCGGAAGAAGAGAGCGAGTCGGACCAGCGCGTAGCGGCGAAATGCGTCTCTTCATGGGCCAAAGCCCGGCGAATGGCTTCATCGATTCCCATGGGACGTACAGAAAAGGTATGCAGCGCAGCATTGTCGCGCACCACCGTGACATGGACGATGCTCTCAATAATCGCTCGGCCGATACGGGCGTAGAGCGGCGTGATCAATCCGAGCCAGAGCGCCGATAACCAGGGGGTGAGGACTGGGACCGGGAGGATACGTGGCGTGAGCCCGCGTTGCCGCCCGTATGCCCTCATCATATCCGCATAAGAAACCTGATCTGCCCCACCGACTTCGTAGATCCGGTATTGGGAGGGAGAAATCTGAAGAGCTTCGATGAGATAATCCAACAGGTCGTCGATCGCGATTGGTTGAGCCTTGCCTTTGACCCATCGCGGAGTCAGCATAATCGGAAGGCGTTCCACCAAGGCACGAATCAATTCGAACGAGGCACTACCGGACCCGATCACCGCCGATGCCCGAAACTCACAGACGGGCAGACCAGACTCCCTCAAGATATCCCCAACCTCATGCCGACTGCGAAGATGTGGCGAAAGCTCTTCGTCGTCGCTGCCCAACCCTCCGACATAGATGAGGCCCTTAACACCTGCCGCCTTTGCCGCCTCGCTAAAATTCCTAGCAGCCTGACGGTCTGTGTCTTCAAATGAGCCGGTCGATTGCATTGAATGGACCATGTAGTAGGCCACGTCGACTCCGCGCAGTGCGGTTTCGAGACTTGGTCGATCAAGAACGTCCCCCGCCACGACTTCTGTGGAAGGAGCGACCTTCGGCTTCAGAATGTCAGGCCGTCTCGCTAGGCAGCGCAAACGGTGACCCTGATGTTCCAATGACGGCAAGAGACGGCCGCCGATGTACCCACTCGCACCAGTGAGGAGGATGCGATAAGTTCCCAGGGTAGCGGCTGGGCCTGCTGGCGATGTACCTGGCCCTAACGCAATCACTTCAGATCTCCCATCACGACTTGGGTCAAGGGAGGGGGCGAGACCACCCCCTCCCGCCTCTCGTTTACTTCTTTTTCATGCTCTTCTTGATCAGTTCACGTGTTGCTTGATACTCCTGGTTTTCTGGATCAGAGACCAACGCCTTCTCAATGGCCGCGAGTGCCTCGGCATTTTTTTCAGCACCCATCGCGACTAATGCTTCAATGAATGCGTCGCGGCCTGTTTGCACGGCATCTTCGGATACGGTCTGGACCGATTTGGCGCAGCGAAATCCGAGACCGACACCGTACGAATTATTATCAGGCTGGTTCCAGAACCGGTGACTCGTGTGAAGCGAGGTTTCAGGGGCGAGCCAGGATCCACCGCGCAGGACCCGCACTGGGCCTTGGTTGGCGAAGTTATAACCCTTCTCGGCGCCTCGTGGGTTCAACGCCGGGCTGTTCTTGTAGTAGGTCATGTCGTACCAATCCTCCACCCATTCGAAGACATTGCCGGCCATGTTGTACACACCGAATCCGCTGATGCCCTCTGGATAGGAATCGACCGGCATCGTGCGGCCAACGTTCTGGCCATAGTTGGCCTTCTTGGGATCAATCTTATGACCCCATGGATAATGATTGTCGCTGTCTGGGCCTTTTGCCGCTCGTTCCCATTCGGCTTCAGTGGGGAGGCGTTTGCCCTCCCACTTGCAGAAGGCGTTCGCGTCGGTCCAACTTACCCCGACAACCGGCTGATTGGGCTTGCTCAGGCGGGGATCATCCCAGTAAGCCGGTGCCGGATGACTCGTGCTCTTCATGAACTCTTTGTAGCGTGCATTGGATGTTTCATATTTGTCGATAAGGTAGGCATCGAGCACAACCTGGTGCTTCGTCTCATCTGAATGGTCACCGCTCCCCATGGTGAACTCACCCTTCGGGACGAGGGCCATATCCTTGTCGCCGCCTGGCAAGTCCCCCGCTGCGACGAACGAGATGGTGCTCGCCATTATGGCTACCCCTACGAATGCTTGTACGATTCTTTGACTCCGCATGATCGACCCCCTTTGAGATTTCACCAGGATGATCCTGGTAGAGAAGCGTGATGGCTGTGACCCTAAATGTCACATGTATGTCTAATGTATGTCCATACATTACCTATTAATAATCTGCGATGTCAAGTTCTATGAGAGAACAATTTATGAACATTGGACATTTTAAAAGGGTACTGTTTATCACCATAACTCCCTTGGCGATTCATATTGCCATTTTATTTATTGGCTTCTCACTCTCGACTAGCTACAGCTGCAAACGGAGAGCATTAAATCCCAAATTGTCTACGACGCATCAACAATAACCCCGGATATCGGAGTCAACGGGTGTACCTGCTGCAGTGCGGCCTCGGTGGAACGCATAAGCGTCTCAGCGTGGATACGCTAGTCGTCTTCCTCTTTCGCTTCTCTTGTTTCCCTCAACACCATTACGCCCTGTGCTTTACTGGCATTGAGGTCCATCTCCGGCACTTTCTTATGGACCAGGTTCTGATGGCAATCGATACAGGTGGCCCCCTCTGTTTCCATCTTCTTGTGCGCGGCTTTTGCCGATGCGCCAGGCGGCTTGGTATTCTTGTGGCAATCCCGGCAGGTGACGCTGTCCCAATTTTTTAGCGACATGCGCGCATAGTGAGCCATGATCTGCCGTCGCTCGTCGAACTTCTCGATCGTCGAATAGTCGTACTTCATCTCAGCGAGCAGCGCCCGGATTCCGTCATAGGTGTGAGTCCATAGAGCGAGATGGAAGTTCCCTAGCCCTTGCGGGACGTGACAGTCCTTACAGCCCGGATCAGCGCCGAGCGCGCCGTAGTGCGAGGACTTTTTGAGCTCCTCATAAGGGTAGGTCTGAGAATGGCAGCTCACGCAGAACTCGGTCCTGGAGAGAGCATGCTCTCCCCCGAATACCACGGCGATCGCTCCGACCATAAGAAGTGCGCCGATCAGCAGCGAACCGCCAGACACGCGTAGATATTGTCGTAATTTGCCTGCCATGATTCCTCCTTGCTCGGCTCGGCCAGCCTGAATGGAGAAATGAGTCCTCGCCAGCATGTGCTGGCCAACTTGGGTGGCGATGGCAGAGCCAAGGTCTCATCATTACGGATTCTTTGCGCACCTGAACCCACTGTTTAAGTTCCGGTACGCAGGCGAGTCGTAGTCAGTGGTCGAGGGGATGTTGAGATCCCGGCGTGCAGAACGTAGGTTCTCGGACTCGAGGTCCCACGAGCCGCCCCGGATCACTTTGAATTTTCCGCTTTGTGGCCCCTGGGGGTTTCTGGATGGGCCGGTCGCATAATAATCTGGATCATACCAGTCGTTCACCCATTCCCACACATTGCCCGCCAGATCATAGATCCCGTAGGGGCTCTGGCCGTCCTTCAGTTGGCCCACCGGCAGTAGCGCTTCGTGGTTATTCCACGTCGCCCTGTCCTTCCCAAAGTTGGCTCGGAGGGGATCGGGTGGATCGTTACCCCAGGGATAGATCCGCCCATCTGTGCCCCGTGCCGCCTTCTCCCATTCGGCTTCCGTCGGCAGCCGCTTGCCGGCCCACTTGCAATAGTTGTTCGCATCCTTCCAATCGACATTGACTACTGGGCGGTTGTCATAGGACGGCTGAGCCATGGTCGTCCATAACGGCGGAGGGTCAAAGCTGTTGGCCTCTAGGAACTCCCCATATTGCCCGATCGTCACTTCGTACTTGTCGATATAGTAGGCATCGAGATGAATTCGGCGCACGGGCCTTTCATCGTCACGTCCTTCCTCGCTTCCCATGGTGAATTCCCCAGCCGGTACGAGCACCATTGGAGTCATGTCTTTGACGATGACCTTCTTTGGTCGCGTCTCAGGCCTATAGTCCGAATGTTGTGAGGGTTTCCCCTTATGCGAGAAGGTATGGATAAACGCGATCACCTTCCATATCTGCTCTTCGGAGAGGAGTGCTTTCCAGGGCATCATCGGCGTTTTGGGAATTCCTTCCGCCACTCGCCAATACCAGTAGCTGTCGGAGAACCGGCTCGTATTTTTCTGCTCCCGAAGTCCCCCTCCACTGCTCACCGGTTGTCCATCCTGACCATGGCAAGAGTGACAGGCAACAAGAGGAACGGATTCACCGAAATAAATGTCTCTTCCCTCCTTAATGACTTTTTGATCCGTCCACCAGCCGGTAGGCATGTGCTTGTCTGTATAAGCGGCTGGAACTGGATCCAACGGCATGAGTTGTTCAGCGTGAGCCGATTTCCCTGCCAGGGTGAGACCCAATACCATCATCAAGATGAATTGCCCAATTGGTATCTTTCTCATGTACTATCTCCTCCCCCGTCGCCGCGGCACTTTTATCAAGAGCGGCTTCCTATTCATGGTCCATATCAGACAGCTCATGGCCACAAGTGCCATGGTGCAGAAGATTATGGTAGACATGGGGTCTCCTTATAAAAGTGTCTGGTTGCTGGGCCATCAACATTCGTTGAAATATGAGCTTTCGCCGAGTAGACAGCCCCCGGGGTACCCGGGGGCCTGTCCACGTCGGCGGGCGACACCGTGCGGAGTTGCGGCGTCGCCTCACGCGCACCCGACCCGGCCTCCGACCGAATGAACCTGTGCGTGGTGCGTAGCCTCTGCATGCTGTGTTCCATCATTCCGAGCCCGGCGTTGTTCCTCCGCGAGCACAGCGAAAGCCAGTGCCATGGGTCTGGAGGGCGAAGCCCCCCCGCCCGCGGGCCGTGGTCGTAATATCGGAGAGCGGACTATGCCAGGACCCGCCCCGGATGGACCGCACCACGCCCTTCTTGTCCGGACCCTGTGGATTACGCGCGGGCGCGTCTTTGTAGTAGTCCGCGTCGTACCAGTCCGAGACCCACTCTCGGGCATTGCCGGCCATGTCCTTCACGCCGTAGGGTGAGTCGCCGCCCGGCACGGAGCCCACCGGGTGCAGCGTCTTCTCCTCCGCCCACTCCCGGTCAAAATTCGCCCGTGTGGCAGTGGGTGGCTCATTCCCCCAGGGATAGAGGCGGCCATCGGTCCCGCGCGCCGCCTTTTCCCACTCGGCTTCGGTCGGCAGCCGTTTCTTGGCCCAGCCGCAATAGGCCTTGGCGTCGTACCAGGTCGTCTGCACCACGGGGAGCTGCTCAATGCCGGTGAGCGACGCGAGGGGACCACTGCCGTAGGGATTCGGCGGCGTCCGATGCCCCGTGGCTTTGACAAAGCGCAGATAGCGCTCGTTCGTCACTTCGACTTGGTCGATCAGGAAGGCATCCAGATATACAGCTCGCTGGGGACGCTCATCGGCGCGGCCCTGTCCGTCCGGAGAGCCCATCAAGAACTCTCCAGCTGGAATCGTAACCATCGGCACGGGGTCAGCCTCGTGCGCTGCGGCCAGCGCCTCTATGGGCCCCCACGGAATGAGCGCCATAAGGGCGATCCTCGCCAGGGCCAGACAGGAGACGCGAGGGGAGTGGGTAGGCAACGGCTTGCTCGTCATTTCTTCGACTCCGTGCTCCCCGCTACCGCGTGGGCGGTATGGACGCGGACCTGCTCGATGAGGTGCGCCACTTGCCGCGGGTCCCCCTGGTCGGCCGCCTCGTGGGCTTGGGTGATGAGGGTGCGAGCCTGGTGCAGGTGCTCTTCGATCTCCGCCTGCAGGGTCGGTGAGGCCACCGTGCCGCCCAAGGCCGCCCGGTGGTACACCTCCCACGCATGGTCCACCTCGTGTTCAGCGTCGTGGACGGCCCGCAGACTCTCCTGGTGCGGGTGATCCACCGGCTCCAGCGGCGCCGCCTGGGCTGGTGTGGCCCCCATCAACGCCCCAAATGCAATTCCGAGAAAGAGTGCGATGTGATGTCTCATAGGTATCTCTCCATAACGACCGCGCTGATCATGAGCTGGGTGTCATAGGGCTCACGGCTTCTTCATTGACTGCTCAATCAGCGGACGCAGCTCCAAAAGTTCCGCATCTTTAGGATCAATTGCTAGGCCACGAGTGACCGCTTCGAGGGCCTCGGCAAATCGTTCCCTGCCCATATCAACCAAGGCGGAAATGTAGGTGTCCCTAACGTGCTGTTCGATATCGTGTGGGGCAGTCTGTGCGCAGCGGAAGCCGAGGCCCACGCCATAACTATTATTGAGCGGGTGGTTCCAAAATCTGTGCGTCGAGCGGAGAGTTGCTTCAGGCGCGATCCAGGATCCACCACGAATTACACGCTTTTCTCCGACGGTCAGCCGGTCTACATAGGTGCCGGTTCCACCCATCCAGACGGGTTTGGCCGGACCGGTAGGATTGACCATCGGCTCCAGCCGATCGTAGAAATGGGGATCATACCAATCCGCCACCCACTCAAAGACATTGCCAGCCATGTTATGAACCCCGTAGTAGCTGACAGCATCGGGAAAGGAATCAACCGGCATGGTTGCCTCGCGAATTTTTCCATAATTGGCCTTAGACGGATCGAACTCATTGCCCCATGGATAGATGCTGGCATGTGGGCCTCGAGCGGCCTTTTCCCATTCGGCTTCCGTTGGAAGGCGTTTCCCACGGAATTCACAGTAGGCTTTGGCATCCTCCCAGTTCACTCCGACGACTGGTTGCTCAGGTTTGTTCAAGCGGGGATCATCCCAGTAGGCTGGTGCCGGGTGGCTCTTCGCACTGATGAAGTATCCATACTGCTGATTGGACACTTCATACTTATCGATGAGGTACGAGTCCAGGAATACCATGTGGGCCGGACTTTCATCGTTTAATGCATCGGCAGACCAGGGTGTCTTCATGCGTCGTTCGTAGGGAGTGGCTTTGTTGGAGATAGGGACTTCTTTATCTATGCCCATCACGGAGGGGCCGTGCGCGACATACACCATGTCCGGTGGAATCAACGATTCTTCTCCCTTACCGGTTCCGACAGGGAGCAGAGCCCCCATCACAAGTAGTGCTACTGGTACGGCGATAGCACGATTCATGATTCACCTCCTGAATGACAGGCTCGATCTCGTGGAGGGCGGCAAGGTTGCCGCCCTCACCGGATCCAGGCTATTTCTTTTTCATGCCCATGCTCTTCTTGACCAGATCCCGTGTCGCCAGGTACTCTTTATTATTGGGCTCTGCAGCCAGCGCTTTGTCTATGAAGGTCAAGGCCTCGGCATTCTTCTCGGCCCCCATGGCGACTAATGCCTGAATGAATGCATTGCGTCCGTCCTGCATGGCCTCGTCGGACACCGTCTGAGCTGACTTCGCGCAACGGAAGCCTAGCCCCACTCCATACGAGTTATTATCCGGCTGATTCCAGAAGCGATGGCTGGTGTGCAGCGAGGTTTCCGGCGCAAGCCAGGATCCGCCACGCAGCACTTTTACTGGTCCTTGGTTGGCGTAGTTGTAGCCCCTCTCAGCGCCTTTTGGATTTAGAGCAACACTCTGCTTGTAGTACGAGGGGTCATACCAATCCTCGACCCACTCGAAGACATTGCCGGCCATGTTGTAGACCCCGAAGCCACTCACTCCTTCCGGGTAGGAATCGATGGGGGTGGTTCTGCCGATATTTTGTCCGTAGTTGGCCTTCTGAGGATCAAGGCTGTGTCCCCACGGATAGTGGTTTTCTCCGTCAGGTCCTTTCGCGGCCCGTTCCCACTCAGCTTCGGTGGGAAGGCGTTTTCCGTCCCACTTGCAGAAGGCGTTTGCGTCGGTCCAGCTCACCCCGACAACTGGCTGATTCGACTTATTCAGCCTTGGGTCATCCCAGTAGGCAGGAGCAGGATGAGCCGTTGCGTTCATGAATGCTCTGTAGCGCGCGTTGGACGTTTCGAACTTATCGATCCAGTAAGGATCAAGGACCACTTGGTGCTTAGATTCGTCCGAGTGCTCATTGCTCCCCATGGTGAATTCGCCCTTCGGCACGAGCACCATGTCCTTCTCGTTAGGCTGTAGATCCGAAACTGCTGCGGATGAGATGGACCCGGCAGTAAGTGTTAATCCTATGAGTGCCTGAATGACTATGAGACTCCGCATGGCAACCCTCCTTGGTTACGGGAAGAAGTGTATGTGTTGATTCGTCTCGTTGTTAAAGCAGCGCAGTCGCCTCCAACTGGTAATGCCTTGTCGATGGTGAGAAGGAGGTAACTGACGCTTGCCCGAGGTGACGATTGTGTTCGATGACCGCATCGATGATGTCCCCGCATTGCACACATCGCCTGGCAGTGCAATCCAACTCATTCGCGTTATTCAGGAGATCGATACAGATTTCGTTCACCATGAGGCCGCCACATCTACGACATGCTGGGTGGCTTATTTTCACGCGGCTCCCGGGCTTCGGGGAATGAGTTGGTTTGTTCATCGTGGCCTCCATTTCATCGTCTAGCGTCCAAACAATGTCCAAGGTATGTCTAGCGTATAGAGCATTGTGTCGCACGTGTCAATAGTTACGTCAAAAATATTTGACAAACAATGGACTGATCTCTATACTTTGTCAGTAGCGTTATGAATACCCACAGAATTCATAGGGTTGCCAAACTCACAGGCCTATCCAAAGATGTGATTCGTGTCTGGGAGCGTCGATTTGGCTTATTGAGACCAGCAAGGGGCGCCAATCGCTATAGAAACTACTCAGATGAAGATGTGGCGTTGTTGAGATATCTCAAAGTCGAACTAGATGCCGGAGCGTCCATCGGAGAGCTGGCGAAGTTGGGACGCGAAGAGCTGCTGACGCGAGCCCGAGCGAGTGCGCCACGAGCGGCAGTCTCTGAAAACATGTTCGGGAGGTTACTGCACGAACTTGGCTCGACCTTAAATCCGTTGGATCGCGTGACATTTGAGAAACGATTAAATGGGGCTGTGGCAGTCGTCCCCTTCGATGAAGCGCTCAATGGGATTCTGCTTCCACTCCAAGAGCACGTTGGGCAACTTTGGCACGATGGGCATATCAGTGTAGCGGTTGAGCACTACGTCACGAGTCAGATTCAGCAGAAGATTTTTTCCGCTATGAATCAGTTGCCGGTGGCGGAGTTTGGTGCCACGGTGATTGTCGCTTGTCCGCCCGGCGAGGAGCACGACATCGCGGCGTTAGCGGTTGCCTATCAATGCCGAGTTCGTGGTTGTCGCGTCTATTACCTTGGAGCCAATGTGCCGATCACCGCTTTGGTGAAACTTTGCCAGGATGTCAAACCAGACCTTACGATTCTTTCTCTTCCCATCATGCGGTCCGAAGACAAAATCGCGGAGTTGATCCAAAATCTTGTGGAGGGTGTGAGCCCATTCTCTGATCTGGCCGTCGGAGGCCATGGCGCGCTCGCTCGACGTGATCAGTTCTTAAGCGCTCATATCAAGGTATTAGAAGACTTTAGGGATCTCGATAGCAAGTTGGATCGGCTAGTGTCGAGACCAGCGTTGCATCGATAAGCCGAGAGAGGGTGTGCGAATGTCGTGTTACCCACTCACAGTATTTTTTGATGGAGCCTGTCCTATTTGCGCGCGTGAGATTGCGTTTATGAGGCGACAGGACAAGCATCAACGACTGATATTCCGTGATTTCGCACCTTCAGATTTTGACGAGACGAGCGCAGGTTTTTCGAGTTCACAGTTGGGGCAAGTCATTCATGCCCAATGGGCGAATGGGAGAGTCATCAAGGGAGTTGAGGTGTTTCAGGCCATGTGGGAAGCCGTCGGCTGGCGAGTACTGGTTACACTTAGTCGAGTGTCATTTCTTGAGCCACTCCTCTACAGAGCCTATGCGTGGTTTGCTCGCAACCGCCTGTGGCTAACAGGGCGTACGGAGAACTGCTCTCGAAATGGGTGTGCAACGAGTCTCAAGTAAGCAGAGGGTTGAATCCTATGAGGTGAGATCGGTAGCGGGCTGTGCCGGCAGGGTTCGGGGCGAAACTTAATTAGGATCTTGCTCGATTGGGCCACGAACACACCAAGCTGGATAGGTGTAGAGCTTGATGAAGCTGAGTACATTGCCGAGGAACGCATCGACATACTTGGCATACGCCGGCTGGTGATCTTCCGGGACCACCGTCCAATATGAGGTAGGCTCAATGTTAACAAAAGGATGCCCTGGCGGAATATGTGGGATGGGAGAGTCCACGGCAGGTCCGACAAGACTTCGCATTTCAGCTGGTGCGGGTAAGCGCCAACCTTTCTGTCCTCCGGTAGCCCTGGTCAGGCATATCGATCGGGCCTCGTTCCATGTTATCGCGGTAGATCCAGGGGCAATCTCCCAGATCAGTCCCGTATCGGTATCCAGAACAGCCTCATTGTTGAAATCACGAAGAATTACAAATCGGTTTGCGGCAGGGTGGGCTTGTTGCCAGTTGTGAACGATATCGGCGATGACAATTTCTTTCTGGGTCGATGGGCGGGTCAGGAGTTGAGAGCCCAATAGGTAGGAGATTGCGATAACCGCCAGAATGGCCGAGCGGAATAGCCACGGATTGCGCATTATGTTACTCGCGAGGCGACGGGTTGATACATATTACACTCGTGAGGGAGCTATCCTACGTCAGGGAGAAGAATAGGATCAACATGGGCACGAGCTATAAGGCATGTTGTGGAATCGTGACTGATCCTGCTCCACAGACGAGTCCCCTATCGGTGGAGACAAGGGTGAAGGCTGAAAGGAGGTTCTGAGAATATGATAAGCAAAGGGAAGGCTTGTCGGTCTTGAAATGATGTGTCGAATGGGGGTAGAATTTTATTCGACGGTTAGGCCAAGGTGGTGCTCTCTATTCTGGGGCTGATGGCATGTCGTTGCGAGGTAGATCGGCAGGGTAGAATTCACAGTAGCATTTATCCGCTCATCAAGAGTGGAAGGAGGGATAGCATTATGGCTAGTCAAGAGCGCGGGTACGACATTTCGCAGTGGTATGATTCGAAACCGGCGAAGCTCGGCTGGTTTGGGATGTTGGCGATCGGGGTGTTTTGGGTCGTGTATCAACGGACCTTTGGGTACTCCCATGGGCTGGATTCGATGACCCCGGAGTTCGACTCGGTGTGGATGGGGC
>JBFWZD010000015.1:0-102484 GCA_050185705.1 Nitrospira sp. | reverse complement strand
CCGCTTCCAGTCCTACCTTCGCCTTGAATTCCGCACGATGCACCTTGCGCTTCTTGCTTTCACTCATGCTATCGCCCTCCTCGGACAATAGCTTAAACCGGTGTCTCAAAATCGGGGACCACTATAATATATGGAAGAGGGGAGACTGAATTACTCGACCCACAATGTTCTCGAAGTGTTTTTGCCTGACAAAGGGAAATGGGTGTTGTTTGATGTCAATAATGGTTTTGTCGTGAAGTGGATGGACGCATTTGAGATTACGGAAACAGTAAGAAAGGTATCGCGTTCAAAAAAGAACATCAGTAAGGCTGAATTTGAGTCAATCGACTTCGATGTTCATTATTGGGTTGATGCAAAACGAACGAGGGACCCCTCTGATGCAAGGAATATTTTTTATCCAGATATGATTACTCAGCAAAGCGTGCGAGATCGTTGGCATGATTTGTCTAAGGTTTATCTTGGAGGGCCTGGCTACTGGGGTGGGAAGCGTTTTACCTTGAATGGCCTGTCTTCAGAGTACCAACTTTATTTGAGTCGCTATCACCAAGATGAATTCCTCCTCGAAGCACAAGTGAGATGGCAGAGCAACTGGGATTTGAAGGTACGGCATGTTCCCCCAGCAGAACTTAAACAGATGCTCGATGACGCCTATGCAGAAGAAGTGTCCGCAAAAAAGTGGTTAGGTCATTTGCCCAAGCCAATACAGAGTGTGGCGGCTAGCCACTAGTTCGATGTTCTTGAGACTCTTATCTCACCCATTAACGCGTGGCTTGTCTGTTGACGATCCACGTACAACCCTGCTTAGGCGACACCTCATCCAGGATAAAGCGTTTTTGCGTGGGCTGTATTCTGAATGGTATGGGCGAATCCTGGCCATATTGCCCAAGAAGAATGATGTGCTTGAGTTGGGTTCGGGGGCAGGTTTTCTTCGGGAAATTCTGCCCACTGTGATTACAAGTGAAGTGTTCGAAACGTCAGGAGTCAAACTCATTACGGACGCATGTCATTTACCATTTTCCGACAAATCTCTTAGTGCGATTGTCATGACTGATGTGTTTCATCACATTCCTGACGTCGGTCGTTTTTTTCTGGAAGCCACACGTTGCATTTGTCCGGGAGGCAAAATTGTGATGATTGAACCGTGGCGCACACCATGGTCTCAATGGGTTTATACGCACTTTCATTCCGAACCATTTTCCCCGCAGAGTGGTTGGAACATACCGGTCATCGGCCCGCTTTCAAGTGCAAATGGTGCATTGCCATGGATCGTCTTTGAGCGGGACAAGGCGTTATTTGCGGCGCAGTATCCGAAATGGCAGATAAAAAATATTGAACCAATGATGCCGTTTTCTTATCTTCTATCCGGTGGAGTTTCCATGCGGAGCCTGGTTCCTGGATGGATGTATCGTCCCGTTCGTGCCCTTGAACAGATGTTGGGTCAAAAACATTGGGCCATGTTTGCCTTGATCGAGCTGGAGCTTTCATCCTGAGCAGAGGTAACTAGTGGCATCAGGTTGTTCGGGAAGAATCTTGCTTGGTGAAAGAGAAGGGTAATTTTGACTCGCTTTAATCTTGGCTCCGGTATCCACAGCCTCTACACTAACCGTAGCCTGCTCCGCTCGCTCGTCATCCGCGATATTCAAACGCGGTATCGTGGCACAATACTTGGTTTTCTCTGGGCTGTCGTCTTTCCGCTCATGATGCTGGCCGTCTATACGTTCGTGTTTGGTGGGGTGTTCAACGCACGCTGGGGAACTGGTGGCATGGAAGATTTTGTTCTCATGCTCTATTGTGGTCTTATCGTCCACTCAGTATTTTCTGAAACACTGTCGCGATCCCCCTCGGCGATTCTTTCCAATCCAAGCTACGTGAAGAAAGTGGTGTTTCCGTTAGAGCTACTGCCTGTCAGCCATCTTGCCTCCGCTGTCTTTAATGCCGTGATCAGCCTTGGGTTGCTAGGTGTGTTTTTGCTCATTCAACATCAATCAATCCCACGCACTGCTTCATATGTGCCGCTGGTGCTCGCTCCGTTGTTGATGCTCACAGTCGGGCTGGCCTGGTTGCTCGCATCTATCGGTGTGTTCTTCCGTGATGTGGGGCAGCTGATCGGGGTGATTATGTCTATGCTGTTATTCTTGAGCCCCGTCTTTTATCCAGCATCATCCGCTCCACCGGTGGCACAAAAGCTTATCTACCTCAGTCCACTGACGTATCCTATTGAAGAGTTACGCGCTGTACTGATCTTAGGCCAGCAGCCTGATTGGGGGCACTGGTTCGTCTATTTGGCTGTTTCCTTGGTTATGGCTGTCGGTGGTCTTTGGATTTTCCAGGTGTCTCGCCCTGCATTTGCTGATGTGATTTGACATGAGCGCGCCAATGACACGGCCTATCTTGGTTGACACCATCAGTAAGTGCTATCGAATTTTTCGAAACCCTCAAGATCGCTTCAAACAAGCCCTAATTGATCGCTTTCAAACTGTGCTTGGTACAAAGAATGTTAGGCCGCTCTATCGTGAACATTGGGCCTTGCGGGATGTCAGTTTTGAGGTTCAGCCTGGTGAGGCCGTTGGTATTCTTGGTCGCAATGGTGCCGGTAAGAGTACGCTGTTGCAGATCATTGCCGGTACCGTTGCGCCGACCTCTGGCACCGTTCAAACCACGGGACGAATTACCGCCTTGCTCGAACTAGGGAGTGGGTTCAACCCGGAATTTACCGGACGAGAAAACGTATTTCTAAATGCCCAAATTCTGGGCCTCTCTCGCGAGGAGGCATTGGCTCGCTTCGACGACATCGCGAGTTTTGCCGACATCGGTGACTTCATCGAGCAGCCAGTCAAAACCTACAGTTCCGGAATGATAATGCGGCTCGCGTTTGCTGTTCAAACAGTCTTAGATCCGGATGTGGTGATTGTGGACGAGGCTCTTTCTGTTGGAGATGCCAAGTTTCAAGAAAAATGCTTTCGCAAACTTCGAATGTTGAGGGAGATCGGAACGAGCATCCTTTTTGTTTCTCACGATATTAATGCGGTGACAAGCTTTTGTGATCGCGCATTACTTTTTGACGCTGGAGTTCTTGTTAATTCTGGCAGGCCTGTGGATGTTTCAAAAGTATATATAGAGAGTCTATATGGTGAGCCCTCGACAGGCCTAACGCACGAAGAGCAAGGGGACTTAACTGGCAAATCTGAGCCTGAGAGAATATCGACGATCCAAAGCCTTGTCCCTGATCTAACTGAAACAAATGCAGTGCAGGGTGACTATCGTTTTGGTGATCGTAGGGTAGAAATCATGAATGTGGCCATATTTGATCGAAGTGGGAAAAGGGTAGATGTACTGGTTTCGGGCGACCAGTACCGAATCTCTCAAACTGTTGTGGCGCACTTTCCGGTTATTGATCTAGCTTCAGGATTCATTATTAGAAACAAAAGGGGTGTCGACCTCTTTGGTATGACCAATAAGACCGCTGGTGTTGAAATTCCTCGGATCGAGGCCGGTCAGGCTTTTGAAATAAGCATTGAATTTGATGCATGGTTGGCTGCGGGAGATTACTTTCTTCAGGCTGCTAATGCGGGTGAAAACGGTGTCCAGTATGACTGCAGAATTGATGCGCTTCATTTTGTTGTCATCAACACCCCAACTCTTTTTACTACCTCCATTGTTAATTTGAACCCGAAGCTGAGTTTCGAGTTGATGAAGAACGAACAACATACGATGGGTGCACCAGGTGGATAATACTGTGACGTTTCAGCAGTTGGGAATTGCCGAAGAAATGAATGCCCCGAGCATTAAAGGCATCCTTGATGCTGTTACTCCCTATAGTATGGTTCATGAAACCGGAATCATCTTTACTATGGCAGCAGTCGTCTACGCAATAAAGCACACTTTACCAGGCGTGATTCTGGAATGCGGAACCTGGAGAGGCGGCTGTTCAGTTGCCATGTTGTTGGTGCAGCGAGAGTTATTTGGCAAAGTGCTTAAACCTGTCTATATGCTGGACAGTTTTGAAGGCTTGCCCCGGGTAGATCAGCGAGATGGCCCCCTTGCTGCAGAGTGGCAGGCCGGAGCAGATCAAGAAAAGTATTTCGATAATTGCAGGGCGGCGCAAGGTGATCTCGCAAACCTTTTAAAACAGCATCAGTTTCTTGATGCCGAATACAAACTGGTTCGTGGCTGGTTTGATAGTACCGTCCCCGGCATTGCATCGGAACTGTCTGAACACGGCATTGCGGTTCTCAGATTGGACGGTGATTGGTATGCATCAACCGATGTGTCGCTCAGGTATCTCTGTCCGATCACGAGCGAGCGCGGCATAGTAATGATCGATGATTATTATGCTTGGGATGGATGTGCGCGAGCTGTGCATGACTATCTATCGAGAAACGATTTGCCTTATCGGATCAAATCACTCCCGTACAATTTTGGCGCTTACTTTATCAAGCGAGCCAGCCGAACCAGCTTTAACGAATTTTGATGGAGCGTCATTTGGTCAGAAGAATTCGCTGGACACCTCAACTAGTCAATAAGTTCTGGGATGGTGTTGCGCAAACAGAGCTTGATAATCTTTCTTTTGGGAAGGTAGCAGGTCCACAATTCCTCGAGCTTATCAGAAAGTATCTTGTCCCAGGTGGCAGTCATCTTGATTTTGGAGCAGGTAGTGGTCATGTCTTGCAGCTTCTTTTGGATCGGGGTCTGAACGCAGCAGGCTTTGATCCATCGCCTGATCGCCAGGCTTTGTTGGTAGCTAAAATTGGTCAACACAAGAATTTTCTAGGGATCAAGGGCGTCGATTCCAGTGATCAATTTGATGTCGTTCTCTTGATGGAAGTTCTGGAGCATGTGCTGGATGATGATTTCGACAAGGTACTGGAGCGCGTGAAGAGTTTTGTTAAGCCCGGTGGGTATCTGATTGCATCAACTCCAAACAACGAAAATCTAGAGTCTTCAAGTGTTTATTGCCCGGTTTCGGAGGCGTTTTTCCATCCTTGGCAACATGTTCGGAGCTTTACTCCATCTCAGATATCTGATTGCTTTAAGAATTTGGGGTTTTCGTGTGAGTTCATTGCGTTGGCTGACTTTTCATCAGATGCAGAACTCGTTGAGAGTTACAAGAAGATTGCGGCTTTGAGGGAACTTTATGACTATACCGAATCATCAGTCCAGAAATATCATGTGCCACGTCAAAAACTTTCCCTGATAGATGACTTGTTAGGCAGTAGTGTTAAGCATGGATTCTGGCAGAAGCTAAAACTCCGGCTGAATCTGCTCTTACAGCATCGAGCGCTAATCGGAAAACTTCATTTAATAGCCCACGATATGGCGCATCGGTTTGATGAAGTTGCGAGTTATACCCTAGATCAAATTAGGCACATGAGGGCACCTTTATTCAGTGGTGCTGCTGGATCAACCAGAGCGGCAGATGGTATTGATTTGCGCATTGGAAGGGAGACGACCATCGTGTATGTGGGAAAGAAGCAATGAAACTTAAACTTAGCGATCTGTTCACTGCAGCAAACTGGCTGAAATTCGGCCATACTGTCTTCTCCGGACACGACTCGCGGTTGCTAGCAGGGCAGGCCTGGAACGCTCAGGTGTGAATCAGTGTTTAGTGTTGAGTTTCTGCACGTAATTCGTGAATACGAGTATACAAAGATCGTCCAACGATTCTCTCCGGGTATCCGAATACTTGAAATCGGCGGGGGCACAGGGTATCAGGCAAAGCGTTTAACGGAAGATGGCTATGTCGTGGACTCTATCGACATGCCAAACTCAAACTATGCAGGACAATTAGAATTTCCTGTCCGGCCTTACGACGGCCGAACCCTTCCCTTTCAAGACGATGTTTTTGACGTCGTGTTCTCTTCCAATGTTTTGGAACACGTGCTTGATTTGCCCTATCTGCATGCAGAGATGAAAAGGGTGTTACGACCGGGCGGCTACTGTGTGCATCTCATGCCCACCGGCGCATGGCGTTTCTGGACGAATGTGGCCCACTATACGGAGCTTATCCAGCGGCTGCTTAGTTTGGCTCCTCGCTTGGTCCCCAAAGGATTTTCACAGTCCGGGCTTTCGGATGCCATGAGCGTGTTACGCTTGATGGCGAGTACCGTTAAGCACTATGCAATAGTCCCGCGCCATGGCGAGACCGGCAATGCACTGAGCGAGATCTTTACTTTTAGCTCACGCTATTGGGAGAAGCATTTTGCAAACCAACTTTACACCGTCGATGAAGCTACTCCTATTAGGCTTTTCTACACAGGGCATATGGTGCTTGGCCCGCGTCTCCCTTTGAAAACCAGGCAGAAAGTTTCCGAATGGCTCGGCAGCGCCTGCATGATCTACGTGGTTCGGCCTGCGTAGGTGTTCAGGCGCGTATCATGTGAACCATTCAAAGAACATCCAACTTGCAAGGCGCATGATGTCTTGCGATGTCACGTGGTTGATTCATCGCGCGCGAATAGCGCTTGGGATACGAGGACCGGTACCTTGCCCCGAGCCGTTTGTGTCACAGATTCGAACCCCAGTTAATTCGTGTGAAGGACGGAGGCAACAACTCAGCCCCATTAAAGTGATCGTATTTTCTCATAACCTTGATTTGGAGGGAGCCTCCATAAGCTTGAAAGAGCTTGTCGTGGGACTAGTTCATCGAGGGGTTTTCACTCCCGAGATCGTTGCCTTGGGGGATGGGCCATTGCGGTCTGAGTATGCAGCACAGGGAATTGCCGTCCAGGTCGTCCCTGGCATGTTGAATAAAGTATCGACTCTTAAGCGCTTGAGAGTTGAGGTCGATCGTCTTGCCGGCCTTATTCGAACAACAGGGGCTGGGCTGGTCCTGGCCAACACGCTCCTGAATTTTCCGGCGGTCCTAGCGGCAGAACAAGCTCGTGTGCCTTCCGTCTGGATTATTCGAGAGAGCGAACCGTGGGATCGGTACTTCTGCTTTCTTCCAGATCCGGTCGCTCAGCATGCGGTTGCCGCGATTGGGTTGCCGAGGAGAGTAGTCTTCGTTGCCCACGCCACTCGGAAGGGTTGGGATGCCTTTGACAAGCATCACAGTTTTGCGGTGATTCACAACGGAATCAATCTCAACCGGTTTCCTCTTCGAACTGATGTGGCTGAGCGCGCACGCTGTCGGGATGTATTAGGCTTGGAGGAAAAAACTATTGCAATCCTTAGCGTGGGAACGTTGTGTGACCGGAAGGGGCAAATAGATTTGGTCGAAGCTATTACCGCATTGCCTGAAGCGATTGTTGAGCAAGTTCGAGTATTGCTCGTTGGTCAGGCGCGTGGGAAGTATGCAGAGATGCTTAAGAAACGATGTCAGGCCCTTCCTCCTCGCTCAAGAGATAGGATTCGAGTTCTTTCGCCGACTGATTCGATTGCGTCATTTTATGCAGCTGCTGATCTCTTTGTCCTTAGCTCAAAAGTTGAGAGCTTTCCTCGGGTTGTGCTCGAGGCCATGGCGTTTGGTCTTCCCATTATCACGACGCCGGTCTTTGGGGTGCTTGAGCAAGTCATTGAGGGAGAAAATGCGTTGTTTTACTCACCAGGTGATAGCCGCATGCTGGCACAACAGATCGAGTACTTGGTAAGAGACGATGCACGTCGGCTGCAGATGGCGGAACGTTCGCGCCAACGCATATCCCAGATGACCACCTTTGACGAGATGGTTACAGCCTACGCCGATGTGGCGAAAGAGGCACTCAGTTAAATGCTCCATTTGATGTTTGTGTAGTGATGCTATCGATCTCGTAGTCGGAACTTCTTGCGCAATTGCTCGAGTGGGTCGGGTTGGGTTAGGAGATGTGGCCTAAAGTCACGGTGGTCATCGTCAACTGGAATGGGGAACGCTTTCTGGATCGGTGCCTGTCGGGGGTGCTGAACCAGACCGTCTTGCCACATGAGATCATTCTGGTTGATAACGGGAGTTCTGACGCATCGCTTAGGATTGTTCAGCGTTTCCCATCGGTGCGTGTTTTGCCGCAGAGTGTGAATTTAGGGTTTGCGCGGGCCAATAACTTTGCAATCCAGCTCTCTGCAGCTGACTCAGAGTGGGTTGCCTTGCTCAATCCTGATGCCTTTCCGGAACCACAATGGTTGGAAGCGCTATTATCAGCTGCTCGAAAAAATTTAGATTACGAGATTTTTGGAAGCAAACTTGTAAAGTCTGGTGATCCTGCTGTTCTGGACGGAGTCGGTGATACCTATCACGCCAGTGGGCTGGTTTGGCGCACACGACGCGAAAAGCCGCAGCCAGAGGGAGTCTTCCCCGTTCGCGAAATATTCTCACCCTGTGCCGCGGCCGCGTTGTACAGACGACAAATTGTCATGGATGCAGGTGGATTTGATGAGGAGTATTTTTGTTATGTTGAAGATGTCGATTTGGGGTTTCGACTTCGCCTGGCTGGACACAAAGCCATGTATGTGCCGGATGCGGTCGCTCACCATGTTGGTTCAGCAACGACGGGTGGCCAGCATAGCGACTTTGCCGTGTATCACGGACATCGGAACGTGGTCTGGACTTTTGTAAAGGACATGCCGGGCATGTTGTTCTGGTTCCTCTTGCCGTTGCACCTGGTGATGAACCTGGTTGCTTGGGTGGTGTTTGCCTTACGTGGCCAGGGCGAGGTGATATTCCGTGCTAAGCGTGACGCAATTCAAGGATTACCGCAGATGTGGCGGAAGAGAAAAAAAATTCAAGCCACTCGCATTGCCACTGTGCGCGAGATCTGGAGGGTCATGGACAAACGCATCGTTCCAGCAAGATAAGAGCACTACCTCCCCCTTTTATCGTCCACCATTCTTCGGGTGTTTCCATTAAATATCGTTGTGCGTGCCTATTCAGTGATCTATCTATCCGTTGACTTGTACGTAGGGCTAGCCTAAGTTGAAAGAGAACGTGGGCCGCAGTGGAATTCACTGACGAACGAGCGTGCGGATGAAGACGGTTCTAGACAGTAGCCTGGAAGCAGCTTCATATTCCTCGAGCAACGCTGAGGAGTCTTTTGCGCTCGACACGGTCTCGCTCATTATCGTGAATTACAATGCAGGTCGTTGCCTTCAGGACTGTGTGGCTTCTGCGCTGGATCAGGTGAAAGAAGCCATCGTGGTCGATAATGCGTCGATTGATGATAGCGTAGAAAAGGTTGAAATCACGTTTCCGTCAGAACCAAAGTTGCACCTTGTTCGAAATCGAAGGAATCTTGGATTTGCGGCTGCCTGCAACGTTGGACTGAAACGGTCTTCAGGCAGCCACCTGTTTTTCCTGAACCCCGACTGTATCTTGGAGCCGAGTTCCGTCCCACGCCTGCTCAAAGTGTTCGAACAGTACCCTGATGTCGGCATGGTGGGTGGTCTGTTGGTGAATCCGGATGGGAGCGAACAGGCCGGAGGGCGACGGGCTGTTCCAACTCCGTGGCGGTCGTTTGTGCGCGCGTTTGGGTTGTCCTGTTTTGCGGATCGATGGCCGCGCCTTTTTTTTGATTTTCACCTGCACAAGCAGCCGCTGCCCACTGACCCCATTGAGGTGGAGGCTATTTCCGGTGCCTGCATGTTAGTCCGCCGTGCTGCGATGCAAGATGTCGGACATTGGGACGAGGGCTACTTCTTGCACTGTGAAGACCTTGATCTGTCCATGACCCTTCGGCGCAAGGGCTGGAAGATTATGTTTGTCCCTGATGTCAGAATTGTTCATCGCAAAGGAGGCTGCAGTAAGTCACATCCAATATTTGTTGAATGGCACAAGCATCGGGGAATGATGCGGTTCTACTCAAAGTTTTTCCGGCATCAGTATCCAGGCCCGGTGATGTGGTTGGTGGCACTCGGCATCTGGCTGCGATTTGGATTCGTTGCGTCTTACCACTCGGCCATGCTTGCCCTGCGGCATTTGGGAATTCAGCGTGGATGAATGGGCGACGATCGGCTTGCTAGGGGCGAATAGCTTGGTCGGCGAATGTGTGATCGGACGACTACGTAAGGATGGCCGTCACACCATTGCGTTTTCTAGACAGCCAGCCGAGGTCGGTACGAAGATTGGTGTAACGTGGCGGAAGCTGGACGGTTCTTTGTCCGGCCCTCCGGAAACGCATCCCCTCAGGGGTTGGGTGTGCGTAGCTCCAATCTGGGTGCTGCCTCAGTATTTTGGAATGCTCCGGGCTAGCGGTGCTACCCGAGTGGTGGCGCTGTCTTCTACCAGCCTTTTTATTAAGAAGGATTCGCCTGATCGCAGCGAACAGGGCATCTCACTCCGTCTCGCCGAGGGAGAGCAGGCGTTGCGTGCTTGGGCAGAGGCGCATGGGATTGAGTGGGTCATTTTGCGTCCCACCTTGATCTATGGAAATGGGCGAGACAAGAATGTGACGGAGATCGTGCGTTTTATACGAAGATGGGACTTTTTCCCATTGTTGGGACAAGCCAAAGGTCTGCGGCAGCCTGTCCATACGGCGGATGTGGCGGCGGCATGTGTGGCGGCGCTCACTGAGCCAGCCGCTGTTAATCGGACCTATACGCTCTCAGGTGGGGAAACATTGCCGTACCGGGAGATGGTGTCCCGTATCTTTGCCACTCTCGGGAAATCGCCGCATCTGGTGACAATCCATCGGTGGATGTTCCAGGTTGCAGTCGTACTCGTCCGTCGGTTGCCTCGGTACAAGCATTGGACCGTGGAAATGGCGGAGCGCATGAACCGTGACCTGGTCTTTGACCATGCTGATGCCGCCCGAGACCTGGGTTTTTCACCAAGGCCCTTTCGGCTGTCGCCGACTGACTTGCCGGTATGAAAGGGTGAGTTGCCATGGCGAGTAGCAAGGCAAAACGGAGCTCCGTGGGTAGGCGGCCGGCCCGTACCGTGCTTCAACAGATCCGCCTCTTTGCCACCGACGTCGATGGCGTCCTGACCGATGCCGGGATGTACTATTCGGAGTCGGGCGATGAGTGGAAAAAATTCAACACTCGGGATGGGATGGGCATCAAGCTCCTCCAGAAGGCCGGACTTGTCACGGCAATTGTGACGCAGGAGAGAACCAGGCTCGTGGCGAGGCGGGCTGAAAAACTCGCCATTCCAGAACTTCATCAGGGAGTGATGGATAAGTTGTCGTTAATTCAAGATATGGCCGAACGGCACGGGATGTCTCTCGATCACATCGCCTACATTGGCGATGACGTCAACGACATCGAAGCGCTGAAAGCCGTGGGTTTTTCTGCGGCCCCGGCAGATGCGCTCCCGCAAGTCCGAAAGGTTGTCGACTATGTCTGTCGCCAGAAGGGCGGCGAGGGAGCGGTGAGAGAGCTGGTCGAGATGATTCTGGATGCGCAGGAACATCGGTTACGTTAACCGTTAATCATTCAACGTTACGAGCAGATGGAGTATCGGTATGGCGCTTCACGCTTCACGTATCACTAATAACGATCTGAGTTCTCATCTATATCCGGTCATTATGGCCGGAGGGAGCGGAACCAGATTTTGGCCGTTGAGTCGGCATCTGTTCCCCAAACAGCTACTTCGGATTGGGGGGGAACATACCCTCATTCAGCAAACGATGCGCCGAATTGTCGGCTGTGCGCCGGCCTCGAGCGTGCTCATTTCGACGAATGCGGCACAGGCTGACCTCATTCGCGTTCAGTTGATCGATTGGAAAGAGGAGCTCTCGAACGGATTTCTCCTTGAGCCAGAAGGTCGAAATACGGCACCGGCCATCGCGTTGGCTGCGCTCGAAGTATTTGGACGGGACCCCGATGGCCTCATGTTGGTGGTACCGGCCGACCATGTGGTGACGGGGCAACGGGAGTTTGAATCCGCGGTTGCGCTCGCGGCAGAGTTGGCGGGAGAGGGCTATCTCGTCACGTTTGGAATCAAGCCGATTCGACCGGAAACGGGCTATGGCTATATCAGGCATAAAGATACAGTGCTTGGCAAACGTGGAAAATTGCGAGGACACCCCGTTCAAAAATTTGTGGAAAAACCCAATGCTGCCAAGGCTGCACAGTATCTCAAGGCCGGGCACTACTATTGGAACAGCGGCATGTTTGTTTGGCGTGCCGCAACCATTCTGGAGGAGATCGGTGTGCACCAGCCGGCCATTCTCGCTTCGATGGATCGCATCAAAGATCTCAAGAATAGTGGTGCTGCTCAATCAGCCATTGATGATGTGTATCGCCACATCAAGCCGGTTTCGATCGATACTGGGGTGATGGAACGGTCGTCCAAGGCTGCCGTTGTGCCGGTACGGTTTAAATGGTCTGATGTCGGGAGCTGGGGCAGTTTGGATGAAGTGGCAGAGAAAAACAGGGCTGGGAACGTGACCACCGGGCGAGTGATTGATCTTGATAGCAAGGATTCGATTGTCTATGCCGATCGGCGTGTGGTGGCGACCATTGGTCTACGGGATATGGTGGTAGTGGACACGCCCGATGCCACGCTGGTCTGTCCGAAGTCACGTGCGCAGGATGTCAAATCGATTGTCGAAACGCTCAAACAGCAACGGGCTCCCGAGCATTTAGAGCATCTGACGGTCCAGCGGCCTTGGGGCTCCTATACCGTGTTGGAGGAGGGACCGGGATTTAAAGTGAAGCGTGTTACGGTCAATCCCGGCGGGAAGCTGTCGCTTCAAATGCATCACCAGCGCAGTGAACATTGGGTGGTGATCGCAGGGACGGCTCGCGTCACACGAGGTGAGGAAGTCTTTGATTTGAAAGTCGGAGAGAGCACGGGCATCCCGGTCAAAACCACACACCGGCTGGAGAACCCTGGTCAGGAGACCGTTCATATTATCGAAGTACAGAACGGGCCCTATCTTGGAGAAGACGATATCGTGCGGTTTAAGGATGATTATGGGCGTACCAATCGCTAAGAGTTGAAAGTCATCAAGTCTGGACGCCAGATAAGTCCAAAGTCGTCACGCAAGCATTGGAATTCGACCTGATGACCTTTAGACTTTAGGACTAAGTGAGGAACTATGGGACTGTTTCGTGAATATGATCTTCGAGGAATCGTCGGCAGTGAATTGACGGAAGCGTTGGCCGAGCAGTTGGGCCGGGCCTATTCCACGTATGTCCATGCACGTGGCGTCACGACGATCAGCCTCGGGCGTGATGGTCGATTAAGTTCACCGGCTCTTCACAAGGCCCTTCGAAAGGGGTTGTTAGCCGGGGGCCTCGATGTCATCGACATCGGAGTCTGCACCTCTCCGCTGCTCTACTTCTCCCTCTTCACCTTGCCGGTCGGTGGCGGCATTATGATTACGGGGAGTCACAATTCAGCAGAATACAATGGGTTCAAGATCTGCATTGGGAAAACGGCGATCCATGGAGCGGAGATTCAGGAGCTACGGCGGGTGATGGAAGCGGGGGTATTTGTTTCAGGTCAGGGCTCTCTGTCGGAACACCCGATCATTCCTGATTATCTCGCCTATCTCGAAAAGAGTTTTGCCCATGTCAATGCGGACCGACTGCATGTCGTGATCGATAGCGGGAATGGTGCTGCCTCCGTTGTCGCCAAACAAGCGCTTGAGCTGTTGGGCTGCAAGGTAACGGGGCTGTATTGCGATCTGGACGGGCGGTTTCCGAACCATCATCCAGATCCCACCGTATTGGAGAATTTGTCCGACCTAAGACAGGCAGTCAAACAGCATCAGGCTGACGTCGGAATCGGATATGACGGCGATGCCGATCGAATCGGCGCCGTCGATGAGCACGGTGAGGTGCTCTGGGGTGATCGGCTGTTGGTGCTGTACTCACGCGATATTCTGGCGGAGCAACCTGGGAGTACGATCATCTCGGAAGTGAAGGCTTCGCAAAGCCTCTACGACGATATCGCCAAACGGGGTGGGCGGGGTCTGATGTGGAAAACAGGTCATTCACTCATTAAGGCGAAGATGAAGGAGGAGTCGGCGGTGTTGGCCGGTGAAATGTCAGGCCACATGTTTTTTGCGGACCGGTATTTTGGATATGACGATGCCGTGTATGCATCCTGTCGATTAATTGAGATTCTGGCGAAATCTCAAGAGCCGCTCTCCACCTTGGTCGCTGACCTGCCTCCATCGGCCGTCACTCCGGAGATACGAGTCGACCTTCCCGATGCGGTGAAGTTCGACGTGGTCGAGCGCATTCACAAGAAGTTTGTGGAGTGTTTCAACAGTCAGCAAGGACTTGGACCAAAGAAGCTGGTGCTCCGAGACCTCATCACGATCGACGGCGTGCGTGCGATCTTCGAAGAGGGATGGGGACTGATTCGCGCGTCCAACACCCAGCCGGCCCTCGTGTTGCGCTTTGAGGCGTTGACCGAGGCGCATCTCGATGTCATTCAATCGCTCATTGAGGCTGAACTGATGGAGGCGAGACGATCACTCGGGTGTTAATGCATCGTTGTCGTCCTACCATATGTCCTGCGATCAGGTGGCTTCGACGGTATGCCACCATGGTCGCGGTGATTCTGTTGCTGATCTTGCCTGCGGTCCCCATTGAATCAAAACCGTGGGGTGACACCAACCGTCCGTTTCAGGTCGGAGAGCGGTTGACCTACAAGGTATCCTGGCTCAACCTGACGGCGGTGATTGCCGTGATGGAAGTGGCACCCATGCCGGATCTATCCGAGCAAGGAGTGGCCAAGTTGGTGGGAACAGCTCAATCGACGCCGATTATTACTGCGTTTTTCCCGGTTGATAGTCGGGTGGAGTCGGAACTTGATCTCGATACCCTTGCCCCTGGGCATATGACGTTTCGTCGGCGCGAAGGCAGGAAGAAAGAGGACATTGAGTACACCTTTCATCAAAAAGAAGGAATAGTGACGGCCGTCAGAGGCGGTATCACTGAGTCGCTGGCTATCCCAGCCGGGACTCAGGACATCATTTCCTGTTTGTATTACACGCGCGCTGCATTACAGCCGACGCCGGGGGCGTCTCTGAAGATGAACGTGTATCATGACAAAAAGAATCGTCCTGTCGAAGTGCTGGTGGAAGGGATTGAGACCATTGAAGGGGTGTGGGGTAAAGCGGAGACCGTCCGTGTGCTTGTGATCATGCCGTTTCATGGGTTGTTTATGAATCAGGGGAATATCCGTGTCTGGGTCACCACGGATGAGCGGAGAACTCCGTTGCGAATGAAAGCAAAGGTCACACTCGGCTCGGTCGTGGCCGATCTGGTGGATGGCCTAGAACACTTATAGCTCCTGAGACAACGGTTTGGTCGTCAACCGAGGTTGTTGTTCAAGAGGACTAAACCGGCTATACTGGGCGAGGCAACGAGATTATGAGACAATTTCCCCTTACGTTAAGCCAGTTTATCATTCAGGGTCAGGCGGCTTATCCCGAGGCAACGGGAGAGTTTTCAAGCCTGCTGACCCAAATCGGACTTGTGGGAAAAATGGTCTCACAGGACCTCCGGCGCGCCGGGCTAATCAACATCTTGGGAACGACCGGTGAGACGAATGTCCAGGGCGAGACCGTCAAAAAACTCGACATGATCGCCAACGACGACTTCGTGAGGGTCTTTCAATCCAGCGGATATGTCTGTGCCCTGGCATCGGAGGAAATGGAAAAGCCTATTTTTTTACCGGGGAATTGGCCGCATGGGAAGTACATGCTGCTCTTCGATCCCCTCGATGGCTCTTCCAATACCGACAACAATATGCCACTCGGGGCTATTTTTTCCGTCATCAAGTATGACCGAACTGATCGCTTGCCGACGGAGGCAGAGTTGATCCGCCGAGGTGTCGAACAAATGGCGGCTGGATATGTTCTGTATGGATCGAGCACGATGCTGGTGTATACCGTGGGACAGGGGGTGTTTGGATTTACACTCGAACCCAGCCTCGGAGAATATCTGTTGTCGCACGAGCGGATCAGAATTCCAGAAAAGGGGAACGTGTACGCCACCAACGAAGGGAACTATGGCAAGTGGCCGGAGGGTGCGAAAAAATATCTGGATTCGCTGAAAGCGAACGACAAAGCGACAGGCCGCCCCTACAGCGGCCGGTATTCAGGCTGCTTGGTGGCCGACGTGCACCGCCTGTTGCTTGGGGGGGGAATCTATCTGTATCCGGGAGAAGTCGAGAAGCCTGAAGGGAAGCTTCGATTGCTCTACGAGGCGAATCCGCTCGCGTTTATCGTCGAACAGGCCGGTGGAAAAGCCTCGACTGGGACCTCGAGAATTATGGAAGTCGAAGCGAAGAAGCTGCACCAACGCGTGCCCTTGATTATTGGAAGCCGCCGCGATGTAGAGGAAGCCGAGCGATACATTCAGGGCAGAGCTTAGGCACGTAGGTGTCTTATTTATGGTAGTGTAAAGTCGCTGGGAGGACATTATGGGAGATCGAGTACAAGAAATTCTGAGTTGGTACGGGAGTGACAATGCCGGGACAAAGACCAACATCGCGCGATTGCTGCGCTCTGGAAAATTGGCCGGAACAGGCCGGTTGGTGATCCTGCCGGTCGATCAGGGTTTTGAGCATGGTCCCGCCAGGAGCTTCGCGCCTAACGCGCCGGGCTATGATCCGCACTACCATTTTCAACTCGCCATCGATGCGGGCTGTAATGCCTATGCCGCTCCCTTGGGGTTTCTGGAGGCCGGCGCGAGTCACTTCGCCGGGCAGATTCCTCTCATCCTCAAGCTGAACAATCATGATGTGCTGCATGATGAGAAGGATCCGCTGCCGTCCGTGACCGGCAGCGTCAAGGACGCGCTTCGTTTGGGTTGTTCCGCCGTCGGATTCACGATCTACCCCGGGTCCTCCCATTGCAACGCGATGTACGAACAGCTACGAGCGATCGGCGAAGAGGCAAAAGCCTGCGGTCTTGCCGTCGTGGTCTGGTCCTATCCACGTGGGTCGGTGTTAAGCAAGGAAGGGGAGACGGCGATCGATGTGGTGGCGTATGCGGCGCAGATTGCAGCCCAGCTTGGAGCGCATGTGATCAAGGTCAAGCTCCCCAGCGCGCACCTTGAACAAGCGGCCGCCAAGAAAGTTTACGAGGCCGAAAAGATTCCCATCAAGACCTTGGCTGAACGGGTCAAACATGTGGTTCAGAGTGCGTTCGATGGTCGCCGGATCGTCATCTTTTCTGGAGGCGCAAAAAGCGAGGACAAGAATGTGTTCGACGAGGCACGCGCGATCCGGGATGGAGGAGGATTCGGGAGCATTATCGGGCGGAATTCGTTCCAGCGTCCGAAGCCGGAGGCGGTGAAGTTTCTCCAGACGATCATGGGAATCTATAGCGGTGAGGTTCAGTAATCATCGTCGTGTCTTTTACTCGAGTGGATCGAACTCATGAATCAATTGGATATTGACCAAAAACCTGCCCGTGGGTCTCGACGCTGGCTTGTGGCGGCCACCCTGTTAACGGTGGGGATGATTATCGGTTTTATAGTGGCGTCGGATCTTGGCTGGCTTCCCACGGGACATGCGGTGCCGGATTCGTCTTCCGTCGCTCCGTCTCCTCCGGTTGCTCGGCCGGTTTCCACTGCTCCCCAGCCGACGTTGGCAGGAGGCAGTCAAACCTTCGTGGAAATTGCCAAGTCGGTGAGGCCGGCGGTCGTCAACATTTATGCGACCAAGAGCGGACGCAGCGGTGGGTCCGGCATGACGCCGTTTGATGATCCGTTGTTTCGAAAGTTTTTCGGCGACGAGTTTTTCAAGAAGTTCGAGCACCCGAAGGAACGGAAGGAACGAGGGCTTGGGTCCGGCGTGATCGTCGACTCGAACGGTTTGATCATTACCAACAATCATGTAGTCGGCAAGGCGGATGAAATTCGAGTCACGCTCTCCGATAAGCGTGAGTTTAAGGCGAAACTTATCGGCACGGACCCGAAAACCGATGTGGCTGTCGTAAAAATTGAAGCGACAGGACTTGCCACGGTGTCCTGGGCTGATTCCGATAAACTGGAAGTCGGAGAATTTGTACTTGCTGTAGGCAACCCGTTTGGATTGACGCAGACGGTGACCTTGGGGATCGTGAGCGCATTGGGGCGCGCGGCCGGCATCGCCGAGTACGAAGATTTCATCCAGACGGATGCGGCCATCAACCCCGGCAATTCCGGCGGGGCGCTCGTGAACGTGCGAGGCGAGTTGGTGGGGATCAATACGGCGATCTTCAGTCAGAGCGGCGGCAATATGGGGATTGGATTTGCCGTTCCCAGCAATATGGCCCAGTCGATCATGGGACAGCTCGTTCACACAGGCAAGGTCGTTCGTGGGTGGCTCGGGGTATCGATCCAAGAACTCACGCCGGAATTGGCGTCTCAATTCGGCGTGGGGGATACGAAAGGCGTGCTGGTCAGTGATGTGATGGATGACAGTCCCGCCAAGAAGGCCGGGTTCGAACGGGCTGATGTCATTCTTGAGTATGATGGAAAGTCGATGGACTCACCGACGCATCTCCGAAACGCCGTCGCCCAGACGCCGGTTGGGAAGAAAGTGACCATCAAGTTTATTCGTGACAAGAAGACCAAAACCGTCGATCTTACGATCGTCGAACAGCCCAAATCGATGTCGCAAAACGGCGACGAGGAGGGCGGGGAATCTGCTACGGCGACGGGTATACTTTCGAGCCTGGATGTTCGAGACCTGAACGAAGAATTGGCGAACCGGTATGGTCTCAAGTCCGGCGAGCGAGGCGTGGTGATCGTCCGAGTCAAGCCCGGAAGTACGGCGGAGGAATTAGGTGTCCGTGAAGGCGACCTCGTCCTCGAGGTGAACCGGCAAGCCGTGGGATCAGTAAAAGCCTTTGAGAAAATTGCCGGAAAATTGCCGAGCGACCAGGCAGTCTTGCTGTTGCTTAAGCGACAAGGGAGAACGATTTATCTCACGCTCCGCCCGTGATCGGCCACGTTCATTTGGTTTAATCTGGTCTGTCTCGTGTGTTTGGTCGAATGAAGCGAACCGGATGAACCGATGAACCAGGCAGACGCGCTTCCTCGTCAAACCCCGTTAACCGTCGCCCTCGTTCCAGCTGCCGGTCGTGGGCTTCGGATGGGCGGCCGCGTTCCGAAACAGTTTCTCTCACTGGGAGGGCAGCCGCTTGTCCTCCATTCGCTTCGTGTCCTGCAAGCCTCTCCTACCGTTGATGAAATTATCCTCGCGGTTCCTCAGGGTGAGATGGAGTATTGCCTTAGGGAAATCGTCGCCAAGCACCACTTCACCAAGGTGACCAAAGTCGTCCCCGGAGGAGCGGAGCGACAGGATTCGGTTCGGCATGCGCTTGAGGCGGTGCATGAGGAGGTCGATGTGGTCCTCGTGCATGATGCAGTCCGGCCGTTCGTGACGGAGCGGATGGTCGAACAGGTAGTGGCGACCGCTCGTGCGAAGGGAGCAGCGATTATCGCGTTGCCGATGAAGGATACCGTGAAGCAGGTCGGTGCAGATCAGGTCATTGAGCGGACGGTCGATCGGACAGGATTGTGGCTGGCTCAGACTCCACAAGCCTTCCGTCGAGATCGGCTGCTGGCGGCTCATCGCAAAGCTCATGCAGAGGGGGTTCGCGCAACGGACGATGCGTATTTGATGGAGTGGTGCGGGTATTCCGTTTCGGTGGTCGAAGGGAGCGGAGAAAATATCAAAGTCACCAGGCCGGAAGATATGGTTATCGGCGAAGCGATTTTGGCCTCACGTCACACGAATGTCATGAAAGGGTGAGCATGAAGAAGGGCTGTCGCATCGGGTATGGCTATGACGTCCATCCACTGGGACCAGACCGCAAACTGATTCTGGGTGGAATCGACATCCCCCACACCAAAGGACTCCTGGGCCATTCCGATTCCGATGTCCTTGTTCACGCGATCTGCGACGCGCTCCTGGGGGCCATGGGAGAAGGGGATCTCGGTCGACACTATCCCAGTTCTGACCCCAAGTATAAGGGAATCTCCAGCTTAAAACTGTTGGAAGATGTCATGGGGAGGCTGAAGGCCAAAGGGTATCAAGTCGGAAATATCGATACGGTCATCGTGGCCCAAGCCCCTCGCCTCGGTCCACATCTTGCGGCCATGCAAAAGAAAATTGCAGAGGTGGCTCGCATTGACCCTAGTCTGGTCAATGTAAAAGTGAAGAGCGGAGAAGGATTGGATGCAGTCGGGCATGAGGAGGGAATGATCGCTCACGCCGTGTGTCTTATTGAGCCAGTCTGAAAGTTATAAAGTCGCAGGTCATCCCTGAAGACCTGACGACTTGAGGCCAGTTCCCTATGTTTTCTGCCATCAAAGCCGACCTTCAGGCGGTCTTTGACCGAGATCCTGCCGCGACCAGCAAGGTGGAAGTGATCTTCACCTATGCGGGGTTTCACGCACTGCTTGTCTATCGGGTTTCTCACTGGTTGAAGGCGCGCGGGGTTCCTGTTCTGCCGCGGGTCCTTTCTCAGCTGGCCCGATGGGTGACAGGTGTAGAAATCCACCCTTCGGCAAAGATCGGAACCGGATTTTTTATCGACCATGGTATGGGGGTGGTGATCGGCGAAACGGCAGAAATTGGAGACTATGTGACGCTGTTTCAAGGTGTGACGTTGGGAGGAACCGGCAAGGAACGAGGGAAGCGCCATCCGACGCTCGGCAATCATGTGGTTGTGGGTGCCGGAGCTAAAATCCTTGGTGGCATTACCATCGGCGATAACGTGAAGGTCGGGGCCAATTCCGTCGTGCTCAAGAATGTTGCTGCCAATTCGACGGTCATCGGTGTCCCGGGCCGAGTTATCAAGTCACTGGGCGAACGCCTGCCGGATGCAACGATGGATCAGGTCGATTTACCGGATCCCATCAGCGATCGCTTCCTGGCTTTGGAGCAGGAACTGATCGAACTCCGAAAGAAAGTCGAGAACAAGGACGAGCACTCACCGTCGTCATGATTCGTGATATTGGCAGATGTACTGACAAGAAAAATCGGCGCGGCAGGTGCCGCACCGGCATAACAGGATTATGCAGATAGGCAGTCGCTCATAAACTTTTTCCGCGCATCACCCGTCAGCTCTTTCGCGGCCGCCTCTTTGTTGCACGTCTTCATCTTATTCTGCTGACTTTCCTTCCCGCCTCCGCCTTTCTCCGACTTGGCAGAAAGGCATTCCTTCATAAACGCCCTCCGTTCCTCGCCCTTTCCTTCACCCAATCCCTTGGTGTTTGCCTGATCGTTGCACACCTTCATTTTGTTCTGTTGGGCAGGTGCACCTAGAGCATACGGAGTTCCTCCAAGACTGAGCACAAACAACCCAAGAGTGAGCGCACGGACGGCTGTCCACATACTTGTACCCTTTCTGGTAAAGGTGAGATGCATACCTGTGCCGTATCATAGCAAAAAAAGTACGTAAGTGTCTGTAAGATAAACTCACCTAGACTTCAAGATATAGATGGAATGATTTCTCTCTGAAGAAAGAGTATCCTTAGCTGCTCCCGTGGGTGACCCCACGCAAACCAGCCTGAACGTAGTGTGTTTGATCGACACAAGGAAGGGAACCTATGAGTTCAACGCCGGCCATCGCACGATCCCGCCAGTTTCGGACACTGCTCATGTCGGACCAGCTGGAATTCATCTGTGAAGCCCACAACGGACTCAGCGCCAAGATCGTGCAAGAAGCGGGATTTAAGGGCATTTGGGCCAGCGGGCTCTCCATTTCTGCACAGTTCGGAGTCCGTGATAACAACGAAGCGAGCTGGACACAAGTTCTGGAGGATCTGGAATTCATGTCCGATGCGACGACGATTCCAATCCTGCTCGATGGTGATACAGGATATGGGAATTTCAATAACATGCAGCGACTCGTTCGCAAACTTGAGCAGCGCCAGATTGCCGCGGTCTGCATCGAAGATAAACTCTTTCCGAAGACCAATAGTTTCATCAAGGGCGATGCCCAGCCGATGGCCGACATGCATGAGTTCTGCGGCAAGATCAAGGCCGGGAAGGATGCCCAGACGGATCCTGATTTTTGCATTATCGCGAGAGTGGAAGCCTTTATTTGCGGCTGGGGCTTGGCCGAAGCACTGCGGCGAGCTGAAGCGTATCGCCAGGCCGGCGCCGACGGCATTCTGATTCATAGTGCCCTTGCGGTACCGGATGAGATTCTGGCGTTCAAACAAGAGTGGGGAAATCGATGCCCGGTGGTAATCGTCCCCACGAAATACTATGCCACACCAACCGAGGTGTTCCGCCAGCACGGGTTTTCGATGGTCATTTGGGCCAATCACATGCTCCGAGCAGCCGTGGCGGCCATGCAGAAGACGGCGCAGACCTTAAAGGAGCAGGAGCATCTCTTCTCTATCGAGGACAAAGTCGCGCCGGTGTCAGAAATCTTTCGCTTGCAAAACGCCGCGGAGTTGCAAGATGCCGAAGATCGCTATCTTCCGCGAGGGGCGGAGGATACCAGTGCCATTGTATTGGCGGCTTCTCGTGGTGAAGAATTGCGAGAACTTACTGAGCACCAACCTAAGACGATGGTAAAGATTCAAGGGACGCCGATCCTGGCACACATTGTCGATGCGTACAATGCAGTGGGAATCAAAGACATCACGGTCGTTCGTGGCTATAAAAAAGAGGCGGTGACGCTGCCCCACCTGACGTATCTCGACAACGATGACTTTGCTGAAACCGGTGAGCTGTTTTCTTTGGATAAGGCGTTGCGTGCGAGGAAGGGCGCAGCCAAGGATCTGATCATCTCGTACGGCGACGTGCTTTTCAACACGTATATCCCTCAAGCGCTCTGCCAGGAAAAAGAAGACATCGTGATCTTCGTCGATAGCGATTGGCAGAACCAGAGCAGCTATGCTCGTCTGGGCGGCTTTGCCGAGTGTTCGTTGCCGAACTCTAAGAAGGCGTTTAATGCCAAGATTTATCTCAGGCAACTTGGAGATGCGGTGCCCAAAGCCCATACGCATGGAGTCTGGATGGGATTTCTTAAAGTATCTCCGGCTGGAGTGGCACAGATCCAGGCGATCCTTCAGACCATGATGGCCGATCCGGATAAGCGCGGAGCAGGAATCCCCCATCTGTTACAGGAACTGCTGAAGCGTCAGCAACCGATCCGTGTGCTCTATACGGTCGGCCACTGGCTCGATATCAACAGCCTGGACGATGTCGTGCAGGCCGGAGAGTTCTAATCCTCCGGCGCTGGTCCTGATCCATCATAATCAACCCGCACGAGAAAGAGACCCTGTGGCGGAGCCGTCTTCCCAGCGGCTGATCGGTTTCGTGCATTGAGGATGCTGGTGAGGCTCTCAGGCGGACGCTTCTTTAAGCCGACTTCTACGAGTGTTCCTACGATCGATCGCACCATCTGTTTCAGAAATCGATCGGCATAGGCTTCGATCCGCAATCGGTCTCCTTCTCGAGAGACAGCCAGCTGTTGCAGGTGACAGATGGGATCCTCATTCTCAGTGGGTTGCGTTTGAAACGATGAAAAATCATGCGAGCCGATGAGGTGAGTGGCCGCTTCGTTCATCGCTGTCTCATCGAGTGTGTGGTGGATATGCCAGCAGTAATGACGTGCCACCGCCGCACGCTCGGGACGGTTCAAGATTTGATATTCATAGAGTTTGCCTCGAGCGGAATGTCTTGCATGAAATGCATCCGGCATGAGTGTGGCTGATCGGACGACGATGTCGTCTGGGAGATGGGCGTTCAGCGCTCTCGTCCATTCACGTGGCGTCAGTTCACGGTCGATGCGAAAGCTCGCCACCTGTCCTAATGCGTGCACCCCCGAATCGGTACGCCCGGCTCCGATAACCGGTACCTGGATCTGAGTGACTCTCACGATGGCTGCCTCAATGGCGCCTTGGATGGTCGGTTGGTCAGGCTGGCGTTGCCAGCCCGCGTAGGCCGTTCCCTCATATTCAAGGATGAGCTTAATAGTCGGCATGAAACATGGGCATGGTGGTGAACTGAGGAATTATCGGCGATGCTACTTGTTGTTGGCAAGGAACGACATGATTCCCTGGTACAGAGACTGAGCGACGTCTTTGATGAACGTCGATGTGAGGAGAAGGGCTTCTTCATCAGGGTTGGAGATATAGGCCACTTCGGCCAGGATGCTGGGCATGCTGGTAAATCGCAAGACGTAGAAAGGGGCGGTCTTGACGCCGTGGTCATCGACATTGTACTGCGTGGTCATCCGGGTGACCATCGCTTCTTTCGCGTTCCACGCGAGTTCCAGCGACGCGTCGATCTTCTTCGTCGTCAGGAGATCCGCAACCAGATATTCCCATCCGACTCCGGTATTGCTGATCGGTGTGCCGTTCTCTCTGGCCGCGACTTCGAGGGCGCGCTGATCCTTGGCCTCACCAAAGTGGTAAATTTCCACGCCTTTGACGCCGCGCGAAGGATGGGAGTTGACATGGATGGAGACAAACAGGTCCGCGCCATGGCTGTTCGCATACTTCGCACGCTCTTCAAGCTCAACATAGACATCCCGGTCTCGCGTCATCAAGACACGCAGGTCAGGTTGTTTGCGGAGGAGCTCCTTGAGCCGGAGTGCGATCTTGAGCGTGATGTCCTTTTCTGCCGTTCGTCGAAGGCCGAGCGCGCCAGGATCCCTTCCTCCGTGGCCGGGGTCGATCACAATCGTTGTATGGTCTTTCGTCCGAGGTTGGGGCGGCTGGGTGGTTGGAGCAATTTCAGTCGGCGGCGATATTTTGCCCTCCTCAGCCGGAACAGCGGTTGGTGACTCTCCGGTCTGAGGAGCACTCTCTTCCAGGGGAGGGATCACGTCGATCACTAATCGTGGGGGATCGGACAGTGTGAACTGTGTGTATGATCCATAGGACGTCGTCGGAATGGATATGATGACAACATGGGGATCCATTTGCGTGACGATGAAGGGAGCAGGGACCGTCCCATCATCGGTTTTCGTTTGTGCGGTCTGGCTGAGCGAGGTGTTGGGAAGCGAGATGACCAGACGACTCGGATTGTCTACACGCTTCTCTGTGACATCGGTCTGGCGATCTAAATCCAGCACAAGCCTGGATTTCATCGGACTGCTGGTGCCACGCAGATCCACGACGGTGGCTGGAGGCAGCGCAGGCGGCGTGCTCTGTACGCGAGACTTTTTCGACGCGGTTGAGACCTTGGGATGACGACTATCCTTCGTGCCTGGCCAAGCGGATTGAATGATCATCACATCCGCTAGAAAGAAAAGAACAGTGCAGGCCAGTAGAATGGGAAAGGGCCGGATGGACAACAGTTGTGAAACGCGATTGCTCATGACGCTATTGATGAAGTGGGTATCCTGAAACTATTCTCAGATGTGCAGCAGCTTGTCAAGAATTACGCCGGTTGAATCGCTCGAAATCCATCTTGACTGTCCGGAGAACCTCGCGGTAGCGTCGGCAATGCCGACACACGTGATTGTCGATGGGTATAATCTGTTGGGAAGTAGCGGGCTCCGCACGGGACAGATGGCCTCCTCCCGCGACAAGTTGCTGCATGAGTTGGCCGCCTATCGGCATCGCACGCATCACGCAATCACCGTTGTGTTCGACGGTTGGCAGCATGGCCACCCGACCGAACAGCGGGAGCATTGTGCCGGAGTTCAGGTGATCTATTCAAAACGGGGTGAGCGAGCGGATCAAGTCATCCAACGCCTGGCAAGAGAGTACGGGGCGGACTGTGCGGTCGTCAGTTCCGACCACGAAATCATGAATGTGGCCAGAGCCCATAGAGCGTTTGTCATCGGGGCTCAGGAATTTGCCGGGAAGCTTCATGGATCGCTTGGGCCGTCAGCAGCAATTCCACATAAAGAGCTCGATCCAGGCGATGATGCCGGCTCAGGCCGTCGCCAGGAGAAAAAGGGAAATCCGAGAAAACTGCCGAAGGCGCAGCGACAACGCGCCCGCCAGTTCAGACGATTTTGAACAACCTCTTCGCGTTGTCGCTTGTCTGCCTGGCGATCTGATCGACGGAGCCTGTGTCGCTATGGAGAGAGGCCAATTGCCGAGCGACCTGGGACACATAGGCCGGTTCATTGCGCTTTCCGCGATAGGGGACCGGAGTGAGATAGGGACAATCGGTTTCGATGAGCACCCGATCCAATGGCGTCTCCTTGGCGATCTCGCGTAGCGCAGTCGCATTCTGAAACGTGAGAATTCCTGAAAACGAAAGATAAAACCCCAGATCCAGCGCTTGCTTCGCCAGCCAGGCGTCCCCAGAAAAGCAGTGAAATACCCCGCCGATCTCTGAAGCCTTCTCCTCCTTAAGAATCGTGATCGTGTCTTCTTGCGCTTCTCGTGTATGAATGATCACGGGCAGCGTGAGTTCACGCGCAAGCTGGAGCTGTTCTCGGAAGCGGTCCCGCTGTTCTTTCGGTGACGAATGGTTGTAGTGGTAGTCCAAGCCGATCTCACCATAGGCGACGACCTTCTTATGGTGCGACAGCTGGCGGAACGTATCATACCAACCGTCGCCGATGTGTTTGACTTCGTGTGGGTGTACTCCGATCGAAGCATAGACGAAAGGGTAGTGGTCAGCGAGTGAGACGGCGGCCTGACTGGTCGTCAAATCGCAACCGATCGTAAGAAAAGCTTCGACTCCGGCCTCCCTGGCACGGGTGATGACCGCTTCTCGGTCCTCGTTGTAGCGGGCGTCGTCGAGATGGGTATGGGTATCAATCAACATGGGCGTCATCCTACATCGTGCAGGGGGGACGTCTCTAGATGTTTTTAAATGTCCGCCCATGGAGTGATCCTTCACGGGAAGTAGTACTCACGGCCGTTGACATCATAGGTTTAAAAATGGTAAATGCAAATCAATGGCAATTAAGAATGCGGTGACCACTTCTATTGTTGAGAGCCTCAAGTCGGGTGGGAAGAAGCTCACAAAGGCCAGAAAGGCCATTCTTGCCGTTCTTGAGCGGAACACGCTCCCCATCACCGTAGCCGAAGTGCATGCAGCTTTGGTCAAGGCTCGTGCAGGGGCTGATCTCGTGACGGTGTACCGCAATCTCACGATGCTTCAAGAGTTGGGTTTGGTGAATGCTGTCGGATTTCATGAGGGGCAGATGCGCTATGAAGTGGTTCATGGACGGGCGCATCATCACCATATTCAATGCCGAGGCTGTGGGAAAATCATCGATCTGATGCTCTGCCCGTTGAAGAAGTTGACGAAGCTCATCGAAGAGCAGACCAAGTTCTCTGTGGATGGTCATGCCCTGGAGTTTTTCGGATGGTGCCCGCAATGCCGATGACCTCACTCGCCAAGAAACTTAGCCACTGGGTGCTTTTACTCGGCTATGTGTTGTTGGTGTTGACCCTTCAACCACTGTTGATAGAGCATTCCTTTTCGGCCGGCACATCCCACGAACATTCGGATCAAGATGTCTGTGCCTGGCTGGACCATGCGGCCAGTGCCGGACTGCACTCCTTCACTCCACTGCCAGTCCTTGTTCTTATTCTTGTCGCCACAGTATCCCCTCCTAACCACATCTTCAGGTCTGTTACCCATTTTCATGCTTCCGTCCGCGGGCCTCCTGCTTCTTTCTTGTAGTCATTCAATCTGCAGTATTGCTCTGTCAGTGGCGTAGCCCTGCACCCTGTGCGGGGAAGATCGGGCAGTGGTCGCGTTCTACCTTCCTGAACTCGACGCTCACAAGGGTGGCCGTTCTTCACCAGCCCATAAGAACGGTGTTCGATCTTCTCCGGTAGAGGGTGTCGGAGGAGTTTCTCACTCTGTGTCAGAAGGAGGTGTGTATGGCGACGACGGCTGAACTGATGGTTCCGGTTCCGGTGACGGTGTTGACCGGATTCCTAGGAGCGGGGAAGACGACCCTACTCAATCGGATTTTGACGACGGAGCACGGCAAACGTGTCGCGGTCATCGTCAACGAATTCGGTGAGGTTGGGATCGATAACCAGCTCGTCATCGGGGCAGATGAAGAGATCTTTGAGATGAATAACGGTTGCATCTGCTGCACGGTGCGGGGCGATTTGATCAGGATCATCGGCAATCTGCTCAAGCGCAAGGATCGCTTCGATTACATGGTGATCGAAACGACCGGACTAGCCGATCCGGCTCCGGTTGCCCAGACGTTCTTTGTGGATGACGACATGAAGCGCCGGCTCTTGTTGGATGGCATCGTGACCGTGGTCGATTCCAAGCACATCTGGGAGCATCTCGACCAGAGTCCGGAGGCCAAGGAGCAAATCGCCTTTGCCGACGTCATCTTGTTGAACAAGATCGACCTTGTTCCGGCGGGAGAGGTCAACGAATTGGAAGCGCGAGTGCGGGCGATCAATGTGATGGCGAAGATTCATCGGACCAAGGATGCACAAATCGAGATCAATCGGTTACTCAATATCGGCGCATTCGATCTGAGCCGAAAGCTCGAAATCGATCCGAATTTTCTTGGAGAAGAGGCGCACCAGCACGACCCCAGTGTGTTTTCCGTGGCCCTCGTTGAGGATGGACTGGTCGATGAGGGGAAAGTGAACGACTGGTTCCGTGAGGTACTGAGCACTATGGGGACAAAGATCTATCGAATGAAGGGCATTCTGAATGTGGAAGATCGTGACCATCGGTTTGTGTTTCAAGGAGTGCATATGTTGTTCGACGGAAAGGCCGATCGTCCATGGAGATCCGGTGAAGTCCGCAATAACCAGCTGGTGTTCATCGGGAAAGATTTGGATCGGGATGCGCTGACAAAGGGATTCCGATCATGCCTCGTTTAGCGAAACGCCAGCCTGTAGTCACGGTGAGTCCGATCGGCCGAGCGCTGCTCGGTGATTATGTCCATCAAGTGGCCTTTGCGTCGGATGGAACCAGATTTGCTGCGTGCTCCGCCTCAGGGCAGGTCGCAGTGTGGGAGGTGGCTTCGCTCACCCCTGTCTGCGAGCTGAAAGGTCATCAACAATCAGCGTTGACGCTGGCCTGGCATCCAAGGCGGCAAGAGTTAGCGAGTGGGGGGCAAGATGGTGTTGTTCGAATATGGAGTGCCGACACTGGGGAAGAGCGTGCGGCACTTCCCATCGGAGGACAAGGTTCATGGGTAGAACATCTGGCCTGGTCTCCGGATGGGAAGTTTTTGACCGCGTCGGCAGGGAAAATGCTTCGCATCTGGACTATCGATCCTGCGTCGACTCCTCAACTCGCGGCAGAGGTTCCCGCGTACAAGACCACGATTTCAGCCCTAACCTGGATGCCGCGTGGCGGCGGTCTTGTGGCTTCTGCTTATGGCGGAGCCTGGCTGTGGAAAATCGGGCAGGAAAAACCTGTGAGAGCATTTCCCTATGACGGAGCTCTTCTATCAATCGCGGTAAGTCCAAGCGGGGAATATCTTGCATCGGGAAATCTTGATGGGTCGGTGCATCTATTCCGCACGGACAGTGAGCAGAATTGGCACATGTCCGGCTATCCCGTGAAGGTGACGTCAGTACGATTCGACCATAACGGCCTCAATCTGTATACGGCGTCCGGCCCGGCCCTTGTCGCGTGGAACATGAAGAAATTCGAAGGGACCGGTGGTCGCCTCTTCAAGGGACATCTGGGATGGATTCAAGAAATCGCCTGCCATCCCAACCGATCACTCGTGGCCACGGTGGGAGAAGATGGTTTGCTCTGTCTCTGGGAACCGCAGACGACCAAACCACTGTTAAGCCAAGAAGTGAACAAGACCGGCGGACTGTCGTGCATAGCTTGGAGTGCCCATGATTCCTGGTTGGCGACCGGTGCGAGTGACGGCGTCGTGTCACTCTTCTCCGTTCATGGCATAGAGGATCGGGCATGAATCTGTTTGGTGGAAAACGGATGATTCCCGCGGAGCAGGCCGATCGTATTAAAGCCTGGGCTCGAGCGGTGTTTCATCTAAACGACGAGACGACGGTCATGGTGACGGAATTGGAATGTCGCGAGCCTGGCTGTCCGCCGATTGAAACCGTGATCGCCCTGCTCAAGGGGTCAGGCAATACTCAACAGTACAAGATTCATAAGACCGCCGACACCATCGGTCTCTCTGATGTCGAAGGGTTGACCGTCAACGGGGAGTCCCACCATGACCATCACTGATCGCTCCCGTCGTCGCAGCAAGGTGACACCGATCTATGTGATCGCCGGGTTTCTGGGGAGCGGAAAAACTACCCTGCTCAAGCGGGCACTCGCGCACGAACTGGACAAGGGCCTGAAGCCGGCCGTGCTCATGAATGAATTCGGGGAAGTCGATGTGGACGGGGCCTTGCTCCATGACCACCCTCGCTCGGAAGACATCGAACTCCAGGCACTCCTCAGTGGCTGTATTTGTTGTGACCTGTCGGGGGAGTTCGGCGAGAAGGTGGGCCATTTGGTGAAAGAGACCAAGGGGGCGCCGCTGTTTATCGAGACGACGGGATTGGCGGATACGGGCCAAGTGGTCATGGGAGTGGAGAAGGCGTTAATGCAGTCAAGCTTAAAAGCCAGAGGTGCCTTGGCCTCCGTGATCGTGATGGTCGATGGGCCACGGTTTTTAAAGCTCGGTGCCTTTTGGCCTGCGGCGGAAGATCATCTCAAGCAAGCTGATGTGGTGGTGTTGAACAAGCTGGATCAAATCAACGGTCGTCAGGCCGATCTGGTCGAGCGGCGTATCAGGGGTGTGAACCCGACGGCCACGATCATCCGGGCCGTCCATGCCGAGGTTGAAGTGGATCGACTGTTTACGGGGGTGGCGACGACGAAGACCTCGCCGATTCAAGAGGGGACAGTCAAGGATTCAGCGGCCGGGTATCAGAGCGGGAGTTTCAAGATTCTGAAACCGTTCGATCCTGTTCGACTCGAAGCCTGGTTGAAGCGGTTCGCGCGCTCCGTGATCCGCATGAAGGGGTTCGTGAAAGTGCAGGGCCAGCCAGGGTTTCAAGAACTTCAATGGATCATGGGAGAGTTGGCACTGACTCCCTACAGAGGGGTCAGGCAATCACAAGCCAGACTCGTGGTCATCGGACGGCGTGTGCCGTGGCAACGATTTCTTGAAGGCCTGGAGACTTGTCTTGTGAAGCCGGCCCGCCGGACGAATCACCAAAAGAAGCGCCAGACGACGCGATGGAGTGGTGCGACTAGGAGGACGTCATGATGCAAGGAAGTGGGACCGTGAAACCGATGGATGCCAAGACGCCAAATCCGACCGATGATCCAGGGGCGCGCCGGCTGATTCAAGATGCCCATGGTCGTATGTATCGCTGGCCGGCCGGCTTCGCGGGATACCGGGCGACGCTTTCGTTGAACGAGGAGGGACGAATCTACTGCGGCAGAATGAGCCTGGTGCCCAGGAAAGAAACCACGGTTGAGTTGGAGGGAGCCGACGCCGCGCTACAGGAGTGGGTACGGGAGCGGCTCTGGACGCAGGGGATGCACTTGGCCTATTCGACGTTCGAAGAAGGCGATGGCAAGTATGTGCTGTCCTTCGATCCTCACGATGATCCCGCTGTGCCGCACCCACGAGGCCGCCGTGTGCTGCTGACCGGGGGGCGCCTCGACTCGTGGTATCGCATCAAGGACGGTCAATACACTCAGATCGGCCGGATCACACCGATGACGGAACGCCGAGTCAATACGATCGAGCGCTGTGATCACGCGCCGGATGGAAAACAATATTCCAGTCACTATGTGATGACCTACTTTTCGCTGGACGGGCAGTCGGTTATTGGGATGGAGAGTTACGTCAATGAATATACGGACGTTCATGGCGTGTGGCTTCCCTGGCGTCGGCGCGTCTCATTCGGCGACAGAGGATTGGTAAAAACGCGGGTGATCGAACTGTCGGAGTACGAGATATAGCGCAGGCGAGAGGCAGAGTTGCATTTGGAACTCGAGAGCATGGGGCTCGTCGGGTATTTACTCTAACCATGGAGGGTAAGATGAATAGATCAGAGAGTACAGTAGCGAGATGGCAACAGCGGGCCATCAGAGGGGTTGGAGCGGCTGTTCTCGGAACGGCCTTAAGCTGGGCGGGCATGGCCCAGGCCAGCTTGGTGGAGTACTACATCGGTGTCGATAATCAACAGACGCTCACCAGCGGCGACTACGCGGGGCTTCCCAATCCGAACTTTGGCCGACTCACGTTTCTCTTTGCGCATCCAGACGAAACCACTCCGGCCAACAATCATTATCATGGGATCGGTGCCTGGAGCTATTCCGGATCGGCAACCTCGCCAACCGTGAATACGACGAACGCGAATAACCGCATTCCGGAGACTTTCAGTGGTCAGGAGCCTCTACCTTTGTTTCCAGGACAGGGGGCTCAATCCGGAAAGTGGGTCAGTCAAGCGGTGCCAGGGTTGGAATATAGTGATCTGCAATGGGAGTCCACGCAAAGTTTGAGCTCGGCCAGCCCGGGAACACCCGAGCATTTTTTGTTCACAAGTTCCAGTGGGCGATGGGCTGAGCCACTCGACAACACCAATCTGGCCTTGGAGTTAGTCGACGTGACGCCCGGGCTGCAAGTAGCAGACGAGACCGGCTCGCCGATTCTTTCCACGATCGGGGAGACCTACGAGTTGGGTGACGGGAATCTGCTGTCATTTCGTCCAGGATTCTTCACCATGGACGATACGGAGGAGCGGTACTCCGCTGCCTTTCGCTTGATCGATTTGAACGGAACGCTGAAAAACTCCGGGACCTTTCATATGGACTTTGCGCCGGTCCCGTTACCGGCTGCCGCCTGGCTGTTCGGCAGTGGGGTGATTGGATTGGCGGGCTTGGCCCGTCGCAGGATGGCGGCATTGGTTTGAGAGTGTGAGTTGGTGCACAGGAAGGACTGCGCACCGGTTCTTTCCGAGGCTGGCGGCTGCGACGGCTCATGCCGAAGCAGCCGCCAGGGTTGCATCTCCATTTTCTCCGATACCAAATAGTTTGAGAGACCTGGATGGAATCATGACCGTGCAGTGCAAGCTTAGTCCGATGTCCAGCAGCTGTACAGCGCCTGACCTGTCGTCATCGTGTACGAGTGGACAGCAGGTTAGAGGCATGCCATGTCGATGTTGAACTCACACATCAGGAAGCAGCAGAACCGCCTTGCCTTCGATGGTTTGCTCGATGAACGCACGCGGGATGCGAGAGCCGAGGGTGTCGATGTCTCCACCCATAGTGAGTGGTCGCGGTTCCTGGGAGATCCGTCTGGTGCCCCCTGTGAACAGCGATATGCTGACTATCGAGAGAAGAAACGCCACCGATGACTCTTCCTGTCGAATCATCCTGGGGATTCGTCATTCTGATGGGTCTGCTTGGAAGCCTGGGGGCGTTGCTGCCTGCTGCGGTTGTCCTGTTCATTCCGGATGGGTGGCGGCATCGGGTGATGCCGTATTTGCTGAGCTATGCCACAGGGACGATGTTGGCCACTGCAATCATTGGGCTGATTCCTGAGGCGTTGGAACATATTCCAATCTACGAAGTAGGGCTGTCGATCTTGGCCGGCCTCGTCCTGTTCTTTGTGCTGGAATGGACGGTGATCTGGCGACATTCGCACGGGGAGTTGCCGGAAGACCATCATCACTCCCATAGGCACGGTCATGAGCACGGCATGGAGAAAAAGACAGGCATGTTGATCTTAATCGGCGACGCGGTTCACAACATGGCCGACGGGGTCGCCATCGGCGCCGCCTGTGTGGCGTCTCCCGGCCTCGGGCTGGTGACAACGCTGGCTGTCTTGGGACACGAAGTCCCGCAAGAATTGAGTGATTTCACCATTCTTCTGTCGAGTGGATTTTCTCGCTGGAAAGCGTTTTTCTGGAACACAATTTCTGGAATGGGGACATTGGTCGGTGTCGTCGGGGCCTATGGGGGACTCGGCTATGCGGAGGCGATCGTGCCCTATGCCCTCAGCGTGGCAGCCGCGAGTTTTCTCTACATCGGCCTGGCGGATCTCGTGCCTGGGTTGCACGGGCGAATAGGAGCAGCAAAAGGCGTCTGGCAGTTCGCCATGATGATTGCGGGAATGGTGACCATCGCCATGTTGACCATGTTGCCGCATTAAGTATGGAGGGCCGAGAGATGATCAGGCAGGCCCAACTTGGAGACAACGTCATCTATTTGCAGGGACGGGTTCCGTCTCGCGGAGAACGGCTGACGGCTGAATTCACGATTCCAGCCGCCCGGTTGGCCGAGACACCCCTCACGGCCGATGGACTTCGCCGTGGTCTGGTCCTGGTCTCGACGTTGCCGAATATTCAGAAGCATGCCTGTATGGCACAGATCGTGGCGCTCGAGGAACAGGGTAGCGAGAAGCTGTCCGACTGGACGATTGTGCATGTGTCCGCGGACCACGAAGACCATTGGCGGGAAGTCGACCGCTTCCATCCCAATGTTCGTGCAGCAGGGTACTCCCTCTGTTGTGCGGATCCGGCGAGCCGGGCAGCCTTTGTGTCGGCATTTGGAGTCGGCGTGGAGGATCATCACCGCATCGCGCATGGGCTCTTCGCGTTGCGGGATGGGATTTTTCTCGAAGTCGAAATTCCGCACGATCAGATGCGACCGGCAGAGGTGGACGGGTTTCTGTTACGGCTAAGCGGAGTACCCGGGACGCCGTTGAGTCAGGCGCCCCGAACCAGTAGTAACGAGTAGTTTCTAGGCGAGTTGTAAAACCCCATGGTCATCGCAATGGGCGCCATGGGCGAAGTGCAAGTGACCGGCGACCAGATAATCGATATGGTCTCCGTGCGGCACGGCTTGATGTCCGCAGTTCGTGCCATGGCGATGTCCGGCCTCATGCCCCTCGCAGTGATGGGCCGGCGTGCAGGTTGACGGGTTCTGTGAAGTGATGTCGAGCCGATGTTCATCGATATGGTCGCCGTGTGGATGGTGCAGATGTCCATCGTGCAGGTAGTCGGTGTGACCGTCATGGGAGACGGCCGGATGTCCGCAGTTCGTTCCGTGCTGATGGGCGTGATGCCCATGGATGGGGTGGTCGCTCATCGGAGAACTCCTTTCGTGACAGGGGACGGTCCTGATTCTATTGTCAAAGTCTAGGCCTGATGGTGGCGGATGGTCAATAGGCTCAACACAGAGAAGGAGTCTTGCTTCCTAGTCCTCGCTGGAGGCTGGGTGCTCGATCCAGGACGGTGGAATGGCGAAGCGGATGTGTGGATCAGAGATGGAGTGATCGACGAGGTGGTTTCGCCGGATGTGTCTCCTCCCCAGGAGGCAGCGTGTCTGGACGTGACGGGGTTGCTGGTGTTACCGGGTCTCATCGATCTCCATGTCCATCTGCGCGAGCCAGGCTTTGAGTACAAGGAAACCATCGCCACGGGTACGGCGGCAGCCCTAGCAGGAGGCTTCACCTCGATCTGCTGCATGCCGAATACAAAGCCGGTAAACGATGAACCGACAGTAACGCAGTTGATCAAGCGGAAGTCCGGCGAAGCCGATCGTGCCAAGGTCTATCCGATCGGCGCGATTACCAAGGGATCAGCCGGCCGTGAATTGGCCGATTTCCGAGCCTTGAAAGAGGCGGGCTGTGTCGCGCTGTCTGACGATGGACGGCCGGTAATGAACGATGAGGTCATGCGACAGGCAATGAAGTAGGCATCGGATGTCGATTTGCCCGTGATCGATCATTGCGAGGATCTGATCCTGTCCGGTTGTGGCTGTATGAACGAAGGTCCGGTGTCCCGCGTCTTGCGGGTACGGGGTATTCCGAAGGACTCGGAGTTTCGAATGATTGCACGCGACATTAAGTTGGCCGAAGAGACGGGTGCGCGACTCCATGTCGCCCATCTCAGTACGGCGGTCGGGGTCGACCTGGTGCGTCAGGCCAAGGCCAAGGGATTGCCGGTGACGGCCGAGGTTTGTCCCCATCATTTCACGCTAACGGATGAAGCGGTTCGTGAGCGAGGCGTCAACGCCAAGATGAACCCGCCCTTGCGGAGCGAGCAGGATCGAGCCGCACTACTCGAAGGTCTTTCAGACGGCACCATCGATGCCATTGCGACAGACCATGCCCCGCACGCGGAATATGAAAAACAATGGGGGATGGATCGTGCCCCCTTCGGGATTGTCGGACTGGAAACGGCGCTGGCATTGACGCTGCGGCTCGTCGAGCAGGGCGTCTTATCTCTGGAGCGAGCCGTACAGTGTTTGACCAGCAAACCGGCCAGGCTATTGGGATTGCCAAGTGGCACGCTGGCACCCGGGGTATCAGCCGACATCGTCGTGGTGGATCGTATGTGTGAATGGGTCATTGATCCGGAACAGTTCCACTCGAAGGGGCGGAATACACCGTTTGCCGGATGGCCGGTGCGTGGTCGGGTGCTCCACACCCTGGTGAGTGGGAGGACGGTCTTCAAGCTGGTGTGAAAAGTCACGTTGCAGCACATGTTGCAACCTGGTGACAAGGTATGTGCGAGAGGATCGGTCTGAGAGAGGTCGTAGACTGATAGGAGTTGATATGACCGAATTTTCGACACCGTCGTCTGGCTTCATGGCATTCCTTCCCTATGAATACCAAGGAAAGTTTTCGCGTGAGTGGATCATGGACCTGTCGCCGTTCGACGACCAGACTTGCGCCAAATGTTTCACGGTCCATAATGGGAAGTGGGTCGACCTAGGATCACAAAGATTCGACGAGAGCGCGCTGAAGTGCGAGGCGCGCTATGGGTTGGTCTAGAGAAGTGGCAGGAACGATGCAAACACGGCTCGCTCACGCAATGCTCATCGCGGCGGTTGCAATAGTCTACGCGGTAGTCGCTCTGCCTCTGCCGTACCTGCTGGTCGATCACTATTCCGCCGTGCAGGCAGGAGATACCAATCACTCCGATGTCGATATTCATGCATGGTTGGAATGGGCCACCGGTTCGTCGTTGTCGGGATCCGACCTTGTCTTGTCTTCCGCCTTATTGCAGTCGGCTATCCTGCCGATTCCCTCAGTTCTTGAGTGTGCGAAGCTGCTTGTAGCGGTCCTGTATGCCAGGGGTCCTCCCGCTTTGGTTTGATCTCGTCACATTATTCTGATCGTCCTGCTGGACATCTGTACTAGTACGGCGGGTGTACGTTACCCGTGCATGCCGTCACGGAGGAAATCAGTCTGGGCTACCCAAAACAAGCGTAGTTCATCCCATAAGGAGCAATGAGTATGTTTGAAGAACGACGGCGTCGCGTGATCGACGTGATCACACCAGTGGACTGGAAGAATGCTGAATGGTTGCGCCGGTTCATCACGGAGAATGGGCGGATCTTGCCTCGTCGCATGACGGGGAATAGTCAGCAGCGGCAGCGGGAGATCGCGCGAGCGATTAAGCGCGCACGACACATGGCCCTATTGCCGTTCGGCAGATCAGTGACCAGCAATCAATGAGAAGAAAGTCGATCACCGTGTCACGCGGTGGTGAGATGAGACGCGGCAGGAAGGTGTAGGGACGCATGGAACGCATCACACTATATGGAAAACTTACCTGGTACTTGTTCAACGTGAGTTCTCTTCTCGTGGTCATGCGATGGGTGATCCAATCCATCGGTTTGGCACCCCCACCGCCACTGGTGGAGCAAATCCCACAGGATCCCATTGATCAATTCCGGTCAGCGGAGAGCCACGATGTCGATCCAGAAGACTCTCGCCAGGAGGGTTCAGTTGCTCTACCTACTTGCCGTGCGGATGAGAGATTCACCGGTCGAGATCGCATGGTGGAGGCCTGGGCCAGTCGATGTCGATTGGTGTCGGTCGACAAAGAGACCGATATCCAGTCGGCAGCGCGGCAGCTGCTGGACGGCACGTCGCGAGGATTGCTGGTTGTCGATGGCCGGTCCGGTGAGACGGTCGGCGTGCTGCAGGAGCGCGATCTCGTCCGCGCGCTTGGAGAACACGGTGCGCATCTCGGGCGCATGCGGGTAGGGGACCTGGTCGATATGCCGAGGTGACGGGGAAACCGTACAGGGCTCATGAAGAGAGAAAGGAGAGGGTGAAATGGCCAAATTGAGTGCGGTGTTACGAAATGAAAAGCGCAAGCGTTTGGTCGCGCAATATGCCGAACGGCGCGCGTCGTTGAAGGCGGTGATCAAGAGCCGAACAAGCAGTGAAGAAGAGAAGTATGAGGCTCAGCAGGCCCTGCAGCAGTTGCCAAGGAATTCCTCGCCTGTGCGGTTACGCAATCGCTGCGCGATCTCGGGCCGAGTGCGAGGGTACCTGGGGAAGTTTGATATGTCGCGGGTCGATTTTCGTCTACTTGTGCTCAAGGGGCAGATCCCCGGTGTGCGGAAATCGAGCTGGTAAGAGGGCGAGGACGAGGGAGAAAGAAGGGGGAAGTATGAAGCCAGGTATTCATCCGAAGGGCTATCGACCGGTTGTCTTTCACGATGTCGCGATCGACAAACGCTGGATCATGATGTCGACGGTGCAGACTGATCAGACCACCCAGTGGGAAGACGGTCGAACGTACCCACTCTATAAGGTTGAGACGTCGATGTATTCGCATCCGTTGTACACGGGGACGCAGCGCATCATCGACACTGAAGGGCGCGTCGAAAAGTTCAACAAGAAGTATCGTGTTTGGGGTGCAGCGGGAGGTCGTCGTGCAGATACAGTGACGTAAGCAGCTTTCGGAGATAGAACTGAAGCCAAGCGGTTTCCGTCGAGGAGGAGTGAGGAGGATATTGCCAATGGGGAAGGTGAGCGTAATTGCGGTGTCGGGCTTCGTTGGTGCCGGCAAGACGACGGTGCTCCGGCGGCTGGTGAGCGAATTGAATCCGGCGCGGACGGCGGTCATCACGAACGACCTGAGTGGATTGACGGGCGGGGCCGAGGCGTTCGGCGGCGAGCAGTACCTTCGCGGTGAGGCCCTCGTCGAGTTGACGGCTGAGTGCCCTCGCTGTTCATTGCGTCAGCACGTGGCCGACGCGATCGTCCGGCTGGCCGGCTTCGGACGGTACGACACCATCGTGATTGAGAATTCCGGTAGTACAGATCCGCTGTTGATCACCAATGTCTTCGATGCGGATGGGGCCGAAGGGGCCGCCGTGTCGGCCGTCGCGCGTCTCGAGCATTTGGTGACGGTCGTCGATGCGGAGCGGTTCTGGGAGGAGTACGAGTCCGGAGACAATCTCCGCGAGCGTGGCCTTGGGACGGGGCCGGATGATGCACGAACCATCGCCGAACTGCTGGCGGATCAACTGGAATGCAGCACGACGCTCGTGCTGAACAAGTGCGATCGCGTGACGCAGGCGGAGCGGCAGCGCCTTGAGCGGTTTCTTCGGCAGGTCAACCCGGATGCGATGTGCGTGACGGCCGGTCAGGGCCGGCTCGATCCCTTGTCACTGGAGGCCTTGCGCCTTCACAAGGGCGGTGCGCAAGACGTGCACCCGGGCTGGATGCATCTGTTGACCGGCACGTCGTTGCCGGAAGACGAGCATGAAGATGGAACGTTCGTCTATCGGGCGAAACGACCGTTCCATCCGTTTCGCTTCTGGATGTTGATGCAAGAGGAATGGCCGGGTGTCCTGCGATCCAAAGGCTATTTCTGGGTCGCCTCACAACCGAAGACTTGTTACATGTGGTCGCAGGCCGGTGCCAACTGCCTCTACGAACGGTTGGGCCGTTGGTGGATGGCGATTGCAGATCACCATTGGCCGAAGGAGGAAGCCGCACTCCAAGAACTGCGTAAGGTGTGGGATCTGGAGTTCGGCGACCGCCGAATCGAGTTGGCGTTCATCGGCGAGCAGATCGATCGCGTTCGTTTGAAGCGACGGCTGGATGCCTGCCTGTTGACCAGAGCGGAGCTTTCTCTGGAGGAACAGTTGTGGCGTGCCTTTCGCGATCCATTCAAGAAGCCGAGTTGGGAAAAACGGCACACACGCTTCGAACGGCACGACTTGTTGCCGGAGGAAGAGAGTTGAGCCGATGCTCACTCTCGAAGAGATTCAGACGGCAGATGGGTTGGGTTGCGTGCTCTGCAATCTGAGGGAACAACGTGAGCGGCGTGATGTCGGCGCTCACATCCGCGCCGTCGTGGATCTGGAGCGACGCGCTGCGTCGGGGGAGGTCTGGCAGCTCTGTCGATGTTGCCAGATCGCGTTGGCGTTGTGGGACAGCGGCGGCGTTGACGATCTCCCTCGTGCATAACGGACAGCGAGTGGAAGGCATCAACGGAAAGGAGACAGGATGGGACGCTATTGTCAGGTCACCGGGAAGAAGCCCGTATCAGGAAACAACGTGAGCCATGCCAATAACAAGACGCGACGGCGCTTTCTGCCGAATCTCCAGCGGAAGCGGTATTTTCTGACGGATGAAAACCGTTGGATCACCTTGTCGGTGTCCGCGCATGGGATGAAAATTATCGACAAGAAAGGGCTCGCGCGTGTCGTCGCAGACATGCGAGCAGCCGGGGAACGAATCTAGCCGTGAGAAAGGATATTCGTGATGCGTGAAATCATCACCGTCGCCTGTGTCGGCTGTGAGTCGCCGGGCAAGTCGGTCTATTCGACGACCAAGAACAAGAAAAACGACCCCGACCGGATTGAACTGAAGAAGTATTGCTCGTTCTGCCGCAAGCACGCGGTGCATAAGGAAAAGCGATAGAGTGTTGGCGAAAGCATATCCCTACTGCATGTTCTGACGCATGGTTTCTGATGATTGGAGAAGAGAGATCAGGCGACCGGCTTTGGGGTAATCGCAGCAGCAAGGTCATGCAACAACCGTTCGGTCTCGTCCCATCCCAGACAGGCGTCGGTAATGGACACACCATGAAGCAGTGCGACTCCTTCTTTCCACGCTTGTTTACCGGGGTTGAGATTGCTTTCAAGCATCAATCCCATGATGGTGTGACGACCTTCGCGGAACTGTCGGAGCACCTCATGGGCGACCGAGCTTTGGCGGGTATGATCCTTGTTGGAGTTGTCGTGCGAACAGTCGATCATGATCGGCCGTGCGATGCCTTCGCAGGCAACCGCGGCTTCCGCTCGGGCGACGTGTTCGGTTTCGTAGTTGGTTCTCCCGCCTCCGCCGCGAAGCACGATGTGCCGATCGGGATTGCCCATGGTCTTGATGATTGCCGTTTGGCCGTCGGCGTTGATGCCGACAAAGTGGTGAGGAGCGCGGGCGGAAATCATCGCGTTCACGGCAACTTGCAAGCTGCCTTCGGTCCCGTTCTTGAATCCGACTGGCATGGAGACCCCGCTCGCCATTTCCCGATGGGTTTGACTTTCGGTCGTGCGGGCTCCGATGGCCACCCAGCTGATCAGGTCGGCGACGTACTGAGGACTGATCGGATCCAGCAGCTCCGTCCCACAGGGAAGCCCCAATTGATTGATCTTCAGAAGAATCGACCGGGCCAGCTCAACTCCGGTGGCGATATCACAGGTGCCATCCAAGCGAGGGTCGTTGATCAGCCCTTTCCAGCCCACGGTGGTGCGTGGTTTTTCAAAGTAGGTTCGCATCACGATCAGAAAACGGTCGCGCAGAGCATCGGCCAGGGGCTTCAGCTTGGCGGCATATTCATAGGCAGCGTCGGGATCATGGATGGAACAAGGGCCCACGATGATAAGCAGCCGGTCACGATCTTGCCCGTGGAGAATTCGGCGGATCGCTTCTCGAGTTTCAACGACGAGCGCGGCGGCTTGATCGGTAATCGGAAGCTTGGTCTTAATGGCGCGTGGCGAGGGGAGCGCCTTAATTTCTATGACATGCTGATTGTCGATCGGTCTGTTCATAAACGCTCGCATTACGGCTGTTGGTTCTATAGATGCCCCGGATATGCTCAGGCTCGGAAAGGGGATGTAATGTAACGAATCATAGCAGAAAAGTCCATACAGTCGAATGAGTTATGACGAGAATTTTAACTCATTAAAGAGTCAGGCCAGGCGTCTACCGAGTCGACGCCTTGTTTGACAGGCTTCTTCTAATTGTGGTACTTCGAGCGCCGTGAATATCCTAGATCGATTAAAAGCTGGTCTGTCGGTCGGCCTCATCCTCCTTCTCATGGCCCTCGCGCCCCTCGCGGTGGCCCAGGATGTCCACCATGAGTTGGCTGCGGCTGACTCAGATGCGCACGAACATTCAGATACCGATATCTGCCAGTGGGTCCAGCATCATACGGCCGGCTCGGTCGACTATGATGTTCCTCGGTTAGCCCTTTGCGAATCAGTCCGACAGCAGGAGCTTCCGTCTGAAACCCTTCTGCTGTCAGCAGCCCCTTTGCTCGTTGGTCCTTCCCGCGCCCCTCCCCAAGCCTAGCCGAGCATTACGCCAAACACTCAGATGGGTTTGATGAGGCGGTGTGGTTTACGCACGCCTCTCTCATCCATTCTCGTGTAGTCATCACCGGCTTGTGAATGAGGAGGAGTATGATGTACCCGGTTATCAGACGTGCGTTGGATCTGACGATCATGATGATGGTGTTGTCGGCCCTATGGGGGATGTTGCCGGTCGTTTATGCAGAGGACAGCGAACAAGCCTTGGCCATTCAGGGAGTGGTTCAAAATCAAGATCTTCGGCGTGTACCGCAAGCGGTCGTCGAAGTGAAGAGTCAAGAGGGCGATGTCGTATCCTCCGGTGTATCGAACGATGCCGGGGAATTCACACTTTCTGTCAAGGAGGGCGGCACCTACTCCGTCAGCGCGGTGCAGGAAACCTACCGGAGCGAATATGTCGTGTTGACGTTGGGCGAGGAGCCGACGCAGCCGGTGACCCTCACCCTCTCAGCGACGAAAGAAGTCGCCCTTGAGGTGGTGGCACCCTTGCCGCCGGTCAACACCAAGGCATCCAGCGAGACCTATTCACTCAGCCGAAAGGAAATCGATATCCTTCCGCGTGGTAATAACGTCAATCTGGAAGATCTCTTGCTGACGATTCCAGGCGTGGCGTACGGGTCACTCAAGCAGCTTCACATCCGCCAGGAACATGCCGGTCTTCAGCTCCGTATCGACGGGGTGCCGATTCCGGACACGGTCTCGTCAACCTTTTCGGATGTCATTACGCCGAGAGCTTGGGAACGGGCCGATATAGTACTGGGCGGGATGGAAGCGAATGTGGGCAATCGATCGACTGCCCTCATCGACATTACGACGAAGAGCGGGACAAAACCGGGATTCGGGTCGCTTCAAATGAACGGAGGATCGAATAACACGATCAATCCGTCCTTCGAGTATGGGGGGACGATCGGACAGAAGTTTCGCTACTATTTCTTGAACAGTCATTTCGCCACCAATCGTGGCATCGAGCCGCCGACCGCTGGGCACTCCATTTTTCATGGACAAAGCGAGCGGAACCAGACGATGTTCCGTGGCGATTATCAGTACGACAATAACAATAACATTACCCTGTTGTTCTTGAACTCCATCGCGAAATATCAGATCCCGACGTTCCCTGGGCTGGAGGCGAACCCGACGATTCTCGGCTTGTTGCCTGGAGGATTCACGCCGGTGCCGTCGCAAATGGTGGATGAAAACCAGAAGGAAAACAACCAATACGGCCACCTGGTGTGGCGCCACGACATCAATACTCGAAACTTTTTCAGCTTGGCCGGGTATTTCCGCCACACGAGGGCGACCTTTCGAACAGATCCGTTGAATGTGCTCGCCTATGTGCCGGAGGTCGAAGAACCCTTCGCAGCCGGGAGCCAAGATCGTACGGGCTATGCCGGTGGTGTGCGCATGGATTACACCTACGTGCATAGTAAGGAGCACCTAATTAAAGCGGGGTTCCAGATTGATCGCACCCAAGCCATCAACAAGACCAGACTGTTTACCTTTCTTGATGACGGGTTAGGAAATCCCACCGGCGGCGTGATCAACGCCGGTGGCGACAACCGGCTTATCGGGTGGCGGCAGGAGTTCTGGATCCAGGACCAGTGGACGCCGAACGAGCATTGGACCTTCAACCTCGGAGTCCGCGCCGATATCGTGCAGTATCAACGTAACGAAGGGCAGATCAGCCCGCGAGTCGGTGTCACGTACCGGTACAACCAGGCCCACGCCTTTCATGCGTACTATGGCAGGCTCTTTACTCCCCCGCAGCTCGAAAGGCTTGCCCTTGCCGGCTTGAATTTGGAGGGAACCAAGGCGAACCCTGAGGACACCACCAATAATCTGCCGCGGGCTGAGCGAGCCCATTACTTCCAAATCGGCAGCGTCCATGCCCTGACGGATTGGGCAACTCTCCAGCTCACGGGGTACTATAAGCTCGCCAATTATATGGGGGACGCCCACCAATTAGGGTCGACTCCCTTGCTGAACCATATTGCCTATGATCGGGGATGGTCCAGGGGCGCCGATGCCGCGCTCAAGGTGTGGTTTATGGAGAACCTGACGGGTCGCGCCAACATCGCGTGGGGACAGTGCAAGGGCTATGGTTTGCAGTCTGGGCATAATGTGGTGCATTTTGAAGAAATCGCCGATATCAATTCGCCGAGCGGAGTCCATTGCGACCATCAACAGACCTTGACCGCTTCTGGAATGCTGAGTTATCGATTGCTCGAGCGAACGACCCTCACGGGGCAGGTGTTGTTCGGATCTGGACTTCGAACGGCGGAAGAAGGAGCGAAGACGAACTCCTCCCATAGTCCGACGTGGACGATCTATAATTTTTCCATCGCGCATGTCATCCCGTTGCCTTGGCATGGCCAGAAGTTATTGCTGGGGTTCGATATCGTGAATGCGCTGGACCAAAAGTACTTCTACAACTTCGGGGAGGGCAGTGTCGGTTTGGGTGTGTCCCATGCCGGGATGCCGCGGTCGTTTTTCTTCCGCGGGCAATGGTTCTTCTGATATAAGAAAGTGCCTATGATCGGATTTGTGAATATGTTGAAGCTTGCCGGTAGGCGATTAGTCTGCTGTGGTGCTTTGTGTGTATGCCTGTCCCCAGCCGCTGCAATTGCAGCGGCTGGGGATGAAGCCACGCACGAAAGCGACCACGAGGAGGATGTTCTCGAACTCCCGGAAGTGCATGTTCACGGACTACCGCTGAACAAAGATCAGCAATTAGGGCCGGTCGCCAGATCTACACCTTGGCCCGGCATCCCTCCCTCTCTGAACGGCCAGGAAATCGACGATTGGATGAAGGCTCGTCTCTTGGTGTCCAAGCAAGCTCAGGTGACCGTCGTTGTGCTCGAGCCATGCAAACATCGCGAGTTGACTACCGCTGGGGTCCGCGCGCTCGGCAAGTGGACCTTTGATCCTCAAATGAATGGAGACGATCCGGTGGACGGGGAGCTCACAGTCCGAATTCATTTCCGCACGCAATAACCCTCGCCGCGATCATCAGAGCCTGGGGGAGGCAATCCTACACGCCCCGTCATTCTTGCCTTGTCACCAAGGCCTATAGACTGGGTATGCCCGGTCACACATATTTTCCTGCACTGTTCCGGCGCCTAAGCCTCATCTTTGTAATCTGCTTGCACAACGATTATCATGAGCAAGGCTGTCCCATCGAGTAAGTGGTAAGGCGAGAACCATGCAGAGTGAGATAGGTCCCTTCACACCCGAATCATGGGCATTCTGGACAGGAATAGTTGCTGTCGGGATGACTGCGGCCGGTGCTTTGTTGGGGTGTCTGTTGCTATGGTTTGCCGTTAAGGCTAATTCGTTGGAGGGTGAAAGGGGTCCGACAGGGGAGGCACTCCCCCAAACACTCACCGACGTGCGCTCCAACCTAAAGCGATCTGCAGATCGGATCAGACAGACGGCTGTTGCGTTTACAGCGACTGGTGCGTTGTTTGGCTGCGTATCTTGGTGGGTGTCGCTCACGGTGAGTGATGCGAAAGATGAAGCCCGGATGCGCGTGGAATCGGACTATGCATCAGCACTGGCGGATCTGGCGGTCGCAAACCAGCATGCCGGTAGACTGGCGGTTGAAGCGGAAGGTTTTCGTGAACGAGCCGCTCAAGCAGAAGACTTGATGAAGGTGGCGGAGGTGCAGTCAGAGGAAGCAAAGAAAGAGACTGCACTGGTGCGTAAGAGCACAGCCAAGGCACTGGCCGATATGGCGGCAGCGAACGCGCGTGCCGCTCAAGCGGAACGTGAACTGACGAAGGTCAAAGAGCGAATAGCGAGTAAGACCATTTCGGATGAGCAGCGCACTCGCCTCCGGCAAGCGTTGAAACCAATTCAGAAGAGGCCTGTAAAAATCATCGCCGTGTTGGGGGATGAAGAAGCTGGAAAGTTTGCGAAAGAAATTTCCGATATTCTCAAAGGAGCCGGCTGGATCGATATCCATATGAGTCGGGGGGTATTCAGCGGAGGCATCGATGGGGTTGAAATCCGCATTCGAGACCGCGAGAAGGTCCCGGTGTCTGCTCTACAGATGGCGAGGGCGTTCGATTCCGTCGGATTTGATCCTTCACTCGTGCTCGATCCATCGGTAGCAGAAGGAGCAATGGAAATCATCATCGGCATGGAGGCAGATTCCGGATAGCATTGTAGGTGCTCCTCTATTCCCGGATATACTCCAACGTGCGGTATCCGTCGTGCGAGTGTTTTTGGGGAGGGGAGTAAGAGATCGGTTGAGGCTTGACGCTTGCGGGATAAGGCTTTATCGTCGCATGCATGAGTCTGGACGAAACGCTCTTCTTGGCGATCAACGGACTAGCAGGCCGATCAGCGGCCGTGGACGATTTTTTCCTTCAACTGGGACACCGCAACACGCTCTATCTACCCGGAGCCTGCGCGATCGTCTATTGGCTTTGGAGTAATCGACGAGAAGCGCTGTTGGGAGGTCCGGTTCTAGGCGCTGCGGTCGGCCTGACCGATTTTCTCGGTGGACAGCTGAAGTGGCTGTTTGAACGAGTCCGGCCCTGCCGGGCGCTCACCGACGCAGTGAAGATTGAGCCGAGCGGCTGCGGGGGCTTGTTCAGCTTTCCATCGAACCATGCCGCCAATACGGCGGCGCTCGCGGCCTTTCTTCAGGTCCTGTATCCCAAGTCCGGCTGGATCACCTGGCCGATCGTCGCCCTCGTCGGATTTTCTCGCGTGTTTATCGGTGCCCATTATGTGACCGATGTCCTCGGTGGATGGATGCTCGGGGGATTGATTGGAGGAGGAGCCGCATGGGCACTGCTCCAATGGCCGAGGTTTCGGAGCAACCGTCCGTCACCCACGATGCCGATGGAAGGTGCGAACTTCGATCGTAACGGCTAGCTAGATTGGGTCGGTTGTTCGACAGTCGCTAAGAGGTCGTCCCGAAGACGATCCACATCGTACCCACGTCCAATCAAGACAAGCGCAGGCTCCGGTTCATCCAAGAGGGTGAGGGGTGTAATTGTGGAGTGACCAGGCAGCGCATATTGAAATTCTTGTAGCTCAGGCTCCTTGGTAAATCGAAGGTAACCTTTCGCTCGCTCCAACTGCTTCGGGATCGTCTTGATCCAGGCTAAGAAACGCCGGCGATTCAGCGGACCGGGCAAGGGAACGGTGGTGGCGATGGGATGGTAGGCGGCTCGTTGAGTTGAAGCCGAGCGTGACTTCCCGAACAGCACGTTCGTTGGGGCCGTGTGCTTTGCTGCCGGATGAGGAGCCAACAGCGCGGCGGCGTCGAGTCTGGCATGGGACGTTTCCCACAAGCGCGCATAGGGGTTTTGTTCGAGGACGGACGAGCGGAATCCTTCCCAGTGGCCAGGGACATAGAGATCGCGTTTATTCAAGATGAGTTCATCGGCGCACCGGATCGCTTGTGTCGTCACATAGGCGCTGGAGTGACTTTCTTCTGTCGAGATCGGATGCAAGAGGGCGATGACACGTTCCAGAACCGCTAAGCGCGCCGTGTAGGCATCCGTCACCGCATCGACCACTTCAGCGGGATCAGCCAACCCCGAACATTCCAGAATCAGGACATCCGATCCGTAGTCGCGCACCAGTTGCGCCACCCCCCAGGAGAGATCTTCCTTGGTATCGCAACAGACGCAGCCGCCGGCCAGATTCATCACCTGTTCGGCAAGTGAGCCGGCACGCGGCCCATCGATACTGACGGAACCCGCTTCATTCATCAGGACGCCGGTCCGTCGGCCTTCCGCTTTCCAATGTTCGAGGAGCCGCATCAACAGCGTGGTCTTGCCGGCGCCGAGTGAGCCGCACAGAATGTAGAAAGGGACGGGTGTAGAACGCATGGGTCTCCTTGATCAAGTCAGCCGCATTGTACCGAGATTGCACTGGAACATGAAGGGTAGGGTGAGGTTCACACGCTGGTTGGATTCTCTCCCATTGCTATCCTCCGGCAAAGACCGGGCGAAACCCCGCGTCCGTGAGAATGTGCGCGACTGTCTCACGTTGGTCGCCTTGAATTTCGATTCGCCCTTCTTTGACCGTTCCGCCTGCTCCACAGGCTTTCTGCATGAGTTTGGCGAGCGCTTCTTTCTCAGATCGGCTGATTCCACGAAATCCAGTGACCACGGTGACCGTCTTGCCGCCACGGTGCGCCGTTTGGCGAATGACATCCACTCGTCCACGATTCTTCTTGGAGGGAGCAGAAGCCGGCAGGTTCCGATCGGAAATAGATTTCGCAGGTGAAGCCGATGGAAGTGGCGCCTGTTTCAGCGTGGCGAACGGACTGGCCCACTTAACCGGTCCACCGTCGGTGGGAAGGCGTGTCTTGTGTTTCATGTCCGGAGTCGACTCAAGCGAAGACTACACCGAGGTTGACGTGAGAGCAAGTGGCCAGAGAAGCCGAATCGGAGGAAGTAGAGGTCGTCTTCGTCGTAGAGCCACTTTGTGAAGGTTGCATCCCTGGGGCAAGCTGGGTTCACTGGAGGCCTGATCACGAGTGTCGCCTCAGCTCACGTAGACCACGCCCGATTTTTCGCCGGATGAGAGTTCGCAGCGTCACACCGTTTGCGTAGCCGACTTGTGCTGCGATCTCATCAATGGTCCTGGTGCTGGTCTGTAGGAGGTGGACCGCACGTTCGACGCGCAGGTCCTGAAAGAATGCTAAGGGGGACTTCCCCACCACGGACTGAAGGCGGCGGGTCAGCGTCCGTGGGCTTGTATTGATGGCGCGAGCCGCGTCATCGAGGGAGAACCCATCGGCTAACCGGCGACGGGCCCACCGCTCGAACCGCTCGACACAAGGATCTGCATGGGCAAGATGATCGGGAATGGCAAACGCTGCTTGCGATGGCCTAGGGTCCACGACGAGGTAGCGAGCCGTCAGCGTGGCCAGTGCGGGGCTGCGACGACGTACGATCCATAGGGCCAGGTCGAGATGTGCCAGCGCCGCGCCGGCCGTAACCAAACGTGAGGCAGGAACGATCATCCGCGATTCGTCGAGCACGACATGGGGGTACCGCTCTCGGAAGAATGGAGCGAGCCACCAGGACGTGGTGGCATGGTGTCCATCCAGGAGAGATGAGCCGGCAAGGACAAACGTGCTAGTGCAGGCCGCTCCAACGAGTGTGCCGGCGGCGGACCAATCACGCAGTAGAGCTTGCGCGTCCGCGACGTCTCGCCGTTTCAGTGCCACGCCTAAGGTCTCCGGCATTTTCGCTCCGATGGCGGGGACAAGTGCCACATCGGGACGTGCGAGCCGTTTCGTCGATTGTACCGGTACCGACAGCCCTTGGCTTGTGTGCACGCGAGGTCGGATGCCGACGATCGTCACCTCGAAGCCTGTCGACGATGCCCCAGTAGATGCGGCCAGTGCGTTTGCCGTACCGAAGGTGTCGAGCAGAGTCGCCAATCCGGTGTCGAAGACGTCCTGCAGGGTCAGGATATAAATTCGCATGGCGAGAACCGTATCATAATTGTCATTCTTGCCACTAGCCTGCCATGGAAGGTAACGCTAGAATGCGCACTCAACGGTTAACCACTTCAGAAAGGAAGAGACGTTATGGTACGAGTCGGATTGTTGGTGCGGCTACAGGCTAAACCGGGCAAGGAAGCTGAGGTCGCTAGCTTTCTTGAAAGTGGACTTGCACTAGCCAATCAGGAGGCTGGAACGGTCGTCTGGTTTGCGTTGCGGTTGGGGCCGGCGACATTCGGTATCTTCGATGCGTTTGCCGATGAGTCTGGCCGAAAGGCGCATTTGGCTGGGCCAATTGCGGCGGCCTTGATGGCCAAGGCGGCAGATCTATTAGCCGAACCGCCGAAGATCGAACAGGTCGATGTGCTTGCCGCAAAGATCACACAATGAGCTCGTCACAATCTATACCTCGCCACCGTGTAGAGCGGTGGCGAGTCCTTTCTACTGTCGAAACATTTTGAAAAGGACGGGTAACCATGAAGTGCAATGTGGGCGGAATTGAAAGGCCTCTACGGATCGGAATAGGGATAGTGGCGATCTTGGTCGGCCTCTTTGCCGGTCTTTCGGCTGGTATGGCAGGGGCGGCTCTTGCCGTGGGCGCGATACTCCTCCTTACAGGAGCGGTGGGGTTTTGCCCGCTGTTTATGTTGTTCGGAATCAGTACCTGCGCTCCGTCGTCTGATGGGCCTCCTCAGTCATAACCATACAGCCAATAGGTTGTGGAGGCGGCAATATTCTTAACCGAATGGACGATTCCTCGTGGGATGAATACTTCGTCGCCCGGTTCCGCGATGAGCTGTTCATCCCCGATGGTCAGTCGGAGCTTGCCGGCGATGACGGTCACGAGTTCGTTCGTCGTATGGACGAAATCGTTCCACTCTCTCCCGGGAGGATCGGTGAACAAATCGCACGAGTAACCCCGCTTCTCCCAGTCGTGGGCGATCTGCTCCTGTACGGGCGGTATCGAGAATTTATGCGAGGCAAGATAGGACATAGGCACGTTACGGGGTCATATTCCCTTGCACCTGTGTAACCAGAGACCTCCCGGTTTCCATCATACCTCATCAATCCAATTAGATTCACGGCTGTTGTGATACGAGACACACCCTCTGGGCTGGTTGCCTGAATCAGTCAGCGAGATCGTCCGCTGTCATCTTCTTAAAAAGTATAAGGGGGAACTGTGTTGTGTACGTAATTGATAACCAGATAGCCGACAACGGCCGTGCCAATGATAAGTCCTCCGATATACAGCCAAACCTTATCCATAAGGTCCTCCTTGATGGCGAAGATGGAATATCAACGCATGTCCATTCTGTTTCTTTCATACTCATGATGAACCACGAAGGAGCGTACGTGAACTAGGAAGATACCTGGATTCGGTACGACGATTCCCTGGTGGCATAAATCTCGATCACACGCTATCTATACTCAAGTGAGCCATAGGCGATCGCATCCTCGCAATTTCCGCATTTCGTGTTATCGCCATGCCAAGCGTTTCCTCAAAAACGGATCACATCCGAACCGTGTTCTGTCTTGACACCGTGCTCTTCCTGCATCATGATTCGGCACAATAAGACCTCTCCGTTAGTACGAACAGGGCGCGAACGGTGTCGGGAAAGGTTTCATGATGAGCGGTGAAAGGTTCCCCGAAGTATGGAGCGAAGATTGTGAACTCGCCGTGGGACAGTGTGGTACCTCACGTCTGGCGACCATTCTGGATGCCAAGAGTGCATTGGGCCTGAAAATCTAGGAGGGCGCATGATCGCTTGGTGGGTAGCTGGTGGGATGGTATCAATGATGGTAGTCGGAGCCGTCCTGTACAAGGGGTGGAGGCATCGCCGTCGAGTTGCGTCAGGATCACATACAGTGATGACCAAGACGACGGATGGAGAGCTGCTCCAATTCCTGGTCAGACCGACCCGCAGAGGCGGAAGAGAACTGTGATCGTAGCAGTGCCCATCCCAGCTTGGGAGTCCTGAACTATCTGGCTGCCGAATCGGACCGTGTAACAAGGCTGATTGGTAAAGCAGAGAAGAGTTCTGCCAACTGAATTCCTATTGAATCAAAAATTCATTCCGAGTGAAACACTTCCTCCCTGCTTGCAAAGGAAGTTTATCCTGATCATGTCGAAGTGAAAGATGTAACGGGAGCGTAGACGATGGCTAATCTTGATACGGTGAAGGGGATATACACCTCATTTGGAGAGGGCCGAATCGAGGCGATCCTGTCTAAGCTGTCCGAGGATGTGGAATGGGAATATTCGAATGGCTCGACCACCGTTCCGTGGTTGCAACCACGAAGGGGCCGTGACAACGTCGTGGGATTTTTTCAAAGCTTGGCCGTGATCGACATCAAGCGTTTTGTGCCGCACACGTTTCTCGATGGCGGACAAGTCGTCGTGGTGCTGCTTGATGTGGAGTTTACGGTTCGTGCGACGGGAGCACAGGTCGTTGAAACCGACGAGATCCACGTGTGGCGATTCGATGCGCAAGGGCTCGTATCACGATTCAAGCACGGCGTTGATTCCCACCGCCATCAATTGGCAATTTCCTCCGCTAACGCAATCTCGTGACGATATTCAGCCGACAGGAAAAATAAAGTCAGGTGAATCAGACGTCAGGAATTCCGCTCTCGCATCAATTTGATCGAACAGTAGAGTGCGTATCCCTGAGCCACCATACCGGTCACCAATAATCCCAGGGCGGTTCGGAGCCAATGCGACTCCGGATGGTCAAGCCCATACATGCCGAGCACAAAGCCGAGCGCGATGGCCACGATGCCGACTGATCGCGCAATGATTGCGTTCAGACGCCAATTCTTAGGATGGCGGGATTGAGAAGTAGGCATCACTCTAGATGTGATTCAAAGTAAATGTAAAACATGCCTTAAATAACAATATCTTATCGTTGATAACAATTCTTCGTCGGATCATCATCTGGTGAATGAGCTGCGCACTGAGGGCCCATAGGCCGTGGAGCCTTCACATAACCCTCTGCCGTATGGTTCTTTCGTAAGATCGCAACGTGCAACTCATGACAGGAGCCGGAACATGCCGGACCAGGTGGCAGTGGATTCATGAGCGCCATGGAGGTTCCTCCGATGGGTATAAAGCGCGGGTAAGTGATCGTTGTAGATCCAAACGTGAGTTTCCCCTGGTGAGATGACTGCTCGACTCTGGTTGTAAAGGTCGGACGAGGTTGTTCGGGTCGCAATACTGCCGCCCAGGTGGGATCGTCAGGAGCATAGAGAAACGCGTTGTTTCCACGATGGCATTCTGTGCAGGGCACAGTATCGGGAGCGAAGCCCTGAACCGGATCTCGCAGTGAGATAATGGGGATCTCGGTCGTCTCTGGGCTCCACCTCGTGGATGGGGAGCTCGGGTCGTTGCTCCAAAAACAGGCATGTCCCGTTGTGGCGCTTTGACAGATGATTTGAAAAACACCACTACTTCTTCCCAACGCAATGCAAGCCCCCCTCACATCCGGCGATGCGTAGGACCAGACACTCGCGAACGAGCTGTCATCAACCGGAGTCTGATCGAGAGAGTTCGGCGTCAATAAGATTGTCTGAAGGTTGCCATGGCCCTTCCACTCGGACGAGGAGGAGGTCCAATCCGGTGGAATTGGAACGCCGTTTTCTCGGCAGGATTCCCTGTAATCGCCTTGGCTCACAACTGCCACACCCACCGGTTCGGCAAGGGGAGCGGAGTCTGATCGGAGTCCTTCTTTAGGAGACTCTATGAGCGAGCAGCTCATAAGAAATAGAATTGCCGAGAAGAGGACAGATACGCTGTACCACCTCACGGTTATCTCAGTCTCCAAGGGTTCATCTCTGATGTCTCCGCGATTCCGTAGAAATGAAAGGAGCTGATTATACGGTGTCGGACCAGATGTCAATGGCGGCCATCCATCAAGAGAGCCTTCCTAACCAGTGATGGATGGTACGACCAGGTTCGGTACGGACCGAGTTGGAAAAATCTCATGACCTTTGGAGAAAGACGATTGACAATTTGCATCACCTAGGATACTGCTCCGTTTGAAACTGTCGAAGGCAAAAAAATCGATGACCCGTTCGATGAGACGATTCATTCCAACCAAAGTTCGGCATCCACATTTCAGTGTTTCAGAAGCAGAGAAGAAGACTCACCGGCTTGTGAAGAAGGAGAGGTGTTGATGAAGACACTAGTGTTGGCGAATCAAAAGGGCGGCGTGGGGAAGACCGCCATCGCCTGCCAACTTGGGTACTTTCTCGTCGAGATGCTCAAGAAACGAGTCTTGATCATTGACTTGGACCATCAGGGCAACACGTCGAAAAACATCGGCACCTCAAAGCTGGCCACCATCTCGGCCGTCACCGCCGATCAACTGTTGACCGAACCGGTCACCACCATTGAAGGCGGCACCTTTGTGGTCATTCCCTCGCATGCCGACCTGCTCAAACTGGAACGGCGGGAAGAAGACCACAACCAGTTTGCGAACAATCTCCGGCTCTTCCTGAACGAGATGGACGACCGATTTGATGTGGCCATCATCGATACGAATCCCAATCCGGATATCCGGGTGCTCGCCTCGCTCGTAGTGGGAGACTTCGTGCTGTCGCCGATTCAACTGAATCAAGAAGCCGTCGACGGCATCGCCGCGCTGCGGGCGCAGGTCTTGAAGATCCAAAGTACCTTGAACAAGGATCTTCGATTCATCGGGCTCCTGCCGAATCTGGTGGAGCCGACTCCGTTTCAGCGAGCCAATTTCGATCAACTCTGCACGGCCTTTGCCTCGTTGTTCATTCGACTCGAAGATGGGCGGATGGCCGCTATTCCGTCGCGAACGGCCATGGCTGAAGCTCAGGCCATGGGAGCGCCGATCTGGACTCTACAAAAAACCAGTTCACGCGAGGCCTGGTTGCATCTCAAACCGATCTTTCAAAAGGTCGCTCATACGATGGGGGTGATGGAATGAAAAAACCACTGATCGCGACGTTGGATCTCACCGCGCTTGATCGGACCGCACCAGCCCAGGATCCGGTTGCCAAAGAACGGACGGTGACGGCTGAGGTCTTAGGGCGGCCGCTTCAAATTCCAGTCAAGGACATTGAAGAGGATCCAGCTCAGCCTCGCCAAGAATTCGATGCGGCGAGCATGGACGAATTAGAGCAGAGCGTCAGAATTCACGGGGTCAAAACACCGATCTCGATTCGCCCCCATCCCACCGAGCAGAAGCGGTGGATCTTAAACTTTGGGGCACGCCGGCTTCGAGCCTCGAAGGCCGTCGGGAAGACCACGATTCCTGCTTTCATCGATCGGTCGCATACCGATTATCAGCAAGTCATCGAGAATCTGCAGCGGGAAGATCTGAAGCCGCGTGAGCTGGCGATATTTATCAAGAAGAAGATGGACGAAGGGGAAAAACAAGCCAAGATCGCAGAAATTCTTGGCGTGAATCGATCGATGGTGACGAACCATTTGGCGTTGATCGATATGCCGCCTTGCATAGAGGAGATCTATGCGACAGGAAAATGTATCTCGGCAAAGACCCTCTACGATCTTCGAAATCTGCATAAGGAGTTTCCAAAGGAAGTCGAGCAGTGGAGTGGTAAGGCAGAAGATATTACACGAGCCACGGTGTCGGCGTTGGCGTCAGAACTCAAAGGTCTACAAAAAGAGAAAGTCATAGAGGAAAAAGGTGAGGGTAGAAACGAAGAGAGAAAGCCAAAGCCATCTACACCAATGCCATCCTTGATCGTCATCTTTCAGCAGCGATCTGGAACTGTGGATTTGCAGCATGCACCGCAGCAGTCAAACCATCTGATCGTCAATTTCGCGGATGGGAAGCAAGAAGAAGTTCCGGCGCGGGAATGTCAGATTGAGCAGATCATATTTCAGTAGCTCAACATCATTCTCCCCCTCTCCAAACATAGTTGGGAATGGGGCAGCCTTATTTCATGGCCACACAGTAGGCGATCTCACGCTCCAACATTCTCGAATCTTCCACGATCAAGATTCTGCCGCTACATCCTGTCTAGGTCGTGGCGAAGTTCAGTCTGAATGAGAGCTGTTGGACATGTCCAACAGCCTGACTTGAGTTTAGGCATTGGTCAGCGACGCACCGTGAGCTTGTTAACTCAGGGGTTAACCCTTGTTGGACATGTCCAACGGACATCGACGCAATCAGGGATGTTTTGTGAACCCTGCTGGTGCATCTCCGTGGTCGATCTTGAGTCGTGTAAATCGCTAAGGCTTGGGAGTAACCTGGTGAGAGTGACATAGAGACTGTGATGAAGGCCTGTCTGGAAATGACCTCGGCGGCTCATCGTTCGCTCCGGCAGACAGCAATAGTCTTAGAACATCAATATGGCCACGCCTAGGTACGATCATGACGGCAGACTCACCGTCATTATCATGATGTGATAAGTCTGCCCCTACTCGAATCAGGATATCGACGAAATCTTGGTGACAGTTTTCTGCGGCATACATAAGAGCGGTCGTCCAATTTGCGTTTCGTGTGTTCACATTGACGTGATACTGCAACAGAAGCCGGGCGATATCATTTGATCCATCTTCAGCGGCAATGGTGAGCGCGTTTGCTCCACCGGTCCCTTTCGCATCAGGGTCGGCACCACGCTCAAGTAGAATTTTCACCATGTCATGGTTCCGGCTCCGAGCCGCATGCATTAGCATGGTCCATCCATGAGATTGCGAGTTCGGACTCGTGTCCCCCGTATTTAAAATTGACAGAGCAGTGGCCTTGTCGCCCTTTTGAATGCTCCACTTCAGCGCATTTATCTGACTGTGAGGAATGAAACCAAGGCTGCCAGCAATTGGCTACGAAAGAATTCCCATGACTAGAATCGCTCCGCCTACGCACTTTGCAGCCCTGACGTTTGAAAGGTCTGCTTTAGAAATTGACGATGCCGCTAAACGTCGTCGAAGTGACAGTCCAAGACGAGACCCAACTAGACCAATCAATGCGAGAATCGTATAGAGGATGATTTCGATTCCGAGAAGATTATGTGAGCTGTTATCGAGCCCAAGTGTGCTAATGACATAAAATGGAATCATCGTGAGTGCAGGGTACAGCACCCACAAACCAGGTGCGGCAAAGCTGAGCGCGGCACTGATCACAATAACTAGCCAAGGTATCAAATGGACCCCGGTACCGAACTCCATGATATACACGAACGAGCCTGCCACCAAAGCACAGACCATGAATACATGGAGCGGCCAAGCATTCCTCAATGAATCCAAAAGTCGTATTGGCAAAGCCATGAATCAATTAGAAATCACAGCTAAGAGAACTCCAGCGAGCACATGAAAACAAATTGCAAGCCAGCGTCGCAGTCCGGCGAAATGTCAGGACGGTACCGCCAAACCAGAAAGTAACTGTCCAGGATCTGGGGGTGGCGCCATCAGTAAAGGCAAAGGTACTGGTGGTAATTGTCGTGCGATCAACTGGACGCGAGAACGAGACCGTCACCGGCGTATTGTGCTGAATCTTAATCACTCCAATCCGTGGCGTGATAAAGCGATCTTCTGTCGTTGTCGGCGAGGTCGCCAGATTACAGACGAGAATGCCAGGGTTGTCGGTCGCGAGCGATGAGCCTGTCAGATTCTTCTCGATGAGGGAAACATTGGCCGTTTTACCAGCGTTGCTGATATTCGGTGTGAGCGCCGTGATCATCGAGGTGCAGACGCCGGTATTGAGCGTGATGGAGAGTAGTTTGCCAACGGCGTCGTATCGGGTATGACAAGGGAGCGTGGAGTCGCCCACTTGCCGTGGACCATGGACGCGCGTACAGACAGGGCATCGGGTTCTGGGCAAGCGAGGTGGCGAACGGAGCGCGGGACCCACGTCGCTTTGGGCCGGTCGTGTATACGTTTTGGCTGCGAGTCCGCGATTGTAAGTGACCGCCCCTGCGGCCCACCCGATTGGCCTGCGAGTCCGGAGAGGTAGTTGCCCGTGGTGCGCCTGTCTCCTAAGGCCCGCGCTCGAAAGGACGGCTCCCCATGTAACGGTGTATTGGCCTGGATATTCATAAGACCGTGGTCGCGGTGTGTGTGGTGGATGTCCAGGGCACCGTCTGTACGCGACTCCACTTTCCGCTCACGCGCGCGACGTTGACGGCGTAGGCGTGGCCCCTCACGGCCGACGATGCCGTCGCCGTGGAAGCCACGACGGGTGCAAAAGTTAGGGCATTGCCTAACGCTGCATATTGTAGAATTCTAGCTCCTCCCCATGTCGAGTCAATGACGGCTCGATCTTGAGAGGGTCTCCGTTATGTCGATGTATGAGCCAATGTGCGGCAGCCGATTGTGCTCGAACGCCAACATTCGACCGCGCAACACAGCTGATCGTTCGTTGTTGAATCGTCGTTATCAGGAAGGGATCATCCGTAAGAAATCAGCCACTCGCACGATCGCAATGCCTTCGACTATTCTGAGCTTCAATAGATGCTGATCGCCGGTGACGATCACATCCGCCGGTGCCGTGACCGCACATTCGAGAATGCGGTTATCTGGTCGATCATCGAGTGCGGTGATGGTACGCACCGGGCGAGCGATGATGGACGCACGACTAATCAACTTGAGCGCAGTCGCGATATCCTGCTCCGATTGGTGAAATTTCGTTCGGAGGACCCGAGCGGTTTCCGTTAGGATTGGTATTGAGCTGTAGAGTTCAACTGTGCGGCGTTGGGCCAACAGGAAGGCGCTCTCACTTCGGCTGCCCGACACAATGAACGCCGACACGAACACGTTCGTGTCGAAGACCACTTTCATCAGCGGTTCTCATAGACGATGCGTTCCACATCCTCCTCTGTCAGCACCTCTATCTGACGGGTCCGGCGGGCCATCTTACGCTGGAGTGCGAGGAATTCCTGTTCTTCGCGCTCTGCCTTGTAGGTGTTCACCATCCGACGAAAGAGATCGCTCTTTGTCGTCCCTTCTTGCTGCGCAATCTGCTCATACTCTTTGGCCAGCTCCGGACTGACCGAAAACCCCAATACTGACGTCTTTCTCGCCATGTGTCACTCCAAGTTAAACCAGGTTAAACTCTAGCATGCACCCTCAATAATCACAACACTCCTCCCACCTGTCTCCGGCACAGGCGAAGAGCCGAGTAGACTTGTTGCCAAGTCTGGACTCAGTGGAGGAGACAAGATGAAGGTGTTGGTTGACCACGACCGGAGAGACCATCGCGAACCCAAGGGTCAGGCTGTTCCAAAAACTGAGATGACTGTGAGGGGTTTCACCGGGAGTCTGAGGAGCAAGGGGAGGATTCTCTGGATAGGGTTCCGTTGGCACAGTGATGATTGTTTCCCTGTACGACCCTAGACGGTAGGGTCTGGTGGACGGCGCCCTCCCGAAGCATTGCCTCGTTTCGCTTGGAAAAATTCCTGTAAGAGTGTTCGGCTCTTCTGCTCAAGGAGCCCACCGGTGACTTCGACGCGATGGTTGAATCGGCGTTCTGCGGGAATGTCGATGATCGATCCGCAGGCTCCGGCTTTCGGATCCCAGGCCCCGAACACGAGACGCGGAATACGTGCTTGGATGATCGCTCCGGCGCACATGGGACAGGGCTCGAGTGTGACATAGAGGGTTGTCTCAGTGAGCCGCCAGGTCCGTAGCTGTTCAGCAGCCTTCCGGATTACGATCATTTCTGCATGGGCTGTCGGGTCCTGTAAAATTTCTCGGTAGTTGTGACCTGATGCAATCATCTCATGGCGGTGGACGAGTACCGCGCCGATGGGGACTTCTCCAACCTGAGGGGCAAGCTTAGCCTGCTGGAGGGCCAACTCCATGTAGTGGGCATCATCTGATGCTTGTTGGGTTAGGGGAGATGGCGCAGGGGTCTTGATAGCCACAGCGCATGCTAGCACAGGAGGTGAAGAGAGGGACAGGAGGGCGTGATGGCGATAGGGTATCGGTACGAGGATAGGGATACGGGGCATAGGAGTACCGACTGGTCTTACGGTACGTCGAGTGGGTGCTCGGGTGGCACCGGCGACTGAGGTTGTAAGTTATCCAGTTCAGCCTCCCGGTGAATCAATTGGTCTTTTACCTCGGCCAGCTCTTCCAGTCGGAGGCGCAGTTCTTCTCGGGTTTGTTCAAGCGCTTCATCACGTTCTTTGAGTTGCTCTTGAAGGGTCGCCAGCTTGGCATGAGCGGTATCGATCTGAATCTGTAGCTCCGTGAGCTGACTCGTGTCCTTACCGACCGGAGGAGCTGCCTGCCATCCCAAAAACATCATGAAGCCTACGACACCCACCATAGCGATTCCCAATGCCCACCCAAACGAAGTGGTGGCGGGGGAGGTTGGTGGGATGAGGTGCCTCATCCATTCGCCCGGTTCTAGACTTGGCTTGTCGGATTGATTGGCATCAGTCTCTTCCGGATGGGGTTGGCTGCGAGCCCCCATGATCTTGGCCTTCAATCCACGAGGAGGCGGGATGATGTTCAGTGCGAACGGGAGCGCGACGGCGACCGACTGATATTCCTTGAGTGCAGTCCGGCAAGCAGCGCATCCGGACAGCAGATGAGCTTCCAGGGCTTGCCGCTCGACCTTTTCCAGCGCGCCGATCGCGTAAAATGGAACGGTATCCTCGATATCTTGATGTGTCATGCTGATTGATCCCGTTCCCAGTAGGCGTGCAATGACTCACGCAGTTTCGACATCCCGACTCTGATTCGAGTGGTAACGGCGTCAAGCGGCTGATTCAGCCTTGTGGCAATCTCAACCGGAAGAAGGCCTTCGTAGTACGATAATTCGATGGCTTGTCGTTGTGGCTGAGGAAGATCCGCCAAGCTTGTACCGATCACGCTTCGTAAGGCTTGATCGGCTGGCAGGTCGAACCGGCTGTCCGCTCCTTCATTCTGTGGGTCATCGGGCTCGATACTTTGGCGACGACCCTGTGGGGACGATGTTCGTAATCGATCGAGGGCTCGATTCCGAGTCAGCGTCAACAGCCAAGCGATCGGGGTTCCGCGTCCGACATCGTACCGTATCGTTTTCCTCCACACATCGACGTACACGCTCTGGAGAACCTCTGCTGCGTCCTCTCGGTTTCCCAAGATCCGCACGGCTAGGCTGAAGAGTATCGTGCTTGATTGATCGTAGAGCCGACTGAAGGCAAGGTGATCGCCTTTACCGGCCCGAGCGGCGATTGTGGGATCGATCGCGGATGCGGCGTTCAGCAGAGAGGCGTTCATCGCATGGTCGTGGCGGTGATGGCACAGATCGTCGAATGACAGGTGCAAACTATAGCACCTGCGATGCCCTCTCCGAAGAAATCGTGAAAAAGTCCGCCTGTTCTCAGGAGTTCAAAAAAAGAAAATATTATTGATTTTCTTCGACGGGTGTCGCGCGTTGGATTGAGTGATGCCCGGAATGAGCCGATGGGGATGGACCGATTGCTTCCAAGAGTAGTTCGGTGGTCGGACCATGGAGGAGTGGGCGCATGTGTAACGACCAAGGGTCGAGAGTGCAGGTCCCGAGATGAATCGGGCCTGCGCGAACGACCAGCATGATATCCCCGCGATGGGATGGTGACAGAGACGGCTGGAGATGCATGAGTCGATGGAGAGCAACGCGCTCGCGTCTCGCATACCCGTCCAGGGAATGGAGAGAGACTTGTTCCATGATTTCGATGACCATGAGCTTTCGAAGCATGGAGCGGACCAACCCCTGGATGATCGGCTGCTCTGCCGCCCAATTAATGAACCGCAAGGCCAGGGATCTCCCCTCGCTCACAGTCCATGTCCAATCGCGAGTCATGACGGAATCGTGTGGGATTGGGGCCTCGGACTGTTGATATGGGCAAACGGAAATTCGTCTTCCGTCGCGGATCAGAAACCGGACTCGCCCCAGGACGCACTGAACGTCCACTTCTTCGAAGGGTCCGGCGTTGGCGTCCCCTCGCACGAATATCCGCCGCCTCTCAATCCTGTGAATGCGATGACAGACGAACAGCTCATCATGACGGTACAGGACGACATCGCCGGCCTGCAGCGCTTCTGCCTGTTCGATCTCCAGTTCATCACCTTTCTGGATCGTCGGAAGCATACTCTCGGACTTCACGAGAGGGGTCATGACTTCTTGCAGGACGGTGCCTTGTACCGCTTCCGGTAACTTGTCCGCCGAGAAAAGAACCGACTCGACTGATGGACTGAGCAGACGCGTGATCATGTTAGAGGCCCTGCCGGTGCAGCGGTCAGTCGTTTGAGCACCCGCCCACTCAGGAACACTCCGGCTAGCGTAAGGTGATACAGGCGTGACAGTCTTGTCTTCCATGGTTTCATTCGTCCCAGCGATCCGTATCGATGGGCAAGAAATGCGGGAGAGGGGTAGAGGCGTTGTCGCAGCCACATCACTTTGTTGAGGCCGGGTTGCGTGAGGAACAACAAAAGATGGCCGACCTCCGGAAGCGGTTCCGCGGTGACCAACTTCCGGAGTAGCCAGGCCAGTCTGCGCTCCCTCCCCGTCGCTGGTGCGCATTGTGCCAGGACGCGATCAGGAATCGAGAGTGAGGGTAGGATAATTCGAACATGAGACAGTCCATGAAAGAGCGCGACTTGAAGTCTGCTCTGCATGGTTCGCGCAACGACAACGTCCCAATCAGGCTGCTCTTTTGTGATCAGGAGCTTTATGTCTTGTACAAACGATGCGGACAGATGTCCACGATGGATGACGTTGTAGGCCGTCAGATAAATCAACAGATCTGCCGTATCCAGGCAGGAGATTGTCGTGGTGCCGAATGCTCTTGATGGCGCTCGGTCCCAGAGCGCAGTCAGTTCATGCGCATCGAGGTACCAGACGCTTGTGATGAAATCCAATGAGAGGCTCCATTTCGAGGAGGCATAGGCTGGATTGCCGTCGATCTGTTGGGTGAAGCCAAGGTGGCGAAGCAGCTGATCGATGGCGGTGAGGTCGGATTCATGGACCAATACATCGACGTCTGAGATGGGGCGAGCTCCCCGCACACCATAGAGGCGTGAAATCACATCCGCCCCCTTCAGGACGATAAAGGGGATCGCGTGTTGATGAAACTGTTCGGCAATCAGCGCGAATTCGTCGAGCATCGCACGGTTTTTGATACCGACCTGCGTGTAGGCTTCAAGCAGGTCGTCGAGGGTCGAGGAGTGCATGGGTCCGGTGCTCCAGTTCAGCCCACTGTTTATAGTGAGGGAGGCAGGCGCTCATATCTCCGGTTTCCAGATACGCATCGCTCCGCCCTTGGCGGCAATACGATCGGCTTTCGCATGTAAGACAGTCGTACTGTTGGCTGGGAGCAGCCTCGTCGACCGTTCGTTTGAGAACGTCCCAGCCTTCTCTGACCGTGCCGGTTTTCAGATCGTACCGAGGAATCGGAAAGGCCGTACAGAGATTCATTTCTCCATAGGGGGTGATGGCGAATCGGTTTTGGCCGCAGGCACATTCGATGAATGCATCCATCGTGGTACAACTTTCTTCGATCGGCGGTGATTCCCAGCCGGAGAGCATCTCTCGATCGAGACGAATCTTCGCCTCCGGCGTCAATCGATACTGCAGCGGTGTGGTGTCGCCGGTGACGGTCGGGGTGATGTCGAGGCAGTATTGAAATTTCAGTCCGAGATCTTCGACCAGTTGTCGGCTGGCTGCGACCTCATGGTGATTCACCGTGGTCACCGGCATGCGAACGACGACAGGGAGATCCGCTCCGGCCAACATCCTGAGCCCGCGATAGAATAAAGCATAGGAGCCCGGCACAGCGGTCATTCGCTCATAGGTTGACGCCGTTGCTCCATAGATCGAGACAAACACCTGGTCGACATGTACGGCATGGAGCAGCGCCGTGAACTGAGGCGTGACGCGAGTGGCGTTGGTCAGGAGCTGAATCAGGAGGCCACGGCGTTGGGCATGGCGAAAAATCTGGTCGAGGTCGATCCGAGTGCCGAGCTCGCCTCCGGTAAAGGTGACGGTGAGCACTCCGAGTTCAGCCAGTTGATCCAAGATCGCACGCACTTCATGAGTATCGAGTTCATGTGGTAAGGCCCGATGGGTAGGGTTGAAGCAATGGAGGCAACGGAGATTACAACCATAGGTGAGTTCGAACGTCACGCCGTCCGGTCGGCGTTGATGCCTCGCCTTCCAGGATAACTCAGTTAAGAACGTGTCGGCATCGATCCGTTTCATGCGGATTCTACGGTAAGCACGGATGAATGCTCCCGCACGAACTCGACCACATCTGGTTGGTTGAGGAACGACAGGCTGTGACAGGGAATCCGTGCTGTGAGTGACTCCAGGAATTCAAGTGTGCGCTCCATCCCGTTACGGTCCCAATGGGGAAGAAAGGCTTGCTGCAGCAGGAGCGTGACGGCTCTCGATGCTGTCAGAGGAGTGAGGCCATGGTGCTCTGCCCCGTGGCTGATGCGATAGAGAGCGGTCATCGGTGCGGACCCGTTCTCGGCGTACTGTCCCGATCCGACCCATGGAGTTCCATACAGGAAAAAAGTCGAGCCCTGTTGCCGCAAGATCACCCGTTCGTCGCTGAGTACCGTGGCGCCCTGCCTGGCGAAGAGTTCCGAGATGGTCGACTTTCCGGCTTCCGAAGGCCCGGTAAAGACGAACCCCTCCTTGCTCAAGACCAACCCCGCAGCGTGCAACAGCAGTCCGCCGTCGCGCGCGACACGGGAGAGCAGGCAGACTTCAATGAGCGGATTGAACAGGTGCATGGGGCTCCAGCCGACTTGACCGCCTTCTAGACTCGGAAGGATCCACGCCTGGACCGTCCGGTAGTCCTTTGAGACAGAGGCCCTGACCCGTGGTTGAAGATTTTTTGGATCGAGCGATTCAAACAGCAGGCCGGCATCTGATTCACATAGTGTCCAGCACCCATGGGCTGAATCGAAGAGGAGGCTTGCAGGTTCGAGGTCAGGAAGGGGCGAGACGACCGTCACCTCGATGTGAAGATCAGAGTCTGAGGTGGAAGAGGCAAGAAAGCGATCGAAAGGACGAAGAGGCCACACGAGACACGAGTAATTTTTCGGTTCATCAATCTGCACCGTGTAGCCGCCGATCTGAATGGTCAGATTCATACGCGACCCGATCATGAGGCGCGAGGGCCGGAGTCATGGCATCTTTGCCCCATCCAGACGGTCGGCAATCTCGAACGTTTGCAGCCAGCAGGGGTCGCGCCTGGATACATACTACATCCGGTCGGAGGGCGGCAGCCTACGGTCGCTGCGGCGGATATGTTCATGCTGGCTAGGCTACAGGTGGCCAGGATGGCCTGCTCTTGGTCCAGCGCTACTTCGAACAATTGAGGAGCGCTATACGGTTTTTTGCTTGTCACTATGAATCCCTTTCTTGCTAGGAAGGGCGGGGACCGGAGTCTCCAAAATTAAGGGAAAAATTCTTGCAAGGTATGAATATGTTATTGCACCGGCGGTTTCCCCCGTTTCTCGCGCTGGTGGTTGCAAGGCTGCAGGCGCTGAGAATGGCTTGTTCTTGATCCAGCTCGACCGCGTAGAGTTGCGGTGCGGTATAGGGTTTCTTGCCGCTCATGCCACAGTTGTCCGCGTCGGGGTTGTGACGACATTTTGGTGAGATGCGCGAAGCGGGTGAATCAGCGGTTGGCCTGTCGCCATTTCTGCTCGCGCCAACGCGACGTCGCAATCATAAAGGATTGGTGCTTCGGGATGACCGCATTCCCGACGGGCTTCCGTCGGCTTCTTGTCGCAGAACGAATGAAGCACGCATGTTCTGCAGGGACTATTGCTTTCATACTGTAGAGAGGCGATATCCCTCAAAAGTCGTTCGACCGCCTCACGTAAGGAATAGGCTCGCAGTGAATAGCGTCGTTCATACTGCAAGGTGCAGGTACCGAGTTCCCCTCGCGCATTGATGTGGATGGTATTCGTGCCGCACCCACAGCGGTAGAGCCGGTTTGCGGGAAGTTGTAACATCTCCGTGGTCATCCGGCAGGCCTCGTCCGATTGAGAGGATTCCCCCATCTCTCGTTCCAGCTGTGCAACCTCGGTGGATGCCAATCGGTACTCAAGAGAGGAGCAATCGCCGTTGAGACGCGGCGACAAAGCGGTGGTGACGTTGAACGGCTGTTCGAAGGATTCAACGAACTGTTTGATGGCCTGCAACTCGTGGCGGTTCCAATTCATCGCCTTCGTCTTGAGCGTAAAGGGGAGGTCAGCATGCTGCAGTAACGCTAGGCCTCGCCGAAACGCCCGAAAGGAGCCTGGTACCTGAGTGAACCAATCGAAGGAAGATTCCCCGACCGAGTGGCAGGAAATATCGATGGTAAACGGGGGTTGGGCCTGGAGTCGAGCCACCATCCCCTCGGTGAAAAGGGTGCCGTTGGTATAGAGTTGGAGCAGGAAGCCACGGCGATACGCATAGTCGTAGATGTCCCAGAAGCGGGGGTGCTGAAAGACCTCGCCACCGGTGAGGTTCAACCACAGCACGCCCATTTCGGCCATCTCGTCGATCAGTCGAGTGATCTCAGGAATGGACAATTCTTGAGCGATCCAGTGTTTCGTGTTGTACGGGTCGGTATAGCAATGGCGGCAATGGAGATTACATCGGTAGGTCAGTTCGAGCTGCGCATTGGTAATCTGGTGAGCATCTGACGCGTGGGCGTGCACCCGTTGGCTGAACTCGCCGTACGCCATGGTGGGAAGCGATCGTCCGTTAGGCATGTGTCACACTTGGCCGGAATAAATCAGCGGGTGCCGCAGCCTTCCATCGACAGCCGAACGTAGGCAGGTACTCGTAGAATCCTTCGCGGAACGATCCTGCCCGTAGATCGTAGCCTTGCGCGCGGTTCCCAGAACACAACTGGAGAAAGCCGTAGGCGTCGATGTGAAAACGTTGCATGCCACTGCGACAGGTGCGGTGGTCTGGGGTCGGCTTCTCGCAGGCCTCGCGCCAAAGCTGTGCATCTTGTCGATGGAGTTCATCGAGGGAGTCCGCATTAAGCGCGAATTGGAAGGGAGCGCCTGATCCGTCGAGCGCCGGCCGAATCTCCTCCCCGAGTTTGTACCGCACCGACTCCAAGCCGTCGACGTAGTGCTTCAGGTCGAGGATCTCGTGTCGATTCAGCGTCATGGCCGTCGACTTGAGGGTCAACGGCAGGCGTCGTTCAATCAACCAGGCGATGGCCTGACGGCATCGGTGATACGATCCGTGTCCCAAGGTCACCTGCTCGAACGTCGTTTCCGTCATGCCGTGCAGGCTGATCTCGATTCGGTGTGGGGGCAGCGCAGCCAGGCGATCGGCGATCGATTCCGTGACCAACGTTCCGTTGGTGAACAGCGTGACCAGAAATCCTCGATGGATCGCCGCTTCGTAGATGTCGAAAAAGTCCGCACGTGCGAGGGGTTCACCGCCGGTCAGGCAGAGTTCCAGGCATCCGGACTCAGCAAGGTCATCCATGATCCGAAGCACCTCGGCCGTTGAGAGTTCCTGGCGGATCTGCTCCGGCTTGTTGAAGCAGTCGGTGTAACACATGACGCAATGAAGATTGCAACGGCAGGTGAGCTCCCATTGGCAGGCGAGGGGGAAGCGGTCCGGGAGAAGATCCAGCTTACGCTGTTGAAGCATCGTGAACGGGTACCTCCTGAATCGCCCGGATCGAAAGCAGATCCGTCAATAAGGTTTCTACGTCGTCGTGCAGTTGTTCTGGACCCACGTCATACTCCCGGCGTAGTTCATCTTCGATCACCATAACTGAGCGGGTTCCATCGATGAACGACCAGAACGCGGCGCCGGTCTCGTTCAAGACATAGATGCTCTTGGCCTCGGTGAGGTTACGACGGATCGGAACCAGGATACATTCGTCGGCGACTCGGCGTTGGACAAAATCCGGCGTTCGTGCGAAGACGGTAGAGGGTAACATCGTCGGGAGGATACCAAATATATCGTGTGCCTTCCAGAGTTTTTCTTCGCCTACGTGGCGGTTGTCCGGTACGTGATCACTGGTCGGTCTTGACGGGTGTAGGCCAACTCAGGACGGCGAACCCATTGTACCAATCGAGGGCGTGAATGCATGCGCCGGCTTCGACTACCTCCGACCGAAACTCGTCTTCAGTGGTAAAGAGATGCAGAAAGTGGCCTTGGTCACAGGTATCTCCAGGCTGGTAATGCCTGTTCCCACCCGGCAGCTTCATCGCGCATGCTGCCATAGCGAGCGTCAGCCGTCGGGTCGTCGTGTGGGGTTCGCGCACAATCATGAAGTTCAAGATGGCTCGCCCTTCCGGCTTGAGGTAGGTGCGGATCGATTGCAGCCAGGTCTGTCGCATCTGTCGACCGGGGATCGCACTGTACATGACGCTCGGCATGAGGATGTAGTCGATGCTGGCGGCCCTGATGGGAAAATCCAGGAAACTCCCCTGGACGAACCCAACCTGTGTCCCACGCGCAGTCGCCCGCTGAGAGGCCCACTGCAACGCGTCGAAATGAAGTTCGAGACCCACCACACGATAGCCCTGTTGCGCAATCGGAATGGATTCGCGCCCAACTCCGGTCCCAAGAACCAATACAGTTCCGGACCCGTTCATGTGCTGAGTGAGCACGGTTTCTTCCCATGGCTCGAGTGCCCAGATGGGCGAGTGTTCCGGGTACTGAGACGGAGCATTCTGATACGTATGCCCATAGTGGGCCTGGAGCAATCGAGTCAATTCTGCGGGCGATGCGAGGGCCGGGAGAAGACCGGTTAGGAACTGCTGAATGCGAAAGAGGCATGCGATGATACGGTTGCTGATTCCATCGATAACTCTGATACAGAGGATGAGGAGGCGCATGGGTTACTTCCTTGAACCCTGAAAGTATGGGGCCAGTAGGCCTGCGGCTTCATCTGAACCGGTTAGGGGAGGGGGTGTGACTGTGAAGGGGAGATCAATAACTTGTTCCAACGCCGGCAGCCAGCGGCCATTGAGAAAATCAGTATGCGAGAGTTCGACGCCTCTTCCGTACCGATGCAGATAGTCGACTAACGACTGTTCGTCCCCGAAGTTATATCGACGAACATAGACCATCGGGGTCTGCGATGCGACCGCTTCGACCAGGGTCCCGTACCCGGGCTTTGTCATGACCACATCGACCGAAGCCAGCAATGTCTTAAACGAAAACGGCAGGGGCTTGGTCGAAACGAATCGCAGACTTGACGATGGGACAACGCCATCGAAGAGAAATCGATAACCAGTGAGCGATTCCAATCTGTCGAAGGGGAGTGGGCCCAACGGAATACCACCGAATCCGATGAGTACGGTGCGCTCTCCAGGCGCCAGCTTTAGAAACCCAGTGAGTTGTTCACGAACCGACTGGGCCGGTTCTGCAACCGGGCCGATGTCGATGATTTGCTTGAAGGGCGTGAGCAACGGAGCCGGCGTGATTCGTAGCGCAAGATCGGCTTGCGCATAGGCCTGACGAATCGATTCGATGATTGTCCGGCGATCGATCGATAGAGGGGCTTGATATTCGGACAGGATGAGGTCCCACGTGAAACTGACCAGCGCAACGGTGGAAATGCCGGCTGCTGTTCCTGCTGCCAGAGCAAGATAAGGCGTATCGGCCAAGACAAGATTCGGAGCGGCAGCACGCATGGCATCGACCTCAGTCTGAAGCCGATCATCCCAAGAATCGTGAAATCGTTGATGCTCATACCAGGTTGCGTCCACATCGATGGTCATGGGGCCCTGCTGGATGCAGCCGATGTCCTGCTGGACAGAGCTCGTTTCCCAAGGAATAGACAGACGATCCTTGAAGAAAGCTGCGGGGACGGTTGTACGCAGGAGAACTCGCAGGTCCGGTACAAGACGGCCCAAGGCGTTGAGGATCGGCACAACTTGGGCGGCGTGACCGAATCCATGTCCGGAGATCGCGGCCCAGATCAGCGGCATGCGAAGTAAGAAGTAAAACGTGAAGCGTGAAACGTGAAAGAACTGCAGAAAAATCTTGGGAAGAGCACTTGATCTTGGCGCCTTTCAATCGCTGTATGTGGGTCAACTGTTCGAATGGTCGGATTCCATCGGGGCGATGTTGTACATCAACTCAAGATCGAATTCCTCGACCAGTTCGTTAAATGCGCCGGCTCCCATATCGGAACGAACTTCGGCCATGACGAGGTCGATGGCGGGTGCGGCATGTTGTCCGTATTGTGTGACGGCGGATTCAATCCGCTTTCTGGCGGCGTCGAGATTCATGAGGTCACTCCTTTTCATTCAGTAACATGGTCGTCTTCATCCAAGGGAACGCAGCAGCGATTGCATGTCCGGAACCAGATCCTTGCCGCCGTTAGAGCGTCCTGACAAGACGGCGTCGATTCCGGCGGTGAGGACCGTCTTGGCCTCGGCGTTTCGTCCGAGTTGAACCAATGCACGCCCGAGGGCCAGATGCGAGGCGGCATGGGTCGGGTCCAATTCCGTGGCGACAGTCAGATGCTCGACCGCCTCTTCCACGCTCCCCTGTTCTTGAAGGATCTTATTGCCGAGTCCATAACGACCAAGGAAGCCGTTGGGATTCTTAGCGACCATTTGGCGAAACGTATCAATATCCACGGTAGATGGCTCCGATGTGTGGTGGGTACTATAGCATTGGAGCAGCCGGATCGGCCAGATGTGAGCGCCGGCAGGGGGAACGTGTACTGGCGCTAGGGTCTCGGGGTGGCCGTGGGAACAACGGACAGAGTAGGTTGTGTGGTCGACGGTCTCCTCGATTTTACGGTCACGGTGCGGATGCCGGACTGTGTGGCTGGGGCGCTGCTGGCCATGTACTGTGCGGTGTCTCGGACGAGTTGGCCGGTCAACTCAGTGAGGCAGGCTTCAGTCACGTGTCCCTTCAACTCATCGATCATCACTGGTGTGGCGCTGAACAATTTATACTGAACCGTACCCGATGAATTGGCCTCATAGCGTTTCACCTGGCCATCCCACCGTTCAAGCTCGAGGCCGACCGTGGCCGAGTAGTCATACTCAAAATCGATGAAGGGTGAGAGGAGAAACATGGACCCACCGATGATGATACCTTTGAACGCCGAGAGCCAAGAATGTGGCTCGATCGTTTCGTCCATGGTAAGACGCGCCGAGATGATTTTCTCCCCAAGCGCATCTGACTGTCCTCCGAGTGGAACCAAAGTTGAGAAGAGACTCGTCTCCTGCATCCGATTGAGGATCCGTCGTTCGACGTCGCTTGAGGGATTCTGCGGGGCCCCGTTTCGTGCCAGCTGAAACGAATGCATGACGAAGGGAACGCGCTCGTTGCTGGGGAGCGAGTGGGTGATGGCGGCCTGCGATTCCGTTGCGACAGATTTCACCTCGATCGAGCGAGTACAACCCGTATTCATGCACAACCCGATTCCCATGAAACTCACGATCGACCAGCGAACAACTTGTATTCTCATGATCGCTGTCTCCTCAGAAATAGAATGAAAAGCCGCCGAACGGCAGGCTGGCGTTCAACCCTAAATTCGGAAAGGCGGTCCCGGCGTTGGAAATATGATGAAAGCGATATCCGGCGTTGACTGCGAATTGCGGCGTGAGGAACCACGACAGACCTATGCCGCCTGACAAGACAAAGTTGAATTCGTTGGCCTGCTCACGAATGCGCCCACCGAGATCTGTCCAGAATGGGCCGCCGGTGAATTCCAGGTAGGGTCGAAGACGCCCCAACGCGACGAAGGTGTACTTGATCCTTGGGGTGAATCCGATGCCATGGGTGACCAGCGGTTCTCGGAATTCCAGGTACACCATTTCTGCTCCGAGCGAGATCTGTCCTCGGTACCAGCTCTCGCCGATAGGATCGGTGATGGTCATCATCCACGAGGGCATGACGGCCGGTCCATGCTGCTTGGTCGTGTGCAGTTCTGTGAGCCGGTGCGACGACATATAGCCGGCCGTGAGTCCGACTTCTTGTGTGCCGACTGTAATGGTCGGCACGCCATCGTCAGCCCGAACGCCGGGAGTTGCCACGACGGCGGCGAGTCCTACGATGGCCAAGATGCGAGCACAACAATCCATGCGCTCTCCACGTCACTACCTTGTCGGCTCATGTCGGGTGAAACTTGATCAAGAGCGGTTCGGACGCGACGTTTCAAGCCTAGCAGAGGGATGAGTTCTGTCCAGGACTTCAGGGGAGAGACCGGAAACGCCGACGAGAAGAAATGCCTGTGAATGGGTGATTTGAGCTAGTTGTTCGATGTCAGCTTGGCGAGATGCTCAGAGTCGGTCTGTAGCTCCGGCAGCGCATAACGTCGGTCGAGCGCAACGACACGTTCGAGACATCGCAGAGCGGAAGTGAAATTCTGCCGCGTTTCGTACAGGGTTGTCAGAAGACGGAGAACAGCGGCTTCAGCCGGTTCATTGCCGAGTTTGATGTAATGTTCGGAAGCATTATTTAAGCAGCGCTCGGCCCTCACGAGGTCGCCTTGGTCCAGATAGCATTTGCCCAGCTGGCTGTACGTCACGGCAAGCCCTTCTTCGTTTCCGACTGTCCGATGGTGATCGAGGGCTTGCTTGAACGATGCAACCGCTTGGTCCCATTGACCATCACGAGCTTCCTGCAGGGCAAGGTTCGTATACAGAACTCCGAGACCCCTGTTGTCCTGTAACTCGCGCAAGAAATCCATGGCCTCGAGATAATAGGGACGTGCTTTCTCAGGATGCTCCGAGGCGATGTGGAGGTTGCCGAGATTAACGAGGGTATGGGCAACGGCTGTGAGATCGCGCTCGGTCCGCTGGATCCGGAGAACTTCGCGATAACATGCCTCGGCTTGTGCAAAGTCGTTCATCAGCGCGCAGGTGTTCCCGAGGTTTCCGAGCGAAGCGGACAAGAGCTCGGGTTTCCTCGCAGCCCGATCATCGGCCACGGCTGCTTCCCACGCCGCGCGAGCCTGAACGAGATCGCCACGGTGGAGAAAAATCCTTGCCCGATGTTTATCGTTGTCTGACATGAGATTGGGAAGCGTGAAGCGCAGGAGGAAACCCTGTTCGAAGGGAAGCACGAGTGCTACTTCACGAGATATGGCTCAAGTTAGTCGCCACCCTTCGGCGTGTCTCGCTTAAATTCAACCTGCAGCTCGTCTTGTTCTTCCAGGCCTAGGCCAGCCCGAAACGAACCATACAACTCTTCGATCTGTTGCACATCTTGTTCTGCGCACGCTTCACGAGATGCGAGATACGCTTCGCACAATTTCACTCCGTTCTCAAAGTGTCGCGCGATCGTCTCTTCTGTCACCTGTTGCCAGGTTATGTAGATGCAGAAGGCCTGAAAGGAGTGAGCGTTGGGATAGCGCTGGGCCAAGGCGAGCAAACCCTCATAGGCTTCCCGCGCAGTCGCACCGGCATTGGACGAAAAGATGTCTTCCAACTCTACGGCCCTATACCAGTCAGAGCCGAGTTCGGTTTCTGCCTGGTAAAAGGCTTCTTGTGCGGCAAGGGCTGGGTCAAAGCGCATTCGCTCACCAGGTTAAACTTGAAGAAATGGTTCCGTGATCAGCGGCTTGATGCCATACCAGTTTAAGCTCCATTTTCTAATGGAACGTCTAACCTCCGCAATAGTGTAATGTGTATCTTTGATTGGGAGATACGCACGAGAATTGAGCCATTCTGCCGACTTATGTAAATCCTGAAACGCCATAAGCGTATTCAGGAAATGCGATGCTTTAATTATTGCAACTTCGGGATGTTGTGCATCGCTGTGACCGATCCAGTTTTCTGAGGCAAGGGTAAGGAATAAACGGTAGGAGGCATCTATTTTGAGTTTTGTCAGCAAAGGTTGGTGTTTTGATTCAAAGGCACGCTTTAGGGCAATCAGTTGTTGAACTCCTTTTTTGAGCTCTTGGGTTTTCTCGATGACTTCTCGCACGACAGCGGGCTCTATAAACCATTTCAGCTCAAATATAATGCAGACCTTTTCTTCATCGTCTATTATCGCAAAGTCAATGTCTGGTAGGCTCGCGTCTCCTGGTACCGGTCCGCTCGTGGTTCTGATATGCAGCTGAGTTATTATGGATTTCTCGAACTTCTCCTTCATGAGGGACTCTTTTTCTGCCACAAGTCTGGAATATATGGTTCTCTCTGCAGGCAATCTGTTCAAGAGAACTGTCAGATTCCGTTCGGCAGAACTATTGATCCATAGATGTGGCATGATCGCGTAAATTTTCGGATTGAGCGGTATAAGCGGTTGCAGTGCAGGATCTGACATCCGACCAAGAAAGTTGCCGTAAGTGAGATCATCCAGAATATCCGATACAATGGCTCCTTTGACTCCGGAATAATTCTCTATTCTCGTGAGCAAGTCGTCCCTGTTCGTAAGAAAAATGCTGTCCTTGCATCCCAAAGCCTCATGGCCATCTGAGGTAGCCAGGCATCTAGCGCACCAATGCGCAAAGGCTATTCCTGTGATCGCGCGAAAGACGCGTCGAAAATCCCCGAGCGAATACCTCGAAAACTTCCAGGTGTCCGGAAGAGCAAACCGCTGATCGATCGCTGACCCTATGGCTTGCTGAGCCCTGTTTGCAATTGGGCGAGTGAGTTTATAGGAAAAGCGATCATTGCTGATTCTTAGCGATGCCCGAATTGTCTCAAGGAGTTCAACGCCTGCTGATACTGGAGCTTCAGACGATAGTGATGGTCTGATTAAGCGATTATAGGCCTCGTATTCCGAGTGATCTAAGAGGTCGTGCACCGCAATAAGTTCTTGAGCCTCGACTCCTAACTCAATCATTCCCCGACTCGCATAGGTGAATACAGTGCAAAAATCCACATAGTTTATGCCAAGATCTAGAAGGTCCCATGTGGATTGATAGTTGTTATGGGAGGATGTGATCCTGCCGTAACCAGAGCATGAGGAGTAACACCAATGCAAGGGGTAGCAAAGCGCGTTGATGAAGGTGTCAGCCAGAACAGCTGATTTGTGGATCGTATTGTGATCCTCGCTAACCTGTTGTTTGAAGAAAAGATCCTCACCAAATGCAAGTAGATTCCATCCTGCTTCAGAAAAATTCAGCTTTACGAGAGGGTTTGTTTTGTAAGCGTTATCAATGTCGGACTCAATCGCTCGAAGTTGTGGGGATAAGTGGTTTTTACCTGACATTGTCATTCAGTGGAGTTGTGGGTTAATACAGGCTGTGTGATTGACACTAAACCTGGACAAGAGCATGTAGAATAACCTACGAGTGTGAAATATTGTAGATAATCTCCCGATAGTCTCTCCGTTCCCATGAGAAATGTCTGCTGCATCCGGCACGTTATGTGGCTAAGTATTATGACTACAGTTTGCTGTCGTGTTTGGCGCACATTTACTTTTAAATTAGCAGCTGGTTACACTGCCTTGCATGAGTTCTGAAATCACATTCATACAACCACTGGAGGAGCCGGCTTCGGTTAACCTCATAGATCGAGTCATTCGCTACCACACCCAGACCAAGCATCATTTCAATCGCTATGCTCGATCGTTGGGGTATCTCGATTGGGCAAATCAGCCTGATCCGTTTCGGCGATTTGAAGGGGCCCCGCTCATTTCGCTTCCATTGCTCAATTCGGATGAAGAGCCGTTATCGCCTGCCTATGCCGCGATCTACGAACGGGGAGCCGTGTCTTCTCAACCCGTGAACGTGAGGACCCTTTCACGATTTTTCGAGTATTCCCTCGCGTTGTCGGCTTGGAAGAAGGCGGGAGAGTCGGAATGGGCTCTGCGAATGAATCCCTCATCGGGGAACCTGCATCCGACGGAAGGCTATATCATCTTGCCAACGAGTGACGGACTCGATCTGATACCAGGGCCGTACCATTACGCACCGAAGGAACATGGATTGGAATTGCGAGCGGACTTCGCTGGGGATCTCATCGCTCGGTTGCTGGCTCCATTTCCGCGCGGGGCCTTCCTCTTCGGACTCACATCCGTTCACTGGCGGGAAGCCTGGAAGTACGGCGAACGGGCATTCCGCTACTGCAATCACGATGTCGGCCATGCGATTGGTAGCTCAAGGATTGCTGCGGCAACACTTGGGTGGAATATGACTCTCTTGGATGGTATGGATCAGAACATGGTCGCGATGTTGCTCGGAACTGATCGAAAGGAAGATTTCGGCGAGGCCGAGCCAGAACATCCGGACTGTTTGGCTGTGATCTGGCCTACTGGAGCAGTGAGGGGTGAGGAGTTAGTGGTGAGTGGGTGTGAAGACCTAAATCCAGGGGAAGCGGTGAAAGACGACTCAGGAGAGATGCCGTTGTTTCTTGATACGGCGATTGTGAAAGAAGTGGTCGGGGGAACGTGGTATGGGAAAGCCAATCGCTTGAGCCGTGAACATGGAGTCCATTGGGACGTCATCGACGAAGTCGCCGAGGCGTCATGGAAGCTTGCCTGTGATGCACGTAGGGTCCCGCTTCCCTTGCCTCACGTCACTCCTCACCCCTTACCCCTCACCCCTCACGGATTTTCTGCCGGCCAAATCATTCGCCAGCGTCGGAGTGCGGTTGCTTTTGACGGTGCGACGTCCATTGCAGCCTCCACGTTTTTTCGCATGATGCAGCAGGTCATGCCCCATGCTGAACGGTCACAGTTGGAACGTCCAGTCCCATGGGACGTCTGGCCTTATGATCCGGCGACTCATCTGCTGATCTTTGTCCATCGGGTCGATGGGCTCACGCCAGGACTGTATATTCTCGTACGAGATCAGAGAAAACTCTCATTTGTTCAGCAGGCTATGAACCCCGAGCTTCATTGGACGATCGCACCTGGTTGTCCGGATGGACTTCCTCTGTATTGGCTCCTCGAAGGCGATGCGAAGAGATTGGCCGCGCAAGTCAGTTGCCATCAGGACATCGCCGGCGATAGCGCCTTCTCGTTCGGCATGGTGGCGGAGTTTGAGGGGACCTTGCGAGCACGTGGGGCTTGGTGGTATCCACGCATGTTTTGGGAGGCGGGCCTACTCGGACAGGTGTTGTACTTGGAAGCAGAGGCAGCGGGCGCGCGGGCGACCGGGATTGGTTGTTTCTTCGACGATGCCGTCCATGACGTCGTGGAGATCAAAGATATGGCCCTGCAATCACTCTACCACTTCACGATCGGCAGGCCTGTGGAAGATCGACGATTGCAGACCTTGCCGCCGTACGGACATCTCCTGCGTAAGGAGTAAAGGGTGAGGCCTGAGGGGTTAGGGGAAACGTCGAGATGTTTAAGATAAAGCGAAAGCCTGACAAGCCTAAACGGACGGTGCTCTACAACATCGTCGAGGATTATTCTGAGTTCGATGCACCAGGAAATGTCACCGTTTGTGCGATGACCGAGACAGAGGATCTCTTAGCCCACGCCAAGATTCTCTCGGAGAGCTTTGAAGTACCGATCGAGACGATGATGCGGCTGCTGATCGAAGGGGGGACCTATGTGTATCCCGAGGTCGGAGGACTGCTTACTCGGGGATTGTTTGCTTGCTGGATTGACCCCTTCAGTCAAGCGCCCAAACAAACATGGACGTTGGATCTCATGCAATTTGCAGAGGCAGAGCAATTGGTTCGTACCGGAGCGCGTCCTCTCCTCGACGCCGCCTTGGAGATTTTTCGCAAGACCTTGCCGGACGAGCTGAAGGCCAAGCTTGAGCAGAAGAATCTCGGGTTGGACTATCGGACATTGGATCGCGCCGTGGCCAAGGGCGGCGACATCAAGTACATCGATTTCCGCAAGGATTGGTCGCCACATTTCAAGCGGCTCTGTATCATGCCGGATGGCCGTCTTGTCGAAACCGGTGGGGTGCAGGAATTCGCGGAGCTTCACGGTATCACAGTCGCCCATGCTAAAGCGTTGATCGAGCAAGGCGGCACGCTTGAGGTGAATGGAGAGGTGTTGGCCTGTCAAATTGTGAACGGCCAGCCGGCCGTTGCACGATTCAGTACGAAGAACTATGCAAAAGCGAAGGAATTAGTAGAATCGAAGGGCCTACACCTCATGGATGCCCTGAGTGAAGTGGGGTATGCCGATCCGGCTATGATGCGGGGGCTGGCTCGAAAATCACTGAACACAAGACTGTGAAACAGGAGAGAGGCTCTCCTCTGTCCCATAGTTCTCCTGTCTATCCGGAGTTTTGGAATTGATTGAGGATTAGGACAATCCTGAACGGCTTCCGAAATAGCTGCTCACCGCCCCGTAGCACTTCTCATAGGGCCATTTCAAAGCACCGTAGCTACCAAGACCGGCACCAACAACATTGCATACCACATCCGTCATTGAAGGATAGCGACTGTGGCAGAAGACTTGGAAGAGTTCGTTCGAAAGCGAGATGCCGCCTGCGGTCGCGATAATCGTCGCCACCGTCCAACGAAGACGTGACCTCCAATTCAGTTGGTAGTGGAGCAGGTACCCGAACATCACGAACCACAGCGTGTTGGCGATAATGTCCTTGAGCATGTTTTTGGACCACGCGAAACCCTGAAACGGGATCCAATGGACCCGCTCCCAGTGCGGGTGTCCTACAAAATTGCTCAGTGGGAACATGGGTGCAAGGGCGAGGACGAGAATCGCAATCCAGAGCAGTGCGTTCTTTTCTGGTTTCATCTCTGTGAAGAGCTGAATCTTGTGTGGTGTCTTCCTCACCATGCGCGATCATCCCACAGAGAGCATGATCACGCCAATATATCCCGGATCACGTCCCTTGATCCGTGCTGGCGTCAGGTCAGTCACCAAGAGTCATGACAGAAAGATCTTGTCCTGCAATCTGGGACAACCCATCGTCGATGGATTGGCTGAAACGGAGAGATGAGCGTCTTACACTTGTCTACGCGGCGAGTTCTTCTTCCACTGCTTGAACAAGCTTGTTGATGTCGAAGGGCTTTTCAAACGCGCGTCGGGCGCCGAAGAGTTTGGCGATATCTAAGAAGTTTTGGTCGCCCTGGGCCCCTGTGATCGCAATCACTTTGGCATCGAGATACTCGCGGGTGAGCTGCAGCGTGGCTTCCAGGCCGTCTGTTTCAGGCATCAGTAAATCCATGATCACAAGATCGACCGACTCTTGCTGGTAGAGCGTTAATCCCTTTCGCCCATCTTCAGCTTGGAGCACACGGTGCCCCGCTTTTTCAAGAACCTCTTTCAGAAGTCCTCGAATGGATGGTTCATCATCAATGACGAGAATGGTTGCCATAGTTACGCATCAGTATATTTCTAGAATGTTTGTCGATCATACCGATCGGGCAGGACGCTGTCTAGCAATAAAGGATATCTAGTCGTACGTACAAACGATAAACGCTGGATGGGGCCGTTCAGCTCCATCACTTGCATTTCGTCTCAATCTTTTTTCTCTCACCGTTGACGGTTTTGTGCAGCTTCGTTATCCAGATAATCCTGTGAGCCCCGTGCAACACCACAACAATGAGAGGAATTTTTGGTTGACCTCATTCCTATTTTTTTGTTACAAGCGAGAACCTTGCAGCACCCACCGTGGGGAAATTTTCCCGCTCATTCAGGGAGGGAGTTCTGTGAATAGAGCCGATCAGTCCAAATGGATCTGGACTCGCCGAGCATTTCTTCAGACATCGTTGGTAGGGACGCTTCTCTTAAGCGGGCAGTTGGCCGGACCACAACCGGTGCAGGCTCGTGGGCTTCCTGAAGGTCGGTTGACGCTGGTCAATGAGCGGACGGATGAGTCGTTGGATGTGACCTATCGCGACGAGGCGGGTGAGTATGATCTTGAAGCGCTTGACGATGTGAATTATCTGATGCGCTGCCATTACTCGGGCGAGATCGGTGCGATCGATGTGCGGGTGCTGGAGCACATAAATTTGGTACAGAAAAAGCTCGGGACCAAAAGGGATGTTCACTTCATCTCGGGGTTCCGGTCTCCTGAATACAATGCCCTCTTGGTGCGAAAAGGTGGGCATGCTGCGAGAAATAGCCTCCATATGCAGGGGCAAGCGATCGACCTCATGATTCCCGGTGTACACCCGAAAATGCTTCGCCAAGCCGCGCTTGAATTGCGATATGGTGGAGTTGGTTTCTATAAACGTTCAAGATTCGTGCACTTGGACTCCGGTCCGTTCCGATTTTGGAGCCCCTCCTCAGACGCTGTCCATCAATAAGCGCTTGAAGTTGAACCCCGTTTCTTAGCGGGTCTTTCTGTCATGACCGGGTCTCCCATTTTTCTCCTACAAGAATCAGGATTGACTGTCCGAATACGTCGAAGAAGCTAATGGTGGTGCGCGAAGGAATGGGTGTCGTCGTGCTGTTCTGTCAGTTTCCGTAGGTCGCAGTGGATGTCATCGGGGTCACAGCACTCGGTTTCGAGCTGAATCGTCATGTGTTTGATTCCGAACTCGGCGGTGACTCGGTGCTGGATCAGCTGGAGAAGTTCCGGCGGAGTACAGTGACGCTCGATCATGACGTGGCTGGTCAGCATGACGAGGCGAGGTTCTACCGCCCAGATGTGAAGGTCGTGCACGTTCTTGACGCCGGGGATGGCTTCGATCGTCGCTGCGACCTGAGAGACACTGATACCCGGAGGAGTCGATTCCAACAAGACATCCATCGATTCTTGAAAGATCGGCCAGGCTCCTCGAAAAATGACGCCGACGATCAGCAGGCTGATCAGTGGGTCAAGGACATTCCAGCCGGTGAGGAGGATTGCTCCGCCGCTGATGATGACGCCAAGCGACACCCAGGCATCCCCCAACATGTGCCAGAAGGCGCTGCGAATGTTGAGGTCGTCTTGTGCACCCTGTTGAAGCAGAAGCGCAATCCCCAGGTTGGCGGCAAAGCTGACGCCGGCGACCGCCATCACCCAGCCCCCGTCAACAGGAACTGGTTCAAACAGGCGGGTTATGCCGACGATGGCGATGCCGAGAGCTGTCAGCAACAGGATGAAACTGTTCAGAAACGCGGCGACGATCCCAGCTCGATGGTAGCCAAAAGTTCGCTTTTCAGAAGCAGGCCGCGCGGTAAGGAGATGAGCATAGAGAGCCAGAAAGAGCGCACCTTGGTCCACGAGATTATGGCCGGCGTCGCTCATGAGTCCGATGCTGTTGAGGAACCACCCTCCGATAAATTCTGCGGCGATGATGACGGCATTCAAAGCCAGGGCAAGTTGCAGTCGTGACCGGAGATGGGAGTATGAAGCGAGCACCGTCATATAGGACAGTTTCGCATGAGAGATACAAAGCGGCAAGACTTGCCGAAGGTTCGTCCCTCGTCATCCTCGATCGGCTAGTCGATTGGTTTTGGCTGGAGGCGCTCGCTTAGCACAGGATAATTGACCTGATCCATTCCTGCATTGCCCGTCGACAGGTCTGCAGCGATGACTCGGAGGGTGAACACATCCGGGACGTCCTGTGAGGGTGGCACAAAAAATGGTGCTTCAAACGACCGGCTCCCTTCATCGTAGAACATCTGGAGCCGTTCGACGATTCGATCACCGATCAGGACCTCTCCGTAGATATGGATCTTTCGGGAGTCCCAATCTCCATGTGGACGGACGAGTGCGCCGGATAGAGTTCTGACCGAGGCGCGCAGTTTCACGTCAGCCTTCGCTGTCAACGGTTCGCGTGGCTGTGGTTGTTCGATGTGAACCAGGTAGCCATAGAGCTGAAGCACGATACCGTCGTTCGTGAGGTCTTGGCCAGGCATCAACAAGACCGTTTGGCTGGTGCGTTGCAATGAGGCTGGATAGGCCAACGGCCCCTCGGCAGAGATTTCCACGAGCGTCGGTTTCCGGAGCGGCAGGGTCGTGGTAAAGGCGGCAGCGCGGCGAGAACTGTAGACGGGCTCTTCCATCATATGGGGCGTGCGCATGATCTGATTCTGATCCCCGGCCTCGCCTTGTTGTAGTCCGGTGGCGAGTATGGAGCCGCTTGCGACGTCGGTGATCGTTACACGCGCTCCGCCGACTTCTCGTCCCAGCACCATCGCGCCATGCGCGACGACCCGGACAAGCACCGTTGTCGGTTGAGGCCCGTTGAGGGGCATCATCTCGGGCAGGGATTGGCTTGTGGCTAGATTGGGGAGGCAGAGGGCCCGAACGAGCGAGAGGGTGAATATAAGCGAGACCAGGGATAACCGTGTCATTTCACTTTTGTGCCAGGATCGACCTCTTCCAAAACCGTCAGCAGCCCACGCACGTCAGCATCTCCTGCTGCCAGCACCATCCCCTGCGATTCAATGCCCATTAGCTTGGCCGGCCTCAGATTTGCCACAATCACGATCGACTTGCCCACTAACGCATCCGGTTCGTACTTTTTACCGATACCGGCAACGATCTGTCGTTGTTCTGTTCCGAGCGAGACTTGCAATTTGATCAACTTCTCCGATTTTGGCACCCGTTCAGCGGAAAGCACCTTTGCCGTCTTGAGCTGAATCTTCATGAACTCGTCAATCGTGATTTGTGGAGAAGTCGTCGGTGCAACGGGAGCTGTGGGTGTTGGCGTAGCAGGCGTTGGCTGTAAAGGAACGGATGATTCGGTCACGAGTTTGACTCCTGGTTGTTTTTCAATGCGTGGGAAAAGCGACGGGCCTTTGTGGATCGTGGTGCCCGGCTTCAAGCCGCCCCATTCAACCTTCTCTTTGAGTAGCGGACTTGCAAAGTCAGGGTGGAGTCCGAGCTGAGAGCAGAGTAACTGTGCACTATTCGGAATGACGGGATAGGTGGCCAGGCTAAGACACCGGAGCGTCTCTGCCATAGTATAGAGGACTGTTCGGAGTTGCTCCGCATCCCGCTGCTGCTTGGCCAGTGACCACGGGGCGGTCTTATCGACGTATTGATTGGCCAGCTGAACGACCTGCCACATGGCTTCAAGGGATCGGTTGAACTCCAATTGTTCAAGATGGCGTGGCATCGTCTCATTCAAGAGCGCCACCGTAGCGTCTCGCACCTCTTGCTCAAGTGGCCCGATAGTGCCGGGAGTCGGGACGTGTCCAGCCTGAGTTCGGTCGATCAGCGTCAGCGTCCGACTGAGGAGATTCCCCAAGCCATTGGCCAGGTCGCTATTGATCCGGGTGACCATGGCCGTTTGAGAGAAGTCTCCGTCTTGGCCGAATGGTACTTCTCGCATTAAGAAGTACCGAAATGCATCTGCGCCGAATTCATCGACCATGTTGTTCGGATCGACGACGTTGCCGCGGCTCTTCGACATCTTTTCTCCGTCGACGGTCCACCAGCCATGGGCAAAAATGGTTTCTGGTAGAGGAAGATCCAAGGCCATCAGCATCGTGGACCAGTAGACGGCATGGGTCGTCAGAATGTCTTTGCCGACGAGATGTACCGAAGCAGGCCAATAGGTTTCAACCGAGGGAGTCGCCAGTTTGTACTCGAGTGCAGAGATATAGTTCACGAGCGCGTCGAACCACACATAGGTCACATAGTTGTGATCGAACGGCAGTTCGATGCCCCAAGAGAGTCTTGATTTGGGTCTGGAGATCGAGAGGTCGCCGAGCTTCTGGGTCTGGAGAAAGCCCATGACTTCATTGCGCCGTGATTCGGGTCGGATGAACTGATCGTGCTTCTGAATGTGTTCGATGAGACGGCTTTGGTATTGCCCCATCTTGAAGAAATAGTTGTGCTCGCTGAGCTGCTCGACAGGACGTTTACAGTCCGGGCAGAGGCCGTCAGCCACGTCCTTTTCCGTCCAGAATCTCTCATCGAAGGTGCAATACCAGCCCGAATAGTCGGCTTTATAAATCAGTTGCCTGTCGAAGAGCTGTTGGAGGTATCGCTGGACGACCTTCTTATGTTGGACGTCGGTGGTTCGGATAAACGCGTCGTTGGAGATGTCCAGCCGTTTCCAGAGGTTTTGAAACTGCGGGGCGAGTTTGTCACAGTGGACTTGCGGGTCGATGCCGGCTTTGGTCGCGGCCTGTTGGACTTTCTGCCCATGCTCATCGAGGCCTGTAAGAAAAAACACGTCACGTCCGCGTAACCGCCAATAGCGTGCCAGCACGTCGGCTGCGATGGTGGTATAGGCGTGGCCGATATGCGGAACGTCGTTCACATAGTAGATCGGGGTGGTGATGTAGAAGGTGTTGTCCTTCGGCATAGCGGAGGCAAGATATCAGGTTGGGTGCGTTGATTTCTAGGCGGAGACTCTGCTCGGGGCAAGCCCCAGCGCGTCGCGCAAGCGAAGAAAGGTTGTTTCGAGCGCCATTTGCATATTCAGGTGTCGCGTGGCCTGTTGTCTGGTGCGCTCGATATCGCTCAACAGGGTCAAGAGTTGGTCGATGTCCGCTCGTTGGGCGTGCTGCTGCAAGTCGGCGAGTTGGTCGAGGTGAAGGATCTGGTCCTGATCTCCACCTATGATGAGGATGACCAGATCGCGGATCCACCGCGTGAGCCAGATAAGCGTCTCTTCTCCACGATCAGATTTCGCGATGTTTTCAGCTGCCGAAAGGATGGCCGTGCTGGAGATCAAGGACTGTGGCTTCACTAAGGCGAGACTTTCTTGTTGTCGTGCCCGAATTTCGCTCACAGTGGTCTCGAGCGCTTCCCCGATGCGGCCGTCAGCGAGGACCGCAAGGAACCGGGCCTCGGTTGGAGGAAGCTCGCGCCTGAGTATCACCGCCGCTTCGACTTGGGTACGGGCAGGCGTGGTGAAGCGGAGCGCTTGGCAGCGTGAACGGATGGTAATGGGCAGGGCGTGAGGCCGGCTGGTGACGAGGATGAAGAGTCCATGCCCGGGAGGTTCTTCCAACGTCTTGAGTAGTGCGTTGGCTGCACCGATCGTCAAACGATCAGCCTCGTCAATGAGGCAGATCTTTCGATCGCCGATGAGCGGTCGATAGACGAATTGCTGTTCGATCTCTCGAACCTGTTCGATCTTGATTTGGGGTGTGGCTGATTCTGGGTCTGGTTCGATCACGAAACAGTCCGGGTGAGTCCGAGCAGCTATTTGTAGGCAAGACCGGCAGCGGCCACAGCTGTCAACCTGATCTGCCTGGCCTGGTTGTTCACAGTTCAATGCCTGCGCAAGCCGGACAGCCGTCATCCACTTTCCAATCCTGGCCTCACCGTGGAAAAGATACGCATGGGCCAGGCGGTCATTGTGCACACTCGCCTGGAGCAAGGAGATCGGGTGTTCGTGGCCTATGATATCGGCGAAGGGCATGGGTTCTACCGGCGATGCGATTTCGGATGATAGTTGGTAGTGAGCCAATTGACCATGCGAGATTCTACTTCACGTTCGACCGATTCAATGGATGCGGAAGCGTCGATCATCATGAACCGCCGCGGTTCTTTCTTCGCGAGCGCCTGAAACCCTGCGCGTACGCTTTTGTGGAACCGTTCGGCTTCTCGATCCAATCGATTTTGCCTGGAGCCCTGGCCGCGGCGTCTCCGCAGGCCTACGGACACGGGAACGTCGAACAGCAACGTCAGATCCGGGATGAGTTTGCCGGTCGCCCAATCGTTCATCGTACGTAAGATCCGAAGATCTAGCCCACGAGCATGTCCTTGATAGGCCATCGTCGAGTCGGAAAAGCGATCGCAGACCACCGTTTTTCCTTGCGCGAGCGCAGGTTTGATGACGTGATCGACATGTTGGCGTCTGGCCGCCAGGATGAGCAAGGCCTCGGTCTCTGGAGCGATGGTTTCCTTGGAGTGATTCAGGAGGAGCGTACGCACCTGTTCGGCGAGAAGGGTGCCGCCCGGTTCGCGTGTTCGAAGCACAGTGAAACCTTGGGCGGCGAGCCACGAGCAGAGCCTGCGGGCTTGTGTCGTTTTTCCAGTTCCTTCTCCCCCCTCCAGGGTAATGAATAGACCCGGCGATTGTCGGGACGCACGCGGCATTGCTCATCCTCATCCGTTAGCAAAATCGGGGGCTGATCCTATGCCAGCCCACGGTGAATAGCAAGGAACAGCAAAGCCAGTGCCCTTTGAAAAACCCACGGAAGTGACCTCCTAACTTGTTGAAATTTACAATAAAAAGCTTGCGAGGATTGTCTAGAACTCGGTAAGATAACCGATTGAATATTCTCCATTAGCGGCTGTTAGTGATTCATGCTCAAAACTGCGCTAAGACGCTACTTTCTCACAGGATTGCTTGTCGTCGTCCCTATTTGGGGCACGATTCTTATCCTCAAGACGCTGTTCACCGCGCTTGACGGTATTTTGGGCGATGCCATGGCGGAGTTAGTACCGGACCACTACATCCCAGGATTAGGGATCGTCTGCCTGGTGTTGCTGATCTTTTTTGTCGGGGTGTTTGCCGCGAATTTTATCGGTCGACGGATCGTCGGACATTGGGAGGATTGGCTCGCCAAGCTACCTCTCGTCCGCGGGATTTATTCCACCCTCAAGTCCATGATGGACATTCTTTCGTTTTCGGAGCGAGGGTCGTACCGCCGTGTTGTTTTGATTCAATTTCCGAAGAACGGTCATTATTGCTTCGCATTTGTGACGGGGATGACGAAGGGTGAAACCACCGCAGTGGGTGAAGAGGCGTTGACTCACGTCTATGTCCCCACCTCTCCCAATCCGACGTCCGGCTATTTTCTGCTCGTGCCGGAACGGGAAGTGACGGCCGTTGATATCAGCATCGAGGAAGCCATGAAGCTCATCGTGTCCGGCGGGCTCTATACGCCGTCCGGCACCATCAAATCAGCGCTCAATCCCGATGCGAAGTGGAGTCAGATTAAACAGCCGGATGCCGGTGTTCCGATCGGCTAAATTCAGAGTCCTAACGCGTTCGCGAAGACGGTCTCACATTCGGAGCTAGATATGACACAAGCATCGCGTAGCCAGATACCGTCCGTGCCTATTTCGAGGCTCGGAGTCATCGTGATGGCGGCCGGTCAGGGTAAACGTATGAACTCCAACCATGCCAAGGTGCTCCATCATGTTGCTGGGCAGGCAATGGTTCTCTACGCCGTGGACGTAGCCTTGCAGCTGGCGGGCCAGCGCATTGCCGTGGTGGTCGGGCATCAGGCAGACCGGGTTCGACAGGACATTAAGGCAGGTCTTGCAGGGAAGCCGAGAGCGGAGGCCGTAAGTATTGTTGAACAGGCTGAACAACTCGGGACGGGTCATGCCGTTATGCAAAGCCGTTCCGTGTTTGCCGCCGAGCAGACAGCCAGGCCGACTGAGTATCTCATCCTGAACGGTGATACTCCATTATTGAGAGAACAGACGGCTCGGAATCTCTTGGAGGTGCATCAGTCGCAGGGTGCGACGGTCACGATCCTGACCGCGATGCTCGATGATCCCAGTGGGTATGGTCGGGTGATTCGCCGGGACTCTGGCGGCGCTGGTGGTGCGGTTGCCTCGTCCGATGTGCTCAAGATCGTTGAAGACCGAGATGCAACGTCAGTGGAACGAAGTATCAAGGAAATTAACGTAGGGACGTATGTCGTCTCCGGGGATTTTCTCTTTGATGCCCTGGAAAAGCTGGAGCCGGATAATGCGCAGGGTGAATTCTACCTGACTGATATCGTGCGGATGGCCGTTGCGCAGGGACAGCGGGTCGCTGCGATGACGCTCCAGAACCCGGATGAGGGGTTGGGGGTCAATACGCGGCGGCAACTTGCAACTGCTGAACAGGTCATTCGGCAGCAAATCTGCGAACGCTGGCTTGATGCCGGTGTTACAATGCGAGATCCTGGCTCAGTGTGGCTGGATGCCGGAGTCACCATCGGGAAGGACACGGTGCTCTATCCAAACGTGATTCTGGAAGGAACCACAGTGATTGGGGAAGGGACTACCATAGGTTCCGGTGTCCGTATTTCCGATTGCGTGATCGGAAGCGATGTGGAGATTCTCGACCATTGCGTGCTACGTGAGGCACAGGTTGAGGACAAGGCTCACCTAGGTCCATTCGCACACCTAAGGCCTGGCGCGATCATGCGGCGCAATGCGAAGGTTGGGAATTTTGTCGAGATGAAGAAAGCGGAGCTCGGTGAAGGGTCCAAGGCGAATCATCTCACCTATCTCGGCGATGCGCGGATTGGGAAGGGTGTCAATATTGGGGCCGGGACCATTACGGTGAATTATGACGGTGTGAGAAAGCATCAGACTGTGATAGCGGATCATGCTTCTGTTGGTAGCGACACTCAGCTGATCGCACCCGTCACCGTGGGAGAGAGAGCGATCGTGGCGGCAGGAACGACCGTCACCCAGGATGTGCCTCCTGATTCGTTGGCGATCGCCCGTGTCGCGCAGATGAATCGAGTCGGATGGGTGGCTAAGCGGCGTGCTGTGTTGGCTGTCGGAGCATCCGCAGGAAAGGCTGCACCCACCGCTGAGGTGTCGAAGGCAACGGCTAAGAAGCCATTTCGCCCAGTGAAAAAGGGGCGCGCGAAGTCTGTGAAACGGTGAACCAGACGGCTGAGTGACCATTCGTTCGCCTTGCAGTTCACCCTGATCTCGGAGAGTAAGCCATGTGTGGAATTATCGGATACGTCGGTAATCAAGATGCAGTGCCGATCCTCATCGGAGGCCTGTCGAAGTTGGAATACCGCGGGTACGATTCATCGGGCGTCGCCGTTCTGCAGGGCGAGAAGATTGCCGTCAGGCGGAGTGTGGGGAAGCTGGTGAACCTCCAGAATTCTCTGAAGGCCAACGCGCTGAAGGGGACGGTCGGTATCGGCCACACACGGTGGGCGACGCATGGAAAGCCTTCGGAGCAGAATGCCCATCCCCATCGATCGAAAGGCTGTGTGCTGGTTCACAATGGCATTATTGAAAACTACCAGGAGTTAAAGCACCAACTGGGGAAGGATGGCTACACCTTCGAGTCGGAAACGGATACGGAGGTCGTGGCGCATCTGATCGATAAGTATCTTCAGAAGGGGAGTCCCTTGGCTGAGGCCGTTCGATTAGCGACAAAGGATGTACGAGGGAGTTATGCACTGGCCGTCATTTCAGAACGGGAGCCTGGTACCTTGATTGCGGCACGATCGGGTTGCCCCTTGGTGGTCGGTCGAACACCGGACGCCTCGTATGTTGCGTCGGATGTCATGGCGATGCTCACCCACACGCGAGAAGTAACGTATCTCGAGGAGGGGGATGTCGCGGTGGTGACTCAGCATGGGGTCGACCTCACCGACGCCGATGGTCATGCAATTTCCCGCAAAACATCCACGATCACCTGGGATGCATCGGCGGCGGAAAAGAGCGGCTATCCCCACTTCATGCTGAAAGAAATTCACGAACAACCCCAGACGATCCTTGATACGATGCGCGGACGGTATTCCTATGAGACCGGTGAAGCCGATCTGCCTGACATTGGTCTGACCCCAGCCGAGTTCGCCGCGATGGAGCGGATTTGGATCGTGGCCTGTGGAACATCGTGGCACGCGGGACAAGTCGGCAAGTATTTGTTCGAAGAAATGGTTCGTGCCCCGGTCCTGGTGGACATTGGTAGCGAGTTTCGGTACCGCGATCCGCTGGTCGGAAAGAACGATTTGTTCATCACCATTTCCCAGTCCGGTGAAACAGCCGACACGCTTGCTGCAGCGCGAGAGGCCAAGCGAAAAGGTGCGCGCGTTGTATCTATTGTCAACGTCGTGGGCAGCACGTTGGCACGTGAGTCGGATGGGGCTCTGTACACTCACTGTGGGCCTGAAATCGGCGTGGCGTCGACCAAAGCCTTTACCGCACAACTGACCGCGCTCTATTTATTGGCCTTGCATTTTGCACGAGTTCGTCATGTGATGAAGGAGGCCGACGGCAAGGCTTGGCTGGATCGGTTGGTGCGTCTTCCCGTCTTGGTCGAGAGCGTGTTGCAGAGAGAGGCTGAGATCGTGGCGATCGCCAAGCGCTATTATAAGAAACGGAACTTTCTGTTCTTGGGGCGTGGCATTAATTATCCCATTGCGTTGGAAGGTGCGTTGAAACTGAAAGAAATTTCTTATATCCACGCCGAGGGCTATGCGGCAGGCGAAATGAAACACGGTCCTATCGCGCTCATCGACAAGGACATGCCGGTAGTGGTGTTGGTGCCCCGTGATCGGCTGTACGACAAGACGGTCAGTAATTTGATGGAGGTGAAAGCTCGTCGTGCCCCGGTGATTGCCTTCGTGGCCGAAGGCGAGCGAGAACTCGGTAAGATCGCGGATGCGATCTTTACGGTGCCCGATACCCATTCATTGATTTCGCCGATGCTGTTTACGATTCCCCTTCAGCTGCTGGCCTATCATATTGCGGTGCTTCGGGGGGCGGACGTGGATCAGCCGAGGAATCTCGCAAAGAGTGTGACGGTAGAATAAGGTGCGAAGACGGGGTCTCTGTGCTCGCTCAACGCGCGGCCTCAGAAGGCCCTCGTTGAATGCGCGCAGTAAGAGACCCCGCCTCCACACCTCATAGAGGGGGGGAGAGAGTGGAGATTACGCAACAGGATGTTGAGAAGGTAGCGCAATTAGCACGCTTGGCCGTGACGCCGGCGGAGAGGGACACGTTTGCCAAACAATTGAGTCAGATTCTCACGCACGTCGATACGTTGAATCAGTACGATACGACGGAGGTCGAGCCGACCACGACCGTCATGGGACAAGTGAATATCTTTCGCGATGATGTCATGCGCCCATCACTGCCTTCTGAAAAAGCACTGGCGAACGCGCCGGAGAGCGAAGCGGATGGGTTTGTTGTACCGAAAATTTTAGAGGAGCGTTGATCGTCAAGCGGCTGTCAGTTGATTGGTGGCGTGCGAATGCCGCCCGAGGTTTGACGAACAACGAGACATATACATGTTTCGACAAATGCTACGTTCAAAAATTCACCGCGCCACTGTAACGGGTGCTCATTTAGAGTACGAGGGAAGCTTAACGATCGATCAAGACCTCATGGAAGCGGCGGGGATCCTTCCCTACGAAGCCATCGTCTGCTCAAATTTAAATAACGGCGAACGCTTTATGACCTACGCGATCAATGGCTCGCGAGGCAAAGGAGAGATCATTCTGAACGGTCCGACGGCGAGGAAAGCGGCGGTGGGAGATCAGATTATTATCTTCTGCTATGAGTATTACGGTGAAGAAGAGATTAAGAAGCATGCCCCGAAGATCGTCCGGGTGAATGAGAAAAACCGAATTGTGTCAACGAACTGACAGGTCTGACTGAGCGAGGTCTCTGAGGGGACGTTCAGGTCCACGCTCACCGGACTTGTCGATAGCGAGCCATCCATGTCTCTTCATAAACTAACCCTCTTCGAACTTCAGAAAAAATTTACGGCAGGAGAAGTCACGGCGGCGGAGATCGTGCGGGCCTATTCGCTTCGCATCGGCCAGATGGAGCCGAAGGTGAAAGCCTTCGTCACTCAAGTGTCGCAAGTAGCGTCTGAACAAGCTGAAGCCTTGGATCGTAAGCTCAAGGGCTGGAGAAAGACCATGCCGCTCAGCGGAATGCCCCTTGCCGTCAAGGACAATATTTGCACGGACGGGGTGCCCACGACCTGCAGCTCTCGCATGCTGCAGAACTTTGTACCGCCGTATGATGCGACGGTCGTCGGCAAATTGCGGGCGCAGGACTACATTCTGTTAGGGAAGACGAATTTAGATGAGTTCGCGATGGGATCCTCGACGGAAAACTCTGCATTCGGCCCTAGCCGGAATCCATGGAATCTCCAGTGCGTGCCGGGCGGATCAAGTGGAGGATCGGCAGCGGCAGTAGCCGCCGAGGAATGTGTGGCCGCGCTTGGTTCAGATACGGGGGGATCTATCAGGCAGCCTGCGGCTTTCTGCGGTGTCGTCGGATTGAAACCAACCTATGGACGAGTCTCTCGGTATGGGTTGGTGGCGTTTGCCTCCTCGTTGGATCAAATCGGACCGATCACGAGGAATGTATCTGATGCGGCCTTTTTGCTCGGGGCCATCGCGGGGCACGATCCGCTGGATTCGACATCGAATGATCGGCCTGTGCCCGACTATATGAAAGCGCTGCAGAAGCGGGATCTCAAAGGCCTGAGAGTCGGTGTGCCGGTTGAGTTTTTCACCGAAGGGCTTGATCCAGAGGTTGAACGGGCGGTCCGGTCTGCGATCGAGGAGCTGAAACGTCTTGGTGCGGAGGTGAAGGAGATTCAGTTACCGAGGACCGATGCCGCGGTGGCGGTGTACTACGTGATTGCGACAGCGGAAGCCAGTTCGAATCTTGCCCGCTTCGACGGAGTAAAATTTGGACTTCGTGCGAAGGAAACCAAAAACCTGCTCGAGCTCTACACGAAGACGAGACAGGAAGGGTTTGGACCGGAGGTAAAGCGTCGAATCATGCTGGGGACCTATGTGCTCAGCGCCGGGTATTACGATGCGTACTATGGAAAGGCCCAAGCCGTGCGCACGTTAGTCTGCCAAGATTTTCACACCGCCTTCAACGACGTCGATGTGATTGTGACCCCAACGACACCAACACCGGCGTTCAAGCTTGGCGAAAAGAGTGAAAACCCCTTGCAGATGTATCTCTCCGATGTATTCACGATTTCGGTCAACCTGGCAGGCCTCCCGGCGATTTCGCTCCCCTGCGGGTTGAGTAGCACGGGACTGCCGATTGGGCTTCAGCTGATCGGGCGGGCGTTCGAGGAAGAGATTGTGCTGCGGGCAGCGTATGCCTATGAGCAGGCAACACAATGGCATCTGAAGAAACCGGTGATTCGGTGAAGTACCTAAAAAGGGAAAGGTGAAACGTGAAATGTAAGAATGAGTAGACGGTTTTCTCAAACATTTTACGGTTCATGTTTTACGGAGGGGGCCCATGACAATCGTTGAAATCGCCGTGCTGCTTGTGGCTGTGGCATTTGCGGTGTTGGTCGGATGCTTGGTGCCGGTCTTGATGCAAGTCCGGAAAACCGTGGCCGAGTCTGAAGAATTGCTCTCGAAAATGAAGGTCGAAGTGCCGGGCCTCGTCGCGGAACTACGATCAATGAGTCAGAATTTGAATGAGGTGACGAACCAAGCCCGTGATGGCGTCGGGCATGCCGCAGTCCTCTTGCATGCGGTGGGGGAAGTCGGAGAATCAGTCCAGCAGGTCCATAATGTGGTTCGTGGGTCGGGTGGCACGCTCATCAGTAATGTTGCGAGCATGGTGGCAGGGTTCAAGGCGGCAACTCACGTCGTGCGGGAACGCATGAAACACGAAGGAGGGAGACACAATGGCGGATGATCGAGGAACATCAGCGGCAGTGTTGTTGGCGTTCTTAAGTGGGGCGGCGATGGGCGCAGTCGCAGCATTGATGTTGGCACCGCAAACCGGGGATGAGTCACGTGACCAGCTACGGCGATACGCGCGCCGCGCGGAGACCGATCTTCGTGATCTCGCCGGTCGGGCGGGTGAGGCGTTTGAAGACGTGGTTGATCAGGGCAAAGACTTTGTTGAGTCGAGGCGATCAGTCCTTCGGGAGGCCTTTGATGCCGGACGGGAAGCGATGAGACGCGAGCGGGGGCGTGTTCAGGACGAGGGAGTGGAACGAGGGTGACCTACGAAACGATCATCGGAGTCGAAGTGCACGCACAGTTGCGGACGAAGTCCAAAATGTTTTGTGGGTGCGGCACGATGTTCGGGTTGTCGGCCAATAGCCAAACATGCCCGGTTTGTCTTGGTTTGCCGGGTAGCTTGCCCGTGATCAACCGGATGGCAGTGGAAATGGCGGTTCGAGCAGGGCTAGCGCTGAACTGTACGATTACAGCCCATAACCAGTTTGCCCGGAAAAACTACTTCTATCCGGATTTGCCGAAGGGATACCAGATCTCGCAGTACGAGTCTCCAATCTGCCAACATGGGTGGATTGAAATTGTCGGTGTCGAAGGGACTAAACGAGTTCGCATACGCCGGGCCCACCTCGAGGAAGATGCCGGCAAAAATGTTCATGAGACGGGTGCTGGAGGAAGCCGAGTGGATTTGAATCGCGCGGGCACTCCGCTGTTGGAGATCGTGACCGAACCAGACATGCAGTCGGCCGACGAAGTGGTGTCGTACCTCAAGGGGTTACGAGATATTTTGATGTACCTTGAGGTCTGCGACGGCAATATGGAAGAGGGGAATTTTCGGTGCGAGCCGAACTTATCGCTCCGTCCGGTTGGGCAAAAGGAGTTCGGCACAAAGGTCGAGCTGAAGAACATCAATTCCTTCAAGTATGTGAAGGATGCGGTCGAGTATGAGATCAAACGGCAGACCAAAGTATTACGTGATGGTGGCAAGATCTATCAGGAAACCAGGTTATGGAATATTGATCGCGGTGAAACGGCAGTCATGCGATCCAAGGAAGAAGCCCATGACTATCGATACTTCCCTGACCCCGATCTTGTACCGCTGAAGCTACAGCCGGACTGGATTGAAGGATTGCGATCGTCGTTGCCGGAACTGCCGGCTATCCGTATGCGTCGATTCATCGAGGTGTATGGATTGCCGGAGTATGATGCAGGGGTTATAACGGCCTCGAAAGGACTTGCGGAGTATTTTGAAGCCTGTGTCACGCAGTTCAACCACCCCAAAACCGTGAGCAATTGGGTGATGGGAGAGTTGACGAGAGAGTTGAACAACTCAGCGACGGATATTGCAGCTTCGCCTGTCAGCCCTGAACGACTTGTCAGTCTCCTGCAAATGGTGGAGAAGGGTGCCATCAGCTTAAAAGTCGCCCGTGAGCTATTCCCGGAACTCTATAAGAGCGGCAAATCTCCGGAGCAAATTGTGCAGGAGAAGGGTCTGACGCAGGTCTCAGACGAAGGGGCGCTGGGAAAGGTGATCGATGAGGTGTTGGCGAAGAGTCCGAGGCAGGTCGCGCAGTTCAAAGAAGGTAAACAACAGGTTCTCGGTTTCCTGGTGGGGCAGGTAATGAAGACGAGCGGAGGAAAGGCCAACCCAGGAAAAGTCAACGAGTTATTGAGGAAGAAATTGAATGGCTAAATATGAGAGGGACAAGCGGTATGAGCGCAATCAGAGACATTAGAGGTAGACAAATCATTGATTCACGGGGTAATCCGACGATTGAAGCCGAGGTGACGCTCGAGAGCGGCGCGATCGGGCGAGCCGCAGTGCCGTCCGGTGCGTCAACTGGTGAAAAAGAAGCGATTGAACTCCGCGACGGTGACAAGAAGCGTTGGATGGGAAAGGGTGTCTCGAAGGCAGTGGCCAATATCAATAAGGTCATTGCTCCGGAATTGCTTGGGCAAGAAGCGTTTGATCAAGCCGGTATCGATCACGCCATGATTGCCTTGGATGGTACGAAGACGAAGGGGAAGCTAGGAGCGAATGCGATCCTGGGCGTCTCCCTGGCTGTGGCAAAGGCTGCGGCACAGGAAACGGGGCAGCCGCTCTATCGATATTTGGGTGGGACCAATGCCCGAGTCCTTCCGGTGCCGCTGATGAACATCATCAACGGGGGAGCTCATGCCGACAATCGGTTGGATCTCCAAGAGTTCATGATCATGCCGGTGGGGGCAAGTCGATTTAGCGAAGCGCTTCGAATGGCCACCGAGGTCTTTCACTCGTTGAAGGCACTGTTGAAGAAGAAGGGCCTGAACACGGCCGTAGGGGATGAGGGTGGGTTTGCACCGGATCTCCAATCTAATGAGGAGGCACTGACGTTAATCTCCCAGGCGATCGAGGCGGCCGGCTACAAGACCGGACGGGACATCGCTCTCGCCTTAGATTGTGCCGCAAGCGAGCTGTATGCAAAGGGGCGCTATGTCCTAGAAGCCGAAAAGAATTCAGATCGTTCGTCCGAAGACATGATTGCGTACTATCGCTCGCTGCTGGATCGCTATCCGATCCTCTCCATCGAGGACGGGCTGAGCGAACTGGATTGGAAGGGATGGAAGATGCTCACCGAGCAGTTGGGTAAGCGAGTCCAACTGGTCGGCGACGACATCTTTGTGACGAACGTCGAGATCTTCTCCAAAGGCATCCAGGAAGGAATCGGAAACTCAATTCTGATCAAGCTCAATCAGATTGGAACGTTGACCGAAACCCTGGATGCCATTGAGCTGGCCAAACGGTCTGGGTATACGGCGATCATTTCCCATCGGTCAGGTGAAACGGAAGATACGACAATCGCGGATGTTGCCGTCGCGACGAACAGCGGGTTGATCAAAACGGGATCGCTATCTCGAACGGATCGGGTGGCGAAGTATAACCAGTTGCTACGAATAGAAGAAGAGCTGGGGGCTGCTGCCGTCTATCGTGGACGGGCAGCTGTGCCGGCCAGAGCCTAATTCTTCGCTGATTCGGTGGGTGGATGCATGGTCGTCAAGCGGAACCGTGGCCGCCGGTGGTTAGAACGGGAACGTCGGATTCTTACCGTCGTCCAAGTCGGCGGGGTGGCTGGGTGTGCCTGGCTATTAGTGGCGTTGTTTTCAGGCGAAATGGGTCTCACGCGATACATGTCCATGCGCGAGCAGGCCACGAGTTTGGAGCACGAACTGACGGCCTTGCGCAGAGAAAGTCTCGAGTTGCAGCAGGATATTCATCGGCTGCAGCATGATCCGACCAAGATCGAGCAGCTGGCCCGGGAACAGTTGGGCTATGTTCGAAAGGGAGAGACCGTGTATCAGTTGGTCCCAGGTTTAGAGAAGAAACCGGAGGCGTTCCCCAAACCATGAAATTTGGAACCGTGGCCATCATCGGGCGGTCGAATGTAGGAAAGTCGACGCTACTCAACCAACTACTCGGTGAGAAAATAGCGATTGTGTCGAGTAAGCCACAGACCACGAGGACCAGAATCATGGGCCTCGTGCATCTTGAAGGGGCGCAGATTGCGTTTCTCGATACGCCGGGTCTGCATAAACCGGAGCATTTGTTAAACCGTCGGATGGTGCGAACTGCGGTCGAGACGTTGGAAGAGGCCGATCTCCTCTATATGCTCATGGAGGCGACAAGCATGCCGGGCCCAGGCGATCTGACGGCTATCAAATACATGAAGGAGACCTTGGCAAGACGGTCCAGGCCGGTGATCCTTGTCATCACAAAAATCGATCTTGTGAATAGGCACAAGCTGCTCCCGATTCTTGACCGGTATGGCAAGCTCTTCGCCTGGACGGAGATTGTGCCGGTTTCCGCCATGAAAGATGACAATGTTGATCGGTTGTTGGCTGTCACCGTGCCCTATCTCCCATCGGGTGAAGGTGCCTACGGCGACGACGTGGTCACCGATCAGACCATGCGAACGCTGGCGGCTGAAATGATTCGCGAGAAGGTGCTCCAAGAGACTGAGGAAGAGGTGCCCCATGCCGTTGCCGTCGAGATCGATTCCTTCATCGAACAGGGAAAGCTGGCGAAGATACAAGCCTCGATTTTGGTAGAACGCGAAACCCAGAAGGGGATCTTGATCGGGAAGCAGGGAGAGCGATTGAAAGCCATCGGCACCCAGGCACGAGTGGATATGGAACGAGTCTTCGGTATGAAAGTGTTTCTTGAGCTCTGGGTGAAGGTCAGAAAGTCCTGGCGCGAAAACGAGCAAACATTGATGCAGCTTGGGTATTAATAACGTATGCAGCCGACGGAGCGACCGATAGAGCCACGACTGCCGGAGCCACGCGCTCGTCTGTCCGAGCGCGACATGTTGCGAGATGTGTTGCGTGATCAGACTGATCGTGGTCAGATAAAATCCGACATTGTGATCCAATCCGTCCAGAAGTTGTTGCGACGGGGGGCGATTACCAATCTCTCGAGAATGCTGGGGCGCATGCACCCCGCTGATATTGCGAAGGCCGTCACCCACCTCTCATCGCCCAAGGAAAAACGAGAAGTCTTCGAGCTGGTTCGAGGGGAAGCTAAGCGTGGCCAAGTTCTGAGTGAACTTGACGGCGAAAGTATCCAGCAAGTTGTCGCAGATCTCCTCCACTCCGATATCGCCTGGCTGTTAAAAGACCTGGGTCCTGACGATGTGGCCTATATCCTAGGGTTCCTCCCTGAAGATCGCGGCAAAGAAATTCTCGCCTTGATGAAGGCCGAGGATTCCACCGAAGTCGCTGATATTCTCAAGTATCCAAAAGATACGGCCGGCGCAATCATGACGACGGAGTTCTTTTCGTTACCTGAGGATGCGACGGCCCAGGAAGCGATTCGTCGGTTGCAACAAGCAACCGATGCCGAAATGGTGTTCTATATCTATGTGACGGATAAGGATGATCGCCTGGTCGGTGTTCTGTCCCTTCGGCAGCTCCTCACGGTTCCTCCGACGACGCCACTGAAGAATATTATGACGCGCGAGGCGATGAGTGTTGCCATTGATATGGATCAGGAAGAGGTCGCTCGTCAAGTGGCCAGCTATAACCTGCTCGCGATTCCCGTGGTGGAGCGAGACGGCAAGCTTGTAGGCATTATCACCGTCGACGACGTGGTCGACGTCATCCGGGAAGAAGCGACTGAAGACATGTTGAAGATGGCTGGGGCGCTTGAAGAAGACACGGGGTCGAAATCTTCGAGCTTTGGCTCCGCAAAAGTGCGGCTCCCATGGCTGTTTACTAATTTGGTCGGAAGCCTTCTGTCCGGCGCCATTCTCTGGTATTTTCGTTATACGATTCAGGAAGTCGTGGCGATCGTGAGTTTTATTCCTGTCATTGCAGCGATGGGTGGAAATGTGGGCTTACAGTCGTCCACGCTGATTATTCGAGGGTTGGCCACCGGGACGGTAGAACTGAGCCATGTGTGGCCCGTCTTCTTTCGCGAAGCGAAGGTCGGGTTGGTCATGGGGCTGGCTTGCGGCGTAACACTGACAGTAGTCGCCTGGGTCTTGCAGCAAGGATTTTTGGGGATGGTTGTCGGAGCCTCGCTGATCATCGCCTTTCTAGTCTCGACGAGTATGGCGACGATTATGCCGATCGCCTTAAAGCGAATGGGCGTCGATCCTGCTGTTGCGGCTGGACCTTTTGTTACGACAGCCAACGACATTACCGGAATTACGATCTACCTGACCTTGGCCACGCTGTTTCTGGAGCATCTCCGATGAGAACGGTCGACGTACGGTCAGGTATCTTCTCTCGTTGAGAACAGGGACAAGGTTGTGGCGCTTGTAAAAACGACTGCGATCATCTTGAAGAGCCGCAAGTGGGGAGACGCTGATAGAATTGTAACCTGTTACTCAAAGAGCTTAGGTAAGATACGGGGAGTGGCTCGGGGCGCTCGGCGCCAGAAAAGTCGTTTCGGTGCTGCTCTCGAGCCGTTCAGTTTGTGTCGCTTGAATCTTTTTGAGAAGAATGGCGATTCTCTCTTCCGAATCTCCCACGTTGATCTCGTCAGGCCCTCTCAGGTGTTACGAGAAGACCTGCACTTAATGGACTCGGCGGCACGCATGGTCAATGTGGTAGCCGCAATTACTCCAGATGGAGACCCTGATCCATCCTTGTTTGATACCTTGGAATACGGCTTAGCGTCGCTTCAGGAAAGTGAGGACCCTCCATTTACGGCACTGCTCTTTCAAATCCGGTTGTTGGGACTAACCGGCTTTCGTCCTCAGACCGATCATTGTGCGTCCTGTGGGAAAACATATTTCTTCGGTGAACCTCAATTTTCACCGCTTGCCGGAGGGCTAGTATGTGTAACCTGCGCATCTCACCAACGCGTACGATGTGTGGCGCTTTCGCGTGGTGGCCTCTCGTTTCTTCAGCAAGCCATTCGGCTTACGCCCGCTCTCGTCACGAGGTTGCGAGCGACGGGTCAGGTTCGGCGCGAAGTCGAAGAAGCTATTGAGGGATACGTGACAGTGGTAGCTGGTCGACGGTTGCCACCGGTGAACTTTCTATCGGTGGCTTTGCCGGGATGAGCCAGGTAGGCGTATAGAAAGGGGAAGGATGACGGTGGCCGCACTAGAGCCTCGTGATATGGAATGGCGAGACAAGGGCGTATTGGGTATCCAGTGGAACGATGGCCACCAGGGGGTTTACCCGGTTCGTTATTTGCGGCAGCACTGTCCCTGCGCTGCTTGCGTCGATGAATGGACAGGCGCACGTCGACTTAAAGCCGAAGAGGTGCCGCTCTTGATCATGCTGCAGGACATTCAACCGGTGGGTCGTTATGCGTTTCAATTTAAATGGAGCGACGGCCATGATACGGGCATTTATGCATATACGTTATTGAGAAGCCTTTGCCAATGTGATGTCTGTCAACCCGTCAAACCAGTTGAAGCGAAATCAAAACGGCTGATGTGAGGGTGCAAGGCGCGGCGATTATGAACATCTGGATGAGAAAGGTGTTAGGGGCCTGGGTTTTCTTCACACTCGTAGCCATTGTTGGATGCAAAGGGATGCCAACGCTTGAGGAGCAAGAGCGCTTGGTGTTGGCTGATAACCTTATGCTGGATCAAATCACGACCAAGGCGGTTGTAAGCGCATGGGGAACGCCGCCTCTGTATCACAGTGAATTCACCCACTTTTTCGTGATGCCTGATTTTAGCGTGATTCCGCAATCGCGCGTTGCGATTGGAGAGTCGCCAAAGGGATGGAAAGCCGGTGTCCATGCTGGTGAAGGCGTCTATTTTGCCTATCCCGATCGTGGGTGGTTGTTGGTATTTCTCGATGAGCGTCTTGTCTATAAGGAAAAGCTCAAGCCCGAGGAGTTACGCATTCTTGCCAAAACGTGGTCCTACGAAGATCGGTTCAAGACGCGGCTTGATGAAACATTCAAGCCTTAGTTCTTCCCCTCAAAACTCTACATAGCATTGATCATCCAGATTGATGCATATCATGGTGGTGACCATCGGAATCTATTCTATAAGCAAAGCCCGATGGATTGGTCGGTTGCCCTGCATTATCAACGGCGCTATGCGGGTGGGGCACGGAGATTAGGTGAGTAGAAACCTAACCCTGCGGACGATCAGCAGGCCAATGCCTCAAATTCAATAGAGCGATGGAGAGAGACGAAAGAGCAGTCTAGCGGGTATTGAACGAAACATTTATCCCTTGTTCGAGTCTCCCTAGAAAAGTTTTGGCTTTTAATACGTAGTAAGAGTTTTCTTCCTTATGGAGCGTGATGACCGAAACAAAGAAGTTGCGTGCGAGGTCGATATGTCCTTGACCCAGTGCTAATTCTCCAGCGTGGAGGGCGCAGGCAGACACCATGGCGTCGATATCAACTGCAACCCGACTAGAAGGATTGGACACCAAGCGCTCAAGGCGGGTTGGCAGTGGGAGGACAAATCCTTCAGAATCTGTTGGCTTCTGTCGATCCGCCGACCGAAGCTGCTCCAAGTCCAAGGCCGCCTGGTCCAAATTCGAGGTCGACTTGCAATCAGCGTAGGTATTCCAGAGCGACATCAGGCCACTTTCTCCTGGTTGTGACACCTGAGGAGAAGGGCTATTTGCACATCCTGTGATCAAAACTAATACTCCAAGACCTAATAGCTTAAGGGCGCGTTGCTTATTGACGTTAGGATAACATTTCATCTCGTTCTCCCTACGGTATCTGCAGACAAGAAAAACACAATGCAAATAGTACGCCATGTGTATATCTATGAATAAATTTGAAAAAATAGGGAGTATCGATCTGTGTAATAGCAAAGGACTGTGTTAATCACGACTCACTGTCGCGTGATTAACACAGTCGCGATACATTCTTAATGAACGATAAGTGGGGGAATGATTAGCTGAGTAGGAGGTGGCTAAGAGTTGAAAATTTGGACCAGAATGCCTGTTCGAGTGGTAGCGTTTGTTTTTCGCATGATGTGTTTAATGTGTTCTTTCACCGTCTGTTCTGTAATCTGGAGGGCATTTGCAATTTCTTTATTCGTCCAACCCTTTGCCAGATGTTCAACGACTGACTGCTCACGGTTTGTTAATTGAAATCGTTCCCTGGCATGCTCCGTGTTCAGGTTTTGTTTTCGCCCTAATTCCTCCATCGTAACCACAAGCCTGGCGTACTGAACTCCTCCTCGATCAGGCAAGCCGAACCCTCTCAAGAGAATCGGCTGATTGGGGTCACCAGTCACACGTTTGAGTTCAAATTGCTCCCAATCTTTGGCCTCTGTCCGTATATGAAGCGCTTTTATAATTTCAGCGCAAAGCTCGGTTAAGGCTGTTGGTAAAACTCCACGTGCTGAGACCGAGGTATTGCCTCCATGTTCTGCAGCGTTGATTTTTTTGGCAAGTTCCGCTGCTTGCCGATTCATATGGAGGAGCTGCATCGAGGCCGATAGTACGACGATGCCAGACCCAGCTCTTTGATCGGCAAGTGCGTCGGTTTGATCGATAGCTTTGGATGCGTCGGTCATGTTGTAAAGAAGTTAATTTATCTTCACTTGACGATTAGACTGATCTTTCAAATTCGGCCATTATAACCAGACAGATAGAGCATTACCTCTGATGATACAGCAATAGTACCTAACCCTTTCGAGGGAGTCAACATAATACCTTCGTGGAGTTAGCCTACATCGTCGGTATTGTTGCTAGCGGAAGCCGAACATACTATCCGTGAGGTCATCACGCTACTTGTATTTGTTGCCCAAGTCGACAGCCTGCAAAGTGGGTTAGAACTACGGTAATAAACTACGATAGGGCGAAAAAAGAACGCTATCTTGTCTAGGAGGGATCGACGTGGTGCCAACGGATTGGGAATGGCCGATAGGGGATGATGGTGGAGATCACACTGAGCGGGCGGCACTTCTGAGGCCGATCCTGTATGAAATAACATCTTCCGAGCATGGCGAGACTGTGACTGCAAGAAATGGCAGGGCATTATCGCTGAATATTAGCAACGGAGGGATGTTGATTCTCATGGATCGAGCCCCAGCGATTGAGCTGGTGTTAAAAGTCTATGTTCCCACGCCCATACCAATTGCGGGGGCTCCCACTCTGGCGGAGGTTCGCTGGACGCGAAGACTGCCGTTTGGAAACTCAGGTAACAATGAAATGCATTTCGTCGGCCTAAAGTTCTTGTTCTGACCATGATTTTCAGCTGATTATTGTACGCGGTGCAAGCCAAGAGAGATATGAGAGTGCAAAATCTCTAAACTTACATCTGTGACCTTTCCCCGATTTCACAGACACCTCCAGAAGGAGGAAAATGATGAAATTGGAGGATCGCATGCGCACGAAGACACGACGGCAGTACACGGAAGATTTCAAACAAGAGGCAGTACGGTTAGT
>JBFWZD010000014.1:0-103843 GCA_050185705.1 Nitrospira sp. | reverse complement strand
CGCTCTCTAATAACTGGACGACTTCGCGCTTAAATTCCGGCGTGAACTGTTTGCGTGTACCCATGGGACACCTCCTCGGGGATCCTGGCCCCGCTCAAAGGTGTCTGTCAAATCCGGGCCACCTCAAACCGACCCCACTTTCGAGAGCCGACTCCAGCTTTCTGACCGTTTCGTTCTTACTGATCATCCAGATATTCCGCGCGACAACACCGCGGTGTAGTGCAATGAAAAGAAGGCCGGTTGGAGACCAGATCGGCTCTCCTGTGCCTGGGCGATTCAAGATCCAACCTCAACTTCGCGATGCTATAGCCGTCCAGACCTTCGGGAGTACAAAGTCAAGAACCGGCCCCGATTTTCTTCTCCCGCTGGCCAATCGAACTCTGGCGTGCACAGGACATGCTCAAGCAAGCGGCTCCTGCGGTTGAAAACGTCGAGGACGTTTAGCGATCTCGGCCTTCAGTGCAGTGACACGCTCTTCGTATCCGCTTGGATTCAGCATGACGTTGACGGGCATAAACGCGTCGCATCGGCCAAGACATTCCGTGCCGTCTGCCCACACTTCTAGGCAACCGTTGCTGTTCCAATCCCAGAAAAACCGATCAATTTCCAAAGTCATTTCCACAAACTCGGCTGACCCATCGTCATCCTCCCAGAAAATCTCGGCCTTGAGCCTGTAGTTCGGAAAGTCGAGCACCACGTACGCATAGAAGCCTTTTTCCTGCGGTGCGCACTTGATCACCACTATGCCGTCTTTGCACGTACTGGAAACCGGAGTCATGTTTTCTAAAGGAGGGTAATGCGCATGCCCCCACATCCGAAGACTAATCCGCTGGGGCATTCGAATAGAGCTCTCAGTCGGTGTTCCACCAGCCTTGAGTGTTTGGACAGCATCGGGCGTGAAGCACTGCTCGAATCCACTAAGTTCATAGCGGTGCTCTTCATAAACACTTTGAGATGTCTTGATTCCCATTTCCTCCAGCGCGATCTCCGAGAGCGTAATAATTAGAGGAAGATCCAAGCTCAAGCGCCTTTCGTCGTCGATGTTGTGCGGATCTATAACCGGGTTCCTCGGATCCCCTGCATGTGCGATGGCACATCGGCAGGATTGGTAGACATACTTGCCGATGTCTTCCCCGATCTTCTGAAGTTCAGCGAGACGCTCTTTGGCCCGATAGTGATCCATCTTTGGGACGCGCGCGTTGATCCATTCCATCTGTGCCTGGCCAGATGTCCCGCTTACCAAATTGACGATCTTGTAGAAGCTGAGAAAGCTGTATGCTGTGTGCACATGAATCAACGTTTGCCCCTCGTGAAAGAGAGCGAGGGCAAGCCGGTGCTTCGGATCTGAGGGATGAGGAAGGTAACCGACGTAGAACTGCTGGGCGGTTATCTGCCAAAACGTCGCCTGCTTGCGATTCCTGAAAATTTGACTTCCGCCTGACCAGCTTTCAACGGTCATCGATCCACTACGTGACCAGGCGAGTGCGCTCACAAACTGGAGGATCGCCCGCCGGCACGCAGTGTGTTCTCCTCGCATAACAATAGCGGGAAGGTTCTGCTCATCTTCTGGTAACAGCAGAAACGTTTGCCCGTCATAGTCGATTGTGATTGGCGTCTGCGTCCACCCAATCGACTGCTGCACGTTTGCGACCGTCCAATTGCCGCTCTGTCTACGATAGGCCTCGGCCTCCTCGGTACTGCCCATGTGGATGTATGGTGGTTCCATTCTGACGCGACTCAAAGTGATGCCAAATTCTAAGGTGGGTGAAGTGGTTTCGCAATTATATCAAGGGGTCGGACCTTGAACGTGTGTTGGCTGGCTTGCTCCGATCTCAAAAACAAAGCAGGTGACGGAGTACAGGCGCTATGGTCTGGTCGATGAACTGTCGATGGTGGGGCCGGTGCGGCTGCTGTCATTCAACGAGCTTTCGTCTCTCAAGCGAGGGCCTGATTGCGTCCGTTGATTGAGATCGGAGTCTTTGGGCTGGAGGCGATGGCGTGGCAACTGACACCTGGTGGAGGCGGGATTGCAGCGCCCACGTTTTGTTTTCATCGGGAGCGGGGAGTCGCTCTGAATGGCACGACCAGTGCGCGGCTGGAGTGACGATGAATCAGAACTTTCTGCCGAGACTACGGTGGCGACGATGACGATCGCAACGATTGCACTGCATTGAACCAAGATTGTTCTCATCGAATCTAAGCCTAGCAGGAGTTGAGCAGGCGTCAATGAAAGTGAGTGTTGAGGGCCGTCCGCGAACCTGGAATAGTAGAGGGCTTTAGGTCTTTGTGAAACCGGCGCGTTTCAGGTTATGAGGTTACAGGTTGATCCGGTAATGAGTGCTCCGGCCGCCACCGGTAGGAACAAAGATACCTTTGTCCGCTAAGCCTTGCAGGTCGCGTGTCGCGGTGGCTTTCGATGTGCCGGTGATGGTCATGTATTTCTTGGCGCTCATGCCGCCCTCGAAACCATCCGGTCCCTCCTCCAGCATACGGCGAAGAATCTGCATCTGCCGGTCGTTGAGCTGATCCCGAAATCGGTCGAAGAGTCGTGTCTTCTTCAAAGTAAAGTCGATCAGCTCTTCAGCCTGGGTCTGTGCCTCCAGCACGATGTTGACGAACCATGTGATCCACGGGGTGACCTCGTTCGACTGCTGGCCCTCTTGCAGGGCATCGTAATAATTGCCTCGCTTGGCTTCGATGGCGCGAGAGAGACTGAGCAAGGCGGGCCGTCCGAGTCCTTGTGACAACACTTTCTCGGATAAGGCCCTGCCGATACGACCGTTGCCGTCTTCGAAGGGATGGATTGATTCAAAGTAGAGATGCACGAGTGCTGAACGGACGGCGGCTTTGCGAATCTCCATCTTCCCGCCAGGAGCGGTGTCGTTGAACCACTGGATGAAGCGCGCCATCTCGTCCGAGATGCGCGACGATGGTGGTGCTTCGAAATGCACCTGCTCGTGCCCCACCGCACCGGAGACGACCTGCATCGGTTCGGCATGGGTTCGCCATTGTCCCGCAGCCACATGCCGGTGACCGCTCATGATCAACCGATGCCATTCGAAGAGCGTCTCTTCCGACAGGGGATCGGCAAAGCTGTTGCGTACGGCGAGCATCAATGCGGCGGTGCCTTGGGCACGCTTGTCTCCGGAAGGATGGCCTGCATCCAGCCCCAGGTTCTTCCTCATTGAGGACATGACATCTTTTCGATTTAGTAGTTCACCTTCGATTGCAGAGGTCTTGATCGCTTCGACCACCATCATTTCGATCGTTGCCTCTAGCTGTGCGTCGACCGTCAGCCCCTTGAGGAGTCCGCTGGCTCGACCGGTTTTTTCGGCAAGCTTGAAGAGGATCTCTTCGATTCCGGAGAGATCGTATCGAAATTCCTGCCAGTCTGGTTGCTGCCAATTGTAATCCATGAGCCGATTATATCAATTAATCGGCTCATTGAAAGTGTTATATATGAGCCGATTGAGGTTTGAAATCGGCTCACAGGCCGGAGAGTGCATCAGTCGCCAACATATTCATGCCTGGCTCGCCAGCGACGTTCGTTGTCCCTTGGTAACTCCAATAGCTGGAGATCCTGTACTGTCAGCGTCGCAACACCGAAGCTTTCTTCTACCAGCCCATGGATCACGTAAGGCCTGTTTGGCGAAAGGAGATGGCAGCAGCGTCGATAGACGTCGGGAAACAGTGTGGCATCGTAGAGGGCTGTGACGTCTTCCAGCGTGATGAATTCCATGGCCTGGCCCTGCTTGGTTTCAGCAGACTTCTCTGTGATCAGCACACCGACCATCGTGATGCGTTGGCCGACAAACCGATGCATCTGCGAGGCGGGAACTGGTTTCAGCCGTTCGATCTGTTTTCGATAAAGGGTCAGGGGATGGCGACTGGCGAGAAAGCCGAACGATTCAATTTCATGGGCTCGTTTCTGAGCGGCTGTATAGTCGTCCGGGATCGGGAGGGGGCCTACCGTGGTATCGCTTTCCACATACAGCCGCCACATTAACGCTGGTCTGGTCAGTTCACCGGCGATGGAATCACAACAGCCTGCGCGGACCAAGGTTCTGGCCTGTGCCGCCTCGAGCATTACACGCTGGAGAAAGTCTTGGAAGGATCGATAGGGACCGTGCTGGATACGCTCGTTGACAATCCTCTCGCCGAGGTCTTTGGGGATGGTCTTCACTTGCATCAAACCCATCCGCAGCCGCTCGCCTTCACCGCGATAGGCCCAGGTGCTCTCGTTGAGATCCGGCAGAAGAATAGCCAGTCCCATGCGGCGAGCTTCCGAGAGATAGGCGAAGGTTGAATAAAACCCGCCATGGTTGCTGATGACGGCGGCCATGAACTCCGCGGGATAATGCGTTCGCAGATAGGCCGACTTGAACGAGACTTGCGCATAGCTGGCCGAATGGGGTTTGCAGAAACTGTAGCCGGCGAAGCTCATGATCATTTTCCAGATCTTGTCGATCGTCTCCGATGATGCCTGATTGTGCGCCGCTCCTCGGCAAAACTGGTGATAGTAGTCTCGCAGTTGTCGTTGTTTATGTTTCTTGCTGATGATCTTGCGTAGCTGATCCGCATCTTCGACGGAAAAATCTGCCAACGCCATGGCGACCTTTGACACGTCTTCCTGATAGGTCATGATGCCGTGGGTCTCGTCCAACACTCCGTCCAGCTTGGGATGGAGAGATGGGCGAATTCCTGCATGTGCACGACGGATAAAGTCTTCGACGAAGAGATTCGTGGCGGGTCTGACAAGGGACGAGACCATGACGAGGTATTCGAAGACATCAGCCTCCGCGCGGCGATGTGGAGGCATGCCGAGCCACAACTTTCTCAGCAAAAGACGGGTGGCGGGCGACTCGACATAGAAGCAGCCGATCGTATCGCCGCGTCTGACGGTTTCTTGTGTGGCCGCATCGTCCAGCGGATCCCATGTGGCGTAATCGATTTGTCGGCCTGTGTGTTCGGCGATGGCCGCGAGGGCATCCCGGATCACCGCCAAGGAACGGTTCCCAAGGATGTCGATCTTGACGAGACCGGCCTCCTCCGTTTGATCTTTTTCCCACTGAATGATCGGTAGGCCCTTTGCCGTGTACTCGATCGGCACGTAGCGCCTTATTTCATCCGGTACGATGACGACTCCACCGCAATGCATGGACAAATGACGGAAGTGATCCTGCGCCTTCAGCGCCCGTACCAAAATTTCGGGCCAGGGTGCGTTCAATTTCAATGTCTGTGAGAGGCGACCGAGCCACTGCTCGATTGTCGGTGGAGTGTCGAAACTCAATAGGCCCTTCTGGCGCACGATCTGCGACAGGATCTTGCCGATTTCCTCGGCTGGCATGCCGTAGACCTTAGCTGTTTCGCGGATCGCTGCCCGCAAGCCGAGACTGTTCTGATTCGCTACCATGGCGGCTTGACGCTCGCCGTACTGCTCAAACACCCAATTCAACATGCCGTCGCGCTCGTCCCAGGGAAAGTCGATGTCGATGTCCGGCGGGTCTTTCCGGCCTGGATTAAGAAACCGCTCGAAGAAGAGGTGGTGCTTGATCGGATCGACGTGGGTGATGTTCAGGCAGTAAGACACAATCGAAGCGGCGACCGATCCACGACCACAGGTGCGGGGTGCTTGACGGACGATTTCCTCCACGACAAGGAAATAATGGGCGAAATGCTTGGTGTGAATGATGGCTAACTCTTTCTCAATCCGGTCGCGGACCTCTTGTGTGATGACTCCATATCGATCCTGTGCGCCGACGTAGGTTTTGTCTTTGAGGGTCACAAACGCGTCTTCATCGGTCAGTCGGCGGAAGGCTGGAAAGATACTTTCGCCAAAACGCCAATCGCTGTAACAGACCTCGGCAATGCGAACAGTGTTCTCGACTGCTTGAGGGATATGTGGAAAGTGAGATGCCATGGGCGCAGGAGGCATGAGCCAGTGGTTGGGTGTGCAGCAGGCGTCTTTCGGTAATCGCGACAGGGTTGTGTTGAGGGCGATGGCCTGCAGCAGGCGATGGGTAGCAAAGTCGTCTGGATGAGAAAAGTGCACACGATTGGTGGCGACGGGCGGTAGCTCGGTTCGCCGACTGACGAGAATCGCCTCGTGCATGGTCGGTCCCGGCGTCAGCTCGACGTACAGATCTTGCCGTGAATCTTGCAGCCAAGCTGTGAGGGCTACTGTATCGTCCGTGAAGATGATGAGCCCGCTGCGATAACGAGAGACGGACGTGAGAACGTCGAACGAGGGATTGCAATGGCGCTCCGACAGCAGGCGACAAAGGTTGGCATAGCCGTCAAGTGTTTTAGCCAGCAAGACCGCGCGATGGCCGACGGCCGTCAGTTCAGCGCCAAGAATCGGTCGAATGCCATGCTGCTTGGCCTGCTCGATGAATCTGATAGCCCCATACAATCCGTTCGAATCGGTCAGGGCCATGGCCGGCGAGCCCTGTTGCTGCGCGAGGGCGCAGAGTTCTCCCAGTGGCGATACGCCTCGCATCGGCGAATAGGTGGAATGGACATGGAGATGCACGAACTGAGTACCCGTCATCGTAATGTTCGCCCCCAAGACAAGGCTTGTTCGCCGAATTTTGCGCGAATCTGATCCAGCGCCAGCGCGAGACGGTGAGCGCGGGGAAGCGAGAGAGAGTCCGATCCGTCGAAGAGCGACAGTTGCTGCGCCGGAGGTTCGAGCCGACTGACTCGAAGCCTCATCCGTGTGAGACGCACCCGCCGGGTGAAACAGCGGTAGAACAGTCGTGTCAGTGCTGGTTGGAGATCGACTTCCCAGAAGGTGCCTTGCAACAGTGCTTCTTCTGCTGTCCGCTCGACGTGGTCGCTGTGCCGTATCGTCAGCGCGATCAGCCGGCATATGCGCTGTTGTTGCCGAAGCGTCGTACAAATCTGTTCCAATAGCCGGTATAGCCGTCCCAGCAAGACTCGATCATCTATGTCATCAGGATCGAGGTGAAGCGAACGTTCGATGATCGGCTGTGTGATCGGTGGATGCACGGGGGAACCATCGATTCCCTGAGCCCAGTTGTGCAGCAGATTAGCGGGAGTGCCGAGAATGGCTTGCAGGTGTGCGACTGAAACAGCGGCAATCGCACCGAGTGTGATGAGGTTGACATCCTCCAATCGTTGCCAAATCCGTGAAGCGTGGGTCCGGTGAAGGCCGGGAAGTACCAGGGTCGGCAATGGGGCGAGAAACGGTTGTTCCGAACCCGGCCGGATGGAGAGCACTTGCGGCGGCTTAGCCAAGGTTGTGGCGGCCAGTTGTGAGACCAGCTTGTTGCCCGCCAGCCCGATTGTGCTCGGCCATCGTTGTTGATGAACCAGCTCTCGACTGATGCGGGCTGCGAGATCGATGGGAGGCCCGAAGAGTCGGGTCGTGCCCGTGAGGTCGAGGAAAAGCGAACCGGGCTTGATCGATTCCCAGACCGGTACAAAAGGTGAGACATGTCGTTGGAGCTCACGATGGGCCGCGTGGGCGAGTAATGGATCCGGGGGAACCACTCGCAGGCCAGGGCAGATGAGCCGTCCGAGGTCGACGGGAATGCCGGCCTGAAGGCCTTCGTGGAACGCTTCCGGAGAAATCTCTTGAATCAATGCACGGGGCGTATGGGTTGGTGCCACGGCTACCGGCCTGTCTCGCAGAGACCGGTCGACTGCCCGGGCCAGCACAATACCGAAGAAAGGGATGCGAAGGCAGACAATGTGTCGATCCATGACGTGCCACGTGGTAACCAATGGTTACACTTTGATTGTATTCTGTCAATGCCGGGAAAGTTCTTAATAAAGTCGAGAATCGGGCATGGGCTTGTAGTCAGGATTGGTTTTTGACGAACCATCGCAGACCGATTGCTCTTGGGGATTCATTGACAGCGTCAGAAATCCTGTGCTACCGTCCACCGTTCTTTGCGCCAAATAGGCGCCCTACACCTCGCTCTCGACTGGTTCGGGGGCCTTTGTCCAGGAGGATTGCTGCATGGAGCTCTACGAGTCTCTGTTTATTATTCGTCCGTCCGTTTCTGATGAGGAGACCAAAGCCCTCATCGACAAGATGAAAAGCGTCGCCGATAAGACCGGCGCCGAGTTCATCAAAGCCGAGAATTTAGGGAAGAAAAAGCTTGCCTACGAAGTGCGCCGTGAGCGGAAAGGGACGTACGGCTATTTCTACTTCAAGGCGCCGAACAACACGGTCGCGGAACTCGAACGAGCCTACCGTTTGGAAGACAACATCATCAAGTTTCTGACGGTGCATCACGAAAAACCGCTGATGGAGCGGCGTCCGGTCGAAGCCTCAGCACAGGGGGGCGACGGTGGCCGGGTTTAATAAAGTCATCTTGATGGGGAATCTCACCCGGAACCCCGAGCTTCGGTATACGCCGAACGGGACGCCGGTGGCGAGTTTTGGCCTGGCGGTGAGCCGTCGATTTAAACAGGGTGAAGACCTGAAGGAAGAAGTGTGTTTTGTGGATATCGTGGTGTTCGGTAGGCAGGCAGAACATTGCGGACAGTATCTGAGTAAAGGGAACGGGGCGATCATTGAAGGTCGGTTGCAGCAGCGTCGATGGGAAACTGAGGACGGCCAAAAACGGAGCAAGCATGAAGTGGTCGCGCAAACGGTCACCTTCATGCCGAAGCGTCAGGAGGGCGGCATGGGCGCCGAACCTCCGGTGCACGACGACCCCGGCTACGACATGAGCGAAGAAGGTTAATGCCAAGCGCATGAGGAGGCAGTATGGATCGAGGTGACAATGAACGCGGAGGTGGCGGTCGGTTGTTCCAACGAAGGCGTCCCTGCCGATTTTGTTTGGATAAGGTACCGATCGATTTTAAGGATGCCGGCCTGCTGAGGAATTTTTTGACCGAGCGAGGCCGTATCGTTCCACGTCGTATTTCCGGAAATTGCATGCGCCATCAGCGTGAGCTGACGGTGGCCGTCAAGCGGGCTCGGCACATCGCTATCATTAGCTTTGCCGAGGAGCGATAGCGAACGTGCTCGGCGATCTTGGTACACCACGGTGGAGCAGCAGTACCTCATCGAGCATGACCATGGATATCTTGACACCGAAAATCGCGGACATCACGGCAGATGGCCTTTCGTTGTCGGCGGACCTGACCGGTGAAGAGCTGGGTTTGGCCGATGCGGATGTGTCCCTCCAGGGAACGGTGGCGGTCGGGCTGGATCTCCGAGCGATCGAACGGACGATCTACGTAACGGGAGTGGTCGAAGGGACGGCGATTCGCCAATGTGTGCGCTGTCTCAAAGATTTCGATGATCCATTAGCGTTTTCGTTACGAGTTGTGTACGAGCGGGAAGCAAAGACGACGGCGCCTCCTTCAAAGCGTGATGACACACGAAAGAAAAAGGCGGCGGCACTTCCCGACGTCGACGAGGAGCAGCAGGACGACGATCGCTATTACTTTACGGGCGATCATCTGGAGCTGGCCCCGATGTTGCGTGAACAGCTGATTCTCACATCTCCGATGCACCCGCTCTGTTCCGACACATGCCTCGGGTTGTGTCCACGATGTGGGAAAAACTTGAACGAAGGGCCCTGTCACTGTGCCGCAGAGCCGATGGAAGGTCCATTTCAGGTGTTGCGCACGATCAAGGAAAAACTGCGAGAGTCCAGCGATCACTGAACGACGTTCAGGGTTGAAAAGGAAGAAGGAGTCACCATGCCGAATCCGAAACATAAACATTCACGGGCAAGACGTGATAAGCGCCGTACCCAAAAACTGCGGATGACTCCGCCAGGCATGGCGGTGTGTCCACAGTGCCACGAGTTGAAACTGCCGCACTACACCTGTCTGAACTGTGGGACCTACAAAGGCAAGGCCGTCATTCAGGTCGAAGAAGCGTAAGTGACATGTTGGAACGCTCGTCAGCATGCCAAGCAGCTGGGCGTTGAGAGGGCACGGTACGTTTCTGGGCGTATGGTTGGGCGTGTGCGTTGGGAATCGCTCAGCGAACACGTCGGTCGGTTGCATACAGATTTCAGCGCGTCCGTTGTGACCTAAAGGGAGCGACGCGTGGTCAGCCACTCTTTCCGACGTCATCACCTGTGAGTACACCATCTCGTATGAAGATCGCGCTTGATGCGGTGGGGGGAGATCATGGCCCCGCGCCCTGTATCGAGGGCGCCGTTCAGGCTGTCAAGGAGCTCGACGTCGAGGTTATCCTCGTCGGCGATGAAACGACGCTCAAGCAGGAATGTGCCCGTCTTGCCTGCCATGATTCCCGCATCTCTCTCCGCCATGCGTCCCAGGTCGTTGAAATGCATGAATCGCCTGCCGCGGTGGCGCGGAAGAAGCGGGACTCGTCCATCTGGGTCGGTACGGAACTTGTGAAGAATGGGCAGGCGGATGCGATCGTGAGCCCCGGTAACACCGGCGCGAGCATGGTCGCGTCGTTCTTCTTGCTCGGGTTGGTGAAGGGGGTTGAACGACCAGCCATCGCGACCAGTCTGCCGACGCTGAGCGGAGAAGCGATCATGCTGGATGTCGGCGCGAATGTCGACTGTACGGCCACGCATCTTGAGCAGTTTGCGTTGATGGGGAATGAATATGTAAAGCATCTGCTGGGGAAGCCGAATCCTCGCATCGGTCTGCTCAGTATCGGAGAGGAAGACACCAAGGGCAATGAAGTCACCAAAGAAGCGTTTAAGCTGCTCAAGGGCAGTTCGATGAATTTCGTCGGGAATGTCGAGGGGCGTGATGTGTACAGTGGGATCGCTGATATTGTGGTGTGTGACGGGTTTATCGGTAATGTGGCGCTGAAAATTTCCGAAGGAGTCGCCGCGATGATCAAGCGGCTTCTGATCAAGGAAATCTCGGGCCATTTTCTTGGCCGGCTCGCCTACCCCTTCATTGCCGGACCTCTGAGCAATCTCAAGCGGAAAATCGACTATGCCGAGTTCGGCGGAGCTCCGCTCCTCGGAGTCAATGGGATTACCATGATTTGTCATGGACGTTCGTCGGCCAAGGCGATTAAAAATGCGATTCGGCGGGCTAAAGGGATGGCCGAGGGGAGGGTTCGAGAGCAGATTCAGCGAAACATTGAAGCGAGTCATTCTCACCCGCCGGTGGAACTCAAAACATGAAAGCACGCATTGTCGGGACCGGTTCCTATGCGCCCACTCGGGTGTTGACCAATGCGGATCTTGAAAGCATGGTCGCCACTTCCGATGAGTGGATTCGAGAGCGGACCGGGATTCGTGAACGCCGAGTCGCCGCGACTGGAGAAGCCTGTTCGGATTTAGCGGTTCAAGCTGGGAAGCGGGCCCTCAAGGCAGCCGGTGTGGCGGCAACCGATCTCGATATAATTTTGTTGGCCACCTGCACGGGTGACTTCCCACTTCCGGCCACGGCGTGCCTTGTGCAGCATCAACTAGGCGCCACGAAAGCCGGGGCCTGTGACCTGTCTGCAGCCTGCTGCGGGTTCGTCTATGCGTTGTCCGTAGCGGATGCCTATATCAAAACAGGGATGCGCCATGTCTTGGTGATCGGATCCGAGGTGATGTCTGCCATTACCGATTGGACCGACCGGAATACCTGTGTCCTCTTCGGGGATGGGGCAGGGGCCGTGGTCCTCAGTGCGAGCGATGGTGAGCGGGGGATTCTCTCTACCGACCTCCGTTCCGACGGAACGCTCTGCGATCTGATTATGGTGCCGGGTGGAGGCTCGCGGACTCCACCATCCGAAAAAGTGCTGGCTGAACGTCTGCACTCCATCAAGATGAAAGGCAACGAAACCTTCAAAGTCGCGGTGCGCACGCTTGAAGATATTGCGCGCTCGACTTTGGCGGCCAATTATCTGCGGGTGGAGGATCTCGATCTGTATATCCCGCATCAGGCGAATGTGCGGATTCTCAAGGCGGTGATGGATCGGCTTGGACTTCCAATGGAAAAAGTGTTGCTCAATCTGGATCGGTATGGGAATACGTCCGCGGCATCGATTCCGATTGCGTTAGATGAAGCGGTGCGCGAGGGGCGGATCAAGGACGGCTCTCTCGTGATGCTTGGGGCGTTCGGAGCTGGATTGACCTGGGCCTCTGCAATGATTCGGTGGTAGGGGCGGCCGGGTGGGATGAATCCAGTAGGATGTTGGGTGCGAGGTCATTCTGGTTGATCAACGAAGGTGACCTGTGGAAACTTTTCCCGTTGACTTTGCAGCGTATTTCTAAGATATCTAACCTCCCATGGATTCAAGAATTGGGTTTGTTTTTCCAGGTCAGGGGTCTCAATCGGTTGGAATGGGGAAGCTGTTTTATGATGCGTACCCCTCTGTAAAATCTGTCTATGATGAGGCGTCTTCGGTCTTGGGATATGATGTGGCGGCATTGTGTTTCACCGGTCCTGCGGAGCGACTCAATCTCACGGAGTTCACCCAGCCGGCCCTATTGGTCAGCAGTATCGCCGCCTTCACACTCTTGGAACCGGCTGGACTCAAGCCGGTGGCGGTGGCAGGCCATAGTCTCGGTGAGTACTCGGCGTTGGTCGCGGCAGGCGGACTTGGATTTCGAGATGCGGTCGGTCTGGTTCAGAAGCGAGGACGGTATATGTCCGAAGCCGTAGCGCCAGGCACAGGTCTAGTGGCCGCGTTGTTAGGTTTGACGGCTGAAGCAGTGAAAGATGTGTGCCGCCTTGCGTCATCCGCCGGGGTTGTGGCGGCGGCCAATTTTAACTCACCGGGGCAGGTGGTGATTGCCGGTGAAAAGGGAGCGGTAGAACGGGCGATTGAATTGGCAAAGGCACAAGGTTGTAAGAAGGCCATTCCTCTTCCGGTAAGTGTGCCGGTCCATACTCCCTTGATGCAACAAGCTGCCGATCGATTGGCACAGGATTTGGCTCAGGTTCAGTGGTCGGACCTCCGCGCACCGCTCGTGAATAATGCTGAAGCAAAGGCGATCAGCCGCGCAAATGAGATCCAAGCGTCATTGATTCGCCAGTTGCCGTCCTCTGTCCTGTGGGAGGATTCCGTGCGTACCATGGGAGCGATGGGTGTCACGACGTTTGTCGAGGTTGGTCCAGGGACCGTCTTAACTGGATTAATTAAACGGATTCTCCCGGACGCGAGATTATTGAATGTCAACGATCCAAAGTCGCTGGAGGCGACGCTCGCGGCGGTCAGCTAAGCTAGGATCGACCGTGTGTGAAGAAAACTAGGTGACGAACTCCCTGGTGGCCTGTTAACGTATCGCCGGAAAGGTTTCTCATGTCACTACAAGGAAAAACTGCGATTGTCACCGGTGCGGCTCAAGGCATCGGTCGGGCGATTGCCGAAAGTCTTGCCCAAGCTGGTGCTGATATCGCCGTGGCCGATCTCGATCCTGGACGTTCCTTGGAAACAGTCGGAGCCGTCGAGAAGCTCGGGAGAAAGGCGTTAAACCTGAAAGTGAACGTTGCGGACAGCAACGAAGCCAAAGCGATGGTTGAGCAGGTCATGAAGGCCTGGGGGAAAATCGATATCCTGGTGAACAACGCCGGGATTACTCGGGATGGGCTCCTCTTGCGGATGAAAGAGGAAGATTGGAACCTGGTGCTTCAGATCAACCTGAACGGTACCTTTAACTGTACGAAGGCGGTGCTGCAGCCGATGACCAAGCAACGCTACGGCCGTATCGTAAATATTGCCTCGATCGTCGGGGTTATCGGGAATGCCGGTCAGGCGAACTACTCCGCCTCGAAGGCTGCCGTCATTGGGTTCACGAAGACGGTTGGGCGAGAATATGCCAGTCGTAACGTGACGGTGAATGCGGTGGCGCCCGGGTTTATCGACACGGCTATGACTCATGGCCTTCCTGATGATGTAAAGGACACCTTGCTGAAACAAATTCCGTTGGGTCGACTCGGGACACCCGGGGATATCGCGTCGGCCGTGCGGTTCCTCGTATCCGAGGAGGCGGCGTACATTACCGGTCATGTCCTACACGTGAACGGCGGGATGTTGATGGTCTAGACGAAGAAGACTGAATTCGCATACGGCCGTCTTAGATCCCCATGGGACGGTGGAGAGGAAGTCATGTTGGGGAAGGAGGTAGTCATAGCGATGGCAACTGTCGAAGAGCGAGTCAAGAAGATTATTGCTGAGCAACTCGGGGTAGAAGAGGATGAGGTGACTCCGGAGGCCTCCTTCGTCGAAGATCTTGGCGCAGACTCGCTCGATACCGTCGAGCTTGTGATGGCGCTCGAAGAAGAATTCTCGATCGAAATCCCCGATGAGGATGCCGAAAAGATTCTCACTGTCGGGAAGGCGTTGGACTACATCAAGGAAAAATCCTAGGCATGCCGTTAGAATCGTCCAATCCGGCCGGCCGACGTGTCGTGATCACCGGTCTTGGGCTGGTCACCCCACTCGGTACGGGTGTGGAGAAAACCTGGAAGGCGATCTGCGCCGGAGAGTCCGGGATCGGCCGAATCACCAGGTTTGATCCAACCGGATACGACGCTCAGATTGCGGGTGAGGTCAAGGATTTTGATCCGGCTCGGTTCATTGAAAAGAAAGAAATTAAGAAGATGGACACGTTCATCCACTATGCCGTGGGGGCTGCCCAGTTGGCTGTGGATGACGCCGGTTTAAAAGTAAAGCCCGAGGAAGCCACGAAGGTCGGGGTCTACATCGGTTCCGGGATCGGTGGACTTGGGTCCATCGAACATTATCATGATGTCCTCAAAGCCAAAGGGCCTGGTCGAGTCTCGCCGTTCTTCATTCCCATGACGATTATCAACCTCGCTTCTGGGCAAGTGGCTATTCGGATTGGGGCCAAGGGCCCGAACTCATGTGCGGTCACCGCTTGTGCGACCGGCAACCATTGTATCGGAGACGCCTATCGCCTGATCCAGCGCGGTGATGCTGACGTTATGGTTGCAGGAGGTGCTGAGGCAGCTGTGACTCCGCTCGGAGTCGCTGGATTTGCATCGGCCAAGGCGTTGTCGTTCAGGAACGACGAGCCGACGAAAGCCAGCCGCCCGTTCGACAAGGACCGGGATGGATTTGTCCTGGGCGAGGGAGCGGGTGTGGTGGTCATCGAAGAGCTGACTCATGCCCTTCGGCGCGGGGTGAGAATGTATGGTGAGATCATCGGCTACGGGATGAACAGCGATGCCTATCATATAACGGCTCCGCCGGAAGAAGGGGAAGGAGCTGTTCGCTGCATGGAATTGGCGCTCAACGATGCGGGTGTTCAACGTGATCAGATCGGGTACATCAATGCGCATGGAACCTCGACGATGGCCGACGCCATTGAGACGCGAGCCATCAAGCAGGTGTTCGGTGAACATGCCCCTCGTATTCCTGTCAGCTCAACCAAATCCATGACCGGACATTTGCTTGGAGCGGCAGGTGGGATCGAAGCCGTCTTCAGTATCTTAGCTGTCTATCATGGGATTCTTCCGCCTACGATCAATCTGGACCATCCGGATCCTGCCTGTGATTTGGATTATGTTCCGAACAAGGCGCGACCGGCTGCCGTCCAAATGGCGCTGTCGAACTCCTTCGGGTTCGGTGGGGTCAATGCCTGTTTGATTTTTAAGAAACTCGACGCGTAACGCGCATGTCACAATGAAACCGGCTCCCTCAGCCGATTCTGTTTCTTCCATTTCAACGTATCGTTTTGCCAATTCAGGCTTCTTGGTTGAAGCGCTGACGCACAAGTCGTACGTGAATGAACGACGGGTTCCAGGCCAGACTCATAACGAACGGCTTGAATTTCTGGGCGATGCCGTCCTCTCCCTTATTATCAGTGACTATCTCGCGACTCGATACGCTGAATTGAGTGAGGGTGCCCTCTCGCAGCTCAAGGCGAGATTAGTGAGCGAAGCTCCGTTAGCCGATGCTGCCAGGCGTCTTGATCTAGGAGCGAAGTTGAGACTGGGTCGTGGCGAGGAGCGCTCAAAAGGGCGTGAAAAACCGTCCTTGCTTGCCGATGCCTTGGAGGCCGTCATTGCAGCGGTCTATCTGGACGGAGGGCTTGAGGCGAGTCGCAATTTTACGATCCAGGTCTTGGGTGAAGAGCTAGCCTGTATCGACGAGCTGCAAGGGAAACCTGGTAGAGGTGACCACAAGACCCGCTTTCAAGAGTGGTCTCAGAAACATCATGATGTGTTGCCACGGTACGTGATTGTTCGGGAAACCGGGCCAGATCATCAAAAAGTGTTTGAGGTGGAAGTATGTCTGAATGATCTGGTCTGTGGTGTTGGACAAGGGAACAGCAAGAAAGAGGCCGAGCAGCAAGCTGCACAACGGGCCCTTGAGCAGGTTGAGCGCGGAGATGGATTTCCATTAAGATAGGCGGTCTTTGGTATTTAGACGGCACGGGAGGATGGACATGCAAAAGCGAACACGATGGCGAATGCTTATCGGATTGTTGGTCTGTGTGGCATGGTGTGCTTCGAGTGTTGAGTCGGCTCTGGCCGCAGATACGGCATCGAAAGCGCCGCGAGCGATCATTAAGACAAAATTCGGCGACATCGAGATCGAGTTTTATCCGGATGTTGCCCCAAAGCATGTTGAGAATTTCATTAAGCTGGCGAAGGATGGGTTGTACAATGGAACTATCTTCCACCGTGTCATTCCTGGTTTCATGATTCAAGGCGGTGATCCGAATACGAAGGATACCCTCAAGAAGGAAACCTATGGGCAGGGTGGGCCAGGCCACAACGTCAAAGCAGAGTTCAACGATATTCCCCATAAGCGTGGCATCGTTTCAATGGCGAGGGCGGCTGATCCGGACTCGGCAGGCTCGCAGTTCTTTATCGTTGTTGAAGACTCACGGTTTCTCGATCGTAAGTATTCTGTATTCGGCCAAGTGAAAAAGGGGATTGGGGTGGCCGACAAGATCGTCAATTTGCCGCGTGACGAGCGCGATAATCCCAAAGAGCGTGTGGAGATGACAGTGACCATTGTGGAGTAGTCCCGAGATGGCTTTGAACGCAGATCTTCGTCTGGCCGTTCATATCGAACGGGTCTTGCAAGAGCAACTTTCCATGGCAGCAGGTACGGTAACGTAAGAATACCGGTTAATGGTGGTGTTGGCAGTCCGGGCCATGGGTGTGAGCGTCGGCTGCCGGAGGTGGCAAGAACGATTGCCCAGGTAGAACGATGTGCCCCGGTTCATGCTTCTTCTTCAGATGCGCCGCAATGTCCGGATGCATGACCTTCACGTACCCAATCAGCCCTCTCAAGAACCGGCTTGATTGAAACTCATTCTCCGAAAATTCGGAGACAAGCCGAGCCGCTCGATCCAGGACTTCCAGCGCCTCGGATGCCTCAGCAATTTTGTCGGGATTCTGCTTGTGAAACACCTCGTATTCCTTTTTGAGGTGTTCGGCAAACACCGGCATTGGTGCGGCGGGGATATGGAGGGGACTCAGTGTGCGACGCAGCGACTGCAAAGCCGCGATGATCTCGGCATCTTGCCCATCCCGACGTCCCTCGAAGTAGCCAAAGGTGACGACTTCGATCAGGTTGAAGAGTGCGACGGCTTTACGCCCTCCCAATTGGTCCAGCTCGTGATAGAAGTTTCGGCGAACAGGCATAAATTGCGTGCCAAGCCGCTTTTGTTGGTAATCGTCTCCGCTATCAAGGTAGGCGCAATCATCGGGACAGGAAATTCGAGCAATCCGGTGCTCGCCGCAGCAGGAGCTACAAATAAACCCTCTAAGAGCTGGACAGGAGCGTTTGCCCTTTCGGTCGTGACAGTACGCACATGAGCTCATTTGGTGGTCCCCTCAGTACCTGGTTTTGGAGGCGGAGGGATGAATCCATAGTCAGCGAGGGTACGCTTCTCACTCTTCGACTTTGCTGAGGCGGGAGTCTCTAGCCCATTCATCTCGGCTGCATGCATGTAGTGGTAGGGGACTAAGATCAGGTTGTTGGCGCGGTCGATGCCGATATCAGCTGGGGCAGGGAGATGCTCGGCAATCACTTGGAATCGATGATCTCTGGTCATGCGCCAAACTTTGCCTTTGGTGAAATCAGATATGTACATGTTGCCCCATCGATCAAAATCCACGCCGCTCAGGTTTTGAAAACGGCTGGTGAAAAACCCGTTCGACTCCAATTCGGTCAGTTGTCCATCCGGTGTGATTTCAAGAATTTTCCCTTTCTCCCAACTCACGGCAATAAGGTGCTGTGTCTTTGGATGGATGGCAATTCCCGACGGGCCTGCCAGCCTGTCATCACGAATCAGGAGATCGACTCGATGATGATCTGCCGGATGAACTCGATAAATTGAGTTGGCTGCTTGGTCCGAGACGTAGAGGAGGCCGGTTTCGGAAACTGCCACATCGGTCAATGACACCGGGGCTTGGGAGCGGGAAGAAAACGATACTGTGGCGACGGGTTTCCCTGTCGTCTTATCGAAACCTTTTAATTGATCGAGATCTGCAATGTAAAGTGTCGATCCAAGCAGCGCCATTCCCTTCGGGGCATGCAAGGAAACTTCTGCGGTACCGCCTTGTATGAATTTGAGGTGGATGATCTTGCCTTCCGTGTCCAATTTTGTGATGAAGCCGTTATTATCCCGGACATCTGGTTCGCCATTCACGTTGGAGATGAAATATTCGCTGCCGGATGGGTCGCCCACGAAGCTATTGGGGGACGCCAAACCTGTAATCTGTGCTGCCTCGCTAGGCAACGCGAGACTCGATACCAGGGCTACAAGGAGAAAACACCGGTATTGGAAATGAAATGGCAACGGAGGGATGTCCTCAATTGAACTGGAAGCTATCGTATCCAAGGGGTCAAGAGGCTGTCAAGAAAGGCTGGTGAGGGGTGAACGGTGAGGCGTGAGGAGCGTTGACTTACCTAAAATTCCCCTGTTAAGTTGCGTCATTTTTACTGGCCAAATTGTGAATGGGAGGATGTGGTGGCAGCAAAACTCATTGACGGAAAAGCACTTGCCCAACAGGTCCGGGATCGATTGGCCAAGGAATCAGCTGAGCTACTCGCCCAGACATCGATCAAGCCTGGTCTTGCGACTATTTTGGTCGGTGATGATCCCGCCTCGCAGGTCTACGTGCGAAACAAGCAAAAGGCCTGTGAAGTAGCCGGAATTCATGTCGATGATCACAAGCTTCCTGCGAGTACGACACAGGAAGATTTGTTGGCGCTCATTGAAAAGAAAAATGCCGACCCGAAGATCCACGGGATCTTGGTGCAACTCCCACTACCGAAACACATCGACAGCAAAGTCATTCTTGAGGCGGTCTCCCCACTGAAAGACGCCGACGGCTTTCACCCGTACAACTTCGGTCGCCTCGTTGAAGGGTATCCCGTGTTCGAAGCCTGTACGCCCAAAGGCGTCATCAAGATGATTGAGTCTGCCGGAGTGACGATCGAGGGGAAGCGAGCAGTGGTGGTCGGTCGGAGTAATATCGTCGGGAAGCCGTTGGCGCTCATGCTGCTCCAGAGGAATGCCACAGTCACGATTTGTCATTCGAAAACGAACAATCTTCCTGCCGTGTGCCGCGAGGCAGATTTACTTCTCGTCGCGATCGGAAGGGCGAAGTTTGTGACGGCCGACATGGTGCGGGAGGGGGCGGTCGTGATCGATGTCGGGACCAATAAGACTCCGGAAGGAAAATTGTGCGGCGATGTCGACTTCGATGCCGTCAGCCAAAAAGCCGGTTGGATCAGTCCGGTGCCAGGTGGCGTGGGGCCGATGACGATCGCAATGTTGCTTGAAAACACAGTGGAGTCCGCGAAGAGGTCAGTCGGACTCCGATAAGGAGCCAGTGATGATTCGAGAGCCTCAGCGTCTCATCGACGTCCTCAATCGTGGGACGTTCGCCGTCACCATCGAGTACAATCCGCCGAAGGGCACCAACATCTCGTCCGTGTTAGAGAGCGCCAAGCAATTGGTCGGTCGAGTGCATGGTGTGAATGTGACCGACAATACGGCAGCAGTGGTTCGTGCCGGTTCTCTCCCTGTCTGTCGCTTACTCTACGAGTTGGGGCATGATCCCGTGATGCAGCTGACCTGCCGCGACCGCAATCGGATCGCCATGCAATCGGATTTGATGGGCGCGCACATGCTCGGGATTAGAAATATTCTCTGTCTGACCGGCGATTATCCGACGGTCGGAGACCATAAGGAGGCCAAGCCGGTCTATGACCTTGATTCTGTTCAGGTGATGCAGTTGGTGCAGGGCTTGAACAACGGGAAAGATATGATGGGCAACAAGCTGGACGGATCGACCGCATTTGCGATCGGTGCGGCAGTGACACCGGAAGCTGACCTGGTGGGGCCGGTGTTGGCGAAGTTTGAAGTGAAGGTGAAGGCCGGCGCCAAGTTTTTCCAGACCCAGGCGGTTTATAATCCGGACGTCTTTGCCAGTTTTATGAAACAGGTGCGGCCGTTCAAGGTGAAGGTGCTGGCCGGGATTTTGGTCTTACGAAATCATAAGATGGCAGAATTCATGAATGCCAACATCCCGGGCATGTCGGTGCCTCACGAGATGATTGATGAGCTCAAGGCGGCCGGAGATCGGGCTGAAGATGTCGGAGTTGAGATCGCCGTGCGATCAATCAAGGCGGTGCGACCTCATTGCGATGGGGTGCATATTATGGCGATCAAGGCGACGCATCGCTTGGCCGAGATCATCACCAAAGCAGAACTGAGCTGATGACGATCCTCGATTTTCAGCAACATAAAAAAGACCGGAAGAAGCTCGTCATGGTGACGGCCTATGATGCGCTGTTCGCACGCATTGTCGAACAAGCAGGGATCCGTATCATCCTAGTGGGGGATTCGCTGGGGGTCGTGGTACAGGGGAAGCCCAATACACTTACTGTGACGATGGAAGACATGCGCTATCACACCAAGCTGGTTGCCGGCGCCGTGGAGCGATCGCTAGTGATTGCGGACATGCCGTTCATGTCGTATCAGGCGAGTACGGAAGAGGCCGTCCGAAACGCAGGTTCCTTGATACAGGCCGGAGCTGCTGCGGTGAAGCTTGAGGGCGGGGCCATTATGGGAGACCGGATCAAGGCCATGACGAGTATTGGAATTCCTGTTATGGGTCATCTCGGCATGACACCGCAATCGGTCCATGCGTTTGGAGGCTACAAGGTTCAAGGCAAGGTCGAAGATCAAGCCGCTGAGCTATTGGAAGATGCCAAGGCTCTTGAAGTTGCCGGTGCGTTCGCACTCGTGTTGGAGGCGGTACCAACAGAATTGGCCAGGAAGATTACCCACGCCCTTTCTATTGCTACGATTGGAATAGGTGCGGGTCCACACTGTGATGGTCAAGTTCTTGTGCTCTATGACCTCCTCGGACTCTTTGATGACTTCGCTCCAAAATTCGTGAGGTCCTACGCTCATCTCAAGGCCGACGCGCTTCAGGCCCTGGGTCGGTACAAAGAAGAAGTCGAGCAGGGGAAATTCCCTAGCGATTCAGAAAGTTACCACTGAGCGGCATTTAATCTAGGCCGGTCATCTCGGTGCATGGTACCTGGAAAAGTTTCTGGTCCTCCAGGCATACGGCAGTGAGCTCTTTTCCCCACACGCAACCGCTATCGATAGCAAGGAGATGTTCCTCGCGGTGGAGCCCTAAGGCGGCCCAGTGGCCACAGACGATCGTCGCGTCCTCATGGCGTCGGCCAGGAATCTTGAACCAGGGGAAATAGCCGGCAGGGATTCGCTCAGGCGGACCGTTAAACGAAGATTCCATCCGGCCATCCCGTGAACAGGCGCGGAGTCTCGTGAGCACTTTGATGATGGTGGCGAGTCGAGTGGGACCGGTCAAGTCCGACGACCATTGAAGGTGTTTGCTCGGATATAAGGCTTTGAGGATATTTCGATAGGAAGGGCTTCGCAAGCCAGATTCAACCTCACGGGCCAGTTTTTCCGCCTCCGCGATCGACCACTGTGGAAGCAGACCTGCATGAACCATGGCACATGGGCCTTCGCGATAGAGTAGGTGCTGGTGCCGTAGCCATACGAGGAGCTCGTCGCGATCGGGTGCGTCAAGGATCGTCTGCAATGTGTCCTCTGGACGAGCTGGGACAATTTGTTCTGACACAGCAAGAAGAAACAGGTCATGGTTGCCCAAGACGACAACAGCTCGATTCCCGAGCCGCTTGATGAAGCGAAGGACGCTCAACGAATCCGGACCGCGGTTAACGAGATCACCGACGAACCAGAGACGATCTATCGTGGGGTCGAATCGAATGTGTTGAATGAGGCGTTGCAAGGCCTTATGGCATCCCTGCACATCGCCGATCGCGTACGTCGCCATAGTGATACTGAAGAGTACTCTGGACTCTGGTAGTTCGCAAGAGGCCGGTATCTACGTCCCAGAATCAGGCCGCCCGCTTTTGGAGTTCTGCTACCATGATCGCGCGTGACGCACAATAACTGGCTTCCATTTGCTGGAGGATGGACATTGCTGGACCAAATTGCCGAGCCACACTCAACCGTTCCAGTGTTTGGCAATGGTTTGCCAGTGCATGGGCTCCAAGTTGAGCGCTACTCGATTTGAGGCTACGCGCTGCAGCGGCCAAGCTGGCCGAATCACCCACCTGGATAGATGAGCGAATCCGTTCGATCAATAGAACAGAGTCGGTCAAATATGTTGCGAGCGCTCGATGGAGAAGGTTAGGTTGTTCGGGTTGCTGCGAGGAGAGAAGATTATCCCAGGCAGATATATCAACAGTCGAACCCCGTGGTGACGGGAGAGTAGGTGTGACGGTGCTGTCAGCAGAAGGGGCAGCTGTGATCCAGCGCTGAATGACAGAACGAAGCTGTTCTTGCGAAAATGGTTTGCTCAGGTAATCGTCCATCCCAGCCGCCAAACATTTTTCTCGATCACCTTCCATAGCATTCGCAGTCAAGGCAATGATTGGAGTACGGCGCACAGTTCCGCTAGACGCTTCCTGAGCTCGAATTGCCGCGGTAGCTGAAAACCCATCTATTTCCGGCATCTGACAATCCATCAAAATGAGATCGTACCGCTGTTTGGCCGTGGCCTCAGCTGCCTGCCGGCCGTTTTCAACTATCTCAACGTGGCATTCCATAGATCCCAACATCCCCAAAGCAACCTCGCGGTTGACTGGGTTGTCCTCGGCGAGCAGAACATGAGTGCCGATGAATGAAGGAAACGAATGGAGGCTGCTGGATAGGACATTCGTATGGGGCGCTGGCGTGATTGATGATTGGCCGCTCGTAGTCCCAAGCTTCACAGTGAACCAAAATGTGGATCCATGGCCGGGCATGCTTTCCACACCTATTTCGCCATCCAGCAGCTGAACTAATTGCCTGACGATGGCCAGCCCGAGCCCTGTGCCACCGAACCTGCGCGTGGTTGAGCCGTCTGCTTGCGAGAACGCCGTGAATAGCTGATGTTGAGCTTCTTCTGCGATGCCGATACCGGTATCCTTCACCACCCATTTCAGCCGGATCCATTCGGCATCCTGCGTCACGTAGTGCACGTGCACAGAGACCTCGCCTCGTTCCGTGAACTTTACTGCATTTCCGATGAGGTTCAACAGGATCTGACTGAGACGTACCGGATCGCCGATTACGACTCGGGGTATCTCGGCCTGTATGACACAGGTGAGTGTCAGCCCTTTTTTGCGGACGGCTTCGGTAAAGAACTCGAGTGCTTCATTGATAACCTGACGAAGATCAAACGTAAGGTGTTCCAATGTCAGTTTGCCAGCCTCGATTTTTGAAAAATCAAGAATATCATTGATGATGCCGAGCAAAGCACGCCCAGATCTGTGAATCGTATCCACCATGTGACGCTGGCGATCATTAAGTTGCGTGGTACCTAGGAGCTCTGTCATACCCAACACGCCGTTCATCGGTGTGCGAATTTCGTGGCTCATATTCGCCAGAAATTGCGACTTGGCTTTACTGGAGGACTCAGCTGCTTCCTTGGCTAGAGTCAATTCCTGCTGAACAATTTTGAGGGGAGTGATGTCGGAGGCAACGCCGAGGAATCCGCTGATCTCTCCGTCTGGGGTTTTTAGAGCCGTCACATTCAATAGCACGGTTAGACGGCCACCGTCCTTTCGGATATAAGTCCACTCATGTTCATTAGGGAGTCCTCGACGGCACTTCTCGACAAAAACCTCAAACCCAGGCTCGATGGTTACTCCAAGCTCACTAGAAAACGAGCGGGCACGTGCGACGACTTCGCCTGGATCATGAAAAATGGCCGGAGTATGTCGGCCGATCACCTCCTCTGCTGAATACCCTAGTAAGGCTTCGGCTGCGGGGTTGAAAGCGCGAATGATGCCATCAGATGTTGCCGAGATGATAGCGTGACCAGCGCTGTCCAACAGGGCCTTTTGAAAAGAAGTTAGGTCACGAAGCGCCTGTTCTGTCCGTTTCTGCTCGCTGATGTCTCGTACGGTGGCCTGTAAACCCATTTGCCCCTTTAGCGTAATCCGAGTCAAGAGGACGGTCGCAGCAAAGGTTGGTCCATTAATACGACGATGGGTCCATTCGAAAAAATGTGACCCATCTTCCATCGCTTGCCGAATTACTTTGGGGGCTTTCTCGGCCGAGTGTTCGCCGTCTGGCTGAAGGAGAGGCGATACATCCCATGGGCCGAGGGTAGTGAAGTGCGCGATGCTCTGAGCTCCAAACAGGGCAACGGTTGCAGGATTACAGGTGGTGAATTTCCATTCTGGCGGAAACAATAGCATGATGGCATCGCGAGACGATTCAAATAGCTCACGGTACTTGGTTTCGCTTTCCCGCAATGCCTGCTCAGTCTGAGTTCGTTCCGGTGGCAGATTCATGCCGGACTCTTCCGAAACGGCAGGAGAAGACCGATTCTGTTGTGTAGGTGAGAGTGGTGATCGTCTGCTGGAGATGTGGTGTGCAATGGTTTTACCGAATACACGAGGTCTTGTGCCCACTGGTGTTTCGTGTGGGCGATCTGAAATGCTGGAGAAAATTTCATCATACTTTCCCCGAAAAATCGAACTGTTCACAATATTTCTCCTTTAGGAAAATAGTGCGAGTGAAGGCACGCATGCTTGATCGAGGCGCGCTCTATGAGGAATGCGGGGATGAACGAGGAACAGACCGTTCGTCGATCAAGATGAATTATTTTTAGAGCGGGAACGCAACAACACTGGGAGGGGATAACTATTGTGAGGGATATTTCGCCTCGATCTTGCTGCAAAGCCCGCCGCGTGCTGTGAACGTGCCGGTGACTTTTGCCCAGACCGGGCGGCAGGATCTCACGATGTCCTGCAGGATACGATTCACAGCGTTCTCGTAAAAGATACCGAGATTGCGGTATGCGTGGATGTACATCTTGAGCGCTTTGAGCTCAAGGCATTCTTTGTCAGGCATGTAGTGCAGGGTAATGGTCCCGAAGTCGGGCAAATTGGTTTTCGGGCAAATGGCCGTGTATTCTGGAATCTCGATCGTAATTTCATACCCCTTGTACTGATTCGGGAACGTTTCAATTTTCGGCAGTGGCGCATTGATGCCGCTTTTCGCATGCCGTTCGTTGTAGCCCAGTGTCGTGACCCTGGTTTTTTTTCGGACTATTTCACGTTTCACGTGTCACGCCTCATGCTCTTGTCAAACCTGTTTCATCCATTCCGTTTGGCCGATCTTTTCCAATTCGATGTACAGCGAGACCCACGGGCATTTCATCTGGGGATAGACTTCACAAAGCCCACCTTTGCGGACACCCCCGCAAGGACCGTGTGCCATAAACTTAGGGCACTCTGCTTTGAGTGAATTGTCCGGGATCGGTGGGCGTTTGTGAACCCCCCCGACGTGAACACCGGCATCGTCTTCACCTGGGATCAGAACACGTAGTGGCATGAGCTGCAGTGTAAACGGAATGTGCCTGCTCGGCAATCTCTAAACATGAATTGATGGCATGAATTGATGGAAGGAATGCGGACAGTATGTTGAGTGCAACGGGCGTCTTCGTCGATAAGGAGATTGGGGCGAATGGCCTATTCCACTATTTTTGATCTAGGTCTTCTTTCGGATACGGTAGGCCCTCTTTGAAGTTGCTTTGATTTTCATTACGTTATACTATCTCTAAGGTGTTTGGCGCTGACGTGCATGTGGATTGGGTTGGGTGAGAGACGAAAGGATGGCCAAGCAAAGATTGACAGTCTTTTTTCCGCTTTGCTAGGATGCCCGATATTCAGTGATAGGGAGAGTGTGGGCCGATTACTCTTATCCTCAAGTCTCCACGTTGTTTTCTGATGCAAGTCGGTGGTGTAAAGAAAATATCGGCAGCGGTCTGCCGTTGCCAACGATATAAGGGAGGTGCCTGATGAGCCTTGATTACGTCAAGTTTTCAAACGGATTTGAGAAGTTCATGCCAAAGGAATATCGGGATATGGTGGAACATGGACCTTTTGGAAAGAAGGTCAGTGTTTCGCAGGTGGGGAGCTTTAAAGAAGTGTTGGAAGAGCATCCGATGTGTGCCGGTTGTGCCATGACGCTTTTCATTCGCCTCGCCATGGTTGCGTTCCCAAATCCAGAAGATACCATTACTGTTGGGACAGCCGGATGTGGTCGCTTGGCCATCTCCCAGGCTGCGATCCCATTTGTCTATGGTAACTACGGCGATCAAAATGGAGTAGCCAGCGGACTCTCTAGAGGACTCCGCCTTCGGTTCGGCGACAAACCGAAAGATGTGGTGGTGATGGCCGGAGATGGTGGTACGGCAGATATTGGTTTTCAACAAGTGCTCCACTCCTGGTTCCGCAAAGAACGGTTTACGACCATTATGTTGGACAACGAGGTCTATGGGAACACCGGCGGTCAGGAAAGCGGAATGACGAATCGGGGCGCCGTGTTGAAAATGGCCCCACTCGGAAAGAAGTTTGAAAAGATGGATATGTTGCAGATGGCCAAGGTTGCCGGTTGCGCCTATGTGGCGACGGTGGTGCCGAATAATCCACGCCGTGTAGAAAGCGTCATTAAGAAAGCCGTCTTGATCGCGCGCGAAGTCGGGTCAACCTATATTCAGGCCTATACATCCTGCAATATCGAATACGCCATTCCGACCGACAAGGTCATGGAAGATGCCAAGACCGTCGAAAACGATCGATATCAATTTACGGAATACGTCAGCGAAGAAGCGAAGCAATACCTGACTGAGCGTTACGGCTACAAGGAATTCCTTGCCAAGCCGGCTGCCGCAATTCCCAATAAAGCCTAAGCGATCGAAGGAGATTTCACGATGGCGAAACGCTTCAACATTCGAATGGCAGGTGTTGGCGGACAGGGCGTGGTGACCGGCTCTCACATTCTGAGCACGGCCGTCATTAATGCCGGCGGCGAAAGCACGATTGTGCCGTTCTATGGCTCAGAAAAGCGAATGGCGCCGGTTGAAAGCTATGTCCGCGTGTCGGATGAACCAATTTACGAAATTGGTGAAATCACGTTTCCGCACATCATCATCATTTTTCACCCGCAAGTCATCACCCACGGCAAGTCCTATACGATGCCGTTCTATTTTGGTCTGAAGGAAGATGGCATTGCCTTGATCAATAACGATGGACCGATGAATCTCCACAGAGATCAGGCAGCCGAACTGCAGAAGCTTCGAGCGAAGCTGTATTACTTTCCCGCGACGAAGATCTCTCTGGAAGTGGCGGGAATGGATCTCGCCACCAACATGGCACTGATGGGGTGTATCGGTGCGATTACCGGGCTGACGGACATGGCGGGGTTGGATCAGGCTGTCAAGGATCGGTTCCTCGGGAAAGGTTTCGTGGTGTCCGGCGGTACGGCTGCTCTCGACAGTGTCGTTGAGCGGAAGTTCAAGAAGAAGCAGGAACTGATCGAGAAAAACGTCGCTGTGATGCGGGCAGGTTGGAACTACGCAGTCGACCACGGTTGGGCTGCGGCCAATATCAAACGTGTAGAGGAGCCTGTGGCGACGGCTGCTGCCTCTGCATAGGCGAGCCACAAAGGAGTCTTCATGTACCTCGTAGCTGATATTAGCGTAGAAATTTGTGCGGCGAAGAGCTGTAAGTTGTGCACGCAGTATTGTCCGGAAGCCAACACGATTCTCTACAGCGACGAAATGGGCAAAGATCAAGGGTTCAAGTATGGTTCAGCCTATGTCGCGGTGGATCGTTGTAAAGGATGTGCGCAGTGTGTATGGGTCTGCGACAACATGGCTAAGAACAATGCTATTAAGATGATCATGATCGATCAGCTGCCGAAGGCGGCGTTGACGGACAATATTACATACGGCGAAAAGAGCACGACGGCCGTTTTGGCCAGTCCGGTTGTCGGATAAAGAGCGAGGAAAGGGGAAGGGCGTGGCAACAACACAGGATACAAGAGAGCGCATTATTGTACCGGGGCCTGCGGGCTTTCATCCTCCATCCGCTGCGCAGTTGGGGGTATCGTTGCCGGATCCTGGTCAAGGGTTGTTTTATGGATTGCTTGAGCCGAATGAGGAACTGGTTATTGAAGAGATGGCTCGGAAGATGCTGACGAGTCCGAATGCGACGCTGTTTCCCGGCCCGCTGTTGCTCTGGGCCTGGAATGATCATGCGGTGGAAAAAGCCAAAGCGACGCTTGAAATTGCCGCGCAAATTCCGGAAGTCATGATCATCCCGATGCCGGATTATCGACCGAAGTACCCGAAGATCGATCCGGAAGAAGTCATCAATCCCAATCACCCCAATCTCACCATCTGGGGCAATAAAATCGAAGCCTGTATCTTTATCGGAGTGCATTGTCATTATGCGAACCTGACTCTCAAGATGATCCGAGCAGGAACGAATTGCTGCACCATGGCGATTTGTGCGGAACAGGGTCATGAAGACGCCATGCTTACGATCCGGGATTCCGATACGCTGAAGATTAAGCGGGTTGCACAGATCTTCAAGCGCGTTCGTGAGGAGTTGGGGATTAAGTTGCCGGAAAACGGTGAAAACGTACGCTTCACTGGTACGCAGTCAAAAGTGCACGGTGGCAAAACCCACACGAACCCAATGGCATTTGCTCCGACTCCAGGCGGTGCGGGGAGTGCGGCGATGTTCGGTCATTCTGCCGAGCATATGAAGCGTGAGGGATAAAGGCCGGGCGGCAACGCTCGAATTAGCCAAGAGGTGAACCATGAGCGAGACCGAAGTCAAAACCAACCCACAGGGTGATCCGATTACCAGTGTCGCCGTGCCAAAGTCCGATGGGAAAAAAGATCCCCATGGCGAAGCAAAACGGCAACAGGTCGTGACGCCGGAATATATGTTTCATGAAGCGCCGCGGACGAAAGAGTTTATCACAGGCAGCGAAGCGGCGAAGGAAGCGATCCGCCGTTCGAACGTAGACTTAGCCATCGCCTATCCGATCACCCCCCAGAGCGAAACGATGCAGCTGGTGGGAGTGCTGTACGGCGAAGGCTATGTGAAAGAGTATTACCGTGGTGAAGAGGAAGTCGGTGTGATGGCCGCGATCGCCGGTGGCTCTCGTGCGGGTGTTCGTTGCTACACCGCAACTGCGGGACCCGGGACGCTCAGAGGTCTGGAGGGCATCGCCTCATGGCCTGGGCACCGTCTGCCGGTCGTGGCAATGTTTACCTGCCGCGTCGTCAATGCGCCATTGGCTATTCAGCCGGACAACATCGAAGTGGCCTACCTGTTGAACTGCGGCATGATCGTGTTTCATGCTGAAAATCAGCAGGATATGTTCGATTTTACGATGGCTGGGTTCACGATCAGTGAAAAGAATGACGTGACCTTGCCGGTCGGAGTGTGCTGCGATGGGTTCTTTGTGACCCATGCTCGTGGGTATGTGCGCATGCAGGATCGTGGAATCAAGTTGCCGCCGCGCGAAGCATGGCGTGGGGCTGTTCCTGTGCTCGATGCGGAGAATCCTCCCGCGCGTCTTTCTCGTGACGCCCCGGTTCAGAAGTCGAACTTTATGGCCTACAACATTCATGCGGTCTGGCAACAAGAAGTCTGGGCGGCCGTCGAACGTTCGCGCAAATACATTGATCGGTATTTGGGGGGATTACTCACGGCGGAGAATGTAGAAGACGCAGAAGTTATCATCATTGCTTCCGGCAGCGCTGCCGCGCAGTCGCGCGAAGCGGTTCGTCTCTGTCAGGCAAAGGGGATGAAGGTCGGATTGATCAAGGTCCGCTCCCTCCGCCCATTCCCAACAAAGGAACTCCGCCTGTTGTGCGCGAAAGCTAAGCTGATCGTGGTTCCTGAATTCAACTATGTCGGCTGGCTGGCCAAAGAAGTGGCGACGGCGATTTATGGATACTCAAAAGCCAAGATCATCGGTGGTCCGCGTGTGTATGGCGGTCAGTCGATGCCTGTAGAATTGATCGTCGATGAAGTCGAATCGGGTGTCAGCGGGAAGAAATCCACCAACGTTGCGATGTCGCAGGTCATGGGTGGGATCGTCGATCCAGACGAAGTTGCCCAATTTATGCGCAGCATTTAGATTGGTCTGGTCCAAACGAAGAGCCCGTCAGGAGTCAGATCCTGACGGGCTCTTTCATTTTCCGGTCCATCCTGTCTGTCTGGTTTATCTGGTTGACAAGACAGACCAAAGAAACCAGATAGACCCAATAGACTGATGCTATCCCTGAATCTCATCCTCCACCATTTCTTCGCTGGACGGCATCCCGTAAGCCACATACTTGGCGTAAGATAAATAGATCCCAGCACTGTCCGTCATCGCTTTAGATCCGGCCGTCAGCCGAACGATCTTATCGGAACCGGGCGGTTCGATGTTTTGCAACATGATCACGTGATCGTGAAGCAGTCTGATATAACGCTCGACCGCCTTTTCTACATCTTTATAGGCGCCCAAGATTTCATCCGTCATGGTTGTCCTCCATAATAGGCAGAGCATACACTACGCTCATGCGATGCCTCAACGCTACGGTTTCTTCGTTGTTGCTGGACTCTATCCATGGTGTCGCCGACGAAGAGAAGGTTTCGAGTAATCGGCTTGTACAGGCAGTCGCAAACCTCTCCCGACTCTTCACCAAAGAACGAAACCACCTCAATCGATCGTACTTGAACGACCAAGCCTTAGGCACGGCCTATCTTTTGTATTTTCTGCCGGTCAATCTTGCCAAGATTCAGGTCTTGCTCAACGAAATGCCGGTGCCTGAAGCCAGCCAGCGTTTTTCTGTTTTGGATATTGGATCGGGGCCAGGTACCGGAGCCTTGGCTGTCCTGGACTGGTGGCATCAGCAACAACCGTCTCATGCTGTAACCGTTACGGCTGTCGATGGGGCCAGGGCTGCTCTCGAACAAGCCAGGCGGTTATGGGATCGATACTGCCAGGCAGCTGGTGTTGGAGAAGCGAGCTTGCACGTCTATGAAGGAGATCTTGAGGGACGAGCCTGGTTGGAGCAGGTTAAACAACGGGCGAACTTTGATCTCATCATTCTCGCAAATAGTTTGAATGAGATCTCTGCAGGTGAAAAAGACTCAATCAAGACGCGTGCTAACATGGTAGGCGAAGCGTTATCGCTCCTGGCTCCCCACGGCACCATGATGATCGTGGAGCCGGCGCTACGCGAAACCTCACGAGAGTTGCATCTGGTACGTGACCGATTGCTCCAAGAAAGGCGCTGCACGGTTTATAGCCCTTGCCTCCATGAGTTGAATTGTCCGGCTTTAGTGAAGCCAGACGACTGGTGCCATGAAGAGCGACCGTGGGAACCACCGGCGGTGATTCAGGAAATTGACAAGCAGGTCGGTTTCATCAAAGACGCCCTGAAGTTTTCGTATTTGTTACTTCGCAAAGACGGGAAGACCATCACGGAACGACGGCCGGACGTCTATCGCGTGGTCAGTGAACTGCGGACCATGAAAGGAGAGAAACGAGCTTGGCTGTGCAACGAGCAGGGCCGCCAAGAAGTTGGACGACAGGATCGCCTTGCCTCACCACGCAACGAACCATTCGATCAATGGCATCGCGGCGCGATTGTGCAAATTGAAAAGATCGTCCATAAGGAACAAAGGGGAAAGATTTCAGCGTTGGGACGGATTGAACGGGATGGAGCGGTGCAGATCGTCAGGTCCGCTTGAATCAGGTGTGGATGAAAAAGTGGTGGCCGGTGCACCTCGTTACTGAATGCCTCACGCGATGAGTCGCTATGGTGACGCTGGTTCTACTTAACAGGCGTTCTTTGTTGGTATCGATTGCCTGGTTTCTCATTGTCTGAAATTAATAACTAATGGGGATGGATACCGCTGAAGCTCGTAGAGTCCTAGCCGACAGATTGGCCCGTTACAGGGCTTTGCCTTATGCTCAATTGGTCGTCAAAATAGATCACGTCGAGTGCGAACAGATTGGAGAGCCCGGGACAAATTTCTGGCAGATGGAATTCCAGGTTGTATGGGACAACCAGCTCAATGGGAATGTCCGAGTTTTGGGTTCCATCGATGATGGCGGCTGGCGCGCCTTTGCGCCACTAACGGACGACTTTCTCAAGGCTCCAAACGGTGAGTTTGTTGGTGAATAGTCGGTGCCTATATGATTGCAGTGAAGTATACGTTCCTATGGCGAGTTATTCTTTTTGGGGCGGGGTTAGAAGCAAGTTGTCGCCAACCCTTATTTCGTTTGAGGCAAACGGCACGCGTATCAAGTGGCGTTGAGCGGCCAATTGTTTTTAGGCTGGCAGTGCTTCGAAGTAACTTTTGAATAAGGATCTGTGACGCAGGCTTAATCCGCTTCCGGTTCCGAACTGCCGTGTTGGTGGGAGACTTTGTCTTCTTCGAAGAGGTCCGCCATTTCTTCGGCCATGATGGCGTCATCGTCCTGAACGGCGAACACGGGGATTTCTTTTCTCACCTTAGGTTGTTCTTCCGTCGAGGGCTGATCGGTCTGTTTAGGATCTTCACTCATATGGTCAGTATACATCAATAGAGGTCAGGACTGTAGCCTTATTCAAAGGCTTCCAGCGACGATTTTTCCGGGAATTGCCGTTTGCAGTTCCCGCAGGTCACGAAATAATAGGCGTCCCGCACGGACAGGGTGGCGCGTAAATCGAGGTTCACCCCTCGATGATTGCACGCCGTGCAGGAAATCTCTTTGAGCCGCAGCGGCACATCGGGTTGCGTGCGAAGATAAAACTCCATGTCGGTATAGACAGGAAAGGTGTAGAAGCATTTCTTGCAGATGCCCCGCCAGTCACCGTCTGGTCCCATAAACCGTTCATCGATGGCGAAGTCGGCCTGTTTGCATACCGCGCATTGGACCGTATTCAGGCGCCGTTCTACTTCTTGTTGTGTCAGCGTGACCATGTGATGGCGAGTATAGCGGGCGGAGAAATGAAATCGCAACCAGTCGGCAGCGCTAGTGAGATTGCTTGACGCTCATCCGGGCCGCGATATACTGGCAAGGCGATGCATATGATTACGGACAATTTGCTGGTGGGCAACATTGATGATGCCCAGGCGCCTCCTGAGGTGATCGGTACGCTTCTGCTCGTAGCGGAAGAGTTTTCCATTACGCCGGCGTCCTGGCTGGACTATCATCGCATTCCCCTTCGGGAGTTTGGGAAGGCCGATCCTACGAAGTTGATGGAAGCCGTCCAATGGCTTGAATCTCGGGTCTCCAAGGGGCGGACGCTGGTCTGCTGTCGAGCAGGAATGGGCCGGTCTGTTTCTGTGGTTATGGCCTATCTCTGCTGCGTGGAAGGGCGAACCTACGAAGATGTGCTGAAGGTGGTCATGGCTCGGCGTCCTGGCGCCATGCCGCTGCCGAATCTCCAAGTCGCCATTGAGCAGGTTCGTCAGCTCCGGCGGGCCGGTAAATCAGCGTCCTCCGATTCATAGTCTGTTTTCCCCTCTCTCTCGCTTCTTGCCTTTCTTTCGTACTCGTGGCGTAATGCGGCCTTCTCGTAAAGGAGTCGAGTTATGCCCGAGCTTCCTGAAGCAGAAGTCGTTGCTAGACAGATCAGGGCTCGTCTCCTTGGAGCGCGGTTGACTGATCTCTGGGTCGGCCGTGCGGATATCGTGCGCGAGGGCTTCCCCACCGCCTCGTGGTATCGAGACACTATGCTCCAGTCCGTCCAGCGATTCGGGAAAAGCGTGGCGCTGGGATTCGTGAACGAACACGCCTGCCGCTATGTAGTGGCAGAGCTCGGGATGACCGGACTTCTTCTATTCCAATCTGTCCCAACGAAATACCCGCAACACGTCCATGTCAGGCTCTCGTTCGAGGGGACGAATGAGTCCGAGCTGCGGTACTGGAATCCCCGTCGGTTCGGACGACTCTCTCTGCTGGACAAGACTGGGCTGGAACGGTACCTCACCCGCCGATTTGGGGTTGACCCGCTGCTGGTTTCGAAACAAGACTTTGTGCGAATTCTACAAGCGCGACGTGGTCGGCTAAAGCCGCTTCTAATGCATCAACAATTCATTGCCGGCATCGGGAACATTTATGCGAACGAAATTCTCTTCAGGGCCGGGTTGCACCCGAACATGCAGGTCGGCCGACTGTCTGTGCGGAGAATCGAACGTCTCTATGAGATTATGCGCGAGGTTCTTGAGGAAGCCATTCTCGCAGGAGGGTCGAGCGTCCGCGATTTTTTTGCTCCCGATGGAAGCGAGGGGCAATACAAGCGTAGGCATCTGGTGTATGGGAAAGAGGGGGAGCCTTGCCCGAACTGCTGTGGGCAGGTTATCCGGCGTCTCCAAAGTGAGCGAAGCTCATTCGTCTGCCGAACGTGCCAAGTTGCTCGATGATGAGCTGTAGAAAGGTGAGTGCAACTCATGCAAGGTACTGATCTTCTGCGGTTATGAGCGAGCCGTCCTAGGCATCAGCAGTTGAGGCTGGACATGAACAATGCCGGGTAGGGTCTTCAACCGCTCAAAGTTCTTGAGGCTGGAAGCCATATCGCCGGTGGCAGACTGGACCCATCCTGTGTGGGGTGCATAGCTGGGGATTTCGGTGAGCTCGTAGCCCCGTGCGGCCAGATCAGTGCGCCGATCTTCAAGACGAAGGTCCGGTGAACAGCGGACGAAGATGCGACCGGTTGGGACAGCGAGCGGGCCGTGAGGTGCTGCCTGATACACCGGCGTGATTGTGAGCGGACTGGGGTGGTTAGCCAGCGAGGGAGGTATTTTTCGACAGATGGCGATAGAGTCGTCGAGGATCAGCTCGACGCCTGTTGTCTCAGTCGAGAGGTCAACATTGTGGACAGCAATGAGTTCTGGGTGTTTGAGGTAACGGCGAGCCAATCCATCGTGAGTGAGTGAGAGGACAGCAGGAAATTCGGTCAGTGAAACGGGAAGCGTCATCGTTTCATTGTAGAGATCGCAGAGTTCGTTTTCCATATACCCGGTTCAACAAGGAGGACTGGACATGGTGACGTATCGTTACGGTGGGCGTGAAGGGCGGCAGTATTCACTACAGGTGGCCGAGGAGTATGTGGTGGTTCGGACGCGGAGTCGGCGTTCGCTCGATTCTTCCCTAGAGTCGATGAAGGGGAGAGAAGTGTTGGCTGACTTGGAACAGGTGGCACGCTTTCACCATGCGGGTGTTGAGGTGTTTCGGTATGGCAGCGCGCATCGAACCGCTGGCGCTCGAGGGGTTGCACGAAAGACACTCACGCAGCAACGTGATGTGCAATTTGCCGGTCGGGTCCTTGTCGACCCACGGTCGAAGCGACCGGTGCTCTATACGGAAAACGTCTTCGTGAAGTTCGGTGCCGATGTAGCTGAGTCGGCCTGTCGAAAGGTGCTCAATTCCCATCGACTGACCATCAAGCAGCCGATCAAATATGCGCGCAACGCCTTCTTCGTCCAAGCCGAGGAGGGAACAGGGCGAACTGTCTTCGAGATCACCGACCGATTGCTGCGGCATCCAGACGTCGATCTCTGTCACCCTGAGTTGGTCAGAAAGATGGGATGGCGGCAGGTGTTTCAGCAACAGTGGCACCTCGGAAAAACGACGATCGGTGGCAAAGAATACAATGCTCACGCCAATGTTGAGGCGGCATGGGCCTTGAGCCAGGGCGAGGGGATTCGGATTGCGGTGATCGACGACGGGTGTGATCTGGAACATGAAGAATGGGTCGGTTCGGAGAAAATAGTGGCGCCACGAGATGTGACTCGCAAGACCGACGATCCTCGACCAGGAAGCCGCGACAACCATGGGACAGCCTGCTCGGGTGTCGCCTGTGCCAGTGGTCTCCATGGTGCATCGGGGGTGGCGCCAAGAGCACAACTGATGCCCATTCGGTATGCCTCGGCTCTTGGATCACAGGCGGAAGCCGATGCATTTGTCTGGGCGGCGTCACATGGAGCCGATGTTATTTCCTGCAGTTGGGGGCCGCAAGATGGTGACTGGTGGGACCCAAACGACCCCGCGCATCAGCAAGTTGTGCCGCTGCCGGACTCGACTCGTACCGCCATCGATTGGGCCGTTGCCAATGGGCGGAACGGGAAAGGGTGCGTCATCACGTTTGCCGCAGGCAACGGGAACGAGAGCGTGGACAACGACGGATATGCGAGCTACGAAAAAGTGATTGCAGTCGCGGCTTGTCATGCTGGCAATAAGAAGAGCGCCTACAGCGATTTCGGTGATGCGGTGTGGTGCGCCTTTCCGAGCAACGATACCGTGCTCCCTCTCCCAGGGATTTGGACGACGGACCGGTCAGGTACGGCCGGGTACAATCCTGGACAGGTCACCCGAGGCGATGCCGCGGGAAACTATGTCAACGATTTTGGAGGCACCTCGAGCGCTTGCCCTGGCGTGGCCGGCGTGGTCGCGTTGATGCTCTCACGGAATCCGTCTCTACGATGGGATGAAGTTCGGGATATTCTGAAACGTTCCTGTGACCGGATCGATGCCTCGGGCGGGAAGTATCAGGCCAACGGCCATAGTCCGTTTTACGGGTATGGTCGGGTCAATGCGATGCGAGCCGTCGAGTTGGCTGCGCCGACTGTCACGACGCCGACTGTCATCCATACGGCCTCTCGTGTCGTGCCCATTCGGGATCTCAAGACCTCAACCATCTCGGTCATGATCGGAGAAACCAATCCAATATCGTCGGTGGCTGTTCGCGTCGATATTGAACACACATATATAGGCGATCTTATTGTGAAGCTTCTTCCTCCATCCTCTGCAAAGGTTAAGCCCATCGTGCTGCATGAGAGGCAAGGGGAAGGCGGAGACAATCTCCGGACGACCTACGACGGCGTCAACACCCCATCGTTGATAGCCTTGACGGGGAAGAGGCCAACTGGGAGGTGGCGGTTGGTGGTTCAGGATAAGGAACGCCAGGATATCGGCCGTATCCTTCAGTTTTCAGTTGAGCTCAGGTTCTAGGTGGTTATCGCAATTGGTGTTGCAATGTGATGATGGAGGATGAAAAGAATTTCTCAAGCGCCTGAGGGAGCTCATGGAAGCCAATGGCCCGGCTCGCTTGTGCCAGAGCAGAAACTTAGTTTGTGTTTTCATTTGGTTGGCGTAAGTTGAGCGCATTCGCTTGCCTGGTAGGCCTTTTGATCCTTTTCCATTTAGTCCCTCTGGAGTCTTGAGAGATCCTATTAATTTCCGCTACAATCCGCCTTCCCAATCGGCTGAGATCACGACGAAGGAGAATTCGCATGGCTAAGGTGTTGGAGGGCCCTGGTATGGGGCTGATGAAGAAGTGGGGCATTCACGTTCCTAACTATGTCGTTGTCACGTCTGCGGATGAGTTGTCCAAGCTCGGTCAAGCCAACGATTGGATGAAGTCTTCCAAACTGGTGGCAAAGGCCCATGAGGCCCTCGGGTCACGGTTCAAACTCGGCCTCGTGAAGGTCGGCTTGGATCTCAAGGGCGCCGTAGCGGCGACCAAGGAAATGATCGGCCGCCAGGTCGGCAGCATCAAGGTCACCCAAGTCATCGTGTCGGAGATGGTGCCTCACAAGGAAGAATACTATTGTGCCGTAAAGTCTACTCGCGAAGGCAGCGAGGTCCTCGTCGCCAATTGCGGCGGGATTGAAGTCGAATCCAATTGGGATCGTGTCAAAAGGCTGTGTCTCGAGGTCGGACAGGCCCCGTCCCCCGATGCACTCGAAAAACTCTCGAAGGATGCCGGGTTTACCGGTGCCCTCGCCAAAAAGATGGCCGACTTTGCCGGCAAGATGTTCACCTGTTTCGACAACGAGGACGCGCAGTATCTCGAGGTAAATCCGGTCGTGGTGCGCGAGAGCGATGGTGAATTGATTGCACTCGATGCTGTGACGTTACTTGATGGGGACGCAAAGTTCCGCCATCCGGATTGGAACTTCCCGTTTGCCGCTGAGTTTGGGCGGGCCTATAGCAAAGACGAAGTGGAAGTCATGGCGGTCGACAGCAAGATTAAGGGTTCGGTCAAGTTCATCGAGATCCCAGGCGGCGACACGGCCATGCTGCCGGCGGGCGGTGGAGCCAGTGTGTACTACTCCGATGCCGTCGTGGCGCGTGGGGGGAAGTTGGCGAACTATGCTGAATACTCCGGCGATCCCCCGGATTGGGCGGTGGAAGTACTCACGGAGAAAGTCTGCTCGTTGCCTGGTATCAAGAACATCATCGTCGGCGGTGCCATCGCGAATTTTACCGACGTGAAAAAGACGTTCGGCGGCATCATCAACGGATTCCGCAAAGCGAAGGGTGACGGGAAATTGAAGGGCGTCAAGATTTGGGTCCGGCGCGGTGGGCCGCGCGAAAAGGAAGGGCTTGACGCGATGCGCGCGCTGAAGGACGAGGGCTTCGACATCAACGTCTTTGATCGTAATACCCCGTTGACGGACATCGTCGACAAGGCGCTGCAGAAATAAGAATCACAGTGCTGAGTGAAGAGCGGCGGAGTTGCTCGCGTGCTCATGGCTCAGCGCGCAGGTCTCAGCACTGAGAAAGAGGAGATTCTGATGAGCATTCTGGCTAACAAAGACACCCGCGTGGTGATTCAGGGAGGCGCCGCCGGTGTCAATGCGGCTCGCCGTATGGCAGAGTTCTGTTACTTGATTAAACGTCCACTTAATGTCGAGGCGTTCGTGTACCCGCCGGACGCAGGCAAGACTAACGAAATCCCCTATGGGAGCGGCTTGATCGCCATTCCGGTATACAAGACAGTCGCCGAAGCCACGAAAGCCCATTCAACGATCAATACCAGTCTTGTCTATATCGGAGCTGATCGCGCGATGAAAGGCGCCATGGAGGCGCTGGATGATTCGCATATTAAAGTCGTGTCGATGATCACGGAAGGCGTGCCGGAGAAGGATGCCAAGCTGCTCGGTGCCCATGCGCGCAAGCTCGGCAAGGTGTTCAATGGCCCCTCCTCAATCGGGATCATTTCTGCGGGGGCTTGCCGGCTAGGCGTGATCGGCGGTGCCTTCGACAATCTGGTCCTCTCCAAGCTCTATCGTGAAGGATCGTTCGGCGTCATTACGAAGTCGGGTGGGTTGTCCAACGAAATCATTTGGATTTGCTCCCAGTTTGCCGACGGTATCACGACGGCGATCGGCATCGGCGGTGATGCTTATCCTGGTACGGACTATGTGAGCTACCTCGAAATGTTCGAAAACGATCCTCAGACGAAAGCCGTGGTCGTCGTCGGAGAAATGGGCGGGGACCTGGAAGAGCGGGCTGCCGAGTGGTACGGCGCGAAGAAGCGTCGTGTAAAGCTCATCGGAGTTGTCTCAGGCTTTTGTCAGGAAAGTTTGCCCAAAGGCATGAAGTTCGGCCATGCGGGCGCCAAGGAAGGGATGAAAGGCGAAGGGTCGGCTCGTTCCAAATCCGACGCGCTTAAGAAGGCTGGTGCAATTGTCCCGGCCACGTTCGGTGCTCTCGGTCCGGCGATCAAAGAAACCTATCAAGATCTGCTCAAGTCCGGTCAGGTAAAGGAACCGATCGAACCGGCGGTGTTGCCGAGGCTGCCAAAGTCAGTTGAGGAAGCAATGAAGGCTGACGAAGTGATGGTGGCGCCGCTGATTCGCACCACGATCAGTGACGACCGCGGGGATGAACCCTGCTATGACGGCTATCCGGCCTCCGAGCTCATCAATAAGGGCTACGAAATTCCCCACGTCATCGGTCTTCTCTGGGACAAGCGGCTCATCTCAAAGCAAGAAGCTGAGATCATCAAGCGAATCATGATGCTCTCTGCCGACCATGGTCCCTGCGTGAGCGGGGCCTATGCAACCATCCTCGCGGCCTGTGCCGGTATCGGAATGTCGCAAGCGGTTGCTGCCGGGTTGATCATGATTGGACCGAGATTCGGCGGAGCCGTCACGGACGCTGGACGCTGGTTCAAATACGCAGTTGACAACAAGATGAACGTGGACGAGTTCCTCGGCTACATGAAGAAGAATGTGGGGCCAGTGCCCGGCATCGGCCACCGGGTCAAGAGCTTGCGCAATCCTGACAAGCGGGTGAAGGAACTTGTCGGGTATGTGAAGAGTTTGAATATCAAGACGCCGTGTCTCGATTTTGCGCTGCAGGTCGAGCAGGTGACGGCGGTGAAGAAAGACAATCTCATTCTAAACGTCGACGGAACGATGGCAGCTGTCCTGGTTGACCTCGGGTTCCCGGTCGATAGTTTGAACGGCTTCTTCATCCTGTCTCGGACGATCGGTTTGATCGGCCATTGGGTTGATCAAAAACGGCAAGATAGTCGTTTGATCCGATTGTTCGATTACTTGGTGAACTACGCGGCGCCGAAAAGGCGGGAGGTCCCGCCTTTAAAATAAGTGCGGGAAGTTCCGCCGTTGGAATAGGCACAAGAGGTGTCATCGTTGGCATAATTGCGGGAGGTTCCGCCGCTCAACGAGTGGGGGAGCATGCCGCCCTAACCCAAGGCTGGTGACGGAGCGTGGCTGGGGAGCACAACTCCTTAGCTCCTGGCTTCAAGTCTTCAGACCGTTTGTGAGGAGAGCGCAATGTCACTTGAGCTCGCGAAGAAGCTCTACGTCAAAATGCCCGAGGTCTTTGAAAAGGCCAGAAAGAAATTCGGCCGTCCGTTGACGTTGGCGGATAAGATTCTCGTGTCGCACGCTGACAATTTCGATACCCAAAATTGGGAGCGTGGCAAGGCCATGTTGGCGCTGCGCCCCGATCGTGTGGCCATGCAGGACGCGACGGCGCAGATGGCTGTGCTGCAGTTCATGCAGGCGAACAAGAAGAAGGCTGCCGTGCCGAGCACGATTCACTGCGACCACTTAATCCGTGCTGAAATGGGTTCGGAAAAGGACCTGATGCGTGCCTTGGACGAGAACAGGGAAGTCTATAACTTCCTTGCGTCTGCTGCCAAAAAGTACGGGATCGGCTTCTGGAAGCCAGGTGCCGGGATCATCCACCAGGTGGTCTTGGAAAACTATGCGTTCCCCGGTTGCTTGATTATCGGAACCGATTCACACACGCCGAACGGCGGTGGGTTAGGTGGGTTAGCCATCGGTGTCGGTGGAGCGGATGCCGGCGAAGTGATGGCCGGTTTGCCCTGGGAAGTGCTCCATCCGAAATTGATCGGGGTGAAACTCACCGGTAAGTTGAGTGGGTGGGCATCTGCAAAAGATGTGATCCTGTATCTCTGCGGCCTGCTCACGGTGAAGGGTGGGACGAATAAGATCGTCGAATACTTCGGTTCCGGTGCCGAAACGATTAGTGCCACCGGTAAAGGTACGATTTGCAATATGGGCGCAGAGCTGGGTGCGACCACCTCGGTCTTTCCATTCGATCAAAAGATGGTCGATTATATGACTATTACAGATCGGGCGGATCTGGCGAAGTTGGCCCAGGCAAACAGGGCCTTGTTGACGGCCGATCCAGAGGTGATGCAGGCTCCGGAGAAGTATTACGATCAGATTGTTGAAATCGACCTCTCGAAACTCGAACCACATGTGGTGGGACCGCACACGCCCGACCTTGCCAGGCCGATTTCGAAGCTGAAGGCCGAGGCGCAAGAGAAAGGGTATCCGGTCGAATTGAAAGCAGCCTTGATCGGGAGCTGTACCAACTCGTCGTACGAAGACATCAGCCGTTCGGCGCATGTGGCACAGCAAGCTTTGAAGGCTGGTTTGAAGGCGAAGGCCTCCTTCCTGGTTTCTCCTGGGTCAGAGCGCATCTACCACACGATGAAGCGTGACGGGTTCTTGGAGACATTCGAGAAGCTCGGCGGTACGGTGCTGTCCAATTCCTGCGGTCCCTGCATCGGCCAGTGGAAGCGTGCGGATGGAGTAAAGGGCAAGGCCGATTCGATCGTCAGCTCTTTCAACCGGAACTTCCCTGGCCGGAACGATGGAATCAGCGAAACGCTGTCGTTCTTGGCAAGTCCGGAGGTGGTCACGGCCTACGCGATCACCGGTGACCTAGGTTTTGATCCGGTTAATCAGACGGTCAAGGGCGCTGATGGAAAAGAATTCAAGCTCCAAGCTCCGATCGGTGAAGAGTTGCCTGCCAAGGGGTTTGCGAAGGGCGAAGAAGGCTATGTGCCGCCGGCTGACAATGGTGAAGGACTCACGGTCGATATTCCGCCGACCAGTGAACGGTTACAAGTATTGCAACCGTTCCCGAAATGGGACGGCAAAGATTTTGACAAGCTGCCGCTCTTGATCAAGACCAAGGGCAAGACCACGACCGACCATATTTCGCCCGCTGGCCCCTGGCTCAAGTTCCGTGGCCACTTGGACAAGATCAGCGACAACATGTTCCTCGGCGCGAATAATGCGTTTGCTTCGGAGCCGGGAAAGGGGACGAACGTGTTGACTGGTGAGGCCAACGTGACGATCGCAAAGGTTGCTCGGGACTACAAATCAAAGGGCATCGGATCGATCGTGGTGGGTGATGAAAATTACGGTGAGGGTAGCAGTCGCGAACACGCAGCGATGTCGCCGAGGTTTTTGAACGTGCGCGTCGTGATTACGAAGAGTTTTGCGCGCATTCACGAAACCAATTTAAAAAAGCAAGGGATCTTGGCGTTGACCTTCGCCGACCCGAAGGACTACGAGAAGATCGAGCAGCAGGACCGCATCAGTGTGACGGGGCTGAACAGTCTGGCTCCTGGCAAGCCGGTGCAGGTAACGATTCACAAGGCGGATGGGAACGCGCTCACCATCCAGGCGAACCACAGCATCACGGCACAACAGATCGCGTGGTTCAAGGCGGGTTCGGCGCTCAATGCGTTGAACTAAACAGTCACACCAAGAGGGAGCGTTATGGCAAGCAAAGCAGACAAAATCATCTATACAAAGACCGACGAAGCGCCGATGTTGGCCACCTATTCGTTCCTGCCGATCATTAATGCCTTCACGAAGGCGGCGGGCGTGACCGTTGAGCTTCGCGATATCTCGCTTGCGGGCCGCGTCATCGCCGTATTCCCAGAATATCTGACTCCGGAGCAGAAACAGCACGATGCCTTGGCGGAGCTTGGAGAGATGGCCAAGACACCGGAAGCGAACATCATCAAGCTGCCGAACATCAGCGCCTCCATCCCGCAGCTGGTTGCGACGATCAAGGAATTGCAGAAGCAGGGCTATAAGCTGCCTGACTATCCGGAAAACCCCAAGGACGACAAGGAAAAGGACGTCAAGGCCCGCTACGATAAAGTGAAGGGGAGTGCCGTCAATCCGGTGTTGCGTGAAGGCAACTCCGATCGCCGTGCTCCGCTCTCCGTGAAGGCGTATGCCCGCAAACATCCCCATAAGATGGGGGCTTGGTCCTCTGACTCCAAGACCCATGTGGTGCATATGAAGGGGGGAGACTTTTTCTCAAATGAAAAGTCCCTCACGATTCCTGCTGCGACCACGGCGAAGATCGAGTTCGTGGGAGCGGACGGGAAGATCACCGTCTTGAAAGAGAAGATCGCGCTGCAGGCAGGGGAAGTGCTTGATGCCACCTTTATGAGCGTGAAGGCCCTACGAACGTTTTTAGAGGGGCAAATCGAGGATGCCAAGGCCAAGGGTGTTCTCTTTTCGCTCCATATGAAGGCTACCATGATGAAGGTCTCCGATCCGAAGATCTTCGGTCATGCCGTGACCGTCTTCTATAAAGATGTATTCGAAAAGCACGGCGAGACATTCAAGAAGCTCGGCGTTGATCCGGACAATGGTCTTGGAGACGTCTATGCCAAGATTAAGTCTCTGCCGGACGATCAACGGAAGGCGATCGAAACGGATATTCAAGCCGTGTATCAGAAGCGCCCACCCATGGCGATGGTGAACAGTGATAAAGGCATCACGAATCTCCATGTGCCGAGTGACATCATCATCGATGCATCGATGCCACCGGTGATCCGCGACAGCGGCAAGATGTGGAATCCTCAAGGGCAACTACAAGATGTGAAGTGCGTCATTCCAGATGCCAGCTATGCGCCGATCTATCATGAGGTTGTTGAGTTCTGTAAGAAGAACGGGGCCTTCGATCCGAAGACGATGGGGACCGTTCCTAACGTCGGGCTTATGGCTCAGGCTGCGGAAGAGTATGGGTCACACGACAAGACCTTCAAGGCGCCAGCCAACGGCACGATCCGCATCGTGGATGCGTCGGGTGCGACGCTTCATGAGCATAAGGTGGAACAAGGCGATATCTGGCGTGCCTGCCAGGTCAAGGATGCACCGATTCAGGACTGGGTCAAGCTGGCCGTCACACGCGCCCGGGCAACTGGCGCACCGGCGGTGTTTTGGTTGAACAAGGAGCGTGCTCACGATGCTGAATTGATCAAGAAGGTCAATGCGTATTTGCCGAAGCATGATACGACCGGCTTGGAGATCAAGATCATGTCACCGGCGGATGCCTGCCGGTTCTCGATTGAACGGATGAAGGAAGGCAAGGACACGATTTCTTGCACCGGCAATGTCCTTCGTGACTATCTCACCGACCTGTTCCCGATTCTCGAAATCGGAACCAGTGCGAAGATGCTCTCGATCGTTCCATTGTTGAACGGTGGCGGGTTGTTCGAGACAGGTGCAGGCGGGTCGGCTCCAAAGCACGTGCAGCAGTTCGAGCAGGAGGGTTATCTACGATGGGATTCACTGGGTGAGTTTTTGGCTCTGGCTGCTTCGTTGGAACACCTGGCCAAGGCCGGGAACAATCCCGTGGCCAAGATTCTGGCGGACACGCTGGATCAAGCTAACGCCAAGTTCCTTGAGAGCAATAAGTCTCCAGCCAGGAAAGTTGGAGAGATCGATAACCGCGGCAGTCATTTCTACCTCGCGCTTTACTGGGCGCAGGCCTTGGCCGCGCAGACCGCTGACAAGAAGATCGCGGAGAAGTTCACCAAAATCGCAAAGGATTTGAGCGACAACGAGAAAACCATCGATCAGGAGTTGCTTGCGGCACAGGGCAAGCCTCAGGATGTGGGTGGTTATTATCGCCCTGACGATGCGAAGGCGTCCAAGGCGATGCGGCCGAGCGCCACGTTGAACAAGATCATTGATTCATTCGTCTAAACTGTGAGGAGTCAGGGGTAAGGGGTGAGGGTGGAATTTCACTTTACCCCTTACCCTTCACCCCTCACATGGTTGTGAAATGGCACAAGAATCAAACGAAAATGTCATCGATCAACCTGAGGTCATGAAACCTCGGATGGTCACGATCGAGATCGCCGGAAAAAAAGTCGACGTGCCGGAAGGCATTACGGTTGTCCGTGCGATGTGGTACGCCGGGATTGACGTCGTCCGTGGCGTGGGCTGCCTTGGTGGCTTCTGCGGTGCCTGCGCGACCTACTATCGGACGAAGGACGATCCAAAAGTCAGAACCTGTCTGGCCTGCCAGATGGCGGTGCAGGACGGTATGTCGTTTACGATGATGCCTCCGTTCCCAGCTCGCAAGGCGACCTACGACATTCAGAACCTCCAAGATCCCAAGCAAGATCTTTTCAATCTGTATCCCGAAGCCCCACTCTGCCGAAATTGTAACGCCTGCACCGAAGCGTGTCCGCAGCAGATCGATGTCCGTGAAGGGGTGTGGAAGGCCGTGTTTGGTGATTTTAAAAGCGTCTCTGAGATGTTCATGGATTGCGTCATGTGTGGAATGTGCACGCCGGTGTGTATTGCCGACATTGCGCCCAACCTTGTCGCGCTCTATGTGAGTCGTGCGCAGGGGGCGCATTTCGCTGAAAAACCTGTCGGACTTGATGCTCGTATCAAAGAAATTCAGGATGGCCAGTTCAACGAGGACTGGAAGAAGATTCTCAAGATGAGTGAAAAGGAACTAGCCGACTACTGCGCGACGGTGAAATGAATGAGTCGGAAAGTTTTAAAGCCTACAAGTCGTCAACGCTGTGGTGAACCGAGCGACGTGATGACTTTCTGGCTTTATGACTTGTGACTAAAAGATCATGGATATCCACGCACTCCAACAAATCGTCCATAAGACTCGGGATGCTCGTCGAAAGCAGACTATCCCAAAGTTTTCTCCTGCCGATCGTGATCAGCTGATTCACAAGTATCATCCTGACTTTCGTGCCAGCGCCTATCGGCCGATCCGATTCGGGCCCAATGAAGGCGAAAAAACCGTCGTTGAACTGGCAACTCTGCTCGAAGGCGACAGCCCGATTCAGAATCATGCCGAGCTGACCCCAAACTATTCGACCGATGTGTTGGTGATCGGTGGTGGAGGGGCGGGATGCGCGGCGGCGTTACACGCGCATGGAGCGGGCTGCAAGGTCATTCTTGCGACAAAGCTGCGGTTAGGGGACTCCAATAGTGTGATGGCCCAAGGCGGCATGCAGATCTCTGTTGCGCCGGAAGATTCTCCGGTAACCCACTTCATCGATACGCTTAAGGGCGGCCACATGGAGAACGACCACGACCTGCTGAAGGTCATGGTCGAGGAGGGGCCTTCCATCGCCAAATGGCTCATCGAGCTCGGCGTATTGTTCGACCGTCAAGCTGACGGCAATCTGCACGTCAAAAAGGGCGGTGGGAGTTCCAAGCCTCGGTTGCTGACCTGCTCAGACTATACCGGCCTCGAAATCATGCGTGTGCTCAAGGATGAGGTCATCAACCAAAAAATACACCTGTTGGAATTTGCCGCCGCCATCGAGTTGTTGAGTGACGACAGTGGTGCCTGCACCGGGGCCATTTTCAAAGACCTCGACAATCAACGTCACATTGTCGTGGCGGCCAAGTCTGTCATTTTGGCGACGGGTGGGATCGGCCGACTCCATATTCAGGGGTTCCCGACCAGCAATCACTACGGGGCCACTGGGGATGGGCTGTGTTTGTCCTATCGCATGGGAGCGAAGTTGGCACATGTTGACACGTTTCAATATCACCCGTCGGGGGCCGTGTATCCGGAACAATTGATCGGTGCGCTCGTGACAGAAGGAATCCGCTCCGAGGGTGGTCATCTGGTCAACGCCAAGGGGGAACGTTTCGTGAACGAACTCGACACCCGCGACGTCGTGTCATCCTCGATCATCCGAGAATGCGAAGAGGGGCGTGGCATTAGGACGATGTCGGGCCGGGTCGGAGTCTGGTTGGACACACCCTTGTTGGACGCGGAACATGGTCCAGGAACCGTCGAAAAGCATTTTCCCGCCATGATGATGCAGTTCGAGCGATTTGGAATAGATATCAGTAAGGATCCGGTGCTGATCTATCCGACTCTGCATTACCAGAACGGCGGGGTGAAGATCGATACGAATTCGGAAACCAATGTAAAGAATTTGTTTGTGGCCGGTGAGGCCTCCGGTGGCTTGCATGGGCGAAATCGGCTGATGGGCAACTCATTGCTTGACCTCATGGTGTTCGGCAAGCGTTCAGGACTGACTGCGGCCGGACGGGTTGGGACGATGAAGCAAGGAAAGTTGACGCTGCACCATCTCGATCGGTTCCGAGCCGAAGCGGCGAAACACGGCAATGTCAGTGGGGTCATCTCGCCGATGGTCCTGCCGGCGTATACGAGGAAAGTAGGGTGAGGACGGCGGCGTGGCATTCCTCGTGCTCGCTCACCGCACACCCAGGATCAAATCATATTGTTAGAAAATGGTCGGTGTTCGGTGAATGCGCACGGTAAGAAACGCTCCCGCCACCGTCCTCAAGGATGAAGGGGTAGAGAATGAACGTGCATGAATTCCAAGCCAAGTCGTTGTTCGCCCAGTTCGGTGTGCCGGTGCCACGTGGCAAGGAAATCACTTCCCCTGAGTCCGCCACGGCATGGGCGAACGAACTGAACACGCCGGTGTTTGTCGTGAAGGCTCAGATCCATGCCGGTGGTCGTGGCAAGGCCGGTGGGGTCAAGATCACAAAAGACAAGGCGGCGGTAGCTGGCTTGGCAAAGGAGTTAATCGGCAAGACGCTGGTCACTCATCAGACCGGTCCCAAGGGCCGTACGGTCCATCGGCTGCTCATGGAAGAAGGGGCGAATATCTCAAAGGAGCTGTATCTTTCCCTCCTCGTCGATCGGGACACGGGATGGCCGACGTTCATCGCCAGCACGGAAGGCGGCATGGAAATCGAAGAAGTCGCCGCGCGCACGCCTGAAAAGATCATCAAGGAACCGATCGATCCGGCCGTTGGGTTTCAGGGCTATAACGGGCGGAATATTGCCTTTGCGCTTGGGTTACAGAACATTGAGCCGGCTGCTGTCAGCCCCTTCAGCAAGATGCTGGGAAACCTCTACCGGCTGTTCATGGAGAAGAACTGTGCCCTCGTGGAAATCAACCCGCTGATCATCACGAAGGAAAAGACCGTCGTGGCGTTGGACGGAAAGGTCTCCTTCGACGACAACGGGCTCTTCAAGCATGAAGATGTGCAGAAGATGCGCGATTTGAACGAAGAGGAGCCGCTCGAGATCGAGGCCACTGCCAACAACCTCAATTATGTGAAGCTCGACGGCAACATCGGCTGCATGGTCAACGGGGCTGGGTTGGCCATGGCGACGATGGATGTGATCAAGCTGGCCGGAAGTGAGCCGGCAAACTTCTTGGATGTCGGCGGCGGGGCAACGAAAGAGACGGTCGCGGCGGGATTCCGTATTTTGCTCAAAGATCCTAACGTCAAAGGGATCTTCATCAATATCTTCGGAGGAATCGTTCGGTGTGAGCGTATCGCCCAAGGCGTGATCGACGCGGCTAAGGAAGTGAAAATTACGGTGCCTTTGGTGGTGCGGTTGCAGGGGACGAATGCCGAGGAAGGTCGTAAGTTGTTGGCCGAATCCGGCCTGAAGCTGGATGTCGCCGACGACCTCTGGGAAGCAGCACAGAAGATTGTGAAACTGACGGGAAAGGCGGCGTGAGGGAAAGGCGCGCCGGGTCGAGTCTCAGGGCTCGCCCGCCGCGCACACAAAGCGAGGGAGATTTATCCCGTCGCCAAGATTAATCTAAACAGGCTCCGGGTCGAACAAGTTCTGTTTGGTGCTCGGTGGATGCGCGCAGTATGAGACCCGACCCAGCGCACCTTCTGAAAAAGGAAGGTTAGGAAACGAGGTTCATTGTGAGCATTTTAGTCAATAAGAATACGCGAGTGGTGGTGCAGGGGATTACGGGCAAGGAAGGCTCGTTCCATGCGACGCAGTGCAAGGCTTATGGGACGAAGGTCGTGGCCGGTGTGACGCCGGGCAAGGCCGGGCAAGAGGTGGAGGGCATTCCGGTTTTCAATACCGTGCGGGATGCGGTGAACAAGCAGCAGGCCGACACCTCGCTCATCTTCGTGCCGCCGCCGTTCTGCGCCGACGCGATCCTTGAAGCGGCTGATGCCGGGGTGAAGTTGATTATTTGTATTACCGAGGGCATTCCCGTCAACGACATGGTCAAGGTGAAGCGGGCGCTCCGTGGTCGGGACGTAAGGCTGGTGGGGCCGAATTGTCCAGGTGTCATCACGGTCGACGAAGCGAAGATCGGCATCATGCCGGGTTTCATTCACAAGAAAGGTGTGGTCGGGGTAGTTTCTCGCAGCGGCACCCTCACCTATGAAGCCGTCCATCAACTCTCGACCTTAGGGTTGGGTGAGACGACCTGTGTCGGAATCGGCGGCGATCCTGTGAACGGTACGGGGTTTGTGGATGTGTTGCCGTTGTTTGAAAAAGATCAAGAAACTCAGGCCATTGTTATGATCGGAGAGATCGGTGGTGATGCAGAAGAAAAGGCTGCTGAGTTTATCAAGAAAAATGTGAAGAAACCGGTGGTCAGCTTTATCGCCGGAATCACGGCGCCTTCTGGACGGCGCATGGGCCATGCCGGTGCGATCATCTCAGGCGGCAAGGGGACCGCAGCCGAAAAGATGAAGACGCTGGAAGCAGCTGGGGTCAAAGTTGTCAAAAATCCAGCTGAGATCGGTGAGGCAGTTAAAAAAGCGCTGGGACGGTAGGTATTCTAACAGCCAACATCCCTGGCTCTTCTGCTACAATCGGCATACGCTCTACCACGATATGTGTCCTCCTTCCTTCATCCTAAGTTCCAAGTTTCATGTGTAACGTTTCTTTAGCACGGTAAGTTTCGGGTCCTAAATTTTCGGGCAACCTGAAACATGAAACTTCAAACTTGAAACTTGGAACTGCAGGCCGAAGCGCGGCACTGTTTGACAGGCTTATGGTTCTGAGTTCTATCGAAGGGAATCCGATGCTTCACGAGCTGCGCTGTCCGCTTGTCTGCTGGGATATTGGATTTACCGATAGCTCCAATCCGTTTTATCTATTTTCAAAACCGAACATGGGGTTGCTACTGTTGGCGCCGTCCGCCCTACGATGCGACAAGAGCATCCCTTCGTGATCGCTTTGGAGGCGGATATGTGGACTCTCATGCCAATAACTGAAACAGGGGAACCGGGGTTCGATTCAGGCGTTACGAAAACGAAGCTGTCTCGCATTACCCCGCTGACCATCGACGAAATTTTGACCGATATGAAGTTTTACGACTCACATTCGTCGAAGAGCATGTTTTCTTTACCATTGGGAGGGCGATGAATGAAAACGAGAATTTCGGCGATGATTTGTCTCCTCTGTGTCCTTGGCTACCCTCTCTCCGCATCCGCGGAAGATGAGCTCCCGACAATCTCGTCCGGTACGGTTGAGCCCTATATTTCCTTTATGGCAGGCGTATCAATTCCCTTCAGTCAAGACGCCACGTTTCTTGACGGAACGCAGCCACGAGTGATCGAGGATGTCGATTACCAGATGAAACAGTCGATCGGCGGCAGCGGGGGGATCTGGTTTCCAACCAGAAATAAGTTGGCGGGATTTGATCTCGGCGGTGAAATTGAAGGCTACATTTGGTATCCCGACGTGAGCTGCTGTGTGGCCGGATTTAATGGAAGGCTCGAGTCAACTAATCCAGATGGATTTGAGGGTACGACGACTGAAATACAAGGTATCTACATAGGAGCCAATTTCATGATTCGACGACCAATGGGGATTTCCGAGGCCTATCCCAACGGGCGGTGGCATCCGTACGTCGGGATCGGCGGGGGAGCGCATCAGCTCGCGATGAGGCCAGGTGGATCCCGGGGGGCAACTGGCGCATCGCCTCTGGCCGACCAGCGGCATACAGCCCCTGCGTTTCAGGCAAAGGGAGGACTCAAGGTATTTCTCTTCAAATACCTGGCGGCGTTTGCTGAAGCGAAGTATACCCATGCTTTTCACGATGGGCTGACGACGGATCGAGAGGGGGCGTCCGGTCCCATAATCGCAAATGAAACGGGTCTCATTGTCAATCCATATGAATCTACGATCAGAACGATCCATGTGCATGCGGGCTTGTCGCTGCACTTTGACGTGAAGCCGTAGGATCCCGTTTTGTTTAGACTGTTTTTGACGGCTGTTCGGTAAAGATTCGAAGGCGGCCAGTCCTAGAAGTAACCGCTTTCTGGGGCTGGCCATTTTATTTCGCTTCGACTGTTCGGCTCCAACTTTCCTTAGACCTTCCCAAACGTTCTCCCAAAAAAATTCTTGACCTTTCCCATGTGCTCTTCAATATCTGAGGTGAGGTGTTTCGCTCCGGCTTGCCAATCATCCGTCGTGTAGCCTACGCGGCGAGCCAGGAAGATAAATTCATCGGAGTGGGCCGATGGGAGCACGCGATCTTTGGCGTTCCCACGGACCATGCGAAGGCCATCGATGAGCATGCGGATAAACAAATAGGCCTTTCGCAGATCCTCGCCTACTTGCCTCGTCACCAGCCCTGCATCGACGAGGGACGATAGAGCCTGCATGGTATTCGTTGTGCGTAAGATAGGGAGCCGATGACCATGCATGATCTGGAGATATTGGACGGCATATTCGATATCGACGATACCGCCAGGGCTATGTTTTAAATTGACCGTGCCACGCTCGACCAGCTCTTTCAGCTGTTGGCGGCGCAGATCGAGCGCGATGCGCAGGTCCCAGGGTTTGCCGCTGTAGACGTAGCTATCACGGTGGGCTTCGACCTTCTTGCCGAGCGTCGCATCGCCGGCCACGTGTCGGAGTTTGATCAAGGATTGACGCTCAAACGGGGCAGCCAGGCCCCGGTCACTGTAGTATTTGGCTATTTCGTCGAAAGGGTTGGTAAGAGAGCCCTTTTCACCATGGGGTCGCAATCGCACGTCAAGGTGGAAGATGCCCTCTTGTTTGGCCTCGATCCACTGTAAGAGTTCCGCGCCGAGCCGCTCAAAGTATTCGCTGTTCTCGATCGGATTTTTGCCACTGGTGCGACCTGCGTCGCTGTAGACAAACAGCACTTCAATGTCAGAGGCATAGCCGAGTTCCTTGCCGCCGAACTTGCCTAATCCCAGAACGGTGAACGGACAGGGTTTCTTGTTCGCCAGTCCTGGGGGACCGTACAGCTTGTTCAGCTTCGCCTGGCAGTCCTTCAAGCTTCGATCGACGATGACTTCGGCGAGTTGCGTCAAGGCGGCAGAGAAGTCAGGCAAGGCGGTGCCAGGCTCGACGATGTGTTTCATATCGATGCGAAAGAGTTCCCGGTCCTTGAACCCGTTCATCGCTGCCTTCCGCGCGTCGTCGTTCTTTGCCCGATCCACTTGGCGATCAAGTTCTTTGCGCAGTGTAGCCCGTGGTCTCATGAGAGGCGCTTCTCGGTAGTCTTGTAGGAGAGGCAACAGATTGCTGTGTTGGCGACGGAGAAAGTCTTCCCAGAGAAAATCGCTGGCGCCGAGTAGACGGGCCAAGAGCGGAAAGGTTTTTTTATCGCTAAGAAATGCGAGGGCTTCTTGTTGGGCTTTACCTTTCGTTTGTTGCATCGTTAAGTCGAGGAACTGATCGAAGGCTTCCAACGCTTTGGTCGGGTCCGGGGCCCAGGTGAGGGCATGGGTAAACTGCTTGATGAGTACGGCGGTCAGGCGAAGCTGCTCCTGATCGGCGGCGTCGGAGAGTTTCTGGCCGTGGCGATTGCGGACATAAAAGCGGTCATGAATTTTTCCGTGCTCCACGTCAAACTGGGCTTTGGAAATATAGATGTTGCGCATCGCCAGGGCATTGGCGAAGGCATACAAAAAAGCCGGTGTATCGTCCGATCGGATATCCATGACCGTGTCCATAGCGGACTGGCTGTTGTCGAACGTGATCTGTACGGGAAGGAGCAGACCGCTGAAGGACGCGCGATGTTTCCCAAGCTGTTCGACCAGATGTCGGTTGACCGCAAACCGTGCCTCTTCGAAGTACCCTTTATCGAGCAACGCGATAACCGACTGGAGTTCGGATTCCAACTGAGCTTGTTGCTCCGATCCCCACGCTTCGCCCGGCACCGGCGACACACGAAACACATCGACGATCTTTTTCTTGCTCAAACCGGGAGTTCCCTTCGAACGGACCCGCGGTCCATATCCTGTCCAACTAGTGCGGGTAGGTGGGGATGCAACCTGTTCGGCGAATGTGTAGATATCGCCTTCCTCAATGTTCAAGGCAAAAGCCGACAACAGGCCGCAGATGGTCGCAAACTCCGCGAAGTAATCGTAGGCCACGATCGTGATCTCAAACCGCTTATCCTGCGGTTCGGAAAAGACAATCGTACAGGGGTGGTCCGCATTCAGCTGTGCGGCCAACCGGACGTGCGCGGCGATGGCCGTTGGTTCGAATCGCTGGAAATATTCTGGATCCATACGGCTAAAAAAGTCTTGGAGGATATCCTCTTCAATGGTCGGGCACAGCGCACGCACGCGGGCGAGCAGTGAGGTATGATCAGGAGAGGCGATCGACATGGGAGTCAGTATACCCGAACCGGTTCGTTGTGCGTAGAGAAAGCTGCCAGTATAATGCCGCGCCATACACAGATTGTGTGAGACGTGAAGCGTGAAACGAAAGTCTAAGGCAGTCGACAGATCACGATTATCGACCGGAGGGTTCGCGCCGATACGGCCGGATCCTCGACCCATCTTACTGGCTGAGCGGAGAAATCCTGGGGAAATACGGGTCATCTTAGCGGCGTATGGCTTGCGAGATCTCGACCAGGCAGATCGGAATCTGAATGCCATGGCAGGTGACCCGCTCCAACGTCGGCGGCTCGCGGACATCCTGCCGATGTTGATGGAGTCGCTTTCCAAGACCGCTGACCCCGATCAGGCGTTGAACCATTGGGAGCGGATGTTGGGGACGGTATCTCGCAGCTCCTTTCTGGATTACTTGCGTACCTGGCCACGCATGCTCGATCTGCTCTGTGTCATTTTCGGTAACAGCGATGCCTTGACCTTTACTCTCCTTAGAGACCCGACATTGGTCTATTGGTTGGCCGAGGAGCAGGTACTGTCCAAACGACCGACGCGGAAGGGGATGGAGGATCGGCTTCGCAAGAGTTTGGGACATCTCACCTCAAAGGAAGTGAAGTTGGATGCCCTTCGTCGGTTTCGACGACGCGAGATGCTACGCATCGGCGTCCGGGATCTGCTCAGGCTTGCCCCGGTGTCGGAGACGACCGGCGCATTGTCCGACTTGGCTAGCTTGCTGATTCATGCCGCCTACCAGATCGTCGATGAGGATCTGAAGCGGCTATATGGCGTGCCGATGCACCAGAATCGGCGGAGACGGTGGGTAGAAACTGGGTTCACCGTGATCGGAATGGGAAAATTGGGTGGGCACGAGCTTAACTACAGCTCAGATGTGGACCTCCTCTACATCTATGAGTCCGATGACGGGGAAACGAGAGTTCAAGGGCGTAAGAATGCTGAAACCCCGGCCGGTGTCGGCATTTCAAACGAAGAATATTTCGAGATTCTCTCCCGAGAATTGACCAGAGCCTTGACCGAGCCGACTCGAGAGGGATACGTGTTTCGGGTTGACTTGCGACTACGTGCCGAGGGGTCTGTAGGGCAATTGGCACGGTCGCTGACCAGCTATCAGCGCTACTATCTTGCGCGCGGCCAAGTCTGGGAGCGATTGGCCTTGCTCAAAGCCGCACCCGTTGCCGGGTCCGTGGAGCTGGGGAAGGCCTTTGTGAAGGCCGTGAGGCCATTCATATTTGGGAGCGCCAAGCAGCCATTGGACCTCGCCGAGGCATCGGTTGTAGTGGAGGAGGTGCGGGCCGTCAAGGACATGATCGACGGGAAAATGGCCGGCCGAGGCCACGAACACCGCAACGTGAAGCTGGGAACTGGCGGAATCAGGGAAATTGAGTTCTTTGCGCAGACCCTTCAAGTCTTGGCAGGGAAGCAACTGCCGGCGGTCGTGGACCGAAGCACGCTCGGCGCCTTGGAACGTTTTGCCCGGTGGAAGCTCATCTCAGCTCAAGAGCAGGAGGATCTCACGGTGGCGTATGTGTTCTTGCGCGATGTCGAGCATAAACTTCAGATGGTCCATGATCTGCAGACCCATTCACTTCCCGAGGAAGAAGACGAATTGGAGCGGTGCGCCGTTCGGATGGGATATAACGCACAGGATCGTAAAAGAGCCGTCGAGTCCTTCCGTGCCGATCATCAGCGACATACGACGATGGTCCACCGTACCTTCCACTCGCTCTTTATGGAGCCAAAGACCTCGCCGGTTCTCAAGACGACGCTTAGTCTCATCGGTGCGTAGAGGTAGAGGAGTTGGTGCGAGAGTGGAAAGGTAGGGACGAGATATCGCAGGCGATCGTGGACCCTGCATCTCGTACAGATTGTCTGACCGCGCCGTACTACCGGACAATATTGACAGCCCTGATCGCCTCTGCTGGCGTCTGTGCGTGCGCGGGAGTGCTGGGATTCTTATCTTCGCAGTGAGGGCCATGAATACGATTCAGATCAAGACCCCGTCTCCTGAACAAAGCCTTCCTTTGGTAAAAGAGGCGCTAGAGATGGAAAAAACTCACACGCGACAGTCTTGCAATCTCAGAGGGTCGAATCTCTGCTCCGGGCAGAGAGCTCGGGGTCACGGTTGATCAAGTGCTGGGGGGTGTCGTTGCAAGAGGGGAAGAGAATGAGCAGGCCTTGTTGGATTTGGAAGGTGAGCTGGAGGTCCGTCGGATGTTGCAAGAGACACTCACGCATCTCGAGCTGCTCGAAGTATGTCGGTGGGCGTGCTGGTGCTGCAGAGATGGAGACGTCCGTGGAGGAAAGCGCTGGCGCACTACTGAGTCACACCACGCATGCCATGAGCGCCAGAAAAAGAGTCCCTCGATTCAGGACATCAGCCATCACGTGCTGACTTTGTCCGGCAAACTAATCACGGGAATACTCACCCGTGCTCGCCCGACCTTTCCCGTGGCAGTACATCGATCCATGAGTCGAAGGACCGCAGGCTTTAAAAACGTCTCCCCACATTGATTGCATACCTCAGCCTGCACGTTCTTAAAGAGAAACAAACGTTTCCCCCACCGATGGACATGTTCGATCGTTTTTCGTTTCACCGGGGCTTTGCAAAACGGGCAGGACTTCATGACCGTCCCCCTTTTCTTTTGCGCCAGTTCGTCCACAACTTCGAATCCGGCCGATAGATCGTGATCAAAATAGCCACGCTCTCGTGAATCGACCACACGGCATGCAGCGGCTGCTGTAATTCCGTAAAGGCTAGCACAAGTGCCGAGTGCGCGCGAGGATCGTCCGGATAATCTTCAATGATTTCGCTGAAGGCACTCGTATACGCCTGTGCAATTTCGTCGATGGTAATCTGCGGGCCCGACGCTCCAGGGCGCATTGCACGAGGCGGCGGCTCTCGTGAAACGACTGCGGAAGTCAATCAGGAGGCCATAGAGCGGGTGGGCACGTGGTGACTGCAGTCTAAATATTCCCGCGCGATGTCGAACATAAACTCCAGATGGTCCACGCATGCATCCAGATGCATTCCCTTCCCGCTGAGGAGGAGGAATTAGAACGCTGCGCCATTTGGATGGGATATGGAGAGAATGATCGCACTATCGTCAGAAAGCGGCTTTCAATCGACCATGTTTACCACGCGAAAGTGGTGCATCAGCAGTTCGCCTCGTTGTGCTCACAGTTCGAGTCTTCTCTCATCTTTCATGCCGTTCTTAGGCTAATGCAGTCACTGTAAAGTGTCGTATTTGGTGCAGCGGCAATTTTTAACGTGCTTGCAATAGCCGTGAGATCTAATGAAGCACCCATAGGTAATGGCAAGCTCATGTCACAGCACTGTCGGACGTCTATGCGGCATCCGTTATGTCGATGGAGAAAAGCAGACTCCTATCGCCACGAAGAGGTCGCAGTCTGATTCCATGTACGCATGTATTGACAAGATCTCTTTGGGGGGCTACATTGCCGCCGGAATGTGAAGGTATGCAAAGTAATGCTTCGCGTGCTTACAGGGCTGTCAATCTTAAACAAAGGGATGGAAACGATGCGCAAACTATGGCTCGCCGCACTACCACTGATCGGTGTTCTTGGTGGGTGCGGGCATATTTCAGGTGGTGCTGCCCCTTCAACGGAACCATTGACTCCCGGTTCGTATCGCGAAATCGGAGCAGTGAAGGGTGAAGATTGCGTGGGTTATATTCTTGGACTCATTCCGATTAGCGATGGAAACGAGACCAAAGATGCCATCGCTGACGCCTTGAAAAAGGCACCAGCCGCCACAGCGCTCGTGAAAGTAACCGCTGACACATATTCCCAGCATTACATCGTGTACGCACGCGTATGCACGCAAGTCCATGGAGTGGCCGTCGCCCCGAAATAATCCACATCGAATTCTACGGTTGTCCCTGCTGAGTCAGTTCGCGCAAGGATAGGCAGGTTAAGGAGCTGAGCAGAGTCTGCAAGTTTACTCGCGACAATCTGAGGTAGGCGCGGTATATGCGGCGCCTACCCGCATACCCATAACGCAAACACAGTGATGCAAGACTCCAAGCATGCTCTGATTCCTCGCTTACGGAAGCAGGATAGATGATCAGTTCACCTCGTTTTTGACGCTTCTCCAATTTTTTGGACCATACTTCGGGCGATGCGTGCCAAATAGGTAATTCCCCTACGTGGGCATGAGCCTTCTACGTATGCGCAATAGGCCTCATCGCCGCACAAGAGACTACTTGTAAATTTGCAGGTTGGTTTTTGTAGCGTATATAGGTAAATCGGCTTGACTGTCCCATACGCATTGGCCTATAAGGGTCACCCGGTCTATGCTAATCCGTGTATAACCAGTGATCATGAACGTCGTATTCCCAAGGTATTGAGGCGGGGGGCTGTGATTAGCTCATGTCTGAGCAAGTGAGGCTTCTGAGTGACAGCACCCATCAGGCAGACGTGTCTCCGGCAGCATGCACAGTAGCGCAACTTTTTCTAAGAGGCAGTTCGTCGCGGTGGCAGTCTTTTTGTTTTGAATCTGAACGCGAGCCTTTTCTTAAAGAAAGTCTTGCAGCGACCATCGAGGGGGTTTATGTGGTTTATCAGGAGCAGCTCAGAAAGCAAATGATTGCTCCAGGCCTCATGACCAATCACCACCCTTCATTCGCAAGCCGGTCCTGGGCTTGCACTCACTCACTCACTCACTCACGATAGTTTCTTTACGGCTTCACTTCCCGCTCTCAATCACCTCAGCGCCTCTCCAATTATCTATCGAGCAGCTATCATTGGCTCCTCCGGCAGAGGGAAGTAAGCGTGGGTCGGTGAGAAGCCAGTGCTATGTACAGTCCAATGGATATTTAACCGTATCTTTTTAGATTCGAATCTATTCGGATTCACTCTGTATCATTTTGTCTCGGTCCGGTGTCAGAGGGCTGCCCTGTGCATAGCAGACCAACGTAATGCCAAGAAATGCGTGCATCGGCAGGAAAGTATTTCGTATCTATTGGCGGTATGGGTTTTGCTGTCAAGTGCGGCCAATGGTTTCGCGTTCTTACGCAGTAGCACTATGCGAATAGCCACGATGCATGGTTTTACAAACAGCGAGGAGTAGGGGAGGGGATCGCTTGCAAGGGCGCAACGATTCCGCACATCCGTCAATCTAACTGTATAAGAATAAGGAGAATGTATGAAAGGGAGCATCGAAGTCCTCTGGACTTCACACCGACTGCGATGGGTTCAATTGCCAATGGCGTTGTGTTTTTTCGCGGTTACCGCTTGCTCTGGTGACGATGCAACCAACCCTGGGCCAGCTTCTGCTCCCCCCACAAACGGGACGATTGCCGGTCGGGTAATTGCCTCGGATGGCTCGGGGGGCGTTCCGAATGCGACGATCGAGGTCGGAACAGCCCAGGCGACATCGGGAGCTGATGGGAGCTATTCCCTCTCCGTACCGGCTAGTGATCGAGCTGTGGTGCGTGTCGGAGCCAACGGCTTTGCGGAGAATATTCGTATTGCTCGTGTGAGCTCGGGGCAGAGTATGGCGCTTACCGTACGACTTGTCAAAGTTGGCGTTACCGGGAATGTACCCATTGCATCCGGAGGTACGATAGACGGGCCGTCTTCGGCCCAAATCGTACTGCCGGCCAACGGACTCGTCCCGAGCACGGGGGGATCCCCGTCGGCGAACGTTTCGGTTTCACTCACTCCGATCAACGTGGCAACTACAACAAGCGACATGCCGGGAGATTTTACGGCTTCTTCCAATGGGGGTATCGCTCAGATTGAGAGCTTCGGGGCGATGCTAGTGGATGTTCGTGACAGTAGCAACGTGCGATACAGCTTAGCTCCCGGTAACACTGCCGCCATTCGCATCCCAGTCAGCACGCGAACTCCGTCTGCTAATAGACCACCGACGATTCCTCTCTTGTATTTCGACAACTCGACTGGGCGCTGGGTGCAAGAAGGCCAGGCGACACTCGTCACGAACGGTTCCAACCCCTACTATGAAGGCAGCGTGTCACGGCTGAGCTACTGGAATGCGGATCTGGTGACAGAGACCATCGTTGTAACCGGATGTGTGAAAAATGATGCCGGTCAGCCCGTGGCGAATGCGCTTGTCGAAAGTGATGGCATTGACTATTCAGGTTCATCACAAACCCTTGCGACCGCAGACGGCTCATTCCAGATTCCCATTCGCAAGAGCGGAAAGGCGACGATCACAGCCTTTATCGGTAACCAGTTAACTAACACAGTGACTGCTGGTCCAGCAGCGGCGAATATCACGATGGGTCAGTGCCTAGTCACGACTACCCCTACCAGCGGTTTCAATATCAAGCTGACCTGGGGCGAGAGCCCGTCTGATCTCGATTCTCATCTCCTTACGCCGAACGGCAATGAGGTTGATTTCACCGACAAAGGTTCCTTGACTGCGCTGCCGTTTGCGAAGCTCGACGTGGATGATGTCGACAGCTTTGGCCCGGAAGTGGTCACGATCAGCCAGTTGATGCAAGGAAAATATCAGTATCTAGTACACAATTTCAGCAGTGTGCCTGGGAACGATGTGTCCGGGAATCCGAATATTCCCGGGCGCATTACGGATTCACCGGCACGCGTTGAGTTGACACGCAATGGTTCCACAACCCTGTTTGCCCCAACGCCTGGCGAAGGGAACAATCTCTACTATTGGCATGTGTTTGATATCGTGGTGGACGCACAATGCAACGTGACGGTGACGCCGGTGAATGAGTGGCTTGATCAGGAGCCAGCCTTGTCACCAGGAGGAGCTCCGGCATTCTGCAATGTGAATTAGTCTAGTGCTGCTTAGGCTGGGCTCGGCGGGTTTTCCCGCCGAGCCCAGTACCAACAGCATGCAAGCCTAGGCCGTTTGACTTCATGATGGGGCCGTATGGATCTGGAAGTAATTGTATGACTGTGCGACTTCTCTTCCTCGTCGAAGGAAACATTTGCATTGAAGATGTAGGACTGCATCCAAGCAAACCGTCAACGTTATTGTTCGTGTATCCGTGTATCCACTGTAATGGGCGATCACGTATAGCCAAGGAGGGCTGTTGATGAGAAGCATTATGGGTTTGCCATCGTGTGCCGTGGGGCGTATGGCTGTGGCAGGGGTCGGGTTGATGTTCTTGGCTGGTTGTGCGGCCTCGCAGACCATGATCAGTAAGCGAAATCTTGATGTGCAAACCAAGATGAGCGAAACGATTTTTTTGGATCCGGTCGGACCAGATAAGAAAGTGATTTTTGTCGATGTCCGGAATACGTCCGACAAGGATAATTTTGATATCGCTGCGCCGATTAAGGATGCCATCGCCAAGCGCGGGTATCGGATCACGCAGAATCCGGATGAGGCGCACTATCGGCTTCAGGCGAATGTGCTGAGTGTCGCGAAGACTGACCCGACTGCGGCACAGCAGGCATTGGCGGGTGGGTTCGGTGGACCGCTGTTGTCCGCTGTTGGTGGGGCTGCGGCTGGGGCGGCGATTGGGGGGCTGGCCGGAGGGACGTACGGAACGGCTGGACTTGGAGCTGCTGCCGGTGGATTGGCATTCGCTGGGGCTGAAATGGTGACCGGTGCGCTGGTCAAAGATGTGCTCTATATGGTGGTAACGGATGTGCAGGTTGTCGAGAAGGCAGCCGACGGGGTCATTGTTCGGCAAGACAACCAGCAGGATTTGAAGCAGGGTATCGGAGGTTCACAGCAGCAGACGTCGTCCGAAGTGACGAAACACAAAAAGTATCGTACGAGAGTGGTCAGCACGGCCAATAAGGCGAACTTGGACTATGAAGAGGCTGCATCGGCATTAACCCAGGGGCTCACGAAGTCCTTGGCCGGTCTGTTTTAATGACGGTATAGGCAAGAATGCAATTGCCCTTACAAATGTCTCGCTTGGTTGGATTGGGTTGAAAGGAGGAAAGTATGGGACATGGATCGCTAGGGATTGTCGGGTGCGCATTCGCAGTCATACTAGGTATGGCCGGAGTGCTTTGGGCCGGCGAGAAGGAAGATATGGAGGCCATACAGAAGCAGCTGAATCAGAAGGTATTGGATCGCCCCTTCAATGCGGGTGACGCGGCTGCGCTCGATGCCTACCTCCAGCAGGCTATTAAGAACAATACTCCGCCACCCCAAACGCAGCCACCAGCCGGTTGGCAACCGGGGTGGACCTGCAATAATTTGCTGTATTCGTACTATCAATATCGAAATTGCCATCACTACTATCGATATTACGGCCATTACTACATGTACTGATGTTTGCCCGCTGTGCGCTGGCCTGCCAAGAGGAAAGCGTTATGCTCTCCTCTTGGTGCGGCTTTACCTTCCCTTGGCGTTCGGTCCTTCTATACACGCCTGATGACCTAACAGATGCGTTGTTGTTAGTTCGGGGAGGCCGCTTGCAGCGAGGACGATAAGCACTGGCTGACGGAACTCGTGGCTGTCCTGAGAGCCTCCTGGTTCAGTAGGTGCACTTCTGAAGCGGTCATCTGTCTTCCGACATGGGCCTTGGCTGTCGCCAGGCAATGGAGTTTGATCTCCGCTGTGTTCACGGTAATAATTTTCAGCGGTACCGTCACGGCCCAGGTCTCAATCTGGTTCCGCAATCCATAGAGCTCATTGAGATCCTGGTAGATTGCATCGAAGACCACCACGTAATCCAGACCTAAAAAGTGACCGATTTTTGCGAGGTCCTGATCGTTCACCTTCCCACTGGCTTGAAAGCGAAACTCCTTTTCAAGGTCCACCACGCTGCGCCGTTCTACGACGATCAGGCGTGGGACGCTTGCTTTGAGGGAGAATATGGCTTGTTCCATCGCAACACGCACGTGTCGATCAGTCTCGTCACGATCTTCGTGAAGGAGGCCTATTTTTGATCCGGGTGTCAGTGTGAAAGGAATTGGACGAGATGCGGTTGTCTCGAATGGTATTCCATGATGATCATGGCTCGTTTCAAGCGGCTGGTTGTTCATTCCTGAAGCGGGAGTGTGTCCGCCACATCCGAGTGTGGCCAGGGTCGATCCTGTCAGCAAGAGGCTTCCAATCCAGCATGCTCGTTGTCGTCTTGGCGAGGCCATAATCAGCGGGGCGCTTGTGATTTCATCATGTCCACAGCGAGGTAGTCGCGTTCGAACCCCCACGCGGCTCCTGTCATTACGTCGATGGCCAACCCGGCGGGAAAGAACGGCAGAATATTCCCAACGATCGCGGGGCCGATAAGGAATTCGTGCCTGATGGAGAGGAGTTGTGGTTCATACCCGTCTTTTTTGAAGAGGGCCTGATGATTCGAGGATCGGGTCAACGCAACGGTGTGGGGAGTCGTGAATCGTGTGGCGTTGTCGAGTGTCACGGTCACACCGGGAGGTTTTGAGTCAAAGGTGATGTCCTGTTTTTCTCCGTGCAGGATGAATCCGCATCCAGACAACATAAGTAGGCCCACGGCGCAGGGTCTCCATGGTCTAGTGCGTTGAGTATTGCGTGGTATGCATATGTTGTTGGTACACGAATATAGAGTTTTCATGCAGCAGGGTATCCGCTTCTTCAGTGTATGCACGCGTTAACCGAGTTATCTTATCGCACCAACAGAGGTTGCACAATGTTGGTGTCAATTACAAACGTGGGAACTATACGGTTGCAGCGCGGGAGTGGCGTGCCTTAGCTGAAGCCGGTCATGCGCAGGCACAAGTCAGTCTTGGCTGGCTGTATCTTCATGGGCGTGGAGTGGCGCAGGATTATGCGGTGGCTAGGCAATTCTTTGAGAAGGCAGCGGTGCAAGGACGGGTCGAAGCGCAGTATAACCTGGCTCGGCTGTACTATAGTGGGCAGGGAGGCAGTCAGGACTATAGCCAAGCTTGTTATTGGTATGAGAAAGCTGCTCTTCAGGGTAGCGTGGGTGCGCAAGTAAACCTGGGAACGCTGTATATCAATGGTCAAGGGTGTCAAAAAAACTACCCGGAAGCGGTCTTCTGGTTTCTCTTAGCCGAAAAGCAAGGGAATGCTCTGGCCTTTGTAAAACTCGGTTTGATGTACGAACACGGAGAAGGGGTAGCACATGATCTTGTCCAAGCCTATCACTGGTATCACTTGGGTGAAGTGGCGGGAGAGGTAATGGGTGCTCAGTTCCGTGATAACCTTGCCGAGCAGATGACAGTTGCACAAGTTCAAGAAGCACAACAACTGGCAAAGGAGTGGGTGGCTAGGAGGCGCTAAGTTCTATATGCAAATCAGCTTCTTGCAGAGCTATGTAGCTCGGAATCACGACAAGCTTTCCAGCAACTCGAGATCTCTCTTGAGCAACTGATTGACCAGGTCTGTTACTGGCTTCCCCTTCCTCTTGGCAAGACGCTCCAGACGCCTGGTCATGTCGAGGGAAAGGAGTCAGTTATGGACTCTTGACTCCCCCAGGATTCATTTTTAGTGCAAGCGTGCTCCTTGTCAAGAAGTAGCTTATACGCTACACTCAGGCTTGTGGAAGCCACGCCAAAAGAGTTGCAGCTCTACGTCACGGAAGACGGACGAGAGCCGTTCAGGGAGTGGCTGAATTCGCTAGGCGATCACAAGGCCCGCGCCAAAATTCGGGTGCGATTGGATCGAGTCAGCTTGGGAAACTTCGGCGATTGTCATGGCGTAGGAGGTGGCGTCCAGGAGCTTCGGATCGATTATGGGCCAGGGTATCGCGTGTACTTTGGACAAGAAGGAATGGCCGTGGTGGTGCTCCTCTGCGGAGGGGTTAAAGACACACAGCCGGACGATATTGAAATAGCCCAGCGGTATTGGACTGACTACAGGAGGCGTCTATGAGAAAGAGTACGGCCTACCAAACAGATCTAATTGAAAGCTTGCGAGATACGCGGGAAGCTGGAGAGTATTTGAATGCTGCGCTCGAAGAGGATGATCCAGAATTGTTTTTGCGGGCATTGCGGAATGTTGCGGAGGCCCAGGGAGGGGTTGCATTGCTCGCCGAGAAAACACAGCTGAATCGAGAAAGTCTGTATCGCATGCTCTCGGCGCGCGGCAACCCAGAATTTCGAAGCCTTGATGCCCTCCTTCACGCATTGGGCTTTCGGCTTGCTGTTGCCGTCAATCGCTAGCCGATTTGCTCTCAGCAAACCATGCCAGCCACACAAAATCCGTGCATGATCGATTTGTCTCATTCTCCTTACAGTCTGAGAAATCTCCTCTCTTTCGCGCTGCTCTGGGACAAGCAAGTTAGGAGCAGATCTGCTTTGGGAGATGCCGTACTCTTTTCTCTTGTCTCAGCCCGGATATGAGCACGACGTCTCGATGGTAGTTTCACCGGGGTCGCCGCCGATGGGTGAAAGCTGATCAACGCCTATGATGTTTGAAAGTGCTCCAGGTCCGCGCCTGGGGTTTTACAGCCGTTCGATCAAACGCTGTCATTCGCCTGTCGGCAAGGTTGGCCAGCATCCGATCTTCCCTCATATCCCACAATATCCCCCGCGTCTGTTCCCAGATTGCGAACTTTCATCGAGGACGAGCTGTCTTCCTGCGCGAAGGCTGATTGTCTTGAGGTATAGCAAGCTTTCCAACAACTCCAGGTCCCTTTTGAGCAACTGAGTCACCAAATCCGTCACCGGTTTCCCCTTTCTCTTGGCCAGTCGCTCCAGACGCTTGTGCATGGGGCCATCTAGATAGATGGGGAAATTCAGCTCCGCTCCCTTGCGGAAAAACTTTCCTCGGACTGCCCGTGAAAAGGCGTATTCTCGTTTCATTCTCTGTCGGTTAGCCCGGCTTTCACCGGAACCCATGCGAAGTGGTCCTGGAATGGTTTTGCCACGGCCGACTGTTTCACAATGGTGAAGAGGTTCCAAGGGGGTATGGAAGCACGAAGGGCCCGGTGGGAAACCACCGGGCCCTTCGTCATGGCTGCCAACTGTCGGCTGTGAGCCGTCAGCTGCTTAGTACATCCCCTCCATACCGTGGCTGTGTCCGCCACCGGGCATGGCTGGTTCTTTCTTCTCTTCGGGGAGTTCAGTGATCATGACTTCGGTCGTAAGCATCAGGCCTGCCACGCTGGCCGCGTTCTGCAAGGCGCAGCGCGAGACCTTGGTGGGGTCGATGATGCCAGACTTGATCATATCGACATATTCGTCCGTGGCGGCGTTGTAGCCACCGTTGGCGTTCTTGTCTTCCCGAACCTTGCCGACGACGACGGATGCTTCCGCACCGGCGTTCGTGGCGATTTGTCGGATCGGCTCTTCGAGCGCGCGTCGGACAATTTCGAGTCCCACTTTTTGCTCTGAGGAGACATCCTTAATCCCTTCAAGCGCCTTGACGCAGCGGAGGTAGGCGGTGCCGCCTCCAGGGACGATGCCTTCTTCCACCGCAGCTTTGGTGGCGTGGAGGGCGTCCTCAACACGAGCTTTCTTTTCCTTCATCTCGGTCTCGGTTGCGGCCCCGACGTTGATGACCGCCACACCGCCCACGATCTTCGCCAGCCGCTCTTGCAGCTTCTCACGGTCGTAGTCGGAGGTCGTCTCATCGATCTGCGCCTTGATCTGCTTGACGCGGCCTTCGATTTTCTTGGAATCGCCGTAGCCTTCGACAATCGTCGTGTTGTCTTTGTCGATCGTGACGCGCTTGGCGCGGCCCAAGTCAGTCAGCTTAACGTTTTCGAGCTTGATGCCGATGTCTTCAGAAATCACCTGGCCGCCCGTGAGGATGGCGATATCCTCCAGCATGGCCTTGCGGCGATCACCGAAGCCCGGAGCCTTCACCGCGGCGACGTTCAACGTGCCGCGCAGCTTATTGACGACGAGGGTCGCCAGGGCTTCACCCTCGACTTCTTCCGCGAGGATGATGAGGGGCTTGCCCATCTTGGCCACTTGTTCGAGCAGTGGGAGTAGGTCCTTCATGCTACTGATCTTCTTTTCGTTGATCAAAATGAGCGGCTCTTCCACCGAACATTCCATCCGCTCGGCGTTGGTGACGAAATAGGGAGAGATGTAGCCGCGATCGAATTGCATGCCCTCGACAACATCCAGCGAGGTGGTCATCGACTTGGCTTCTTCAACCGTGATGACGCCGTCCTTGCCGACCTTTTCCATCGCTTCCGCGATCAGATCGCCGATGGTCTTGTCGTTGTTGGCGGAAATAGTGCCGACCTGGGAGATCTCGGTCTTGTTTTGGCAGGGCTTGCTGAGCTTCTTGAGCTCCGCAGTGATGGCTTCAACAGCCTTATCGATGCCCCGCTTGATCTCCATGGGATTGGCGCCTGCAGTGATGTTCTTCGCACCTTCGCGGAAGATCGCCTGGGCCAGCACGGTGGCGGTGGTAGTGCCGTCCCCCGCGATGTCGCTGGTCTTGCTGGCCACTTCGCGGACCAGCTGCGCGCCCATGTTTTCATAAGGGTTCTTCAGCTCGACTTCCTTGGCGACCGTCACGCCGTCCTTGGTGATGGTCGGGGCGCCGAACTTCTTGTCCAAAATCGCATTCCGGCCCTTCGGACCGAGTGTTGCCTTCACGGCGTCTGCGAGCTGGTTCACCCCTTTCAGGATGGAGGCTCGTGCCGCATCGCCGTACATAAGTTGCTTTGCCATTGGGTTCCTCCTGTTATCGTTTTCTAATTGGTTCGTCAGCTTGTTTTGGGACTGGCGCTTAGCTGGTGAAGATTCCGAGGATATCCTCTTCCTTGAGGATCAAGCACTCTTCATCTTCGATACGAAGCTTGCTGCCTGAATATTTGTCGAACAGGACCTGATCACCGATCTTGACGTTCTCCACCTTCTTGCCGATGGCTTGGACCACGCCTCGTTGCGGCTTTTCTTTTGCAGAATCAGGCACATAAATGCCTCCGGCGGTCTTCTCGAGCTCCTCGGTATAGGTGACGAATACACGCTCACCCAAGGGCTGGAATCCCTTTGCGACGTTTTTCTTGTCTTTCGTGGCTGTGCTCATTACAGAACCTCCTCCTCGTGAAAGTTAACTCCTGACGTGTTGACAGTGATTGGGTTGAACCCGCTAGAAACCCCGGAAGTTTTGTGACACGGGATGGAGATAGACCTTACTTTGTCCAAGTCAAGAGGGGGGCGTGGAATTTTTATTGCCACGCTATTTTCAAATGTTCGGTATCATAACTCATTGTGAAACCGAAGTGCTAGTATTTTTCTAGAAACATAGGAGAGTGAGGGGGATCATACCCGCAATCGGTCAAAATCCTTGATGTCTTTTTTGACGTAATCGCGAAGGCGTTTGATGATGCGTGCCTCCAGTTGGCGGGTCCGTTCCTTGGTGACCCCATACTTATTGCCGAGATCATCCAAGGTGAGGGGAGAATCGGATAGGATCCGATTTCTCAGAATGTCTTCGTCCCGTTCCTCTAAGGTTTTGATAAATTCAGCCAGCTTGGTGCGAAACAGCACTTTGAGCTGATGATCGGCAATCTGTTCGTCAGCCGGCTCTTGGTGGGACGGCAACACATCCAGCAGCGTGTTCTCTTGATCTTCCCCGATCGGCTGGTCGAGCGAGAGCTCCCAGTTGCCGAGGCGTTGATCCATTTCAATGATGTCGCGCTCGCGCACGTTCAGCCGATCAGCCAGCAGTTTCGTATCCGGCGCGAAGCCTTCCCGTTCGAGCTTGGCCTTTTCCTTCTTCAAATTATAGAAGAGCTTTCGCTGATCCTGAGTCGTCCCGACTTTGACCAGCCGAAAGGTATGGAGCAGATAGCGCAAAATATAGGCGCGGGACCACCAAGCGGCATAGGCGTAGAACCGGACATTTTTGGAAGGGTCGAATTTCTTGATGGCCTGCATCAGGCCCACGTTGCCTTCTTGAATCAGATCCATGTGGTCGGCGCCGGTATGGAGGTATTCGGCCGCGATCGACACCGAAACGCGCAGATTGGCCATGATGAGCTTCACCGCTGCTTCGCGGCTACCATGGGTCTGATATTCCTGAAACAGTTGCAGCTCCTCTTCTTTGGAGAGGTAGGGGTATCGGCGAACCTCGGCGAGGTATTGCTGCAGGGCCGTGACCGGGACCACGGCAGTCGTATCGGGTCGGGGACCGGCGTCCTCATTGGGAAGCGGACTCAGTTCCGCACTCGCGTGGATGTCGTGTAGCTCAGCCGGAGAGGGCTCCATGTCTTCAGGCTCGTCCGGGGCGGTATCGGTCTCGTCAACGATGGGCATGAACAGGCAGACTACACCAGAAACCTAGGCGGCAACAATGCTGAAAACTGCGCCGAATCGATTGGGTGGATGTAAATAGGGGCCGGCATGTGTTGCACCGATGAACTAGGCTCTCCTATAGTGCAGCGTAATCTGGAGGCCGGGTGTGTCCGAGATTTTGAACATTCTGAGAAGCGGCCATTGGCCCTCGCTGGTGGGGGGCTGGTTGCATCTGACAGTCAGTTTCATGGTGTGGCTGCTCGCCGGGGCGATGAGTCTGTCGCTTGCTCAAGCCTTGCAACTCAGCGATCACGAGCTGGCTTGGTTGGTGTCCTTGCCGTTGCTCAGCGGGGCGGGCTTACGGATGGTGGCCGGGTGGAGTGCGGATTGGCTGGGTGCGCGCGCTACTGCGCTCGTTATTCTTCTGGCTGAATTGCTGGTGTTGTGTTGGGGTTGGCTCGGTGTGTCCGAGTATGGAGACGCCCTGGTTTTTTCGGCTTGCCTCGGTGTGGCGGGAGCGAGTTTTTCAGTTGCGCTCCCCATTGCAAGCCGCGCCTATCCACCGCAGGCACAAGGACTTGTCCTCGGTCTTGTCGCATCCGGGAATATCGGCACCGTACTTATCTTTTTCTTGGCGCCTCGTTGGGCTGCGGTATCGGACTGGCACCAAGTCTGCGGCATGATGGCTGGGGTGGTTGCGGCGACACTATTGGTCTTTTCAGTGGCCGTGCCTGCAACATTACCGGTTTCTGGACCACAGGCCGTGGCCTGGTGGCACAACGTGGCACAGTTGATCCGTCGGCGTTCAGCCTACTGGCTCTGTTTCCTCTACGCGGTCACGTTCGGCGGGTTCGTGGGGTTGTGTAGTTTGTTGCCGTTGCTATTGCATGAGGTCTATCGGATCGATGCGATTCAGGCCGGCACGTTGGCTGCTCTGTGTGGACTTATGGGCAGCCTGATCCGGCCGGTCGGTGGCCATATGGCGGATCGCAGCGGAGGACTACGGACGCTCTATTATGTGTTGCCGGTGATTGCCGGAGCCGTAGTGGCCATTATTAGCCCTTCGCGTACGATGGCTGTCGTGATGATGAGCGTGTCGACAGCGGCCATGGGATTCGGCAATGGCGTGGTGTTCCAGCTTGTTGCAGAGTGGTTTCCTGAGGACATCGGACTGGCGTCCGGAGTGGTGGGCGCATCCGGTGCCGTCGGCGGGTTTCTACTGCCGATCCTCATCAGTACCGTGAAGGGATTCACAGGCAGCTACGAACTTGGACTCTGGCTCTTCGCAGGGTTTACAGTGTGCGCATGGGGGACGGTGATGGTAGCGTTGCGGAGCGGCAGGTCTTCGCCGGTCGAGCTCTCTCCCTGAGTATCTCCCGGATGCCTGTAGACAGACCCAGCCAACCCTAGGCCATTTTTTCGATTGACAGTCGGGTGAGAAACAAGGTTATGTGTCACCCTCGTACTTGCTAAATCTTCGATGTTTAATAGCAAATTGTCGGATCATACCCCGTAGACCATGACCACGACGGCTCCGTTCGACACCATTGAAAATGCGATCCGCGACATCAAGAAGGGGAAGTGCATCATCTTGGTGGATGATGAGGATCGCGAGAACGAAGGCGATCTCGTCGTTGCCGCGGAGAAAGTGACTCCGCAGATCATCAACTTCATGGCCACCCATGCCCGCGGGTTGATCTGTTTGGCCTTGACGCCAGAGCGGGTAGAAGAACTGCAGTTGCCACAACAGGCTTCGGAAAACACGGCGACGTTTGGGACCGCCTTTACGGTTTCGATCGATGCGCGCAAAGGCATTACGACTGGAATCTCGGCTGCGGATCGCGCGACGACGATTCATGTGGCGATCGACCCCAAATCGAAGCCGGGCGATCTCGCTCGGCCCGGTCATATCTTTCCCCTCAAGGCCCAAAAAGGCGGCGTGCTCAAACGCGCTGGGCAAACCGAGGGATCTGTGGATCTGGCCAGACTGGCTGGTCTTCGGCCCGCCGGAGTGATCTGCGAGATCATGAACGCCGATGGCACCATGGCCCGTGTCCCTGCGCTGACGAAGTTTGCCAAGGCCCATAAACTGAAGATGGTGACCGTCAAGGCTCTGATCGAATACCGCATGAAGCGAGAGACCTTCGTCAAGCGTATGGCGAGCGCGCGGTTACCGACCACCTTCGGCGAGTTCGAGGCGGTGGCATTCGAGAATCAGATCGATGGCGTGACCCACATTGCCTTGGTGAAGGGACGTGTCGATAAGGCCATGCCGACACTCGTCCGGGTGCATTCTGGCTGTCTGACGGCGGACGCACTGGGATCGCTCCGGTGCGACTGCCGTGATCAATTGCATGCTGCGATGGAGATCATTCACAAGGAAGGTCGAGGGGTGCTCCTCTACCTGAATCAGGAAGGCCGTGGAATCGGGCTGCTGAATAAAATCAGAGCCTATCGGCTACAAGATCAAGGGAGTGATACAGTGGAAGCCAATCTCCGACTCGGGTTCAAGGCGGACCTCCGTGACTATGGGGTGGGTGCGCAGATTTTGGCGAACTTGGGCCTTCGCCAGATTAAGTTGATCACGAACAACCCGCGAAAAATCGTCGGGATTGAGGGGTACGGGCTGCGTGTCGTCGAGCGTATTCCGATAGAGATCTCCCCGCGCGCCGCGAACGTGCGATACCTTCGGACGAAAAAATCAAAGTTGGGACACTTACTCAAGAAAGTCTGAGTGGCGCCGAGGGTGTCTGCCTCATCGTCGCAAATAGGGGCTCAAAGAACTCTTCTATTATGAGGAAACAACGACAGGTGGGACGTTCCGCGGTGGGGACGAAATTCGGCATTGTGGCGGCCAAGTTCAATCAACGCGTCACAGGCAGGCTGCTTCGTGCCTGTATCGAAGCGCTGGAGAGCCATGGGGTCGGGAGCGACGCGATTCATGTCGTCCGTGTACCGGGGGCGTTTGAAATCCCGCTGGTGGCACAGACCATGGCTAAGGCTCGTCGTGTTGATGCGGTGATCTGTTTGGGCGCGGTAATTCGCGGCGACACGCCACATTTCGACTACATCTGTTCCGAGGTCAGTCGCGGCATTGGCCAGGTGGCATTGAATAGCGGCATCCCCATTATTTTTGGCGTGTTGACGACCGAAACGGTTGCACAGGCCGAAGAGCGGGCGGATCCCAAGAAATTCAACCGTGGCGGTGACGCGGCGAAGTCGGCGATTGAGATGGTGCAGGTGATGAGACGGTTGAACAGACCAGCAGAAGGGCTGGATACGGAACGCGCGACTCGTCAATCTTCAGCCACACGCCGGTATGCGGACTAGCATATGGGAGCCCGTCATCAAGCTCGCGAGCGTGCATTGCAGATTCTGTTTCAGCACGACATCCACGGCAAGGTCGACCTCTCTCTCGACGAGTTTTGGCGTGAATATTCCGTATCAGATGAGTCCAAAGCCTTCGCCGAACAGTTGGTCCGCGGCGTGGTCGAACATCAAAAGGAACTCGACACCCTGATCGGTACGTATGCGACGAATTGGACGGTGAGCCGTATGCCGGTCGTCGACCGCAATATTTTACGGGCAGGCCTTTATGAATTACTCTGGTTGGATGACGTGCCGGCCAAGGTGACGATGGATGAAGCGATCGAGCTCGCCAAGCGGTTCGGCGACGACGAGGCGTCAAAGTTCGTGAACGCCGTGCTGGACAAGGTCTTGGTCACAGACTCGCGACTTGCTGAGAAGCGGGCAGCAGCGGCTCAGGTGAAAGGTAAAAAGTGAAAGGTAAAAAGTTGAGGTTGAGTGACCGGGATTATCCGGCCAACACTTTACTGTTTACGTTTCACCATTCACGAGGTTTCAATGATTGATCGCTACACACGTCCCGCCATGAAGGCCATCTGGGACCTGAAGCATAAGTATGAAATCTGGTTGGAAGTGGAATTGTATGCGTGTGAGGCTTTTGAGCGGGCCAAGCAGGCTCCGCGAGGCACGGCTGCGAAAATCAGGAAGAAGGCTAGGATCAATGTCGAGCGTATCGCCGAAATCGAACAAGTGACGAAGCACGACGTCATCGCCTTTCTCGAGTCGCTCATGGATACGGTCGGTCCGGAACATCGGTATCTTCACATGGGACTCACGTCCTCCGATATCGTCGACACCTCCCTCGCCGTGCAGATGACTGAGGCGATGGATCGGATCTTGGACGGTGTGGATGGCTTGCTTGGCGTATTGAAGCGGCAGGCCTTCCGCTACAAAAACCAAGTGATGGTGGGCCGGTCGCATGGCATTCATGGCGAGCCGATCTCGTTCGGCCTGAAGCTGGCGCTCTGGTATGAGGAAGTGCGCCGCCATCAAGAACGGTTGCGGCAGGTGCGCAGGGACATCGCCGTCGGTAAACTCTCGGGAGCGATGGGGACGTTCGCACATCAGGGTCCCGAGATCGAAGAGTATGTCTGTAAGAAGCTTGGCCTACAGGCAGATCCGGTGTCGAATCAGGTTGTTCAGCGGGATCGTCATGCATCCTACGCGACGGCGCTCGCGTTGCTTGCGGCCAGCATCGAGAAATTTGCCACGGAGATCCGCCATCTCCAGCGTACGGAAGTGCTCGAAGCCGAAGAGTTTTTCTCTGAAGGTCAAAAGGGATCCTCGGCGATGCCGCATAAACGAAACCCGATCATCTCCGAAAATCTCTGCGGTTTGGCTCGAGTGGTTCGCGCGAACAGCTTAGCCGCGATGGAAAACGTCGCGCTCTGGCATGAACGCGACATCAGCCATTCGTCCGTTGAGCGGGTGATCATGCCGGACAGCACCATCTTGATCGATTATATGTTGGCCAAGGCCACCGATCTCATCGACCATCTGGTCATTTATCCCGAGCGGATGAAGAAAAATCTGGAGTTGACCGGGGGGCTTGTCTATTCTCAGCGATTGCTGTTGGCATTGGTCGAGAAAGGGGCGCAGAGAAAAGAATCGTATGAGGCGGTCCAGCGAAATGCGATGACCTCCTGGCGGGGGGGCGGCGGGTTGCAAGATCTCGTGGGCACGGACCCCTTCATTTCGCGCCAGCTTACCAAGCAAGAGATCTCGGCCTGTTTCGATCCCAAGTATTACCTCCGCCACCTCGATCGGATTTACCGGCGTGTGTTCGGGCGAGCCCAGCGCCCGGCAGTCGGTGCGAAGAGGGGGGGCTAGGCGATGAGAGTTCGATTGCAGAGTCTTGCGCTTGTGCTGGTTTGGGGATTGGTGGGAGGCTGGATGTCTCTTGCCCATGCAGAGGTTGATCGTGAGAGGCTCCTTACCCAGCCTGGTATCTACGGGACGTTTGCCGTCTTGAAGCTCGACGAGGAATGGGGCCGATTAGATCCTTCGACCCGCATTGGTCACCTGGCGACCCTGAAGGGGGTAGTGGAGCAGCATCGAGAGGACATGGCGATCGATGTGTACCTGCTTCGAGGACTTTCCGACCGGGCCGATCTGTTATTCCGGATTCATGCGACAGAGCTGCGCGATACGCAAGCGTTTCTCCTCGATCTTCAGAGCAGCCGTTTTGGAAAGTATCTTCAGGGGGTCACGGTGATGCACGGACTGACCAAGAAGCCGAACTATGTTCCCGGATTCACGGATCAGATGAAGGCTGAGTTGAAAGTTCCAAGCGAGGCCGGCGACAAGCCCTACGCGGTCGTCATTCCGATCAAGAAATCGGCCGAATGGTGGGAGTTAAATCAAGAGAAACGGATGGCCATGATGCAGGAGCACACGGCCGTGACTCTGCCGTACCTTAAAACCGTCAAACGAAAACTGTATCACTCGAGTGGTCTTGACGATGTGGACTTCATCACCTACTTTGAGACAACTAATCTGGAAGACTTCCACCGTCTTGTGCTGTCGCTCCAGAATGTGAAGGAGTTCGCTTATGTGCGCCAATTTGGAACTCCCACGCTGCTCGGGACGATGCGATCATTGGATGAGGCAATCGAAATCTTAGCGCAGTGAACGGACTCAGTGAGGTTCGACCATGGCGAGCGGTACACTGTTGTACGAAGGAAAAGCGAAGAAGGTATTTTCGACGGAGCATCCGGATCAAGTCGTCCAGTATTTCAAGGACGATGCGACTGCGTTCAATGCGCAGAAGCGTGGTACGATTATCGAAAAAGGGGTGGTCAACAACAGGGTGTCGGAACGGCTGTTTCAGCTATTGGAGCAAAGCGGTATTCGTACCCACTTCGTGGAGCGGTTGAATGAGCGGGAAATGCTCACGAAGAAAGTCAGGATCGTGCCGGTCGAAGTCGTCGTCCGCAATGTGGTCGCCGGAAGTTTGGCGAAGCGGCTTGGGCTGAAAGAAGGGAACCGTATCGACCCGGCCATTGTGGAGTTCTATTATAAGGACGATGCGCTTGGAGATCCTCTTGTCAATGATGATCATCTTCGGCTCCTGAACGTGGCGACGCCAGGCGTCCTGCGTGAGTTGCGAGAACTGGGGCATGCTGTGAATAAAGTTCTGAACCCGTTTTTCGTCGAGCGCAAGATGCAGCTCGTTGATTTTAAGCTGGAGTTCGGTGTGTTCCACAACAAGCTGATCCTCGCGGACGAAATTTCGCCGGACACCTGCCGATTCTGGGATATGGAGACCGGTGAGTCGATGGACAAGGATCGGTTTCGGAGGGATATGGGAAAGATCGAGGAGGCCTATCAGGAGGTCTTGAAGCGGGTGTGCGGGTGAGAAGGGGACGGCGAGAGTGAGGGACGGATGCTGCGGGCGTATTTGAATTACGGCCTCATTGCCTCGGTGGTGGTGTGGGCGGCGATCGTTGGCGTGATGGCCTATCGGCTGAACGAATCGCCCTGGCGATGGGCCTTCGTCGGTCTGGTATTCGCCGGAGGGCTGACCGTGGCGGCGATCTTGTGGATCAAGCACTATGTCGATCGCCAGGCCAATGCGATCGACCGGAGGAGTCAAGAGTGAAAGCTAAAATTCATGTGACACTCAAACGGGGAATTCTCGATCCGCAAGGCAAGGCGATTGAACATGCGCTGGACTCGTTGGGATTTAAGAATGCGGCCAATGTCCGAGTCGGAAAATACATGGAGCTCGACCTCGATGAACAGGATACGGCAAAAGCCGAGATTCAGGTGAAATCGATGTGCGAGAAACTGTTGGCCAATACGATCATCGAGGAGTATCAGTGCGAATTGAGTGCATGACAGCTTGGCGAGAGGTTCCGAAGCGATCATGAATATCGGGGTTGTAGTATTTCCAGGCAGCAATTGCGATCATGACTGTCAGTATATCTTTCAAGACGTGCTGGGACAGGACGTGACGATGGTGTGGCATAAAGAGACATCATTGGACGGCTTGGATGCGGTCATCCTGCCGGGAGGATTTTCCTATGGCGACTACCTCCGTACCGGGGCGATCGCGCGGTTTTCTCCGGTCATGCAGGCGGTCAAGACATTTGCTTCAGCGGGAGGTGTAGTGCTCGGAATCTGCAATGGTTTTCAGATTCTGCTTGAAGCGGGCCTATTGCCCGGTGCGATGCTCCGTAATCGGTCGTTGCATTTCATCTGTCGTGAGACCTATGTGAAAGTGGAAAATGCTGCCACGCCATTTACCAATCGATGCAAGCCCGGTCAGGTGCTGAACATTCCCATTGCCCATGCCGATGGGAACTACTATACCGATCCCGTTACCTTGGCCGGCCTTCAGGCGAATGCCCAGGTCGTCTTTCGCTACTGTACGCAGGATGGCCAGATCACACCGGAAGCGAATCCCAATGGCTCGCTCGATAACATTGCGGGTATTCGCAATGCCGAAGGAAATGTGTTGGGCATGATGCCGCATCCGGAGCGCTGCGCGGAGGCGGTGCTTGGAAATGAAGATGGTCGGTGTATCTTGGCGTCAATGGTGGAAGGATTGAAGACGAAAAAAGAGCCGGTCAAGGTTAGTGTATGATCAATAGACCTGTAGCTCTTGTGGGGAGAGAGCCTTTAGAAAATTTCGGGCTCTTAAAGCGTTGATTAGGACGGAGGTATTCTTATGATACGTATCTGGACGATCATGCTGATGGTTGGCTTGCTGGGGCTGGGTATCGATGGAACCGTACAGGCGGTGGGTGCATCAGAAACACAGATCAGTATCCTGAGCCCTTTGGATGGAGCTGTCATTAAGGGAGATTCCGTCGAGGTTCGGTATGAATTAGCCAAGGGACTTCACGCCACGCATGTCCACTGTTATGTGGACGACGAATATCAGCGAGGTTTTTCCGGAGTCGTGAAGGGGCTCACCCGTGGGAGGCATGAGATCAAGCTGGTGGCGGCCGGGCATGATCACAAAGCGATGGCTGCTGAAGCTCGAGTCAGGGTTGAAGTAGAGTAGTGCAAAAAAGATATGGGGAGGGCTCTTGTATAGAGCAAAATCGTAGTAACCGATGATGTTGCCAAAGTGGTCGCGGAAGGATTGAAGATGGGCCGTGGGCACGGTAAAGTAATGGGGCAGTCCATATGGATCGGTCTTATATTTTTTCATCATAAATCAGGAGGGTCGAGATGAAGCGTGTAGCAGCAGTATTGGCGGCAGTTGGGGTGTTGACCTTGGGAATGGGGATCAATGGGTTTGCTGCGATGGATGACGGCAGCAAAATCACGATCACGAGTCCGGCGCCCGGCGCTCAGGTGGGAAAAGACATTGAACTGGTTTATGAACTTACGAAGGGCAGCAAGGCAACCCATGCCCACTGTTTTGTGGACGGGGAATATCAAAAGGGATGGGATAAGAAGACCGTTAAAGGAATGTCCCCTGGAACTCACGAAATCAAGGTTGTGGCGGCCGATAAGGATCATGAAACGTTAGCCGCCGAAGCGACCGTGAAAGTTGAAGTGCAGTAAGAGAAGGTTGAAATCTTCTTAATGGACCGGCGAGGCGCCTGGTGTGCCTCGCCGGTCGTGTTGTAAAGTCGTTCTAACTCTGGCATGCGTACCCTCAAACTAGCCCCTGTCATATCAAGCGATCCAGGAAAACATTTCGCCATTCGGCACAGTAGGGCATGATGCAGCCCAACATGCTGCCTATCACCAAGGATCTCGTTGCTCAGCATAATCTGACGGGCGAAGAATACCAAAAAATCGTTGAGACGCTCGGGCGTGAGCCCAATCTGACGGAGCTCGGCATCTTTTCCGTCATGTGGTCCGAGCACTGTTCCTACAAGAGCTCTCGCGTGCATCTCAAGAAGTTGCCGACAACCGGACCCCGCGTTGTACAGGGGCCGGGTGAAAACGCCGGTGCGATCGATATCGGTGATGGGTTGTGCGTGGTGTTCAAGATGGAATCACACAACCATCCGTCGTTCATCGAACCATATCAGGGTGCGGCTACCGGGGTGGGCGGTATCTTGCGCGATATCTTCACGATGGGCGCACGGCCGATTGCGCTGCTCGACTCACTGCGGTTTGGGGAATTGCAGTCGCCCAATACTCGCCGCCTTGTGAAGGGAGTCGTTTCCGGTATCGCCGGTTACGGCAATTGCATGGGTGTTCCGACAGTGGGGGGAGAGATCGTCTTCAACGATATCTATGCGCTGAATCCGTTGGTCAATGTCTTTTGCCTTGGTGTGGCCCACAAAGATAAGATTTTCCGTGGTACTGCCGCAGGCGTCGGCAATCCCGTCATCTATTTTGGTTCGAAGACGGGACGTGATGGGATTCACGGCGCGACGATGGCGTCGGATTCGTTCGACGATGAATCCGAACAGAAACGGCCGACGGTACAGGTCGGCGATCCTTTTACCGAGAAATTGCTCTTGGAAGCCTGCCTGGAACTGATGGAACACGATGTGCTGGTTGGGATCCAAGATATGGGCGCTGCCGGCCTGACGAGCTCATCGTGCGAAATGGCCTCGCGGGCGGGCAACGGGATCGAACTGGACCTGACCGAGGTGCCTCGACGTGAGCCCGGGATGACGCCCTACGAGATCATGCTGTCGGAGTCTCAGGAGCGGATGTTGATGGTGGCAAAGGCCGGGAAAGAAGACGAATGTCTCGCCATCTGCCGCAAATGGGATCTTGATGTGGCGGTCGTCGGGAAAGTGACGGCTGATGGAATATTACGTGTCTTGGATCAAGGAGAAGTCGTTGCTGAAATCCCGGCCAAGGCGTTGGCTGACGACGGCCCGCGGTATGAACGGCCCTACCAACCACCGGCCTACCAAGATATGTTGACGAACCTCAATTACGATGCCATCCCCGATGTGAAGGACGCCAATGCAGCCTTGCTCGCCCTGTTGGAATCGCCGACCATCGCCAGCAAACGGTGGGTCTACGAACAGTACGATCATATGGTGCGAACTAACACGATGGTCCGCCCAGGTTCGGACGCAGCCGTAGTGAGGATTAAAGGTACGAATAAGGCCGTGGCCATGACGGTGGATTGCAACAGCCGCTATTGTTTGCTGCATCCCTATGAAGGGGCCCGTCTCGCCGTCGCCGAGGCGGCGCGCAATCTGGTGTGTTCCGGTGCGACCCCGATCGGCTTGACTGATTGTCTCAACTTCGGCAATCCAGAACGTTCCGATATCATGTGGCAGTTCGTGATGGCGATCGAAGGGATGAAAGACGCGTGCGAGCATTTCCAGATCCCGATCGTGAGCGGAAACGTCAGCTTTTACAATGAAACCAACGGCCTCTCGATCTATCCCACACCTATGTTGGGGATGGTCGGGCTGATCGAGCATTCGGAACGGACGACGACCCAGTGGTTCAAGGAGGACGGGGACGATGTACTCCTGCTTGGCATCTCGCGGGAAGATCTGGGAGGAGCCGAATACTTGAAAGTCGTGCACGCGCGTGAACAGGGATCACCGCCCTACCTGAGCCTCGAAAAGGAAAAAGCATTGCACGGCTGCGTGCTGTCATTGATTCAAGACGGCCTCCTTCAGTCTGCACATGATTGCTCGGAAGGCGGGCTGGCCGTCACCTTATCTGAATGTTGCATATCCGGAACCAAGCAGCCCCTTGGCGCTGTGGTACGATTGACAAGGGGGCGACTGAGAAAAGATGCCGTTCTCTTTGGAGAAAGTCAGTCAAGAGTGGTGGTGTCTGCCAAGCCCATCCATCGCCAAGCCATTCTCGACCGAGCGGCCCAACATGGGGTGCCGGCTGAAGTGATCGGATCGATTGCAGGAAATCGTTTGGTCGTATATGTGGAAGACGACCATTCCACGGAAAAAGTGATTGATCAACCGGTTGCGACGCTTCTCGACCGGTGGGCCTTCTCCCTAGAACGAACGCTACACCAAATCTAGTCGAGTGGACCGGTAAGCGAGAGTTATGAACCACGAATTGCCGATGATATCGCCCGATAAATTCCATGATGAATGTGCCGTCTTCGGGGTGTTCGGGCACGAGGAAGCCGCCAATCTGACGTATTTGGGACTCTATGCCCTACAGCACCGCGGGCAAGAGGCGTCCGGAATCGTGGCAGGAGATGGAGAACAGTTCTTCATTCAGAAGGGGATGGGCCTGGTCGCCGATATTTTTCATAAATCGGTGTTGGAAAAACTTCCCGGTCACATGGCGATTGGGCACAATCGTTACTCCACTGCCGGTGGCAATGATTTGAAGAATGTGCAACCGCTTACCGTCAACTTCGCGCTGGGGAATCTGGCCTTGGCGCATAACGGCAACCTCATCAACGCCCAGATGTTGCGTCACGAGCTTGAGGCGTATGGAGCAATCTTCCAATCGACATCCGATAGCGAAGTGATCATTCATCTCATCGCGCATTCACGCGCAGGTTCCTTTCTCGCACGAATCATCGATGCGCTGAGTCAGGTCCGAGGGGCCTTTTCGATCGTGTTGATGACCGACAACGGACTTATCGCTGCACGCGATCCCTATGGGCTCAGGCCTCTGTGCATCGGGCGGCTTCGTAGTGGCTGGGTCGTCGCGTCCGAGACCTGTGCGTTTGATTTGTTGGATGCCGAGTATGTCCGTGAAGTTGAACCGGGTGAACTGGTCGTGATCAGCGATCAAGGCCTCGACAGTCACCATCCGTTTCCTAAGAAGGATCCGGCCATGTGCGTGTTTGAATATGTGTACTTTGCTAGGCCGGACAGCCGGATCTTTGGAGCGGATGCCGTCTATGCTACCAGGAAGGCGTTGGGAAGACAGTTGGCTCAAGAATCGTGGGTACCGGCTGATCTCGTGATCCCTGTCCCAGATTCCGGTGTGCCAGCAGCACTCGGTTATGCGGAAGGCGCAGGGGTACGGTTCGAAACCGGATTGATCCGTAACCACTATGTTGGGCGAACGTTCATTGAGCCGGAGCAATCCATTCGCCACTTCGGGGTGAAGGTCAAGTTGAACGCCGTGCCGGAGGTGCTGGACGGGAAGCGGGTGGTTGTTATCGACGACTCCTTGGTTCGTGGCACCACGAGCCGCAAGATCGTCAAAATGATTCGCCAAGCCGGGGCCAAAGAAGTCCACATGCGGATCAGTTCGCCGCCGATTCTGTCACCCTGTTTTTACGGAATCGATACCCCAACCAAAAAGGAGCTGATCGCATCAGAACATTCAATCGAAGAAATTCGCAAATATATTACTGCGGATAGTCTGGCCTATCTCAGCCTTGAGGGTATGCTCAAGTCCGCTCCTCGGACCCCCGATCAATACTGCACCGCCTGTTTCACGGAGCGCTATCCCATCCCCTTCACCCGAGCAGAAGAACTTCAGCTTGGGCTCTTTGAGCCAGCGCGCTGAGAGGTTTCTGTACAGACCCATGACCTCTTCTTCCGAACACGACCCCAATGCGCCGCAACTAAGGGGTCGACCTCGCATATCAGTCGACTATCCTGTTGTGGTCACAGGTGAGGGAAGAATCGCCCAAGGAATCGTGACGAATCTGACGATTACCGGGTGTGAAGTCGAGAGCCCAGGCCAATTTCCTATTGGAGCACATGTATCCCTTTGTTTGGATCCCCCCAGTGCCAGGCCTCCCATTATCATTGCTCTCGCCGTCGTGCGTTGGCAGGAAAGCGATCGATTGGGAATCGAGTTTGTTCGATTCGAGGGTACCGCGAAAAGGCAGCTCGAGGACATGTTGAATCAACGAGAGATTTCTGCAGCAGACGAATGACGATTCCCCTCCGTGCGGTTGCTGCCCCAAAAATTGTCATGGTAGGATGCCTCCATCAGAATGCGTATGGCGTGTTGGTTTTGACACCATGAGCCTCTCTTAAGCGTGATAAAATTGATACCGATATTGCTGACGATGGGGTGGTTGCTCTTGTTTCCGATTTTAAACGGCACGCCTGTTCAGGCTGCCGGACTCTTCCAAGTAGGACAAAAGGCACCGTCCTTTACTCTTACCGCCATTACAGGAGAAACAGTCTCACTCGCTTCCCACGAGGGGAAGGTCGTTGTGCTGGGACTCTTTCACATCTGTGACCCCTGTTTGGTTCAAGGAAGTGCATTGCAGAAGGTTCATGCGTCCATGCAGGGTAAGGAGGTAGCTGTACTCGGGATCAATTCATCAGGAAATGGGAAGCGAGAGGTCGGCGAATTTTTGACCAGTTTTCCCATCACGGTCACCTATCCGTATCTCCTCGATCCTGCAAAAGTTACCGACAAGCTCTATGGTGGCGGGAAGTTTATCCCCAATGTGTACGTGATCGACCAGCAGGGTGTGATCCGCTGGCAGCGAGTTGGGAATATGGATTTGGCCGCAGCTGATGTGATTGTTGCCGAAATCAATAAGTTACTGAAGAGTGAAACAAATAGGATGGAGTGAGTCAGGATACGATCTGAACGGGGTGAAACGATGGATGATGCTGAGATAGAGGGTGGAAAGCGGAAGTTTTTGGAAACGGTGCAGGGCATTGATGGGTCTGTACAGGTTGTTATCCCAACGACTCCCTCCAATAGCATGTTTCTGATCTCTTTGACGAAGGGAGCAAGCCGAAAATTTATTACCGTATCGGAAGACGACATGATCGATTTGCCCAATGAAAGCAGCATTCGGGAAAAAGTCACGAAGACAATAAAAGATGCGATCACGGCTCTCTAACGGTTTGTAGAGTCGTAATAAGAGACTTCTGAGGGACGCTGGTTGTTGATATGAAACAAATATTACCTGGTGTATGGCAGTGGTCCTGGTTTTCAGACGAGAAACAGCTCGATTTCAACGGCCTTTTTCTCACAGTCGGTGAACACAAGATTCTGGTCGATCCGCCCCTTATGTCCAGCGAGGCGAATGCGATGGTTCGGCGTCAGGCGCCGATCGATTACATTCTCATCACGAACCGAGATCATCTCCGTGAAGCGTTGACCTATCAGCGTGAATTCAGTTGTCACTTATATGTGCCGGAAGCTGATGCTGCTCTGATCGAGGCGGGAGGAGCGAAGACGTACCATGACGGTGCGCTTTTGCCTGGTGGGATTTGGGCCGTTCATCTACACGATCAGAAGTCTCCAGGTGAGTCTGCGTTCTTTATTGAGCGAGGACGAGGGGTGTTGATCGTGGGTGATGCACTCATCGGCCAACCACCCGGTGCAGTGCGGTTGCTTCCTTCCGAAAAGTATCACAATGTAGAAAAAGCCAAAGATGGACTCCGTCGCCTCCTGAAGTATGATTTCGACAGTCTATTGGTCGGAGATGGCGCGTCCATCCTGACCGGCGCGAAACAGGCCGTGGCCCAGTTGTTAATGGGAATGTGATGACATTGCGGAACGGACTTTCTGGAGAATTGAACCGGCAAGGGAATGCTCATTTTTCACGTGGCGCCTATACGGAGGCCTATACCTGTTATGCCAAGGCGTTGGAATGTGATCGACTCACCGGCGATCAGCGTGCGTTGGTCGCCACGCTCGGTAATCTCGGTAACATCTGTGCGGTCAGCGGGCGTCGAGATTCTGCTCAGGTGCATTACCAGGAGGTCTTGGAACTCCAGAAGATTCTTGGGGACGAGAAGGGTGTGGGAACCACGTTGGCCAATTTAGGGAATCTCCGTGCCGACGCCGGTGAATGGACGCTGGCACGAGCGTACTATTTGGAAGCCCTCGATCTTCTGACCAAAGCCCATGATGAAGTGGCTCAGGCCGTGTTGTTTTCCGACCTTGGGTTCGTCGCTCGCGAAACCGGACAGTTGGATGAGGCCATCCGGCTGTATGAACAGTCGTTGGCGTTGATGCGGCGATTGGGCGATCTTGGGGGTGTTGCGGATGCATGGCGCATGATCGGCCGGACGTGCTTGATGCAAACGCGTTATGACGAGGCGATCGCCTGTTGTCAGACCAGCCAATCCATCGCCGAGCGACTCGGCGATGAGCTCCGCACAGGTGGCGCTCGCTATGTGCTCGCACAATGTTATGAGGAGATGGGGCGGTTGCGGGAGGCTGCAAGCCTCCTGGAGTTGGTTGTCGCCATGGACCGAAAATATCGGCTGCCGAAGCTTGAAGAAAACACGCAACGCCTTCAGACACTGCGTGCCCGCCTCGTCGAGCACGATCCACGAGAGGCTTGCCAAGAAAGGTCCGTATGACTGAAACAGTTTCTTCTGCGTGGATGCAACTTCGTCATGAACTAGGCCAGTCTTTGCCAGGATTCTACGAGCTACACCCAAACGGACCGTTAGTCATGGACTTAGGGACCGATGGATGGATCTTGGAGCTCCGACCGGAAGGCAAAGTCGTGTGTCAGTATGGTGTGGCCATGGAAGATGTCATGGCACTGATGTCCGATGGGACGCCTGAGGATTTAGGAACCGACGAGGTTGCGAAGCAGGCCAAATATTTCCTCCAGCCGGCCGTGAATAAATATCGGGCGATTCTGCTCCAATCCGGGTTTGTTGAGGAGACTGAGACGACCGACGAATTCGTGGCGGTCACATTTTCTAGAACAGTCGATCTGCAGAATCGCCAAAAACTAGAGGATCTCCTTCGTTGGTGCTGTCGGGAAATCGGAAGGGCATCGTGAGTCCGCGTATCAGGACGTTCGACGAGTTTCGTGATGCCATCTCAGCCTATCGCCTGCCTCGTGTGCTGCTCGCTGCTTTGGAACTTGATCTCTGTACGGCGATCGGAGACCGATCATGGACAGTCGCCGACCTTGCAAAGGAGCTCAAGGTCAGCGAACGGGGCTTGAGCATTCTGTGTAGTAATCTTGCGGGGGCTGGGGTGCTCCATAAAAAGGGCGTTCTCTATAAGAACAGCCGACTTGGTGCGACTGTGCTGAATCGGAACCATCGCGCCTATCGAGGCGGCTATTTAGATCTCATGCAGACTCACTGGAAGGATTGGAGCCGATTGTTGGAGTCTGTTCAAAGTGGATTGCCAATCGACCATGATATTCCTGACGCACCCGACCACCGTCGGCAATTTACCTGGGCTATGCATCACCGTACGTTAGAGATTGCCCCGATGATTGCAGCTCAGATTCGCTTCGGCCAAGCTCGGACGCTGCTGGACCTTGGCGGAGGACCCGGCACCTATGCGATGGCGTTTCTGAATAAGAATCCAAGACTCCACGCCACCGTCTGCGACCGGGAGGCCGCTCTTGGCGTGGCGAAAGAAATCGCGAGTACCCACAGAGTAGGGCGGCGGCTCTCCTATGTACCACTCGATTTTTCACAGGAAGCAATTCCAGGCACCTACGATGTCATCTGGTATTCAAACGTCCTGCACATTTATTCGCCGGAAGATAACCAAGCGATCTTTCGTCGCGCCTTTGCCGCGTTGGCGCCAGGTGGGCGATTCATCATCCAAGATGCATTTCTCCATGATCGTGAGGGATTGCAACCAACGGAGGCGAGCTTGTTTGCGGTGTCGATGTTGCTGTTTACGACAGGCGGGAATACCTATTCTGCTTCGGAGACAGCGACGTGGCTGAAAAGAGCGGGGTTTGTCGGTATCAAAGCGTTGTCGCTCAAGAAGGGAACGGAGGATTGGGAGAACGGGGTTTTGCAAGCCTCTGCTCCTGGCCGACGTCGAAAAGCCATCGCCCGCCGAACACAATCAGAAGAAAGTTGAACAGCCCGCTGATTCCACTGGTGATCATCGTATGAGCGGTGTCGAAGTTCCACCCAGGTAGCTGGACGATGGTGGCGAGATCCATCGCTAATCCAACCGTCGCATAGATGACGCACACCATTGCGGCCCATCGGAAGTGAAGCCAGATCAAGATCGCGAGCGCTAGGGGCAGAAGGATGAAAAAGCCGACCTTCCAAGAAGAGCTTGGTATCGCAGAGGCACTGTTCACACTGAAGAATACTCCGACTTCGATGACAAGTAGGCCGAGTAGCGCGGCCAGCAGGGCAGATCGGTTCATTCCGTAACTATAGCCTGGTAAAGAAAATGTCGGCAACAGTTGCCTTGTGGCCGAAAACTATGGGAGTGCTACCGTAGCAGTATGATGGAAAACACCGTGCAACCACAAAGTCGATTGCCTGAGGAGTCCTGCCGTTTGGTCTATGACGCAGAATGTCGGCTTTGCGTATCGAGACGATCGAAGCTTGAACGGATGACAATGGGACGAGCCGGGACCGATATTCGGTTCGTTGCGTATCAGAGCGAAGAAGCCGTAAAGGCCTTGGGACCTCACTTTTGCCCAGGTCGCCCCAAAACAGCGTTCTTGATCAGATCTTCGAGTAAAGTACTCCGTGGCGTCGAAGCCTTTCTCCCGTTCGTTCCCAACCTCCCTGGCGGAAAGTTTCTGCTGTGGGCGCTACGGTTACCTTTTGTGATTCCGCTGGCTGAATGGGGTTATCAAATTATCGCCAGCCATCGGTATCGATGGTTTGGTAGTGTCAAGCCAGTCAGGTAAATCCCTCGACTTTACCCATCAACTTCACTCCCAGTCAGACGCCCCACTTTCGAGGGGACTCTTCCTATAGCGAGGAATTTACCGGTAACAAGGCCTCCTCCAGAATGCGTTCATCATGGGAGGAGGCTACATGGAAAACACGTTAGTTTCGCCATCGAGTTGCCCTTGTCTAGTTCAAAAGATGAATCGCACGGGGAGTTGGTTGAGTCGAGGCCGTGTGGTTGTTTGGGCCTGGCTCTTGGCCGTCGGATTCTGTCTTTTCCCCTCCAACAGTCCCGCTTGGGGTGAAACGGCAACAGAACACAGTAAGATCGTGGCAGCCGGTTTTGGGTACCAGATTGGCCCGGTCTCATTGATTGCCGTGAAGGTCTATGATGCTGAATCAGGCTCGGTCTTGTCCGATGAAGTCTATGAACTGTCGGTGAAGGAACACGATGGCGGGGGAGCCACTCATGGTCCTCGTATTTTTGCCGGCGGAGTAGGGGTGGGGGCTACCGACATGTCAAATTTTATGTTGCGGGTCTATGACGCCACCACCGGAGCATTTCAATGGGAAGGGCGTCTCAACCTTGTCCAAGCAGACCTGAAGGCGGGACTACCGGTCTCGGCGAGGCTGATGCCTCGACCCGCCACAGTGACGAAGACGCGGGCGGTTGAACCGTCCACGGAACAACCGGTGTTCCATCTCCGAGCACTGGACGCTACGACCGGCTTGCCCATCTGGGAAGACGAGTTTACCGCGGCCCGTACACGGGTTCCGCGAGTTCAGCCGATTGTCGGACAGCCGATTCAGCCGGCTGGAATTTCATCGGAAAACTCGCATTCCTTTGACTTCAGAATCCGCATGTATGACGCCGATGGGAAGGGTGTTCTCTGGGAAGACGTATTGTCTCAGGTAGAACCGGATGAAGGAGTAACTGAGTCGTCCAGTGACCGTGCCGCTATGCTTCCAGCCTGGCCTCACCAATCTCATGATGAGGAGATACCAGCCGAGTCAATCTAAGAGGGGCAGCCTGTACCACCGTTCCCAACGGGGAGAAGAACCGCTCCAGACTATTGACGCTGCTGCTCAAAGCTTTCCAACCACTGGCGTTGGAACTGATCGTAGGAGATGAGCAGCACATTTTGGAAAGCGTTGGTGACTGATGACTGCGCTTGGAACGCATTCAGCAACTCATCGACTTTGGCCAGACCCCATCGCTCGATCATGTAACGGGTTGCTGAGTTCGCTTCCAAATAAGCTATCGTTGAGGTGCCGGCCGGTAGCCCACCCCAAGAACCCTCCAGATAAGTCAACGGAATCACGTTGATCTCGCCTTGCATGGCTCGGTCTAGGTCTGGCCATGTATCTCCGGCCCATTGCATGGCAAGGCCCTCATTCAACCAGATTGGCAGGGCTCCGACCTGTGCCCCTAAGCGATCGTGAAGAAGCGCATGAACATACTCGTGGCGGAGCACGCTGGCCAGCCACTTGGTATCCGTGGTTGCTCCTTGAGTGGGAATCTGAATACGCCCTAACGAAGGATCATAGAGGCCGTCAGCCCACGCCGGGCTCCCTGTCGCTCCTTGAAATGAATCCTTCATATGAAGCACAACTATGATGGGCTGTGCGGGGAAATGTCCGAACTTCTGTCCGATGTCTCGGTAGGCTTCTTCGAGTATCTCAAGCACTGAAGTCCAGAGGTTCTGGTCTTCCTCACCGTCAAACTTGACGACGAAGTGTGAGCTGCTTCGTGCCGTCATCTGAGACTCGATCGTCTGAGTGCGATGAACCTTCGCTGTCACGGCCGCCAAATAAGACTGAAGTGCCGGATCTTGTCTGGTTCGATCGACGGCGTGACGTAAATGCTTCTCTGCTTCCGTCAGCTCATCCCGCTCTTGTAACAAGTCGGCCATGGCTAGGTGAGGAAACGCTTCGTCAGGGGCGACTCGCATCAATTTCGTAAGAAACTCTCCATTCAGGGCACGGTCCCGTTGTTCCCAGTAGGTGTGAGCCAGATTCAGAAGAATCACGGGGTTCGAATCGTCCAGTTCTGCTGCCTTCTTGAACGCATTCAGTGAGGCTCGTGTACCGTGGAGCCGTTCCGTTTGTAAACCAAGATTGTTCCACAGGATCGCCACAAAGGGTCTGGTTTCGGCGCTCGATAAGACGATTGGAGGAAGCTCTTTGAGCTTTTTCTCTGCGAGCGAAAGGTTACGCTTTTCGATCTCGTCACGAATCGCCTCCAGGAGTGTCTCGTGCGGAGAGGACGGGATGACCGTCTGGTCGAGTGAACGCGTTTGTTTCGGCTCATTCTCAGGTAATCGGTCTGGCGGTGGCGCCGGCGGCGGCGCGACTGGCTCGATGGTTTCTTTGGGTTGTGTGGGCGATGCGGATGGGGGTGACTTCAAAAAAAGATTGTAGCTGATCAACAGGACCAGCCCAAATCCGAGCGGGAGTAAGATATGTGTGATATTGCGACGGTACATGCGTAGTAACGCCGAGTGTAACATTCTAGGGAAAGGCCACCAAGCAAACGAACAAAAACAGCCGATGGATTCTGAAGCAGGAGCCCGGCGACTCGTTGAGCGTTCATAAAGGCTGTGCTACGATTCTCAGCTGTATGTCGGCTCCCACTGAATCGAGTGCGTACCAACCGTTTCAGAAGTGGTTGGAGCGCGTTGCACGACCTATTGAGTTTGCAAGTCGGGATGACTGTGCCCATCTCAAAACCGTCACGAATCTCAGCACGTTTATCTCCGCGCAAGTCTCGGATGCCCTCCGGCAAGCGACCTATCCAAAGGCGATCGAGGCGTCTCTCACGTCGCTTCGAGACCTCTTTGCTGACTTTGAACCCACGCTGTCAGTCGAGGAGCAACGTCGACGAGTGCAGGCGGCTGTCGTACAGATCACCAAGCTTAGAGCCGCTGTGCAGCAACAGCTCTGTCGCCCCCACGAGTCGCCTATACGTACGCCCCATGATTTAGAGGCGCAGGCAAAAGAACAACCGCCTATCTGGAATCTTTCCGTACGGTTCACTAAAGGTGTGGGTCCGAAACGTACCAGCGTGCTGCAACGGCTACGTATCGACACAGTGGAAGATGCGCTGTGGACCATGCCTTGGCGATATGAAGATCGGTCTGTGATGACCCCGATCGGAAATCTTGTCCCAGGGATGGTTGCGTCGATCTGTGGAACAGTTGGGAAATGTGAGGTGAAGCAGACAAGAAATCGACGGCTGAGTGTGCTGGAACTTGGCGTCGAAGATGAGTCTGGGCGCTTACAGGTTACCTTCTTTAATCAACCATTTTTGGAGTCGAAGCTGCCTCTCGGTACTCGCGTCATGATGAGCGGGCGCGTGATAGCCGGTCGTCAAGGGTGGATGGTGCCGAGGATGGATGTCGCGCAGTATGAAATTCTTGGAGAAGGGAGTGAATCAACGCTCCATGTTGGACGAATTGTTCCTATCTATCATGAGACGAAAGGATGGACGTCTCGTCACATGCGCGTGTTGGTGCGAACTCTTCTGATGGATCATGGTCTGGAGCTCCTTGACCATTTGCCGGCCGCGCTTCGGGCACGACAGCGGTTAATTCCGATCCATGAAGCGCTACACGATATTCATTTCCCGAAAACAGGTACCGACATTCAGCTTCTTGAATGTGGAAAATCTCCGGCCCATCGACGACTGGCATTTGAAGAACTTCTGCTGCTTCAGTTGGCCTTGGCGACGAGGCATCGCTCGGTCCATGATGAACCGAAGGAACTGCGGTTCAATCCGAGGACACCGTTACTAAAGAAGCTCGACTCCCTGTTGCCGTTCCGCCTGACGACCGCGCAGGATCTGGTCCTTCGAGAAATGTTTAGGGACATGATCTCACCACGACCCATGAATCGTCTTGTGCAAGGAGACGTGGGGTCTGGGAAAACGGTGGTGGCGCTCCATGCTATTGTGATGGCCTGCGGATCCGGCTATCAGGCGGCGCTGATGGCACCGACCGAGATTCTTGCTGAACAACACTACCGCACGCTTTCCACAACCCTTAAAGCCTTAGGCGTACGGGTGACCCTCGTCCGTGGAGGAGAAAAGGCTTCGGCGAAGGGAGCCCAAGCTGAGGGCTTGGTCAGCGGTGACATTCAAGTGGCCATCGGCACGCATGCCCTTCTTCAACATGGTGTAAAATTTAAAAGTCTTGGTCTAGCGGTGATCGATGAACAACACAAGTTCGGAGTCTTACAGCGGAAGGCGCTGATCGACAAGGGCTATAAGCCGGACGTGTTAGTCTTGACGGCTACGCCCATTCCTCGGACCCTTGCGATGACGGTATACGGAGATCTTGATGTCTCGGTGATCGATGTGTTACCGCCCGGCAGGAAGCCGGTGCGAACCTTTCTGTTTGGGGAGGGGCAGCGACGTAGGGCGTATCACATCATCCGAGATGAACTCTGCCATGGGAAGCAGGCCTATGTCGTCTATCCACTGGTGGAAGAATCGGAAAAGATAGACCTCCACGCTGCCATTCAGGGTGCCGAAGAGTTACGGAATGGGGAATTTTCAGAATTTCGTGTCGGTCTGCTGCACGGGCGTATGAAGGCCGCAGAAAAGGAAGCGGTGATGGTCGATTTCAAGGCTGGAACGATCCAGCTCCTGGTTGCCACTACGGTGGTCGAAGTCGGAGTGGATGTACCGAACGCGACGATCATGATGATCGAACATGCTGAGCGATTCGGACTTGCGCAGTTGCATCAATTACGCGGTCGCGTGGGGCGGAGTAGCCATCAATCATATTGCTTGCTGATGGCCGCGAATGTGGCGCAGGGAAAGGCCCGACGGGGACGAGGCGCTCAGGAGGATCAAGAGCTCATGTCGTCGGCTAAAGAACGGTTGGAAGCACTGGTTCGATCAAATGATGGATTTGTCATTGCTGAAGACGATCTGCGCATCAGAGGGCCGGGGGAGTTTTTCGGGTTACGCCAGTGGGGCATCCCGGAGTTTCGCGTGGCGAATTTGGCGCGGGACGGGGATTTATTGCAGCAAGCGAGGCAGGAAGCGTTTTCATTGCTACAATCCGATCCCGAGCTGAAAGAGGCGGCTCACCAGGAGCTGCGTGAGGCGATGCTCCGCAAGTGGGAGAAGAAGCTCGACCTTGGATCAATCAGCTAAGACAACCATGGGACTCTTCCAACGGCTGAAGGACGACGTGCGTGCTGGGATCGCGACCCTGCGTCTGGGGACTGTCCATGCAGCAGGACGTGCGTTGGAAGAGACGGAGCTGCTCCGCATGCGGTTGGAGCTGCGCAAGCTCGACCAGCAACTGTCCGATCTGTACAAAGACATCGGTGAGCGGGCAGTCGATATGAAAGAACGCGGCGAAACAGCGGAGCGCGTCGTCTACGATGCTGAGATCGTACGTCTCGTCAAACAGGTGCATGAAATCAAAGAATCGCACAAGAAGCTAGAAGCGGAAATGATCCAGATGCGAAGCGAACAATGACCGAGCCGTCCACACGCCGTTTCGCCGGCATCGATATCGGCACCCTCACCTGCCGCTTGTTAATAGCAGATCTGATCCCTGGTCAATCACTCAAAGAACTCCGATCCGATCGACGCATCCTTCGACTGGGAGAAGGAGTTGATCAGACAAAACGATTGAGTTCAGCCGCCATGGATCGGACCATTACCTGTCTGCAAGAATGGCAGAGCGTCATCAATGACCATCATGTTGAGGCTACGGCCGTCGTGGCGACGAGCGCGGTTCGTGATGCGTCGAATCGACAGGAGTTTCTTGAGCGAGTCAAGCGGGAGGCTGGGTTCGACGTCGAAGTCATTACGGGCGATGAAGAAGCCCGGAGGACCTTGCTAGGTATTCGCTCAGGTCTGCCGACCGGGGTGACGGACATCCTGGCATTGGACATCGGCGGCGGGAGCACCGAGTTCATCCTTGATCGGAGTGGGCAGAAACCGATCGTTCGATCGATCGATTTCGGCGTGGTTCGTCTCTGTGAACGAGTGCTGCGCCACGATCCACCAGCTACTGAAGAAGTGCGACAGGCACGTGAGTGGGTGAGTCGAGAAGCTAGAGCAGCGGTGGCCGACATGGGTGACTACCGACAGGCGGCGTTCATCGGTACAGCCGGAACGGTGACCAGTCTCGCCGCGATGGCTCAGAAACTTCCCGCCTACGAGCCGGCCAGAATCCATAACTACACCCTAAGGCTCGAAACCATCCAAGAACTTGAACACGCACTGATCAGCAAGACGAAGGCAGAACGGGTTGGGCTACCCGGCTTGGAGAAGAACCGCGAAGAAGTTATTGCCGCCGGCTCGATCATCATTCGGACGATCATGGAGACGCTGGAACAGCAGGAGTGTCTGGTGAGTGATTTGGGGTTGAGGGAAGGGGTGCTGATCAATCTACTAGCGAATGTGCCGAGAGCGGTTAACTAAAGAAGGGCTATTTCATAGCGCACTAGCTTCTATGACGATACGGTGCTTCTAAATTCGTGAGATATGAAATTGAGATTTAGGGAAGTAGTAGGAGCATCGCTGGTGATTTTTGGCCTGATTCTTGTGCCGGCTGCGTGGGCTTTTAGTCGAGCACTTTGGCTTCTTGCATTTTGTGCTTTTGCTGGTGGGATCTGGCTTTTCTATACAGAACGCAACATCCGAAAGGATGATGAATTGGCTCAGTTATCTGGTCATGGCTCTAGCCATGGAAGAGAAACACCCTCGGATGTTCATGATTACACAGGATGGAGTCGTGGGGGCCGTTCAGAAACCATGGACAAACTTGATGATCTCGGAGGGGCGGATGGTGACTAGGAAAGGTTCAGGAGGACACATTCACTTCTGCGAATACCATCGATAGCCTTGCTGTTCGGTGAACTAGCCTTCAGGGTTCTGCCAGGTTTTTCCAATTAACAGCACTTTAGAGGTTTGAAAACTGAGCCAGCCGGGATCGGCAGGGTCTTGGTGGGGAGGTTCTTGCCATTTAAGGAGAATCTCGCCCAAGGCCCGCTATAAGTCTTTTTGGGTATAGCCAGGCAAGTTGCTGGTTTGACAGAATTGCTGAGTATTGTCTATGAGGTCGGTGTAATGGTGTTTAGTATCTAGCTTGAGCACCGGAAGCTTGGGACGTCATATCGTTTCTTTAAGAACTGCTGCGCACTTAGGGATATGGAGTTTGATCTAAAATCATCAGTGAAAGCGGTTCTTCGATCCTGGACAAGCCATGCCTATAACCATTATGCCGATATCCGAGACGCCACGAAGATCCTTAAAAGTGTCGAGAGCTACCGAGGCAAGACACCAAGCCGAAATCTGAAGTTGTGTGACGATTATGCCGTGGACGTATTCGGCCACAAGCGATTTGCTCCGTGGTTGTATGTGTATACGGCGGTGTCGGGAGGCTTTAAGGAAGGCTGGATACCTGAAAACTACTTTGGCTCGGTGGTCGTTCCGAAACTTCAGGGGAAGTACGGAGGGGTAGCGAGACTCCGAGGTCTGAACGCGGTAATTTTGCAGAGCCAGGCATTCCCGGATGTGCTCGCCTATGCGAATGGAGTCTTTTTTGACACCGCCTACCGCTTTGTGTCGCCGGACAAGGTACGAGAGCGACTGTTCAAGGAGCATGAGCGGGTGGTGTTCAAGCTCGATCACTCGCGTCAAGGCGAGGGTATTCACTTTTTCACGCCCGAGTCGTTCAATGTCGACAAGGTTCGCCAGCTTGGGAATGGCCTGTTTCAATTCGTTGTTCAACCACATCGGCTGTTTGCCGAGTTCGCAAAATATTCTACGGCCACTCTTCGAATGGCCACAGTCTTCGAAGATAGTGGAGAGGTGTCAGTGCGGGCCTGCAATCTGAGGATGGGGAGCGGGGAGGAAGCCCATGTGCAATCAATTAGCCAGATCAGAGTGCCGATTCATGTGAGCAGTGGAGCATTTCATGAGGTGGGGTATACGGCAGAGTGGCTTGAGACCAAAGTACATCCGCTGAGTCAGGTCGCATTTGCCGGTCATGTGATTCCATCGTATAGCACCTGTGTGCGTACCGTGACGGAACTGCATCGGAAAGTTCCTTATACGCGTTGCGTAGGCTGGGATGTGACTGTTGATCAAGAAGGGCACGTCCAATTGCTCGAATGGAATGCACAGCATCCTGGCGTTTATTTCAGCGAATCCACGCAAGGGCCCTGCTTCGCAGGCTTAGGGTGGGAGCGATTGCGCGCATGAACGCAGCCAATTTAACCAGATTCACGAGTCTTACAGCAGAAGGCGTACAGTAGCATGGCGTTCAATCTCAAATCGTCGGTAAAAGCGGTCCTTCGTTCGTGGACGAGCCACGCCTATAATCATTATGCCGATATTCGCGATGCGACGAAGATTCTGAAAAGCGTCGAGAGCTATCGAGGCAAAACGCCGAGCCGAAGTCTGAAGTTGTGCGACGACTATGCCTTGGACGTGTTCGGCCACAAACGATTTGCTCCGTGGTTGTATGTATATACGGCGGTGTCGGGAAGCTTCAAGGAAGGCTGGGTCCCCGAAAACTATTATGGCTCGGTGGTGGTTCCAAAACTCCAGGGACGGTATGGCGGGGTAGCGAAACTCCGAGGCCTGAACTCAGTGATCTTACAGTGTCAGGCATTTCCGGATGTGCTCGCCTACGCGAATGGAGTCTTTTTTGACGCCGCCTACCGCTTTGTGTCATCGGATAACGTACGAGAGCATCTCTTCCAAGAGCATGAGCGGGTGGTGTTCAAGCTCGATCATTCGCTCCAAGGCAAGGGCATTCACTTTTTTACGCGCGAGTCGTTCAATATCGACAGGGTTCGACAGCTTGGGAACGGCCTATTTCAATTTGTTGTCCAACCACATCGGCTGTTTGCCGATTTTGTTCAACACTCCACAGCCACTGTACGAATCACGACGGTCTTCGAGGATAGTGGAGAGGTGTCAGTGCGGGCCTGCTGTTTGAGATTAGGGAGTGGTGATGAAACCCATGTCCAAGTAAGCCGTCAGGTTCGGATTCCGATTAACGTGAAGAACGGGACCTTTCATGATGTGGGGTACACGGCAGAATGGCGTGAAGCCAAGGTACATCCCACTAGTCACGTGGCATTTTCCGGGCACGTGATTCCGGCGTTCAGCGCCTGTGTGCGCACCGTAACCGAATTGCATCGGAAAGTTCCTTATGTTCGCTGTGTAGGCTGGGATATGACGGTCGATCAAGAGGAGCACGTCCGACTGCTTGAGTGGAATGCGGCACATCCCGGTATCACTTTCGACGAAGCCACGCAAGGGCCGTGCTTTGCAGACTTAGGGTGGGAGCGACTACGCCCATGAACGTGGTCGACCTAATCTAAGACGAGAGCTGGTCTACTTCTGCGAATACCATCGATAGCCCTGTTGTTCGGTGAACTGGGCTTTCGGCGCGCCGCCTGGTTTTTCCAATAACAGCACCTTGAAGTCTTGAAGGCCGAACCAGGCCGGATCAGCCAGGTCGTGGTAGTGGAGGCCTTGCAGTTTTGGCAGCATGTCTTCCAAGGTCTGCCGCAATTCTTTCTCCGTGTAGGCGCGCACAGCAAAGGGTCTGTTCCTGGCCTCACAAAACCGCTGGATGGTGTAGGTCGCGCCGGTACAGAGAACTTTCATGTCCGGCTTGAGTCCTAAGAACTGTGGGAGGGAAAGATACCGTTCTTGAAACCCGAGCCAGCGCACTGCTTGCCGTAAATGGCTATATTGAACTTCGTATTCAGTGTGCCCAGGCAACTTCACTGGTGCCGGCCACCCTTGCTCGATGCCGAACTCGGTGAGAAAGGCTCGTCCCCCTGGCTTGAGGACTCGCCACAATTCCGTAACGAAACGAATGGGTCCTAGGTTAAAGATCACAGTCTCCAGAGAATCTGTCTCAATCGGAAGGCGAAGGCGTCGAATCCAATCTAGCGCTTCTTGATGTTGCGGCGTGGTCCCAGTTCCGGACGTCAGCTCGGATTTTTGCAGTTGCACCGGCGTCATATCCGCCATGTTCTCATTGTCGATAACGAGGTCGACGGAATGATCAGCCAACGGAATCGATTCCGCGTTCGCCCTAAGACCGGTGACCGTCCATCCACCGGCTTGTGCGCGTGAGACTTGGAGCTTCAGGAAGGGTTGAGTGATATCGAGTGACAGGTAGGTGATCCCCTGTTTCTCGAAGGGGAGCAGGCTCCTGCCGAGTTCCTGTGCGACGTAGCCCAGGCCGCCGCCGATCTCCAGTAAGACTCGTGGTTTGGGGTTGAACCAGCCCAGCTTTCTGAGCTGCCGCATGAGGAGCTGTCCGTAGCTCAACCCGGCCAATGCCTCGCTTGGTTCACGGAATAAGTGGGAGACTGTGGTCTCAATCAGGTCAAAGTGACGGTCATCCCCATCGCTGTTGTCCAAATCATGAACGTGGAACGTTTCGAGGTGGTCCTCTCCTTCAAATTCTTTTCGCCCAGACCACCCTTCGCGAACCTGTTGCAGCAAGATATCCCATTTGGCCTTATGCCGGTGGCCGCCGGGTGGCTCGGTTCCGTAATAACAGAGCGAGTAGTTGGGCGTCGCCCATCGCGCAAGGTGCCAGTTGCCAGGTTGCCCATCCGGTCCACAGATCTTCGTGCCGTACTGTTCAACGAGTCTCCCGACCGTGGTGTGACCGGACATGGCCTTCAACAGATCCAAACCGGTGCGATTCAGTCGGATGAGCGGCAGGTGGTCATCGAGGGGCGCCAACCACCATTCGTCCAAACTGTGTTGATAGGCCACCAGATCAGGAATACGCCAAGCCAAGAGGGCCAAGGTCTTACCCGTTATGTGAGCGGGTTCATGGATGGCAGCAGGAGGTTTCATCGTGGCGAGGGATTTGGTATCAAGCTTCCGAAGACTACAGGAGCGATCGATCATCCTGCAAGATGGCAACGTGCGGCAACTTATAGCTGAGAAGGCGTGAAAGCGCTATCAGTGACGATCAGCTGGCCTCGCATGATGGGATGGATTCGACAAAGGTAGGTGTAACGACCAGCCGGCAAGCCTGGTACGCTAAAATGCGATCCAGGAGACACCGCTCCGGAATCAAACAGGCACGAGTCTTCACTTTCCAAGCAGCCACTGTGGGTGACTGTATGATGGGTGGACGTCGGATTGTCCCACCGGATAGGGGTATGGCTGACAACCGTTGGAGCGATGGGGAAATAGTAGGGCGAGCCGTCCTCCATCAGGATTCGTGTCGGCAGGGATGTGTCTAAGGCCAGGCTGCGTGAGCCCACTCCAACCGATACAATCGTTAGAAGAAGCAGTATGTGTATCACGAAAGCACCGTTCATTAAATTAAGGCGATATGACTATAGGAACCACAAAACCGTCGGAGGATTCCACTTTCCTCCTGTTTCCATCTTAGCACGGCACGGAGTCGATGAGCTGGGCTGTCTTCTCTGGCTTTTCTACGACTCAGCCACCCGGTTTGCTGATGAGACGAGCTGCTATTGAACGCGAAGTAATAAGAAAATAGTTGATGGCATAAAAACAGGATCGGGATGGTTGCAAGAGCCTATACGTTCATGCTAGATGGTGGCCGTTACGCCGCGCTGAAACGAAGAGGAGGGATTTGAATGGCGAACAAGAAGAAAAAGGCCGTCACGAAGAAGTCGTCACCCAAGAAGAAAGCCGCGGCATCGTCGAAGACGAAAGCGGTCAAGAAGACTGTGAAGAAGCGTGTAGCTGCCAACAAGTCCAAGCCGGCGGCAAAGAAGAAGCCCATCAAAAAACCGGCGAAAGTCGACCGGAAACCCACCAAGAAAAAGACCGCTCCCGTAGCACGTCGAGTGAGCGCACCTGCGAAGAAGTTTGTCTCTCAGGAGGAAGAAGTCGCTCCACGCAAGCCGGTAGTGGCGAAACCGGCCGTAGCGGTTGAGCCTGAAGATGTCGATCTCGATGAAGATGAAATGATGGGCGATGAGTTGGAAATGGAAGATGAGATCGATGAGGACGAGGTCCAGGAAGAATTAGACCTCGACGCCGATGATGATGGGGACGAATTGATCGGGAAGTCGGAAGATTTGCTGGACGACGATTACCGAAATAACTGATCAATACTCGTTTCCTCCTGCTCGGCAGAGCGAGAACGGGTTGGTCTTACGTTGTTCCGTACTTCCATTCGCCCGCCGCTGGATCCTAGTGTTTCCACCGGCGGGTGTCTGATCTAGTCGCAAACTGATTTCTTATACCCCCTCCGATGTACGTCTATCAGAATTCAGATCTATCCTTGTGAAGTTCCAACTCCTGACACAGGTGAGCCGTTATTGGTCCATCGCGTTGGCGGTCGGGGGAATGTTCGTCGCCTGGTCATGCTCTGCCGGTGCGGCTTGCCTGGACGCTCCACCGGCCAGTGCCTCTGAGGCTGGACTGATTCTTCACCTTTCCTCGACTTGTTCATCTGATGAACGTGAAGCCCACATGGTGTCTGGCGAGGCCGTGGTCGAGGCGATCGCACAAGGGCGCCGAGTCGACCTTGTCGGAGTGATCATTCGAGGGGATCTTATCTTTGATCGCCTCGCCGGCGACGTTACAGAAGGGTTAAATGAGGGTGAAGACGAGCAGCGGTTTGTCCGGGCAGCCTTGTCGATCAGGGATTCTGATGTGTGGGGAGTCGTCCGGCATCGCTCGCCAGACAGTGTTCTTGAATTCGAAGGGCCGGTCGACTTTCAGGGGTCTCGTTTCCGAGAAGGGGTGGATCTCTCGCATTCGGTGTTCCAGGGGAAAGTGGAGCTGTCTCACGCAACCTTTGAGAAGGAAGCCCATTTCGTTCAGGGACGGTTCATGGAAGAGGTCGCCTGCAGGGAAACGAAGTTCGGACCCAGCACAAGATTTCATCGTTCCACATTTCGCCGCTCGCTGGATTGTAAGAATGCGCTCTTCGACGGTATGACCGAGTTCCTTGAAGTGACGTTCGAGCAACCGACAACATTCGAGCAGGCGCGGTTTGGCCAAGGAACAGGATTTTCTGGATCTCGCTTCAAGAGTCGAGTTGATTTTGGTGAGGCGATCTTCAGCCGTGAAACGTTCTTTGGATTTACCGTCTTCGAACACGAGACGGTGTTTGCCGGTGCTCAGTTCCTCGGGTCTACAGATTTTTCGAATGCAGAGTTCGGACAACCGGACGACCTTGCCAAGGCGCGCTTTGACCAGCCGCCGATTTTTGTTCAAGTAAAACGCCCAGCCGTGGAACAATCGGACAGCCTTCTCCAAACTCGTGAAGGACAGTATGGCCTCACTCTGGTTTGTCTCATCGTGGCGGCATTGCTGGTCGCCTACCTTGTGAAAGTCAAGTGACTCAGGTTGGCTATCCCCAATATATAGATTCAGACTTGCCCGTCCCTCTATAAGTTGATATAAGGTGTCGCTGTGGACGCGCATCAAGAAAATAGTGAGCAGACCGAACTGCCGTACCAGGTTCGCATCGAGAATTTCGAGGGGCCGCTCGATCTCCTGCTTCACCTGATCAAGAAAAACGAGATCAATATCTACGATATTCCGGTTGCCATGATTGCTCAGCAATACTTGGAGTATCTCGAAGCGATGGAAGAGCTCAACCTCAATGTGGCAGGAGACTTTTTGGTCATGGCGGCCACGTTACTGCAGATCAAATCAAAAATGTTGCTGCCTGCAGAGGAGCGGGCTGATGACGAAGAGGAGGGGCCGGATCCACGGGAAGAGCTCGTCCGACGATTACTCGAATATAAGGCCTATAAAGAGGCTGCGCGCGAGCTTGATAGCCAGGAAAGAATGTGGCGCGAGATTTTCTGGCGCGAGCATGTTGTTCCGGCCGAGCAGGTTGAGGAAGATCTCCCCTTAGAAAATGTCTCCTTATTCGATTTGGTTGATACGCTTCAGGAAGTGCTCGATCGAAATCCTGGCAGCCGGCTGATCGAAATCATCCCCGACAACCTCACGGTTCGTGAGCGGATGAATCTCATCCTCGAAATACTCGAAGGGAAAGAGTCGGTCTCGTTCGTGGCACTGTTTGAGTCATCGAGTCATCGGGTGGTGATCGTGGTCACCTTCCTGGCGTTGCTGGAATTGATGCGGCTTCGGGTTGCGCGCGTGTTCCAAGCCGAGACATTCGGTCCGATTCTGGTGTCGCGGACATTTTCGTTGGTGCCGGATTCGGCAGAGCTTCATCACGTCGGGGAGGAGTGGAAGGAATCATGACTTTTGAGGAGGCGGACTTGGCTCAGGAAAAAACTGAGATCGGCGCGATTGACCTTGAGGGGGCAGAGGGATCGACCGGTGAACAACCGGTAGATCTTGACCGCGTCCAGAGCATGGCCGAGCTTCAGGCGATTCTGGAGGCGCTTCTTTTTGTCTCTCCCGAGCCGATGTCGCTGGTTCGGCTTACGTCTCTGATCGGCAGCGTGCCCAAGACTGAAGTGATAGAGGCGTTGCGGAGCCTTGGCCACGCACTGGAGCAAGAAGAGCGAGGCGTGCGTTTGGCCGAGATCGCCGGTGGGTATCGGCTGGTGACCAAGCAGGAATATGCACCATGGATCAAACGATTGGATAAGACCAAAACAGCGGCGAAGCTATCAAGATCCGCGCTGGAGTCTTTGGCGATCATTGCCTATAAACAACCGTTGGTTCGCGCGGAAATCGAAGAGATTCGTGGCGTGGAAACCTCCGGTGTGTTGCGCACGTTGCTGGAACGGAAGCTGGTGCGGATCGTCGGGCGCAAAGAAGTTCCTGGGCGTCCGATCATGTACGGCACCACCAAATTCTTTCTGGAGCATTTCGGCCTCAGCGATCTCTCCCAACTACCTCCGCTCAGAGAGTTCAAAGAGCTGAGCGAGGGAGAACAGTCTCTGCTTCCTATCGAGGGGGACATAGTGGCTACAGAGGAGGCGGAGTCGATATCGGACTCCGAATCAGTTGGAGACTCAGAACAAGAGAGGGGAGAGGTCATCGACGCAGATGAGGAACAGTCTGTCAGTGACGAGGACCAATCTTCTGAGTTGCAGGAGATGTTTGACGCAGAGCCTCAACCAGCCAATCACTAACCGGCCTGGCTCCCTTCAAGAATCCACGCTCGTCAACCGGCCGGTCTTGCCGGATACAGGTGGGGCTTGAAACGATTTTCGAGTCGACAATTGAGAGAGAAACGTCTTGTTACTGGACGCTGATGATCTGAAATAGTTACGGGGACGGTGGGGTTTTCTTGGACTGATCGCTTTTCAGTCGTTGGAGTTCGGCGCTTTGCTCATCGACTTTCTTTTGAAGCGCCTTGAGTTCTTCCTTAAACGCCTGTATGTCGGCGTCACTCTTTCCGGCAGGTGGCACTTGACCAGCGTGTGATGGGGATGCTGCTGAAGCCGGCAAGGGAGCGCGATACGGTTGCACTGTTGAGGATGGTTGAGGCGGAGGCGTGGTGAGGACTTTCGTCAACAGTTGGTAATCAATCGCGAGCGAACGATCTTCAGATTTTCCAATCCAGCTTGACCGATCATAGACGTCAGGTCGCACAGCAGCCTCGGGGAGGAAGGTGACCTCTCGGTCACGTAGGCCATCTGTATCCGGGAGCTGACGTGGTTCCTTCTGACTTCCGGTAGACTTCTTCCCTGGCCGGTATCGGTATTGAGTGAGGGTAAAGTGCAACGACAACCCGTCTGCGAAAAGATAGCCCGACGTGGTTTCTCTATTTGGGTTCATCTTCGGTTGTTGTGAAATCACCGGTGTGGAATAGACATGAAAACCCACCCGTTGATTGGGCATCGCCTGCGCGAAGGCTGTTGTAATGTGAGGAGCGAGGTAGGCAATATCATCTTCGGAGAACGTACGAATGTCGTTTAGGTTCGTGGATTTCAAGGCCTTGCCGAGCAACAGCAAGAGTCCTGACTTTTCTTTTGTATGCACTCCACGCAAGATATCTGCGACGGTCGTCTCTGTTAGCTTGATCGGATGAGATGCCTGGAACGATTTGTCGGAAATTTGCTCAAGGAACACATTCCCAAGCGCTGCTTCGTGAACGGGGGTAACGGGACGAGAGGCGGCGCAACCGACGGTGATGACGGCCAGGCAGCAGACGATGAACAGCTGGGACAAGTGCCTACCGATTGATTGAGCTGACTCCGTCATGAGTTGTTTCATCGACCCATTGAGTTAATCGTCACAGGAGATGTGCAGTGTAACAGGAACGAGAGCCAAACACAAAAAGTCTCCTCCGAATCCATTGACACTCATGTGGAATGGCAGTATATAGAGTACCTCGTCTCTCAGGGGGAGGAATGATCGGCCACAAAATCGGCACATCCCCATCGGTCCGGCAGCCATTTTTTAAATCCAATCCTGTTCCTGAATCTACGCCACTCGATAACAACGCTCTTCGGTTCTCTCGGATTAGATCAAATAGTATCTCTCGGCTTTTGGTGATCTTTGGAGAAAGGAGGCGTGACAAACCTGCGTGCAAGCCGGTTAGGTCGGTGATATTTCTGCATCAGAATCTGATCGAAGCAAGGCAAGATTGGAAGCGCTGATGCGTTTCAGAGAAGTTTCTCAGTCATGTGGTATCCATCGTAATGCGCACCTCACCATTTGCAAAGGAGCGAGGCATCATGGAGACGAAGGACACCGAGACACAGGCGACGGGGGGAGCAGGGGACCGTCCGACCGAGGGGGCGGGCGCCTCGCGGCGAGAGTTTCTGGGGCAGACGGGGCGGGTGGCGGCGGGCGTGGGCGTAGCGGCGCTGTTGGGGAACCTGGGGCAGTACGCGCTCTCGTACGCGGCCGGGGGGCCGCCGATTAAAATCGGCGTGCTGCATTCGTTGAGCGGGACCATGGCCATCAGCGAAGTCTCCCTGCGGGATG
>JBFWZD010000013.1:0-115636 GCA_050185705.1 Nitrospira sp. | reverse complement strand
AGTACATTGAGGTGTTCTATAATCGGCAGCGTCGGCACTCGACCCTCGGCTATCACTCCCCGGCTGAGTATGAAGCGAGGACGGCTGTCGCGTAACCAGGTGTCCACGGATTTGGGGGAAGGTCACTCCATCAACACGTCCACCAAGCGCGTAGATCTTCCCGCCGACCGTAACACCCGCCAGGTGATCACGAGGCGTCGTTAGAGGGGCCGCGGTCGTCCAAACGTTACTCACGGGATCGTACACTTCAACCTGCGCATTATTGGTCTTACGGTCAAAACCGCCGATAGCGTAGAGCTTTCCTTCATGCTCCGTGACAGACAGCGCGCCTCGCGCAGTCGGCATCGGAGCTCGTTCGGCCCAGGCATCCGTAGCTGGATCATAGACATACACCGTCGCCACCGGATTCCACACACTCAATCCCGACTGGGCGTATCCCCCGATGACATACAACCGCCCACCGCTCACCCCCATCCCGACATGATGCAAACCGACGGGCAGCGGCGCTTTAGAACTCCACCGGTCTGTCGCCGGGTCATACACTTCGACAGCCCGCGTGATTGCAAAATTCAGCACATTGCCCAGACTCGGCTTTTCAAACCCACCGACCACATAAATTTTCCCATCCAACGCTGCACCTGCGACCTCCGTCCGCTTCGTCGGCATGGGGGCAGCCGTGCGCCAAGTTCCTTTATCTGGTTCATACTGCGCTGATTCACCAGATATCGGCAACGAGATCAGAAGCATCCCGGCAAGGAGCACGAGAGTCGGTATAGATGCGAGCCGAATGCATTGCGCGAAAGGCCAAATGCTGGCCCTAGTCGCCCAACGAATAGAAATGGGGTGCAAGAATCCCTGTGCCATTCTGAGCCTTATGTGATTCATCGCTCCCTGGTCAACATACCACACGAAAGCACTAGGGAAATCGGCCATTCTTCTTAGATATATCTATACCTCCATGCAACAAGGAGGACTTATTATGTACAAGCTGACCAGTATCGCACTCGCCCTCATGGCCAGTCTGACGGGGCTACCGATTGGATCGGTGAGTGCTGAAGATAACCACATCGGGGCTAACGAATCTCTCAAAGGCTCCTATCGGTTCACTACAGTCAAAACCTGCACGGACAGCGCAATAGGCTCTCTTCTTCATTTCTATTTTAATGGAACCATCGTCTACGACGGGCATGGTACAGCTCAGCTCACACAACAGGGCACGGTTGTCCGTGCCAATCAAACTCCCATGTCACTCGAAGAGACTGCTGAACTTACCTATACCGTGAAACCAAACGGGAGTGTTAGCCAAGAAGGGTCCTTCCAGGCGGCTGATCGGTCGTACACGCTTGCTATTGCGAAAATGACCGGGCAAATCGATTCTCAAGGTTCGGTCGTAATCTTCAATGCCGTCATCCCATCCGAAAAAGAAACTGTGAATACTTCAGGGGGAGGGCCTTCAGAGTATTTCTGTGGTTCTTCAAGCACAGCAGTCCGCATGCATTAGAGACCTGGTCAATAAGGGGATGCCTAGAGAAGTTCCCCAGTAATAGCAAGGCTGTAGCTGACAGCGTACTACGGCAGGTTCCCCAAGATGGTTCAGCGCCATCAGTGCGCATCATCCGACCGTGTCTTTCCAAGAAAGCGAGAATAGAGATAGATCTGGCAGGCCAGAATGAGCAAGGCCCCAACCACAAACCACGCAATCCCGACGGTTAATCCATAGGAATTGGTGGCTGCGTTATAAACGGTGAGGCTGAACGTCAGGTCCGTCGTAGAGACCAAGATGTACGGATGCATACCGAACATCACGCTGGAGAGCATGAGGAAAATAAACACACAAGACGCAAGAAAGGCAGAGAGGTCGCGTCGGCAAAGCCTGAAATACAGGCTGTATCCAAGCGCGATAATGCCGATGACCGGTGCAAGGTACACCGCAGGGTGACGGGTAAAGTTGAGACTTAAGTTCGGTTGAACCACTGGTACAGCCATCACAGTCAGCGCCGTGCACACGGCGGATACCCACCCGAGAATCCAGGCAGCCGAGACAGCCCGCTGATAGAGAGCTCCCTCTGTTTTTGTGACGAGGTAATTCGCGCCATGAAATGCCAGGACGACCGCACTCGTCAGTCCAAGCAGCACCGTGAACCAATCAAGGATCCCGGGCGCTGATCCAGGCTGAAAGTCCGTCCAGAAGGGAACAAAGAAATACCCGTCTTCATTGAGAGGCACCCCACGAATCAAGTTGCCCAACGCCGTACCAAAGACGATCGCCAAGAGCGCACTGGACGTGCTAAACGCCATATCCCACGCCTGCTTCCAGAGCACATGGTCAACCTGTGCGCGCAACTCCAGCGCCAGACCACGAAAAATGAGCAGCCACAGCACCAAGATCAATGCGAGATAGAAACCGCTGAATCCTGCCGCATAGGCCTTGGGATAGGCGAAAAATAGAACCGCGCCTGCCGCGATCAACCATACCTCGTTGGCATTCCATATCGGGCCGAGTGAGGCACGCACTATTTGGCGTTCTGTTTCGGTCCGTGCGACAAACGGATAGACGATACCGACGCCGAAATCAAAACCATCCAACACCACATACATGGCCAGCATCACAGTGACGATGACAAACCACGTTGTTTCCATTACTCGTTCGTCCCTTGAGGACCATCCTTCGCGGACGGATCAAGCAAGGCCGGCCCCTGTCGAATGATGTTGCTGATAAGCAGGACAAACAGCAGGGCGAGGAACACATACAATCCCACAAATCCAATCAAGGTAAAGAGGGCATTCCCCGAATGCACGAGCGGCGAGGTGCCATCCGATGTCCGCAGTAGGCCATATACCAACCAGGGTTGCCGCCCCAGCTCGGCGGTCATCCAGCCAGCCGACGTGGCGATGTACGGGAACGGCGCGCACAGCATCAGCCACCAGAGCAGCCACTTCATGTTGAACAACCAACCCCGCCACAGCGAGAGCAGAGCCAGGCCAAAGAGCAAGGCGAAAATCGTCCCTAATCCCGCCATGACATGGTACGCGTAGTAGAGGAGCGGAAGATTATCCGGCCACTCGTCGCGAGGAAACGCATCGAGCCCCTTCACTTTGGCATAGAGGTCGTTGTACACGAGAAAACTGAGCGCGCCAGGAATTTCAATCGGGTTGTCAATGGTCATTGTTTCGAGATTAGGTTGGCCGATCAAATAGAGACCAGCCTCTCGTTCCGTCGTGAAGAGCCCTTCGAATGCCGCGCCTTTGATCGGTTGATGTGTGAACACCTGGTCGGCGTTCCCGTGCCCCGTCGGAAATATCATCAGCCCGGACGCGATCGCGCCTGCGACCACACCGATGCGGAGAAATGTCTTGGCATGGGACAGATACTGACCGGATAAGAGATAGAAGGCGCCCACCGCCGCAACGACGCAAGACGCCGTGACAACCGTCGCCGTCATGTTGTGGGCAAATTGCCAGAAGAGCCATGGGTTGGTCAGCAACCCGCTCAGGCTGGTGACGAAGACCCGGCCATCGTCCGCCACCTGATAGGCGACGGGGTGCTGCATCCATGCGTTGGTGGCCAGGATGAAGTACCCTGACAACCAAGTCCCCAGAAAAAGCATCAAGGTGGCAAACCATTGTACCCGTTGACTGAATCGCTTGCGATACAGCAACAACCCGAGAAACGTGGATTCCAAGAAAAAGGCGAAGATGCCTTCCATGGCGAGCGTTTGCCCGATCACGCCTCCCGCATAGTTGGAAAAGCGAGCCCAGTTGGTCCCGAACTGAAATTCCAGTGGGATCCCAGTAACGACCCCAAAGCCGAAATTAAGGGCGAAGATTTTGGTCCAGAAGTCTGCGACTTCTTCCGTATGGGCATCGCCAGTCAGCAGCACCCGGCTACGCAGGTAGAACAGCAGAAAGGCCAACCCCATTGTGAGCTGTGGGAAGAGGTAGTGGAAGGTAGCGGTAAAGGCAAACTGAAGACGATCGTAGAGAAGCGCGCTGGTCATGCTGATGCTGGGAGTCTAAGAACAGGACACACCAAACCGCAAAAGTTTCACTACTGTAGCAACAAAACCAAGATGACCAAAGCATTGGAAGAAAACCAGACGCAACATATTCGCCTCACAGAAGACATGCTCATCCCCTGCGGATGCACTGTTGTGCCATGCAGTGCTTTCATTGACATGGTACGGAGACATGACGAACGTTGCTTTGTAAGAGCCACAGGGGAGGGACCATGCCGGCCACCGCAAGAAAAAAGGCGAGGAAGGGTAGTGCGAGACTAGATGTGCGCTTGCGTCCGGACAAGAAGGCCTTGATCGAAGAAGCCGCCACGCTTTCTGGAAAACCAATCAGTGCCTACGTCGTCTCCACGCTTCTGCAGCAATCGGCAGAAGTCCTCCAGCGACATCGACGAATCCAGCTGTCCGATCGCAATCATGATCAATTCCTCGCCTTCCTGGAAGTCTCCGATGAACCCAGTGCAGCACTCACCCATGCAACGAGGAAATATAAGCGACTAGTGAGTACAAAGCAGTGATCGTGGTGCCGTTGAGCGATCGTCATGATCGCTCACAGTTCGATTGTGGAGAGTCCTCACCTAATCTCTACTTACAACAGTACGCCGGCCGACATGACCGCCGAGGGTTCGGTCGGACTTATGCGGCGGTTACTGAGGCCTCGGATTCCGTCAGCGGATACTACACCATTTCCAGCGGGTTTATTGCCTTTGAGACCGTGCCCAAGGTTGTTCGTCGACTACAACTATGATTGCAGATCTAGCCGACAGCCATGGCTGATTTCAATGTCCTGACAAATTCAGCAACGTGTCCGACCATGCCGGCATCCTGTTGATGAGAGGCAATGCGTTTCACGATAGCGCTGCCGACGATCACGCCGTCGGCCATCTTTGACACCTGCGCTGCATCTTCCGGCGTTGCCACGCCGAACCCAACGGCGACGGGAGAGGCAGAGACTTTCTTGAGTTTTTTGACGTTCTCTTGGATGTCCGTCACATTGCTGAGCTGGGCGCCGGTAATCCCCGTCAACGAGACGTAATAGACAAACCCGTGCGATTCTTCCGCTACCAATCTTCGCCGACTAGGTGTGCTGGTCGGGGCAAGTAAGAAGATCAGCGGCAGCCCGGTGGCATCAGCCGGGCCCTTGAGCGGACCCGCCTCATCCGGCGGCATATCCGGCACGATCAACCCATCCACGCCGGCGGTACTGGCGGCAGTGCAAAACTCCTGATACCCCATCGCATGAATCGAGTTGTAGTAGAGCATGAGGACGATCGGGATCTCCGTACGTTGCCTAAGCAACTTGATGGACGTGAGGATTTTCCGTAGTGTCGTGCCGCTCTTCAACGCCCGTTCAGCCGCCTGCTGAATCACTGGGCCGTCGGCGATCGGATCAGAGAAGGGCACCCCCAGTTCGATGATGTCGGCGCCCGCTTCCTCTAAGGCCACAACCAGTTGCTCTGTTTCAGCCAACCCGGGGTCGCCCGCCATGAGATAGGCAATGAGCGCCTTCTCTCCCTTGTCGCGCAGACGAGTAAAGGTCGCCTCCAACCGGCCGGTCATAACTCCACCCCCCGCATCTTTGCCACCTGCTGGACGTCTTTATCACCACGACCGGAGAGGTTGGCGATAATCACCTGTGACTTTTTCAGTTTGGGGGCGAGCTTGATGACATGAGCAATGGCATGGGCGCTTTCCAACGCGGGCACGATCCCCTCTTCCCGTGCCAACAGATCAAAGGCCGTCATTGCCTCATCATCAGTCGCAAAGGTATACTCGACCCGACCTTGGTCACGATAGAGACTATGCTCCGGACCAACCGCGGCATAGTCCAACCCAGCCGAGACGGAATGGGTCAAATTGATCTGCCCGTTCTCGTCCTGAAGCAAATACGTCATGGTCCCTTGCAGAACACCCGGCTTTCCACCGGAAAACCGCGCGGCATGTTTTCCACTCTCTATTCCGAGCCCTCCGGCTTCAACCCCGACCATTTTGACCTTGCGATCTTTGAGAAACGCATGGAACAGCCCGATCGAATTACTCCCGCCACCGACGCAGGCCACGAGATAATCGGGCAATCGCTTTTCTGCGGCAAGAATCTGTTTTCGAGCTTCCCTTCCGATGATCGCCTGAAAGTCTCGGATCATCATGGGATAGGGATGGGCCCCAAGCACGGAGCCCAGGATGTAATGAGTTGTGCGGACATTCGTCGTCCAATCGCGCATCGCTTCACTGATGGCATCTTTCAATGTACGGCTGCCGGCATCCACGCCGATCACCTTCGCACCGAGCAACCGCATACGGAAGACGTTCAACGCCTGGCGTTGCATGTCCTCCGTGCCCATATAGATTTCGCATTCCAATCCGAACATCGCCGCTGCCGTGGCAGTTGCCACACCGTGCTGTCCAGCTCCGGTCTCAGCGATGATGCGACGCTTCTTCATACGCATCGCCAGCAGCACCTGCCCGATGGCGTTGTTGATTTTATGTGCGCCGGTGTGACACAGGTCCTCACGTTTCAGATAGATCATAGCGCCGCCCAGTTTTTTTGTGAGTCGATCGGCACGATAGAGGCTGGTCGGACGGCCGACATACTGCTTGAGGTAGTAGGCGAGATCTGTCTGGAATCGGCGGTCTTTCCTTGCCTTGGCATACTCTTTTTCCAGTTCCAAAAGCGCCGGCATGAGGGTCTCCGGTACATACCGGCCACCATAGGGCCCAAACCGACCATGGCTGTCTGGGAGCATCGGCATGAAATCAAACCCTCCTCGATAAATGACTTGGGGCAAGTATAGCCATGGCAGTCAGACCGGTACAAGTCTGGCCGCTTGGATAAATGCCTTCACTTTGTCCGGATTCTTCTTTCCTGGACTCTGCTCCACACCACTGCTCACATCGATCCCATAGGGACGCACCTGCGAGATGGCGTCGGCCACATTGGTCGGAGTCAGCCCACCAGCCAAGATGATCGGCGTCGAGCGGGCGGCTTCCTTCGCCAAGGTCCAATCAACCGTCTGTCCTGTCCCGCCATAGGCCTGATCTGAAAACGCATCGATGAGAAACCCTCGCACATTCGCTCGTCCATGAAATTCAGCCAATGCGAGAAACGCGCCTCGGTCTTTCAGCCGGATCGCCTTCAACGCAGGGCGACCAAGGCTTTGGCAGTACAATGCTGATTCATCGCCATGGAGTTGGGCCAGGGCGAAGCCGCATTCATCGACAAGCCCTCGAACCCTGTCGGCCGCTTCATTGACAAACACCCCGACTGCCAGCACAAAGGGCGGAAGTCCCGTGATTATTGCTCTCGCTACCGCCGGCTCCACGAAACGCGGGCTCTTTCGGTACATGATAAAACCCAATGCATCCGCGCCGGCTGCCACAGCTGCTGCTGCATCTTCTTGGTTCGTGATCCCGCAAATCTTAATCTTCATCGTAAATGATCTAGTCGGACTGCTTGCCGTTCAGCTCAACTCCAAGCAACTCTCGGACTTTGTCTGCCGTGTGCTCCGCCCGAATGAGCGACTCTCCGATCAACATGGCATGCACCCCTGCTTCCATCAGCTTCGTCACATGATCGCGACTGTGAATTCCGCTTTCGCTGATGATGAGCCTGTCAGATGGAATTCGCTTCGCCAGCCGAAAAGTGACATTGAGGTCGGTCGTGAAGGTCTTGAGATCTCTGTTATTGATTCCGATCATCCTCGCGGTTGGAATCCATTCCAAAACTGTATCCAATTCTCTCTCGTGGTGAGTTTCAAATAGACTATCCATCCCAAGTTCGGTTGCCAGCGCATGAAAATCGATCAGTTGCCGTCGTTCCAACGCCGCGACGATCAGCAATACGGCATCAGCTCCATGCGCCCGGGCTTCATAAAACTGCACATCGCCGACCATGAATTCCTTATTGAGCGCAGGAATCGGCAAGGTCTGTTTAATCTCTTTGAGGTACTGGAGGTCCCCTTGAAAAAAGTCCTTGTCGGTCAACACGGAAACGGCCGATGCCCCTTGTTCATGATAGGTTCGAGCAAGCCCCAGGTAATCGAACCTCTCTTCGAATTCAGGCCGCAAGAGCCCTAGACTCGGCGAGGCCTTCTTCACTTCTGCGATCAAGGCCGGGCTGGAGGCAGACTTGGTCGCGTCCAGCGTTACGGCAAAGCCGAGTGTCGAGGGAGCGTCCCGAATCGCCGCCTTGAGGTCGGCAAGATAGGAACGGCTCTGACGATGCCTTAGTTCGGCCTTCTTATGCTCTAAGATGCGGTCGAGGATCATGGTCAACCGTGTTTCGTCGTAACGGCAATCAGTCGCTCCAACTTCTCCGCCGCCGCCCCCGTATCGATCGTGCGTTGGGCGAGCAGGAACCCCTCCCTGAGCGTTTTCGCCTTTTGTCCTACCACCATGGCAGGCGCGGCATTCACACACACGATGTCGCGCCTTGAACCCTTCCTGCCCTGCAACACGTCCTGTATGATACGCGCGTTTTCCTCCGGCGTGCCACCGGCAAACTCTTTGTTCGAGACACGCGGGAGATCAAATTCTTCCGGCGCGACAAAATAGCTCGACACCACGCCGCTCTTTCCCTCCGACACTCTGGTTCGATCCGAAAGGGTGATTTCATCCAGACCGTCCATGCCGTGAAGCACGAAACAATGCTGCGATCCCAACTCCAGTAACACCCGGCCCAGGAGATCCGTCCATTTCGCATCGTAGACCCCCAGCACTTGATGGGTAGCCCCGGCTGGATTCGCCAACGGCCCCACCACGTTCAGAATCGTCCGAATCCCCATCTCTTGCCGCACGCCAGCACAGTGCTTCATCGCACCGTGGTAGAGCGGTGCAAACAAGAACCCGATGCCGACTTCATCGATGCAATCGGCCGCACGTTTTGGTTCCAGATCGATCTTCACACCGAGGACGGTCAACACATCGGCACTGCCGGATCGCGACGACATAGAACGATTGCCGTGCTTCGCTACCGTGATGCCAGCCCCGGCAACCACGAACGCTGCAGCCGTGGAAATATTGAACGTGTTCGCTCCATCGCCGCCGGTTCCACAGGTATCCACCACCACCGGCGAGCCGACACGAATCTTGGTGGCGTGCGATCGAACCGCAGTGACGGAGCCGACCACCTCCGCAACCGTTTCGCCTTTCTGCCTGAGCCCCATGAGGTAGGCCGCCACCTGCGCCGCGGTCGCGGCCCCGTCCATGATCTCAAGCATCACGGTTTCGGCCTCTTGTGCGGTCAGGTCGGTTCGGTCGGCCAACTTGGCAAGTGCGTCTTTGATCATGAAAATCTCAAAGTGAATAGTGTATCGCAAGATGCTCAAAAAGGCCGTCCAGCAAGGCCGCAGCAAGCGAGGAGGCGAAGGCGTACTTTAGGCTGTACGTTGAGCCTCTGAGCGATGTGAGAACGCCGCTGGCGGACTTTTTCAGCATCTTGTTAGAGTTGTATGAAATTGCGGAGAAGATCTTTCCCGACGGTCGTCAAAATCGATTCCGGATGGAATTGAACCCCTTCAACACCGAGGGTCTTATGGCGAAGACCCATGATCTCGCCCTCGGCGGTCTCAGCAGAGATCTCTAGACAGGCAGGCAACGTGAGTCGATTCACGATGAGAGAATGGTAGCGCGTCGCCTCGAACGGGTTGGACAACGACTGAAAGATCGTTTTCCCATCGTGCTTGATGTGAGACGTCTTCCCATGCATGAGACGTTGTGCTCGAATGACCTCTCCACCAAAGGCGACAGCCATCGATTGGTGACCTAGACAGACCCCAAGAATGGGGACCTTCCCGCTGAATCGTCGGAAGGTGTCGACCGAAATCCCCGCTTCTTTCGGTGTGCAAGGGCCCGGTGAAATCACAAGACGACTCGGACGCAGTTGTTCAATCTCATCCAACGTAATCTTATCGTTACGGTAGACTTGGACGTCCTCTCCCAACTCTCCAAGATACTGGACGAGGTTGTACGTGAAGGAATCGTAGTTATCGATGACCAATAACATAAGCGTTACTCGTCGTTCGTGAAACGCGTCTCGTCAGCGAATCCGGCGCGCTTCACTCTTCACAAGGCACTACTCATTCTAGCCCCTGTTCCGCTAGCTCAATCGCCTTCATCATAGCGCGAGATTTGTTGCAGGTCTCTTCGTACTCATGTTCCGGGTTTGAGTCGGCGACGATGCCGGCACCCGCCTGGATGAACCCCCGATGCTTAGAAACAACGACCGTGCGGATGTTGATGCACATGTCCATGTTGCCGGAGAAACTGATGTACCCCACGGCACCAGCATAGGGCCCGCGCTTCGTCGGCTCGAGCTCATCGATGATTTCCATCGCCCTGATCTTCGGAGCCCCGGACACGGTACCGGCTGGAAAGCAAGCTTTGAGCACGTCATACGCCGTCTTCGTCGGGCCCAATTGTCCCGTGACGTTGGAAACAATATGCATCACGTGCGAGTACCGCTCCACATTCATCAACGACTCGACGCGAACAGATCCCCGCTCAGCCACGCGGCCGACATCGTTGCGTCCGAGATCCACCAACATGATGTGTTCAGCCCGTTCCTTGGAATCAGCGAGCAGTCGACGCTCCAGATCGACATCCTCTTCCACCGTCGTCCCGCGACGCCTGGTCCCTGCGATAGGACGCACCGACACGAGCCCATCCTCGCATCGCACAAGGATTTCAGGAGAAGAGCCGATCAGCTCGACTCCCGCAATGCGCAGGTAATACATGTACGGCGATGGATTCACCACACGAAGGGCGCGATAGAGCTGAAACGGCGGAGCCTGGAGATTCGTTTCCCATCGCTGCGAGAGCACACACTGAAAGATGTCTCCCGCTTTGATGTATTCCTGGGCGCGAGACACCATTTTTTCAAAATCTGCCTTGCTCATATTGGCGGTGAAGCGAAGCGGAGTTCGGCGACGCTTCGGCCTTACCCGTTTCAGAGGCCGACGCAGTCGATCGATCATGGCTTCAATTCGTCCGGTTGCATGACGATAGGCCGCGCGAATGTCGCGGTCCGAGCCGGACTTGATGTGCGCGTTGGCCACAACCTTGATCTTTTGCGATACGTTGTCGAAGATGAGCAGCGTTTCGGTCAGAAGGAAGGCAAAGTCCGGGAGATTCAGGTGCTCTTTTCGCCGGGACGGAAGATTTTCAAACGTCTTGACGATATCGTATCCAAGGTAGCCGACCGCGCCGCCGACGAAGCGCGGGAGATTCGGAACCGTCACCGGTCGATACGCTTCCATGAGTTCTCGCAGGCGATCCAGCGGCGCACCTCGGCTCGGAATCCGCCGGCGCTGCGCCCCCTTCTTCACCCACACATCACCGCGATCTTCATAGACGACGAGCGGGGAGCCACTTCCAAGAAAGGAGTACCGCGCCCACTTTTCCCCGCCCTGGATGCTTTCCAGCAGGTAGGCCGAGGGACCATGGTCGATCTTCGCGAAAGCCGACACCGGCGTATCATGATCGGCCAAGATTTCTCGAAACAATGGGACCAGATTCCCCTGCTTGGCGTAGGTTCGGAACTCATCCAGACTGAGGGAATAGGTCTCGGACCGCATGCCTTGCCGCTTACTCTTCTACCAGGATGAGCTTTTGTCCGACTTCGATGATGTCATCCGGAAGCTTGTTCATCTTTTTCAACTGGTCCATCGGAATGCCATACCGTCGTCCGATGCCGAAGAGCGTTTCTCCAGGTTTGACCACGTGCACTTTGGCATCACCCTTCGCCATCGCTTTCATGTCGGCGCTGGTTGAGACATCTTCGTCGTAATCATGGCGATCGACATCGGTTGATGCAGATTTACGTGCTCCGGGCTTTTTCTTCTTGGCTGGCGGTGGTGGAGAAGTGCCTTTCCGTTGCATGTCTTCCAAAGCTTTTCGTTCGAGCAACGTGGCTTCTCGGATCGCTTCCGCTTCTTCTTGGAGACGTCCCATCTGCTCACGCGCCATTTTTACCTGGGACGACAATTCCCGATTCTTCGACTCGAATTCCGCCAGTTCGGCCTTCGCACGCCTGACCTCGCTATCCAGTTCCGCCGACCGCTTTTCTTCCTGCGCCAGGAGACGCTGGAAATTCAAACTTCTCGCTTTTTCGGCGTTGTATTTTTCTTCCAGCACTACACATCCACTCATCAGCGACCCGCCGCACAGCAGGACTGTTAGGAAAGCGATCTGCCCAACTCGCTCACGCACTGAGTGTTCGGCCTTCTGCATATCTCCTCCTCCATCCCTTTTAGCTCGATCTCCACCGATTCTCCATGGCCCAAGACCAGCTTAGAATAGTGGTCACCGATGCGAATGTCAAAGCACATGCGGGATGTCCGGTTTGACCGGTTCCAACGCCTATGCTACTGTCGCGCTCGCTCAAGCCTCTCTCCCGACTCATACCAGACGCTGGTTGCCACGGTACCCAAAAAAGGATCGTTCAGGCGTCACATCATTGAGATCAACCATGCAACAGGACTCGCTGTACCCAGACTCACCACCACATGCTGAGAGCTCGACGGCTGACCAAGACCGACTCGCTCAGTTACGGGCCCAAATCAGGCATCATGATTACCTCTATTACGTCAAGGACCAGCCGGTAATTTCCGATGGTGAGTACGACCGGCTGTTTCGAGAACTGGTTGCACTCGAACAGGAACACCCCGAACTGATCACACTCGATTCTCCCACGCAACGAGTTGGCGCACCACCCCTGGACCAGTTTGGAAAGATTCGACATGATCGCCCCATGTTGAGCCTTGATTCTCTAGTAGATCCTACCGAGGTTCTGGCCTTCGACCAACGGCTGAAGCGAGAGCTTGGAACGGACCGGATTGAGTACACGGTAGAGCCAAAATACGATGGCCTCTCTGTTGAGCTGGTCTATGATTATGGAGGTTTTGTTCGTGGTTCAACTCGTGGAGACGGTAGTCTCGGTGAGGACATTACCACTAATCTCCGAACGATTCGTTCATTGCCGCTCCAGTTATATGGCAAGAATCCGCCTGATCACCTAGCGGTGCGTGGAGAAGTCTATATGCGTCTTGGTGACTTCCACGCCCTCAACCGTCGCATGACGGAGTGCGGGCTGGATGCGTTCGCCAATCCTCGCAATGCCGCTGCCGGTTCACTTCGGCAGCTCGACTCCAAGGTTACCGCCTCCCGACCGCTCGTTCTGACGTGTTATGAAGTAATGGCGAGGACTGGACCCCATCCAGAATCACACTGGGCAGAACTCGAGGCATTGGCTCAATGGGGTTTGCCCGTTCCGGTTCTTCGACGGCAATGCGACACCATCCAGCAGGTCCTGGAGTTTCATCGGGACACAGAACGACAGCGCGATAACCTGGCCTATGAAATCGACGGAGTAGTGGTGAAGGTCGACCGCCGAGACCGGCAAGCCCGGTTAGGAATGAAATCGAGAAGTCCTCGCTGGGCCATCGCCTTCAAGTTTCCTCCGCGGAAAGAAATCACCGAGGTGCAAGATATTGTGATCTCCGTAGGGCGAACGGGAACTCTCACTCCCCTCGCGCTCTTGAAACCGGTCGAAGTCGGTGGCGTGACGATTAGTCGCGCAACGCTCCACAATGCCGACGAGGTCGCCAGAAAGGATATCCGGATCGGGGACACCGTGCGGGTCGAACGGGCCGGGGACGTGATCCCGGCGATCGCCGAACGGATTCCTGTTCCCGACCAAACCAGATCGGCCCCCTTCCGGATGCCGAGTCTCTGTCCGGCATGCAACTCGGCCGTCGCAAGAGAAGGCGCCTACTACTACTGTACGGGACAGGCCTCCTGTCCGGCTCAGCTGAGGGGAGGGATCGAACACTTTGCCTCAAAGGCTGCGCTTAACATCGAAGGCCTCGGCAAGAAGACCGTCGCGCAATTGGTGGAGCGCGGACTCGTGAAGGACCTGTCTGATCTGTATCGACTCGATCGGGAGCAACTATTACAGCTCGAAGGATTTGCGGAGCGCTCTTCGACGCAGTTGCTTGACGCCATCGCCCAGAGCAAGACCATATCGCTCGACCGGTTCTTGATGGGGCTTGGGATTCGGCAGGTCGGCCAGCATATTGCCAGGGTTCTTGCGCGGGAATTCGGCTCGCTGGAAGCCATCATGTCGGCTGACCAGGATCGGCTTCAGAGAATCAGAGAGGTCGGACCTGAAATTTCGGCAAGCTTATTTTCTTATTTTCAAGAGAGTTCGAACCGGCGAGTCATCGATCAATTGCACAAGCTCGGCCTTTCGATCTTAAGTACGCCGAATTCTCCCAGCGCGACTGCTGCGCCCCTTGTTGGGAAGAGCTTCGTGTTTACCGGAGGATTGGCAGGTTTGACGAGGGATGAGGCCGCATCGTTGGTCGAACGACTTGGAGGAACCGTGTCATCCAGCGTCAGTCGAAAAACGAGCTATGTTGTGGTTGGCGCAGAAGCTGGATCCAAGCTCGATCAGGCACTGAAACTCGGAGTAGAGGTTCTCAACGAAGAGGAGTTTGAACGCTTACTGAATCGGTCTGAGAATGCCTAGCCTCCGACGGACGCTTCAACCGGAACCGCCACCTTCTCCTCTTTAAAAATGTGTACGCTTCGGATCGAGCGTGGGTCGGCCTCATGAACGACCAACCGGCAATTCTCGATACGGATCTCTTCCCCGGCCAAGGGGATTCGACCGAGATTCTCCTGGATCAGCCCGCCGATCGTCAGCGCTTCATCCCCTCCGAGTTCGACTTTGAGGAAATCATTCACCTTCCGCACCTCGGTCCGTCCATGAACGAGGATCTGATTTTTCCCGATACGTTTGATGAGCTCTTCTGTGATATCCGTTTCATCGACGATTTCACCGACTACCTCTTCGAGAAGGTCCTCAAGGGTCACAAGGCCCATGACACCGCCGAACTCGTTGACGACGATCCCCATATGCCGCTTTTCCTGTTGAAACTGCTTCATGAGGTCATCGGCCGTTTTGCCGGCCGGCACGAAAATCGGCGGCTGCGCGATATCCCTCAACCGCAATTCGGTTCGCCCCTTCGCCAGTTCGGTGAGCGCCTTGGTCTTGGAAAGCGTGCCCGTAATATTATCGAGCGTGCCGTCATAGACCGGAATTCTAGAATACTTCGAGTTGAAGAGCTTCTCTTGCGCTTCTTTGAGGCGAAGATTCCCATCGAGTGAAAAGACATAGATCCGTGGCGTCATCGCGTCTTCCGCCGTAATGTCCTTCAGCTGGAATACGTTTTTGATCATTTTGACTTCTTCGGACTCTATCTCTCCGGCCTTGCCGCCCTGATCGAGCATGATTTTCAGCTCTTCCTCGGTCACCAAGGGATGGGTGAGGCCCTTTCCACCCGTCAACTTATAGATCAACGGCACCATCAGAAAAAGAATCGGGTGCAACATGATCTGAACCCAAGAGATCGGATAGGCCAACGCCAACGTGACAGGAACTGAAAACTTGGCCGCCAGTGTCTTAGGAACGACGTCGACCGAGACCAAGAGCACGAAGGTCAAAATACCCACCATGACCGCGATGGCCTCTTCAAAGATGCTCTTCTCCCCGTAAGCGTTCAAGGTGATGAAGGTCGCGAACATCGGAATAGCCGTGCTGACCAGACGATCACCCACCAGAATGGTTGAAAACAGCCGTTGGGGGTCACTCCTGAGCTGCAAGGCTTTTTCTGCGCGCTTGCTGCCGTTTTGAGCCAACGCCTTAAGCCGGGTTTCGTTGACCGAGAAAAAGCCGATCTCCGCCGTCGAAATAACGGCAGATAGCCCGATCAACCCCAAGAGGATGAGGATGTCCATCGCTGTCGTAGATTAGGGACGTTGAACCAGTATGGCTGGCTTGATGAGAAGCCGGGTGTCTCCAAGAGGAAGCCTCTTAGTCCACCCTTCAGAGGATCTTAAGATTAGAATGACCGAACAATTCAGCATAGACGTCACAGTTGATACATGTACCATAGGGATCATAAGCGCGCAAGCAATTCAAATATTGCTGCTGACAAATCAACTACTTCCAACCTTTACTGTCGTAGAATGAGCTTCCGGCAGATCCTTTTGCCATCGTGATCTCAGTCTACCCATCATCTCGAATCACTAATGATTGAAGGCCAAACGTTCGATTAAAACGATCCGCAGACCTCTGCGCCTCAGACTCAGTTAGAAATCGACCAAACCGAACACGATAGCGACGCCCCTCTGGTAGATCCACGTGCATGATCCGTCCTTCCGGAAAGTCTCGTTGGATTCGCAGCAGCAACGCCCGCGCATTCTCATAGTCCGCGAATGCTCCGGCCTGAACTCGCAACGGCCCCATTCCTTCCGGTTGGGCAATGTAGTCGATGACTCGAAGCTCGACTCGGTCTGTTCCATTCGTCACCAAATCCAATGCCTGCGCCCCGGCTAGCGACAGATCCAAGATCCGCCCCTTCGCAAACGGCCCTCGATCATTAATCCTGACCGTGACCTGGCGGCCTGTAGTCAATGATCGAACCACCGTAACGGACCCCAGCGGGAGGGTCCGGTGCGCAGCCGTCAGTTTGTGCATGTCGTATTGCTCGCCATTCGCAGTTTTGTTCCCATGAAACCCGGGGCCATACCACGAAGCCTCGCCTCGCTCCACGATGCCTACTGGATATCCTGGAAACCGGCCGGCATGGCGGGGTGATGTCGTACAACCTTGCGAGAGGAATCCCGCTAAAAGTCCGATGATGGCGAGACAGGAAAGGGCAATGCGTGTATGCGGCCGCTGCCGCATAGGTTAAAACTCATCGAGGGATTGATTGCGGAGAATGCTCAGGGCTTTGTCGGTATTGGAAACGGTCAAGACGACGATCGCTCGCTTCCCTTCCCGGGAAGGCGTGCAGTAGCCACACTTGATATTGATCCGGCTTTTCGTGAGCAGATCGGCCACTTTTCGCAATGCGCCGGGTTTATTCTCGAGGCTTAGGAGTAGAGCGGTTTCTTCACCAAACTTGATCTTCGCCGCACGAAGCGCCGCGCGAGCGCCGTCCAGGTCAGCGACCAGCAAACGTAACTTGCCCGCACCCGTCACCTCCGGAGCGGAAAATGATTTGATATTGATGCCTGCCTCGCCAAGGACGGCGGTGACTTTCGCCAGGGCACCTGGTTTACTTTGACCGCTGATGACGAGCTGTGTCGCTATCGGCATATCCGAACTCCTCTGGAATCTTCGCCGTTAGAATCGCCGTCGCCTGGCCAACCGAGTCATGCGCAACGGAGACCAGTCCACTCGGCGTTCACATGTCAGTCGAGATGAGACAAGCCTCAACGACGGTCTTCGAACCCGTGACCGTAATGAAGAAAAGGCCACTGGACTCGACCGCCTTCGCTGAACTCGACGCTTTTTGCAGCAGCTGCACGATGATGGGGACTTACTCTGCATCGTCTGACTCCCTTATGAGCATCCACTCGTCGCACCGCAACTGACACATTTGAGGCAGGTGCCGTTTCGGACCATGGTGAACTGCTTGCATTCCGGACAGGGATCGCCTTCATAGCCTTTGATTTTGGCGTCCTGGGCGCTTTGAATCTCCGTCAGCGTCAGCGTCTCACGCATGAGCTCCACTTGCCTGGCAATCCCATGTCCATTTCCGTGACCGTTTCCTTTTCCGCCGTTTCGACGGATCGGTAGATGCTCGGTCACGACCGACGATTTGGCCAATGCATCGAGGTCGGCTTCTTCCTCGAAACATTCCGGATCCATGTCGTCCTTCTTCATGGAATCCATGCGCAGATCTTCTTCCTTCACCTGTGCGAGATCATACCGATCGAGATAGGTCACAGCAAGCTCACGGAAGATATAATCGATGATCGACGTCGACATTTTGATGCGATCGTTCAGCTTGACGGGGCCGTTCGGCTCAAATCGAGTAAAGACAAAAGCTTCCACGAATTCCTCCAGTGGAACCCCGTGCTGAAGCCCAAGTGAGATGGCGATGGCAAAGCAGTTCATGAGACTCCTGAATGCCGCGCCTTCCTTGTGCATGTCCAAAAAGATTTCTCCGACGGTCCCATCCTCATACTCACCGGTACGGAGATACAGTTTATGCCCACCGACAATCGCCTTTTGCGTATACCCATTACGCCGACTCGGCAAGGGGCGTCGCTTGGCAAGATACCGAACCAGCACGCGCTCCGTCACTTTTTCAGCCATCTCTATGATGCCGGAGCTGGCTTCGATGGCCTTTCCACTGTCGGTGGACGCACTCAACGGCTGGCTCAGCTTAGACCCGTCTCGATAGAGCGCGACGGCTTTCACCATGCTTTTCCAGGCAAGTAAATACGCCGCCTTCACGTCGTCCACGGTGGCTTCGGCCGACATGTTGATCGTCTTGCTGATCGCGCCGCTGATGAACGGCTGTGCTGCCGCCATCATGTGGATGTGCGCGTTGACGGCGATGGAGCGTCGCCCGATTCGACCGCATCGATTGGCGCAATCGAAGACCGCCAGGTGTTCAGTCCTCAAATGGGGCGCTCCCTCCACGGTCATTGTTCCACAACAGAAATCGTTCGCGGTGGCGATTTCTTCTTGGGTAAAGCCGAGTGCCTTCAACATGTTGAAATTCACCTCATTGAGTTGCTCCTCAGTGAGGCCGAGCTGCTCCACGCAAAAGGCTTCCCCCAGAATGAATTTATTGAACGCGAACTGCACCTCAAACGCCTGCCCCAAGCCTCGCTCCAGACGATCCAAGGCCGCATCGTCGAATCCCTTTTGACGCAGCGTCTCATGATTGATAAAGGGCGAACCTTTGAGCGTCTGCGCACCGACACAGTAGCGGACGATATCTTGCACCTGTTGCTCTGTGTAGCCCAGATTGGCCAATGCGGGCGGCAAGCTTTGATTGATGATCTTGAAGTAGCCACCCCCCGCCAGCTTCTTGAACTTCACCAGCGCGAAATCGGGCTCAATTCCGGTGGTGTCGCAATCCATGACCAACCCGATCGTGCCGGTGGGTGCAATCACGGTCACTTGGGCATTGCGGTAGCCATAGGCAGCCCCGAGCTCAAGCGCATGGTCCCACGCCCTTCGAGCGGCAAGCAGCATGTCCGGTGGACAGTGTTCGGGACGGATTCCCATCGGTGCAATCGTCAACCCTTCATATTCGGAATGCGGCACCTGGTATGCCGCCCGACGGTGGTTGCGGATCACACGGAGCATCTGCTCCCGATTATTGGCGTAGCCAGGGAAAGGCGACAATTCGGCCGCCATTTCAGCCGATGCGCGGTAGGCCTCTCCGGTCATGATAGACGTGATGGCGCCACAAATCGCCAGCGCTTTGGGCGAATCATAGGGAATTCCCAACCGCATCAGGACGGTGCCGAGATTCGCATAGCCCAACCCCAACGTGCGGAATTGATAGCTCTTTTCGGCGATCGAACGGCTCGGGAACGAAGCCATCAAGACGCTGATTTCCAAGGCAATCGTCCACAACCGAACGGCATGACGGAAATGTTCTAATTCGAATTGCCCATCGGCACTATAAAACTTCGTGAGGTTGAGAGACGCCAAGTTACAGGCGGTATCGTCCAAAAACATGTATTCGGAACAGGGGTTGGAGGCGTTGATCCGACCGTCCTCCGGACAGGTGTGCCATTCGTTGATGGTGGTATCGTACTGCGTCCCAGGGTCGGCGCAGATCCAGGCGGCCCAGGCGATCCGATCCCACAGGTCCCTGGCCTTGACGGTCTTGCAAACTTTACCGTTTGTGCGACGCGTGAGCTGCCAGTCACCGTCGGTTTCAAGCGCGGCGAAAAACTCATTGGGAATCCTGACGCTGTTGTTCGAATTTTGACCCGAGACCGTTTGATACGCCTTACCATCCCAATTGGTGTCGTACTCATGAAAGACAAAGTGCGTGAACCCTTGTTGCGCATACGAGAACATCCGCTGGATGTAGGCTTCCGGTACCAGATCGCGGCGAGCCAACGTCAGGGCTTCTCGCAGGACGGGATTCGTCTTGTGATCGAGCTCCAGCCTGAGCGCCCCTTCACTATCGACCGCATGACAGGCTTTCAAGACGGCGTTAAGGCGCTGGGCACAGATTTTTGAACCAGTCACCATCGCGGCGACTTTTTGTTCTTCAACGACCTTCCAATCGATGAATTCCTCGATATCCGGATGATCGAGGTCTAGACAGACCATCTTCGCAGCGCGGCGGGTGGTCCCCCCGGACTTGATTGCTCCCGCCGCCCGATCCCCGATCTTGAGGAACGACATGAGACCAGACGACCTGCCGCCGCCGGAAAGGCCTTCCCCATCGCCTCGCAATCTTGAGAAGTTCGTCCCGGTTCCTGAACCGTACTTGAAGAGCCGGGCCTCGCGAACCCAGAGATCCATGATCCCGTTTTCATTCACGAGATCATCTTCGATCGATTGAATGAAACAGGCATGCGGCTGGGGATGCTCGAAGGCGTTGGTGGCCTTGACGACCTCCTGCGTTTTCGGGTCGACGTAATAGTGCCCTTGCGCAGGTCCGGACAAACCATAGGCATAGTGCAGGCCGGTATTGAACCACTGGGGAGAATTGGGCGCGGCCATCTGATGCGCCAGCATGTAGCACATTTCATCGTGAAACGACTCGGCATCGTCCGCGGTCTTAAAATACCCGTGGGACTTGCCCCAATGGGTCCAGCATCCGGCCATACGCTCAAACACTTGACGAGCATCCCGCTCGCCGCCGAGCACCGGCTTGCCGTCCGCGTCGACCAGCGGCTGCCCATCCTGATCGCGTTGCGGAATGCCTGCCTTTCTGAAGTATTTTTGAGCCAGAATATCGACGGCCAACTGAGACCATGTCCCAGGCACATCGATGTTCTCAAGCTTGAACACGGTCGACCCGTCGGGGTTACGAATCTCAGACGACCGCTTAACGAATGCCAGCCCCTCATAGGGGCTCACTCCGCGACGGGTAAATCTCCGATCAATTTTCACGGCTGCCCTCCTACGAGAGGAAACGGTTTGTGATTGTTGCGTCGGCTAGTTGTCATTAGAGGTGTGTAGAGCCTGTTGATCACTTGGTGTTGACTACATATAGCTATCATGTTTTTTTGTCAACACCAAGTCTTGTGGTTGTTTGGGAAAAGAGAGGACAGCCTGTGAATAGTCGAAACACGCATATCACAGCCTATTTTGCGTGAGTCTGAAGGGGGTTATCCACAAAAATATGTCGATAGAAGAAGCATCCGCAGATGACCCCAGCCATTTTTTCTTTTTAAAAGGCCATTCGGCCGATTTTTAGTGCGGCTTCTTCGACTCCCTGAAGCGGGATAAACCGACCACCGAGTCCCAGCACCACGACGGTGGTATCCGCCACCTTCGTTTCATACTGACTCATGATTCCCCAATTGTGTCGCGTCGTATTCGGTCGAACGAATGATTCGAGCAGCTTCTTACTTTGCGACTGAAAAACCTGACGAATGAATTGTTGCTCCCGAGTCGGTGTGCCCTGGTCCATTCGATCTATCGCTTTCCCCAATTCCCCTTCAACGAAACGCAAATAGTCGTCCATGGTCGGGTTGGACCATGCCAATCCGACCGCTCCGACGAGAATACCGACGATTGTGCACAACCGAAGAAGGCTCATGATGTCTTTGGAACTTTTCCTCAAGCGGTCTAAGATCAGATCAACGAGCCGATCCGATTTGCCGATTTGACAAACGACGATCCGGCAATTAGCTTACCCCGGTTTCGCACCCACATTCTCTGAGCCAGGAGGCGGTTATGTTCGTCTGGAGCAAGAAACTCATCGGGGCCCTGTTAGGCGCATTCGTGCTGCTGTTAGCCATCTTTCTGTTCCAAGGCCCGTCGGAGAGCACGAGCGTTCTCAAGACTCACACCACCCAATGGATCATCTTAAACTATGCTTGTTTGCTGGTCTGGCTCTTCGTCTGGATGATCGACCAAGCGCGCGTCCGCGGTAAGAATGTCTGGTTGTGGCTAGTACCCTTCATCCTCGCGCCACTTCCCACCCTCATGGTTTTCGTGCTGTTCCTGCAACGGAGGTTGTCGTCATAGTCGGTCTGAAACAGGCGAAGCGGCCGATCCCATCACGGCGGTCTGTGACGCAGCCTTCTGTTCAGGCTCGATGGAACGTCGAATTCGCCAGACTGCCCAGAGGCCTGGCAGGGCCACCACCACGGTCAACACAAAGAACTGAGTCCATCCGACCATCTCGACTAGATCCGCCGATGGACGACCGGCAAAGACCCTGCCTAACGCTTCCAGCGAAGACAGCAGCGCAAATTGAGTCGCCGTATACCGAGGATCGCAGAGCGACATCACTAACGCGACGAACGCGGCCGTGCCCATGCCTCCCGTGACATTCTCGATCACGACAGCCGCTGCCAGCATGGCTGAACTCTTGCCTGTAACCGACAGCACGACAAACCCCAGATTTGAAACAGCCTGTAAGACACCGAAGATCAACAATGAGCGTAGGAGTCCGGACTTGGTCATCAACAGTCCTCCTACGAAGGCCCCCACTAAGGTCGCAACAATTCCCAGCCCCTTCACAGCACCAACCTCCGTAGCAGAAAAACCCAACCCTCCGATCAGAAAGGCGGTCTGGAGTGCAGACGCAAAGGCATCACCAAGCTTGTACAGGATGATCACGCCCAAAAACCCTAACGCGGTAGGCCTGGAAAAAAACTCCACTAACGGTGCCCCAACTGCTTCCCTCAGGCTTTTCGGAGCTTCTGCGATTACTGTGGGATCGGGGCTGACTAAGGTGATCACCACCCCTGCAATCATGATGGCGGCCATCGCCAGATAGGTCATCTGCCAACCAACAGCGTCGGCGAGCGCCAACGCACCTGCCCCGGAGGCCAGGAGGGCGATTCGATAGCCATTGACCCACACGGCTGCGCCTAGCCCCCGCTCGTGAGACTTCAGTGTGTCTGTTCGATAGGCGTCGAATACGATGTCCAAGGACGCGGAAAGAAAGGCGACGAGTACGGCATAGCCCGCCATCCATCCGGGATGAATCTTGGGATTGGTGAGAGCCATCAGCCCGAGGCCGGCCGCCACACAGAGCTGTGTCAGGACCATCCAGCCGCGACGACGCCCCAACCAGGGCGGCACCACCCGATCCATCACCGGCGCCCATAAGAACTTGAGGGTATAGGGAAGGCCCACCAGCGTGAAAATGCCGATAGTCTTGAGATCGACCCCCTCGACCGTCAGCCACGCTTGCATGGTCCCGGAAGTGAGCGCAAGTGGCAGGCCGGAGGCGAAGCCCAACGGCAACATCACGAGGAGGCGCCGATTCAATAACGCAGCGAAACTGAACGACCCTTGTGTCACAAGGATTCACTCGTGCGAGAGTGGATCGAATCGAACTGGTTTGAGTGCAGCAAGCAAACCCTCAGCTGGAACGCAGAATACCATTGCCTCCCTCTGTAACTCAGCAGATTCAAAAAACGCGCTTGAGTGACTTAATGGCCTTGTAAGAATCCCGCAGGCCGTTCAATAAGGCCGTCCAGCAAGACCGCAGCAAGCGAAGAGGCAAGGCGTACTCTTCGGTACGTTGAGCCTCTGAGCGACGCGAGAACGCCGCTGGCGGCCTTTTCAGCATCCTGTCAACAGGGCTGTCCGTTGAAGAGACAAGGCTTGTACCTCGAGAGGTCAAACTCGGTGTTTTCCTGATAGACCCTCTCGTTACCGTTGACACCGTCTTGCTCAGGGTCGTTCCACATAGTGTGGTTCCACCAGTAGAACAGTGGTTGGGATTCGGTTTGATAGACAGGATTGCCGTAGCTGCTACGGGAGTAGTCCTGCACCAGTCGAGCCGTCACATAGTCGATCTGACCGTTTCCGTGAAGGGAATAGAGCATGATGAAGAGCCGCGCCTCATGGTCATACAGCTCATCGATGCGCGTATTGAGATCGGGTTCAGTAGGGAGGGGATCTACACCCCATCCTGGCAGAGGATGGCTCCAGAGCACACAGGCGAGAGCTAGGCTGAGTCCCTGTAGACGAAAGAGCTTCACCGTCCCTCCAACGACTTGAATCGGCCGCTTTCACGCAGGATTTTCAGGAATTGACGACCAAAGGGAAGCTGTATCGGTACCCGCAAGCGACCTTGCCGGACTAGGCATGGACTCCCTATAATGCCACCCCTATGGCCACTACTCGTGCCTCTCTACATACGCTTGGCTGCCGCCTGAATCAAGCCGAAACCTCGGTCCTCGGAGAAGGCCTTAAGCAAAAGGGGTTCGAGCTGGTCGAGTTCGGCCAACCGACTGACCTCTTGGTCCTTAACACCTGTGCCGTGACGGAAGACGCGGAACGGACTTCGCGATACCTTATTCGCAAGACCCTCAAACATTCCCCCCATGCCTTCATCGCCGTCACAGGTTGCTATGCACAAACCGGAATGGAAACCCTGAAACAGCAGGCCGGGATCGATCTCATTGTCGGTCACCAATTCAAGCTGGATCTTCCGACCTACCTTCCCGCTGCTCACGAGATGCGCAAACGGTCGGCTGCCGAGATTCACCATACGAAGACGATGTCGCGAGACGACTTCGACCTCCCGCACTTTGCGGAGCCGGATTCGACCCGTGCGCTGCTCAAAATACAGGACGGCTGCAGCGCGATGTGTAGCTTCTGTATTATTCCGTTCGCCAGGGGACATGAGCGGAGTCGAACGTTCGAAGACATTCTGTCTGAAGCTGAGAGTTTGACGGATCGAGGCTACAGAGAGATTGTGCTCACCGGCGTGAACATCGGCCAGTATACTCAACAAGGGCTGGATTTTTGCTCCCTCCTTCGACGACTCGATCAAATTGCCGATCTTGAGCGAATCCGCATCTCCTCGATTGAACCCACGACCGTGACGGAGGAACTCCTCGATCTTCTGGCATCATCGAAAAAGTTTTGCCCCTATCTCCACATTCCGTTACAAAGCGGCGACGACACAATTTTGGAGGCCATGAATCGGCGACATACGGTCAAGATCTACGGCAAACTGATTGAAACGGCGCTCGCAAAAATTCCCGACCTCGGGCTGGGAACTGATCTTATGGTCGGATTCCCCGGGGAGACAGAAACGGCATTTCAGAACACGATAGCCATTGCGACCGACCTGCCCTTCTCCTATCTCCATGTGTTTCCCTACTCCCCGCGACCTGGGACCGCTGCCCTTCGGATCAAACAGCAAGTCAGTTCGGCGATGGTAAAAAAACGCACGGACATTCTGCTGGGCTTGGATCGCGCTAAACGCCTCATCTTTCACAATCGGCAGATCGGGAAAACTCTCCCGGTCCTCTTCGAATCCGGCAGAAAGGATTCCCCTCGCATCGGCACGACCCCGAACTTCACAAAGGTAGCGGTGACAGGCACCGAAGATCTTCGAAATCAGATCAGGCCAGTGACGATCACCGCCGCAACCGACCGCTGTGCATTCGGCCATATCTCCTCAACTCAACAGAGACAGTCTGCGATGGCGCTGCTATGAACATGAAAACCATCCCTCACGTTCATATTGAAACATTCGGCTGCCAGATGAACGAGTCCGACAGCGAGCTCGTTCGCTCACTGCTGAAGCAACAAGGCTTTGTTTTCACAGAGGACCGTGAACGTGCCGATGTCTTGCTGGTCAATACCTGCGCCATCAGAGAGAATGCGCATAATAAGATCTACGCCCATCTTTCCGAGTTGAAAGCGGTCAAAAAACAACGCCCGCTCGTCGTCGGCGTGCTTGGTTGCATGGCCCAGAATCTCAAGAGCGACCTGGCGGACAAAGAACCGATCGTCGACGTTTTGGCCGGTCCAGACTCCTACCGACAACTCCCTTCATTGCTGACGAACGCGCTCGAGGCACAAGAGCAGGGGCTGGCTCAGAAAAGATTTGCGCTCGATCTCTCTGAATATGAAATCTATGAAGGGATCCTGCCGGACCGTGAGAGTGGGGTGAATGCTTGGATCACGGTGATGCGCGGTTGTGATAACTTTTGTTCATTCTGTGTCGTCCCCTATACCAGAGGACGTGAACGATCGCGTGATCCGGAGTCCATCCTGAACGAGGCTCGTGATGCAGCCGCCCGTGGGTTTAGGCAAATCACGTTACTCGGCCAGAACGTGAACTCCTACCGCCATGGAGAATGGGACTTTGCCAAGCTCATCCTTGCCGTAGCAGAGACACCTGGCATCGAGCGTGTGCGGTTTACCTCTCCACATCCCAAGGATTTTCCTCATGCCCTCATCGAGGCGATCGCGACACATCCTAAGGTCTGCAAACACGTCCATCTTCCGCTTCAAGCTGGAAGCAATCGCATTCTCGAACTAATGGGACGAACCTATACGGAAACCGAGTACCTCGCGTTGGTCGAGCATATTCGACGGACCATCCCCGATGTCGTCCTGACGACCGATATCATCTGTGGTTTCTGTTCGGAGTCGGATGAGGATTTCCATGCGACCCGACGAATGGTGGAACAGGTGCAGTTCGACTCTGCTTATATCTTCAAGTACTCGGAACGGAAAAACACGATTGCCGCGAGAAAGCATGCCGACGATATCCCGGACCAGGTCAAGGGCCAGCGGGTGGCCCAGCTCATCGAGGTTCAACGGGCGATCACGGCGAAACGCCACCGCCGTTATATCGGCAACGATATGGAGATCTTGGTCGAGGGTGACGCCACCCGCTCATCAAACCAAGGAATGGGAAAAACGGATGGAAATATCACGGTGGTCTGGGACAAAAGCACAGGCCATCCTGACCCAGGCAGCATCGCGACAAAACGTATCTTCGACTCCTCAGCCGCAACCCTCTATGGAGAATGATCGTCACCGATGCCTAGGCTGTTCTTGTTATGAGACAATTGTCTCATTTGTCGGAACAAATCTGCACATCCAGTTACTGGTATGAACATTTTCTGACAGTCTCTCCGTCTGACTTCTGACGGTACCCTGACTTATCATGGTAGACTTCACCCACCGCCATCCCGCCAATCAGCCAGCACCTCGCGGAAACTTCTACGCCGCTTGTACTTCTATGACAGATCAATGGGTATTTCTAACCATCTGATTCCATAAGATTGTTTTCGCTGTCTCTTGCGAAACTGCTTCTTAATCGTCGGATCATAGAGCCCTATTCCCATGACCAATGACCTCATCGAGATCGAACCGCTCTTTCTCAACCTTATTCACAGGCAAACAGGCACGACCTTTGCTTAAGCATAAACGTCTTTTGTTCGTAGCAACCACGAATTGTGCCGCTCGATATGAAGTCCGCTGATCCTGATACAAAGCCCAACCCTAACCGTCCCGAAGCCCGCATGACACTTGAAGCGATCATTGCCGTTGGAGTCTTTGGGTGGTTGGCAATCGGTATGGTGCTTATGGGTCTTGGTATCTGGTAACTCAGGCTTTGATAAGCACGGAACGATCGAGGCGAATCGTTGTCGTCGAACTCTCAGGATCAACACCGCGACGAATAATGAGGAGAACTCATATGCGCGCATATTTGACTTTTCGCAGCGCCCACTATGTCAGCGTGCTAGCATGTCTCAGCCTACTGGTGAGCGGTTGCGCGATGTTTTCTGGAGAGTCCAAAATCCAAAAGAGTGCCAAAGGACACGTGTACCTCAAAGAAATTGCTGACTGGTCGTTTGAAGCGAGCCATCCTGCATCGATCGACCAGATGACGATGTTGAAGGTCATCAAAGGTGTAGTGACCGAGAGCCCTTCACACATGCCCGCCGATGGCGGCAAGCCGATGAGTGTATTCAGCGATGAAGACGCCGAGTTTCTTGCTCCCCTGCTAGCCAAAGGATTATCGCAAGCGAAACCGGAGCAGATTGTCGGTTTCAAGGTGTCTCCATCGGCAGGGTCAGGCGCTGACCCCACAGCGGGCACCCTCTATGTCCACAAGGGCTCGATCTACTTAACCATCGCCCCGTCTCAACAGAATAGCGTGTCAGGCTTCGTCCCTAGCTCTGCCGCACGCTTAGAGAAAGCTCCTTCCTTTGTGGCGATGGGAAGCCGCGCCATTACAGTGGTCCTCGACCAACAGGCCCTCGCACAAGCACCGGTGCCTGCTGCTGACTCACCTGCCGTTGCTGCCAAAGCAACCCCGGAACGAGATGCGACGGCAGCAGCTCAGGATCTTCAGGCCAACAGCATGGCTTATTCGGATTCTGCTGATTTGAACGGCGATGAGTTGCTGAACAAGAAGCTGGATGAGCTGAGTGATGCGCGCAAAGCCAATAAACTGAAAGATTCCGAGATCGCAAACCTCAAAAAAGAAGCGGCCCGGATGAAAAAAGAGCTCCGTCAGCGTGCAGACGAAGTGAAAGCCTTGAAGGCCAAGGCACCGACCCGCCCGGCCCCCAAGAAAAAATCTGCGGAGGCGCACCGGGTTCGTTGACGACCGGCCGGTTCAGCCGACATCGTGCAATTCAGGCTGGAGTAGGACGACTTCCCTCGATAGCGGTTGGCGGAAATTCATCCGGCAGTAGCAAGCATAAGTCACATAGGTATCTTGCAAACAGTAGTGCGCCAGCTCCTGTCTCTGCCTCTTCTCCCACATTTCGGCGACTTGCTCCCCACTGCCTGACTTTGTCTCAACCTGCAGCGCTCGGGCCAGTACATCAAGTTTGACCCATCCCCGCGTATCCCAATTGCTCCAGATCGCCATCGTGTCGTAGACCGGCTCACTGCGGAATCGCGCGAGATTGATCTCTAGGCTTGGCTTTACCTGATTAATGATCGACCGCTTTTTGATGAAAGGGAAGTCAAACCCGAGCCCGTTATGCGTAATGTAGAGCGTGGGTCGGTCCTGAGCCAGGCGAGCCCAAAATTGGCGAAGCAGCTCTCGCTCGTTTGCGCCGTACCAGGCGACGGCGCTCCGTGCTTCCATCTGGTCTGAAAATTCTAGCAGGCCGATGCAGATGATGCGGCTGAATGTCCCATCGAACGCCGATTTTGCGTAGGCCTCGTCTTCCGCCCGGCGCTGCTCCTCAGCGGCCCCTACAGTAAAGAGATCGTAGGCCTCCCCGGCATTAGGAATAGTACCATTTACCGATGGTTTCCCAACGAGATGCGCCCATTCATTGCGGGGAGCCTGGATCGTTTCGATGTCGAGTACCACCTTCATTTAGACGCTCCTAACGCATCACGCTGCAAGGCCTGAATGACGGCGTAGTCGGCCGGAGGGAATTGAAACTGAGTCAGCTCTTCTGGAAATACCCATCGAATTTCTTCACAGCCGAGCGGAACCGGTTCGCCTCGCTCGATGGCACAGCGGAAGAAATGCAACTCCACGACCTTATCTGGATAGTCATGACGAACGATCTGATACGGAATCGGGAGGTCGATGGCGATACTGAGCTCTTCGAACAATTCTCGCTGCAGACACTCCGTCAACGATTCGCCCGTCTCCCGTTTCCCTCCAGGAAATTCCCAGAAACCAGCCAAATGAACACCTGGTTTTCGACGAGCGATCAGATACCGTCCGTGACGATGAATAAGCCCTGCCGCGACTTCAATGGTCCGCATGATCACCCTGCTACCGTTCAGCTGAAGCTTGAGAAAATGGATATGTCTTACAGATAGACTTCATCGGACACAAAAGGCAGTAGGGATCACGAGCCGTGCAGACCATCGCCCCAAAGTCCATAATGGCCTGGTTAAAGTCATAGCCCTTCCCCTGCGGAATCAGAGCTTCCGACAATTCCCATAGCCCCGCCTTCTGAGTCTTAGGGTCACCCTCGGCGACAAAGACACGATGGAGGACACGGATCACGTTTGTATCAAGAATCGGCGCATCTTCATTGAATGCAAACGAACGAATGGCCCCGGCAGTATACCGCCCGATCCCTTTGAACGAGAGCAACTCGTCGGCATCACTGGGCAATTTCCCTCCATACCGCTCCACCGTTTCACAGGCGATCCCGTGCAACCGTTCCGGGCGAATGTTATACCCAAGCGGATACCAGGTTTTCTTCACGTCTGCCATCGGGGCCTCCGCCAGATCCTCGAGGCTCGGATATCGTTCCAAAAATTCGTGATACTTCGGGATGACTCGGTCGACTTGGGTCTGCTGAAGCATCACTTCTGAGACGAGGATATGATATGGGTCTGAGGTTTTTCGCCAGGGCAGATCCCGCCCATGCTCTGCATACCACTGCAGGAGCCGTCGCTGAAATCGACGCCTGATAGGAGGATTGGGCAAAAGGGCTTTGCGAGATCGTTTCTTATCGGATGGAGGTCGCGCAGGCATGTGCTGATGCCTTCCCACCGTTAGAAGCTCGATCGCATTGTAGGAGTCCCCTTTACCAAAATCAAACACCACCCATCAGGTCTCGTCTTCACGTCACGTCTTTCGGAGCTTCCTCGCCAGCCTGTTCAAAGCTCTACCCTCGTGTTAGGCTCTAGGTAGCCAAGCGAGGAGAGGACCATGAACCTCAAAACGTTCCGGTATCGCGTGGGACAACTCTCCGTTTTAGTCGGAAGTTTGGCGCTCGTAGGTGTTCCGTTGACTTCATCGGCTGAAACCCTCCAAGTACCGTGGGAATGCTCAAACTATAGTGAGGGTGCGCAGACTCGCTGCATCAACGCGTTCATGGAGGCGCAACAGAAGAAGATCGCCGAGCTCGAAGGGAAGCTCCAAGCCCAAGAGGGAACCGTCAGTCAACTCAAGGGCCAGCTCGATCGCCAATCAACCGCAACGGCCGATTTACAGCGGCAACTGGCCGAACGACCGACCAGCAGCGTGATCCCCATCCCTTACTCCTATGGATACCCTTTCGGCCTGGGACTCGGATTCGGTCTCCACTTCGGCAATTCAGGGATTTATGCGTCACCCTACTATGGCCCCTACTCACGTCCCTTTGGGGGACATCGCTATTACGGCAATTGGGGTCATCGTTGGTGACGATAGATGGTTGCCGGATAGGCTACTGACAATCTCTCTCCCACTCCACCAGGCAGTGTCGGTATTGGACTTTTCATTGACAAGATCGTTCAGGACAAATAGTCTTCTCAGTAGAATGCTATAGGTACGCACTACGTCATTCAGCTGGAACGTCGATATGTTCGTAGATCGGCCAGCGACACAGGACGAGGATACACGATGGTTGTTCGGAAATTCCCCCGTTATCCGGTTGCCATATCAAGCACGTTAGTTCAACGAGACAAACTCCGATATAACGCTTCAGTGAAGGACCTCTCACTGAAAGGTTGTCGGCTGGAGAGCGTCATCAAACCGTTTACCGGCATGCAACTAGAACTTATACTCGATCTAGCCGGAGAGGCAACGCCGATTCATATCACCAAGGCAACCGTCCGATGGACCGGTTCACACGGCATTGGTGTCGAGTTTTCGTCGGTGGCGCCGGCCGAACAAGAACGGCTAAAACGGGTCGTCGAACAACTCTCTGTGACGGGGGGCCAAGCTGTCATCGTTCCAAAGGAAGCGCTTCCCAAGACGTAAACCTATCTCTCAAGACCTCACGCTCGCTCATGAAAGTCTCAGTGCCTGATTTGTCTTAAGTTTCCAGAACTAATTACTGGCTCAAGAATACGTTTCTACTACTGAGGAGTGACCCATGCGGTGGTGGAAGTCTTCAGCGAAGGTCAAGCAGGAATCGGCAGTTCCAGGCTCTGAACGGCGACGAGAGCCTCGTATCGGAGCAAAGTTTAAAGTCCGGTATTCAGGCTCTGATGGCGACAACATCATCATCGGGCACGGGACCATCGTCGATCTCAGCCGTTACGGCTTCCGAATTGAGGGGAATAAGCGTGTCAGGGAAGGAATGGAGCTAGGCCTGTTTCTCGAGCTACCTGACTTGGAGTCCCCTCTCTGCATTCCCCAAGCAGTCGTCTCCTGGGTCGACGGACGCAGGTTCGGCGTCGAATTACGAGCGGACCGTAACAAAAATCCGGAATGGCTGGAGCACCTGTCGGAGTAAATCTACTTCTCAAACAGAACTCCATCGCCATCCAACCTCGAATTCAGTGGAAACAAAAATCCCCTTCCCTGCTTAAAACGCCGGTTCGTCCGGAAGGCTGGCGAGATGGACGGTAAATTCCTCGTTTTTCGCATCGGCGACATAGCGTCTCAAGGCTTCACCGACCACAGGAAACGCCATGGTTTCCCAGGGAATCGCTGAGAGGGAAAACAATCGGACCTCCAAGCTTTCCGGCCCAGCCTGAAATTCCGGTGTCTTCATCTGTCCACGAAACACCAAGTAGACTTGACCGATCTTAGGAAGACTCAGCAACGCGTATAATCCAGTAATCGTCACGTCGGCACGGGCTTCCTCCTGTGTCTCACGAACCGCAGCATGCTCCGCGCTTTCGCCGAGCTCCATGAATCCTGCGGGAAAAGTCCAGAGGCCAAGCCGCGGTTCAATCGCCCGACGGCAGAGAAGGATCTGATCTTCCCATTCTGGTATGCAGCCGGCGACGATTTTAGGGTTGTGGTAGTGAATGCGGTCACAGTGATCGCAGACATGGCGAGGCAGATTGTCGCCAAGAGGAATCTTCTGTGTCACCGAGGCGCCACAATGGCTACAGAAGTTCATAGGCACGCGCATCCAGAATCGTTTGCCTGAAGCTCGATATGAAAAGAACACTGCTGAGCGCACCGGGCATGGATAGCACAAACGCCCCTACGTTTGCACGCAGCCTCTTCCGCCTTGGCCAGGGCCCGTCCCTTGACTTCCGTGCGAGAAAACCTATCAGGTTGTTATAATGATGTGAACCTTCAGCAAGGATGGGGCTCTATGGAACACACTGATGTCTTGTCGACATTGCCGATATTGCCGGTCAAGCGAACAGTCTTGTTTCCTGGGGTCATGATGCCCTTGACGATAGGGCGCGAGCGGTCGATTGCCGCCGTGAACGCGGCGATGAAGACCGAGGAAAAGATGATCGTCGTGGTGGCTCAACGAGATCCTCAAAAGGAGGAGCCTGGGTTATCGGACCTTTATTCCATCGGCACAAAGGCCATGATCAAGCAGCTGGGTCAGGCATCCGAAGGAACCATTCACGCCCTGGTCCAGGGATTGGACCGGGTCGTGATCCTGAAGGAAGAACTGTCTGCTCCCTATTCCACGGTTCGGGTTCGTACGTTGGAACGTCCCTCCGACAGCGGACCTGAAATCCAAGCCTTGCATCGAGCTATTCAGGAGTTGCTCTCCGACCTTCCCAGGCTGATCCAAGCACCGGGTGTTCAGGAAGTCAGCGCAGTCCTGAGTCATGAGGACGACTCCTTGTCGCTGGCATATCGCATTGCCTCATTGGTCAATTTGAACGTCGTTGAGGAACAACGACTGCTTGAATGCGCCTCCACGCTTGATCTCTTGCGCAGTCTCTATGCCGCCCTTTCAAAAGAACTGCAAATCCTTCAACTGCGGGACAAGATCGCCAAAGATGCCCAGACCAAGATCGGCAAGAGCCAACGGGAGTACATCCTACGTGAGCAACTAAAGGCCATTCAGCAAGAGTTGGGGGAAGGTGAAGACGATGAGAACGAGGTGGCACGTTTAAGGCGGCAAATAGAGGAAGCCGACCTGCCCGATCATGTTCGCAAAGAGGTCGAACGAGAAGTCACTCGACTCGGAAAAGTCCCACCGACGTCACCAGACCATCAGGTGCTTCGCACGTATCTTGAATTGGTCCTCGAACTCCCATGGAAGAAGGCTTCAGAGGAACATCTCAACCTCTCCAGGGTTCGCCAGGTGCTTGAAGAGGATCACTACGGCATCAAAGAAGTCAAGGAACGGATCGTTGAACACTTGGCTGTCTTGAAGCTGAACCCATCGGCAAAAGCCCCGATCCTCTGTCTGGTCGGTCCTCCCGGGGTCGGCAAGACCAGCTTGGGACAGTCGATCGCCAAGGCGATGGGCCGAACCTTCGAGCGGTTCAGCTTGGGTGGTGTCCATGATGAGGCGGAGCTGCGAGGCCATCGCCGCACTTACGTCGGATCATTACCAGGCCGCATCATTCAAGCGATCCGACGGGCCGGCGTCAACAATCCGGTTTTGATGCTCGATGAAGTCGATAAGATGGGGCGCGATTTCCGTGGGGACCCTGCAGCGGCGCTGTTGGAGATTCTTGATCCTGCGCAGAACCACACATTCCGCGACCACTACTTGGATCTGCCATTTGATCTGTCGAAAGTGTTTTTCATCACTACAGCCAATACGCTCGATACGATCAGCCAGCCGTTGTTGGACCGAACGGAGGTCATCCGCCTGCAAGGCTACAGTGAGCGAGAGAAGGCTGAAATCGCCCGTCGCTACTTATGGCCCAGACGGCTCAAGGAGGCCGGCATCATGGATAGCGAGGCGGTGCTCACGGATGAGGTCTTAAATTTAGTCATTTCGCGATACACTCGTGAAGCCGGCGTGCGGCAACTCGAGCAGATGCTTGGGCGGTTGACCAGAAAAGTCGCATTGGCGTTTGCTGATCTCCCGGAAGACCAAGGGAGGCAACCCGTCACTATTCAGCCTGAAATCCTTGCTGAATGGTTGGGTTCCGAACGGTTCATGCCGGAGGAGGCCCGGAAAAATCTGCCTCCCGGCGTTGCGACGGGCCTTGCCTGGACTCCCACCGGTGGAGACGTGCTTTACATTGAAACCACTCTACTTCCCGGCAGTCATGATCTGACCCTAACGGGACAACTGGGCGATGTCATGCAAGAATCTGCGCGAGCCGCAAGGAGTTATCTTTGGTCGCACGCGGAAAGCATGGGCTTGGACATCTCGCGTTTTAAACGGAACGGCGTTCATATCCACGTGCCCTCCGGAGCCATTCCGAAGGACGGTCCCTCGGCCGGAATCACGATGGCCACTGCCTTGGCGTCGGTGTATGAGGGCAAGGCCGTCCGCAGTGACACAGCTATGACGGGTGAAATCAGCCTCAGCGGACTGGTCTTGCCGGTCGGCGGCATCAAGGAAAAAGTGCTGGCCGCCCATCGCGCAGGGATTACGCGAATCATCCTGCCGAAGGCTAATGAAAAAGATCTCAAAGATGTCCCTCAAGAAGTCCGCGATGAGCTGACCTTTGTCCTAGCTGAGCGGATCGAAGACGTATTGCCCGCAGCGTTCAATCCGGACTTGCGCGGCGCGGGGGTAGGTAGAGAGGTTGAGCCGGTCGAAGCGTCGAGCACGTCAGGGGACGCATAGAGCACTAAAAGCAATGGATGGAGTGATGAAGGCGAGTGGTTACAAGCTGGGCTGCTAGGCTTTCAGAACCGTTGCTTTCCTCAACATTCGCCAAGGATCGTTTGCGCTGTTCTCATCAGCTAGAATTTGAAAACCAGCTTCCGCAATATCACAATTGCCGTTGGAACCGCTGCCCCAAGCCCTGCCCACTGCGCCTTCTCATTCCAGGCCAAGTCCGCTTTTCGCTTCCGTTCAGCCTCAAGCTGTTCATTAAGCGCAGCATTTTGTTCTTGGAGCAATTCACTTTCCTGTTTCCTGTTTTCGTTCAGCCCCTCAAGCGTTTCAACATAGGCTTTTTGTTTTTCAAACATGTCTTTGTATTCAGCCAATAACTTTGCTGACTCAGAAAGCAGCTGCTTGTTTTGCTTGACCTCAGCGAGCACTTTAACGAACTGATCACGCGGCACTGCGACGACTTTTTCTTCGGCCTGGACGACAGCAGGGAGCAGGAGCATGGGCACGATAAGCAATAGGTAGATCATGGTTTACGTTCCTCCACCTTGATACACCAATTCACTACACGTTTCCCAACACAAGAGTCACGGCACACTTCGCAAACAGATGTTGGTTCTGGCTTGGTATATCCAGGTCCACTCATCGACATTCCCTCACTTCAACATCGACTCCCAGCGTTTCCCGCGCCAACTTTACCAACCCCGCGTCTGTCTCAGCCTGCTTCAGCACCGCCTGTTTAACGATCGGCGTCTGCGCTTTCATGGCCTCCAGCACTTGCTCATACTCAGCCAACTGCTGGTGCCGAAGCCCGAGTTCGCGTGTTTGGGTAGCGGCAAGCGCATCCTTTTCCTTAATGACCTCGTGGAGCTGTGTGATCTGCTGGCGGAGTTGACCATTTTGTTGGTGCAGCTGGGTATTCTCGCGTCGGAGCTGGCCATTCTTTTCATCGAGTTGGCCATTCTGTTCGCTGAGCTGGTTGTTCTGAGCGTATAGCTGTTCGTTCTTTTGCTCTAGCCCCAAGACCTTCTCTGCCGAGGCCCTATCAACGGCCGCTTCAACCGACTGCGGCTCGATGAAGCTTGTCTCCTGTTGCCAAGACCATAAGATCGCCTGCCCGGCAAAAAAGATCACTACCACGGCAGCACATCCATAGGCCACGATATGGGATTTGAGATGATTCAGCATGCATCACCCTCTTCGCTGCTAATTCTCAATCAATTCTGTTACGCATGATACTGAGACATCCAGCACCCGTTTCAAGCAACCATAGCCGCGTTTGGCGATCACGTTATGCTGCATGAACATTGGTATTATCCATCATCGCCCTCTCAAGGAGCTATTTGATTATTCTGCACTGCACGTATCCTTTTCAATCGCTATTCTACTTATTGCTTCATTTCCCCGCAAGCGTATGTTCACCTTTAGGCCTGCTATCTTAGAATAATTTCCTTGAGCACCACTGCAAGGTTCATTCCTCCATGACACTAGGTAGATCATCGCAGTAATGGGCGGCCGGCATGCCGGTATCGACGTAATGGTATATGCTGAGGTGATCCTAGAGCAGAAAAAGAGCTGGGAGGCTGCTCCGGCCAGGCTGGTAAGGGTGCGTTTTGGTCACTCAGATGGAGAGAAACGGCTAGGCCTTAACTTGCGGAGGCATATACTTGATCATTTCGTCCGCCAAATCCTTGGCGATTTGTTTGAGGCTCGGTTTGATGAACATGTAGCTGCTGGAGCGTTCGTGGCGCGCTTTCCAAATCGTCGTCCCGGTCGTGGCATCGATCAGGCGCAGGCTCAACCCCACCCGCCCGACGTTATCACCTTCCTTTCGCACGTATTCCCAGGAATTGACTCTGACCACCAGAAAGGAATCAACGTTGAGCGATTTCCCAAGCTTAACCGCGGAGTCTTTATCGGATTGACCGGTCATTTCAAGGCGGGAAAAATAAAACACGAGTGAATCAAACGCCTCTTTTGAAGCCTGAAAAATATCCGTGACGTTTTCCGGCGAGACGACTCGTTCGATTCGTCCTTGCCGATTGAGTGCGACAGCTAAAACTTCTTGTATGTCTTCACGGGCACTGTCGTATTGACTCGACATTGGTGGCAGCACGGCAATGCTCTGAGGCCGGAATACTCTGGCCCCGGGGCCTTCCCACACCTCCTGCAGACCTCCACAGCTGGTGAGCAGGAAAAGGAGCCCGGCAAGAGTTACCGCTTGTCTGTATGATCGACACAGCATAAAACTAGTATAGCATCAGAATACAAAAGAAATGGAAGCAGAAACTAATGCTCCTTTTTCACGAAAGTCATAGCCGCCGCCGGCATCTGCACGGAAGTTGAACCATCGCATGCCCAAGCCTGCGGTAGGGATAAAAGGGGTGGATGCGTCTTGCATATTCTTGAACGTTCCGACTCGAAATGACAGAAATTCAGTCAGGATCGTTTGTTCAATCCCGAGGCTCAGGAGCTGGCTCTTGACTCCCGGCACAAAGGTCTTGTTCGAGGTCACATCGACATCCGCCGTAAGGGTCAAGGAGGAGTAGGGATTGATCGCGACTCCAGCTCTAACCTGCGGATCAAGCTTGATCTCCCCTCCACCTGCGGCATCCAACGTGGGCGTATTGATATCCTTCGCGACAATCCCGAACCGGATCAAGGATGAGGGCCGATAGATGGCCCCGATGTCAATCCCATAGGTCGTTGAGATAGTCGGCTTGCCGAAGTGGTCGGTTGTGCTGACCCCACTTCCACTTTCTAGATTGGTTGAACCGTTGTATGACGCCCCTTGAATAAATTTGGCTGTAATACCGACCGCAAACGTCTTATCGGAAAAGGCATAGGCATACGAAAACGCCAGCTGCCTGGCTTCGAGACCACGCAGCGCCATCTGCCCCGCAACGGTGATAGGCGTCCCGATCCCGCCGGGTTGGGTCGCTTGCACCGGTGTTGACACAAACCCACCGCCGGTGGCCACGTCTGAGATGTTAAATCCGAACGCATGCTCACCAAGATGACCTTTGAGATACAGCCCCGCGGACCCATTGACCGAGATCGCTGCGCCTGGTTGATTGACGCGATCAGCGATTTCTTGAGCCCTTGCAAGATTGGCCGGTGTCGTGTCATTAGCGTTGAACTTTTCAAGGTCGTTCAGCGCATCGCCCATCCCGAGACGATCGATCGCGAAACCTCCACCTTGCGCCCGAATATCAACAGTCTGGGTCATAGCCAGTCCGGCCGGATTCCAGTAGGTGGCGAGGGCATTGGTGGTGACAGCAACTCCAGCCCCACCCATACCCATGGCGCGGGGCCCGGAAATGACAAATTCTGCGGCTGATACCTGAAGCGGAAGCGCTGAGGCAGCCAGTAATACGGCTATGCGAACCGACGGCAACCAGCGCATGTCAAATCCTTGGCCAGGGCTAACTTGCCGAGTCTAGAGAAGGAATGGTTGTTCGTCAAGGATTGAGGCTGTTTCAAATGGTGTCATGACGAGATCATGCAGAACAAGGAAAGAGATCTCAAGATGTCATGAGACAACGCCTCTTATGGCTAGCAGAAATCGGGCATGACAAGAAGGTACCCGTGGGTCAGGCAATCTGGCCGTCTTGCATGTGAATGATCCGGTCTGACTGGGCTGAGAGTTTGTCGTTATGGGTCACGATCACAAACGTGGTGCCTCGCGTCTTGTTCAGGGCGCGCATAAGTCCAAATAGGCCATCTCCGCTATGGGTATCAAGATTTCCAGTCGGTTCGTCGGCCAGGACCAAGTCCGGGTTCTGCATCAACGCGCGGGCCATGGCGACTCGTTGTTGTTCTCCGCCAGAGAGCTCACCGGGCTTGTGATGGAGGCGATGCTCCAAACCGACTTCCTTCAGAAGAGCGGTGGCGTCGGCTTTGACCGAGGCAGGCTCTCGACGTTGGACGAGCGCCGGCATGCACGCATTTTCGAGCGCCGTAAACTCAGCAAGCAAATGATGAAACTGAAACACAAACCCGATTCGCCGATTACGGAACTCCGCCTGCTGGGCGTCCGTCATGCGAAACAAGTCTTGTCCGTCGAATGTCACGGTCCCACTGCTTGGTTTATCAAGGGTCCCGATAATATGGAGAAGTGTGCTTTTGCCGGCCCCGGAGGCTCCTACGATCGCCACCAATTCGCCACGTTGAATTTCCAGATTGATCCCTCGAAGCACGGGTAGCTCATAGGAGCCCATCGAAAACGATTTGTGAAGATTGGTGACTGTGATCATGTTTCAATACTGCGTCGCGAGAACTGACCTAGTCTTGTGATCCTATTCGTACCGCAATGCCGCGACCGGTTCGAGCTTCGCGGCCTGACTGGCCGGATACACCGTTGCCATAAAGCTGATCAGAATGGCTGAACCCGCCACCATGAACACATCCTCCGCCAGGACATGCACTGGAATAGTCGAGATGTAGTACACGCTCGGGTCGAACGTCCAGAACGTTTGAATCAGCCAGAGAAATGTATAGCCCAACGGAATACCGATGGCCGTCCCGGTGAACCCGATGATCAATCCATTCAGCATGAAGATGCGCCGGATGCTGCGCTTGGTCGCCCCCATGGCCTTGAGAATCGCGATTTCCTTTTGCTTCTCCGTAACGATCATGGTGAGAGTGCTCACGATGTTGAACGAGGCCACGATCGTAATCAGGACGAGCAATAGAAACATCATCGTCTTCTCCAGCTTCAGAGCCGAAAAGAGGTTGCGATTCATCTGCATCCAATCTCTGGCACCGTGACTGAATCCGAGCTCCTGCTCGATGCGACGAGCCGTCTCTGCTGCCTGGAAGACCTCCGTGACTTTGACTTCGATCCCTGACACACTCCCATCCATGTTGAAAAATTTCTGTGCTTCGCCGAGTTCAATATAGGCCAACGAGGAGTCGTACTCATACATGCCGGAATGAAACAGCGCGACGACGGCAAACGTTCGGATCTTAGGGACCATGCCCATCGCACTGATCGGACCGACCGGTGAAACGACGTTGACTGTATCGCCGACGAACGCACCTAGCCTGAGTGCCAGCTCTTTCCCAAGAATAATACCTGGCTTTTCAACAGTGCGGAGGTCACCATTCGGCTCATCAGCTGGAGCCTGCAGAACTTTGACCGGCGCGAGAAGATCGAGCAATTGGCCGGACGTGATGTTTTGGGAAATCTCCGTGACGTTGGCTTCTCGCTCTGGGTCGATCCCACGAAGGACAATCCCCTGAACGCCCGATGAAGTGGTCAAGAGCACTTGGCGAAGCACAAAGGGTGTGGCTGCCACAACGTCAGGGACAGTCTGAATTCTGTCGGCCAGACTATTGTAGTCGGTCATATTTTCTTTCATACGTTCTTGGACGATGATATGGGCCGTCGTGCCGAGGATTTTGCTCTGAATATCTTCCCGGAAGCCCGTCATGATGCCCACCGTGCCGATGAGCGCCGCCACTCCTAACGTGATGCCGGCGATGGAGACGAAGGTGTTCAGCGAGATCGTCCGGTTGCGTCGCTTGGCGCGAAGGTAGCGGAGCCCGACGAAGATTTCATAAGGAAGGGTCACGCTTATGACTTCTCCGGCCGAAGCTGGGGGAAGAGAACCACATCGCGGATGGAGGCCTGATCGGTAAACAGCATGATCAACCGATCGATGCCGATTCCTTCTCCGGCGGTCGGAGGCATCCCATATTCCAAAGCTCGAAGAAAATCCTCGTCCACGAGATGCGCTTCATCATCACCCGCTTCGCGCTGGGCAGCCTGACCTTCAAACCGTTCCCGCTGGTCTAGAGGATCGTTTAACTCTGAAAAGGCGTTGGCGATCTCTCGCCCGGCGATATACAGCTCAAACCGGTCGGTCAAAGTGGGATCCGTATCCTTTCGCCTGGCGAGCGGAGAAATGTCGATTGGGTAATCGGTAATGAATGTCGGTTGTTGGAGATTCGGTTCGACCGTTTCCTCAAAAATTTCGTTCACGATGGCAAACAAGGACGCTTTGGGATCCACCGGGACACTCAGTCCCTTTGCAGCTGCCAACGCCATCTCGCGATCCTGTAGTACCGATGGATCGAGACCGTTCACTTCGAGAATAGCTTGATGATAGGACCATCGACGCCACGGAGGAGTGAGCACAATCTCCTTGCCTTGGTACGGGATAACCGTTTTCCCAAGTATCTGCTGAGCCAGGCTGGAGACCAGCTCTTCCGTGAGCGCAATTAAGTCCTGATAGTCTGCGTAGGATACATAGAACTCCAGCATCGTGAACTCGGGATTATGGATCGTCGAAATACCTTCGTTCCTAAAATTCCGATTAATCTCAAACACACGCGGAAATCCGCCGACGATCAAGCGCTTCAGATAGAGCTCCGGCGCGATGCGCAGATAAAGATCGACGCCGAGCGCATTATGGTGCGTGACGAACGGCTTGGCGGTGGCGCCACCAGGTATCGGATGCATCATGGGGGTCTCAACCTCGAGGAAGCCGCGCTCGATGAGGAACGTTCGGATACCGGCAATGATCCGACTCCTCGCGGAAAAGATCTGGTGGACTTGAGGATTAGCAATCAAGTCAACATAGCGCTGTCGATACCTAGTCTCGACATCCGTCAGACCATGCCATTTCTCCGGAAGCGGGCGGAGGGCTTTACTGAGGAACGTGAGTTGGTGGACCTCGACCGTGAATTCATTCGTCTTCGTCCTGAACAACGTTCCCGTGACACCGATCCAATCGCCAAGATCCAGCTGCTCCACCACGACATACGCCTGCTCGGAGAGCAGATCTTTCTTCAAATATACCTGGAGGCGGTCGGCCCCATCTTGCAGGACTGCAAAGCTCGCTTTTCCGAATCGTCGCAACGCCACGACTCGTCCGGCGAGGGAGCAGGAGATTTTCTCCTGCTCCAACGTCTCCTTCGCTTTTTCGCCGTGCTGCTTGAGCAATACTCCGGCCCGATCGTGGGCGTCGAATCGACCGCCATACGGGGCAACACCCGCCTCTCTGAGCAGATCAAGCTTCCTGATCCGTTGTTGTCGCTGTTCGTTCAGTTCATCCATACTCAGGTTGTCTCGTCGGTCTGGTTAGTGTGGTTTGTTTGGTCCGTCGATGCGAAATAAGCCGAAAAGACCGATCGCCGTATGAACCGTTTAGAGGTCGTCTTCCTCTTCCCCGACGGAAGAGAGTTGCTCACTTCCCTTTCCAAGTTTCCTCTTCAAGAACGCTTCAATGAATCCGTCGAGGTCACCGTCCATGACCGACGAAACATTACTGATCTGATGGCCGGTTCGATGATCCTTCACCATCTGGTAGGGCTGGAACACATAGGATCGAATTTGACTGCCCCACGCAATGTCCTTTTTCTCACCGACGATGGCATTGAACTCCGCTTCCTTCTTTTTCTGTTCCAGCTCGAAGAGGCGAGCTTTCAAGATCTTCATCGCGCCGTTTCGATTCTGAAGCTGGGAGCGTTCGTTCTGGCATTGCACGACGATATTGGTGGGCAAGTGGGTAATGCGGATGGCGGTCTCAACTTTGTTGACGTTCTGCCCTCCGGCACCACCGGCGCGGAAGGTATCAATGCGGAGATCTTTTTCTTCGACCACGACCTCAATATCCTCGCTCAGCTCCGGATACACGAAGACAGAGGCGAACGACGTGTGCCGCCGCTTGTTGGAGTCGAACGGAGAAATGCGCACCAAGCGATGGACTCCGGCCTCAGCCTTCAGGTAGCCATAGGCATAGGAACCGGTGATGGAAATCGTCACACTCTTGATACCGGCTTCATCTCCTGGTAAGAGGTCCAGCGTTTCTACCTTAAACTTCTTCTGCTCCGCCCATCGCACGTACATTCGGAGGAGCATCTGTGCCCAGTCCTGAGATTCCGTCCCGCCGGCTCCCGGATGAATCGCCAGGATGGCATTATTCGGATCCAGCTCGCCTGAGAGAAGAAGTTCCAGGCGCAATGTGGCAAGGCGCGGCTCCAGCTGATTGAGTTCCTCCACCAATTCGGACTCGAGTCCAGGATCTCTGCTCTCATACGCGAGTTCCAACAAGGCTCCCAAATCGCCCATCTTGGACTCAATGTCACGCCACTGCTGAAGCTCCCGTTCAATGGTCGATTTTCTTCGGCTCACAACCGCCGCAGTGCGGGTATTACTCCAGAAATTCGGCTGGCCCATCTGCGCTTCGAGTTCCTCTAAATCGGCAGTCATCTGAGCGAAGTCAAAGATGCCCCCGTAGCTCGGAGACTTGCACAGCAAGGGCGCGAACACGAACCTCGACATCCTCTAGCATGGAACGATCCTCCTTCTATCAAGCCGGCGTGATAATCGTTAGGGCTGGTTCCTTGGTGCGGAAATACCCGAACAGACACAAAAGCGCGCAGATTATAACACAAGCGTAGGCAAACACATCGCCATAGTAGCTGTAAAATGTGCGGGAATATTTGATGGGTATCGTCTCGTGTAAGGCCAGTTCCGTGAAGAGAGGCGAGGCCTGTGTGATTTGTCCGAACGGATCGACGAACCCAGAGATTCCGGTATTGGCGGCCCGCGCGAACGCGAGATGGTTTTCGATCGAACGAAAGACGACCATGGCAAAGTGCTGCGCCGGCGCCGAGGATGGGCCAAACCACCCATCATTCGTGATCGTCACGAGAAACTCCGCCCCGTTTGCAGCGAATTGGCGGACAAGGTCCGGAAAGATGACCTCATAGCAAATCGCAACACCGAACCGCACGGTTCGGGCACTGCCGGCCTTGTCCTGCCCCCACGATTTGGGAGTAAAGGACAAGATTTTTGCTCCTGGCCCTGGTTCAAAATCGCCGATGCCCTCGACCAGTTTATCGAGAAAGAACAACAGCGATGATTTGAGGGGGATATATTCTCCGAACGGAACGAGGTGCTGTTTGTCATACCGATCGAGAATCGTCCCGTCCGTCCCCAACAAGTAGGCGCTGTTCAGGAGGTACGGCCGGCGGTCCGAGTAATATCGCAGTGCCGGACTTCCGAGCAAAAGCGGTGCATGAGCTCGTTCCGCCCACGCCATCAGTTCCAGTTGGTACTCCTTTTCTCGCTCCAAGAGAAATGGAGTGGCGGCTTCCGGCCACACAATCAAGTCCGTCCCGGTGCCAAATTGAGCCGTCAAGCGGTCAAGGCGCTGCATGGTCTCTTCGCGATACGACGCATCCCACTTTACCGCCTGGTCGATGTTCGGTTGGACGACACCAACCGTGATAGAGGGGTAGGTCTGTTTCACCTCTCTGTCGCTGAGGACCGCCGAACTGTAGAACCAAGAGAGGACCATGCAAGCCGCGGCGGTCGTGAGGAGTTCCCACGGAAGCTTGACCGGATGAAAGCCTCGGAAAAACGGCATGATCCACACAATCAATTCGGCAACGGCCAGATTCACCAGGACGACTAGGAAGGACACCCCGTACACCCCGGTCAGATCCGCTATCTGAATCAAATCTAATTCACGGTATTGCGAGTAGCCGAGGAGACACCATGGAAGGCCTGAGAGAAGGTACGTTCGAACGAATTCGAGCGCGACCCAGAAACATGGCGCAAAGAAAATTCCATAGCGTGGGATCAGATCGCGAAGCCAGACGAACGCAAGGCAATAGAGCGCGACATAGAGTCCGAGGTAGGTGGTGAGCAACAACAGAATGGCGTAACTGATGGGCTCCGGCACTTTGCCATACGTCGTCATGGCAGTGACGACCCAGGCCATGATGCCGGTGAATCCGATGACACCGCTCAACCAGCCGATCCAAAAGGCACGCAGTTTGGAACATTGATCGAGCGCGAGATGGAGAGGGATCAGGGCAACCCAGGCCAGCAATCCCACGTCGAACTTTGGAAAGCAGAGGGGTAGCAGCAGCCCGCTCGCACAGGCGAAGATCATTTGGCGCGAACGAGCTCCATCCATCGTACCGTACCTTAGCGAAATGATTCGCCGACTTGCAAGAGAACGTCTGAACAATCAGCAACTTGAGCATCTTCTTAGATGCTTTCTTTCGGTAAAGTAGGGTATTCTTAACTCGTATGGAGCGGCGTCAACATCGTCGTGTTTCCAGGCAGGTCAAGAGTTTACTGCGGGTAAACTCCCACGAGGTGGAAGGCGAGACCATCGATCTTTCCCTCGGCGGTGCCCGAATCGACAGCGCACTGGCTGTTCAACCGGGAAAACCGATTGTGGTCAAGCTCCTGCTTCCTGGCCACGACATGCCGGTCGTCATTGAGCAAGCCCGGGTTCAGTGGACTGTCGATCGGACCTTTGGCGTCAGGTTTCTTGATGTGCCACGACAGGAACGGGACGAATTAGGAGCGTTGATCGACGACTGTATCGTGTTGGATGAAGGAAGAGAGGCATGAAACTCGTGAGTACTCAGAGTGAACCGCAGAATGACGACCCGCGTAATTGGATGGGTGGCGAAGCGACGGTCGACCCCCAGGCCCGTCGCTATATCCGTCGCGAAGCGGGTCCATCGGCCTCTCTGCTCGGCGTCATCCTCGGACTCACCTTCCTCGGCGGCCTCGCGCTCGGCGGCTCCGTTGGGCTGCTCTGTCGAAGAAAAACCAAGTAGCGCTTCTACTCCAGTTGTTGTGCAGTCGTTGGGAAAACCCTGGCAGTCCCTACCGGCGGCGTCCAGACCTTCCGACGCTCATAGCCCCAGTTTCAGCACCCTGCTAGGATTCGTAGAAGGCACGCACAATCTGTGTCATGTTGAACAATAGGGTGGGCCGTCGCGTATAGACGGCGTGGCCGTAGTAATGGTCGCGAGGATTGGTCGATCCGGTACTGTCCTTGTAATCAACCAGGAGACAGCGCCCATCACCTGGAAACCTCACGGCGCGTCTGGCACATTCCAGCCAGCGTTCGAATCCATCGTACGGTTCAACCATCTCCCACACCCGTTTGTTGGCCGCCCTGGCTGACTCCGTTCGAGGCACTGCATCACTCCCCGCCACGGCTAACTCCTGCACATAGTCCCCGCCCCACGCGATCGGCATCTCCATCGTAATCTGAGGCAGCTCCATCTTCGCTAACCAGTTCTTGCCATCGGTTCGTAAATTTCGGTGATTCACAACATGGAGCAGATTTCCAATCCCGGAAGGGTCCCACCCATAGCGGACCGGCGTCCCGTACGTCACGATATCAACGAGGGCCCCGTTGAGGAGTTCCCCCGTCGCGAGCAGGGGTTCGATCAGTGTGATGGTCGCGATGAGTTGGGTTTGATTCGTCTGATCGGCGTACTCGGTAAGGATATCGAATAACTTCGCTCGACCGGTGATCGGGGTCCGGCAAAGAAAATTCGACGCCAGGGCCAGCACCAACCCGACCTGCCCATGCGCCTGAATCAGAATTCGGCTTCCCCGGCGGAGACCTTGATCCTTACAGAGCCTATGGAGTTCAGCGAGCAGAGAAACGGTGGCCAGCACTCGGCCAAGATGATGATGTTCACATGACCAGAGCATCCTGACGCAAGGGATCGGCTCGGCTACATTCTTGTTAAGCGCCCGACTGAGCGATTGAATGTTCGCGTCGGTGAAGTTCCCCGCATCTCCGATCTGATCATCCAATAGTTTTCTTGTTGCGTCATCATTCGAAAGCGGCGGTGCTGCTCCCCCGGGCAGCAATGGGATTCCGTTGTGTTCTTCACGCATCGCAGCGAGCAACGCATCCAGCCCTGACACGCCACGAGAATAGCCCCGTTTAAGCCCACCTGCGTCGTCCAGCCGCTGAAGGCCAAAGATGTCCGTGCCATGGAGCGAACCATGGAGAAAGACGATGCTGGCCACACCGGCCTTCGACATCGCGTTCCCACACCCGGCCATCGCCTCAACCCAAGCGGCTGAATCTGGAGAGACTACATCGGTCAGATCCGTTACCGTCAATCGTTCGCCTAGATTCTTCCGAGACAGTTCATCGTGCTGGAAATTATTCTCGATCGGCATGTCGAATTACATATCCGATCTTGGTTCAAGGCTGCAACAAGAGCGTTGAGAGGGCTATGGAAAAAGAGGCAAAGCGAGATCTTGCTCCGAAGCGGACTTCGGCTGCACAGGGGTCTTTGGCATGACAGCCGTGGCAGTACACACGTTGTTTTCTTCATCGATCCGGTGGTCGACGATTCTCACGTTTTGCAAATATTCCTGCACGATCTCCTCGCGCGTCAGCTCGATGTCTTGCTCCGTCTCGCGGCCCGATCGCTCGCGGACCCGATCGACCATATGCTCCTTGACCAACACGCGGATCTGTTTCGCCAAATCTGTCCGAGCCGATAGTTCCGACACACGCTGGCACACCACCTTGCCTTTTGTGAGGTCACCCTGTCCCCTTCCGATCCAATAGTGATCTGAAGAATAACCCCCGTTATCGGAGGCCGCGGCTTCAAAACTGTGTGGAACCCATCCTTCATTGATCCAGAATCCAAGGGCGACGATGAGCATCCCAATCTGGTTCTTCACCGCCGTTCTCCTCCCCCCGGATAGCCGAATTGAGACGGTCTCGACGGAGTTCGATAGATCATTCCATTGGGCGTGCGCGGAGCACCTGATGCGCCGGGCGGCGGAATTATCTTGTGCGTTGGCATCTGTGGTGGGCTGCTTCCAGGCATCGGTGGTTGTCCAGGAGCTCGTGGTTGCCGGTAGGCGATAATCTGCTGTGCGACTGCGACATGCGGGTTGGCAGGTGAGAGTCCGATGGCGCTACTCAAGAGACCTTGAGGAATCCCACCTGGCGAGACAAGCACCCAGTTCGTCCAGGCCTGGGACACCATAGCATTCGACTGGACACGATTGAGAATCTCCTTCCTCTTTTGAGCGGCGAGCTGAACTTGCTCCGGATTGGCCGCAGTGCCCAGCGTCTGATTGACAGCATTCAACTCTTCTTGCAGCTGTTCATTCTCCTTTTTCAGCACAGCCAGTTGAACACGGGCATCTTCATTTTCACGAAGCGCCGTGATCGCCCGTGCCACTTCATCCGTATCCATCTGTGCGAGGAGATCCGCGCGCACCACCACGACCTCGCCATCGAGGGTGGTCGTGATTTGCTGGGTGAGCGTGATGACCAATCCGGCCGTGTAGGTACGGATTTCATCTTTGGTCACGTCCATATCACTGACGACGGTGACACTCTCCAGGTAAACCGCCACTTGTTCGAGAGCGTTTCGCTTGGCGGCTTCGACGGCGAGCCGGATGGCATCTTCACGAGTATCGCGGTCTCCCATTCGATGTTCACCCTGAGCATTGACGACCCGGATGTCGGCGAACGCCGGGTCTCCATAGGAAGTCAGCCCCGCGAGGCTGAGGCAGAAAGCCATCGAATGAAAAAGATTCCTTGGAAGGCGGTATAACATTCCCAACCCAGACCTCTTCATAGACCTCGTTCAGGCAGGCAAGGAATCACAATGGTTACACGGGAGCTTAACACCCGGAGTGCCACCTGGCTAGCCTTCCGCGAAAGCATAGCGGCACCTTGCCTTCGAGAAAATTTGCATGTTAGGGTACCAGGTCAATCGCCGGAAAACAGAAGGATTATTGTTTGATATGGGACATTCCTCTCGGTGGTTTTCGTTAATCGGTCTCGGATTGCTGATTGTCTCGCTTGAAGTCGGAATCCCAGTCTGTGCTCATTCCGCAGCCCCAGCCGGGAAGAAGACGTCCCCTCCACCCCCTCAGGCTGAGCATGTCGTTTTATTTGTACTGGAGGGATTTAGCCACGACTCACTCAAGGGCGCCGCGATGCCGGTCCTGAAGAAGCTGATCAAGGACGGGTCCGTCACCTGGACCGCGGAGGGGGTCGAGCCGGCCTTGCGATTGCCGACGATGGCATCACTGATTACCGGCATGCCGGTAGAGAAGCATGGAATCACCTGGAACTCGTTTGAATTCAGCCGAGGATACCCCCGCCCACCTAGTCTCTTCGACTATTTGGATTTGAGCGGAGGCCGCGATAGCGCGATCTTCTTCATGGAGGAATCTCTTTACCAGCTGGCTAAACCTACCCCCTACACCGACTACCAACTCTGTGGGGCCCTGCGGCCCGAGTGCGGCCCTCAAAAGCTCTTTGCCTACATCGAACAGTATTTCCAGAAAGCCACAAGTGGACATGGCTACGGCCATGCGGTGCTCTCCTTGCCTCATTTATTGGTAGTTCACCTACCAGAAGCCGGAAGAGCCGGTGTGACGCAGGGCTGGAACTCCAAAGACTACCAACAGGCCTTGGAAGCCGTCGACGCATCGATAAAATCCGTCCTTGGTCTCTTCGCGCACCACAAGCTCTTAGACCGCACCGCCGTCGTCGTCACGGCGCTCAGCGGAAAGGGAACCGACCCTGGCGCAGAAGTCCCCACAACTGATGCTCCAGTCGTTCCCTGGATCGTGTCAGGTGCCGGGATCAAGCGCGGCGCAACCATCAACCAGCCGGTATCCATCATCGACACCGGCGCGACAGTGATGCGAATTCTCAAGCTTGAAACCCACACTGAATGGGACAGCAAGGCTGTGGAAGAAATTTTTCAAACAACCACCGCCGCGAAGCGTCCGGTGCCGCGCGGGAAGAAACGCTAACGATCCATGCGCGACAACAGCATCATAGAACCGCGATTCTTGGTATTGAGGTGGGCACTAGCCGGTCTCCTCACGACTGTTTCTGTCCAATGGAGCTTCGCGGGAGAGCCACCGGCTCACCTTAAGGAGCATGCCATTACGATCGACGCCACAAAGTTGGTACCGACCTCGTGGTGGCAGGTGCCGGGCATCACACCGTCCATCTGGAATTCCGACCCCGAGTCGCTCGACGCGCCCAAGACGTCGGAACTCCGTGAACTGCACTTGCGGCCGGGAAAGTACAAGTTCATCAGCTTCACATTCGACTTTCCTTTCAGCATCAATTTGAACGGTACTCTTGATTTCTCGACATCATTAGACCAGTGCGTCGGTGGCCGCGGAACCCAGACCCTGGTTATCCTGTGTAAGCGGACCTACCCGCACGGCGGACAACCTGACCCCTACTACGAACAGAGTCCTAGCAATGGCTAACGTACTCGACGATCTCTTGGAAGCGCTGGAAGATGTGGATGATGCCACCCGTGAGGAGGCGGCGAAGACGCTTGCCGACTTGGGCGACCCTGCGACGCTGGACGCTATGATCGGCGCATGCGGCGATGACTTCTGGTCCGTTCGGGCTCACGCCGGCTGTGGAGTGGCGAAAATCGGCGGCCCGAAAGCGCTCGAAGCCCTGATCGGTCTGTTCAACGATCCCATCATGGAAGTGCGAGATCGAGCCGTGGACGCAACAGCACGCATGGGGCCGAGCGTGCTCGATCGACTCATTGTAAGCCTGAAGGACGAGCGATGGCGCGTACGTGAACATGCGGCGAAAGCCGCCGGCAAGCTCAAAGATCCACAGTCGGTCGACGCCTTGATTCTTGCTTGTCGCGATCGTGACGGGGCCGTCAAGAGCGCCGCGGCGGAAGCACTGGGCCGGATCGCCGATCCGAAGGCTGTTCCGGCGTTAATCAAGCTGTTCCGAGATTCTTCAAAAATTGTCCGCGAAACAGCGGGCACCGCTCTGGTCTACATCGGACATTCGTCGGTCGATCCACTGATCGAGAGCCTGAAAGACAAGGACTTCGTGGTTCGCTGTCACGCCGCCCGCGCGCTGGGCGGAATGACCACAGACTATCAAATCGGCCGCACCTGGGTGCGAGACGCCAAAGTCGTCGATGCCCTGATTGCTGCGCTGAAAGACTCGGACCGAGCGGTTCGCGAAGACGCCACGATCGCGCTCGGTATGATCGGTGACTCCCGAGCGATTGATGCGCTAATGGAGGCGATGAAAGACGGAGCCGTGAAGCGGCATGCCATCGCCTCGCTCGGCATGATCGGTGATTCGCGCGCCCTCCCCGCCGTGTTGGACGCCTTGAAGGGGAAAGGGATCAAGCAAGAAGGTTCGCCGACCCCAGGATGCATCGTCAGCGAAGATGCCTTCATCAAGGAAGCCGCGGCCACTGCCCTGGGCCAATTTCGCGACCCTCGTGTCATTCCGGACTTGATCATGTTGCTGAAAGACGGCGTGCTGCGTGAAAAGGCCGCGTCCGCGCTGACCGTCATCGGTGATACCGCCATCGAACCGCTGATCGCTTTCCTCTTCGATCCCAAAGCCTCCGAAGTTGAGGCTGAAAAGGAGCGCGTGCTGTCCTATGCGTCGGTTCGTCTGACCGCAAAAGACGCTCTCAAACAAATCACCCTCGAAACCCTAGAGAAACTTGGCTGGACACCTTTCGATGAAGAGGTGGAGATCAGCTCCAGCCAAGCAGACAATCTGCGCATCGATCGGCCATTGGGCCAAACCGGACGATTTGGCCCGTCCGGCGACACGGTGTGACGGATACCCAACGGCTTGACCCCACATCCCATGAATGGGCCAAAGAGGAACGGCTCATCGTATTCGACGGGGTCTGCAATTGGTGCAACGCCTGGATCGATTTTACGATCGCGCGCGATCCCCGTGCGAAATTCAAATTCGGCACACTACAGTCTGAACCGGCGCAACAGATCCTGACATCGCTTCGCCTCTCCACCGAAGACTTCGAGACCTTTCTGCTTCTGGAACAAGGCCGTGTCTTCACCAAGTCAACTGCGGCACTCAAAATTCTGAGGCAGCTATCCGGCCTCTGGCCGTTGTTCTATCTGGGCATCGTGATTCCACGTCCGCTCCGTGACGCCGTCTATGATTATGTCGCGCGCCGCCGCTACCGGTGGATGGGGAAAGCCGACACCTGCCGTATTCCGACCCCGGCCGAACACGACCGGTTTGTGTGAGCAATCTGGATCCGGTCAGTTCTTCGAATGGGCAGATTTCGTCAGAAAACAAAGGCTGAAGGCGAGGGAATAAGGTCAGCAAACAAGTTTCAACAGTGCTTTAGGTGGGGGTCATTTTTTGACTTTGTGCCGCCTCTCCGCCTGTGGCAAGCCCGACTTGACAGGTCAAGCAATGACCCGAAACACTTCGAGGCCCACTTAGGCTGCACCTTTTCGCGGCTCACGATACAACGCTTCGGCGACCGCACGCGGATTCCGCGCGGCCACACGCAACAGCGCGAGGGCCGGGCCATCTGGAGTTCGCCGTTCTTGCTCCCAGTTGCGCAACGTTGCCACGCTGACCCCGATCATCAGCGCGAACTCGGCCTGAGACACCTTGAGCTTACGACGAATACCCTTCACATCCGCCGGCCGAAACGTCGTGACTCTCGCTGGCTTGAGCCTGCCTCGTCGAATCTTTCCCGCTTGTTTGATACTCGTCAGCAGCTCTTGGAACGCCACATCTTTCATGTGAATTCCTCCCGAACGAGTCTGGCCAGGACCTTCAGCTGTTCAAACGTCAGATCTTCTTGCTCGTTCTTCGCATAGAGATACAGCATATAGAATGTCTGATTTACAGGCTCCCAATAATAGATCAGACGGACGCCTCCTCGTTTGCCTCGACCCGGAACGGCCCAGCGCAGCTTGCGCAACCCCGCTCCGCCCTGAACAAGCGGACCCTGCGTCGGACGGAGTACCAGTGCCACCTGCAGCGCGCGATAAGTTTCATCGTCGAGATACCTCCGAAGCGCACCCGTGAAGACTGAGGTCTCAACGAATCGCATGGGCCATGGTACGCCATTGACGCAGTTTTCCGCAACCTATGGGAGTCAGTCTATGGGAGTCCTATGGGGACCAGTTCTTGACGTTGCACCGCCCCTCCGCAAGCGGCAGACTCAGCGGCGTGCCCGAGATGACAGGTTAAGTAATGACCCCAAACAGTATTCTCAAAAGATAGCTTGGTAAGTCTTACTGCGGCAGGTGAGGTGACCGAGGGCACTGGGACATTCCAGGCGAAGGGGGCGAGCTATGGGTGGGGAGGAGAGGTCTTGCTCAGGGTTAAGTCAAGAATCGACCCCGGTGCCAACAGAACCGGACAGAAACGGCGGCGCGCAGCGCCGCTGTTGAGGGTCCGTGTTCATGCGCGAGTTAGGCGTCATTGTCCGATGAGCTTTGCTGCAATGCGCTTGAGTACCGCGATATCGGGGAAGTTCTTCAGGCCCGCTACTGCGTCCCCGACCGTCACGTACTCAAAACCCTTGTTGGGAACATCGTAGATCTTGCTGGCGTCCACAAGCACCGTGTATTCGCTTGCATCCAAAGTCTTGTCGCTGGAGGACAACTCGTCGTATGACTTCGTGAGATTGTGGCCGCATTGCGTCTTGACTTCAGCTCGGGACTTGAACCCAAGGTGCTTTGCTTTCAGTTCAAGTTCTATGGCACGACAAAGCAAGAAATAAGGGACTGGACTGTATTTGGCATCAGTGGTGAAAGAGCGCTCACATTGGAGATACTGAATTGCGTACGCATGGAAGAGCATTGGTGAGAGGTTCACGTGACCAGTACCAGGCGTGATGGTGATGTTGGCCATCGGTTGCTCCTTAACGCCTAAGAATGATTAGGCCGATCCTCATAAGAGCCGGATTTGCCGGTGTCTGCCCGTATAACACTCCTCGAATGTTCGCGAACAATACGCCATACCCGTCGTCGTTTCAATGTGAGCAACGTGGCCCTACATGAGTATAAACCTATGTGGTTGGTAGTCTCCCCCGCCAGACTGTAGCCCATACACGTTCCTGGCTGGTTCGAACCCCATACTTAACATCCTGACTCGCCACTCCGTCAGGCCTGAGGTTTTCAAAAGATGAGTAGAGAGCTTTCGCTACAGCCAGCGTGGACCTCTACGTTTCTGCTTCGTTGACCCCGCGAAAAACGCCATGTTAGGGTTGTACGCTAAGTCTGGGAGGATCAAGTGAGCAACCCGGTGACAGAGCAGATTGCGGCGCTCAAAGACGAAGACTGGGCGATCCGCCAGGAAGCCGCCGGTCTTCTCGGCACCTTTAAGGACCCGCGAGCGGTCGCTCCTCTGGTTGCCCTGCTCCGAGATGAGGATCGCTCTGTCCGCGAAGCAGCAGTTGAAGCCTTGCGCTCGATCGGAACACCGGCGGTTGAAGCGGTCGGGGCCTGTCTCGAGCAACCTGACTTGTCAGTCCAAGAGGCCGCATCGGCCATTTTGTCAACCATCGCAGATGAACGTGTGCTCCCTTCACTCATCAAGGCTCTCCGGAGCAACGATTGGATCGTCAGGATGCACGCAGCTAAGGCGTTGGGATTGATCCGCCATACCGACGCAGTCGTCCCCCTCATCCCACTGCTCCAGGACAAAGTAAAAGCGGTGCGTGAGGAAGCCGCCGCAGGACTGGCCGCCATCGGAGACCCGGCTATTCCATCGTTGGTGAACGCCTTGCGACATGAAGAATGGCTCGTTCGTCTCCATGCCGTGGAGGCTTTAGGTAAGACCCGATCGGCACAGGCAGTTGACCCGTTGCTCTCGGTCCTGTTCAACGATCACGATTCCGCGGTTCGTGAAGATGCCGTGCGGGCGTTGGGAGCAATCAGAGATCCTAGAGCAGTCGAATATCTGTTTACCGCCATGCGTGAACCGGGGCTTCGAACTTTGGCGGTTGAGGCACTCGGCCGGATCGGCGACACACGCGCTGTCCCCGTCCTGATCGAAGTCCTTACAAGAACCAAGCCTCCCGAAGCGACAAGGGCCGTCGCTGGTTGTGGGGATCAGTGGAATGAAGAGTTCATCACGCAAAGTGCGGCGGCACGAGCGTTGGGCATGATCGGCGACGAAGCGGCCATCCCTTCGCTGGTGGACGCACTGGGCCCAACCTATACCCGTGCGGACGCGGCGGCGGCATTGGGCACATTTGGAACCAAGGTTGTTCCATTTCTGATTCCCCTATTGACCGAGTCGACAGACGAGAACGTTCAATTCCATGTTCGTGAGACATTGACCCTAGCAGGATGGCGGCCTCGACGGGCCTCAACCATTCACTCCTAAACACCATGTCGAAAGAAACTATCGAGACGCTGGTCTCAGAGCTGACCCATGAAGAAGACTGGCGACGCATGCGAGCCACCGCAGCCTGTGTGGCAGGCGGACCACGGTCCGTCCGTGCGCTCATCGATGCTCTACGATCCGGGCCACCCGAGTTGAAGAAAGAAGCCTCGGCGATGTTGGCCAGGCTCAAAGATCCGCAGGCCGGTGTGGCGCTTGTCGAACTGCTCGAACATGACCAAGACACCGTCCGAAGTGCAGGTGCGACGGCCCTCGAACAGATGGCCGGCGTACTCGATACGGACACGGCTCGCGCACTGGTTGCCTTATTGCCCAATGCCCAGGATGGCCAACGAAAGCAGGTGCTGACGCATTTGATCGGGGCGATTCCGACCGCCATCCTCCCATTATGTGAGATGTTGAAACATCCTGAAGAAGATGCCCAGGTTGCCGCCGCGTTAATGCTGGATCAGCTATTAGACCCTCGGTCGCTCGATGCATTTATCGATGCGATGGGCCAGCCGGCCGTCCGAGACCTCGCCGTCGGGACCTTGAAGAAACTGAGCGCGATCCGCGAGCGCATCGATACGACGTTCGATGAATTACGAGAGATCGAAGGAGCCAGTGAGCGTGAAGAGGCGCGGATGGCGACGGTGATCGATTTGCTCGGCATCGGACGGCCCAGTGTGGAGATTCTCATCGAATATCTTGAAGACGAGGACTGGCTCGTCCGGGAAGCAGCGGCGGACCTTCTGGGCAAGATTGGGGATGTGCGGGCCGTCGAACCATTGATGAAACGGTTGGAACATGACAAAGACACGGGTGTCAAGGAATTGGCCATCAAGGCGCTTGGCTTAATCGGCGACGCGCGTCCAACCCGCCTCTACCTCGACTCAATCCCCATCCGCCCATTGCGCGTTTTTGCGATGGAGGCCTTGGCCAAGATCAAGGACGTGGGAAGCTTGCGCCCTTACAAAGACCTCTTTGATCAACTCAAGTCCGATCGTGATGGACTGGTCGCCTACAATGCCGGCCTGATCGCCGATAAGCTCGATGCGATCATGGCTATGGAAACCCACACTGACACAGAGGATCACGCGCATGACTGAGGAAGGAGCCACCGACCGAATCGAACAACTGATCCGGGCGTTGCAGGATGAGAACGAAGCCCTGCGGGACCATGCCATCGCAAGTCTCAGCCAGAGCGGCCCCGATGCGCTTCCCCGATTAATCGACTTAATGGCCGATGAAGATGCGGTTATTCGGGAAGCGGCGACCAGTGCGGTCGTCCGCATGGGGCCATCGGTCGTGGAACCGATGATCGAAGCGCTGCAGGACGATTCATGGGCGATCAGAGAACAAGCAGCTTCGGCACTCGGGAAATTGCGCGACCGGCGGGCTGTCGAGCCGTTGATCAGTGCGATGAAGGACCGTGACGGTGCGGTTCGCACGGCAGCAGTATGGGCGCTCGAACGGCTGGGCGATTCACAGGCGGTCCCTGCCCTCATCGAGGCACTGATGGACAGTACGTTGCGCGAGGATGCGGCGCGCGTGCTAAAAAAGGTCGGCGATGTGCGGGCCGTCGAAGCCTTGATCGATGGCCTGCTGGGCGCGAACTGGATGGTTCGCCGCCATGCAGCGGAGGCGTTGGGGAAGATCGGCGACCCGAGGGGGATTACCCCGTTGATTGATTCACTCAAAGATGAGGATTGGCTGGTTCGGCGCAATGCCGCCGAGTCGCTCGCCCGACTTGGCGCGAAGGACGCCATTCAACCCTTGCTGGCGTTACGAGAGGACGAGAATACGATGGTGCAAGAAACGGTCGATGCCGTGTTGGTCAGTCTCGGCTGGACACCTGAATCACAATAACGTATTTCAACAGAGGATAACTACCCATGGCGGAAGAAGCTCCCAAATTGATTCAGATCACGCCGAAAGGCGGAGAGAAAAAAGACGGGTTCAACCTGGTGACGGAACGAGTGATAGCAGTCGACCTGGAGGGCCGGCAACTTGAAGTCGAGCTCCTCGCGTACGACGGCAAGACCGTCGTCCTCGATGTAGCCGAAGAAGCCCTGGACGATCTCAAGAAACTCAAGGCCGGCGATGGGGCGACCATCCGGGTGGTTGAGGAAGGTGGGAAGCGTTTTGCCACAAGCTTCCGAATCAGGCCGAAGGACCCCAACACGGCACGAGCCGACGCCATGCTGCTTGACCTAACGGATTCACATTGGTTGAACCGGAAGTACGCGGCAGAAGTGTTAGGCGAATTGAAAGATCCCCGCGCCGTTGATCCATTGGTTGCGGCATTGAATGACGAGGTCGGCGATGTCCGGCAACGAGCCTATGATTCCTTGATCAAGCTGGGCGGCCCTTCCGTGCCGTCGCTGATTCCTCTGTTGACTTCAGAAGAGGACGAGATTCGTCAATCGGCAACCGAAATTCTTCGGAAGATCGGCAAGCCAGCCGTTGAACCGCTGGCGACCGCATTGACCGATGCCGATGACAGGCTGAAAACACGAATCATGAAGGTCTTAGACCGAATGGGGTATAAGCCAAAATCGAAGGAGCAGGTCAAAACTGAGTTGCCGCGATTGACCTAGCCCTACGAAGGCGATGGAGGTCACGAGGGCCGTTCACTTGGACGCCCAACCGAGATGTAGTGAAACCCAAACTTCACGACACGATCCGGATCGTAGACATTGCGCAGGTCGATTAAGATGGGGGATTTCATGATCCCTTTCAATCGTTCAAAGTCCAGGTTCCTGAACTGATTCCATTCGGTCATGATGATCAATGCGTCGGCTCCTTCCGCCGTATCGTACGGATCTGAGCAAGGTTTTAACGCTGATATCGTCCGGCAGGCTTCATCGAGCGCAATCGGGTCATAGGCCCGTACCTTGGCACCCTCCTTCAGCAGCTGTTGACTGATCGCGAGCGCAGGGGCCTCTCGAAGGTCGTTCGTGTTCGGTTTGAAGGAAAGCCCAAGCATGCCTACGGTTTTTCCCGCAAGTCCACCCACCGCATCACGAATCTTCTCCACCATGCGTTGCCGCTGATCTTCGTTCACCTTGGATGCGGCGAGGGCGATCTGCACGGGATACCCGGCACGCTCTCCAGCCTGAATGAGCGCCGCCAAATCTTTTGGGAAGCAGGATCCACCGAATCCAGCGCCGGCGTGCAGAAACTTCGAGCCGATACGATTGTCCAACCCCATGCCCTTGGCCACCATCTGCACATTGCCCCCGACGCGCTCACAGAGATTCGCCATTTCATTGATGAAGGAGATTTTTGTGGCTAAAAATGCGTTCGATGCATATTTGATCAATTCGGCGGTCGGGATATCGGTCACCACGATCGGGGTCTCGATCAGATACAACGGACGATAGAGATCCTTCATGATCGCAACAGCGTGATCGCTATCGGCTCCGATCACCACTCGATTCGGGCGTAGGAAATCTTCGATGGCTGACCCTTCCCGCAAGAATTCCGGATTCGACACGATGTCGAATTGGAACGCATTCGTTTGGGACTGTTTGATGACGTCACGGAGTCGTTTGCCGGTGCCCACCGGGACCGTTGACTTCGTCACAATAACTTTATATCCGGTCATGTGGCGGGCGATGCCCTTGCCGACTTCCTCCACATATGACAAATCAGCCGACCCATCACCTCTCGGTGGCGTTCCGACGGCAATAAAGATGACCAGTGCTTTGTCGACCGCCTTGGCAATATCTGTCGTAAAACTGAGTCGACCTTCTCGGACCCCTTTGGCGACTAATTCCGTAATCCCTGGCTCATAAAACGGAACGTCTCCCTTCTCAAGTTTTTCAATTCGTCGGGCATCGTTATCCATACAGGTGACATGGACGCCGAACTCGGCAAAACAGGCCCCCGTCACGAGGCCGACGTACCCGGTACCGATGACACTGATATGCATGCCCACCCTCCTTACAGTAAGTAATTCGTTTGAGAGTATAGCAACCTGCACCATGACGAGCAATGTATTCCAGGTTTGGTTTGAAACCGGCCTGCGCGGGAGGTGCGTTGACTGTCTAAAAACACCTTGAGTACAATCCGACGCGATTTTCTACAGACAAGGAGCCCTCCGGTCCCTCGATTCAACTCATGACTCCCCTGCATGATTCACACATTCCCCGTTGGTTCTTACTCTTGACCGCACTCGCGACCGGAGCGGTCGTGATGGCGTTGGAAATTCTTGGGAGCCGTCTGTTGGCTCCGGTGTTCGGCAGCTCGTTGTTTGTGTGGGGCGCCTTGATCGGAGTGATTCTGGCCGCCATGAGCAGCGGGTATGCGTTTGGGGGATGGATCTCGGACCGCTATCCCGACGGTCGGGTGCTGGCGGCCTTGTTGCTCTTCTCCGGAGCTTGGACCTTTCTGACCGCGTGGGCCAATCAACCCATCCTGTTCGAGATCGAGAAATGGGTGCAGGACCCTCGCTTGGGCCCGTGCCTCGCCGCGAGCATCCTTCTGGCCCCTCCTGCCTTCGGGCTCAGTGGTGTGCTCCCGGCGATGCTGCGACTGGCGGTGGCAGATATGGATCACCTCGGTCGGCAGACCGGAAGGATGATCGCGCTGTCGACCGTGGGAAGCCTGGCAGGCACGTGGGGGACGGCGTTCTTTCTCCTGTCGTGGCTCGGAAGCCAATCACTGATGACATGGCTGGGCGGTGTACAGCTCGGTCTCGGAGTCTTGTGGCTTGCGAAGGGAACGTCGGTCAACCGCCTGGCCATCCTGTTTGTCCTGGGCGCTTGCGCACTCCTGGGAACAACCGCACTCCATCCACTCGAACGTTTAAAGGTCCCGATCCACCAAGAAGAAAGCCCCTATCAACAAGTTCGTATTCGCGAAGACGATCTTTTCCGGTATCTGGTGCTGGATCGAACGTTTCATGCCACCATGTGGAAAGCCGACCCGGTCTACCTCTTTCTCCCCTACAGCCAAATGATGGTATCGTCGCTGGCACTCACCCCGTACCCCCAACGCGGCCTGATCCTCGGTCACGGCGGCGGATCCATAGCCAAATGGTTGGCAGGGCATTGGCCGACGTTGGAAGTGGATGTCGTGGAGTTCGACCCGGTTGTGGTCCGCATGGCCGACATCTTTTTTGACTATCAGCCCCCGGACAATCATCATGTCGTTGTGAAGGATGGCCGCGCATTTTTAAATGGCACAGATCGACGCTACGATCTGATCTGGATCGATGCCTTTGCACGGGACATGATTCCGTTTCATCTCACCACCGCCGAGTTCTACGCGCTCGTACGGTCACGTCTGAATCCCGATGGCGTCCTCGCCGTGAACCTCGCCTCATCCAGCAAGGAAGGAGACCTTGCACGGGCTGCCGCTGTCGTCCAGACCATGCAGCAGTCCTTCCCCTCGCTCCTGACGTTCGCCGTCGAAGGCCCATGGAAGACCGGGATGACGCCGGCCAAGAATTTGATCTTTTTTGGAGGCCGTCCCATCGAAACGGAACCAGTGGGGAATATTGAGAGCAAGATTGCTGAGATGGCACAAAGTCATCGCCTCCCCATGGAATCCATCGCGTTGCTGAGTACCCGCCGAACCGAACCGTGGCCTACCGGCGTCGTCTTGACCGATGACTTTGCTCCCTATGACCTTCTTCTTGGGGGGGAACGATCCCCGCTGGTTGAATAGATGTGGATGACGACTCACGAGGCCTGACTGATACCTCAACGATCGACTTGCCCATGTCACACTAAACTTGGAGTACTTTTCCCTTCGGCAAGCATTCGTAAGACCTGCGTAATTTCCGCCTGACTTTTTAGGAAATACCGGGCAGACGACCCCTTCTTCTGACCGACCCTCACCGTGAGAATACGTTGATCGTGCAGCGCAAAGACATCTTCATCCGTGACATCGTCGCCCACATAGAGGGCACCCGTGGAGCCAAGTCGGCGCATACATTCCACCAGGGCCGTGCCCTTATGCCAAGCTATCGTCGGGAGGACATTGACGACTGACTTCCCTAGAACAATTCTGGGAGAGGGAGTCAATTCGGTCACGACTCTAGAGATCAGCGCACGGGCCTGGCCTCGCCGTTCAGCCGTTCGATAGTGAAATGAGATCGAGTAGGGCTTCTTTTCGACGAAGACTCCAGATTGAGCCAATACAGCATGAAATCGATCTGAGACCAGCTGGAGCCATCCAGCACAGACCTCTCGAACTTGCCGCATGTCTGCTTGATCGACATGCGGGCCTTCTGAACCATGGTTACCGATTAGGCAAGAGACCTCTACTCCAAGGCGTGATCGTAAGTCCTCGAGTGACCGTCCCGAGATGACCGCGGTCGGCGCGCATTTCGCCAGCGCGTTAAGCCAGAAACGGACAGACCGCCCCATCTGGGCGGCAGAAGGCTCAGGAACGATCTTCGCCAAGGTGCCGTCGAAATCGAATGCGTAAAGCGGCTGCCCCTTTGAAAGCGACCGGAGATCCTCTTTCCCTTTTTCGGTCAGGAGATACTCCATCGTCCCTTAACTCAACAGGCTCACCCGCCCGACCTGCTTCATGACTCGTTCCTTTTGTCGCATACGCGCCGCATCCATCAGCATGCGACCGGCCCAGCGATAGACGTTAAACTCCTGGATCAGACCTCGCATACTCTGCATCCGTGCCCGCTGCTCCACCGAAGGCATCGTCAACGCACGGTGAAGCGCCTCGGCAAATTGATCGATGTCGTAGGGATTGATCACCAGCGCTTCCGTCATCTCTCGAGCGGCGCCGGCAAATTGACTCAAGATCAGAACGCCTTGCTCATCGTCGCGGGCGCCGACAAACTCCTTGGCGACGAGATTCATCCCATCGTGCAGACTGCTCACCACGCACAGGTCTGCGCCTCGGTACCCTTCATAGACCGCTTCCGGCTCATGATGGTGGAGCCGTAGGCAGATCGGCTCGTACCCTTCTCGTCCATACCGTTTGTTGATCTGTTCCGCCAACGCTGAGACTTGCCCGGCAAAATGGTTGTACTGCTCGATGACCCATCGACTAGGAGCTGCGAGCTGAAGAAACGTAAATCGCCCGATCCATTCCGGATGCAGTTCGAGTAATCGCTCCACGGCCATGAACCGCTCGACGATTCCCTTAGTGTAGTCGAGACGCTCCACTCCAAGCGCAATGAGCCGATCAGACGACATACGATGGCTCTCCCGCAGTCTCCTTCGGCATTCCGGTACCGACTTCTGATCGGCCAGCCACTGGATCGGCCATTCGATGGAGATCGGATAGGGGTTGACCGCCGTCATCTTTCCCCCATAGGAGATCGTTGAACTGTCTCGATCGATGCGTGCCTCAAGAAGACGATCGACGCTCTCGATAAAATTGTTGCAATGCACGCGTGTGTGAAATCCTAAGATGCTACTGCCGAGCAATCCTTGCAAGAGGTCTTCACGCCAGGGACAGATGCCAAAGCTTTCGGCGTTCGGCCAAGGGATATGCCAAAACATGATGATCGTGGCATTCGGCAATCGGTCCCGAATCAACCGTGGAAGCAGCGCAAAATGGTAGTCCTGCACGAGCACGACCGGATTGTCGCTCGTTGCTTCTTCGTATACAGCACGAGCAAACCGCTCGTTCACCGCGACATACTGCTTCCAATCCGATGAGCGGAACGTCGGCCGAACATGGGCAATATGGCAGAGTGGCCAGAGCCCCTCATTGGCGAATCCATAATAGTACCCAGCCTCTTCCTCAGCGGTCAGCCACACCCGACGAATCTGATAGGTCGGATGGGTAGGTGGGACGCCGACGTGATCTCGTTCGTCCACCATGGCTCGATCCGCTGATCCGTTCCCATGCGCAATCCAGGTCCCGGAACAGGCCCGCATGACCGGTTCGAGCGCCGACACCAGCCCGCTCGCCGGTACTTGCACCACGATGTTCTGATCCTGCCAATTATGAGCGTATGGCTGCCGATTGGACACGATCAGCACTTGGTCGCCCGCGAGTTGCTCGTGCAAAATCGACCTGAGGCTGGCGGGGCTCCACGACACCTGGCTTTCATCGCGCAGGCGGCGATCGGTTTCAAGCGCTTGGACCAGCGACCGCAGGTCCTTGGCCAGCGGTTGGAGTTCCGGCGCATGGTCCTCGTGCTTCAGACGGGCGAGGAGCCCTTCCCCGCCCAGCATGGCTCGAACACTTACGACCCATCCATGCCAACTGATATGTGCCACAGACACGGTGATCAGCGAGATCACCGCCGCAAGTCCCACAAAAAAATAGACGATATACCACCTGGTGTCGCTGCTACGTTGCTCGATAAAACTCATGTCGTGAAGCAAGACCAACCTTCCCAGAGAATGTCCATTGGATTCGATCGTCGCCGATGTGATGTGTACGAGTCCATGACCGAGCGACATCATAGTCGACGAGCCTGAGGAGAGACTTGTTGTCGCCTGGCACGTCACATCTTCCGGATAGGCTTGGGTCTCGTACAACAGGCGATTTTCAAGATTACAGAAACCGATGGCATACAGCCGCTCATCCTGTACGATCCGAGCAAAATACGCCCTGATCTTGTTCTTGGAATTTGTCGCGACGAGGTCGGCGAGAGGCCTTTCCATCGTACCGATCATCAGTTTGGACCGCAGGTCGAGATCCCGGACGAACCATTGTCGCTCCAGAGAATCGACAAGGCTGATGACTCCATAGGCGATAAAGCCCAATACGAACGCCAACGGGATGATGAATCGCAGTGAGAGTCGCATATAAAGACGGTAGTGTACGTTGTCCTCATAGACCAAATATACCCGTGTTGTATACCTACATTTTATACCTTATCAATTCGCTTCTGAATCGAACGCCAAGACAGACACCTCCCTCTACCAGTCGGGACGGGCGGTGTGACAAGGAATTGGGGACAGGAGGCGAGGTGCTCAACCCATCGTTGATAGCCTCTATTGGCCCCTCTCTCACCTTTACTATCCAGGGGACGGTGCTTCCCGCATGAAGCCTGACCCACAACACATCGGATGGATTCTGAAGATGGGGGTGGCCTTACTCCCTGTTACACTAGAGGCACGTGAGCATGCGATCAACGATGCGATGACTCGGCACGACCTCTGCCACGTCAGGCAATGACAGTTCTTGCCATTTCTTGCCATCCGTGGGATAGTTGAGGAGGCACCTTACAAAAGGAGGCACCCCATGCAGAGCATGAATATCTCTCTGCCTGATCCCTTGAAACAATTCGTGGATGGACAGATCGCCCAAGGCCGTTACAGCAGCGCCAGCGAATATGTGCGGGAACTCATCCGGGCCGATGAAAAACGGAAAGCCGAAGACGAGCTGGAAGCGAAATTACTGGATGGATTGAAGAGCCCGAAGACCGCGCTGACGGCGGCAGAGTGGAAAGAGATTCGTGCTGAGGCTTTGGCAAAGGTGGCCGCCCGAAAGAAGCCGCGCTGATGCCGGTGGTTTACCAGCACGCGGCTGCCAGACGCGACCTGGTCGAGCAGTTTGTGTATCTGGCAGAAGCGGCGGGGCTGGACACGGCAGAGCGGTTCCTGGCCAACGCCGAAACGAGTTTCAACGATCTGGCCCGTCAGCCTCTGATCGGCACAGCACTGACGCTACGCCATCCCGACCTCGCAACCCTGCGCAAGTGGCGCATCACAGATTTCGAGAACCACCTGATTTTCTATCTCCCACACCCGGAAGGCGTGACCATCGTGCGCGTGCTGCATGCGGCGCGGGATTGGTGGAATCTGTTAGGCCTCGAAACCTCTTAGAGCAGCAGGATACCCTCTGAAGCGTGGGAGTCGGGTGTTGGGGATTGATAGAATCGCGTGCTATACATAGCTGGCTTCGCTGAAGCCGTCTATGTGTTGCATGCGTTTCAGAAAAAAGCCCGGGCCACGAGCGAGCGTGACATCGAGCTGGCAAGAACGCGCTATGCTGAACTCAGACGAGGGAGACATGACTAAGACGATCCACAGTTTCAAGAGTGTGTGGGATGCCTTGGCCGATACACCAGAACAGGCGGCGAATTTACGTGCGCGATCTGAGCTCATGCGGCAGATCACCGATGTCATTGAGGAGAACGGGTGGACTCAAATGGAAGCGGGTGCCAAATGTGGGGTCACGCAGCCGCGGATCAATGATCTCCTCCGCGGACGGATCTCGCGCTTTTCATTAGATGCGCTGGTGAACATTGCCGCCGCGCTTGGGCGGCCTGTCCAGGTCGAATTACAGCATCCTAAGCATAGGCGGCAGACCCGGGTGCGTCGTTCTGCATAAGCCCCGTCTTCATAAACCGAAAATACCCCACTGGATGAGACAGATGTCTGACGTTTACTTATGAGACAAGCAGAAATTACCCTTCTTGCACCCGGTTGTCCTATGCTCCAATTATGCAGCTCTATCGGTGAACGTACCGTTTCTCAGAGTTTCAGAACCCCTCCCAGCAACGTCAATGAAGAGAAGGTTCGCCTGATGAGCCATCAGTACGCGCAAGAGAGGCATTAGAAGGAACTGGGACGACTGGAGGAGTCCTATCCCGTCGCCCAGAGCCAGCGGTATGATTCCGGGTCGAGCGAGGCGAAAAAGAATGATAACTCTTGTGGTGTTTATCCGCGGGCACTGATTCGATAAAGCGAAAAAGCGCCCGCGGGTCACACGAAGTGCATATTCAACAGGATTAGGACTCTGGTGGGGTCTATCCGGCGCCGTCCATTACGCTAAAATCATAAATAGGCGCCGGTTCAACCGAAGGTTGGTATGGTGGAGGCGAGGGGAGTTGAACCCCTGTCCGAAGATCATTAGTGCACTGTGTCTACATGTGTAGCCGACAATTTAAGGTTCGCAGCCATCCACGCCCATCGGCAGGCTTAGAACAGCCGCTAGCCCAGAAAGTTCTCGTCCGTAGTCGCTGAGCACCGACTTTGGACCAGCCCGCTGCATCACGCCATTCCACCCCCGCGGGCCTCAGATGGAACGACGTCTCAGCCTAAATTAGGCTGCGAGTGCCAGTTCTTGATTGGCAGTTGCGTTTTCTCGGACTTTTACGAGTTCCCGAGAGCTCGACATGCGACAGTGACCTCAGTATCCCCGTCGAAACCGGTCGCCCCCTTTGTTCAGGTTGTTGAAAATGATCGCCAGCTGCGTTCTCGCTTCGCTCAATGCCTCAACCTACTGAGAAGTACGCCTCAGCATCTCGCTCGCTGCGGCCTTGCTGAACGGCCATTTTGAACAACCTGACGAGATCATCCAAGCTATTCTGGCATGTTCAGCTTTTTTATAGATATTCATCTTACAACACTAGTCAATGGGGCGCCACCTACTCAGCCAAATCTCCGGAGCAAGGTCCGCTAATGGGGATCTTGCTAAGTTCTCTACTCATCAAGGCTCGGACTGACAAGATACGGTCCATAGTGGAATGCAAAGAGCAAATATGCTCCGCTCCAACTGAGAGCAGAGAGACCAAGCATCGTATAGGTCAGATTCGTGGGAATGTCGGCACTCGGCGTAAATATTCGCAAGAGCGCGCCGAGGTTGACTAATAGGTAGATCGTTACGGTCAGCCGATCTGCGTGTCGGGATCGCCCGGTGTGGCCCATGCTTGCGCGGGTCATCACCGCCAATGTCATCGTGCCCATCGCGCCGGTGGTCAAGAGATGCACCGCATTTTCAGGGGTAAATCCGACTCCGAGAATCGACGCTCCAAGGGCGATGAGGAATAATCCGATCCAGGCATAGCCGATGTGGAGGATCAACACCAATGGTTCCTGCCAGGTTCTCCACCCTCCCCATCGTAGCCATCGGATCAGACTTGCAATCCCTCCCACGATCAGCAGGGATCCAGCCCAGAGACTCTCCGGCTGGAGATTCCACGCCACCACCCCCAGCAATACCAACACAATCGCACCACCATCGACTCGAGAAAATACGACGGGTAGCGGGGAGATGTTCCGATCCTCCAAGTATTCTCGAGCAAATGTGGGCGCAAGCCGCCCACCGATGACGGTCAACATCAGCGTCATGACCGACAACGCGAAGCGTTCAGGAGAGTCTGTGGGCGAACCGCGCAACGCCGAGAGATGAAAGAAGATGTTGGCACAGGCGTACAAGCTGACTAAGACTCCGATCGGTGTTCGATCCCAACTGCTTGCCGCAGCAATTTCGCGCCAGACATAGACTGCCAGGATCACCAAGAAGGCTCCATCGATAACGGCGACTGTTGCTGCCCCCGCCAATGGAAACGCCATGAGAAGCCGCCCTCCGAGCCACAATAGGAACAATAACAGCAGAGGCGTCCCTCTCAGCGGTTTCCGGTCCGTCCAATTGGGCATGGCAGTCAACAAGAACCCAGCGATCAAGGCTGGCAAGTAGCCAAACAGCATTTCATGGACATGCCATTCGCGTGGAGAATAGAGAAAGTCTATCGACACCGTGCCGGCGAAGAGGGCGACCCATACGAGAACAGCCACACCGGTGAACAGGGCCGCGCCGAGAAAGAACGGCCTAAACCCATACGACAAGAAGGCCGGCCCCTTGTAGGGCGGAAACGTGGGTTCGTCGTCTTCCTGATGCTCAGCTGTGGCTGGTGGACTCACTATCGGGATCTCTCTCGATGACATAGAGTGTAATTCTCGTGTGAGGGGCAGAGGCCTGTCAACCAAGAGGGAGCGTCACATCGACGGTACTGGCCTCATGTCCGGCTATCTAGAAATCGGCTGGAGGCAGGATAGGTGTTCCGAAGCAGTTCGAGCGTGATAGTGGTTAACAGTGCTGTGAGTTGTTTCGGGTTCTCATCTTTTTGAGAATTGGAATCCTTCCCGCGCAGACCGGTCCACTGTTCATGTAAAACAGCCTGCTGCTGGGAGATCGCGGTTTTCACCTTCTCGACCCAGAACCTGGGATTCTCCGGATCCGCCACATACTGGCCCTGGCCTCGACCAAAATGGGCGATCGCCAGATACCGGATGATGACATCCTGAATCAGCACATCCAGATAGTCATCCGACCATGTCACTGGAGTCTGGGTCTGAGTGATCTTCCGTTCCGCCCAGGCCTCTCCACCCAGAAAACCGAGGACGCCTCCAACGACCGCCCCGGCGACGGTGAATACCCCCATGCTGACGCCACCAGTCGCCGCATCCAGGTGGAGCCCGGCATAGGCCCCGCTCGTCAAGGCTCCACCAATCCCGCCGATGGCTGTGCCGCTGAGAGTTGCCTCACCCATCCCCTGTACGCCTCGTTGCACTTCAACATGCTCCATCCTGGCCTGGATAACGCCGATCGCATCACCTTCCAGTCCATGCAGCGCAATCACCGATTTCGTCGTTGCGCCCACTTCGTTCACTAGCTGCTGTAATAGTCCATCGACAGCCTGTTGTTTCTGCACGTCCATCGACGAGCCATCACCCTTGGTCATGACCCGAGCGCTTGCCGCTCTTGCGAGCAGCTTTGCCCACTGCTCCATCGCCATATAGAACACGGTTAGGTTTGCCTTCTGCCAAACGGTAAACAGTCGACTCATGACGTGGCCGTCGTCTGGCGGGAGTACCGATCGAATCGTCTCAAACAGAATCCCTTCCTGGACCCAACAACGGCTGAACGCATCAAGGCTGTGCACACCCCTGACAAATCCATACCGAGCAAAGTATTCCTTCCACGGTCGCTCCAGACGTTCCTGACTATCGCGGTCTTTGGGCGGGCCGGTTTGGTTCAACAGCACGATAACAGGCTTGCCGATCCATTCGAGCAGTTGCAGCTCCGGCGCGATATAACCAGCCATAGTCGGTTCTTCGGTTGCATTCACCAAATACAGCACGACGTCTGCTTCTTGCTGGACGTTCAATACCGCCTGCTGGGCACACCAGGACGGCCGATCACGAAATCGGTCCCACACGTCCGTCACAATCCGAAGGATCGGGTTCTTGGTCCACTGCACCCGTGAGAGGATCTTCTGGCAGTTGGGAAATCCGGGGGTGTCCCACAGCTGGAGGGACTCCCCTGCCTCGGTTTCGAGTATGGTGTATTTTTGGTTCTCGAGTGTGACGTGGGCTCGATCAGCAACCAGACCGACTTCCTTCCGGAGCAGCGTTCGAGCCAACGTGGTCTTCCCGATATTCGTATGGGAAATCAAGGAGAGTGCGATCTGCGATTTCTGCGCGCTCATGATGTCCCCCGATAATCACCGGGCCACAAACAGTCGGGCAATGCTTGAAGACCCCCATCCGACGGTCCGGATGGATCTTGATACGTCATCGCGTGAAGTCCGCACTCTTTTGCCAGCGTCATCCAAGCCTGGCTCCGTTCCTTCAGCCGCTTCTCATGATCGATTTGCGCATAGGCGTCGCAATCCAAAAGGATTAACAGCATGTTGGGTCGACCTCTCCGTCGGATCGCGGATTTCAGCTCCTCCAAAAATTCGCTGTGCGTCTCTTCTGGAGCCTGCGCCACGTTGAAGACGATTACAACACACAGGCCTCGATCGGAGTCGGCCGGCAATGATGGAATACGATCACCATACTGAATCGACGTCCCTACATGGATGTCTGCCAAAATGCCAAATGCATCACTGAGAAATGTCAGCAGGCGATCATCACCCTCCTTCACACGATGACTATAGGCCAACACCTCCACAAGCAGTCCATTCCCACGGTAGGGATTGAGCAGACGCCGAAAGTATGGTTCGTCGCTCGGTAGGCGCATCGCATCAGCCAGCCGAGTCGTGCGCACCCACGCAGCTGCGGCTAGCACCGTTCTCGGCAGGATGATGAACAACCCGGTCGTTACCGCCCAGAAATGAATCCAGATGGCTGCGTTGGCCTTGGCCGTACCCCGCATGTCAGCGATCGTCTCTACACCTGGCACGGGAATACTTAAGAGCCAACTCGCCGATGCAAAGAGAAGGGAGAGGAAGCTGCAGACCCCTTCCGCCTCCATGAAGGTACTATCCCATCCCGCCTTGTAGAGGAAACTAAACCCGCGCAGGTAGAGTCCGGCTATCACGCCGACTGCCAGGGCTGCCGCAGCTATATGCAGCAAGCTGCGGGCATGGGTCATTACCAGACCTCGAACGCTGTGCAGGAAGCGTCCGGCGTAAGACGCAAGCGATGCGGCGATCCATTGGGCTTCATCAGGACTCTGTATATGGTCAGCCCGAATGCTACTGAGCCGCTTCTTCAGGCCAAGACCCAAGAGCCATTCCACCAGACCAGGCAAACTTGGCGGCGAGTTGCCTGATATTGATCGAGGTCTGATCAGGTTGTAGAGCAAACCGATATAGGCAACCGCATTCCAGAGGAGCAGGGTCAGAAGCGGAAAATTGAGGAGGTTAATGTGCCCGGCAGGTCCGATCGGATCAGCGAAAAATCCACCCACTGCGGCACAACCGATGAGTAGCGCAAGTGGCGTCCTGATCCGCAGGACGGTAAATGCCGAAGCGAGCGTCGGATATTTCTGAATTAATCTACAGGAGATCTGTTCAGATCGTTCGAGGACTCTGGTCTCCCCGGCGCGCACAGAATCTTCTGCGGCTGATCGATCTTGCGGATTGCTTTCATGACGGGGCGCCTCCCGTTCATACCGCAAGATAAACTTATGGTCGGGATCATGTTCTTCACAGGCCTGAACCAGGAGCACCTTGGCTAGCTGAGCAAGCGTCATCGATGGTTAACTATGTTCCAGCTGTGCATTAGCATCACGTAGGGGCTCACCCGTTCGTCTCAAACTCATTCTTCCCCGTGCCTCCATCTTGTGATCCACGGATGCCGCAATGCTGGGCATTATCAGGAGATGAAGCAATTCCGTCAATGACATGTTCCGAATCCATCACTCTGCGTCGTGCTCAGGTGGGTCGTTACATATAGCCTGTATCGTTTTGTCACTTTGGGCGTATCACTATAGATACGTTCGGCACTGACTCCATGCCACCATGTCTGATGATCGGATATCAGGAAGCTTCTAAGTCTCATATATCTTAAGCATCTTCCCCATCGTAACGGACTAGAACTCTTCTTGGCATCAGCATTGCTTATACAACCGGTAAATCAGGCGGACGAGCAGAGCTGCTCGACTGAATACCAAGGAGGGACGGACATGAAATGCGCAAGATGCAGTGGGTTAATGGTTAAGGATCATTTGCTGGATATGCAGGAAAGCTATGTGCCGATGTGGATGAGCGGCCTGCGATGTGTGGCATGCGGCAACATCGAAGATCCCTTGATCCATCATCATCGGATGGTGCAGCACACAAGGAAAGCCAGACGAAATGCCTCCCGATTTGGAAAAACAGCACTCCGACCAGCAGTGGCTGCATAATCAGAAGGATGAATGATGGACTCGGAGCCTCTGTACTAGGGCAAGTCCCTCTTCGTCCATTAGGAACACTCGCGCCGGCCATTAAGTGGGCCTTGATCGGCCCATACAGGGAAAGTCAGGTGGTCATCGCTCTCCGCTGACCACCGCCAACACTCGCCGACCATATCGTTCTGCCTTCATCTCGCCGATGCCAGGAATCTCAAGCAGCGCCGCGGTCGTCTCTGGCTTGAAACCGGCGATTGCCTTCAACGTCTTGTCATGAAAAATGAGGAACGGCGCGACCCCTTCCTCCTCTGCTAATTCAGAGCGGAGCTGTATCAGTCGTTCAACCAGCTCCCGATCCGGCAACGAACTCTGCAGACTGCCCGAGATGGCGACGCGCGAGCGTTGCGGCTTCTGGAACGTTCGATTCGCCTGGTGAGTCGCTGCCGGTTCTACCTCCACCGCACGAGTGCCTTGGAGTACCTCCCGCCCCTTGCGTGTCACATCAAGCGTCGGATATTCCGTGCCTTCGACCTGCAGATACCCTGAGTCGATGAGACCCTTCACTCGAGCGGTAACCGACGGCTTCGTCTGTGCACGGCAGCGTCCGTAGGTCGGACAGGTGTCGGCTCCACAGGCCAGCAGCGCTTTCGAGCGACTTCCGCGAAGAATATCAACGACGCGCCCAACTCCAAATCGTCCCTGGCACCAGACGACGGTTTCCAGTATTGACTGTACGGACACGACCTTTTCGTGATGGAATATGCCGCTTGGTTGCCGCGCCGGCATCAGACAACGGTCACACAGACCGCAGGGGCCCATCGCCAGCTCGGTTTTGTCGCTGAAGTATTCTAGGATGGCGAGTTGACGGCACGTGGACGTCGAGACATAGCTCAGCATTTCTTCTAGAAGCGTACGCATACGGCCGGCACGATCCGAACCGTCAGGATCCTTCGACGCCTGTCCGATGAAGTATTCCTGCGTGGCTACGTCACGCTCATGGAACAGCAAGACACAGGCGGCGCGGCGCCCATCGCGGCCGGCGCGGCCGGCCTCCTGGTAATAGGCCTCGAGACTTCCCGGTACGTCGAAATGGGCGACGAGCCGGACATCGGCCTTGTCGATGCCCATCCCAAACGCATTCGTGGCGACGAGGATTCGGAGCGCCCCTCGACGAAACTTGTCATGCACAACACGACGCTCGTCGTCAGAGAGACCGGCATGGTAATAGCCGACCGAGGGCTGACACCCACCAAGCCATGCAGCCACTTCCTCGACTGTTCGGCGCGTGGCGCAGTAGACGAGAATGGTACCGTTCCCAGTCTCACGAGCCAGGCGTTCCAAGGCCGTCAGTTTCTCCCGTCGAGACTCACAGAGCTGGACAGAAAAGGCCAGATTGGCTCGACGAAACCCTGTAACCAGTTGAAACAGATCTCGCAGCGAGAGCCGCTGGCAGATATCGCGTTGCACCCGTGTCGTAGCCGTGGCAGTCAGTGCCAGACAGGGAGGATTGGTAAGTTCTTGGCGAAGACGACCAATCTTGAGGTAGTCGGGCCTGAAATCATGTCCCCACTGCGAAATGCAGTGTGCTTCGTCCACAACCAGCAATGACACCCAGAGCGAACGCAAGAATTGAAGAAACCCTTCATGCTGCATCCGTTCCGGTGCGAGATAGAGCAATTGAACACGCTTGCGGCGGAGATCCTGCATCACTCCGCTTTTTTCCACCGCCGTCAGGCCGGAGTGAAACGCAGCCGCCGCAATTTTCCGCTGCCTCATGGCCGTCACTTGATCCTGCATCAAGGCAATGAGCGGCGAAATTACCACCGTCAGTCCGGGTAGGAGTATGGCCGGTAACTGATAGCAGAGCGACTTTCCCTGCCCCGTCGGCATAAGCGCCATGACATCGCGCCCTGCCAACACAGCACGGATCACTTCCTCCTGGCCGGGACGGAAAGTCACAAACCCGAATCGGTCCTTGAGCTGTCGAGCTAAATCAATCACAAGGGAGGTACATCAGAGCCAGAGAAGAGGAGTAGCGATCGTTGAGGCGAAAGTATAGACGACCGACCACAGGCAAGTCGAGCGATCCGCGAGAGCATGGGACCCCGTACTCTCGCGAGATAGCACTATTGTCACTGTTGGCTCCTGCTCAAGGAGGGTCTCAGTCAGGCAGGAACCGATGGTAATTCAAACCGGAATTGGTTTCGTTCCAACTAATCAGGCAGCCAATGTCTCTGAAGCAGCCTGGTTCGCCTTCAAGGTTCGTGCATCGAATCGAGTGCCTTTCGGCTGGAGGCTGCTCACCTTACGCAGAATCATGCTTCTCAAGTCTTCATCGTCAAGATAGGAGAGCGCTTCCCTCACACCCGCGACATCCCCATCCTGCGCCAAATGAGCCGCAACGCCGATGAGCGGTAACGTCCCGGCATCGCCCATGGCTTTAGCAATCTCGATGGCTCCCGACCGATCGCCGGCCTTCACAAAGACTTGAGGTAGTTCAAGATAGAAATGACTGGCCAACAATGACCGATCTGGGCATGAGACGATCGTATCTTTCACGGCCTCGACATTGCCCCGCTCCGATTCGATAAAGAGCATCATCTGCCAGGCATCCCTGAGGTATTGTCTGTCGACTACCCCGCTGACAGTTGCTCGCGCGCCGATCGTATCGCCTGCCAGCGCCTGCTTGATCGCCTGATTCTTCAGTTGTTCATCTGTCGGTGTGTGGGTTGGCATCATCATTCGCCTCCTCCATTCGGTCGATTGAGTTATTTGATTGGAATATTAGACGTCTAGTTCGGAATGTACTGATGAACGCCGTTCTTGTCGACATTTTTGCGTCAATTGACAGGACCATCACCGTACAGTCCGGCAAACATATTTAACGATCGGTCATTGCGTGTACACATCGAGCGTTCAAGTGAGAAGCGAGCGAACGTTTGAACTACCAATGGCGCGAGACGATTTGCCATGTTGCGTTCCAAGACATCACGATCAGTTTGAACTTGATTCTGACGCGCCACTCTTCCTTCGTTGAAAATCATCGATCACGCTTATGATGGCGGTTGGACTGGCACCGCTAAGTCATTGGTTTTTCTAACATGGATTCCGTTTTGGCTTACCCTGTCTTTTTGTTTCCTCCGTTCACTTGCGCATATAAAATGTCCGGCTATACTTTTCCAATGCGTTCCTCCAAATACATCCTCTGGCAAGACGACAACGGCTGGCGCGGCTACCTGGAAGGCTACCCCGAGTATGAAGTCCAGGGGGAGTCGTTCGAAGAACTCCAGGTCAAGCTCTGGCAGCTGCACCAGGAACTCTCTGGTCAAGAGCAGGAGCAGGGTCAATATCAGGCCGGTGAGGATGACCAATCCCACAGCCATACCTCTACGATGTCACGCCCCACATCCCGTCCCATGCCCCGGGCTTTTATCCAACGCCGAGCACGGGTCGAACAGCTCATCTTCGCGATGATCAGCAATCGATAAGGATATCGCTCACTCCAACCCCCAATTCGTTTTTTAGGTCCACGTTGATGGTCACCTTGTTCACATACATATCCGCCCATTTCGACGATCTACCCCGCACATTCTGCCTGTTGCCATGTCCTTCCTAACCTCTCGTGGTCCAGAGAAACCCGCTCGTTCATTGTTGGCGTACTCAGGACATCTGTAAGATTTGTCCTCGAACGCAGACAATTCATAATGAACGTTTGATAGCTGACAGCCTACGCTTTGGCCTATTTACTGAATGTCCGGATTGACCTTGAATAGGAAGATTGATACATAGACATAGCTCCATGCGTCACTCAGAAGGAGAAGGCCGGCCATGCCCATTGACGAAATCACACAGAAAGTCAGCGACCGCTATGCCAAAGCCGCCAGCACCGGCGAACAGATGTGTTGCCCCACCAGTTACGACATGGGGCATCTCAAGACCTTTATTCCGGAAGAAGTGCTGAAGATCTCATACGGCTGCGGCACACCGGCCGGGCTTCAGACCGTACGAGCCGGTGAAACCGTGTTAGACATTGGGTCAGGCGGCGGCATCGATTGCTTTGAGGCATCGCGCTTAGTCGGACCATCGGGACACGTGATCGGCCTCGACATGACGGATACGATGTTGGAGATCGCACGGAAGAACGCATCAGTCGTGGCCACGAACCTCGGCTATTCCCATTCAAATGTGGAGTTCCGGAAGGGGCTTGCAGATGCAATGCCCGTGGAGAACGACACCATTGACCTGATCATTTCAAATTGCGTGATCAATCTGGCGCCGGACAAACGGAAGGTCTTTCGGGAAATGTATCGGGTCGCTAAGCCAGGTGGCCGGTTTACCATCTCCGATATCGTCGCGGATCAGATTGTTCCACAATACCTCGTCCATGATACCCAGAAGTGGGGAGATTGTCTCTCAGGTGCCTTGACCCTGACCGCCTACATGAACGGCATGACGTCGGCCGGGTTTCTCGGGATTCATCTGGTGAAATTTTCACCCTGGCAGGTAATCGACGGTATCCATTTCTTCTCCGTGACCTTGACCGGGTACAAACTGCCTCCAGCGACGGCGAATCCGTCAGTCCGGTACGCCACGCTTTGTGGTCCTTTCAGCCGCGTGACGGATGAACGGGGCACGTCGTATGAGCGCGGCGTTCCAAGACCGATTGAGCCGGATGAGACGCTGCTGCTGAGCTCTCCTACTTTCACCGAACACTTTCTGCTGAGCCACGAACCGATTCAACTTGCTGATAGTGATCCACGTTGGACCGCAGTGCTTCCGGCCCAGGCTCCCTGCACGTGGCAGGGCCATTACGCGCTGCTGGCTGGCCCCTTTATAGAAGTTGAGGACGACGATCACCATCTCTATCGACGAGGAGAACCTTTGGAGATCTGCTCTAAAACGGTGACAGTCCTAGAGACCCAAGGGTATCGGCCACATTTTGTGATCCTGAATCGAGCCGGCGAACGTGTAAGCGGTGAAGCAGTGATCTGCGCACCAAATGGAGCATGCTGCTAATGAGGCCCGTATCGGAAGGGAATGTCTTAAACCCGCGTCAATGTGCCACGGTGCTGAAGGCACTGGCCGACGAAACAAGGTTGCGTATTCTCGAGTCACTGCTGGTCAAAGAGAAATGTGTCTCTGATCTCGTACGGGAATTGGGTTGTCCCCAACCGCATGCATCTCATCACCTGCGAATTCTTCGGGATTCCGGTGTGGTGGAAGGGATTCGTGAAGGGAAGCAGGTGTGCTATCGGATCACCCCAGTGATGCAGCGGGTGCTCGCCGGCCGGCAGGGCAAGGCACTTGATTTTGGCTGTTGCGAACTGCGATTCCCAGAATCAGTCCTGGCAGCAACGAAAACTGCTGTGTCAGAGATGAGTAGCTCTTCGATGGCGCACCGATGACATTGCGATCATAACCATGCCACTCACCCTACTGGGGCAACAGAAGCCACTCGCTCCTCCGTCGGAACAGCTGAGGCTGTTAGCCGATTGCGGTTCCCGACTTCCCTTTGAGGCGCGATTGGCCGAGGCTGGGCTCTCTCCTCTCTACGCGACCGGCATCACCATCTTCCAGATTAATGTCGGCAAGCTCTGCAACCAAACCTGTCTCCACTGCCATGTTGATGCGGGTCCCCATCGCACCGAAGTCATGTCCCGAGAAACCGCAGAGCTGTGCGTGGCCGCGCTGACCCAGACCGATATCCCCACAGTCGATATTACGGGTGGTGCGCCGGAACTCAATCCGAATTTTCGGTGGTTGGTCGAACAAGCCCGACGACTCGACCGGCATGTCATGGATCGCTGTAATTTGTCCGTGTTGCTGCTCCCCTCCCAGGCCGATCTCGCGGAGTTCTTGGCGAGTCATCGAGTGGAAATCATCGCCTCGCTCCCGTCGTACCGGGCCGGCCAGACTGATGCCCAGCGCGGGGACGGCATCTTTGGGAAATCGATGGAGGCGCTCCGCCTTTTGAATCGACTCGGCTACGGACGACCCGATAGCGGCCTGACCCTGAATCTGGTCTACAATCCGGTAGGAGCATTCTTACCGCCTAAGCAAGCAGCGATTGAAGCCCAGTTCAAAAAGGAACTCCGTACTCGTCACGGTATCGACTTCAACCGGCTCTACACGATTACTAACATGCCGATCAGCCGGTTTTTAGAGTTCCTCGTCGAAAGCGGGAACTATGACCAGTACATGACTCGCCTCGCCAATGCATTCAACCCCACCGCCGCAGCCGGCGTGATGTGTCGCTTTACCCTGTCCATCGGATGGGACGGCAGGCTCTACGATTGTGACTTTAATCAGATGCTCGAACTGCCGATCGACCATCGCATACCATCGCATATCCGGGACTTTCACCCAGCACAGCTTCATCATCGTCAGATTGTCACACGCAACCATTGTTATGGATGCACCGCTGGGTCTGGTTCGTCTTGTGGTGGTTCCGTTACTTGAAAAACAACCTTCAACTAAGATATGTAGATGTCTCCATGTATCGATCTACTCATCGATTCGGCTTGTTCTTCTCGCTCCTGCTGGTCTCCTTTTTAGGAACTCCCAGACCAGCGATGGCCCAGACAGCTATGGCGGAGCAACTGTCAGGCAAACTCGTGATTACCGGTGCCAGCACCCTTGCTCCACTGATCGGCGAGATCAGCAAGCGCTTTGAAAGTCTCAACCCAAAAGTGCGAGTTGATGTTCAGACCGGCGGCTCCTCCCGCGGCGTCGCCGACGCACGCCAAGGACTCGCCGATATCGGGATGGTCTCGCGTGCCATGAAAGATGAGGAAAAGGACCTCCATGCGTTTCCGGTCGCGCGCGACGGCGTGGGCGTTATTCTGCACAAGGAGAATCCCGTTCAAGCCCTCACCGACGAACAAGTTGTCTCGATCTACATGGGCAAGACTACGAATTGGAAAGAGGTCGGCGGGAAAGATGCACCGATCACCGTCGTGAACAAAGCGGAGGGCCGGTCCACGCTCGAAGTGTTCTTGCATTACTTTAAGCTGAAGAATACGGACGTCAAAGCGCAGGTGGTGATCGGCGATAACGAGCAGGGTGTCAAGACTGTGGCGGGGAATCGCAACGCAATCGGGTACGTCTCCATCGGAACAGCTGAATACGATGAATCGCAAGGCGTGCCGATTAAACTGCTCCCCACGGGAGGAGTGCTCGCCTCTACCGAGACCGTGCGGAACGGGACGTTTCCAATTTCTCGTCCACTCCACATCGTCACACGGACTCCACCGGTCGGACTGGCCAGGGCCTTTATCGACTACACGCGATCCAAATCCGTCCATGACATCATCACCCAGCAATACTTCGTCCCTCTGGCCGACTGACCTACTGTTACTGTGGATCTTGCGCGCCCTTGCGACGATAGCCGGTGCCATCGTCCTGCTCATTGTCACGTTCCTGATCATGGAATCGCTGCCGGTTCTCCATCACATTGGGCTGCTCCGATTCTTTACCGACCCTTCCTGGCATCCGGCCGAAGGCTTCTATAACCTCACTCCAATGTTGTGGGGGACACTGTTCGCCATGGCAGGTTCGGTATTGATTGCCACGCCCTTAGGCATTCTCTCCGCCGTCTTCTGCCATTACTATGCGCCGCTCACCTTGGCCCGACCCTATCGGCGCCTGATCGAGTTGCTCGCGGGTATTCCGTCCGTGGTCTACGGATTCTGGGGACTCGTCGTGCTGGTCCCGTTGATCGGGGAAATACACCCGCCGGGGCCCAGTTTGTTAGCAGGCATCCTCATCCTCACGATCATGATCCTCCCGACCATCGCCTTGATGGCCGACGCCAGTCTTGCCAACGTACCGCAACAGTATGTGCGAGGAGCCGTTGCCTTGGGGCTTCCGCGCTGGGCGACGATCCGAGGCGTGGTATTCCCAGCGGCCAAATCGGGGTTGTTCACCGGGGTGATTTTGGAGACGGGCCGGGCCATCGGCGAAACAATGGCCATTCTCATGGTCTGTGGAAACGTAGTCCAAACACCGTCCAGCCTCTTCGACCCGATCCGGACGCTGACCGCTAATATTGCCCTGGAAATGGCCTATGCGCTCGGCGACCATCGCGCCGCACTGTTCGTCAGCGGACTCGTCTTGATGGCCATGATCGTCTCGCTGACCATCGCAGCAGAATGGATCAGCCGTGGGAGGATCTATGGTTGAGGCTGTGAAGCACCAGCTAAATATGCGCGAATGGCTGGCGTTCGTACTCGTCTGGGGAGCGGCAGCTCTGGTCACCACGACGTTTTGTTGGCTGTTGAGCGATATCGTTTGGCATGGATTCAGCCATATCTCCTGGACGTTTCTGACAGCCCTGCCGGAGAATGCGGGACGCCGAGGCGGGATTGGACCGATTCTGGTTTCGACGGCTTTGATTCTCGGTGTGTGCCTCGCGGTCTCCCTTCCCGTTGGCATCGGCACTGCTGTCCTCCTCGCCGAATTTACGTCGGACCAGAGCCTATTCGGGAGACTAACCCGCCGTAGCCTCGATGTCCTCGCCGGTGTGCCCTCGATTGTGTTCGGCCTCTTCGGCAATGCCTTCTTTTGCAAGACGCTGGGGCTCGGGTTTTCGATCCTATCCGGCGGGCTGACCCTGGCCTGCATGGTGTTGCCGATTTTGATCCGCTCCACTGAAGAAGGGTTTCGCGCCGTGCCGCCCAATTATCGCCTTTCCGCCGCATCGCTGGGACTGTCGCGTACCACGACGCTTATTCACCTCTTGCTGCCGGCAGCAGTGCCTGGACTCTTGGTCGGCCTGGTTCTCAGCGTCGGTCGAGCGATTGCGGAGACCGCTGCGCTTATTTTCACCAGTGGGTATGTGGATCGAATGCCGGAGTCGCTGCTCGATTCAGGCCGGGCACTCTCCCTCCATATCTTCGATCTTTCCATGAATGTCCCCGGCGGCGACGCCAACGCCTATGCCTCCGCGCTGGTCTTAGTTATCTCATTGCTCATTATCAATGGCATCACCTCCTGGTTGGCAGCCTACGGCCTCCACCGAAAGATTGTGACCCTATGACGCCGGTTGAAACTATCACAGAGCAGCACCCCCGCTACCCGATCGGAGATGGGACATCGCGCTCTGATCCTCAACCCTTCATTAAAGTTGATCGGCTTAGCTTGTGCTACAGGGACAAGCCAGCGTTTCACGACGTAACCCTATCGATCCATAAGGGATACATCACGGCTCTTGTGGGGCCCTCTGGGTGCGGTAAGACTAGTTTTCTCACCTGCCTCAACCGCCTGACCGATTTGATCGCCGGGTGTCGGATCTCAGGACAGATCACAATCGATTCCCTCGACCTCTTCGCGCCAGAGACCGATGTCATCCGGCTTCGCCGCCGGATTGGTATGATTTTCCAAAAACCAAACCCGTTCCCGCTGTCGATCCGTCGAAACCTCGAGTTTCCCCTACGCGAGCATGGGGTACGAGATCGAATACTGATTGCCGAGGTGATCGAGACGGCCCTCCGCGATGTCGGTCTTTGGGATGAGGTCAAGGATCGGCTCGACTCGTCGGCGTTGGCCTTGTCCGGCGGCCAACAACAGCGTCTTTGTATCGCTCGGTCCTTGGCTCTTGCCCCGGAAGTCTTGTTGATGGACGAGCCGTGCAGCGCACTCGATCCGCTTTCCAGTGGCGTGGTTGAAGATCTCATCGTCAGCCTCCGGGGACGCTATACCATTCTTATCGTCACCCATAACCTGGCTCAGGCTCGACGCATTGCAGATGACGCAGCTCTTTTTTGGATCCAAAGCGGAGCAGGCCGGCTGATCGAAGCTGGGACCGCCAAGCAGATATTTGAGGACCCGCGTGATCCCCTGACTGCGGCCTACGTCAGTGGAATGCGAGGATAGTGAGCTCCAGCCTGCTTCCTCATCGAGATGGGACTATTCCTACCAGAGTTCAGAAAGCGTTGCAGTCAATTGGGCCTTGTCGATTCATGCTTATTCCTTCCACGGCCCTCCAGCCTTTTAGCCTTGTCACCAGCACGGCAGTCTGTTAAGGTGTCGCCTCATCTTCAGTCATTAATAACAATACAACTCACATATTATTCTTATGGTCTGGGACCCAAAAGATCCGTGGGGTAAAAAGTCTGACCCGCTTGAGGAGGCGCTCAAGCAGGCTCAGTCGCAACTGAAAGATTTGTTTCCACCCGGTGGTTTCAAGAGCCTTCTTCCTGCCGGAGGTAGCTGGAATCTCATCATCGCGGGCTTATTAATTCTCCTGGTGTGGCAAAGTGTGTTCATTGTCGCCCCTGACGAGGAAGGGGTGGTGAAACGGTTTGGTGTGCCGGTCCGTGCCGTGGAGCCTGGACCGCACTTCAAGATCCCGTTTGTCGAAACGGTGCTTCAACCGAAAGTAGCCAAGCTCTTTCGTGTTGAGGTCGGATTCCGCACCAGCCAACAGGGGCGCCAGCAAATGGTTCCCCAGGAAGCGCTGATGCTCACCGGAGACATGAACATCCTCGGGATTGAGTTTATCGTCCAATATAAGATCAAAGAAGCCCGTGAATTTCTCTTCAATGTGGCAGATATCCATGAAACCATCGGAAAGGCGGCCGAAGCCTCCATGCGCGAAGTGGTCGGGAAGAGCAAGATCGACGAGGTCTTGACGACCGGCAAGGCCGAAATTCAACAGGGCACCCTGACTCTGTTGCAATCCATTTTGGATCAGTACAAATCCGGCGTGCAGATTGCCGCCATCCAACTCCAAGACGTCAACCCCCCGGACGCGGTTGCCGCAGCGTTTAAAGATGTAACCAACGCCAAAGAAGACCGCGAAAAGCTCATCAACCAGGCGCAGGGGTATCGGAACGATATTATCCCGAGGGCTAAAGGTGAAGCAGCTGAACGAGTGAATCAAGCACGGGGGTTTGCTCAGGCTCGGCTCAATCGCGCCCAGGGAGAGACGAACCGCTTCCTCGCCACCTTAAAGGAATACCAGCAAGCAAAGGATGTCATTAGTAAGCGCATTTACATTGAAACACTGGAAGAGATCCTCCCGAATGTGGAGAAGGTGATTATCGACGGCAAGGGCGGTGACCGTCTGCTCCCGTACCTACCGTTGGACCGTCTCTCTAAATCGCCATCTGCGCCTGCGGCAAAATCATCTCCTCAACCAGACATCGAGGAGGCGAGGCCCGAACCTACTCCGACGCTCAGACCACGAGGGACCCGATAATGACAAAACAGGGATTGCTCATCACACTCCTGGCTGTGATCGTTGGCCTATTTGTGCTCGGTGCTTCACCACTCTTCGTGGTTGATGTGATCCAGAACGCCATCGTCGTCCAACTCGGCAAACCCGTCCGCAATATTACCGAGCCTGGGCTGTACATGAAAGTCCCGTTTGTCCAAGAGGTGACGTATTTTGAGAAGCGGTTGCTGGATTATGATTCCAACGCGCAAGACGTCATTACCCAGGACAAAAAGACGCTCTTGCTGGATAACTTTGCAAAATGGCGGATTACCGACCCGTTGAAGGTGTATCAGGCGTTCCAAAGCCAACGCGGCGCCCTTCAGCGCCTCCACGACATCATCTACTCGGAGCTCCGTGTGGAGTTGGGTCGACATGATTTAATCGAGATCGTCTCCAGCACCAGAGCCGACATCATGCGCGTGGTTACCGAACGGGCCAATGAGAAGGCTTCGATCTACGGCCTTGAGATTCAGGATGTTCGGATTAAGCGGGCCGATTTGCCGGAACAGAACGAGAAGGCCGTCTTTGCGCGTATGCAAGCGGAACGGGAGCGGCAGGCCAAACAGTATCGGGCAGAGGGGGCAGAAGAAGCCCAAAAAATTCGATCGGAAGCCGAAAAAGATCGAGAGATTATCCTTGCCCAGGCTTATAAAGAATCGGAAGAACTTCGCGGTGGCGGCGATGCCAAGGCGTTTCGAATCTACGCCAATGCCTACCAGCAAGACCAACGATTTTTTGAGTTTACCCGTTCGATGGAAGCCTACAAAAACGTGTTCAAGGACAAGTCGATGCTAGTTATGAGTCCGGATTCGGAATTCTTTCGATACTTGAAGCAACGCTGATTTCTTCACGACAGTCCCACGATTTTCCCAGTCTTCGGATCAAGGCCGATTCGCTCACCGGCTGGTTTTTTTGGCAATCCTGGCATCAGCTGAATCCCAGAACACACTGCCGTGACAAATCCGGCTCCAGCTAAGACTCGGAGCTCACGAATCGGTACCGTAAACCCGGTCGGCCTCCCTTTGAGCGTAGGATCATGTGACAAAGACAATGGCGTCTTGGCCATGCAAACGGGCAGCGCCCCAAACCCCAAGGCTTCCGCCCGATCAATCTGACGTTCAGCCTCCTGGCTAAATTGGACTGCTGCGGCTCCATACATCTCTGTGGCAATGGTCTGAATCTTCTTTCTCATCGGCCAAGAAAGTTCGTACAGATGTGTGAATGCAGTGGGTCTTTCCGAAGCTCTAGCCACTGCTACAGCTAGCTGTTCGGCTCCTTCCCCCCCATCAGCCCAATGTGTTGAGACTGCAGCATCGACAGCCCCCATCTTCAGCGACTGTTCCCGCACCCAGTCTAATTCATCCTGCGGGTCATCCTTAAAGGCGTTGACTGCGACCACCACCGGCACTCCATGTGCCCGAAGGTTCCCGATGTGCTGTTCCAGATTCGTGATTCCCTTGGACAACGCATCTCGATTCGGCCCAGTCAAACTGACCGGCAGCGCAGCCCCAGCTTTGGCAACTCCTCCGCCGCCATGAAGTTTCAGCGCTCGTAGCGTGGCGACAACCACCGCAGTGGCCGGAATGAATCCCGATACACGACACTTGATGTTAAAGAACTTTTCAGCCCCTAACTCGCTGCCAAATCCCGCCTCTGTCACGACAAAATCGGCACAACGCAGCGCAATCGCATCGGAAACAATTGAACAATTGCCGTGGGCGATATTGCCGAAGGGGCCTGTGTGGACGAAGGCGGGCGTCCCTTCGAGTGTTTGGACCAGATTTGGCATCAGCGCGTCCTTCAGGAGAGCGACCATCGACCCCACACAGTTAAGCTGTTCAGCCGTGACCGGATTGCCCGACTTGGTGAGCCCCACCAGTATTCGTCCAAGCTTCTGACGTAGATCAGGCGGATCCTTCGCCAGCGCCAATACGGCCATGACTTCTGACGCCTCGGTGATGACGAACTGGCCTCGTCGTCCGCCAGTGCCTTCCCCGAGTATGATCTCCCGCAGCGCCCGATCATTCATACTCAAGGTTCTAGGCCACGTCACCTGTTCCGGATCGATTGATAATGCGTTCCCCTGAAATAGATGGTTATCGAGAAACGCGGAGACGAGATTGTGGCTTGCAGCCACGGCATGGGCGTCCCCCGTTAGATGAAGATTGATGTCTTCCATCGGAATGATTTGGGCACGCCCACCACCGGTTCCTCCACCCTTCATCCCGAACACGGGACCGAGTGAGGGCTGTCTCAGTGTAAGCGCGGTACGATACCCAAGCCGTGAGAGCCCCATTGCGAGGCCGATGGACGTCGTCGTCTTTCCTTCTCCTAACGGTGTAGGATTGATCGCCGAGACCAGGATATATCGCCCCTTCGGCGCATCTTGGAATCGATTCAATACGCCAAGCGAGACTTTTGCCTTGTCTTGGCCATACAGAGTGAGTTCCTCAGCATGAAGTCCAAGCTGCGAACCGATCTCGATGATAGGACGGGATTTAACAGATTGCGCGATCTCGAGGTCAGTCAATGGGTGGTCTTTGCGGTTCAGCTAGTTAGTTTACGTCAATGAGCAAGCGGATCATGAGCGGCCAGCTAGCATTCGCAGGGCTATACCGCACCTCTTCTGACCATTTAGGCTGATGTTCGATTTAATGCGCGCTTACTCGAGGATGTATTTGGTCGGGTCCAGCGCTTGACCATTTACCTTGACCATATAATGGAGATGAGGACCAGTAGACAACCCTGAACTTCCAACCAGCGCGATCACATCACCACGCTCAACTCGCTGGCCTTCCTTGACAACCGCCTTCGCCAGGTGCCCATACAGCGTTTCGACTCCGTATCCATGGTCTACGCGGACCATATTCCCAAGCTTCGGATCATAGCCCGTAGACGTAATCCGTCCTTGAGCTGGCGCGCGAACTGGAGTGTTTGGCGCGGCTCCAATATCCAATCCATCATGCCAGGCAGGCTTTTCGGTGAACGGAGAAATTCGAGGGCCGAATCCCGACGTAACCCAACCTTTCACAGGCCAAATAGAGGGAGTCGAAGCCCATCGTGTCGAGCGTTGCTCAGCAGCTTCTGATAATTCTGTGAGAAGACGTTCTTGTGCGGTTGCGGCTCTCTGGAGCCAACCTAAGCCTTCCTTCACTGCCGCAACTGAATCTGCACTGCTCTTGGACGGGTCAACATCACCAGCTGAACGTTGGCTATCCCCCGACGTCGCTTCCTTAGAGCTGCTGGAATCTTGGTTCACCCCGTTATTTCCACTTGTATTGGACGTGGCGCCTTCCTCAGGCAGAGGCACTTCCTCACCACCACGACCATTCACCATATCCCCTGACTTGGGCAGCTCTATTCCCAGCATGACCCGAAGCCTCTGATTGACCTCATTCATAGCCCCAATACGCTTCTTCAAATCATCAATGGCAGTAGTAAAGGCTGCGGTTTGCTCACGGGCGCTCATTGCCTCACTACGGAACGAGGCCAACTCCAAGACTTCTCCGGTTCGCACGACATAGTGAGAAACCACAGCGAGATCTGCCACTACCAACAGCCCCATACAAACCAGCAAACGCCGGAGGAGCTTTCTCGAGAAGCTGAAGCGAAGGGGTTTAGCAGTGGACCCTCTGAAGACTACAATCGTATAGGAATCGCCATCTTGACTAGTTGTTTGAGCCATAACCATCGCCCCCCATATCGCACTGAGAACGAACTATGCCATTATCAGTCTGATAAATTACCTATTCTCGTTACTGGTGGTCAACCGTAAAAATGGTATGCTCGCCATACGGCATGACCGCGTGATCTAGGTCGTCTCCCCCCTTACCCACTCAAGATACGGAGGAAACCCATCGCTCACTGGAATCGCTATTATTTCCGGCACCTTATAGGAATGAAGTTTTAGTATTGCTTCCTGAAGAGGAGCATATTTATCGGAGGTTGTTTTGATCAGCACGAGCGATTCTTGGTCGTTCGTCACTTTCCCGTCCCACCAATAGGTCGAACGCACCGCGGGAATGGTCGACGCACAGGCCGCTAGACGAGACGTTACCACGTGCTCGGCAATCTTCAACGCCACATCTTGGTTGGAAGTCGTGACCATAACAACAACCACATCACTCGTTTCAGCCTTCATACAGGGGCCCAGGATACCCAAGAGCCCACCCACAATCAACCTTGTTGGCAGGAGTCTCAGATCCTCAATGAGGCTTGAGCAAAATCTATGCCCAAATAGAGATGCTTGTGAATTAGCATCTCTTTAATCTACAGTCGCTTATGGCCAGTTACCCACTTAGCAACGAGGGCTCTACGACTCGGAGCTGTATGATAAACAACACGGTCAACCAATTTTTGTGAGGCACTGTTCAAGAACCGTCTGACTGTGACTAGCGAACAGGTTATCCACAGATCGGTCCTTATTTTTTCATGTTTCCCATTTTTGCCAGTTCTGAGAAGTACTGTGCAAAGGCCTTCATTCCGCCGGACGCTTGGCCCCAGTCATAATATTCGTTAGGGGCATGATACCCATGTTCCGGCAAGCTTAAGCCCATGAAGAGGATCGGGACCTTCCAGGTGTTCTGCATTGTCACAACCGCACCGATCGATCCCCCCTCTCGCACAAAAGCAGGCTCCTTGCCAAATCCTGCCTTGATGGCGCGCTTTACACATTCCACATAGGGCCCCGCGAGATCACCTCTGAATGGATGGAGCATTCCCTCTCGTTCCACCCTCACATGTGGGTTCACCCTAGCGACATGTTTCTTTAACCGAGCAAACATCCGTTCGGGCAGTTGGTTTGGGACCAGCCGCATGCTGACCTTGAGTTCGGCATAGCCGGGCACGACGGTCTTGATCCCTTGCCCGTGATAGCCTCCGCTTAAGCCATGAATTTCAAAGGTTGGTGATGCCCAGATCCGCCGCATGATATCGGCAGGATCCTGCACCCGAAGAGATCGAAACCCGTACGCTTCTTTGAAACGCGTGACTTCGAAGCCTGACTTGAGGAAGTTCCTGATCTCGTCTTTGGTCGGCTCGATCACATCATCATAAAATCCTGGAATCTTTACTCTCCCGGTTCGCGCATCGAGACACGCGTTTGCAACTTCCATCAGTTCGGCCAGCGGATTCCTGGCCGCTCCACCGGTCACACCCGAGTGCGCATCTTTCTCACCGGTTCGGAGGGTCAGCCGTGCACCAAGCAAGCCACGCAGACCGGATGGCACGGCAGGCCGACCTTTGGAAATCCAGATCGTGTCCGAAATGATCACTGAGTCCGGTTTAGGAACAGCAGTACGGTCTCGAAGCCCTACACGAAAATGAGGACTCCCTATCTCTTCTTCAAGTTCCCACAGAAAACGGATATTGATCGGTACACCTTGCTCAATGGCATAGCGGGCGCCGAACAGAGCCGTCAGGGCAGGCCCCTTGTCGTCGGTGGCCCCGCGGCCCTGATAGATACCGTGCTTATTCCGAAACTCAAATGGAGGACGTTTCCATTCCGGCTCTTGAGCAGGCTGCACATCCAGATGATTGTAGATGGTGACGGTAGGGTACGTAGCCCCCGTCATCCAACCACCTGAGACCAAGGGATACCCGCCGGTTTCAACGATCTGAGCCTGGGCACCCATCCCAGTCAGATACTGCACAGCCAACTCTGCCATATGTCGGATATCGCCCGCTCGAGACGAGTCCATACTGATTGATGGCACCTCGACCATCTGGCCTAAAAGATTCTCGAACTGCGGTCTCGATTCCTTAATGTATGTCTCAAGTTTCCGTTCTTTCTTCATTTGCATGCTCCTCCAAGGATGAAAGACCGGTGGATTATAGCGGCCAGGCGTAGGAAGAAAAAGTCACTGTGGGACCGCATGAAGATGGTGATAGAATGCATTCATATGCTGACGCGAGCCAAGCGCATTGCTCTGTTCGTGGCTATCCTGCTTATCATACCGATGATAGGGAACAGAGCCCTGCTCGTGCGCGCGGAAGGCCCGGTCGCCATCCAGCAAATACTCGAGGAACCACGAGTCTACCACCTCCGGCATGTCAGGATGCACGGTACCGCGCGCGATGTGCAACCACTGGCTCCTTACACAGTTCCCAATGGTGATAACTGTTACGGCGCATACCTGTTCCGACTGGAAGAAGACGACGCGACCATTCCGGTGGCGGTCTTGGGTATCTGCGGTCGACCTCTCGTCCGAGACCCCGACATTGAAGATGGCGATCGCATCCAGGTCGATGCGACGATCCAGGCGCCGAGTCACGGCGGGTACTACTTAAGCTTCAAAGGAATGCAAGTCGTGACCGAACAGGAAGGCGTCGTGCAGGCAGTGGCGGATCGCATTCTCCCGCTGATCGAGTAACCTGGACCACCTCGTTACCTGTCTGGTATCACCGCTTTTCTTTACAGCGCTTCGCCCTAGCGATATAGTCGCCTCACACTCGTCGATCGTGAATACACGTACACTCGGAGGCTCCGCATGGCGTGGCTCATCGTGGCCGTCTTGGTCTTGGGCGGACTCTTTGTGATCTGGTTATATAACAGTCTGGTTCGCCTTAAGGTTCAGACCGAAAACGCCTGGTCCGACATCGATGTTCAGTTGAAGCGGCGCCATGACCTGATTCCGAACCTTGTCGAAACGGTGAAAGGCTATGCTGGCCACGAGAAACAAACCCTTGAGGCGGTCCTCACGGCTCGCAACCGCGCAATGTCGGCAACGACGCCCTCCACGAAAGCCGAGGCAGAAGGGATTCTTGCTCAATCGCTCAAATCATTGTTCGCCGTGGCAGAGGCGTATCCGCAACTGCGCGCTGTAGAAAGCTTCACGCAACTACAGGCCTCTCTGAATCAGATTGAAGAAGCTGCGCAAAATGCCCGTCGGTACTACAACGCGGTCGTTCGAGACCTGAATACGAGGATCCAGGAATTTCCCTCCAACATGGTCGCGCATTTCTTCAACTTCAGGACACGTGAGTTCTTCGAGGTCGCTGATATTGCAGAGCGTGCCGTACCGAAAGTCAGCTTTGAACAGACACGCTGATTGATCCCGTGACCAGACTCCATCCGTTCAACCTCACTCCTCGCTCACTTCTCCTTCTCAGCACCATCCTGCTTCCGGTCTGTCTCCTCGTCATCATCCCCGCTCCGGCGCAGGCTCGCACAATGGTCATTGAACAGTTCCATGCCGATATTCAGGTCCTTCCGAGCGGAGACCTCATCATCACCGAAACCATTCGCCCTCGATTTACAGGATCGTGGAACGGGTTGAAGCGTGATATCCCGGTCGAATACCAAACACCACAGGGTTTCAATTACACCTTGCTGTTGGACCTGGTCGGCGTCACAGACGAACACCATGTCCCGTTGAAGTACGAGACCTTTCGTGATCGGCACTATCGAATCTTCAAGGTTTGGTTGCCGGATGCACAAAACACCACGAAGACGCTGGTTTTGACCTACCGGGTATCGAATGGACTGAAATACTTCGAGGAACATGACGAACTCTATTGGAATATCACCGGTGACGAATGGGACGTGCCGATCGAATCGGCAGGAGCCAGGATACTTCTTCCTGCAGCGGCAAGCGGCGTCAAGGCCTTGGCATTCAGCGGGGCCTATGGGGCAAGAGAACAGGAGGCCGAGGTGCGCATCACCGGCCCCGAAGTTCTCTATCACATGAAACGGCCACTCGGCTTTCGCGAGGGGCTCACCGCGGTTGTCGGGTGGGACAAGGGAACCGTCGCCGAACCCACTACACTACGACTGGCCGGCCTATTCCTGCGATCCAACTGGCCCTTGGCCATACCGATGGTTGTTTGTGGCCTGATGTGGCGGCTGTGGTACGTGCGTGGCCGCGACCCACATCTCCGCCCCATTACGGTGGCCTATGAACCGCCAGCACAGCTGACTCCTGCAGAACTTGGGACGCTCATCGACAATTCACCGGATCTGCGTGACATCACTGCGACACTGGTGGACCTCGCTGTTCGCGGGTTTCTCCGGATAGAGGAACGTCAGGAATCCCAATTCCTCGGCCTCTGGTCGAGCACATCGTTTGTGCTACACCTCACAAGAGGCAGCACCGAGTGGGCAGACCTAAGACCGCACGAACGAACGATCATGAATGGAATCTTTTCAAACGGGAACACAACCGTCGTCACTCTAGCCGATCTTAAACATCGCTTTTACATGTACCTAGATGGAATCAAATCCTCCCTCTTGGACCAACTTCTAAAGAAGGGATATTATGCGGCTCGCCCGGATCGCGTCAGATTCATCTATGTGGCCATCGGCATTGCCATGACCATCACGTCGATCTACTGGGCTGCAATCCTCCAGAAACATTATGGCATCGCACTCCAGACCGGTCTTGCGGCAGGGCTGTTGTCGGGACTCATCATTGTAGGATTCGGATGGTTCATGCCGGCTCGAACGATGCGAGGCACCCGCGTGCTTGAACAAGTGCTCGGGTTTGAGGAATTCCTCACTCGTGTTGAATCGGATCGCTTTGCACGAGTGATCAAGACACCCCAAATGTTTGAAAGGTTTTTGCCTTTTGCGATGGCGTTGGGAGTGGAACAGAATTGGGTCCGGGCCTTCGAGGGCATTTACATCCAGCCACCCACCTGGTATCAAGGATCCAACCTCGCCGACTTCAGGCCGAGTCGCTTTGTCGGGAACATCTCGCAGATGTCTGCGGCAGCCGGTACGGTCATGACCGCTGCGCCACGGAGTTCAGGCGGGTCCGGCTTCAGTGGCGGTAGGTCGTCCGGAGGATCTTCCGGCGGAGGATTCGGCGGCGGCGGTGGAAGCGGCTTTTAGATCTCGAAGATGATGCAACAACCTTTCAGGATCGCCTTCGGACTGGCAGTGGCGCTTTTGGCCGGCTGTTCCGGCAGCCAGGGATTCGATCGATCCGCCATGACCGAAGTCCTCCACATCACCTCTTCCTCAGATGGCGGGGATCGCGACCCATCAACCCAGAACTCTACCCTCTCCCCGCCGATTCGCCTCGGAATCTTTTTCGCGATTCACGAATTCCCAACCCATCGGGCTCTGAGAAAAGTCGAGTGGCTCAGCGTGGATCGGGAACAACTTCTCCAGGGCCTGTCCTCCTTACGAAATCAGGGAATACTCGCAGACATCTTTGAGCTCATGGATTCGACCGTTCAGGCAGACGACACTGATGGAATCAGGAAAACCGGCGCCCGCTATGGAGCGGATGCGGTCCTAGTCGTCAGTGCGGCTGGTACCATCGATCGGTACAACAACCGCTATGCCTGGCTGTACCCCACGTTGATCGGATCCTATCTCGCGCCAGGTACTGAAAGCGCTGCCCTCGTCATGGCTACAGGTAGCTTGTGGGCGGTGCGCTCCGACTGGCACGCTCCCATCCAGACAGCCGAAGGTGTTTCGAAGGTAGTTGGATCAGCCGTGTTCGTTGAAGATAGCGCCGCCCTCCAGAAGGCGAAGGAGCATGCCATCCAAGCGCTCAGCACACGCATCGTCAAGCAACTCCCACTCTGGATGCAAGAGTCTTCGTCTCTTCCTTCCCAGTTACGGTGAGTCAAAGTTCACAAGTAACCCCAACAAAAGCAAATGCTGACCAGGAGTCAGGCCGTCAACACCGGGTCGGATCTGGCCGTTCTTGAAAAACCCTCCTCCAACTCCGGTTGATTCATCGTAGCGGTGTTCAACCCGCACGAGCGTATTCGTCCACTTGTATGGAAGCTTGTACTCGATCGTCGAAGTGATCGCCTTCACAAACTGCTCTGCACCGGTCCACCGGCCATTCCGATCCCAATAAAACTCAGGGCGAACCGCCAGAGCCCACGGACTGGCAATCTGCCATCTCACCACCATATTGCCGCCCATGACAAAAGCCCGTGGGCTCCCAGGCTGGTCGGCGATGTTTTCCGTCCCAATATCGAACGAAGCGGCGACCGTCACATCATCCCCTTTCCATTCCACAATGTGATTCCCATAGAGACGCCAAAACTCGAAAGAAGTGTCTGTCTGGTCCGGCCCCCCATAGAGGGCTTGTGTCAGGGTGAGCTGTGGTGTGGCCTTCCATATCCATCGCCCTCCATAGCTCGGAAGATCGTTCGGACGGGCCAAATGGTAATAGCTATTCACGACAAATGCAGCGACCGTGAACTCCTCACTCAACGGATACTGAACGTTCACACCCAACATCATATAGGGGCTATTGTCGGCGATCCAAGAACGGGTGTAGTTGGCATTGTCTCTGGCATAGAGCGATTCATACCCTATCAGGCTGTTAAACAAACCTGCCGTCACCATCAGTCCCCTTCCAACCGGCGCAAGATAGGACATATTTGCGCGATGAAGGTGCCGCAATACATCTGAACCATCGACCTTTCGTTCACCCGGTAAAAAAGCAAATCCCTCCGTATCCCGCCCTCCTTGGAATCCCAGCTCCATGCCCCAGCGTGAGGACATGCCGGCATCCTTCCGCAGATAGGCCAGCCCCATGTTAGGAGATAACTCGTTATGGTGAGAAGCCGTGGCGCGGTGGCGCCAGAGGTGGTTATCGGGAAAGTTAAAATTCCCGATATAGCCGACATCCACATAGGCTCCGTAGTGCCAGACAGGTGCGACAGAGTCCGTGAGGCGTGACGAGCCAGAAACAGATATCGAGTTCTCTTCCGACCGCTGACTCAGGTCTTGGGCCAAACAGATGGGCACCGTTGCAAATACGCTCCCTAAGATCAACAACAAACTGACCCGAGCGCACCGTTTGTAGCAATGATTAATCATCTTCGTGGCGATCATGAACAAATATGTAGGACCTTCTTAACTTGAGTGCTCTCTTGATTTGCAGTGCATAACTTCGCGTCCCAGCTTACCAACTATACTTCGTCAAATATCAAAACGGGATAAAAACCGAAGGAATGAATGGACAAGGAGCGCAAAGGTAGAAGAGGTAAGTTATTCTGCGCGGAGTCGATATCCGACTCCCAGCTCCGTCAAAAAATAGCGGGGATGAGCTGGGGTTTTCTCTAGTTTGTTCCTCAACTGACGCATATAGACCCGTAGGTAGTGTCCTTCCTCCACATGGAGGGGCCCCCAGACTTCCTTGAGCAGCTGGCGATGAGTCAGCACTTTCCCGGCGTACCTGATCAGCGTGGTGAGCAGCTTATATTCGATCGGCGTCAGATGGATTTCCTTCCCGGCATCAAACACTTGTCGCCGCCCGAGATCTACCTTGAGATCGCCGAGGACAAACACGGATTCGGCGCTTTCACTTGTTCGGGTTGCATGACGAAGCGCGGTTCGTATCCGTGCGAGAAGCTCATTCACTCCGAACGGCTTCGTGACGTAGTCGTCGGCGCCGAGATCGAGCGCCGCGACTTTTGCATGCTCCTGGTCACGAGCAGACAGTATCAGAATAGGCGTTGTGGTCCATTCCCTTATCTGGCGGATCACCTCGTTTCCCTCGAGGTCAGGGAGTCCCAAGTCAAGCAGGATGAGATCCGGATTTCTTGCTTTCGCTTCTGCGAGTCCATCTTTGCCCGTCATGGCTTCGTAGAGTCGAAAACCATGTGCAGGCAAGGTCGTCCTGAGAAAACGTCGGATTTCTGGCTCGTCCTCGATCAAGAGGATCGCGGCTTCCTGTGACATGAGATTTCCTGGACTGGGCTACCACATTCGGATAAACCGGTCGGCTCATCAAACCTGTGCCTGCTCTATTTCGACGTCCGGCTGCTTCTCCGATAACGGAATGGTGAACTTAAAAAGAGCACCGCCTCCCGGCCGATTCTCCACCCAAATACGCCCGCTATGTGCTTCAACGATTCCACGGCAAATCGTCAGCCCCAGTCCGACGCCTCCTTCTCGTGCAGATTTGCCACGATAGAACTTGTCAAAAATACGAGACTCCTCTCCGGGGGGGATTCCCGATCCATGATCGGCCACCTCGACGACGACTTCGCGATCGCTGACCGACGCAGACAGATCAATCGTACTTCTCGGAGGTGTATACTTTACAGCGTTTTCAACCAGATTAATCACGACTTGTTCCAGGAGCACTCCATCAACAAATACCAACGGCAGGTCGGTCGGAAACGCCGTACTGACCGCATGCCCGTCCAACCGTCCTTCCAGCCTGGCCAGGGCTGCACCGATGATCTCATCCAGGGAGTGCCACTCTCTATTGAGTCGTACGGCTCCGGCTTCGAGCCGCATCATATCAAGGAGGTTCTTGAGCAATCGATCAAGACGATCAGCCTCTCGATAGATGGATCGAGCGAGATCACGCCGAGCAGCGGCATTGAGCTCCTCCCGCCCTTCCGCCAAGCTGCTGGCGGCACCGCTGATAGTCGCAAGCGGAGTTCGTAGGTCGTGAGAGACCGAACTCAGAATGGTACTGCGCATCCGCTCGGCTTCTGCCTCCACGTGCGCTTGCTGAGCCTCGTCCGATAACCGAGTCCTTTCAATGGCCAAGGCCACTTGATTCACCAGGGACTCCAACAAATGCAGATGATCTGGATCGAGCAACAGCGCGGGGTCTTTCGTCTGCACCGCCACGACACCGATCGCGCCGGATGAAGCCACCAACGGCAGATACAGGGCACTGGCTCCCGGCAGTGTATCGGTTCCAAGTCCTGCTCGCTCATGGTGGTCGTACACCCATTGCGCAACACCCGACTCATTGGGATTTAATTCAAAAAACAGGAGCTCTCCCCGCTGCAATTGCACCCGTTTGTCGGCATCCGCGAGAAATATGGCCACATGTGCGTCGAACACATCACGAAGATGTTTGGCCGCGAGCTGGGCCAACATTCCTGTTCCTCGATGAGTGGCGAGATCTCGACTCATAGCGTAGAGCACTCCCGTCCGTCGCTCTCGATAACGGGCGAGCTCGGCTTGCTGGTGGAGACGCACGGCAAGGTTGCTGATGACCAGGGCGACCACGAGCATCACGCCGAATGTGAGGAGATATTGGGCGTCAGAAACTGCAAAGGTAAAGTAAGGGGGCACGAAGAAGAAATCGAACGCCGCCACACTCAGGACTGAAGCGAACACCGATGATCCACGGCCGCAGCGAATCGCGACGCCGATCACGGCGATGAGATAGACCATGATCAGGTTCGCGGCCGCGAAATACGGAAACATTAACCAGTCGATCACCGTCGCAATCAACACCCCTGCCACGCCGTAGGCATATCCTGAGACATCACCGGCGCTCTGAGGAGTGCGTCGTACCGCCGGTTGTCTTTCACCGCCCGTTCCCGTAATGACATAAATATCGATCTCACCGCTCTGATGAACAAGGTCCGAGACCACGGAGCCAAAGATCCACTCCCTCCAGAGAGCCCGCACCGGTTTTCCGACGATAATCTTGGTGGCGTTCCGGCTCCGTGCGTAATTCAAGAGCTCCTGGGCTACGTTCTCTCCCGTTAACGTGACCGTTTCAGCGCCCAGTTGCTCCGCCAACCGCAGTGTTTGTACCAAGCAATCTCGTGCCGCTTGCGGTAAGCGAAGATGCAGAGGGATCTGTACATAGACGGCAATCCATTTGGCATGAAGGTCGGCGGCCATCTGTCGGGCGGCCCTGATCAGGCGAGGGCCGCGTGATTTCATATTGACGCACACCATAATGGTTTCGGCCGCCGGCCACGTTCTCACGACCGCATGGTCACGTCGATAGACCTCCATCTGCTGGTCGACCCGCTCGGCGGTGCGGCGCAGAGCGAGTTCTCGAAGCGCGATCAGATTGCCTTTCGAAAAGAAATGTTGAATCGCATGCTGAATCTGCTCGGGGACATAGACCTTGCCATCTTTGAGCCGTTGAAGCAGGTCGTCGGGTGGAAGATCGATCAACTCCACGTCATCCGCCCGTTCAAGCACGGAGTCCGGTACGGTTTCACGAACCCGCACGCCGGTGATCTGTGCAACCACATCGTTCAAGCTTTCCAAGTGCTGTACGTTTACCGTGGTATAAACGGTGATGCCGGCTTTGAGCAATTCCTGAACATCCTGCCACCGTTTGGCATGGCGCAGGCCCGGCGCGTTGCTGTGAGCCAGTTCGTCGATGAGGATGATGGTGGGGCGTCGCGAGAGGGCCGCATCGAGATCAAACTCTAGCAGCGTTGCGCCACGGTAGTCGACGGTGCGGCGAGGAAGGACCTCAAGCCCATCCACCAACGCCTCGGTCTCTGCGCGGCCATGGGTCTCTACGACACCAATGAGGACCTCCACACCGTCGCGCCGTTGCTCGTGCGCCGCCTCCAGCATGGCATAGGTTTTCCCTACGCCGGGATTGGCGCCAAAAAAGACCTTGAATTTGCCTTCCACCCGACGGGCTTCTTCGGTCTGCACACGCTTGAGCAGCATGTCGGGATCCGGTCGTTCCAGGCTCATCGGACTGTCTCCCCGCACAATATCGAATGCGGCCACATGATTGGCGTCTAAATTCTAGGGGAGGCCCAGAGAGGCGTCAACGATACGACTGATAGTCCTAGGGCAGGGGATATCCCTTAACCGACACCTCTCGCCACATAATCCCCAAACCGTGACGCTCGAAGGCTAACGCGCCTCGTCCAGAGCCAGATTCAGCAGAAGGACATTGACTCGCGGTTCTCCCAACAAGCCGAGCTGGCGACCCTGGGTGGACCGGGCCACGAGCTCACGCACCACAGCTTCATTCATTCCCCGTGCACGGGCCACGCGCTTCACTTGGTACAGCGCGGCAGCCGGGCTGATGTGGGGGTCCAGCCCGCTGCCCGAAGCGGTAACCAGGTCGACCGGTATAGGCGAGTCGTTGCCCGGATCTGCGGCTCGCAAGGCGGCCACTCTCGCGTTGACGGCCTCGATCAACGCCGGGTTGGTGGGGCCAAGGTTTGACCCGCCCGACGCAGCGGCGTTGTAGGGAAAGCGCGAGGTCGCCGACGGTCGGCTCCAGAAATACTCCGGTTTGTCAAAATGCTGTCCGATCAACTCGGACCCGATCACCTTCCCTTCGCGCACGATCAAGCTGCCGTTCGCTTGGTCCGGGAAAAACAGCTGAGCCAGGCCAGTCACCGTCAGAGGATAAATGAGACCGGTCAGCACAGTCAGAATGAGCAGCATAGTTAGGGCCGGCCTGATTTCGTCTTTCATAGCTCTCTCCCGTTTCCTCGCCACCTAATCGTCACCCGGCTTACACAAGATGCAAGGCTACCAAAATCATGTCGATCAGCTTGATGCCGATGAATGGCACGAGCATGCCACCCAATCCATAGATCAGCAAATGACGGCGTAACAGCGGCCCGGCGCCGATTGCGCGATACTGAATTCCTCTTAAGGCAAGCGGAATGAGCACGATGATGATGAGGGCGTTGAAAATAACTGCGGAGAGGACCGCGCTTTGGGGAGTGGCCAACTGCATCACGTTCAAGGTATTGAGCACCGGATAGGTCGTGGCGAAAGCCGCGGGAATGATGGCGAAGTATTTGGCCACATCGTTGGCGATACTGAACGTCGTCAACGCGCCCCGAGTCATGAGCAACTGTTTGCCGATTTCTACGATTTCAATGAGCTTGGTCGGGTTGGAGTCCAGATCGACCAAATTGCCGGCCTCCTTGGCCGCTTGCGTTCCTGTATTCATGGCGACCGCCACATCGGCCTGCGCCAGGGCCGGTGCGTCGTTTGTTCCATCCCCGGTCATGGCCACAAGGCGGCCGTCGGATTGAAGATCGCGGATCAACTTGAGCTTGGCCTCCGGCGTGGCTTGCGCCAGAAAATCATCCACCCCGGCCTCCGCCGCCACAGCTGCCGCTGTTTGTGGGTTGTCCCCGGTGATCATGACCGTCTTAATGCCCATCCGGCGCAGCTCACCGAACCGCTCCTTGATCCCGCCCTTGACGATGTCCTGGAGCGCGATGACTCCGAGCACCTCCGTTTTCTCAGCAACCACGAGTGGCGTTCCTCCTTGCTTCGCAATCGTCTCGACATTCCGTCGGACACCCAGAGAAAAGATTCCTCCCTGTGACATGACGTACTCCTCAACGGCATCCGCCGATCCCTTGCGGATCTGCCGTCCGTCGAGATTGATCCCGCTCATCCTCGTCTGGGCCGTGAAGGGAATAAATGTGGCGCCCATCTCACGGATGTCTCGCGCACGTAACCCATACTTCTCCTTGGCCAACACGACGATACTGCGGCCCTCCGGCGTCTCGTCCGCCAACGATGAGAGTTGGGCCGCGTCGGCCAGCGTCTGGGTATCGACTCCTTCCGCCGGAAGGAAGGCGGTCGCCTGACGGTTTCCCAGCGTGATGGTGCCGGTCTTATCCAGCAGCAGGACATCCACGTCCCCCGCCGCTTCAACGGCTTTTCCCGACATCGCGATGACGTTGGCTTGCACCATGCGGTCCATGCCGGCAATCCCGATGGCCGAGAGGAGGGCCCCGATGGTGGTCGGGATCAGGCATACCAAGAGTGCCACTAACACGGTAACGGTCACCGGCGTCCCCTGCCCCGTGGCCTGCACGCTGTAGAGAGAGAACGGCAACAGGGTCACCGTGGCCAAGAGAAAGATGATGGTGAGCGCTGCGAGCAGAATAGTAAGGGCGATTTCATTCGGCGATTTCTGCCGTTTGGCTCCCTCCACCATGGCGATCATCTTGTCGAGGAAGCTTTCTCCCGAACTGGCCGTGATGCGAATGATCAGCCAGTCCGACAATACTTTAGTGCCGCCCGTGACGGCACTACGATCGCCGCCGCTTTCTCGAATGACGGGCGCACTCTCGCCCGTAATGGCACTCTCGTTCACGGACGCGACGCCTTCCACGACCTCGCCGTCGGCGGGAATGAAGTCTCCCGCCTCGACGAGCACTACATCCCCTCTCGTGAGCTGATTCGCCGACACCACGCTGAACGTATCGCGCTGCTGGAACTGTCGGTTCCACACGGCATAGTGTTCGCTTTCCGGATCGACCGTACCGAGCTTCTTGGCCGTGAGCTCTCGGCGCGTGCGCCGAAGTGAATCAGCTTGGGCCTTGCCCCGACCTTCCGCCATGGCCTCCGCAAAGTTGGCAAACAGGACGGTGAACCAGAGCCAGAGAGCGATGGAAAAAATGAACCAAGTCGGCGCCTCGCCTGCTCCGGCCATCGCCTGCAGCAACAGAAACGTCGTCAAGACACTTCCGACCCACACCACAAACATGACCGGACTCTTGGCTTGATGACGCGGGTCGAGCTTGACGACAGCGTCGCGCCACGCAAGGCGCACGACTGCGAGGTCGAAAAGAGATTGAGACTTGTGTGCTTTTGTCGGCATGCTCATCTGGTGTGACTCCTCACTATTACTCTCTCATCATCAGTTCCTCGGCGATCGGCCCCAAGGCCAGGGTCGGAAGGAACGTGAGTGCTCCGACCATCATCACCACGCCGATCAAGAGCACCACGAACAGCGGGGTATGGGTCGGCAAGGTTCCGGGGCCGGCCGGCACCAGTTTCTTGCGAGCCAGGGCGCCTGCGAGCGCCAGAGTTGGAATCGCCAACCAGAAGCGGGATATCAACATCGCGAGGCCGCCTGTCAGATTGTAAAATGGCGTATTGACGTTGAGCCCGGCGAACGCGCTGCCGTTGTTGTTGCCCTGAGACGTGTAGGCATAGAGGACCTCACTGAACCCATGAGGACCAGGATTCAAAAGAGACAACCGACCTGTCTCAGTGCTGATCGCAAGGGCGGTGAAATCCAAGACGACGATCGGCATGATAAGAATGAGGAGCGCGGCCATCTTCATCTCATAGGGCTCGATCTTCTTCCCCAAGTATTCCGGTGTCCGTCCGACCATTAATCCCGCAACGAACACGGCGATGATGGCGAAAACGATCATGCCGTACAGCCCCGACCCGACTCCGCCGAACACCACTTCGCCGAATTGCATGAGGAACAGCGGCACGAGTCCGCCCAATGGGGTATACGAATCGTGCATCGAGTTCACCGAGCCATTGGAAGCAGCGGTCGTCACGGCGGACCACAGGACTGAGTCGGTAATTCCCAATCGTGTCTCTTTCCCCTCCATATTGCCGCCGGCTTGGCCAGTTTGAGACCGCTGATCCACACCGATATCGTAAAGCAACGGATTGCCGCTTTGTTCGGCCCATAGCCCGAGAGGAACAAAACAAAGGAGCAGTATGGTCATGGCAGCGAGAATGACCCAACCTTGACGGGTATCCCCGACCATTTTGCCGAACGTATAGCAAAGCGCGGCCGGGATCAGAAGAATTGCCAAGATTTCCAGAAAATTGGAGAACGGTGTGGCGTTCTCGAAGGGATGGGAGGAATTGACGTTGAAGAATCCTCCGCCGTTCGTGCCGAGTTGCTTGATGGCGATCTGGGATGCAGCTGGTCCCACTGCCAAGACCTGCTCCATTGCCGTGGCAGGCTCGGTCTTTGGCTTCCCCTGTTCATCGAGCACTACCTGGCCGCTCGGATCGGTCACAGACTTGTCGTAACTGACCGGCTGCAGCAGCGTCGCCGTCTGAGAAGGACTCAAGGTCTGGACGACACCCTGGGACACCAATAGCAGGGATAAGAGCAGAGCCAGTGGCAGCAGAATATAGAGTGTGCTCCGGACCAGATCGCTCCAAAAGTTTCCAAGCGTCGTTGACGTGCTGCGGCTCAATCCCCGGATCAAGGCAACGAGCACCGCCATTCCCGTCGCGGCGGAGACGAAGTTCTGCACGGTCAGGCCGAGCATTTGTGTCAAGTAACTGAGCGTGCTCTCTCCGCCATACGCCTGCCAGTTGGTGTTGGTCGAAAAGCTCGCAGCCGTGTTGAAGGCCATGTCGGGTTCGACCCCACCAAGATTGGCCGGGTTAAAGGGCAAAAGGCTTTGCAGCCGCTGAAAGCCATAGAGAAAGAAGAACCCCGCTGCATTAAAGAGCAGCATCGCCGTCCCATAGCGTTTCCAGTCCATCTCATCAGTTGGTCGAGCGCCGGAGAGTCGATACATAGCTCGTTCAACAGAGCCAAGGAGACGATCCAGGCCACAGGATTTGCCTTCATACACTCTCGCCATGTACCAGCCTAGCGGTTTGACAAGTGCCAGCAGCACGACGAAGAACATGAGCACTTGAAATATTCCATTCGTAGTCATCAGAACCACTCCGCCTTCAGCAACGCAATCATGAGATAGGTCAGAAGCCCCACCGACACAATTCCACACAGCACGTACATCGCGCTCATCTGTAACCTCCCTTACAGGCGATCCAAACCAAACATCAGCCATCCGGAGAGGATAAAAAAACCTACCGCCAGCGGAACAAAGACAATATCCATGGGGCACGTCCTTCCTTAGGCAAGCAGTCTAGTTCCTTCGCCATAAAAACGGTGTCAAAATAATCGGGTGCATCATCATGAAGATATTAAAATCAACCTGGAAAGAGGAAAGGTATGGAGGCAGTGGACGTGAGATACTCTAGGTGGATAGCCGGCGATAGTGGCACAGCAGAAGCCAGCCTCCCCAGGTGAGGGATATGAGCATCAACGCTATTCCGAAGTTGTAGGTAAGATGCGCCAGACGATGGTCGAATTCCAACCATCCAAGCATGGTGAGAATATTATTCCAGTCGTGTCCATCGGTTTCTTTCCCGGTTACGCCACCGATGAGCATGAGGTCGAGCGCCCGCGCATCGTTGATGTACGGGGCAATGTCCATCAGACTTTCCGCTGTCCACCACAAGGCCACCGAAGCGCCGAATGGATCACGCGTCTTGATCAGGAATGTACCGAGACAGATCATCGGCATGAGAATCTGACCCAGCGTTCCTCCAAGAATCGCCATGAAACGACCGAACGGAATGAAGATCACATGGCCGGCCTCATGAAAAGGCAGATTGATCAAATGCAGGAATGACTCGCCGATGTAGTTCGTCTCGAGCGGTGTGGTGATAAATGCCCACCCCCACCAGACCATGGCTACGAACACAACAGCCCGGCCGTAAAAGGTCATAGATTCGGTCGTGGTATCCGACTCAATCAGCCACTGCTTGGCTGTCACGCGCCACCGGGACTGCGCACCCGACGACGAAAGCGGTGAGACTGGAACTCTCTCCGAACCTGGCCGGTACTTGGCAAAGATGATCCCGCAACGTACACACTCCGTTACCTCTTCAAGCCGTTCCGCTCGGCATTTCGGACAATGAGTCATCGGTATCTCGCTGGCGATCATGTACCCACTCTAGGATCGAGGGATGATTCGGACAAGAAAATCCCAAGAATGCTGCATCGATCAGCGGGAAAATACCGTTTCGTCGGCGAATGTGCTGCAGTATTGACAGGGAAGACAGCCGGAGTGGCTGGAAAGAGCTATCAGTTAAAGGCCTTGAGTAACTGTCCCAGAGGTGCGCGATCCGGACGATGCCAAATTCACCACCTGTGCGGCGACGGGTGGAGTACGCTGGCTTGTCAGCGGAGATGACGATCTCCTGAGCCTTCACCACATCCGATCGGTCGAGGTCATCTTGGTCACGGCATTCCTCCAACGGCTGAACACCAAACCATAGAGAGCAAGGTACGAGCAGGATTTGGGGCCTGTAAAGGTATCCGATCCCATAACCCCGGTCACCTTCATCGCCGGGCTGTCGGGTAGTCTGCGAGCTGGGTGTCTGTGCTCCTGTTGATTCTTCCTGACTTCGACATGGATCAGGTGTAAAGAACCCGTTATCACTGTAATTTATTTTTACAGTCCATACCTACCGCCTAGAATCGCATACAACGTGCCAATATTTCAGGTACATGCGTGTCTAGGACCATTACTAGTCACCACTTGTAGCCGCTGAACACTGTAAATATTCTTCACAGTTGTTCTGAAATCAAGAGATTGATCACCTGAGATAACAACTACTTACACATTGGCAGATGAATTGCTTCTCCAGTTAGAAATTAAAATAGGTTTTCTAACAGGAGTCGCCATGAAATTTGCCCATACCATACGTTCCCTCATCCTCGGCGTAGCCCTCGCTGCGGCTTCAAGTGGAACTGCCCACGCCATTCCGGTTACGTGGACTGTAAACGGGTCGCTTCAGGATCTGCAAAGTCCGCTGACGCAAACATTCAGTGGATCATTCGTGTTTGACGTCGATCTAACTGCGAGGTCTACCAATTCCCGTTTTTGTGACATCAGTTGCTTCAGCAGCGTGAATATTTCGACGAGTGGTGGCAGCACTATGACCCTCGCCGCGACCTTCGCCGCTCCCTTTAATAGCTTTAATGGGCGGTTAGTGGCGACTAATGCATTGACGCCGGGCGCACCGGTCTTAGTATTTCAAACGATCGCGGGTAGTTTCACAAATGCCGGTGGGACTTTTGCACTCTTCACTGGCCCCCCCTCCGGGCTAGGCACCTGTGTTACTGCTGCCTGCACCTCCCTGAGGAATGCTTGGATTGTTACCGGCGGGACGGTCAGCGCAGCTCCGGTAGGAGCAGTTCCTGAACCAGCGTCGTTGCTCTTGCTGGGCTCCGGCTTGGCGGGCTTGGCCGCCTGGCGGCGGCGCAGAGACTGATCTACGCCATCCACCTGTTTCGTCACGGTAGACAGCAATAGGACGGCCTCTTGTCCCAGACAACCGAAGAGCTCCTGCCCACCTTGGGTCCGCACAGACTCCTGAATGGTGACTTCGCTGATGCCCGCCGTAGGGCCGGACAATACTGAGGTGCCATGGGATCACACCGTGTCCTGTGCACGAAGACTACAACCGTCGCGGCTCATGGGTAGACCGCAAACGAAATTTCTTACATTCTATTAGTGGAAGGAAAACGGAACCGGCGCGAAGGTAATGACAAACACGGCCAGGGCGATCCAACCGACGATTGTCCGGTTGCGGCCGAGCGGAGCATCAGGATCCATGACGGGGGGATGGCCGACGCCAAACAACCCCGCCATGAAGGCCCAGAGAAACCAGCCAGCCCAGCCGAAGAATCCCAGCATCAATAAGACCGGCAAGATGGTGAGCGCCATCGTCCGCTGTCGCGATCCCCACAGGGCATAGGCGACATGGCCGCCGTCGAGCTGACCGATAGGTAGGAGATTGAGCGAGGTTACGAAGAGCCCGAACCAGGCGGCAAAGCCGATCGGGTGGAGCACGACATCGGCCTCCGGCGCGATCGGTCCGATGACCAACCACGACATGAATTGGAGCAGCAAGGGTTCGCCGAGGTGCAAGCCGAACGTCGCCGATCGATCCACCACCGTGGACAGGCTGAGTCCGACGATCAACATGACAACGGCAACCACGAAGCCTGCCAAGGGCCCGGCGACGCCGATGTCGAACAACGCGCGACGGCTTAAGATCGGCCCGCGCATGCGGATGATCGCGCCGAACGTGCCGATGAAATGAGGCGGCCCGGGAATGAACAGCGGGAGCGACGCCGGCACTCGGTGAATTTTTGACAGGAGATAATGACCCAGTTCGTGCGTGGTGAGGATAAAGAGCAAGGCCCCGGCGAATGGGATTCCTTTCCAGAGCGTTTCAGGTGACGCAAGGAGAAAATTCAGCGGGCCACGCACCGGCCCGGTGTAGGCTTGATAGGCCCCTGCCCATAATGTGGTAAACACCGTCAGAAGAAACAAGACGAGGGGCAACGTCCATTTCGAAAAAAACGATGGCTCGTGCTCTTCTTCTATCTCGGCCTGGTCGATCGTCTGTGGAGCCGTGACGTCTCTCGTCCCATATACGGCATCACGATCGAGCCCTCGCTGTTCCTGCCAACCCAGCCCATTCATAACATCCTGCTCAGTGAGTCACCGCAAATGGGTTGTGATCAAGCTCCTCCTCCACCGTCGTGGCAGGGCCATGCCCCGGAAAGAGACGGTAGTCCGGAGAGAGCGTCAGTAGACAGTCGCGAACGGAGTTGAGATGGGTCCCGTACAGCTCCTTAGGATTCGACCGACCGATCGACCCAGCAAAGAGGGTATCCCCGACAAAGCAGACCGGCAACTGCTCGTCATCTATGCGATAGCAGATGCCGCCCGGAGTATGCCCTGGCGTCGTCATGCATTGGACCTTGCGATGTCCGACCTGTATGGTCATTCCGTCGGTCGGCTTTACCAGCAAGTCTGTTCGAGGCCGCCAACTCAGCAACTCTTCATCTTCAGGGCCGAGATACACAGGAACCTCGCGATGGCCCAGGATCTGCTCGATCCCGTCCGCATGGTCCGCGTGTCCATGAGTCAAACAAATACCAATCAAGCGAAGTCCCCGCCGACGGAGCTGATCCAACATCGCGGACGGGTTATAGGCCGTATCTACCAAAAGAGCGTCCCCCTCGTCATGGATGATATAGCCCTGCACCCCATACCCGCCGATTGACCCCTGAACCATTTCAATCCACAGCGGCATGCGTTGCGCCACCGGCTCCCACTTCTCGATCGCGATCTGTTCAAGTGAGTCACCACGTAGGGCCAAGGCATTCGCCAGCGCGCGCACCTCCGCACGATCTCTCGGTTGATCGCCCCGTTCCAAGGCGGTGATATCGCTGCCCGGCAAACCCGTCACTCTTGCTACGTCGCCGACCGAGAGCCCCCGGCCGATACGCGCCTTCTTCAGAATATCGCAAAAATCGTCTTCTAACGGCATAAATCAACCATGCCTACCTAGTACGCACCCCTTGTTATCCTTCCGGACTGAGCTTGATTTCTTTCACTTCTCCGAATGTTGACAGTGCTTTGGTCAACGCGTCTCCAGATCCGACCGCGATGATTTTCAATCGATCGGGATGTAAATGCTTTTTCGCCGCGGCCAGGACATCATCCTTGGTCAGTTGGATCACTTGCGTTCGCAACTGCTGGAGAAAGTCTTTCGGAAGTCCATCATACTCCAGTTCCATCAAGCGACTGACGATGGCCGACGGGCTCGCAAAGGAAAAGACGAACGAGTTCACATATGCCTCTTTCGCTTCGGCCAGTTCGGCGTCGGTCACCGGCTCCTGGCGCATACGCTCCATGTTGGCGACGAACCGCTCAATCACATCCTGCGTGGAAGTGAGCTTGGTTTCGGCCCGCATCATCCACACCCCTTGATCGTGCATCCCCGTCAGGAGCCGACTGCCAACGGAATAAGCCAGCCCACGTTTGGTCCGCACGTCGTTGAACAAGCGGCTCCGGAACGAACTCCCCCCCAAGATGTCGTTTGCGATGGCCAGGGCGACATAGTCGGGATCGCTTTCCTTGATCGAGAGATGCCCGACTCGGAGATGCGTCTGCGACGTATCTTTATTGATGAACCTCACCGCAGATTGAGCTAGGTCTGGTTCCGGCACGTCGGGAATCTTCAGCTCGGGCACCGTGCCTTTCTGCCAATCTCCAAAGACCTTCCTGAGGGAGGCGAGCATCTCGTCTTTCGTGAAGTCGCCGGTCACCCCAAGCAGCATCCCGTTCGGATGAATCGTATTCCGATGGAAGGCGACAAGATCCTGTCTCGTGAGCCGTGTGATGGAAGCGACGGAAGTTTCCCGAGCCGACGGGTGGTCGCCACCGTAGAGCGCTTTAGAAAATTCACGGCTGACGATGGACCCAGGGCTATCCTGTCGACGGCGGATCCCGTCGAGCGCCTGCAACTTGGCCAACTCCAGACGAGCGGGCTCAAAGGCCGGCGACCGAATGAGACCGGCAAAAATCTCCAACCCTCGATTCAGGTCTTTACGCAACACATCGAGAGACGCCGACCCCGACTGGCGTCCTATCCCAATATGAATATCGCCCGCAAACTGTTCCAATTCCGCATCGACTTGCTCGGCCGACAATCCACCTCCGCCACCGGTCCGCATCACCGCGCCGGTCATCGCGGCCAACCCGACTTTATCCGCCGGATCGAGCCACCCACCTGTCCGCATCGTGGCGGTGATCGTGACGATGGGTAATTCATGGTCTTCCAGTAAATAGACCACCAACCCATTGTCTAAGACGATTCGTTCCGGTTCAGGCGGTGAGAACTCAACGGGCTCAAACGACATGGTTCTCGGATCCTCGACCATGCCCTCCCCCGCATAGGCCGTGAGAGCCGAAACCAGCAGGACCGCCAGCAGACCCACGACCATTTCTACTTGCCTCATAATCGACGCTTCACGCTTCATCTTCATCATCGCGACACCCCACTGACCGGCGCTGCCGCCACTGCATTTGCGCTGCCTTTCTTCACCAAGACGGCAACGGTCCGATTCGACTTAGTGAAGTACTGCGTGGCGACTCGCTGCACGTCGGCAGGTGTCACAGCCGCGACCTTATTCCGCGAGGTTAGGATATATTGCCAATCGCCGGCCAACGCCTGGTACAGCGCCAGCTGGGAAGCCAACCCGCTGTTCGATCGTAGACCCCGTACCAAATCCGCATCCAGATTATTGATTACCTTCTCCAGTTCCTTCGCGGAGACAGGCTCTCGCTTCAGCCGCTCGATTTCTTCATAGATTGCCGCTTCGACTTCGGCGGTCGTATGGGGAGCCAAGGGTGTGGCGGTGACGAGAAACAGATTGGGGGCTCGGGCTCCCGGATGACTTGCATCCGACCCAACTGAAGCCGCCAGACGTTTGTCACGGACCAGCTTCTGATGGAGGCGAGAGGTGAGTCCTTCGCTCAGGATCGCATCGACGACGTCGAAGACATCGTCATCGGGATGTCCTAAGGTCGGCTTGTGGTACCCGATAATGATGGCCGGCTCTGCATCAAATTCAACCTCAACTCGACGCTCACCTCGCTGCTCTGGTTCAACCGTCACCAAGGGCGGGGGCGGCGGCGCGGCTGGAATTTTTCCAAACGTGTGTTCCATCAAGGCAATGACTTCTCTGGGGTTGATATCGCCGACTAAGGCAATGGTAGCGCGATTCGGGCCATAGTGGGTTTTGAAGAAGGCTTCTGTGTCGGCCGGGGTCAACGACAAGATATCGGACCCCCATCCGATCGTCGGGATACCGTAGCCATGGGCTCGAAATGCCGCCGACGTGAACGTCTCGAACAACAGCCCGTTCGGACTGTCGTCGTTACGCAAGCGCCGTTCTTCCATCACGACACCCCGTTCCTTATAGAACTCGCGTAATACCGGATGCGCCATCCGATCCGCCTCGATCGCCGCCCACAAGGGCAATCGATTGGATGGGAAACTGATCATATATCGGGTCACATCTTTCCCCGTCGACGCATTCAGCCCGACGCCGCCATGGCGCTGATACAGGAGCGCCATCTCGTTGCCGACGACGAACTCGGCGGCCTGTGTTTGGAGTTCTTCAAAGCGCTTCTGAAGCGAGTCGATTGCCATACGCTCTTGGTCCGTGAGACGACCGCCGTTGGCATCGACATCGCGCTGCCGTTGATCGAGCTCAGTCCCAACGCGCGCGAGCTCTTCCAAGATCGGTCCTTCTTTTTCGTAGTCGGTGGTACCAATCGTCCGGGTGCCTTTAAACGCCATATGCTCGTAGAGATGCGCGATGCCGGTTTGACCGACCTGCTCGTTGATGCCGCCGACCGCGAAGGTGATATTAATCGACACAATGGGCGTTTGATGCCGTTCGACCATGAGAATCGTCAACCCGTTCCCGAGTCGATGTTCGACGACTCGCTCCGCAAGGCTCGACGATGCTGCCGACAACACGTTGACGTTGAGGACACAACTGAGGACCATGACACAACAGCAGATCGTGAAGCGTGAAGCGTGAAGCGCAGTAGGAACGTAGGGTTGATTTCTCATGCAGGAGACAAGTTTTCTCACGTCAACACTCCCTTGTTTTAGCGACTGTACGAGATACGCGCCACGGTCGAGTGGTCATGTGAAAAGCTCCATCAGTTCTTCTGGGTGTTCGATGAACCAATCAGGCCGGCAGGCAGCCATCTTCTCCCGGTTCCCCATGCCATATCCGACGGCACACACACGGATGCCGGCATTATGGCCTCCATTGATGTCGTTCGTGCTATCTCCAACTAAGATTGTCCGCTCTTTCCGCACACCGATGGTGTCGATAATGTGCAAGAGCATGCCGGGTTCCGGTTTGAGCCCAAAGCCGTTGTCTCCTCCCACCATGTACCCGAAATGCTGAGGGCCTAACCCATTTAAGATCACACGTGTATATTCGATCGACTTATTCGTGGCAATCGCCTTCTTCTTGTTCGTAAAGTGCTGTAGCATCGGCTCAATGCCCGGGTAGAACACGGTCCGATCCAAGCAATGTTCGAGATAGTGGCCGCGAAATACTTTGAGTGCCTCTTCGAATCTGGCCTGATTGCCCTCCCCAACCGCCAAGCGCAGCAATCGTTTGACCCCATCGCCGACAAACCCAAAGATCTCTTCTATGGGACGCGCAGGCAATCCCAACTCGACGAGCGTAAAGTTCACCGAATGGGCGATGTCCCACTTCGATTCGATCAGGGTGCCGTCCAAGTCGAAGATCAGCAAGTCTACGGGAGTCGGTGCCATGCTTATTTGGCCTTTCGCAGGGAGGTGATGAGTGCTGCCAGGTCGGTGCGATGGGCCTCATCCTGTTCCTTGGCTTCGGCTTCTCGCGCGAAACTCACCATCCGTTTCACCCCGACATGGGGCGGAATGATCGGGGAGACGATGCGCCAGTAGCTTCCTTGAACCTTCACACGAAACCGGACCTCTTCGGTCGTCTCCTCCGGAACAAAGCTCGCGTTCTGCAGGTAGACCGCCCCTCGTACATGAAATGTCACGGGAATGATCACTTCGAGATTGTTAATGATTTCCCATTTTCGATAATCCTCTGGGATGGTGATCTGCTCGACCACGACGACACGGCTCCATGCCGGCTCTTCCTTCCAATCGATATACGGCAATAGCGTGTCGAAGGATGGGGCGTCCAGGCGGGCCCCCTTCTGATCGAGGTGAACATAATGCTTAACGACCTCAGCCGGTGACCGTTTCATCGAGCCGCTGGGCGTCACCTGGGCATGGGCACTGACCGCCAAGCTGAGGGTCGCCAGAACGAGCAGGCAGGCCAGGCAGTCCTCCCACCTTTTCACGATTCTACTCGTACTGCTCTGACACACAGTCTGTAGGTTCCGGAGGAGATTGCACACAAACCGATCGCGATTTCAATTGCTCTGCATCGAGGGCTCATCTGGTTGAATCATTGTAGCAAAGAGGCGTGGAGACATCCAGGATGAGGGAGACTGTTCCCTGCGCCGTTTGACCTTGTTGAAACGAGAATGCTACGGTCGACTCATCCTCATCGTGCACAACCGAGGGAACAGCATCGATGTTCACTGGTCTAGGGCGATGGATGCCAGTCTGTGCGCTTCTCTTCGCGCTGCTCTACGCGGGCAGCATGGGATTGTCTTCCTCATCAACCAAGACTGAGCGTGACCTGGCTCCTCGTTCTGGTAATTCGACCGTCACCCTGCCAAAGTCCATCGATACACCTTCTTCCCAGAGAAGCACTCCCCAAAAAGTCTATGACCTCCTGCAACGACTGGAAGAACGAGACGGCTCTCCGCTCCCGGGCTACGTCGGCGGGCGCGAGTTTCAAAACCGAGAGCGACGCCTTCCACGAGGCCGCTATCGGGAGTATGATGTGAATCCAAAGATGCGGGGCCGCGGCCGTGACGCCGAACGAATCGTCATTGAACAGCGGACCGGCAAAGCGTACTACACGGAAGACCATTATCGAACATTTGTCCCGCTCAATTGATTCCGATCGTCATCCAACGACCACGCTATGGCTGCCACGCTTACATTCCCTGCCCATCTCCATTCCTCGACTCCACCCTGGTCGTCTCTGCTCATTGTCCCTGGCGGATCCTCCACCACATCTTTGGTGAAAGCCCCACCAGGGTTTGCGGTACGTCTCATTCAGGGGGAACAGTGCGGAACTACATCGGACCTCTTCGACGAATTTGCGCGAGCCCTCGATTTTCCTGATTACTTCGGACACAACTGGGACGCGTTAGAAGAATGCCTGGCTGATCTCGAATGGCTCCCAGCCAAAGGATACATTCTGCTCATCACAAACGGCCACGCCGTGCTCCCCGATGATGAAGATGAGTATGAAACGTTGCTGGAGGTCCTCAGCGATGCCGGCGAAGCCTGGAGTACGGGCCAAACCACCGATGGTCGCCGAGCCCCGTTTCATGGGGTGTTCGTCGTAACTGAAGCCAACAAGACGAAGCGCACACGCTGGGAATTGGAGGAGCTCTCCTTCGGCAATCAGAAGGCTCCAAGGACGAAGCCAGCTCGCAAGCGCTCAGCCAGGGCTCAGAAGAAGTAACGACTTGTTCAGACTATCGAAAGACGGAAGAAGCGAAGGAAGGGTGGGAGAATTAGGAACGGACCTTGAACGCAGAATCCTTGAGACTCACACCACGTTGTAGAGCTCCAAGCACGATCCGCCGAGTTCGCCAAGCCAGTTTCCTGACGGTATAGGCTGGGCCTGTATCGAAACCGATCTGCAACCCACCAGCCGTCCACCGGGCCCGCACTGCCATCTCATGGTCAAGGCAGATGCTATGAGTTTCCCTCAGATCATCTAGCGGAGCTTTTTCGCCGACGAACCCGCTCCGTCCTTCTCCGCGACACCATGAACAGATGACCTTCATATTCGTCTCGCTTTCTTGGATACTGAATACAGCAAGAAGTGCGCCGCCGGTCCAAGTCGAGGTGAAGAGTGAAAATCGCAGAGAAACGAGCCATTCAGTCGATACGTGAGGCCGCTTACTGTATCCAATCAGATTAGGAGTGTATCTCTAACGACAATTTTTGCGCTCTGCGATGTGCGCGTGGCCAATCCTCCCCCCGGCCAGTTTCTTGACCGATTCCAGCCCTGCATGATAGGGTTCGCCCCCATTATGAAAACATCTCGATCCGCGAAACTCTTTGCTGACGCACAACAACTCATTCCAGGAGGCGTCAACAGTCCTGTGCGAGCCTTTCGTTCCGTCGGTGGTCAGCCGCGCTTCATCGCGCGCGCGAAAGGATCGCGTCTCTACGATGTAGACAAGAACGCCTATATCGATTACGTCCTGTCTTGGGGACCGATGATCTTGGGGCATGCCCATCCGGCCGTGATCGCTTCGATCAAGAAAGCGGCTGGTCAAGGAACGAGCTATGGCGCGCCCACAGAGCTCGAGGTGTCGTTGGCCAGAGAAATCCGCAACGCCTTCCCATCGATGGAAAAGATCAGGCTGGTCAGCTCCGGCACCGAGGCGGCGATGAGTGCCATTCGCGTCGCTCGAGGGTTTACAAAGCGAAATGGCGTGATGAAGTTCGAAGGCTGCTACCACGGCCACAGCGATTACCTGCTGGCAAAGGCTGGATCAGGGTTAGCCACGCTGGGAATCCCGGATTCGCCAGGTGTGCCGGAAGATTTCGTCAAACATACTCTCACGGCGCCCTACAATGACATTCGCACCGTCCAACAACTCATCACAACGCACCGTCACCAGCTGGCCTGCGTCGTTCTGGAACCGATCGCCGGCAACATGGGGGTCGTGCCCCCCGCTCCGGAGTTCCTCGCTGCCCTCAGGCAACTGACTGCGGACCACAACATCTTACTGATCTTTGATGAAGTTATCTCAGGGTTCCGCGTGAGCTACGGGGGCGCACAGAAACTCTACGGCATCGCACCGGACCTCACTGTGCTTGGCAAAATTATCGGTGGCGGTTTACCAGTCGGCGCCTACGGTGGACGGAAAGAGATTATGGATCTCATCGCCCCGGTGGGGCCCGTCTATCAGGCCGGCACGCTTTCAGGGAATCCACTGGCGGTCTCAGCTGGGTTGGCAACGCTCAAACAGCTGCGGATGAAGGGGACTTACAAAAAGCTCGAAGAACGTTCAGCCACCCTGGCCAAAGGAATCGGAGAGGCCGCAAAAAAGGCAGGCGTTCCCATCACCCAAACTCGCGTCGGATCGATGCTGACCACGTTTTTTACATCCGGACCAGTCGTCGATTGGAACACGGCGAAACAATCCGATACGAAACGGTACGGCCAATTCTTTCACCACATGCTGGAACAGGGTGTCTATCTGGCTCCTTCTCAGTTTGAAGCAGCCTTCCTCTCCACCGCCCACAGTGCCTCGGACGTCGAAAAGACCATCCGTGCCGCGCACACTGCGTTCAAGAAACTCTAGCGATATCGTTTTCGATTCGAGCTGTATCCTAGAAGATACACGAGGTATCTGTTTAGATACAGGAGCCTGACCAGGCATTTCGCCCGCGCTTCACGAGATCCGCTTCACGCTTTACATCCCTATTCGTCATCCTCGTCTTCCGCCTCTAAGGCTTCCTGTCTCTTCTGTTCTTCCATCGCGTTGTGGAGCAACATGCGGATAAACATCGAATAAAGCGACCCCTTTTCCAAGGTTCCGCCTGGTGGGATGGCGATTTTCCCTTCCTTAATCATGCGATCCATCCAAGCCTTCTGATCAGGGGCAATTAAGATAGGGACTTCAACGAGCCCCACACGTCCCATCATATCCATGTCTTATTTCCTCCGTAAATCGTGAAGTGTCGTTCGCATCAAGCCAGGAATCCGAGCATGCCTCAAGGAGATAGGTTTCACAAACGACGAAATACGAACACATTGCAGCATGCCGTTTTGACCGTTGTCAATCGATCGAAATCTGGCACGACACCAGCATACACAGATTGCCCATGAAACCGCACCCACTAACGATTAGAGGCTGGCTGGTCATCATTTCAATATGGTCTGTCCTAGCAGTCCATGGCGTCTCTGGGGAGCCTCTGCCGAAATCCGATCTCGGCTCCACCTTACAGCCGCACTGTGACTTCTGCTGGTATCCGACACCGAATCCGGAACCCGACTCGGATCGGCTTCCTACCTACAAGAAACTCCGACACAAGCGGCCACCGGACAGCCGCCCACAACGCTATCCCAAAGGACGGTACAAGCTCGGGTCCACGCACAAGCAAACTCAGCCTTCCACTCTTCGATCTAGGACAAGACAGGAGATGAGACTGCTGAGCGATCTCCAAGTCTATGCCGTCGATGGCGATACGATTCGGGTTGGCGGTGAACGTATCAGGCTCCGTGGCATCGACACCCCCGAAATGAGCGAGTTTGAAGGCCCAGCTGCGAAGCAGCGGCTGGAAGAGTTACTTCGGGCAGGACCGATCCGTATCGTGCCCCATGCCCGAGATGTCTATGATCGTCTCGTGGCTGACATATTTGTGAACGGGCAGAATGTGGCGGAGATTCTTCGGAACGAAGGTTTTTCAAAAGCAGGATAGCCAAGTGCCGATGCGGATCCTCACTGTGCGCACTTGCAGATCGGTCGAGCCCTCTCATACGGGAGCTGTCAGATGAAGTCCATCATTCGTTGCCAAGACGTTACTGGAATTGAAGTCATGAACATCACCAAGTACGGACTCTGGTTGCTGACCAGCGACAGTGAGCTCTTTATTTCCTTCCAAGGCTTTCCCCAGTTTCTAGATGCCTCTGTGTCGAAGATCATGAAGGTTGAACAGCCCAATCCAAACCTTTTGCATTGGCCGGACCTCGGCATTGATCTCGCAATCCAATCCGTCCTACGCTTCCCGCTGGCGGCGAAACCGCCGATCCCCAGAAGATGTTCTCAGCAACAGACAAAGGCAGAACCCACCACCTAGTCAAATGACCAATGGCATTCAGATGCGATCAGCACGTCACCAAGGGAACAAGACACGACTTCTCCGAAATGTCCATGCTTACATCGCACGACCTCTCCCGCAAAGGGCGATGAAAGAGACACTACCGTAGTCAGGAACCAACGAACCGGCAAGCTACCACCGTCAGCTGTCTGGTGGGAGCAGGCCCGATATTTGGTCAGACACGAACCCATTGATAGAGAAAAGGTATTCGCATCTACAACCATGTATGCACATGCTACTAGGTTTCGCTTCTTATCACAGCAAGTGCTGCCTTGACATCGACTGATAAGAGGCAGATTGACCTTCCCCCAAATCCGTGGACACCTGGTTACGCGACAGCCGTCCTCGCTTCATACTCAGCCGGGGAGTGATAGCCGAGGGTCGAGTGCCGACGCTGCCGATTATAGAACACCTCAATGTACTC
>JBFWZD010000012.1:0-127451 GCA_050185705.1 Nitrospira sp. | reverse complement strand
CCGCTCTCTAATAACTGGACGACTTCGCGCTTAAATTCCGGCGTGAACTGTTTGCGTGTACCCATGGGACACCTCCTCGGGGATCCTGGCCCCGCTCAAAGGTGTCTGTCAAATCCGGGCCACCTCAGATCTACCGGCCTGCTGTGGTCGTCGTAGCTGCCCCCACTCCACCTCATGAAGCTGATCATTCTCCGTCGGCCTCACGGGTGTTGGCGACTCATACGGCAAGGCCAGCGTCACGCGTGTCCCTCGACCAGGTGAGGAGTTAATGTCCAAGCGCCCCTTGAGCGCCTTCATACGTTCCTGAATACTGAAGTGACCAAATCGCGTCGAGAGGGATTGCGTACCACGAGCACCAGCAGTAGCAAGATCAAACCCCTGACCTTCATCCGCAACCTGAATGCGAATTTCTCCATTGAAGCGCATGGTAAGCGACACGGTCGCACGATCAGTTCCGGCGTGCTTGATCACGTTCATGAGCAGCTCTCGGACGGATTGAAATAGGAGCACCGCCTGCTCTTCTAACAGGGTAAGGGAATCGACCGTACTGTCGACTTTCACCAGAAGTCCGTGCTGGCGCATCTGATCACTCAGGAATTCGAGCGCCTTCGGAAGCCCGAACTGATACAGGACTTGAGGGCTGAGTTCCGCGACCAACGATCGTGTATAGGTGAGTGATTGATCCAGAACCTGATCGATGTCCTCCAGGATCTTTCCATGCGGTTCGGTTCCGCCAAGACTTCTCAGCTGACTGAATTTCAGACGACAAACCACGAGAAGCTGAGCCAGATAGTCGTGTAAGTCCGTGGCCAAACGACGGCGCTCGCGCTGCTCCGCCAAAGTCAGTTCTGTCGCCATGGTCCGAAGCTGATGCTGTTTTTCAATCAGTTCATCCGTCCGCTCCAATACCCTCGTTTCCAGTTCACTCTTTAAGAGATGGATCTCTTGCTCGTGGCGAACTCGCTCGGTCATGTCATAGAAGTAGCACACCACCCCACACTGCCCATCCGGTAACGTGACTCGCTCGATCTTCCAGTCGTAGGACTCAATCTCGGTGGTATCGTTGCGCGCCTCCGTGGTATCCATTGACCGGTACGATTCTCCCGTCGCCAGGGTGTGCCGAAAGCGTTCGATTACCTGAGCAGCAAAGGGCTCAGGCCACAAGATTCGGAGTACCTCCGCAAAGTCGCGTCCGATCGCGGGATTGATGGTGCTGAATACCTTCTGCGCTCCCGCGCTCACCTGCGAAAGGCGGAACTCGGAATCCACCAAATAGACCCCGAATGGATTGTTCTGGATGAGGTTAAAAACATGTCCCGGCTGCGTCGAAGCTGATCCTCGCTCCGCATGCGCTCCGCTTCAGCGTTGAAACGCTGCACCGACTGACCGACTACGTTGGCGATCGCTTCTAGAAAGTGAACGTCATCGTCTGAAAATCGTCGCTTCTTCAGAGTATGGGCCCCGAGTACGCCGAAAAGAGAGCCTGGTCGCCCGGCAATCACGCAACTCATGCCACTCACGATTCCATGGTCGAGGAGGAGGGCCGGCCCGGAAAAGCGAGACTCGTTTGGTAACTCTTCCACGATGACCGAGCGTTGACCGGCGAGCGTAAACCCTGCCTGAGAGTTCAGTTCGACATCTACCGTCGCGGAGCCGACTAATCCTTCTTGCCAGCCGACTCCGGCACGAAGTCTGAATTCCTTTCCATCCGGAGTCAACTCGAGGATTTTTCAAAATTCGACTTCCAGGGTCTCGGCCATTCGTTGGACAGCCTGGTTTAAGATTTCGTCGAGATCGGAGACCTCCAGCGCAAACTGTCCCAGATCGGCAACTACACTCTGCTGCTTGGCATGAATACTCAACTGTTCCTGAGCCGCTTGCTGTTCACGAACACTGACGATCGAGAGGAGCAGACCCTTTCCTGACGGTGTCATCGTGGAAGTGACTGACATCTCAATCGGAAACCCTGTCCCGTCTTTTCGTCGGGCCACCAGGGGCCGCCCTTGTCTGGACGGACCAGCAATCGACGCAGCAATACCGCCAGTTCGTAGGTTCTGGAACTCCGTCCGGAACTGCTTGAGTATCAGTTCTTCCACGGCCATTCCGGTCCATTCATCCACCTCATAGCCGAACAAATCCTCGGCCTGCCGGTTCATGACACGAATGTTCCCCGCTGCATCGATCAGAATTTCCCCGACGGGCGAGCCTTGGATGATCGATGTCAACGTCTCTTCGGTGTGCCTTCGATGTAAAATTACGCCTGCCACGATCCACACCACGGCGATCGTTAAGCCGCGGTTCAAGAGCACAATCCAAAGCCCCCCGGACAATGCCGAAGCCGTCAGAGCCGGAACAATCAAGGTGAATGCCGTACACACGCTTGCTGTGATGATCGGAGCCAGAAAGCTTGGCAACCATGCGGTCATTAGCATAGCGACCACATAGAGGAAGGATACCGATACGCCTAGCGGGGTGAGTAAATCGAGGAGAAGGACTGCCGTGATGATCACGCCCAGCCCGATCAGGATGGGAACCATGTTCCATGGCGTCGTTCCTAGATTACCGGAGAGAGATCGATCATTCCCAGGGAGAGGACGGTGTGGAGAAAATGACGAGAGGTTGGCTGACGTGTCCTGGTCATCTGACTTCTGCATCGACAGGCTTTTCCATCGGTACTGAAAGCAGAGAGAATTCTCTACGCCAAGTTCCATCGTTCTACAACTAGTTACTCACCTAGCTCAGGAGCAAATCCAAGCCTCCATGTTAACGGCGTGAGCGGCCTGCGAGGCCATACGACGATTCTATGCCATGGAGAATCTTAGGTTGTAAGAACTCGGGGCGCCTCTGGTGGGGGCGATACGGCAGAGCTCTCTCATCTGGGTGTAGAGGTACGTACTTCCCGGCATCACATAACATCGTATCCTCAGCGGCAATCAATCAAGGCGTGGATTGTAGGAGTTCCCCGTTGGGACCATAAAAGGTCATGACCGGGGTCCCGTCGTTCAACAAATGGAGTCTTGCCCGAGGAACATCGTTACGGTCCCGCAAGACGAAACTCGGCAGATCATCTCCCTGGAGTTCCAAGGCGATTCGGCGTTTACAATCCTTGCCGAAGATCGTCAGCGCGGCCCGTTCCTGAGGCGCGACGATCAAGGACGCTCGGCGATCGCAGCCGTCATCTGAGAATATGAGTGCGGGATGCTTGCCATCCCAGAGGCCTAACGTGGCGCGAGGCTGACCGGTCTCCGTGACAATCGTCACACCCGTCGTCGTGATGGGAAACCGCTCTCCCACCTGAGCCGCTGCCGGTTGGGATGTGGTCAGGTGGGTGGCCGACCAGCCACCCACAAAACCGAACATCGCGGCCATAGACAGGAAACCCATCGTCTTTGCAGTCATGCATGTCTCCTTGAACTTTTCGTACCGGACAGCAGAGATCACTCCAATGAGCGATCACTGCGTAGTGGGCATCAGCACGATCTCAACTCGGCGATTTTGGGCCTGACCGGATGGCGTATCATTGTCCGCGATTGGTTTGCTTTCCCCATACCCTTTGATTTCCATCCGTTCTGCCGCAATCCCTCCGTCGAGAAGAATCTTTTGGACGGACTGGGCACGCGACTCAGAGAGGGACAGATTGTATTCGTTCGACCCAATCGAATCCGTGTGCCCCTCGATGAGCAGAGTTTGATCCGGCACAGCCGTCAGAGCCTGCGCGATTTTTGTCAGCTGCAGTTGCATCGCCGGCTTGACGTCCGCCTTGTTAAAGTTGAAATAGATATTCCCGGGCAACGTGACGACGACTCCACGGGATTCTTCACGCACCTTCGCCAGGCGTGACAGCGTCGCGGTTAGCTCCTCACGCGATTGCTCATGCTCCGTTCGAAGCCGAGCGAGCTCACGTTCCGCCTGTTCAGCGCGGGCCTGCTCCGCCTCAAGCGCGGCCAGTTTGTCCTGCTCCTCGCGTATGCGGGCAGCCTCCTCCTCTGCGCGACTCTGCTCGGCAGCGAGCGCTAGACTTTCCTGCTGCTTCTCCCGCAGCTTTTGAAGCCGGGCAGCCTCGGCCTCAGCACGGGCTCGCTCGGCCGTCAGCTTTTCCTTGGCGTCACGCAGAGCCTGTTCTTGCTCTCGAGCAAGGGCCTGTGTCCGTTCAAGTTCCGCTTCCTGCCCCCTTTGTCTGAGCAAGATCAGCTCGGCATCGCGGAGCGCAATCTCCTGCCGGTTCTTCCGGTTCGTTTCGCGACGGATGGCGTTTTCAGCCTCCTGAGTTTCCGCCGCGTACTGCGCCTTCCTTGCCTCCGCTTCCGCTAACCGCGCCTGGTGAAGAATGGCCGCCGCATCATGGTCTTTTTCCCAGGATTTATTGGCAATAGCCAGGTTGGCGGCTGCGGAGTCGTACGAACGTGTCGCGCGTCCGTCCGCATTCGCAGCCTTGGCATCTTGCAGAGCCAGTCGCGCCTCGACAAGCTCTTTCGGCGGCGGGGGTGGCGCCGCACAAGCCGCGACCGTCAACACACCTACGAGAACGCTGCTCACACCCCACATTCTATCTCGCATAGTCGTATCTCCTTTTTTCCAGCATTCGTTTCACCATCTTCATGGCAGACTCTGGCTACGGACGCTGGAGCTGTTGCTTCAGCTGGGTGGCTTTGGCCTCTAGTTCGTCCGCTTGCTGACGCACCATGGCCGTTTCTCCTTTCTTCTGTTCGGCTTCAGCCCGGGCTCGCGCCGCTTCAGCATAGGTGGTCGTTTCGAGAAGCCGTTCACGTGCCGTCGCGTGATCACCCTTCCCCGAAGCCTGCTGTGCGGCCCCGAGCGCCTGCCTGGATTTCTGCAAGAGGTCCGGCGCGCGCTCGAACGCCCCGGCCGATTCGGCGCTTCGGATCGTCGCTTCGGTTTCCGCCAGTTGTGCCGGAGTCACCGGCGTGACGCTCGAGGCACAACCGATGGCCATGCTTGAGATTGCGAGAACCAATGTCGATCCAATCACCTTCCTCATAGGGAACTCCTTTCGGTTTATTATGCTGAGGGGCTGCCCGGCTCAGACGTCCACAAGGCTGCGGCCTCGCTCAATGGCTTGGTGGACCTTCTCGGTCGCTTGCTCTCTTGCCTTCTGGAGCTTTTCGGTCGCCTGCTCCGTGACATCTCCGGCTCGGTCACGGATATCCTCGGCGAAATCCGCGATTCGGCGCCGAGTGCGAGTTCCTGATTGCGGAGCGTAGAGCAACGCTGCCGCTCCACCGACCACGCACCCTGCGAGAAACGACAACACAACCTCCAGCAATCCATACCGTCCGTTTGTCATCCTGCACCTTCCTTTTTAAGTGTGACTATGGCTGACCCCGCCTTTTCTTGCCTGTCGTTCCGGGCCGGTTCATCGAACGGCCCCGAGCTATTGCAACCCTTTCGACCGATGGTCATGAGGCGAAGGAACGACTTGTGACGGCAAATCTGACTGCTCCAGTAAATCATGATATTCTGTCGGTTGCATTGAGGCTACGCGTCGGAGAAAGGCCGCCACTTCCCAGAGTTCTTTCTCAGTATGGGTGGGGCCGAACGCGGGCATCCCACTCATCTTGATCCCGTGCTTGATAATCCAAAACAGCTCGCCATCGGGTCTTCGCTGAACTTGATCCTCAGTCAGCTTAGGAGGCTCCGGATTCAGCCCCTTCCGTATTACTGAATCCTTCACTCCCGGCGCCGCATGACAAACAACACACATCTCATGATAGTTTCGGAAACCTTTCTTCAGATCAACGCTTTTAGGCCAGCCAGGAGGAGGCGTAATCCCATTCGCATGTGCGGAAACGGCTCGATCCCTGGCAGTGGTAAACAACGAAGTCGTCATCGCATAATGAGGTTCGGTCGCTGCCACATTGTAGGCCCCGGTCCAAACGATCACCCCACCGGTCGCGACTACCAATCCAATCATTGCGACGAGCATGACGAGCATTTTGACGGCACCGACGATCATGGTCCTCTTCCTTCAGGTCGTGGGACGTTCTTTCGCTCAGGCTGTTCGACTCACCGAATCCGACTCCGGGGGGATGTCGTTACCCGACTATCAGGATTTGGATTTCTTATCAGAAGCTCCTGCTCACGATGCCGCCCGATAAGACCTCAACCAGAAATCGATGCTGTGCTGTTCCCACGCCCTACCGGCTAGGCATACCCTTTGAATTCTGGTTTTTTGTCTTTATCCTTCTCGGCCGCATCTTCCGGAAAAGATGGTGCTTCCACCGGTGGTGGATCGGCGATCGACGAAGGCTCTTCAACAATCTCAGAAGGCTGCTCAACCGGCTCCGGAGGTTTATAGAGCTCAACTAGGTAGGAGAGGATTTGATTCTCATCTCCTGCCAAGATGCGTTCCCGATCACTATCCACGAGCGTCGGAACTCTCGCCTGTCCCGACACCTTCATGAGCTGCGTGCGTTTTTCGAGATCCTTAGGCACATTGCGGAGAATGTAGTCGATGGCCCAATCCGACAATCGCTGCCGCACTTTTTGAGAGTGAGGGCATTCCTCAAATTGATACAATTCGAGCATATGGGCCTACCTCCGTTGTGAAGGGACCATCCGAGTCGATGGCCGCTTGTCGACGAGAAACGAGTTACCCACACGCGGTGCTGTTCGCCTCGTCACGTTCTGCATCCAACCACTCCTCTATCTCCTCTCACAGTCCTCTGATGATCCGTCTGCGGACGTTCTGATGAACTATGGTTAAACATTAAAACGGACGACATCGCTCCACCACTGGAACTACCCCTGGGCGCTATCCAATAGCGGGTTCACGAGTTCCAAATGAACAGCAAGAGCGAAAGGCGAGATCAAGTGTCTTCCTTACACCCTACGAGACGACTAGGGGTTGATCGAGTACTCCGGGGGCACGGTATGCAGTAGGACAACCGATACAGAAAATAGATGAACGGATTTTATGAACGCTTCATCAGATGAGCGCTCGGCAAACACAAAGGCACAAGACGGCGCAAGGCAAGGCTCAACCCGCGGTAAAGACCGTATAAATGTTGGAAGGAGGTTTATCATGCAGGTCAGTGAAGTCATGCAAACAGCAGTACGGAGTTGTGCACCGGATACCACCGTGGCGGAGGCCGGAGTTGTGATGTTCCGCGCAGATTGCGGCGCGTTGCCGGTCACCGACGACACGAAGAAACTCCTCGGGATGGTGACCGATCGAGACATTACGGTAGCGCTTTGTACACGTGGGAAACGGGCCGACGAGTTGACCGTACAGGAAATCACCTCCAATGGTCCGGTGACTTGCAGAGTGGAAGATGACCTTCGGACAGCGTTACGTAAGATGGCGGATTCCCAGATCCGGCGGATCCCCGTCGTCAGTAGCGGCGGGCGATTAGAGGGCCTCTTGTCCATCAACGACATTATTCTTCACGCGAAGGCACGGGGGAACGGGCTCTCCTATGCGGACGTGATGGAGACGTTGAAAGCCATTTGCACCCACCGGGAACTAGTGACTGCCTGACGAAGCCTTGACCAGTTTCCGATCGCGCTCCTTGTCGGAACATGGAGTGCACGGGTGTTCAACCGACAGACGTCCGTGGTTCGCCTGCCGGTGTTTTTTCTGGCGATATTCCTGGGGGTATGGAGCGGGGGGCTTCTGACCCTCCCGCTCCAAACGCTGGCCTCGGCTGTGTATTAGGTTCCTTTATCGATTTTCTTTCATCGCGATTCTCTGGAGGGCGGCGCCGAGTTTCGGATTGGCATAGACGCCGAATGCGTCCACGATCGTGCCGCGGGTGCCGTCCGATGACTCCACCGCGTAGATGACCGACATGTCGTCAGGGTCGCTTATACCTTCGAAACGATGATGCTCCACGATGCTCAACTCGTTTTCTTTAAACGCACCCTCGGAACCGGCTATGCGAAACGCCCCTTCCGCATACTCGAAATCGGCCTCAAATCCACGCGCTTTCAAGGAGCGCACGGCTTCGGTCATGGTGGAATAGGATCTGGTGTTGTCTGAGTTCATGTTCTCTATCCATCCTATGTTCAGGTTGGTTCCTTCCAGGGTATCGCCCCGGACACTCCTCCGAATAAGCTCAACACGAGTGTGAGAATGACCCCCTGCACGATCCACCCGATCACGCAGACACCAACCGCTCGAGCTATGCTACGGTAATCCAAGGCTTGGCGCACCGCGATGATCATCGCCACCAACATCCAGATCCCGGTCACCAGGAGTACGGCTTGGGCAAGGGGCGGACTCAGGGCCAGGACTCGGAGAATTCCCGGTGAACTGGCAAACCCAATGGTTCGGAGCAGCTCGTTGTGGGTGGCGCGAGTCTGTGGCTCTGGCAGGAGCTTCGTCCCGATGAAATAAGTCAAAAACGCCCAGACATACCACCCGAACAATGCCATCGCGGTTCCGATGACCAGACCTTCGAGGCCACCCGTATTGAAGAGACCGATGCCGGTCGAGATGCTGGACAATAGGACCACTCCCATGGCCTGACCGAGCGCACCGGTATCGGCCTCCACTTCTTCGTACAATCGAGCATCAAGCTTGGCGGCTCGAATTATTCGCTCAAGGAATAGACTCATGTCTGAACTCGTCTCAGTACCGATGACCGTGCTTCTCATGTCTAGGTCGACAAGACGTGGACTCCTCACCAAGACCCTTCCGACTGAATCCTTGATGTCGACGCTGCTTAGTCAGGCTCATACCACCTCGCCTAAGAAGGGCACAGCTGGAAGAACTACTAGTGGCCACCTGCACTCTGGAATCGCCATCAACTGAAACCTCGACGATGTCGAGGAACATCTGCACGGAAACGTGCGGTTATACCTTCAGAAGCCCAGATGCATACGTACTTACTGTCGATCAGCTTCAAACAGTTCACTGCTAGGGTTTTGACCAGCTCCATAGGCGGTTCTATTCAAATAAATTGATTGTGCCGATGATGTTCCAACACCTCCCCGTTTAGCGGATGAATGAGGCTGATCTATGAATAAACAACACATCCAATTTTGTAACGGTTGCGGAAAGATTCTGGATGAAATTCAACCGGCAGATCCTCCGAAACAGTGGGTAGAGGCACGCTCTTTTCTGATTAAGTACGGATTCACGTGGGACGATCTCTCTCTCTTGGAAAACTTTTGCCCTGAATGCCAGAGAGTGGTAGCCACGATCAAACCTTCGATCTCACTGAGAACTGACTCGGAAGCGATCCCCTAGCTGATTTTTCAGATACTAATTCAGGCCTAACACCATCCCGCGCGCCTTGTCTTTGTTCTTAACGCCGGTTGATCTAGGTGGTTTGCTGAAGCATAGTCCCCGCGTATGAGTAGTCGGATCCAACTCGTAGAAGTAGATCCGTCACGAAAGCTTAGATCTTAATCCGGTTAGGGGATTCTGTATGCAGACTGATCTTGTCTCCACAACATCGCAACAGACTCGATGTGGTCCATACTCGCAGGCTCAGATGAACCTGTTGTCGACAGACCGGATCCGGGAACAGCAGCGAACGATCGATCATAAAAGCGATACACAACCACTCTAAAGTCACCAGGAAAATTGATCGTGTTCATATCCAGCAGGAGGTAATCCTGCATTGTGTTCAGCGTCAACGCCTCCCACGGCACTGCAACTTGTGCTTCTTTTTCAGTAGACACACCTTCTAGAGACAACACGGCATATTCAGTGTAGCTGTCACCCTGCCAGTGGAAGACTCTGTCATAAATCCGACCTAGGATGTTGCCCTCCTTGTCTTTCACAAATTTGCCGATCATGTCTGTAGTCCTCGATATCTTCACCATCTGATTGTCTGTGGAAGGCACGCTTCCCACCCAGATCACAACAAAGAACGACAAACTGGCAATGCCCCATCCCAATATGGCAATCAGTGGTGTCAGAACAGAAGTAACCATTTGCTCAACTCTTTGACATTCATGCGCTCCCGATGCGTTCGAACGGTCATGACTCCCAATAAGATTAGGCCGACTATCGCTGCAAGACAGGGGCCGCACAGAGGCTAACCTCTCGTCTCAATTGTCCTCATCCTAAAACCTGAATAGATAAACAAAATGGTCTCAGGCGGAGAACACAATCGAAGTTGCCTCTGAGGACAAGTTGTCAAGGCTGAGACAAGGCTTCCATGCAGCACAGGCTGAGCCGACTAGGAAAACTATCACTTCCGTAACCCCCACATGAAGGATCTTCTTTGTGCACCCTCCTGTGACTAGGGAATGAACTAGTATCCCACCCCCATAGATTGGCGTAGGTGTACCCATGGGAGGACTTCGCGACATGTCTACACCTAAACCTATAAACGTTAATCGGGGCAACGAAGACCAAGTCGGCTGGCAGTTTCAGGAAGGCGACGAGGATCAGGAGGAAGGGGCTTCTGCAGAAGATACCATCGCCTCGAGTTCCACGACTGATTCGCAACGGTCCGATGCCACACTGTACGGCGGCGATGTCGATGCCGCGCAACAGCAGACAGACGCCGGCGAGGAAACCGTGGGTGGATCGAGCCCCACCCCGGACCAGGATGTGGTTGAGGAGTTGGGGGAAGCCGTGGGCATTGTCTATGAGGATAATGAGCCTCTGCGGTTCGGCGACAAACTGGCAGATCGCGATGCGCAGCGGTGGGAAATAAACCCCGCTTCTTCTGAGGACTATCAAGAGCGACTGCGCAACCTGTCAGGGGATGGCGGATCGACGGCAGAACAGGTTCAACCGGCAGGAGGCTCGACCACGCGATCAACCCAAGCGCGAAGTTCCGGAAAAAGCGCAGCACGTTCAACCCGACCGTCCAGAGCTCGTCTCCGCAAGGCTCAGAAGAAAACACGATAATACTCACAAAAAGCGGTTGTTGGAGCAGCAGAGCCTTTCACCAATTCAACAAGGAGGCTAGAAATGCAGAAGCAGAACAACGGGACCATAGGTCGTTTGATGGCGGGCGCAATCATCAGCGGAGCACTCCTCCTGGGGGCAGCCAGCCAGGGCTTAGCAAAGCAGGAATCCGGACATCACCGTTTTAAGGGTGAGGTGATCGAACGGGCCGGCTCCATGGCGGTGAAGTCTGAAACCGGAACGACGTACCAATTGAGTGCAAATGAGGCACAGCGTCAAGGCCGCGCATTTAAGCCCGGTGACAAAGTTGACGTCACGGTCAACGAAAACAATGCGATCGTCGATATTCATTTGGAAGGCCAGAAAGGTAAACACACGTTCGTCACAGGGAAGCTCGTACATATTGGACAGATGAACAAGAACGTAAAACTTCAAACGGCAGAAGGCGACCGGTCTTTCCCTTTGCTCTTACAGGAGACCAAGACAAGGGGTATTCCTGAGGGCACGGTGGTGACGGTGGAATTAAACGAAGCGGGTACGGTGGTCGACCTCCATGAAGGGAAGCACTAAGGCTGACGGAGGACGGAGGGCTCCGTCTTCAAAGGTGGACGGAGCTCTTTTTATCCCGTTCACCTCATGCGTCACTCCTCCCCTTTCTCTGCAGCGAGTCCTGAATTGCCTGATATAATTCCTCGACCGCCGCTTCCTTGGTGACCAGGGCGGCGGCTCCGGCCCGGACCATTTCGGATCGACTGAAGGGGTCGGCCTGAACCGATAAGCCGATCACGACGACGGCTGGATGACGCATTTTGATCTCCCTCGTGGCCTCGATGCCGTTCATTCTCGGCATGTTGATATCCATCACGACGACCGATGGACGCAGCTGATTTACCAGGCTGATCGCCTCTTGACCATCGGCTGATTCACCCACGACTTCCACGTCGGCATAGGCGTCCAAGATGCTGCGCATCCCCTGCCGAACCATAGCATGATCGTCGACGAGGAGGACACGAATCCCCTTCGACGCTGTCCCCGATGACGCAGAACTACTCGCTGAGTCATCCGATGCGGACGTGACAGTCTGTGGTCCTGCGGGTGTCATTCCTGCGATGGTGATCGGCTGCAGTGGCGCACACAACGTCGCCCTCGTGCCCTCATGAGGTCGAGAGATGAGTTCAAGACGACCGCCCATCGCGATCATCCGTTCTCGAATACTGAACAATCCAAATCCCCCTTGCCCGCTGGTGTTCGGCGCGGAGTCCAGCGCGGCAACATCAAAGCCGTTCCCCTCATCCGTGATCTCGATGCGGAGAGTCCCGTCCGCCGTGGTCATCGCCAGGCGGGCATGGTCCGTTTCCGCATGTTTCAATATGTTCATCAACAGTTCGCGCGCCGCATGAAACAACAAGATCGCATGGTCGTCCGTAACGGAGGGGCGCTCGTGTTCCACTTCTAGCATGACGCGAAGGCCCCGCGGCTCCATCTGTTCAGCCAACCATTTAAAGGCGTAGGGTAACCCGAGCTCCTGGAAAAACGGCGGACTGAGCTGGGCCACCAGTGAGCGGGTGTAGTGTAGAGCTTCGTCCAGAGTCTCATCCAGCTCCTCCACCAGAGGCCCTCCGGTTTCTTGCTTGATCCGGTCCAAAGACATCTTCCCCACCGCCAAGAGCTGAGCCAGATAATCGTGCAGCTCCGTCGCCAAGCGCTTGCGCTCACGCTGTTCGGACAAGCTGAGTTCGGTCGCGAGGGCACGTAACCGGTTCTGCGATTGCACCAGCTCTTTCGTACGTTCACCGACGACCTGTTCCAATTGCGTGGCGACCGCTCGAGCCCGTTCTTCACTTTCGCGCAACTCATGGGCTACTCGGTCACGTTCGAGGGCGATACCGGCGATATGGGCGCCGAATTCTGCGATGCGTCGCTCCCAAGGGTACGGCTCGCGTGTCTCCGCGAGGGAAAGGAAGAACGATGCCACGGCCTGGCCATCCGGACCGAACACCGGCGTCGAATGGCAAGCCCGAATGCCGTGGGCCAGACAAAGGTCTCGCCAGGGCTTCGACCAGTCGGAGTCAGCGATATCTGTGCATGTCACCGGCTTGCCGGTGAAAATGGCAGTACCGCAGGTGCCGATCGCCAGTTCATTGATGGGGGCCTCGGCGATGTTACTCCCAAATGAAGGGGGCACCGAGCGTGAGTAGACGTCGGCCATCGCGGTACGATCAGGATTGGCCAAGAGCACCGCCGCACGGGTGTGTGGTTGCAGCCTCGTTACGGTAGCGGTCAGGGTCGTCAGGCATTCATCGAGAGGACAGCCGCGAGCGATGAGCTCGAGAAGTTGCTGTTGCTCCTGCAACAGGATTTCGTGGCGTTTACGTTCGGTAATATCAAGCACTGAGCCGACATATCCGAGAAACTCTCCGTCGTTGCCGAAACGAGGGCGCCCCGCATCGACTGCCCAGCAGTACTCACCGTCGTGCCGCCGCACGCGATAATCGAGACGAAATGGTCGGCGTTGTGCATTGGCCTCCAGAAAAATGCGCCTTACCTGGTCATAGTCATCCGGATGGACGGTGTCCAGCCAACCGAATCCATCCTTCCCGAGTCCCTCTTGCTCTGTCTGCCCCGTGTACTCGTACCACCCGCGGGAGAGGAACGAGCAGGAACCGTTCTGTTCCGTGACCCACAGCATGGCGGGGGCGGCATCGGCCACACTGCGAAAATCGGCTTGACTCACCTTTTCACCGCCTCGCGAATCGCGCTGTAGAGCTCCTCCAGCGCCGATTCTTTCGTCATAAGCCCGACGGCGCCGGCGCGGCGCATGGCCTCTTGATTCTCCCCACCGGCATTGACCGATAATCCGATCACGGCGATGTCCGGATGGTGGCTCGTGATCCGGCGTGTCGCCTCGATGCCGTCCATCTTCGGCATGTTGATGTCCATCACGACGACCGCGGGGTGCAGCTGCTCCGCCAACCGCACGGCCTCTTCGCCGTTGGCCGCCTCTCCTACAATCGTCATATCCGGATACCCGTTCAGCATCGCCCCCAGGCTTTGCCGTATCAACGTATGGTCGTCCACCAGCAACACGCGAATTTTCGCATCTTGCGTGCAGGCAGAGGGCGGTGGGGAAAAGGTTGAGTCCTCCGATATGGTCAGATCCGTCGTCAGCCCTCTGTCATCCGTCGCGGCCTTAGAAGATCTGCCGCCAAGCGGCAAGGTCAGCCTCGCGATCGTCCCATGGCCGGGAGCCGACTGCATCTCGAATGCCCCACCCAGCGCGTGCATCCGCTCCTGAATGCTGAACAGCCCAAACTTGGAGGACAGACCGCCATCAGGCGATCCGGCAGCAGCAGCAGCAGCAGCAGCAGCAAGATCGAAGCCTTGCCCTCTATCACTCACCGTAATGGAGAGCTGTCCCTGCCGGTCTTCCAGCATGACAGTCGCTTCACCCGTCCCGGCATACTTGGCTGAGTTAATGAGCAGTTCCCGCACAGATTGAAAGAGCAGCACGGTATGGTCTTCCGACACCTCGATCTCAGTCCCCTCCGGGACGAGCACCGTGACCCTGTGTTCATGCTTCTGTTTCATATAGTCCACGAGCCATCGGATCCCCATCACGAGTCCGTGGTCACGCAATACGGGAGGGCTGAGGTCCGCTACCAGCGTCCGACTGTAGGTCAACGCCTCCGCGAGGATGTCATCCACTTTTTTGAAGACTGCCTCACACTGCGGCAGACCCATCACATGGCGTTTGCCCTGCCCGATCGTCATTTTCCCCACGACCAGCATCTGTTGTAGATGGTCGTGCAGTTCGGTGGCCAGACGTTTCCGCTCCCGTTGCTCGGTAAGGGTCAAGTCTCTGGCCAGCGCGCGGAGTCGCGCTTGCGACTGTTGCAGCTCGGCGGTCTTTTCATGAACGGCCTGTTCGAGCTCATGGTTCCAACGCTCTAAGCGTTCCTGCGTTTCCATCAGGATTTGTTCGCCCCATTTCCGTTCTTGAATATCCTCCGCAATACAGATTTCGTACAGAGGATGACCCTCTGCGTCCCTGACCAGCGAGAGAGTCAACCGAGCCCACACGTAGTGGCCTTCCTTATGGATGAACCGCTTTTCAACCGTGTAGTTATCCAGTCGACCGGCAGCCATTCGTTGGAATGGAACCAGATCGAGATCGAGATCGTCCGGATGAGTGATCGTTGGCCACGGTGTGCGCAGCATTTCCTCACGCGAATAGCCGACAAGCCGACAGAGGGCCTCATTCACGTCGATCCAGGTCGCGTTGTGAAAGGCGACGCGTCCGATCCCGACCGCGGCATTAGCGAACGTCGCGCGATACCGCACTTCGCTATCACGGAGGTTCTCTTCCGCCTGCTTGCGCTGGGTCACGTCGAGCGACACCCCGCTGAACCGCACCGGTTCACCATTGTCATCATAAAAAAACCGTCCATAGAGAGAGAGCCATCGCATCTCGTTGGTATCGGCCCGGTACAGGCGATGTTCCTCGGTAAACAAGGTCCGCTCCCGCTTCGCCCTCTCGATGGCAGCCATCACACGGTCCAGATCATCGGGATGCACCAGCTTGCGCCACTGGTCCATCGAGACCGGTCCGGTCTCCGGCTCGTAGCCTTGCAAAAGGGCGTGCCGCCTATTCCATACAGCGACATTCGTGTGGAGATCGACGTCCCAGGAGCCAAGATCCCCACCATCCAGCGCCAACCTCAACCGCTCTTCGCTCTCGCGCAGCTCACGCTGGAGCTTGGTTCGTTCGAGTGCCGTCGCGATCTGGTCACAGATGGTTTGAATCATCTGAACATCCCCGTCGCAGAGATGCGTGCGACGGTTTGAGACGAAGGCGATCGTGCCGACTAATTGACCGTTCGCCACGAGCGGGAACCCGGCATAACTGGTGGCGCCCGCCGCTCGGAGCACATCACTCCCCGGATGAGACGAGTGCTGCAGATCCTCGACTAGGATCCGTTCTCGCCGTTCGGCGACCCGTCCACAGAGAAGCTCGCCGAATCCCATCGTGGCAAATCGAGTCCGCTCCTTCTCGGTGATCCCACCGGACATATAGAGTCGCAACATCCGAGCGTCTTCGCCAGGCCGATAGTGATAGAACATTTCCATGTCGACGAGCCGAGCGATGTCCAGGAAGATCGGTTCCAGCAGTTCCTCTTCTGAATCTCCGCCTTGGAGCAACCGCTGCGACGCTAGGGCCAAGAGTTCGAGTTGCCGATGGCGTTGTTGCAACTGTTCTTCCGCGCGCTTCCGCTGTGATATATCGTGCAGGATCTTCGACGCGCCGATAATTCGATTCAGTTGGTCTCGGACGGGCGAGATCGTCAGCGACACCGCAATCTCCCGCCCATCCTTGCACCGCCGAACGCTTTCATACTGCCGAATGGAGTCGCCGCTGAAAAGCCGATCGAGAATCATGCGTTCTTCTTCCATTCGATCGGAGGGAAACAGCATGGTCACAGGCCGACCGATGGCTTCCGACGCGGTATACCCAAATAAGGTTTCGGCCCCCTTGTTCCAACTCGTAATAATGCCCTGCCGATCTTTGCCGATGATCGCGTCTTTCGAGCTCTCGACGATTCCCGCGAGCCTCGCCCGTTCCTCATTGGCACACACAATGTCATCCACATCCGTTACAGAGCCGACCCAGCGGTTGATGACCCCTTGGTCGTTGCGCACCGGCAACGCTCGAGCGATCACCCAAGCATAGGTGCCGTCGGCTCGGCGCAGCCGCTGTTGTGACTCAAACGGCACACCCTGCTCCATGCAGTGCACCCATTGGTCGATGTTCGCCGCCCGGTCCTCCGGATGCAGCGCCTCGGCCCACCCATGCCCGGCCACCTGGTCGGGAGTTTGACCGGTGAACCGGCACCAGCTTTCGCTGGTCCAAATGTTCCACCCTTCCGCGTCGGTTTCGAAGAGGAAGCTCGGCACGGCTTCCGCCATCGTACGGAATCGGGCTTCGTTCTCACGCAGGTTCTCCTCTGTGCGCTTCCGGTCGGAGATGTCTTGAACCACGCCGATCATGCGAACGGCCTGGCCGTGCTCGTCGTAGTACAACCGTCCGGTGCCGCTCATCCAATGCACCGTGCCGTCTGGATGGATAAATCGGTAGTCGTCGGCATAATCCGTTTCATGTCGACTCATCAAATCTTGAAGCCTGTGCCATACCCGCTCACGGTCCTCCGGATGGAGCACGTCGGTAAATGCTTGGATCTTTCCATTGAACCCGCCGGGCCGCATGCCCGCCAACTCCTCATGCGCGCCGAACCATTCGAGCGTGCCGGTGGGGATGTTCCAATCCCAGACCCCGAATCGAGCGGCCTTGGTCGCCTCCAGTAATTGATCTTGGGTGCCGGTCAATTTGTCGATGAGCCGCTGCTTGTCCCGCTCATGGTGGGCGACCGTGAGCAGCGCCCGCACGATGCTGATCAGTTCTTCTTCCTCCGCCGGTTCCATCAAGTAGGCATCGGCTCCGACGTCGAACCCTCGTATACGATCAGGTGCTCCAATCCGAATCGCTGAGGTCAGGAGCACCTTCATGAATCTGGTTTCGGGTTGCTTCTTGAGTTGCTGGCAAATGTCAAACCCCGTGAGATCAGGGAGGTTGATGTCGAGCATCACCAGATCGGGCCTTCTGGTCCTCGCCAGGAGCAGCGCCTCGCTCCCGGTGCTCGCCTCGACGACACCGTACCCTTGCCGATTCAGGAGTCGCCTTTTCACGTACAAGGCGGCCTCATCATCGTCGACGATTAAAATGGTCGCGGAATGGGGTTCTTCAAGTGTCAACTGCTGCATAGCTCCCCTCACTCGATTCAGCACCAGTCCCGAGTGTGCCACTCGGCGACCCTCGGAGTCGAGCCGTTACCAGAAGCAATAGGACTATGACTTCACTGCATGGATCGGGACGGGATCAACGGTGTCGGGCATGCAGTCGCTCTATCCATCTCTGAGACAAGATGTTTCTAATTCAATGAGGAGAATGGAGGGTAGGATTCCCCTACTCAGGGAAGTAGTGTAAGTGAAACAGTTGGAGATGAGAACTAGGCGGTTACCTAGTAGGCTCGGGGATTAGCAAACAAGTTCCCCTAGGTCCTAGCCCTGCGGTCTTGGCTATTTCTATGTGTCACCAGTTCTGAGTGAGGGTAGTGCCAAAGTTTCGTCGTGCGTTGCTTACAGACCCCGAAAGAATCGCATTGATGAACACGTTTGGGATCAGTGCGCCGATGATTTCCCAGGTATCGGCCCGAGTGCTGTTGATCGTCCTGACTTATCGCTGTGGCTGCCGCAGGAAACGGCTTGACCAGAGAATCAGTGCGCCCGAACATTTCAAGCATGAACTTATTCTTGGCTGTCGCATCCGTCTTCTGTGAGGCTGCCTCGACCTGCCCCCCGTTACGGACAGGACAGGGTCGCGAAATCGGATCTCCTCCGCCGACTTGCCTACGAGCAGCGTAGCCGGGCGGGCTTCCAGCTTCATGCGCGGGACCGTGAAGGGTGGAGAATCGGAGCCCCTTCCTGCCGGACGGCCACCTCTCCCATTGCCATGAAGAGGGTGAATAGGTGCACCTCAAGGGCCCCGATCTTGAGGCTATACCCAACAGCGGCTTCATCGGCGGATCGTTCCGCATCGCGGCGAAGCGGCTCCTCGGCAAAGAGCGAGGCCAAGAATACCGCCACGATCCACGCAATCACACCTCCTAAGTCCATCAAACCAACGAGATTTCATCCTGCTCTGCACCCTACCGCTTGCTCGACATAGAGACGGCAATCTGTCCTTGTGGCTATCCGGTCATCTCGAGATGACTCTGCATGCTTCCTGGTTAACGCTTTTTTTCCGCACTCTTGCCGGATTGTTTCAGCGCTTCTGATGACAGATCTTCGGTCGGATTGCAGTCGGCTGAGACATGTTCGGCACGACGATCCGTCGATCGGTTTCCTCGGATCCACAAGGCTCGGTTCTGCTTATCTAACGACACCGAAATGACGTCGCCTTGTTCAATAGGAGGTTTTTCCGTCGTCTTCGTGAGCTGGAAGCGTACTTCTTTTCCATTCTTATCCTTGATGACAAACTTCTCTCCGTCCATCTGCATGACTTCTCCCGTCACCAGATGACTTTTCCGCATCGCATCTTGTTCGGCGTGTTCGGCATTTGATCCTGGCTCGATTTCACAGGGAAGTGCGATCGAGTTGTCATGCTGTTGCTCGGCAGCAGACGCAGCACCACAGATCTGCAGCACAGTCACTATGCCGAATAGCGGTAACAGGCCGCCGAACGACATGCGCAGTATAATGGCTGATGACATCATGTGGCCTCCTCATAAAGGTTAGTGGTGAATCTCCGTCAACGTCACATCATCGCATCGACTCCCTCCCGTGCTAACTGGTGATAACCATAGTAGCGAGGACTCGCGCACCTGAAGCGCTGGGGCTTTGATTTACAGCCATGTCACCTAGGGGTTTCTCCAGCTCCTGACAGGAGCGTCACGTGCCATAATTCATCAATAGTTAAAACTCTATCGGAGGTCACCATGAAATCAGGACTAGTCGCTATGCTTATGATGGGAGTACTGGGTGCCGGAATGGGCGTCGCAGACGCAAATGATGCGATGGCGGGAAAAGAAGCCAGTCCCACCATTAAGGAGCGTTTGACGAAAGACACGATCAAGGGGACCCTCATGAATATCGAAGGAGAGTACTACGCCATCAAGGATGATGACGGCAAAGTACATAGGATCCATGTCGACAAGAGCACGAAGCTCGATAAAGTGATGGCAGGAGATATGGTAAAAGCTTACGTGACGGACCAAGGCCATACCACCACGCTGCAGCGGGACAAATAAGTTCGGTCGGGTCTGATCATTCATGTCTCATACATTAATGAATGATTGGGCTCATCATGAGGAAGAGTATGGACACGCAAATGCTGACTCACAGCACTGCATTTTCAGAAGCAACCATGGCCGAACACACCTGTGCCCATCCTCCCTGCACCTGCGCTGCCGAAGCAGGGAAAGAATTCTGTTCTGACGAATGCCGATCTGCTCGGACAGAAGGCCCTTCGTGCGTCTGCCCTCACTCAAGTTGCCAGAGCCACTAGTTATCCGGAAAATGTCGACGACGCCTCTCCATCACACGGTGGAAAGGCGTCGTCCTGAGACCCGATGCTCCTCCCCGTAGGACGCGCGTCCCCCTATTGCGCGGTTTGCGCGGTGCACCAGCTTGGGGGCTGCGTCAGGGCATCACCGGCGACATTAGTCAGTTTCGGTGTGAAGAAGAATGAAATGGGCGGAAAAATCCACCAGAGGGTGGTCTCGTCTGATTGAACGATCCTCACTCGGTCTGCGCCGACCTGCTTCGCCGCTTTGGTGAATTCTTCGACGGCTCCATCGAGGCTGGCATCGCCGATCAGTTGACGACATTTTCGCAATCATAGACTTATCACCCTCCTGTGGTTTGCTTGTCCTTGATCCGATACTTACATTGCTTACCCTTTGCCGTCGACGACATGCCGTTCTCGCACCGGTGGAGATGCATATGCCTGTTGGGGCTGTTGTTGTGGCACTCTGCGGGTAGACTCATAGGCCACTGGTTCTTCAGCGGTTCATGGCGTCCAGCACTTGCTTGACGTTCATATCCTCAACCGCATGGGTTTCCGTTAGGCTATTGAAGTCCCCGCGGAGCGCTTTCAGGCCATACCGCTCCAAATCGATTTCTCTCGCAGTCCGAATTCCCAGACGACGGAAGACCGGCACCGGTGGACACCAGCCTTGCACCGCATGTTGCAGGAGAAATCCGGCGACCACCGCCGGAATCATGAAGAACCGTCGATTGACCAGCGCGCCAAGGCCGAGTCCGAGCAGCGCAATCGTGGCGGCGTTGGCCTCGAGGGTTCGTTCCATGTCCCATTCCTGATCCAGCTCTTCCAGCCGCCGATCAATGTCATCCTCTCCTTGTCTTGCCGCAGCGGCCAAACGCTGCTCTGTTCGTCGTTGAATCTGTTCATTGATCGCTCGATCAGTATGCTGTTCGACTCGAGTGGTGGTCGGGATCATGGTTTCCTCCTCGTTGACAGCAGAGAACACCTTAACGTCGGTATGATTATCGCGGAATGATCGAAACGGCTCACGGGTCCTCATAGGCTGCCGCGAGTTGACCCTGCGTCGGACAAGTCCTGCGCCGCGTCATCGTCATGGATTCGGGGCGATGTTGGGCGTCGCGATCTCCAACACATAGCCTTGATCGTCCATCAATAAGACGACATCCTGACCGCTCTTCAACTGGTCGAGTTTATCGAGCGGGGGATGGAACGGGACCTGCTGCTCACGTCCCCGCTGGACAATCTTGAGCCGGCCCTCCCCACCGTCGGAAGGAGATTCCACACCCTTGAAGATCGCCCTCATTTGACGATGGGCGCCTTTGATGCGAGCCTTGTTGTTCTCAGCTGACTCCTGTACCGCCTCTTTGCCGGCGAGTTGGGCATCGACGAGCTGTCCGGTTTCATCGGCCAAAAACAGTAACTCTGGTCCCACCGGCATGGCGCTCAGCTTGCCGCGTGCTCGTTCGGCAACGACAAATGGCTGGTCCCCCTGCTGCGTCTTGATGATGGCCTTGTCCAGTCCCACCGTGAGCGGCGTGGTCAACCTCCCGCGTAACACCTGGTGATGGGAACGTTCCCCGGGATGGTGATAATCCACCACAGCATTGTGGTCACTAATGGTCACCACGATGGCGTCCCCCGGTTTAAACGTCTGCCCTTTTTGCTGGGCCGGCTTCAACGGGACGAACAGCGGCTGGAGATTGCCGATGTCGACCTCAATTTGGTCGCTTCGTATGTTTTTGATCCGCCCCAGCACAAGCTGGTTGCCGGGAATTAGTTGGTCCGTCGGTTCAGTGACGACTCGTTGGCCGCCCAAATCCATGCTCTTTTTGGATGGCGACGATTCGCGCTGGGGCGACGATGCTGAGCATACATTGTCTGCTCCCACCACTCCCAGCGCCAGCACTGCCATCATGATCGTTTGGCTGTAGATTTGATTCATATGACTTCCCCTTGTCGGAGTGATACTTTCCCTCTGATCCCATTGGTAATCATATGAATAATTCAGGCCGGAGCCACTGCCATCTGGGGAAAACCCTAGCAGAGCGTGAGTGGGATTCCAGGCATTTTAGGCCACTGCGCGACAGGCTATGATTTGCAAGGAAGGATTCGGCTGTTCAGCAACTTAGACGTTAGCAAGCCTTGTATCGAACACGGCAGCATAAGGGCTTGCGTTAGAATAGCCTCCATGTCCATATTGAAATGGGAATTCGCCGGATGACCTGATCGAGGCACAGTTGAAACTCACGACGCTATACGATGGAGCCGGAACCCCACCGTCTCCATATCTCACCAAGATCCTCCGTACCACGTATGATGGCGACGTGTTCTTCGGTGATTCATCGAGGCGACCGATGGTCATCTCCAACTTTGTTCAAACCTTGGACGGTATCGTCTCCTTCAAGATTCCAGGGAAGTCCGGCGGGGCTGAGATCAGCGGACACAACCAAGAAGACGCGTTCATCATGGCGCTATTGCGCGCCTGTGCGGACGCGGTGATGATCGGAGAAGATACGTTTCGTAATGCGCCCGAGCATGTGTGGACCGCGGGCTCTGTATTCCCTGCGTTGGCCGATGAGTTTCAGACGTTTCGCAAACGAGAAGGCAAGATTTCTCTTCATCCCTTGAACGTCATCGTCAGCGGCAGAGGCCACGTCGATCTGAATCAGTCCCTCTTCAGGCATACGGAAATCCAAAATCTTGTCCTAACGACCGAACAAGGCGCTGCGCGATTACAACAGCGATATGGTGCCACATTGCCCGCGACGGTCCGTGTGCTTCCCGGAGACGACCGCCTCGCTCCAGCGGACATGATGTCATTGCTCCAGACCGAGTATGGAATACAGCTGCTGCTGCATGAGGGGGGACCCTCACTACTCGCTGCGTTTCTGGAGCAGACGCGCATCGACGAACTCTTTCTCACCGTCTCTCCTCAGATCGTCGGGCGAGGTCCGACCGGTGAACGGCCGTCTTTTTCAGGCCCGCTTGAGTTGTCCCCCGAGCAAGCGGTCTGGGGAAAGTTGCTGTCGGTAAAATGCGCCGCCAAGAGCGGCCATCTGTTTCTGCGTTATCAGGTATGACCGCGACCTCTGTGAAGACGGATTCTATATGCCCTTCTCATCTCTTCCGTGAACCTCCGCCGGAGGAGCCGTGGCTTCCACTGCCGTGAAGGGCTCGAGGATGATGAAGCTGTGCCGACTACCCTTTGGCACAACCCATGAATCGCCCGTTTTCAGCAGAATCGTCTGGCCTTCGATATCAAGCTGAGCCTGCCCTTTGATCGCGTAGCCGACCGTTTCATATTCGCGCACTGTCGTGTCCTTCGATGATCCAGGTTGCAGATCCTCCCAGATTCGCATCGAAACGGATGTCCCAGACGCCAGATACCTTTGCCCCATGTTGCCGCTTGGAGAATGGTGTGAATCGATTTTCTTCACTGTGCTATCCGTCATGATCTTCCTCCGGTCCATTGATCGCTTCTGAGAGGAGTGATGCTTCGTTCACCCCGGCCTCTTACCCTTCATCAATGACTTTTAGAATGTGCCATTCCAGCCAACAGGATGGCTATGCCAACACCTGTAAGACCGAGCCGTGTGAGTGTCCTCGCCGATGGTACGTGATTGCATCGACGCCACCCTCCGCTCGTGGACGTACCTTGTGGAACAGGATGGAGCAAAGCCCCCTCATATGGAGGCGCCGAATCGGCATGTTTCACGATCGTGCGCATGGCAGATCCTACAGCCCACTCAGTCGGACGACGGGCCGTGTTGTAGGCAACCTGAGCAACACGCGCAGGCCACCCCACCGCCACTTCATCGCGTGGGTGAATAGCCAGCTCGACGATAGCATCAGCCACGTCTTCCGGCGCATAGAGCAAAGGACCAGGGTTGATGCGGCGTCCCGAGAAATTCGCGGCATGTTCAAGACCCGGCGTGTCAACGATGGTGGGAAAGACACTGCAAACGTGTATATCAGGCCATGCGAGCAATTCCTGGCGCAGACTAGCTGAAAACCCACGCAAGCCAAACTTACTGGCAGTATACGAGGCCGTGTATGGAGATGGACACCAGGCGCCTATGGAAATGTTGTTAATCAGAGTGCCGTGACGCTGTCGTTTGAACACAGGTAGTACGGCATAGGCTCCGTGCATGGCCCCAAAAAGATTCACCTCCACCGTTCTGCGATGTAATGCGAATGGCACATTCGAATAGCCTCCAAAAACACCGGTCCCCGCATTATTGACCCAGACATCGATGCCACCGAAGGCCTCTTCAGTCGCTCGCGCCAATTCGTGAACCGCTTCTGAGTCGGTCACATCGGTTTGTACCGTGATGGCCTCCGCGCGGGCATGTCGGCACTGCTCGGCCACCTGCTCTAACACCCCTAGACGACGGGCAGACAGAATAAGACGACAGCGGTACCGGGCGAAGGCGAGCGCCGTCGCTCTGCCAATCCCGCTCGATGCCCCTGTGATGACTACTGTTCGACCTTTGAGCATATTCATCGTTTTCTATCTATAGACCAGACCCAGCTTTCTCGTGTACCGGTGATTTCCCTGGTTTTGGAATTGTTCAGGCCTCTCGCAAGGACGCGGGGACCTTGATCATCGCCTCCGTGCAATAAACCATCCATAAAGCAGGAACAGCAGCACAACGTTCGGAATGAGGATACTCGGTGTCATCCATGGCCAGCCGTTGAATTTCCACTCGGCGATTGGCCAGAATACGGGGGTGGGAAAAAACGCGTAGGAGTGAGTGGGCACGTCCATAACAATGTGCAACCCCCACGCGCCGAGTTCCCAGAGAGGATGTTTCCTCAGCCACCAGACTACGAAAAACACAACGAGGAACACCACGAGGCTATGGGTAAGCTCGTAGAGGTGGTGAACATAGGCGGGAATACTCGATTCAGGAGGCATCCCGTTGCTGAAATCCGGTTTCGTTGATAGCCCAAAAGCTGAGGCAACCCAGAGAATTCCAAACGAGCACAAATCAGGTGCGAGCCCGATCACGAACGCCAGCCAGTAACTGAATCGACTGTTCCGACCAAAGGCGATTCCGCCCCATAGCCCATGAGAGAGAACATCCATCTGAACGACACTCAAATGCCGATGCTGACCTGCATCTTGCTATCGTCATTCCAATCCGTCGGGCGACACACGGCCCGGCGGCTCAAGAAAGGCCGTACCCATCGACTATGGTTCACTATAAGAGATTCGATAGATTGCGCCGGCCACATCGTCGGAGACCAGCAGCGCACCATCCGGCATGACAAGGACATCGACAGGCCGGCCCCATGCGTGTTGGCCTTGAAGCCATCCTTCCGCAAAGACGGAATAATGCGTGTGCCCTTGCTCATCTCGTGACACCATTGTGATCCGATATCCTGATTTTTCGCTCCGATTCCACGAGCCGTGTTCGGCAATAAAGATGTGATTCCGATATTCTTTTGGAAACAGGTCGCCGGTGTAAAAGCGCATGCCCAGGGAGGCGACGTGAGGTCCCAGCTCGGCGGCAGGCGCCCTGAATTCTCGGCAAGGATGTTTATGGCCATACTCAGGATCCGAGAGTGTGGTCCCATGGCAATAGGGATAGCCGAAATGCAGTCCGGTCTTCGCCGCATGGTTGAGTTCGTCGGGGGGTTGATTGTCACCGAGATAATCCCGCCCGTTTTCCGTGAACCATAAATCATGGGTGGTCGGGTCCCAGTCGAAGCCGACCGAGTTGCGGACTCCGCGCGCGACAATCTCAAACCCGCTGCCGTCCGAATTGAGCCGACCGATGAGGGCATACCGATCGGGGTCAGGTTCACAGATATTGCAGGGTGCTCCCACCGATACATATAGTTTCCCATCGGGACCGAACGCGATAAACTTCCATCCATGACTGGTCTCTTTCGGGAAACGGTCCGTTATAACCACAGGTGGCGGCACATCGTTCAAGCGGGCGTCGATCTTATCGAACCGCAGGATGCGATCTACGGCAGACACGTACAGTGCCCCTTGACGATAGGCGACCCCGACCGGCATCTGCAGCCCGCGAGCGATCGTCAGGACTTCATCAGCACGCTGATCGCCGTCTTTGTCCAACACAGCATAGACATCGCCTTTGTCCCTTGTGCCGACAAAAAGAACACCCGCTTGTCCCAATGCCATACCCCGTGCATTCGGAACATCGTTCGTATAGAGGGCGATGGTAAAACCAGGTGGAAGTTTGATCGTATCAAGCGGGAGCGTCCCGGCTTCGATCCGGCTCGCGAAAAAGAACAGGATCAGCAACGCATAGACGGTCCCGGCCGTGTGATTCAGAACCCTGCTTCGTCTCACGCCGTAGGTGCTCATGATGACTTCCTCCTGAATAGATGAAAGATCCACAGGCTCACGGCGTCATCGTGAGGAATGCCCTGGACCGGTCCGATGCTCGAACAGGACCGGAATGCCGACTGAGCGACGGGCCTGAGCTCTCGCCGACTCAATGACGTGATGACCGGGAGCCAGTGTGCAGGCGGGATCGGGCAGACCGACATCTCCCATGAGATGAAACGCTTGGCAGCGACAGCCTCCAAAATCTATACTGCGTCGCTCGCAGGTTCTGCAAGGATCCGGCAGCCATTCTTCCCCCCGGAATCGGTTGAATCCCGAGGAATGGCGCCAGATATCCGCGAGCCGGTGCTGCGTGACACGTTCGAACTGTAGCCCTGGAATTGTCTGTGCCAGATGACAGGGCAACGCGAGTCCTTCCGGGTTGACCACGATGAACTGGCGTCCCCATCCTTCCATGCAGGATTTTGGGTATTCCGTGTAATAGTCTGGCGTGACGAAGACGACCTCCAATCTTCCACGCAGGCGCGCTTTCGCCTCAGCTGCAACGGTTCTCGCCCAGGCGATTTGCTCCCGAGTGGGCAGGAGCGCATCGCGATTTTTCAAGGCCCACCCCAGATATTGCGCGTTTGCCAGCTCCAGTCGATCGGCGGAGACTCCTTCAGCTAGCGCGATAAATTCTTCGATTTCGGCAATGTTTTCCCGATGCAGCACGACGTTCAGAGTCAATGGCAATTCCAGCGACGTGACCCATTGCATGGATTCGAGCTTGCGGTTGAAGAATGACGTCCCGGCCAGGTGGTCCGCGAGAGACTGCCTCGCACTTTGAATGGAGATTTGCACGCCATCCAATCCCATTGCACGCAATCGAGAGAGCCGTTCAAATGTGAGTGGGACTCCGCTCGTGATGAGGTTCGTATAGAGATCGAGCCTACGGGCCTGTTCCACCAGGACTTCTAAATCATCTCGCAGCAGCGGCTCGCCGCCTGTGAGGTTAAGTTGAACCACCCCAAGTTCTTCGGCTTCATGGAAGACCCGAATCCAAGTGTCGGTATCGATTTCCTTCCCATACTCCGCAAGATCTGACGGATTCGAACAATAGGGGCAGTGAAGCGGACACCGATAGGTAAGTTCGGCAATCACCGTATAGGGGCGATACTCGTTGTTCACGTCGCACCTTGAAACAGGCCACGATCGGCAAGAACAGCCAGCAATTTACGCACCGCACCGCTGATTTCGCCACGAGACGCGTCATCATAGGATCGGGTGAGATGATCGACGATGTCCTCGATCGTCCGTTCACCCGTACACAGACGCACGATCGCCGTAGCGGTCTCGTTCAGTTCGAGTCCGGTTTCAGGGTACAACAATAGGTAGCGGCCGGTCCGGCGATCGAACCGAAGGCGTACTTTTGGACTAAGCCGAGGCCTGATAGTCATGAGTGTCATCGGTAGTCCGCGTTGATCCTGAGCCCGTTTCCATCGAGGCCATAGAGAGGTGATCGAGCAGGGTCCACAAAATGTCCGCCTTCTTGATCAAAGCCCTCACGCACCTCTCTTGCAGCGCATAGGTGGTCGCATGCTGCACCACGAATTCGACGGCCTGACCGGAATCGAGCCTGGCGCGACCGATGCGCAACTGAAAATACTCCAACGACTCCGAGCGAACCCAAGGATAATGGTGTTTCCACGCCTCGAGGCGCCGCGTCATCAGGGAAGGAGCAAACAGTTCCGTGAGCGAAGAGGCCACGGCTTCGAGAAGCGGCGCGGCACGGACGAACCGCACATAGTCGTCGCACGCGAGCCTGACTCCAGAGAGTACGTCTCGATAGCTCTTCACGGCTTCGACGTCGAGACCCACCCCTCGCGCCAGTTCAAGCCATAAGGCGAGTCCGCCTTGCCCTTCCTGTTCACCGTCCTGATCCCGAATGCGACGAAGCCACATCCGTCGAAATGCTGGGTCCTCGGACTTTGCGACGATGCACGCATCTTTGATGGGAATTCGCGTTTGATAGTAATAGCGGTTCAACACCCACTGCTGAAGCTGTGTCTTCGTCAACTGTCCGTTGTGCATCCGTTGATGGAACGGATGGTGGTCATGGTAACGACAGGCGCCCTCTTGCTTGAGCCATTCGATGAAAGCTTCCTTAGCGAGCCGATCCGGATGGTGCGTTTTCTTCATCATCACACAAGGATTCCCATCCCGTCCCATGCAACTTCCCATCCAGCCGCATCCACGAGTGTCCGTTCGTGAGAATCTATCCTTAACATGGGATTGGTGTTGTTGATGTGGATGAACACTCGGCGACGAGCCGTGATCTGCGAAAGCATCGCCAAGCTTCCGTGCGATCCACCAACAGGCCAATGCGCGAGGTCTTCCGCCGACTTCTCGAGGAAACCCGGTGCGGACAGCTCATCACTCGACCAAAACGTACCGTCGAACATGATGCAATCGGCTTCTTCGAGCGCGTTGAGAACGGAGGACGTGATCCGGCCGACGGCCGGGAAATAGGCCAACACTCCCCCGTCGGCCGATTGCCGAAATCTTAGGCCCACGTTCACATCCGGCTCGTTGGATGACACAAGCCCTTCCAAATGAATGGGTAGTTTTCCAGGCACGGCCACGGCCATGACTGACAGCCCTGACGGCCTTCCATCCGCAAGCAAGAGTGGTTCTTCAATATCGAGCTTCAGCGTCCGCCAGGTGACCTGTCCGGCAAACCGTTGGAGCGTCCGATATAAGACATTGCCTTCGGTAAATCCTCGACGCACTGAGTCCGTCGCATAGAGGACCAACCGATGATTCTCTCGGAGCGTGAGGAGACCCAAACAGTGGTCCAAATCTCCGTTGGTCAACACAATCGCTTGGATAGGGGAAGAACGTGATTGATGCGGATGAAGGTGCACACAACTCTCAATCTGAGCACGAATGTCCGGAGAGGCGTTGATGAGAAACCAGCCATCATCCCCCGTGCTGAGGCTGATGGATTCCTCCATCCGAGGGCTCGCGAAGATCAATCCGCTCCGGATGCCCGTACAATTCACACAGGCGCAGTTCCACTGTGGAAATCCACCACCGGCAGCCGATCCGAGAACTCTGAGCAGCATCAGGTCGATCCATGGGGGTTCGCAAAGTCTTCAGATGACCGCATGCTATTCGATAGGTCCTTTAAGTCGGTATCGTCTCGAAAATCATCTTGATAGGAGCTGATCTCGGAATCCATTTTGATTTCTACAAACGAAGGCACTTCCCACTTCATGACGGCTCCTCCTTCTATTATGGGCAGTCCTTAACCGGCCACATGAGTTGTGAGTAGACCGACCTCCCGAACGACAATTAGTAGTTTGCGATTGCTGTCTAGGCTCCGCACCTCTCACTTACCCTAGCTCTCCCCGCACAACACAAGAATTAATAGGACCATGCTGAAGCCCGAAGCGAGGACATGAGCATACATCTCAGTACCATGTGTCCGATGATTGGACGGGTTATCCCCCTGTGTGGCAAACCGACGGTTACGACAGTGGTGGTGGTCTACGACCCCGGAAAAAACTGACCAGATATGCGACAAAGAGGAGGATAAACAACACATAGGCGATCCCCGTCCCGGAACCCGCTACGCCGGTCAATGCGAGCGTGATCGCCAGGGCGCCAAGACCGAGAAACACCCAGGGCCAATAGACGGAGGGAGGTCGGCGCATGGTTTTATCTCCTCTGGCTGTTACGATTGCCCAGGAAACATTAATGACTTCTAGCCTCAACTCTTATCGGACGTGGCGTTTACCGACCAGTGTTTTCCCCTGTTCCGGCCGAATCGTAGATCGCTTGCTCATCCGATAATTCGATATGCCCGTATACGAGATATCCGTTCCAGGCGCGGGCCGTTTCCCGCACCCACCCCATCGTCAACATCAGCACCATGGTACAACCGGCGATCACGATAAGAATCCGCTGGCTCGCGCGATCCTGACCGTTCACGGGCTCAGCGGTCGACCTGCATCCAGGATCGATGAAGGCACGCAGGAAGAGGATCCAATTCAGCAGACCGAAGAACACGAGCGCGGCGATCGCGACATATTTATTCGGCTGCATCTTGCCGAGCGGATTGATCTCGATGTCCGTCAGTCGGGAGAGTCCGGGAATATGGTGCAGATGGTATGGCATTGCGAAAACCAACCAGGCGATGACGAGCACCACCACGCTCACCGGGAGGATCAGGCGCGCGGTGTCGTCCGGCTTGCCGGTCGAACCGACGACCCGGAGAATATACAAGGACCCGAAGACGGCGATCAGTCCATAGAACAGTGCGACCAGATCAAACAGCCAGGAGCGGCCGCCGAGCATGAGCGTGTGAAACGCCTGCGGTTCGGCATACCGCACATGGAGCAGGTATTGATAGCCGATTACCGGCATGACCAACAGCGCCCCGAAGCCCACGGCGAAACAGAACCCACCGGCCCAGCGATAAAAAAGACGGTCTTCCTCGACTCGTGCAAACAGGAAGGCCGTACCGCACCAGGCCGCTAAGGCAAATCCCGCCCAGGTCAAGTTTCCGAACCACCGATGAAGATCCAGGTCGATCATGGTCGGATTCAAGATATTGGCCCACGCCGAATCGGGAGGATGCGGCGTCAACATATAGGAGGCGGTGATATCGATAAAAAACATCGCCACCACCGCGCAGACGGCTGCGAGCCACGCGAACGCCAGATGCACACCTTTACGCCAGTCTGAGGTGGACGACCAGCTCCATAGGTAATACCAGGCATAGGCAAAGACGGCTTCTCCAAGGAATAAACAGGCCTCCAGCACGAACGGCCAGAACATGATCCGAAAAATCTGGTGCCAAAACCGAGGCCAGAAAATGTTGAGCGCGAACACCAGCGATACCCCGAAAAATGAGATCGTGGCGGTGCTCAATACCAAGGCGAACGCGATCATGTGCGCCAGTCGTCGGTGTCGCGGCTGATCCGTCAGGTGCGCCAGCATCGCGACTACTGCACCGATGACCGCGCAGCCGACGACCAGCGTGGCGAACAGACTATGGCTCAGCGCTGCCGCCGCAATCGCGACACGGCCGTACATCATCGGCATATGGAGCGGTTCAAGATCCATCGCAATCCTTGCGGTTACGGTTGAGGGCCGGACAGAGGTCGGTCCAAGGGTGGTTGCCTCCCCTCATCCGGAATGGAAATCACATGACGGACGGTATCCGGACGGCGCGCGGTCTCCCGGATGGTGCCCATCGTGAGGTACGTCATCACCGCAACAACGGCCAGGGCGACCGATAGGTGTCGAATGAGCGGTCTCCGGTAGCGTTCCGGCGACGAGACGTCACGAAACAAGCCGCGAGCCCGGTACAGCACCACGGCGCTCAGCGCCACGAGCGCGAACGTCCACACGCGTCGGAGGTCCGGATAGCCAACGGACAGCACCATACCGAGTGCGAATGAGCCGGCCGCGACCACACTCCACCACTCCGCCCTCTCCGTGGATGAGACAGTATGAAACCAGAGATGACTGCCGAGGAATAATGCGCCGATCAAAACAAATTGAGCATAGAGCCATGGCTGATAGGGCCCCTGTGTGAGTTGTCGATAGGCTTCCGGCGCGGAGGCGCTGATTGCCAGGGCATAGAACAATCCGCTCAACGGTTGAATCATCAGGACGATGAATCCGATCAACAGTCCCAGCTTCAACAGTCGCACATAATAATCAACGTCGTCCCCTTGTGCGGCGGCAAGCCGCCACGCGGCGTACCCGGCCAGCACGTATCCGGCCATGACCAGATTGCCCAAAAAGCGATGTGCGATCAAAGGAACCCACGTCGGATTCGCGAGGCGGTTCCACGCATCGCCGACCGACACCGGCGTGAGCATATAGGACCCGATTCCATCGAGGACGGCGACCCAGATGAACATCAGCAGGGCCGCGAGGATTCCAAGCATTCGATGGAGGCGCGGACTCTTCGCGCGCAAGGGATCCCAATAATGGTAGTAGGGATAGAGCGCAAAGAGTTGCAGGAGAAAGGCGATCATCGCGACATAGAGCGGATAGCGAAAGCGGTTGAACAGATACGCGTTTGTCAGGGGGAACAGCCCGATGAACAGTTGCACCATGAGGACCGCCAACACCAAGCTCGCCGTATAGGTCACTATCGTAAAGCGCGTCATCGATCGGGCGGCATCAAGCAACCACGGACGGCGTTCTCCCGCCCACTCAGCAGGCGGCGCGAGCATCAAGAAACCGACTCCCAAACCAGCGAGCAGGATATGCAAGAGCGCGAACAGGCCTACTACGAGACTGTTTCCGATCAGCGGGAATTCGATAGCAGGAAGTGTCGGCATCATGACGATACGATCTACGGACCGGCTGCTGTTAGGGTTGAGACAAGGATTTGACGTAGGCCACCACGGAGTACCGCTCGTCGGTCGATAGTTCGCCTTGAAAGGCCGGCATCACATCCCTCCCCTCAACTGCCAACCCATAGGTCACCGTATCGTAGAGTGCGGCTTCGGATAATCCTTGTACGTATGGGTCGCGGAGATCCGCCGGTTGCTCTTTCAAATAAGCGACGACCGGACCGTTGCCCGTCCCGTCCCGTCCGTGACAATGAGAACAGTTGATACGAAAGAGTCTGGCCCCTTCATCAAGCTCCTCTTGAGTTGTGAGAGACTTGCGCATCAACCGGCTGTCGCGCGGCACCGAGCCTTTCGGCGAATGGAGACGTGGCGCTTCTTGAGGCTGATACGATGGTTGCTCTTGCATATCCCGCGAACAGCCCGGCGCTCCGAACAAAAGCCAGGCTACGACGAACATACCGGCGGTCGCCCGTCTGTCTAGCTCCACGCCAGGTGGAATCGATGACGTGGCATGGTGATGGCGGATCTCAAGCGCCCCGGCCTGTTTCAGGAGCGTCTGGAGCAACTGCAGCTGCGTTGAATTCGATGGGAGAGACAGAATCACCTCAATAAGGCCATCATCAATGCGCGGATCGCGCTCGGCGGCGTCCCAGCGGTCCGATCGAAGCCGGATAAGCATCGTAACGAACGTGGTGACGATCGCCATCAGCATCATCGTTTCAAAGGAGATAATCCCAACGACCGGAGGGGCCACGATAGGTTTTCCTCCCGTCATGATGGGATACAGAATCGCCGTCCCTCCGGCGACCATCACGCCGAGCACGAGGCCGACCAGACCAGCTATAATCGCAATACGATGCAGCGGGAGAGGTGCGGGACGCACCAGGTCCGCCTTATGGAGCGGCAATGGCGAAAGGATTTCCATCGCGCCCTCCGGCACACCGGCTTGTCGGAGTTTCTCAACAAGCTCCGGATAACCGGACGGTTCGAAGAGCGCCCGCACCGTCATCTCATGTTCCGTGACGGGTCCCATGGACGAGGCCTTCCTTTTCTTCCCAGATGGAAATCACCGGGACAAACTTGACGGCCAGAGCATAGAGCAGGACCGCCAACGCCAACGATCCCACGATGATGGTCATTTCTACCCAAGACGGGAAATAGCTTCCCCAATTGAACGGCAGTCGTGGATAGGACAATGGCGGCACGAGAATCAGGACACGCTCGATATACATTCCGATGTTGATGAGGACGCCGACGAGCATGACGCCCAGCGGCCACCGGCGAAAGGCCGGGTTCGTCAACGTCGCGAGCGGTATGAAGTAGATACAGATCGCCATGAACCAAAAGGGAACGGCAAAGGGCCCGATCAGCAGGGCATCCACCACCCACATGTGATCCGGACTCTTCGCGTACCAAATGGTGAGCAGTTCGGCGAAATACAGGTAGGCAAGCACGAGTGTCGTCACGACCAACAACTTGCCGATTTTGTCGAAATGCTCCGGCGCAATATAGCGCTCGAGGCGATAGATCTTCCGAAGCACATACAACCCGATCGCTACCAATCCTACGCCGGAATGCACCGCCCCGACGACGAAGTAGGGCGCGAAGATCGTGGAATGCCACGCGGGAACCAGCGACACCCCGAAATCCCATCCGACGATCGAATGGACGGACACCATCACCATCACGATCAACGGCGTAATGATCCGTAGAGCCGTTTCAAGGACCTGCCATTGGTTCTGCGTGCCGGTCCATCCGAGGGAGAGCACGCGGTACAACGGTTTGCGCCAGCCGCCGATCCGTTCACGCAACAACGCAAAATCTGGGATCAACGGCAGATACAGATAGATGGTGCTGGCGGTCGCATAGGTAAAGACGGCAATGGCATCCCACATCAGCGGTGATCGAAAATTCGGCCACAGCTCCCGCTGGTTGGGATACGGCATCAGGTAGTACCAGCGCCAGACGCGCCCCAGATGGAAGAACACGAACAAGGTAGCGATCATCAACGAAATGAACGTCATCAATTCGGCGATTCGCGTGACAGGCCTTCTCCACTCTGCCTTGCTCAAACGCAGTACGCCCGAGATGAACGTGCCTGAATGGCTCGCGCCGACCCAAAAGATGAACGACGCGATGTAGACACCCCAGAAGATCGGCGGATGCAAATTTGTCTGCCCGATCCCCGTGTCGATTTGGTAATACCAGGCCCCCATAGCTAGAGCCACGATTGCGCCAAGGACGATCAACAACAAGAAATAGGCTGGAGTCGCACTCTGCAACGGAGCGAGCAGATCTCGGTTGATGCTCGACATCTCCTTCCATGCAGTTCGGTCGTCGGCCATCACGTAATCCTCTTCAGGTAGGTGATCGCCGGGTGCGTGCCCTGTGATTCCAGGAGATGGAAGGCTCGGTCTTGCCGCGCCAATAGCGAAACCCGGCTCTCGGGATCATGGCGGTCACCGAATACCAATGCGGAGGTCGGACAGGTCTGCACGCAGGCTGGTGTGATATCGCCGTCACGGACAGGCCGCCCTTCCTTTTCCGCCTGTTCCTTGCCCGCCCGAATGCGTTGCACACAAAAGGTGCATTTCTCCATGATCCCGTTTTGCCGAACCGTCACGTCGGGATTAAGCTGTTCCTCGAGGGGAGGATCCCAGTGTGGGTCGAACCAATTGAATTGTCGTGCGGTATAGGGACAGTTATTGCCGCAGTAGCGGACACCAATGCACCGATTGTAGACTTGAGCGTTCAACCCTTCCGGTGTGTGGTAAGAGGCATACACCGGGCAAACTGGTTCACAGGGCGCGTCATCGCAATGTTGGCAGAGCACCGGCATGAATCGCGTCTGCACATTCGGATACTCCCCTTCCCAATACCGCTCAATCCGGATCCAATTGATTGCCCGACCCTGCGCCGCTTCGTCTTCACCTGAAATACGAATGTTGTTCTCCGCATGGCACGCGACGACACAAGCCTCGCAACCCGTGCACCGATCAAGATCGATCACCATCTCCCATTTATGGGATTTCGTCTGATTGGTATCAGCCATACGTTCCGTTCCCTCCTGAGGAATGAGGTGCCATATATGCTAAAGCGTTCGTGTTACACCTGTATCCCCACCATTTCATCGTCGGTCGATCGCGATTAAATCACTCGGTTCCATGGTAGGCCGTTCGAGTGTCACCAGCCGTCCCTTCTCGCCGGTACGCTCGATACGAACCCTAGTGGCGCCTACCGCCGAGGTTCCAGTCACACCGTCCAGGGCCGGAGCCAGTAATTCGGTGGGATTTACCCCGCGATTCTTTGCGTATCGACCATAACTGCCATGGCCCTGTCCAAGCGGCATGGCCACGACATCGGGATGGATGCCGGGAAACAAAACAGCCGACACAGTCAGCGACCCGAACGGCGAGATCACCCGCACGACATCGCCGTGCGTGATACGCAGATCCTTCGCCGTTTCCGGATTGACTTCCACCCAAGAACCCCACACCACCGTCGTCAAGGCGTCGGGCAATTCCTGTAACCATGGCCGATTGGCGCCCTCACCATAACCAAGTGCCATCGAGGGGTAAGGATGAAGAACAAAGGGATATTCACGTTCTTCGCCGACAAAGCGTGCCCGTTTAAATCCTCGTGAGGGAGCGAAGTTCGCCGGCTGTGCGGTCCGGCTCAGCTCCTGCCAACGGCCCCCTTGTTGTAGATTGTCAATCCAAGCTTGCTCAAACCCGTCGGCGGTCGTTGCATGCGGTTGATCGGCAAGGACGGTTTTCCAGCGTTCGCGTAACAGATCGTAGAAGGTCTGGGCTTGGGTGTGACGGAGGTTCAACCGGCGACTCAACTCAAGTATCGTGTCGCCGATCTGCTGAGTCTCATATAATGGTGTCACGACCGGCTGGGACATTCCAATGACCGGTGCGGGGCTTTCGACCTCATGATCACCCCACGACTCTAAGGCGTCTCGATCCGGCAGCAGGAGGTCGGCCCACTCGGATGATTCATCGAGGAACGAACTGAAGCTTACGATGAACGGAGCTTGTTCAAATAAGGTCCTGATCGGCACGGACGGCGGCATCGTAAAGAGCGGATTACAGCCATGCACGAGCAGGACCGGCCATGCTCCGACCTCCTTCTGTGTCGCAAGCAGGTCGAACACTCGCTGTTCGGTCAACCACGGGATCGAACGGTCATGACGAGTTTCGTCCTGACGCCACCCCTTCACCATGGGTTCTCGGCCCAGGTGCTGCGCCAGGACATTCAAGCCGTTGATTGCGATCAACGAGAGCGTGCCGTTCGTTTGAGAACAGGCCGCGCCACCTCCGATGGCGAGCGGAGCTCGCGCAGACATGAAGTCCTGTGCCAAACGAACGATCACATCGCGTGAAAGGCCAGTGGCGTTTTCGACATCCTCCAGGCGGACAGAACCATAGAACCTGCGGAACCGTTCAAATTCCTGTCTGTGTACCGTCGATCGATGCGCATCAAGAATGAGCCGTCCAATGCCAAGAGCCAGCATCCCCTCCGTGCCCGGTCGAATCGGAAGCCATTGATCGGCGTTCGCGGCAGTCACCGACATCCTTGGCTCAATATGGACATACCGGCCACGCACTGTGGGACGCCCCTGTCGCATCTGCCCGAAGGCGATACCCATCGTAACCGGAGACAGCCAGTGTTCGAGAAAGGGGGCGCCGAAGGACAGCAGATAGTCCGTGCGAGCCAGATCATAGAACGGCGCCCCATCGCACCCCATGCTCTCACGCCATGCGGCATGCAGCGGCAATTCCGCGTCCGGTGCATAAAAATAGAGTGTGCCTCCCATCGAATCCATAAATTCGGACAACAATCGGGCAAGGGTTCCAGACAGCGGTCTTGTCACCATCATCGGCGGCACGCGTCTGTCTCGAAGAACCTGCGCCACACGCTGCAACCCTTCCTCCCACTTGAATGGGACAAACGTGCCTGCTCCTCTAGGACCTTCCCGTTGAAACGGGTGCCGAAGCCGATCCGGGTTGTAGAGACTTTGGAGCGAGGCCTGCCCTTTTGCGCAGAGTTTCCCATGATTCACCGGATGGTCTGGATTGCCCTCGATCTTCTTGGCTCGTCCTTCCATCACGCGTACAAGAATGCCGCATCCGGCAGGACATTCTATGCAGACGGACGCATACCAATCAGCCACCCCTGGCACGATCTGTTCATCCGGAAGGAGATAGGGAACGAGTCGGTCCACTTCCTTCTTGCAACCGGGAATGATGGATCCGGCAGTCGCCGCGCCTGCCAACTTGAATAAGGTGCGTCGTCCTACATTCATCTAATCCGCCTCTCCAAAATGACCCACCTCATGAGTTCCGGTTCCCGTTTCATTGATGACAGGTCAGACAGTCGAGAGATCCCCCTTGCCGACGGTGGCACGAGAGGCACCACCCCATCTCAAAGGTTGCGGCCCTGGGCGTGTGCGGCATCTCCTCCACACTGCCGTGGCATTGTACGCATTCCATCCCATGATGGAGATGCATCTCGTGCGTGAAATAGACGAAATCCGGGAGGCGTTGGAGTCGGACCCATTGAATCGGTGTCTCGCTTTCCCAATACGCCAGAAGCTTCTTCGTTTCCGATGTTTGCTCCTTGAAGTTCTGATGGCACCCCATGCAGAGCTGTACCGACGGCACACCAGCGACGGGGGATACTGGCGCGTAGCGATGGCAATAGAGGCACGACACTTCCAACTGACCGGCATGCAGTCTGTGGCTAAACGCGACGGGCTGGACGTCCTGTTCTGAACTGTCAGCCGAACCGCTGGCATACAGAAACCCAACGACCAGCGCACCGCCACCGACGGCAAGAACGATGAATACCGCCTTGCCTATAGAACTCCATGCGAAGGTTGTGAATATCATCGCTCAATTGCCGTTCAATCCACGCACTGTATGAAGAATGATCATCGCTTCTCGCTATTGCGCTTCAGGTAATCCGCGAGTTCGCTCGCGTGCCCCTCGGTTTCCTGGAGAATGTGGAGAAGAATTTCACGTGTAATGAGATCTTTATCGCCGATCTCACGAATCAACGCGCTATAGGCCTCGACTTGGCGCCGCTCAAGCAACAGGTTTTCGGTGACCATGTCGGTCAGGGACGTGCCTTGTTCCGGATGGACCCCGATTGAGGCGGCCCTGCTCGCAAGCTCTTGCAAGTCGAAAATCGGTACGCCACCGAGCTGTTGGATCCGGCTGGCGAGTTGGTCGGCATGCGCGAGTTCCTGGTTGGCATGCTGTTCAAATTCGACCTTGAGGCCGGGCGAAAGCAACGAGACCGCCATGTAGCCATGTTGCTTGTATTGGAGGTAACTCGTGATCTCCGTCGATCTCAGCCGATTGAGAGAACTGACGACCTCCTGCGGCTGAGCCAGATACTGCTTAGTCACCGCCCCTTCAGCGATGGCGTCGCGGAGATCTTCTGTATTTTTTGTGCCGGTGGATTCATCCTGCATCGTTGTTTTCATCGTCATCCCTCCTCCTTTACCGTGAACTAATTATTCTATGACCGACGTCTTTCACATTAACGACCACGGCCGTGTCTCCGGTTGCTCATACGCCCCACCTAGGCAGGGAGCGCCTGCAACCGTTCGCTCAAGCGAATGTTTTCGTCGTAATCCACCGGACAGTCGATGATCGACGGTACCGGCTGCTTCAGGGCATCGGCCAGCATGGGTGCTAACTCCGAAGACGCGGTGACTCGGTAGCCGACGGCGCCGAAACTTTCCGCATAGCGAACGAAATCAGGGTTCCCGAAATCCACGAACGAACTGCGACCGAACTTGAGCTGTTGCTTCCAACGGATGACCCCATAGCCGTTGTCCCGCCAGATCAGCACGACGATGGGGAGACGCAGCCTGACCGCCGTTTCCAGCTCCTGCGAGTTCATGAGGAACCCTCCGTCCCCCGTAACGGCGACAACATGTCGGTCGGGATACAGCAATTTCGCGGCGATCGCGCCGGGGACGGCGATCCCCATCGCTGCGAACCCGTTGGAGATAATGCAGGAGTTCGGCACGTCGCAGGGAAATCTGCGAGCCATCCAAAGTTTATGGGCGCCGACATCGCATACCACCACGTCGTCTTCTTTCAGTACGGCTCGCAGATCGGCAATGATGCGTTGGGGCCTCAATGGCCACGAGTCCGTCTCAGGTTCCTCAGCCGCAAATCCTTCGACAACGGTCGCTCTCGCATCCTGAGCCCATGATGCCGTGAAGGGTGTCGCCTGGACGCCGATCTGCCCAAGAGAAAGACGAAGGTCACCGAGTACTCCCACTTCGACAAAGTAGTGCTCATCGACTTCCGCCGGCGAGACATCGATATGGACGATGCGTTTGTCACATCGAGCATTCCACAAGCAGGGGGCGTATTCGACGAAATCATAGCCGACGGCAATGACCACATCGGCTTGTTCCAGAACGATCGAGGAATAATCACGCGCTTGGAGGCCGACCGTGTACAAAGACAGAGGATCACTGTCCGGAAGGACACCCTTGGCCATAAACGTATGGAGAACGGGGATACGCAAGCGACGGGCGAATCGTCTGGTTGCCTCATGGGCCCACCCACGAACGACACCATTCCCGGCAAGCAACACAGGACGCTTTGCTCTGCGAAGCGTTTCGACCGCACGAGTGACTTGTGTCGGGGAGGGTTCCGGCAACACCGGTGATTGCACCGGCAAGGGTCCGATCTTGACCGATTCATCTGTTGATTCCTCTGCGACGTCCTCCGGCAATTCGATATGAGTGGCTCCGGGTTTATCCGCTTCAGCGATCTTGAAGGCTTTTCGAACGGCCTCTGGCACGACCTCCGGTTTAGGAATCGAGGTATTCCATTTTGTGATGGGCCGAAACATCGACAGGACATCGATGTACTGATGCGACTCTTTATGGCGTCGATTCAGTGAGGCCTGCGCGGTAATGGCGACGAGAGGGGCCCGGTCCAAATAGGCATCCACCACGCCGGTCAGAAGATTCGTCGCGCCGGGGCCCAACGTAGACAGGCACACTCCTGCTTTGCCGCTGAGTCGGCCGTAGACATCAGCCATGAATGACGCTCCTTGTTCGTGGCGGGTCTCGATAAAGCGAATCGATGAATCCGCTAAGGCCTCGATCAATTCCAAGTTTTCTTCCCCGGGCAAGCCGAAGACGAATCGAACTCCTTCTTGCTCGAGACAGCGGACAAGGAGTCGGGCCGAATTCATATCGCCTCGTACCAAGCATGACGGGTAACCCTACCGGACTGACAAACCTTCATGATCAACTTGTACCTTGCCAATCGATCCGTCTGTACTGGGCCTTTCCCCAGTGGCTTAGACCCGGGCGACATGCCACAATTAAGCAATCCAATACGATGAGTACGACTGTGTGTGTCATCATTCTCATGGGAGTCGCCGGCGCCGGTAAGTCGACGGTCGGTCGAGCGTTAGCGAAGGAGCTCGGCTGGCGGTTTGTCGATGGCGATGACTTCCATCCTCCCGCCAATTTCGACAAGATCAACCGTAATCTGCCGCTCACGGACGAAGATCGACGTCCGTGGCTTGAACACCTTCAAGCGGCTCTCACCGGATGGGTGACGACTGGGACCCCTGTTGTTCTAGCCTGTTCTCTTCTGAAGGCCGCTCATCGCGCCATGGTCCTCGCCCACAGCAAGCACCAGGTAAGGATTGCCTATTTGAAGGCTGACCGTCCCCTCCTGAAGCAACGCCTGCTCGATCGCACGGACCACGTCATGAAAGCGGACTTGCTCGATAGTCAGCTCGACACTTTGGAGGAGCCGATTCACACACTGGTCCTCGATGCCTCCGAGTCTCCGCAGAGGCTCACGCAGCGGATTCGCGAGGCGTTCGAGCTCTAGTTCATTCCACAGTGTTGCTGCAACCAGTGTGCTTCGAGCAGAGGAGGTTCTCATCGCAGCTCACTTGTTCCCGGGCAGAAGCCTCGGTACTGATGAACACAGAATCAGTTATCGACGGCTTTCACTATACGATTCATCAGGTATTAGAGGAGGCTGCCCCTGCTAGCTGGCAGGTTTCACCCTTGGACTTATTGGAAGAATTCTCTTCGAGTCATTCAGAAACTTGATCGTGCGAAAGGACGTAGTTGCTTCAGATCCGTCCCTCCTCAAGATCGTAAATATCGAAATAGTGGTACACGACCTTGTGGCGCGGAACGGAAGCCGCGATGTACTCCTCCATGAATTCCTGCAGCTCAGGCGGCAGATCACTCAATCGTCGGTCGCGCTGTTGATTGTTCCAGAGGACGATCTCCGCATGCCAGCGTTTCTTGGCCTGGTCCTCAACCCAGTCGGCAACTTCCTCATCGGTCGCGCCGGTCGCGACAAACGACCGGAAGGCGTGATAATCAATCCCGGTGAACTTCAACCACTGTTGGTCGAGCGGGCAATTGGAGTGGTATTCCCCTTGCCAACCGATGAGATCAGCCCGACATTTGTCCACGGCACGGGCGGCTAACACATAGCCGGCCAGCGTTTCCCTCGGGCTGCGTGGGAACTGGGTGCCGTTACGCAAATCTAGAGCCAACGTTTTTACCTTCTCGAGATTGTCACTCATGGCTTCTCCTTTTCGCCCACGATTGCTCAGCGTGTCATAAGTATTCCAGTGTCATCTCTCGGGGAGCATCACGTATAACCCGACCACAATGAGAGGCCACACGATATAGGCGGCCCGTTTCCCAAAACTGTCATAGACTCCATAGATCAAGATCGCCCCGATGAGCGTGAAGTAGATCGACCCTATTCCTCGATAGGATCCCTCAATTTCTTCCGCCAAGGCGAGCGTGGGCCAGGAGGCTATCAGTCCGGTCGCGATTCGAGATATTCGAAACATGGTCTTCACCTCCCATAAAAAAGTGTGCCGCTGATGGATAGGGGCAGCACAATTGCAAAATCGTCAGGACCGACCTTTGGGGGACCATCCGTTCTGAAGATGTTCCAGTCAAACAACAATTGATGAACGCCACACCTGGCACAACCTCTAGTCATGGCACTGTAGTCTCGAGCGAGAGGCATTTGCGTAGTCGGGATTGGAGCGATCAATTCGCTCCTGCACGCAGAAGGCCAGGTTGCGCCACTGCCATTCGAGTCCTTCTGTGAATGGTGATACTCCACAAGCGAGGTCGATATGGAGGGACAAGTAGTCGTGCGGCGGAAAGATTGTCCGTCTCGGATAGGCTGCAAATCGCCAGAAATCGCAGGACAAGTGCGACGGATCAATGGAATCGGGATTGCAGGTGTAACGCGGTGAGACTTCCGTGTAGAGGTGAGGGCGGTGTTCTATGGAAAAGTAAAGCTCATGTCCTTCCCTTTCCAAAAGATTTCACCATGGGAATCGAAGACCGGGCTCGTCAATGTCATCATTGACACGCCTCGCGGCAGTCGGAACAAGTTTAAGTTCGACGAAAGGCTGGGCTGCTTCAAGCTGTCGCGCATCCTACCCGTAGGACATGTCTTTCCATACGATTTTGGCTCGATACCCGGCACCCGTGGGGAAGACGGCGACGCGCTCGATGTGCTCATGGTCATGGACGAACCGACATTCCCGGGTTGCCTCATCACGGCACGTCTGATAGGGGTGATTGTTGCGTGCCAAACCGAAAAAGGCCGCACGATCTCAAACGACAGACTGATCGCTGTTCCTCAGACCCCAGCCAATAAGCCGACGATCCGGGAGCTTTCTGAGCTCGGAACGGTCTGGGTCGAGCAGATTGAGCATTTTTTTACTTCCTACAATGCCGCTCAGAATCGGCGGTTCGCACCATCGCGTCGGCTCGGTGCCGTTCATGCGGAGCGCATTCTACGTCGCGCGATGGCTACCGACGCCCTTAAGAAAGGTCCGTAGATGAAGCAGCAAGATGTGAAGGGCACTCTACAGGCTGAAACGGTACGTGATGCATTGCTGGGCCACATTGAGATGGCGGTCAAGGCAATCCGTACCCGTGAGCCATCAGACGAGCAGATCCATAGTGCGCGCAAGGAACTCAAGCGGGCGCGGGCGGATCTGCGGCTATTGCGACAGGCGATTGGGCAGAGAGCTTATGCTCGCGAGAATGCCGCATTACGCGATGCCGCGCGACCACTGAGTGGCGTGAGAGACGCGGCAGTTCTGAAAGAGACCGTGGAAATGTTGATCAAGAACGGGCGGAGCGGCGCGCGCCGGACATTGCTCCTGAACGTGCGCAGAGCACTGGAACGGGCACGGCGTGAGGCGCGCACGGAACTGCGCATGCTGAACGCCGCCAAGGAAAGTGTTGCATGTCTGGTTACCGCAGCGGGCCGTATGCGTCAGTGGAAGTTCAAAGAATCTTACACGGCATCACTGTATAAAGGATTGCAACGGACCTACAAACAGGGGCGCGCGGCCTTCAGGACGGCTTGTGCTGATCCTACAAACGAGCGTCTACACGAGTGGCGTAAGGAAGTGAAATACCTCGGCCAGTCGATGGAGGTGTGGAAGGCCCATGGCTCGGCCGGCGTGAAGAAATTCGTCAAGCTCGCCGACAAGCTGGCCGACATCCTGGGTGACGATCACGATCTCGCAGTCTTCGAAGAGCGGTTGGAGCAGCTCGTCTCACCGCATCCAATCCGGCCCGCCATCACCCGCGATATTATCGGACAACGGGTCGCCCTGCGAGAAAAGGCCCTGAAAAAGGGTCACCGGTTTTTCAATGCCAAGCCGCGCTCGTTCGTCCGCAAAATTGTGCACCAAGGCTGACGCCATGCGTGCGATCTACTCCTTGATCTCCGGTTCGACGAGTCGTGCCAGGTTCCGCAGCGATTCCTGCCAGCCCAGATAGCAGGCTTCCGGCGGAATCACGGCAGGAAGCCCTGTCTGCTCAATGCTGAGTTCCGTACCAACCGAGACTTCTTTGAGGGTGATCGTCACCATGATCTCCCCCGGCAGATTGGGATCATCGAACTTGTCTGTGTAGCGAAGACGTTCATTGGGGACGAGTTCGAGATACTCGCCCCCAAACGAATGGCTCTTGCCGGTCGTGAAGTTGGTGAACGACATCTTGTACGTGCCTCCGACCCTTGCCTCTAACTGCTGCACGTTCCCCGTAAAGCCGTTCGGCGGCAGCCACTTATTCATCGCATCGGCGTTGAGGAAGGCCCGATACACCTTGTCCGGCTTGGCGGCCAGCACTCGCGGTCTTGTCCGTGAACTGGGGGTTAAACGAGAAGCCCACGGCCTTGAAGAAGTCCATCGATTTGTCGAGGTCCTTCACCGGGAGATTGATGAAAATTTTACTGATCATATTGCCTCCTTCCATTCGTGCCGCGAACGGTTAGACGTTGCGTGAGTTGCACGATGTTACCTGTATCCTGTCGCATCCGCCGGTTTCTCGGCGTCCACCACTTCCCGCATATAACGCCAGCAATCGGGCTGAGATCCATCCATATCCGTGAAGCCATACGTTTTGGCGAGCTGGCCGCTCGATAACGTCTGACCGCTCCAGCGCGCTATGTTCGGATCGCCAGCCAGGTGCGCGACGGCTCGACCGACGTACCGCGGTGTCTCGGAGATCACGAAGTGCGGTTGCTTCGTGGTGGCATCATGCCAGTTGGCTTCCGAGACTCCGTAGATATCCAGCATGTGTTCGGAGCGCAGCCAACCGGGAGTCAGTGCCAACGCGGTGCATCGATACGGCCGAAGCTCTTGCGAGAGCGCCCAAGCCATGCGAATAACCGAAGTCTTGGCGAGATCATAGAACAGCGACACTCGGTAGTGCGCCTGGTTGTAATCGGACGTCCCGTCCGTCATCTCAACCAATAGTCCACCCGGATTCCTAATCAAAAGCGGCAGTGCGAAATGGCTGGTGATGAGATGCGTGTCGATGGCGAGCCGCAGCATGCGCAGGCCTTTGTCCAGCGAGTGCTCCCATACCGGAACGTTCCACTCGATCAACGAGTCAGCTCCCCACACGTCGTTGACCAGGATGTCCAAACGGCCATGTGCTCGCTCGATGCGCGCCACCAACGCTTGGACCTGTTGCTGGTTCAAGTGATCCACTGGCACGGCGATTCCCTCTCCGCCGGCTTGCTCAACCAACTCAGCCGTCTCCTCGATCGTTTCTGGACGGTTCAGCTCGGATGCGTGCGTGCGGGTGGTTCGTCCGGTGCAGTACACCGTGGCTCCGACCGCGCCCAGTTCGGTCGCGATGCCGCGGCCCGCGCCGCGTGTGGCTCCCGCAACCAACGCGACTTTTCCGTTTAGGAATTGGCTCATGATCTATGCTCAGTCGGTGTCCAAGATAAGTCCCATTCGGAGGTTAATTCCAATCGTCGATTTTAACGTCTCGAGGAGAAGGTTTGCCCTTCCCGGTTTCGATGAGTTCCTTGAGACTCATCAAAAATACGGCCCACTTCGTGCTGCAGTGGGCCGTAAACTCGCTGGACTCCTTCCAGTTCCGGTGGCCGAACAGCACAATCGTGAATTCGTTCTCATGCTTCAGAGCAAAGGTGATGTCCGTCCCAATCCATTCCTCAGGCCCCTTGACGCATTTCCATTGCACCTTCTTGAACGGCTCTTGCTTCAACACTTCCATCTCGAATCCGCCTATGGTCTTTCCGTTGGGGTCGCGAAACTGAAAGGAAATGGTTTTCCCAACGTCGGCGACGCCGCTCGTGTCCGCCGTCCACCACGCGGCAAGTCCTTCGATCGTCGAGAGGGCCCAATATACTTTGTCGGGGCCAGCCTTGATACCTATGCGATGCATAATGTCGGCCATGTCACACCTCCACGTATGGGCTATCCGCAGCTACTGAGGGCCAGAAACCTTTATCGTTTCCATTGACTATCAACGACAAGGCAGTTTTCTCTCGAAGGAGTCGAGCATCAAGCTGGCGATCTCATCTCCATTCGGTCGAAAGATCCGCTCCGATCTCTGTACATCTTGTCGACGTAAGAAGCCATGGCCGCCCGTCCTCCGCAGTAGTCCTGTTACGCTACTTTTTCATCTGTTCAGCTTGAGCTCGAATTCGTTCTTCCTGCTCTCTCAATTCAGGCGTGAACTCGGCTCCAAAGTCTTCGGCCTCGAACACTTGACGGATTTCAAGTTCACTGTCTTTTCCATCGCCCCCTGGATTGGGACAGCGCTTCGCCCATTCGATAGCCTCTTCCTTAGACTTACACTGCCAGAGCCAGTAGCCCGCGATCAGTTCTTTCGTCTCGGCAAAGGGACCATCGACCACGGTTCGCTTGTCGCCGGAGAATTTCACGCGCGTCCCTTTAGAACTGGGGTGAAGTCCATCCCCGGCGAGCATCGCGCCGGCGTTCACCAGTTCTTCGTTGAACTTCCCCATGTCGGCCAAGAGCTTCGTGCTCGGCATCACGCCCGCTTCTGACTCCCTCGTCGCTTTCACAATGACGATGAATCGCATACCTGCCTCCTTATTATTACTCTTCACCAATTAGTCGTATCGGAGGGGCGGGATCGACACGAGTATCTCTAGACTGCCGGTATCGGGACTCACCGGAGAGGAACTTTGAGCGATTCGCCTTCCTCCGAGAGCAGTAGCACCAGGAGCTTGGCCGGTTCGGTCGTGCTCGCATTCTTTGAGACGACATGCGGTTTCTTGGGCGACTCATACCAGCTCTGACCTTTTGCATAGGTCATGGGTTTCTCTCCCTTTGATTCAGAAACCACGGCTCCCTCCAAGACGTAGACGAACACCGAACCTGGATGAACGTGCGGTTCGGATGCGGCGCCCGGCGCATAGTCCACGGTGAGAACCGTGACTTGCTTGCCTACCGCGTCCGCCAATGTCTGTTTCATCAGAACCGACACTGTGTCTTCCGCCCGCACTGGCGCCGCTACCAGTAGCACCATGACAGCCGCCGGCACAGTCCACTGCATGATCTGTTTCACCATGAATGGTTTCCTTTCCCTGTTATTGTCCCAATCGGTCACTGCCCGGATATGCGCAACACGTTCTTGCCGCGCATTGGTTTCTGTGCGTAAGCTTTGTGAACTTCGTCCATGGAGAAGACGGCTCCCACGATCGGACGGATCACGCCGTCATCAATGAGCCGCGCGATTTCAACTAATTGTTGCTTATGTGGCTCGACGATGAAGAATACCTCACGCACCCGCTGTTCTTCCTTTCCTTCGGCGTCTGCCGCGACGGTCACCAACCGCCCGTTTTTTTTGAGGACTCCCCATGAGCGGTCTCTCGTTTCTCCCCCGACCGTGTCCAGCACCACATCCACGTTTCGAACCACCGTCTCAAACGGCGTCGCCCGGTAATCGATCACTTCGTCGGCTCCAAGTCCTTTCATGAAATCCATTTTGTCGGCAGAGGCAGTGGTTATCACATAGGCCCTTTTGTGTCGGGCCAGTTGCACAGCAAAACTTCCGACACCGCCGGCTCCACCATGGATCAATATGCGCTGGCCTTCCGAGAGCTGCGCGCGATCCACAAGCGCTTGCCAGGCGGTTAGGGCCGAGATTGGAACAACCGCCGCCTGCGCATGATGGACTGTCATGGGCTTCGGCGCGACCGAGGCGGCAACGGTCAGGCAATATTCGGCCTGAGCCCCATCGATGAACCAGTCGTTCATTCCATAGACAAGATCACCGATCTGGAGATCCGCGCCCGCCGGTCCGATCCCTGCTACTACTCCGGAGAACTCATGGCCCAGAATGATAGGAAATTGCCTGGGGCCTCCAGCGAGCGTATGGAATGTCGGATGCCAGGCAAATTCCGTCGGCGTGACGGCCGCGGCCTGGACCTGAATGAGAACCTGATCGTCCTTCAGCGTGGGATTTGGAGCATCTTCATAGACCAGTGATTCCGGACCGCCGTTCTTGTGTAAGCGAATCGCTCTCATCATGGCCTCCTGCTACGGTCTTCCATTTCGATGTCAAACCCCATCGTCCTGCCGCTGCGGCCACGCTACCACTGCCTTCGACATATATCCTCAAGGCAATAAATCCTCCCGCATATCCATTTCAGCAATACACCAACTCCTTCAACACCCGTTGTTCAAATCGACAGAGATTCCAATCTTCGATTCACTCAAAACACCTTGACTCAAATCACTTACTACAGCCGTTTACGGAAGTCCGAATCCACGGGCCATCGCTGCTGCAGGGAACGGGACGAACATGAGCACGATGACTTCTCCGCGCAACCACCATTGAAGACGGCGAACCTGCTCTTCCGACGGCCGAAATTCAGGTTGCGCGTGAATCTGCCTGCCCCATTGAATGAGTCGTAGCGTCGGCGGAATCGAGAGGATTGCCACGGTCATGAAGAGTCCGATCTTGGCCCAGAAAAGAGGATTTGAGAGGTAGAATAACGAACCTTTCGTACCCCAGAAAACCCGAGCAAATCCTACGCCGAGTAGCAACACTGCGCTCGCTCCGTAGACCCGATCCACATTTGCAGCGAGTCGCACACCAGAAGTGGTTATACCCGGTTTGATGAGAGCGCTTTGGATCGCGAGCATCGCAACCAAGGTAAAGGCCAATAAAAAGTGAAGGGTGGAAAGAAGCCAGTCGATCATCGTTCCCTCATTTTTTCTATTCGGGCACCTATTTCATGGTTGTCGACAATCCAGGTGATGAATGCGATGGGCCCAACAACCTCGTGGCCACTATCCGAAGCTGGCTGCTTCAAGTCATTTCTTTTCCAATCAGCGTTTGGTCACATGGAGATATCGATTCATCTCATGTTGTGAACGTCTTTACGATGGCTCGCCATCCCTCCCGCACACTTGGATACATCGGTTTCCAGCCAGTCTCCGCTCGCAGTTTGCGATTAGAAACCCGGATCGATCGACTCAACATTTTCCCTAAGGAACCAAAAAGCCGAGCGAGGAACGCCGGTGGGAATTTCGGTGGAGCAACACCGAGGACGGAAGCCAGTGACTCGGCATATTCTCGGCGGCGAACAGGCTCATCATCTGCCACGTTGTATACGCCCGATCCGGCATTCAGCGCCGCCACCACTGCGGTGGCGGCGTCATCATGTGAAATAGACGACATGAACGCCGTGGTAGACCCGAACACGGGTGCCCACCCCCGCCGGATGTACTGGCATGCGTCGCGGGTGAAACCGCTGTCTGCGCCGTAGAAAAAAGCAAAGCGCAAGATCACCCCCGCGCCCCCATAACCTATGAAGCGCATCGCGGCGGCTTCGGCATCAAGGAGCGATTGATTGTATCGAACTGGCTGAAGCGCTGTTTGTTCTTCGACCCAATCATCGCCACTGTCTGGATAGGCCGGCGCAAAAGATTCCTGAATAAGCCGTGGAATGCCGATGGTCTTGGCCGCTTCCGCCAGATTGGCCGACACGATTCGACGAATGCGATCATTCTCTCGCCATGCACCGCGAAAAAAGACCCGAGAAAAAGTCGGAATGCTTGTAGTCAAGTTGATCACGGCGTCATGGTCGGCCACTGCCTGGCGAACCACCGCGCTATTGAACAGGTCTATCTGCAGGGCAGCTGCGCCCATCCGTTCAAGTGCCACACACTTCTCCGGAGTTCTCCCGACAGCCGTCACCTGATGGCCTGTAGCCATCAGGAGAGGGACAACTCGCCGTCCTATGACACCGGTAGCTCCCGCAATGAAAATTCGCATGGTTCACCCCCCTACGCGGCAGATCCTCTCAGTGCTGTAAACCTTGCCTGATACGCCTGGTCTCCATTCCCTCTCTCAATTCCACTCAGCTGCAGTGTCGGCGACGGCCACTGCTTCGATTTCGATCATCGCGTCCGGCGAGTAGAGCGAGCTCACTTCCACGATGGTGTCCGCCGGGTAGGGAGGAGTAAACCAGCGACCACGCAATTCAACGATCCGGTCAAAATAGTCCATGTTCGTCAGATAAATGGTGACCTTGACGACATTCTTCAAACTCGACCCACCCGCGCGCAGTACTCGTTCCAAGTTTATAAAGACTTGTTGGGCTTGCGCGTCGAAGTCTCCCACTCCCACAATCTGTCCTTGGGAGTCGATCGCGGCTTGACCGGAAATGAACAGCAGTTCGCCAACCCGATAGCCTTGAGCAAGACGAAATGGTTCGTATGGGTCAGGATCAACGGTGATGCGCTCAATTTTCATGTCTCGTCTTTCTGCACGATGACTCCGAGAAGTGATCTCGTTCTTTCGATGTCGAGATGCCTAACGACCCTCTCGGAGCTGAAGCATGTTCCCGTCCGGATCTTGAAACCTCGCAGCATAGCCCCATGGGAGCTCAAGGACTTCCGGTGGATCGAACTTCACTCCGCGCGACTTCAGCGTCTCGAATGTCGTCCGGCACTTGTCCACTTCGATTGTATAAACGACGGAACCCGGCTGAGCCTTGCCGGGTGTGCCGGGCCATAGCGCGAGCTCGAAGTCCTGCCCTTTGACGCCGACTGTCAGGAATCGCGGTCCCTCGGGTGTCGGGAAGTCACCCCGCTTTTCAAAGCCGATGACCTTCGTGTAGTAGTCGAGTGCCTTATCCTGATCGCTCACCAACAGTGCCACGTATATCACTTTTCTCAACATCGTCGTTCCTCCTTTCGATTTAATCGGACTACCATCCCCCGCTCGCGCTATTGGAGTGGAATACGGTGTGTATTGTTCGTGAGCCACGTGTCGAAAGTCTGTAGATCAGGATTCAGCTCCCGGCTGACCCTGAGACTGCGCGCACCGCAGTAGTACGATTCGAAGTCGCGCTTGAACTGGAACATGTTGCCGAGATCTTCGGCTCCGGGGAAGCCGAAGCTGCGGTATACCTCCGGCGACACATCGTTGTAGTCTACCTCTTGGCCCAGTGCCTTCGTAAGCGCGGCAGCCATCTGCTCCCCCGTCAGGTGCTCGCCGGCGATGCCGACCGTCTTGCCGATGAACTCTCGGCCCTTCTTGAAAATCCCCAGGGCGCACTTGCCGATATCCTCGACCCCGATGCCCGGCAGCTTCTTGTCGCCCATCGGGTACGTAAGCGCCAGCCTGCCGTCCGGCCCTTTCTTGGGTCCCTGGCCGAAGGCGATCATGTTCTCCCAGTAAAACGAGGCCAGGAGGAATGTCGTCGGGACGCCGAGTTCAGTGAACAGCCGGTTGGCCTCCCCTTTGGCGTCGAAGTGCGGCACCTTGTACTTCCCCATCAATGTCGGCATGCGGTTGTCCGTGAGCGGAATCCATCGCCTCGTGTCTTCGAGTGTGGACCAGATGACATGTTGCAGATCGGCATGCTTCGCCGCTTGAGCCATGTGGTTCGCCTGGCTCAATTCCCTCTCCGGCGAGAAATGCTCCCAGTAGTTGGTGACACAGAACGCGCCGTACGCTCCTGTGTATGCCCGCTTCAGGCTTTCGACGTCATCCAAATCGGCTGCGACCACTTCCACCTCCGACTTTGCCAGCGCTTTGGCCGTATCCGAATTCACGTCTCGTGTCAGCGCCCGGACTGTGAACGGGCCGCCCTTTTCGTTCGCAATGGCGCGAACCAAGCCGCCGCCCTGCGCGCCGGTTGCTCCTACGATTGCAATGATTTTTTTGTCAGCCATATCAATCCTCCCATGCATAGGGCTTCTGTCAAGCAACACGCGGGTCCTGATGAAAGAGATGAACCGTTAACCGCCCATGCGGGCTCGGGTTGCCCAACCTTCCGGTTCAACGACAGTCGCCCAGTCTCCAGAACGAGGTGCGCAATTTAAGGTGTCAGATTCATTATTTCATTCCCTGAATTGTGTCGTTCTTTATCGCGTTTCAAGCTCCGGCTCCTCTTCAGTCGGCGTGGCGAAGTAGGCTAACTCCGTTTCATGCGTTGGTGCCGCCATCAACGTCGAGGCAGGCGCCGGTGACGTTAGCGGCGTCCGGGCTCGCGAGAAAGGCGACCAGCGCAGCGACCTCTTTCGCTTTGCCGTAACGGCCAAGTGCGGTCATCTGCTTCTGAAAACTTGAAGATTCACCGTCGGCCGGATTCATATCGGTGTCGATGGGCCCCGGCTGCACGCAATTGACGGTGATTCCGCGTGCCCCAAGGTCGCGAGCCCACCCGCGCGTGAGACCGGCCACCGCGGCTTTGCTCGCTCCCTACAACGCACCCCCGGGATACGGCATCCGATCACCGTTGATGCTGCCGATGTTGATGATCCGTCCGTTGCTGTTCATGCGCCTCGATGCTTCGCATGCGGCAAGAAACACCGCACGGACGTTGATGTCGAACGTCGCATCAAAATCGTTCTCGCTTGCTTCCTCGATACTCTTCGGGGAAAACACCCCGGCGCTGTTCACGAGAATGTCCAAACGGCCGAAGCTCTCCAAGGATTCGTTAAACAATCGCTTGATCGCCGCGGGATCGCCCATTTCTGCGCGTATCGCCTTCGCTTTGCCGCCTTCAGATGTAATGCTTCGCACAACTTCATTCGCGCGCGTTTCGCTGCTATTGTAGTTGACGATGACACTCGCGCCTTCACCGGCGAGTCTTTTTGCGACCGCGGCGCCGATGCCTCTCGAGGCGCCCGTGACGACCGCAACTTTCCCCTTTAACTTTCTCATGATCCACTCCACCAGTATGATTACCAATTGTTGTCAGCCAGAAAACCCCTTCGTCCGGCCACTGCTGACGATTACAAGAGCTAGATCTCCACGTCTCCGACTTACATCCGCCATCTGACAACTACTGCTGCTGTTTTGCTCTGGTAGGTTGTCCGGCATATTGCTCAGGGTTTGCGTCGAACGTCCGTTTGCAACCTTGCGAACAGAAATAGTAAGTTTTTTCGTTGTATTTGGATGTGCCCGCCGCGCTTCTCTCGTCCACTTGCATTCCGCAGACTGGATCGGTTTGCGTCTTCATGTTTTGCACTCTCCTTTGCGTTCATTCGCTCAGTGCGGTTTCAGGGCCAGCTTGCCGAGATAGTGCTCGTCGAGGGTGCGGTGCGCGTCGGCGGCCTGCTCCAGCGGAAACGTGCGGGCTACGTAGACCTCGAACGGGCCGGCCTCGATCAGGCGGGTGAGCTTCTCGATCATCTCTCGATCGGGCTCGCCGTCGTAGACGCTGAGCTTCACGCCGGGCCGCACCTTCGGTACGGGTTCGACGCCGTTGGGATGGGCCACGCGCCCGCCGTCGCGCATGGCCGCCAGCGCTCGGCCGGTCGCCTCGCCACCGGCGGTGACGAGGGCGGTGTCGAGACCGTCCGGGGCAAACTTTCGCGCGGCGGCCGCCACGTCGTCTATGTGCCCGTCTACGACGGCATGGGCGCCCAGTCGCTTTGTCAGTGCCACGCCGTCATCGCCGGACGCGACCGCGAAAACTCGCGCGCCTAGCCGCTTGGCCAATTGCACGGCCATATGCCCGATGCCGCCGCTGGCCCCGAAGATCATCACCGACTCGCCCCGCTTCACGCCCAAGATGTCGTCCAAACCTCGTAGACCGGTGACGGCGTCGCCGAGCATGACGCCCGCCTGTTCGGTTGACAGCTTGTCGGGAATGCGGGAAACATACTCAGCCTTCACCGAGGCGTACTCGGCGTAGAATCCACCCTTAGAGTTCGCAAGGGCGGCGGCAAACACACGATCTCCTTCCTTAAAGCCCTTGACTTGCTTGCCGACCGCAGTGACGACGCCCGCTCCGTCAGAGCCGAGCACATACGGGAATTTCGGTGTCGCTCCAAGCATCTTGGCGAACCCGCCCTCGCGCTCGAACGGATCCCACTCGGCCACGCCGGCAGATTCAACACCAATTAGAACCTCGTCCGGCTCGACCTCTGGAACAGGAAGCGTCTGCAGCTTGATCTCCTCGATGCCGCCGAAGCGATCGATCGCGGCAGCACGCATGGTGTTCGGTATTTGTTGATTCATGTATTTCTCCTTTCCATCTCTCATCGTGGAACTATTTCTTCGGCTGTTCCCAGAGCGCCATGACATTGCATCTCGGATCCTCGACGTCGGTCCCCCGGCCATTCCAGTGCATGTGCGAGGGAAGTGGCCATGGTGACGGCGACGAGCAATAAGGAGACAATTGTTAAGAAACGCATGATCATTCACCGTTCGCTACTGTGTAATGACAAGAATATGTGTTCGCTCGGCATTCACCAACTTTACGGATCATAACGATGTCTTCCTGCGTCCACGTGGTACGCTTCGCGCTATCGCTTCCGCTCGTAATGGATTTCCATGCCTTTCATCTCTTTGCCGTTTTTCCCGATATGGTACATCGTGAAAGTCTGGGTGTTGGAGTCGGGAGTCTGCCAGACGGCTCGATGCTTCATGGTCCCTTCATAAGGATCAGGATGGTCGCCTTTCAGGGTGATCGTCATTCCGTCTTTACCGCTCGTTCCATGCATGACGAACAGACCGGTCCCCATTGTACTTTTCCACGAGGACACATACTTTTTGGTGTAGTTGTCATATCCCATCACGTTGATGCCGGAGAACGGTTGGCCCATCATCTCACCCGTACAGTCCTGTTGCAGGAACCGTCCGTCCAGGATCATGCGCATTTCACAGCTGCCGGTGGATTCCTCCGGTGGCTGCCCCGGCTTCATCCACGATTTGGTGTGGGTGGTCCAGCTTCCTTGGAGCTCAGCGAGCTGCTTGTGTTGGTCGCCAGGCGTTGCAAGCCTCTGGTAGGTCTCCGTCATGGCCTGAGGATCGAGGTGACGAGACTTTTGGTCCGATTTTCCCAATGCCGGTGACCCGATGAGGAGCAAACAAAAACAAGAGACTCTGATGACCGAATAACGCATGGCGAACCTCCTTTGCTGATGGTCAGCACCCCTCACACGTTTAGTTACGCGTTTAGTTGCAATGCTCTATATTGCTATGTCGCTTATCTCTGCCAGAGTGAAAGGACATTGCCCTCCGGATCCGCAAAGTCCGCCATAAAGCCACATTCGTCCACTGAATGTTTGGGCGTGATGACCTTCCCACCGCCCGCCTCGATCGCCTTGAGCGTCTTGTCTATCGATTCCGTTTCAACGATGAGTGACGGAGACTCGTTACCGGACTGTCGCTTATAGAATCCTCCGTTGATCCCGCCGAGTTCAGTCGGGTTCGCATCTTTATCCACTGCGGTGGTGTATGCCATCGCACCCTGGTCGCCACATGATTTGATCTTCCAGTCCAACACCGTTCCATAGAACTCGCTGACTTTCTGAAAGTCCGATGCGGGAATCTCAAACCCTATGATTTTGTTCTTCATGGTGTTCCTCCGTGGTGCATGCATAGTTTCTGAGCCTGTTGGTCTTTTCTTGCCGCTGCAATCATCGACATCAAGACTTTGCCGTATCCCGTGTGAGCAATTACAGGAGATGCCCGTTGGGATCTCGGACATAGACTCCGCGTCCTCCATTCCAATCGTTCAACTTACGATTCTCGTCATCCCATGAATGGCTGCCGTAGGCCAGCCCAGCCTGCTGCACTCGCTGAAAACTGGCCTCGAATTCGTCGTCACTCAGATGAAACGCGTAGTGGTGGGTTCAAACGCTTCATCCTCATCAAAATCGAATGTCAACCGATCATTGATCCGCACCGGAACAAAATGCCCGGCTGAGTGCTCATATCTGCAGCCCGAAAATGTCGGTAAAGAATCGAACCGACCTGTTCTTATCGTGTGCGGGCACAATCCTATGATTGAGCTCAACCGTCATTTTGCTTCATCTCAAGAATGCTTTTAGCATCTATGGCGCGAGAACTACGAAGATGCTTGAGCGCATGGCCGAGCGATCATGCCATCGCCACGCTGACGACGATTGTCTTCAATCAACCATGATTATCCGGCGATACCACTAGCAAAACCTCTAGCCGGCCAAAGGTCACTCCAACCAGCTAGAAACATGAGAACTTCTTCCCGATTCGAAGAAATGTGGACAAATAGCGCCTCTTCGGAAAGGCCTATACTCTGGCCGCGACAGTCAGGCCTGACCGTGAGATCCTGAATCAGGAGACAGAACAAAAGATTCCCTGCGTTCGCAGAACCCTCACAGCTTAACCGCATTTCCCAAAATGAGCATGAGCCGTCATTCTGTGTACCACGCGAGTTGTAAAGCCAGGACGATGAGCAAGGCGGGGAAAATGAATTGCTTCCGGTTTCCGATCCATCGCCCTCTTGCTTCTTGCAGAAGGCTGAAAGCCACCAGCAAACAGGTGCCGGCAAAGAAGCCGTGTTGGAGGTCCACGGTGTTTTGACCTGGATGGGCACCATGTTGGTGACTGAGTAACCCGATTGCGCCGACGACGGCAAGCCCGACGGTGATAGGTGATCCCCACGTACCGTGTTTCATTGCAGGTCCACGGAACGTGTAAAGAGCAAGCATCAAGGGAATGAGCGACAATAATTTATGTTGGAGCCATTCGAGGTGAGTCGGCATGGTCCAACTGACCCAGAATTCCGAGCCCAGGGGCCAGTCGTCAGGATCGGCGCGAACAAAGATGAACAAACCGAATAATGTCCACATCGCCCCGATGGCGTATCGCAGTCGATTGGACTGAGAATGAGTCGATCGGTCGACGGCGAATAGAATGCCGATGATCAACACGAGATAGCCTGTAGTACGGTGCATGAACAGCGAGTAAGAGCGCGAGGAGACGCCGTCTTGACTCGAGACATCCCTATGAGAACGATGGTGGTGAGAATCGGGCGTGGCGCTTACATTTCCTTCGTGCGATCCATTTACTCCTGCCGCCGTTCCTTCCGGTACAGGAAGAAACCAGACCAAGCTGAACACCAAGATCGCTGCGAGCAATCTCTCCGGTATCCATACACTCATGCAAGGGAGGTTCAGAGACATAGCCATCAACTTGCTGTATTGTCGTGAAAATGGACAGCTCCTTTACCCCTCTACCCCTCGAATGACATCTAACCGCACGATCACCTCCGTCAACACTGGGGCAATCCCTCGTTCTCGACGATCGACATTTGACAACGCTTTACACTGAAATATGCGGTCGTACAGGAGCCGGCGAGAATGCACTCGATGAATATGGTTTCCCTGAGGACGACGCTGCTTGGAATGATCCGTCTCTGATCATCACGGAACGGCTTGGTGGGCATGCTTACAGTAGACGTCCAAGAGAACGATCACCAAAGTCATAAGCACGTGCGAGAGCCTGAATTTATCGCCTCATCTCGATGATTGCTGTCGCCTTGACTGCAAGCCGAAGGCTCAATCGCGAGCCTTATCCGCTTCAACCGCTTGAGCCATAGACGTCAGAGCATTGGAAGTCGGTGCTATAATCGCCCCGATAAAGCCCCAGATCAAGGCAGCCGTGATTATGCGGTAAAAGACAAGCTCGGGGATTGTCCAGGGACCGTCCCCGGCGATAATACTGAAGCGCCCGATCACTGTGCCAAACAGGGCCATTCCCTGAACTGGAATAGCGGTTCGTCTCGCCCATTTCGGATGGACTCGAGTAACCAGGTACCCGAGAAACAAGATACTTCCAAGTATGCTTTCGAAGATGACGGCATCGCGATGCTCATAACCCTCAACGAGTTGACCGACATGAACGAGCGCGGCCATTGCGAACGCCGACGCTTCGGCAAGGAGGAACGTCCGAATTCGTTGTATTTGGGGATCGACGTTCATGGTTCATGGAGAGATCGGCGACGAGTTCTTCTTGCGGTAACAAATTTCAAGGCCATCGCTCATTCATGTTGCAAGACGTTGACCAGCTTTCCGAACGGGTCGCGAACGTAGCATCTCCGTACACCCCATGGCTCGCTGACAGGTCCATACTCAAGAGGCACGTTCGCCTGTTTGAATTTTGTTAATGCAGCTTGGAGATCATCGACCTCGATGGATAGATCAGGCACGGGAGTCCCTGAGCCGCCCTCGATTCCAAAACTCACCTGAACATTCATCTTGGTATTTGCACCGTACGTTTGAAACCAACCGTGATCCATGAGCAATTCGAGACCCAAAATGTCTCCGTAAAAGGCTTTGACCTTGCTAAGGTCAGATACCGCCGTATTGGACATGATCCGTTTGACTTCCATACTTCAGCCTTACCTTGTGCGGCCTGACGCACGAATGAAGCGGCGCCCAAAGCTTCAGTACGAGGAGTCCATTAAGCAGGGCTCTCCTGTTGTTGCGTCAATCCAATGCTCTCGTGCTCTCGATTGACTGCTACCGCGCGCTTACCTGTTGGATGTACTCTTGCGCTTCGCGCAAGACGGCTAGGTTTGGGTCGCCCTGCTGCCACTGGCGTGAAAGCTGCGCATAAGCTTGTGCGGCGCCTGACTTGTTTCCGCTCCGAGCTGCGGCGCGCGCGGCGCCCAGGAGTGAACGTGCCCGATTCGGATAACGGAACAGCGATTTTTTAAACTGCTGTACGGCCTGCGTGGAACGATTCGTGCGCAGAAGGAGTTCGCCATACAGCTCGTGCGACGGCTTGAGGGGCGGTCCCGGCTGAGAAACGGCTTCTTCCAGCGCGGAAGCTTTTCGTAAGATCGGGGTCGCCTGATCCACATTGCCCTTTGAGACCTCAGCTACCGCGGAGATTTGCAATTCGTAAATCTCTGCCATCTTGGTCATCTGCTCGATCACTGGTTCGTGCGAGCGCCCTGACTGCTCTCGGATGGTCCGTAGCGCGGATAGACTTTCTTGACTTTGCGGAGAGCCTATCATCGCCGCCGCTAGACCACGAGCGAAGATGGCCGGTATCCGAGTGACGGCCATGAATGTCTGGTCCGAGTTGGAGCCGGCTCCATCGAGCTGTTGTGCACTCTGAGCGATATTTTGTTCGGCCGGAAGAAACGTCTCCGCATTTTCCCACCCCTCGGTTTCGATGAGCATCGCTGCCGTTATGCTGGCATCGATATAGGCTCCATAGGCGAGCAGACGAGGGTCGTCCTTAGGAAATTGTTCAAGACTCTGTTGCATCGTCGTTACTAGTTGTTTTGCCTCTCGATAACGACCTTGCTGCAGGTAGCCGTAAAAGAGCCAATGCAAGCTATGATAATCACGCCGGTTCATCGGAAGGTTGTTGCTCCTGACCCAGTGATCAGACGCCTCCCATGCGGCCTCGTTCGCGGCTGTCGCGTCCGACCACATTCCAAGCTGCTGAAAGACGTGCAACGGCATGTGTTGAGCATGATGGCCGGGAGGAGCCATTTCGACGTAATGACGCGCGATCGGGAGTGCCAAGATCGCGTGATCCGGGTCATCAAGCGCATGGATGATGTAATGGGCCGCGCCGGGATGGTTGGGCTCACGGCGATAGACCTCGAGTGCGATGGCGGCAGCCTGCATGCGTGTCCGCAGCGCGGTCGGATCATTCGGGCGAGCAGTACTGAGCAGGGCCAGCGCGTAGAAGGAGGCTGCTTCAAGATCATCGGGGTGCTCCCGATAGAGTTTCTCCATGGCCGCTGTATACGCCTGATCACGAACCGGCTTGTCGCCTTCGCCGTAGAGCACTTCGATCGCCTGGAGATAGGCCACTTCCAACGGCGTTTGATGGCGGGTGATCGTGATTTTAGCCAGAGCGCTCCGCGCCGCCTCAGTTTCTTGTTGATCGCCCCACAGTGGATGATTGTGGGCCATCGCCTCGCCCCAATACCCCATCATGAATTCCGGCTCGATTCGAGTTGCTGCTTGGAATTCGTCGACTGCCACCGGATACCAAAAGGAATGGAGCGCAGCGACCCCGCGTAAGAAATGGGCTTGGACTTCCTGCGATCGGGCAGAGGTCGGGAAGTTGAGGGTGGCCAGTTTGCTCTGGGTAACCGGTTTGGATGGGGACTGGGTCGGTTGGTGAGCAGTAGAGACAACCGGTAACGTGATCAGGCCTGCGACGACCAATAGGAACAATTTGAGGCACTTCCCCAGCACCGTCATGTGCACCTCATTTCCTCGGACGAGCAAATCCTGAGCATCACCCATCAAGGATTCCTGTCTGACAAACATGTCTCAACAGTTCGAGCAAGTGTCCGCTCGGATCTCGAAAATACATTCCCGTCCACCCCTTTCCATCGTCCAGCTTGCGGTTCTCTGCATCCCACCGATGGCTGCCTTACATCGGGCCGGTTTCCTGCACCCGTGGAACACCTAGGGTTCCACATTCTGCGAATGTCGCCAGCTCACGCATGCTGCGTTCAAGGCGCGGCTTCCAGTCCGACTGTGAGGCGAAGTGGGCAGGGTTCCGGATCGACCGCCGATAGAGTTGGACTGTCGACCGCGCCCATTCTTTCGCGGCATCTTCACCGTTCCGAGCACAGAGCATGGCTAAACGCATCCGTTCACTCATCCTTCAGGAGCTCTGCCGACGATTGAGGTCACCGTATCTTCCACGGTCCTCCTTGGTTAACGTGCGCACATTCAAACTGTTGCACCGGGCCCTTCTCCGGTCGATACCCTTTCCCCAATGCTGCCTTGGCCGTTTGGATTTCCTCCCACAGGTCGTACCCGCGCAGGTCGAGGGTGTAGGACATCTGTTCGCCTCCTTGTGTGGACTCACGCATCCCACAACAGCCAGCCCCATCCCAATCACTAGCATCCTCCCCCAGACCTTCGACATTACGTTCTTCTTTTTGGTACGGGCAACAAGGCCCCAGTGTGACCCATCCGATGATTAAGGATGCAAGGAACGCAACGATCGCCAGCGCATACCCCTACGGGCTGGTCACGACTCATCTTCGCCGAACGTAATATGCCGACCCGTCCCGTACCACCAGCCGAAAAATACCGTCGTGAGTACGGCAAGCGCCGGGATCAGCACCCAGCCGACGAGAATAGACATCCATGTGAGAATCGGGTAGCTCATAGACCGCGTTGACGATTGAGGCCTTTAATGGTGACATGCCGGGCAACCGGACCAGGCTTGGCGCCGTTGACAGTTGATCGCTGAGTTGTCAACCTCACGAATACGATACGCGGATGGCTTTGATCATATCGGCTACCCTGAGGAACACGCCGGTTTTCTTTACCCTGTTTTCCATCGACTCAGTTGGCCTGATGAGCACATTCTCTCGCTTCCACGGTAGTGTGTAATCCCATTCATGTGCTTTTGCGTTATTCAGAAGCTGTGGTTTCTGATGCATATGGTCCCTCCTCGCTAGAAGATAGTCGGACGTGTTCTCATCGGGTTTCCATCGGGCGATGCCAGCGTGTGCGTGCTGCTTTCTGCCATCGCATCCTTTCCCTGAATGATAGGTGATCTTACGCGAAAGGACACCTGGCATAACCTCCTGAAGACCCCCACTACACTCAACACCCAACGAAATGGACCACTGTCATTCTTGCCTCTGGAACGCTTCAGACTGGCTCTCTTTCCATTGATAGGCCATATTCAAGCTCTGACGGACCTGTAGCGTTTCGGTCGCATTGGGTCCGAATATCTGTTCTTGAATGATCAGTGCCTTCTGATACAGTGGAATTGCAAGATCTTGGCGATGATGCGCTTCGTATAGGACGGCCATCGCCATGAGTGCGTTCACTACGGTCGGGTGAGTGGGACCATAGGTCTTTTCTCGAATTTCCATTGCCCGAAAAAGGAGCTGGACGGCTTTCGATAAGTCATCAGGATATAAACTGAGCGCCATGAGATGAAGACTCTCAGCAACGGCGGGATCTTCCGGTCCTAACACCTTCTCGCGAACCGCCCATGCCCGAAAAACCAATGGCCCGGCAAGGTCACGTCCATGGGGCTGCTCGAACAGAACCATGGCAAGCAAATGCAACGTATCAGCCACGCGGAGGTCCTCAGATGCTTGGGTCGAGGTGTAGATCCTCAGCGCTTGTCGATAGGCGGCTTCAGCTCCGGCGAAATCATTTTTTTTAAAACGTGTGCTCCCCAATTTGTTGAGGAGAGCCGCCAGGTCCTGATTGCCGTCTTTAACGGTCGCTTGCTCCAACCGCTCGATCGCCTGAATATAGGCATGTTCAGCCTCGGACCAGTTTCCAACGGATGTTGCGTGGTCGCCGAGGGCCTCGTACCCAGCCCAGCCAATGATGTTGTCGGACGCGGTCAGCCGCTTACACAATCCGGTTACCGGTACGAGTGGCTCGAGTTCCAGCAACTGGACTTGGTCTACGATAGGGGTGCATACGTGCGTTCTCTCTGGAGAACTGGGGCCTTGTGTAAACCTCTGCACACTTTTTAGGTGTCGATCTGCATCCAGCAGGTCATCGATCCTAGGAGCGGTTAGCGGATGATTTTCTTGAAGCGGGGCGTCCGCAAAGGATATCGAGGATTGCAGTCTACAGACCAGCGCGGCAAGGAGCACCGCTGAAAATACAAGCGCCCTTGTCGATCGTCGGTCGCTCGTTCCTGGATACAACATCTAAAGTTCCCAAGCTCACGTCCTGCTGTAGGGAAAAATTAAACTTTTCTAGAAATTAATCGTATAGGGCAACAATAGGTCTTGAACACTAGCACGTCACCTAGTTTGACTATTAAGAGGGCGAGCCTCAGCTCCGGATACGGCAACATCCTCAGTGCTATGCCTAGGGTTATCCTGCGAGCATCGGCTTAGACTTTCAGGAGAACTAGACATTTCACCAGGCCTTCGGGTATCACGTCGAGTATAGATTCCCCCCGCCATTACAGGCGGGGACCTCCCGCTGGATTAGAATGAAGACTCCGTAAATGGCATTCCCACGAAATATATGTGCATTTCCCCGGTGAGATGCAGCGGCTGCACGATATAGTCACCCGTCATCGAAGGAATCCAGACGGACTTTGCCACCTCCAGATTCCCCCCAGTCATCATCCACGCGAGAGCCCCCACCAAGCCGCCACCAATCGCATAGCTCATTTTTGCTGCGCCGTACGGCACAGAGAGAGCCCAGCTGGCCGCTTGGAGGCCCGCGCCTTCCGGACTGGATAAATTCGATCGGCTGGCCAGGCTTGCCTGGGATACCTCATCACCGTGAGCCTGTACTGATTGCCCTGTCACCACCAGGAGCGTACAGCAGATCACCACAGCCACTAATAGCTGTCCGACACGCATCCACTGAAGGTGTTTGGTGCCCATTGCAGTGTTCCCTAGTGAGCCTCACACGACCGAGAATGAACTCCCCCTCGAGTATTCAGCTTCTTCCTGATGACTATATAAACAGTTCTCCATGCTGCCTCACACCTGGCATCAACCCTAGGACGTCCTTCGCGCAAGGTACAGCAGACCCACTGGAATTATGAAGGACACCCCATGAAAACAGGATGCTATGGCGAGGGACACTCGAGGTTACGACAGAACTCATCTTCGGACTCTCCCCCGATGAGTTGCACGCTCACCCCGTTTCGCTGCAACCGTGTAAACGAACGAATGATCGCCGGGTGCTCTTGATCTGAAGCAATGACAACATCGCCAGTCCCAACGTCAAAATTCGACAAAATGATGTGCCATGCCGCCGTTGCATTCGGTACAAAGACCACGTTTGAAGAGGTATCGTTCTTGTGGAAGCCTACGAAGTCTTAGATAGCTCGTCGACATCTATCGAGTTGGTTGGTATACCAGCGGACACCCGATTCTGAGAACAGCATCGTTTCAAACTCGGCCTGAACCGTATTGGCCTCCTCCTTGGATTCAGGTCTTTCTCTGCTGAGCCCGGCGTAATTAAGATACAGCATCTCGCCATCTAAGAACTGTTCACGCCTTGCCAATCCCCTTTCTCCGGCTAGGCAGCCGATTCGGGACGACCTGGTAGCTCGACTCAAAAGAACCTCACGCCAAAATATAAGCCAGGCATCACGTTCGTGTGAAAATCAACTTCTTGCCCTGCAACACGGACATTCTGTCCAAGCGCGGTGATATTGAGCATAAAGTCGGCCGTCAGAGACACCTGTTCACTCACTGCATGGTCGACTCCGATGCCGAGAGGAATCAAGAACGAGCTATAGGTATCCCCAAATCCGATCGCAGGCTCCCTCACGCCTGCACGCGCGAAGCCGATCCCGCCTTGCAAGACCAGCTTGGTCTGGTTGTTCGTGTCCGGAATGGCCCACCAATACTTGCCCTGAACCGTGAGCCCAAAGAGAAAATCGTCGCCCGCGCCGGCATACTGGACCAAGGGACCAATAGAGATGTCCTCCGAGATGAAATAGTTGAGGTGTCCATTGAGGGCGAATTCCACCCCGTCAGGCGTGCCTCCTAAGAAGCCGATCCCAGTCCCGCCAGACCACCGTCCCAACAGATGAGACGGCTGCCCTGTCTCACCATCGATGGGATCCTGAGCGGACACCAGGCCGGTCGGCGTCACGATGAATACGGCAAGGAGCAACAGAAGCATCACTAGTCGACGCAAAAAGAACAGGTCTATCATGCTGGTCTCTCCCCTCAATTATGGCTGAAAAAGTGTGCGGAACAGTTGCTCATAACAGATTGCCCAATCACTCACGTGGAGGCCGTTCATTACGAGAGTGGCGGTCGAATCACGAAGGAATCTGTATTGACATCTTCGATACTCACCATTTTTCTGTGCGGCGTCGGCACAGGACGCCATAAAACGAACCACTAGCGCACCGATTTCTGAATCGTTACCGTCGTCTCGCCGTCAAAATGATCGTTCAAATCAGCTTCCGCCTCCTGTTTTGTGTGATGGACCGTGCCGTCCTTGTGTTCAGGCGGACTGTAGATGGTGTACAGTTTTAACGCGTCCTCCTTCCCGTTGTTGATGACGTTGTGTCTTGTCCCGGCGGGAATGACCAAGGCGCTGCCGTCCTGGATCGGATATTCCTTGCCGTTCAATCGTGAGGTACCTCGGCCGGACTCCACGCGAATGAATTGATCCAGATCGTGCGTCTCAGCTCCGATCTCCTCACCCGGCTTCAAACTCATGAGCACGAGTTGACTGTTCTGCGCCGTAAAGAGCACCTTGCGGAAGCTGTCATTCTTGATCGTTGCCTCTTCGATGTCGACTAGAAAGTGATCCATGATTAGATTCTCCTCTTGAACGTGGAAGTCTTGATGATTCTTGACACCCGCAACCAGAACTGCCATCAGCCATGTCTATGCAGTTGCCACCTCACGCGCCCAATAGCGAATCTTTCGACAGGCCTCTATGAATTCTGAGCCACCGCGCGAGCTCTCAAGGAGAATAAATCCCTCATCACGGCTTTCATGGACCCCCGCCTTCTTCAACAAAGGAGTCGCGGCCTCGACATACCCAATAAACTTCATATGGGCATAGGCGTCGGCCACGAAATCACGAGCAGCCGCCTCCTTGGCCAGCATTGTGGCGCCTTCTTCGGATGGCAATAGCGCCACCGCGTCGTACAAGACCGATGGGCCGCCATCGATCTTCTGAGCTGCCTCGATCCACGACCCATCACTCGCCTCCACACCGCCCACCATGGGAGCAACCACCTCCAGCATCGCGCCTTCCGCTTCCACTGCCGATTTGAGCAAGTCAAAGAGGTCGATCGGCACTCCATCGGTGACGAGCACGCCCACCTTTCGTCCCTTGAAGCTGTCAGGGCCGTTAAGCAGAATGCTAAGCGCCGGAGATTTTTCCAAGTCCTCACGCGTGGGCCGTGCTGCATCCGCCGGATTAGGCATGGTTTTCAGGCGCAAGCCATCCGCCACCTGCTTGGCCAGATCCTGATGAATATTCAAGAGATGCGATACAATGCGGACACGGATCTCCAGTCTCTCGCACTTACTTAACTCAAAGACAAACGCGTCGACAATGTGATGCTGTTCGATCTCAGTTTGACTGATGAAGAACTGTCGCGCCTGGCTGTAATGGTCGGCGAACGTCTCGGGGCGAATCCGGACTTTCGGACCTTCCTCCTGGGCCGGGTAGGAACGAAAGCCTTTCTCAGGCGATTCACGCGGCCCACCCTCCTGCCCGATCCATGAATTCGGCTCGTAATTGACCCTTCCTTTGGGATTCATCATGGCCATGTGGCCATCCTGCTGAAAATGGGCGAAGGGACACTTCGGCGCGTTGATCGGAATATGGGTGAAGTTTGGGCTGCCCAGTCGCTTGAGCTGGGTATCCAGGTATGAGAAATTGCGGCCTTGTAGGAGCGGGTCGTTCGAAAAATCGATCCCCGGCACGATGTTCTGTGTACAGAACGCGACTTGCTCGGTCTCAGCGAAGAAGTTGTCGACACAACGATCGAGGACAAGTCGGCCGACCCGCCGAATCGGCACCTCCTCCTCCGGGATAAGCTTAGTGGCGTCGAGCACATCGAAAGCGAATCGCTCGGCAAATTCTTCGTCGAAGAGCTGCAAGCCCAATTCCCATTCGGGGAAATCGCCCATCTGGATCGCGTTCCATAAATCCCGTCGATGAAAATCAGGGTCGGCACCGTTGATCTTGACGGCTTCGTTCCACACGACCGACTGCAACCCCAGCTTCGGTTTCCAGTGGAACTTGACAAAGGTAGACTTACCCTCGGCATTGACCAGGCGGAAGGTATGCACGCCGAACCCTTCCATGAATCGGAAGGAGCGCGGGATCGTTCGGTCGGACATGATCCACATGGCCATATGCATGCTCTCCGGCGTGAGAGAGAGAAAGTCCCAAAAATTGTCATGGGCGGTCTGTGCCTGTGGAAAGCCTCGATCCGGTTCCTGCTTGGCCGCATGGATAATGTCCGGAAATTTCATGGCGTCCTGGATAAAAAACACCGGGATATTGTTGCCGACGATGTCCCAATTGCCTTCTTTGGTGTAGAGCTTCACCGCAAAACCTCGTACATCCCGTGCCAAATCCGCCGAGCCCTTGTTCCCAGCCACAGTCGAAAAGCGCACGAACGCAGGTATCTTTTCTCCGGCTTGCTGGAAGAGGTCGGCATTGGTGATCTCAGCCAGAGACTCGTAGTTCTCGAAATAGCCATGGGCTCCAAAGCCGCGAGCGTGGACGACCCGTTCAGGGATGCGTTCGTGATCAAAATGAAACATCTTTTCGCGAAAGTGAAAATCTTCGAGCGCCGTGGGACCACGCAACCCGACCTTCAGAGAGTTTTGATCGTCGGAGATCGGGGTTCCCTGCTGGGTCGTCATGACGGGCGTGTCCCCACCGGCGGTCTGACGCACTTCTCCGCCGGGGCCGATGGACACAGTCTGATCGGCATACTGCGCGGTCTTGCGATCGGAAGCAGGTTGAGCGCTGCGTTTCTTCTTCATGCGATTCTCCTTGTTTATCGATCAATCAGGAAGTCCTGAGTTATCCCCATGAGACAAGTCTCCTTTATTACGTAATGACAAAGCGTGGCTCTGGGCTACTAGCAAATCCCCCAGACTGACCTAAGGAAACAGGACTGCTTGGGATGTGATCAGTCTCGGTCGGAGAAGACCTGTTCGCGGTTACCGGAGTCTGGTCCTGACCTCAAGCCGTGGGTTCCGCCAAGCGGAGAGAGACACCCGTCAGCACAGATCGACTGTTGGAATTGTGTGGGAAGGAACCATTCATTATTTCATCGGGCGATATCCGCTGTATCCAGGAATTCTCTGGCAACATCGGCGACCTGCCCTCGTCGGGTAACGGCTTGATAATTCAGCCGGCGCATCGTGTCCTCGTTCAACCGCCCCGTCAGTTCATTGAGCACCCCACTCAATCCCGGGACTCGATCAAGAGAGTCCGGCCGAACGACAATGGCCGCTTCATACGCAGGGAAACTCTGCTGGTCGTCGCGCAGGACCGTTACATCAAAGACGGAGATCGGACCATCCGTAGAATTGCCTGCGATCATGTTAACCTGGCGTTGCTCCAAGGCCCGATAGAGTAATCCCAAGTCCATCGTGGTTGGAGGACCCGTTAATTTCAGCGCATACGTGTCCAATAAGCGAGGTAATCCGTCCGGGCGCTGTTGGAACTCATACCCGACTCCCATGGTCCATGCCGCCGGACGATGCGTGGCGTCGCTGAGCGATTCCAACTGGTCACGTTCCGCATCCGCCCGTCGCACAATCATGGCAAACGTATTCTCGAACCCGAGAGGGTCGAGCCATTGAAGCCCATAGCGCTGGTCGTATTCCCGCTTCACGCGATCCCGAACCAGTTGAACATCGGCTGAGGCCGGAAGATCGAGCACCGCGGTGAGGGCGGTCCCGGTGTATTCCGGATAGAGATCAATGTCCCCGTTCAGCAAAGCTCGATGCGCCAGCATCGTCCCTCCCAGATTGAGCCGTCGGTCTACGGTGATTCCCAGACGACGCTCGAGATGCTGCGCGATCAGCTCGCCAAGCAGCACTTGTTCGAGGAAGTTTTTCGATCCGACCGTGACACGGCGGCGATCGTCCGAGCATCCGGCTCCGATCAACGCCAGAATCAGGCAGGCGCATAAACCTGTTCGAGCCATTCCAATACCCTGTCCGCCGACAACGCCATGAGTGCGGCGGGAATCGCCCCTGAAAGAAGCAGCCCAGAATCCACTGTCGCCAGTCCACGAAAAATCAGGACACCCAAGCCGCCGGCGCCGATCGCCGCCGCAATCGTGGCCGTACCGATCGTGGCGACCGTCGCGATTCGCACACCGGCGAGAATCGTCGGTGCGGCGAGGGGAAGTTCGACTTGCCACAAGACCTGTCGGTCTGTCATGCCGAGCGCGACGGCAGAGTCCCGCACCGAGGGTTCAACCGAGAGAATCCCGGTGACGGTGTTCCGTAAGATGGGCAGCAGGGCATACAGGACAAGCGCGATGATCGCCGTATGCGCGCCGATGCCTCCGATGAAGGGAACGGGAATCAAGAAGCCGAAGAGCGCAAGACTGGGCACAGTTTGAACGACGTTGGCGAAACCCAACACGCCGCGCCGAAAAAAGGGGCGTCGAGTCACGAGAATGCCGGAAGGAAGAGCAACGGCTCCCGCAATCAGCATGGTAGTCCCGACAAGCAGGAGATGTTCCAAAGTCAGGTCTATCAGTTCCCTAGAGAACGTCACGATCGCCTTCCTTCTTAATCAAATCGAGGCCGGCGAGAAAGGTGTGGACCTCCTGGCTGGAGGCTCGGAGGAACTCCGCCGGTGATGCCACACAATCGATCCCACCGTTGGCGAGCAGCGCAATGCGTGTTCCGAGCCGGAGCGCTTCCCGCACATCATGCGTCACGAACAGCGACGTCTTTCCGTACTCGCGGCGAAGCCGAAGAAATTGTCGCTGCAACTCAAATCGTGTCACGGGGTCCAGCGCACCAAACGGCTCGTCAAACAGGAGCATCGGGGGATCTGCGGCCAGCGCCCGTGCAATGCCGACTCGTTGCCGCTGACCACCGGACAGGTGCCGGGGATACCGCTCAAGAAACTTGTCAGGCGGCAATTCCACCTGAACGAGGAGCGCGTCGACTCGCTTTCTGATATCCGCCGGTGCCCATCCCTGGAGTCGAGGGACGAGTCCGATGTTTTGTGCGACGGTGAGATGAGGAAATAATCCACCCTCCTGCATCACATAGCCGGCCCGCCGTCTGAGCCTGACCGGATCCCACGCTGTGGTTGGTGTTCCCTCCACCATAACTTGTCCCGAGCTCGGAAGGAGCAGCCTATTCACCAATTTCAGTGCCGTGGTTTTCCCGGATCCGCTCCGTCCCAGCAACACCACGGTCTCTCCTGCCTCGACATCCAGGCTTACATCCCGAAGGACCGATAGGCCGCCGAGTTTGACGCTGACCTGTTTGAATGAAATCAATGCGCTCATGGATCCACATCAGAACCGGCATGAGGTGCGGCAACCCACAGGCTCTCTGCGAACAACCATTCTTGATCGACCCACCGCGTGAGGGGCACAAAGCCGGTCCGTTCGGCCATGCCGGCAAGTTCGCCGGCGCGAAACTTGTGACAGGATTCAGTCCAGATCGTCTCCCCCTCTCGGAATTGACAGATGAGATCCGCGGCAGGGATGGAAACCGTCTGGCGATGCCTCGAACGCAGATGCATCTCTATGCGGCGCGCCACTGCGTCGTACCGCACGGCATGCTCGAAACTCGCGAGCCGGAAATCGGCTCGGAGCTCTCGATTGATTCGTGCCAGAAGATTGAGATTGAAGGCTGCGGTGACTCCTGTGGGATCCGCATAGGCGAGGAGCATCGTCGCCACCTCTTTCTCCAAATCGGTGCCGATCAACAGCATATCGCCTGGCTCTTGGCATCGTCGGATTTCACGGAGAAAGCCTTCGGCTTGCGGCCTGGAAAAATTACCGATGGTGCTTCCTAAAAACAGGACCAGGAGCGATTGGCCGGGGCGTCGTCTGGCCGCGACCTCTTGGAGGCCGTCGAGATAGCTGGCTTCAAGTCCGACCAGGCTGACGGCGCCCAGCTCAGACAACTCTTGGCAACACTTTTGGAGTGCGGTTGGCGAGACGTCGATCGGGAAATAGGACAGGCGCTGTCGTGTCGCCAAGGCCTCGAGGAGCCATCGAGTTTTTCGTCCGGTTCCACTTCCCAACTCCGCCACGAGCAAAGAGCGCGGTAGCTGCTGAACCATGGCCGGGGCCCAACGGCGAAACAGGCGCTCATCTGCTCGGCTGAGCCCGTATTCCGGGAGGACTGTGATAACCTCGAAGAGCGCGCTGCCGACGGCATCGTACAGATAGGTGGACGGGAGTTCCTTGGGCGACCGTGTGAGGCCAGCGCGTACAGCCTGGGCAAAACCGTCCTGGGCCGTTCGAACAGCTTCGACCGAACGAGAGCTATGAATTGATACATCGAAAGCCGGCATATCCGTATGAATAGTTTGGGCGAAACCAGTTTCGAAAGGAGCGCCGCAGAAGTCGAGCGGCCGTCAGGGGTGAGCCGCCCTTCACCACATGGTGCTGACCGTCGAAAAATGGTGCGGAATACCCAGGATAGAACTCGAACGGCTTGAATCTAGGTAGTGGAGCAAACACCGTGCTGGTCCACTCCCAACCGTTCCCCACCATCTGAGCAACACCGAACGTACTGTCTCCCATCGGATATGCCGTCACAGAGACCGGATCTTGGCGTTGAAAATCGAAATTCCCTCGCGTCGGATCCGGCGGGAGGTCACCCCACGGATACTGACGCTCCTCACCACCAGATGTGCCATAGGCGGCTCGATGATACTGCGATTCGGTGGGAAGAGATTGCCCGGACCACCGGGCATAGGCCGCCGCTTCGTCGTAGCTCACAAATACCGGCCAATCCCTGGGCAACGGAATATCTCCCGTCAGTGTTCTCCACCACCAAGCTCCCTGTCGTCGACTCCAATAGCGCGGTAGAGACGCGCCATCTTCGACGAACTGTTGATACTGCGCGTTAGTTACCTTATATCGACTGATCTCGAACTCTGTGACATCTACTTCTGCCGCCTCAAATTCGTTATCCCAGTGAAACCCGTTCGAATGTATCGGCACGGCTTGCGTTCGTCGATGCATCCCGAGCGTCGTCTTTCCAGCCGGAATCGTCACCATCTGATGGAGAGGTGGAGAGAAGTTCCCGGCGAGAGGGGAAGGAGACTGGACCGTTCCTTTTATTGGCTGGTCGAGGTTGTGCAGCAAATAGGTAAAGGTTTCCGCATGCATCAGCCGGTGTTCCGATGCGACCGCGAGCAACATCGGATCGGTCTCTGAACGAAGCTTGTCGAGCTGGTCCCGAACCTGTCGAACATAGCGCCGCACATCGGTCAGTGACGGCCAATCCGCCGGCTGATCGTCGGGTAACTGGTCTGGTCCTGGATCGATGCCGAATGCAAACAATTGGTTGAGGGTTGTATGGGATGAGCATGCCCGGTCCGCCATCAACAGATTCCAATCGAATGCTTCCATGTGGCCGAGATAGAAGATCAACCGATGTCGCTCGGGGACAGGGCGCGAATACCATTCCTCCTCGGGGACCAGGTCGAAGATGGCATCCATACGGGTTCTGGCCTCGTTCACCGTGTCGTCATGGTGCGTTCGTCTCATGTCTTTCTTCTATCCTGCACTGCCTCAAGTCCCGGTAGGCTTCCATCAACCAGGTATTGCAACGCCGCCCCTCCACCAGTCGACAGGTGACTAAAGGATTTGGCGAAGCCGGATCGAACGAGATACGCGACCGTATCGCCACCTCCCGCCACATTATAGGAAGCCTCCTCTGTGATCGCTTTGGCCACTGCCTCTGTCCCATGAGTACAGGCGGAAATCTCGGATACTCCCATCGGTCCGTTCCAGAAAATCGTACGCGCATTGCGAACGATGCGGGTGAAATCGTCGATCGTTCTCGGTCCGATATCGCACCCGACGGAGTCTTGGGAAATCGAGGCGTCCTTCGTGGGATGAACTGATGCGTCTTGGGTGAAGTCTTCTGCGACGAGATGATCTTTGGCGACGAACACCTTCGCGCGCGCGTGCCGGCCCTCCGCCAAGATGGTCTTTGCTTCTTCCACAAGATCTTGGTCGATGTGTGACCGGCCAACTCCGATCCCGTTTGCGCGCAACATGGTCAGACCCATGAGGCCACCGAGGATCAGGTTATCGCACGTCTTCACAAAATGCCGGACTGCACGAAGTTTAGTACGGACCTTGGCGCCTCCGACAATGACGACGAACGGTGATGCCGGGTTGTTACGTAACCGTGAAAGGGCCTCAAGCTCATTCTCCATCAGAAAGCCGATTCCGGTTGTCGAGCAATGGGACGCCACGCCGACAATAGAGGCATGTTCTCGATGCGAGACGCTGAAGGCGTCATTGACATACGCATCCGCCAACGCGGCTAACTGGCGGGCAAATTCCTCGTCATTGTTCGATTCCTGTGGATGAAAACGAAGGTTTTCCAGTAGGAGAATCTCTCCCGGCTGCAGTCGTCCGATTTTGTCATGGACAGAACGGCCGACGCAGTCCCCGGCCATCGCGATCGATTGACCCAGTAGCTGTTCCAAACGGCGAGCCACCGGCGTCAGGCTCAACGCACGGTCGGCGCCGGATGTGGGCCGTCCCAGATGGCCTGCTAGGATCACCTTAGCCTTTCGCTCAGCCGCGTGTCTGATCGTCGGAATGGCCTGTTTCAGCCGGAAATCATCCACGACACGCCCATCGGAATCCAACGGAACGTTCAATCCCGCTCGCACCAAGACTCGTTTTCCGGTAATAGGGAGATGTTCGATCGTCTTAAAGATCATCCGCTACTCCGTCAACACCAACAGAAAGATGAAGAACCACGACCAATCCAGACGGATCTTGATCCCGAAGTTTTGAAATAAAGCCAAACCCGGTTGAAGACGATGTCTCTCGATTGCTTCGGTCTTAGCCATTCTCAATGTCTTTTTATGTATCCGTCGTGTATGAGATCCGCTCACTCCATCCATTTGACTGAATGGTAGCAAGGGTCGCGCTGAACGGATAACTGGGCTTACCCCTAGCTGAACCAGTCGGCTATTGAGGTATGTTATCCGCATCACTGTGGCTCAGTTTCACTCTCATCGCGAAAGGGAACGCAGATGACGCCACCACGATTGCCCGGTAGAACGCTCGTCGTCCTAGCAGAAGATTTGTATGAAGATCTCTAACTCTGGTATCCCGTATTACGATTCCGCGAGGAAGGTGCGAGAGTCGTGATTGCCGGACCGGACATGAAATCGTATCACGGGAAACATGGCTATCCCGCAATGGTAGAGACATCCGTCCATACTGATGAGCTCTGAAAGTGCGACGGTGTGATCATCCCTGGCGGATGCGCGCCTGATCGGCTGCGTCGTCATCCACAAGTGCTTGCATTAGTCCGCGACCTGTTCCTCGAAGGAAAGGTCGTAGCCTCGATCTGTCATGCCGCCTGGGTCTTAATTTCCAGCGGTATCATTCGAGAGAGGAATGTGACCTGCCATTACGCCGTGAAGGATGACGTCGTCAACGCCAGCGGGCGTTATCTTGATGCAGAAGTCGTCAGAGACGGCAAGCTCATCACATCGAGGCAGCCATCCGATCTGGGGTCGTTCTGCCGTGAGATCATCGCGGCACTGGAGGTGTCGAGAGATGTCAGCACCGAGGCGCAAGAAGCACGGGCCATGTGAAAGCTCACTGATAAAGGAGCGCTCTTCTCGTCCTGTTCGTTTACAAAAGTTCTGCTTTGGCCATGACTATTGTATGGACTGTCTCCAATCGTCTTCTACTCTTTGCAGCTTCAATCATAATGATCGGAGTAGCCGTCTGGTGGATCACAAGCGTTGTGAACCGCCTGGCTAATCAGACGAACCCGAGTGGGGCCCTTTCGGGATCGATTTCCTTAGGCGCAGAAGCTTCTCCGGGGTACTAAGGCTCAACCGGTGGGGGCAGACAGAGCCGCCCTCTCTACCGACTGCCGGATGGGACACAGTAGGAGAGAGGCTGGTCAGGGGCTCGCCGGCCACCCCGACGGTCTTTCCGACAAAACCCTTGCCTTGTGTGAAGACGTTGAACACACACTCTAGCGACTGACGACCTTGTGGCGAGGGCCGAAGCCAGCGAAGTAATCCCCCCATGAAGTTTTGCAATTCAGGCCTCGGATCCCTCAACCCATCAGTCACGCCGTCGATTATCTTAGGGTATATTAGCCGCTCGTTCCACGGGCTTGACCGTTCTTCGAGCAATTCCTTCTCTCGTTAATTGCGCTCTTCTGTTGTCAGTTTGTTGATGACTTTCTTTGCACCGGCTTCACGCGCGTTTTCAACTGCATCACTGGCGGCACTCTGATCCTCTACCGACCCTCTGAGCGTCACAACCCCGTTCCTAACTGTGACGCCAATAAAATCGGCGTCCACAAATGGGCTCATGGCTAATTCTCTCTTTACGTCCAATTTCAGTCGCAAATCCGCTTTGTTCTTAATGTAATGGGGATCATTCGGGACTGGCTTACGGTCGGGGACTATTTCATCCGTCTTCTCTGCGGCATGGACTGGAGAGGGCATCGTCATAATCAATGCTCCTGCCATGACAAATCCTGCCAGTATCGCCTTGCCTTGTGTTTGTTCTGAATGCATGATGTGCTCCTTTCATGTTGCGTGATGTTGTTGAGTCTTTCACTGGTTTCATTTGTTCTGGGCGATCGAACACCGTGGATGCGCAGACACTTTTTATTATCTCTACACTTCGCGAATGGTGTTTGAACCTGGTTAAACCCCCAGTTGCGACATAGGAATGAGCCACACTGGGGTCGACGGCTGCAAGAACGGTACACATATCACATCGAGACAGCCATCCGATCAGGGGGTCATTCTGCCGGGCGTCATCGCGGCACTGACCATGCTCGGCTCAATAACTGGCTGGTACGTGTCTCTAGATGAGTTCGCGAATTTTATCGGACAAGACTGTCCAGGCAATTCGTTCGCGGTTCGGCTGGCCTCTTGCTAATGCCTGGGCGAAATTCGCTGTTTGCTCGAGAGTTGCTTTCGGCGGGAACGGTGGAACGAAGGGATCCACCACCGCTTCCACCAATACGGGCCCCTGAATGGCGAGAGCCTCATCCAGCACGGAGCCGCAGTCTTCTGGATGCTCGATGGTAAACCCGGTGCCGCCGCATGCCCTCGCAACGGCCGCGAAATCGATCGGCGTCAAGTCGCACCCGAATTCCGGGTGCCCCAAAAACACCATTTGCTCCCATTTGATCATACCGAGCGAATTGTTCTTAATCACGATGACTTTGATTGGAAGCTCATACTTGACCGCAGTCGCAAATTCTCCCATGAGCATAGAAAACCCTCCATCGCCGACGAAAGCCACAGATTGACGCTTCGGATAGGCCACCTGCGCGGCAATCGCATAACAGAGCCCGTTGGCCATGGATGCGAGCGTACCAGAGAGTGAAAATTGTTGCCCTCGCTTAGCCTGGATCTGTCGCGCAAACCACGTCGAGATGGTTCCTGAGTCAGATGAGACAATCGCCGTATCAGACAGACGTTTGCCCAGTTCCCACGCGACAACCTGCGGTTTCATAGGACGGTCCCGTTTTGTTCCCCGCTCCTCCATGAGCCGTCTCCAGTCAGCCATTCCCTTCCTCGCCTGAACAAGAAATGAGCGGTCTGATTTTGGATCCAACATGGGGAGCAGTGCTTGAAGCGTGCGTCGACTGTCACCGACGAGTCCGACGTCGACAGGATATCGCAACCCGATCCGAGCGGGATTCAAATCCACCTGAACGGCTCGCGCCTGCCCCGGAGTCGGAAGAAATTCGATATAGGGAAACGAGGTACCGACCATGAGCAACGTGTCGCAGTCTTCCATCGCTTCCTGGGAAGGTTTGGTGCCGAGGAGACCGATTCCGCCGGTCGTATAGGGACTGTCGTCCGGGACTGCCGCTTTCCCCAAGATGGTCTTGATCACCGGTGCATTAAGGCGCTCTGCTGTCTCCTCAAGTTCGTCTGTTGCCAGCAAGGCTCCTTGTCCGGCCAGGATAGCAACCTTTCGGCCTGCATTGAGGATACGCGCCGCCTTTCCAAGATCGTCGTCGGATGGAAGCCTGGCCCCGCGCGAGTAGACTTCTGACGCATAGCCGGCAACGTTTCGTTTGGAACGCGCATCGGTCGTCTCTTCTTGAAGATCGACCGGAAAGTTGATATGGGCGACTCCTCGCGAGGCCAATGCTGTTCGACAAGCAAGATTAGTGACCGGCTCAACATGGGCCGCTCCCATGATCCGAGTATTGTAGACGGCCACGTCGGCAAAGACCCGGTCGAGGCTAATGTCCTGCTGGGCATGCGTGTCGATCAGATCATGGTAATGGTGCCCGGTAATAGCGAGGACAGGGGCACCGTCCAATTTAGCATCGTACAGACCGTTAAGCAGATGGAGGCCTCCTGGCCCTGATGTGGCGAGGCAGACCCCCAACTTACCCGTATATTTTGCATAGGCACAGGCCATGAAGGCTGCCGATTCCTCATGTCGAACCTGGATAAAGCGGATACGATCTTGTCGGGTCCGCAGGGCTTCCATGAGACCATTGATCCCGTCGCCTGGTAATCCGAAGATCACCTGCACGCCCCAATCGGATAGCGTGTCCATCATGATATCCGCAGCATTGCTCGCCATCAGTCTCCTCCTCGTGAAGCCGCGCATGGCCTTGGTGGCTGGGTTATGACTCGTACCACCTTCCCTCGTGCCCCCGTACCCCCTATACCGTTGGAATAGGCGGACGTGTTGGCGGTGGGTTAGGTGTAGGACCTGGTTGAGGGGACGGCGGCGGGGTGGGTGGCGGAAATGGATCGGGACGAGGTTCAGGAGGAAAGGGATCCGGATCTTGCGATCGGAACGAGACCACGAGAGACATGAAACGGAATGGCAGAGGCATAAGAGAAATTGACGTGTTCTGCACGTTCACCTCCTTATTTTGGACGCGGACGAACCACAGCCTTTCTAGCAGCGTGTCCCGAAGCACCACCCTGGCGAAGCCAAAAGTGAAGACGACCCTCCATCAACTCATTTGCCACGGTTTTCGGGGCCAACACCACCGTAATCGCTCGTGACCGGCTTTCCAGCCGGCATCTCGTCCTCACTACGGGGTCGGCACGCCGAGGTCCATCCGTTCTTCAACCATCTTCCAATCGACGTTTGAAAAGAATGCCTCGATATAATCGCTCCGTTCAGACGGCTTATAATCGAGCAAATAGGCATGCTCCCAGACGTCCATGACGAGCAGTGGAACATAGCCGGCAATATTCCCATGTTCATGAAGGCTGACCCAGTGGTTAGACACGACGCCGCTTGCAGGATCCAGATAGCAGATGGCCCAGCCTACGCCTCGCATCTTGCCGACGCTGGAGAAATCGGTTTTCCAGATGTTGAACGACCCGAAACTGTCTTCCGCCATCTGCGCGAATGAGCCATGAGGTTCAGGTTTCGATTGCGCCTCTCGCTTTAAGTTGCTGAAATAATATTCATGGAGCACCATGCCGTTGTATTCGAACCCAAGTCGCCTCGTGAGTTCTGAATAAATAGGCATTTCCTCCTGATCCACCTTTTCGTCCTCGATGATGGAGAAGAGTTGCGCCCTCAATTTGTTCGTTGATTGGACGTAACCTTCGTAGAGCTTGAAATGCATCTCGAGTGTTTGATCGGAGATGCCGTTTAGTCCGTGCAGATCGAACGTGTGGGCTTGACGTGGTTGGGGCAGCTTCATTGATTGATCCTCCTCCCATGAGAGATTTCGTGCTGGCAGCGTGGGAACTGCGCGCACACCTGTCGACTTCCTACGGCTATCTTAGTCGTGATGGCGCTCCAAGATACTGGGCAGAACCCTTGTACACAGTATGTCGGCCCGAAATGCGAGAGGCCTCAGAGAGAAGGAGCATTCATGAGATCGTTCCGCTGGAAGGTAAACCAGAGTAAACGGTATATTGATTCAAGAACACGGTGCCTTCTACAACGAGTGATCGATGGGTCAATCCGCCGGTCTTGGAATCCGCAATTTCGAGTTGATATCGAGCCATCCCCTTCTGTCCGGCCATTCGATAGATGGCGAGTTCCGGGAGAGCCGCAGGAAAAAAGAGGCTGCTGCTGATTGGGGGGATGCCGAAAAACGACTCGCCGCGTTCAGTTCCCAGCGCATGGATGACCATTCGAACCGTGACAGGCGCGACATCCGTCGGCACGATGCGGAAGCCTTAACCAGGGTTGTCAATAGTGGACGCCATGAATGACAGCCTCACGCCGCGGGCTGCTGACGGGCCCACTGCTGGGCAAACGCCGCGGGTGAGCGATTCCCGAGCCGAGAATGCCGCCGCTGACGGTTATAGAAGATCTCGATGTACTCCGCGATCTCGCGCCGCGCCTGCTCACGGGTCTCGTAGCGACGCTGATGCACCAACTCATTCTTCAGTGTTCCCCAGAAACTCTCCATCGGCGCGTTGTCATAGCAATTGCCCTTCCGACTCATGGAGGGGATCATGCCGAACTGCGTCAGGGTGGCTTGATACGCCTGGGCACAATATTGAGATCCGCGATCGGAGTGAGGACAGCCCGAGCTAGACCCCTCACCACGTCATCGTGTTGAGATGAGTTATGCCCGGCGCTTCGCACTCAATTCGGTGGCAAACGTCGCAAGGGACATCACGAGCATGAGCGGCGTATTCGCTAACGGCACGGCGCCGTATGCGGTGTACCAGTCAGCGGCGCGTTCGTTCTTCGCATCGATGATGACGATCACGCCGCCTACCTCTGCTGCGGCGCGCAAGCAGCGACGGCCTGCTGCAGCCAGGAGCTGGCCGCCTAGCCCATTCCCCTGCACACGCACATGAGTCGCGAGACGCGCAAGCCGAAAGCCCGGCACATCGTGACGTGCGAGGCCGCGTCGTAGCATCTCCGGCGTGTCCGCATACGCAAGCGCGCCGGGTGCGAGGCTATAGAAGCCAAGGACCGTCGTGTTGTCAGCATTGTCGATCGCGAGGAAGGTTTTTGCGCCGCCGGCGTCGTGACTTTGGCGGGCGTACCGATGCAGAAACTCGTTCATCGCGGGATCGCTGCAGTCAAACGCCTTGCGGTCGTGGTGTTTCCCGATCGGCTCCTCGTGCCAGGCCGGAACGCTCATTTCTCTTTTGGTAACGATCCGAGCGCCTTCCTTAGCCGGGCATTCGGTGCAGGTGGCTTTTCGAGCAGCTTCAGTACCGTGAGGCTGTCCCGCTCCGATAACGTGATGCGCTCGGCCTCTTCGATGACCCTCTTGGCTTCGCGCAAAGCCGGTTGCAGCACGAAATCCGTCAGATCGGTGTTTCTCAACGCCGCCGCTCGTACGAGGGTGGCCTTCTGCTCCGGCCGCACCCGGAGATTCATCCGTTTGTTGTCGTCAACAGCAACTCGGGGCATACCTTCCTCTCCTGTTTGTGTACTCATTTAAAGCGTACTTGAATACTACGCGCCTGTCAATGTGGGGGTCCGGATGATCAGCGCCTGCCCGACGCAGCGAAAGGAGCGAAGCCGCTATGACACGATGGCGCGTGACACTTCCTCGACTTATGAAGGCCCGTTTGACCTCGCACCTGAGCATGTATTCGGGGCCATGCGACGATACAAGAGGTGAGGAAGGAACCGACGAGTTTGGCCCTCGGGACGAGGGCGTACCGACACACGGTTCCTTCCGTGGTGTGACCTCCCCTCCCCCTACCTTTTCGGTATGGTGATAAATTCTGGACCCTCTCATAAGTGCCATTGCCGAGAGTTGTGCGGAGGAGTCGGTCGGCTCACTCGACCGAATGTGTCGAGCACGACGGAAAAAGCTATCTGAAGCGCCATGAACAATCTTTTGACAATGGATGAGGCCGCGAAGTATTTAGGTATCTCAAAATTGACCCTGTACGGATGGGTCTCCGCCAGAAAACTGGGGCACGTCAAAATGGGGCGGCTGGTGAAGTTCAAGCAGGCTCAACTGGACGCCTGGATCGATCAGCATACGGTCACACCACGGAGAGACAGCCATGGGACTCACGAAGCGACGCGATAGCTACTATGTCGAGTTTCGTGTGATTGAAGGTGTAGACGGCAAATCGTGGAACCTCGCGAGTGGCATCCCAGGTGCCAGAAAAAAGCGATGGAAAGTGGGGTGCCTCAACAAGACGATCGCCCGTGAGATGGAAGCCGCGATCAAAACGCGCTTGCTCTTGGGCCACGAGAAAACCGAACAGGCCAAGCCGATTCTCTTCAAAGAATGGGCAACGGCCTATCTGAACCTTGAATCCATCAAGACGCTCCGCAGCTATCAAGATCGACTCGAAATCATGGAGCGGCAGCTGATCCCCTTTTTCGGTGTAAAGGTCTTAACGGAGATCAGGCCCCATGATGTCGAAGCCTTCCGCGCACAACGGAAGAAGAGGGATGGAACAAAGCCGAGTATCCAGACTGTGAACAATGACCATGTCGTGCTCAAACACTGCCTGAACGTAGCAATCCGACGGGGGCTGTTACAGATCAACCCCGCTACCAGAGTTCCGCTTCCTGATCCACAGAACGCCAGAGACAGGGTGTTGACTGAAGAGGAATGGAGCAAACTCTACGGGGCTGCAAAGGGCCACCTACGCCCTGTCCTCTTACTCGCCTATCAGCTGGGCCAAAGATTCGGTGAGATAGTCAATCTGACCTGGGACCGGGTTGATCTCAAGAGAGGATTTATTACACTTCGTAGTCAGGATACGAAAACGAAGAAGCCTCGTCAGGTCCCCATGACCCCAGATATACGAGTAGCCCTTCAACGTCTGGCGAAGGTCCGCTCACTCTCAACACGTCATGTGTTTACATTCAGAGGTAAACCTATACAACGTATCAGCCGATCTTTTCGCACGACATTGAAGGACGCCGGCATTACAGACTTCCGGTTCCATGACCTTCGGCATTGTGCATCTACTAACTTGCGACGGGCAGGAGTGGACACCGCAACCGCGATGAAGATTGTGGGCCATAAGTCTGAGAAAATGTGGAAGCGTTACAATGCAATCGAGGAACGCGACTTGGTTCAGGCAGCGCTGAAAGTCCAAAAATATCTCCAAGAGAACACGCCGGGAACACTTGACCCCATGACCGAGAGTCTGTAAAAGTGTAAGTCATTGATATTTGGCCTTGCCCCCGTAGCTCAGTTGGATAGAGCAGCGGTTTCCTAAACCGCGGGTCGTACGTTCAATTCGTATCGGGGGCACCAAACCTCGCTTGCGCGTGCCGACCGTTCACTATTGCTTTATCGTAACCTTTGCGGTCGGAAAAACCCCTTCGGCTTACTCGTGCGCTATTCATTCCCTTTTATCGTGACTGTGCCATGTGGTCGTGCCTCGACGTCACTGGCCCTCTAGCCTTTGTGTACGGTGAGTGCCTACAATTTGCTCTTCTCGCACACGTGATATACACCGAAGGGGGCCATGCATGCGCATGCGTTGGTTCAATTGGCTTGGAATACTGATGTTGCTCGTCGGTGCGGCTATTTCAGAGGCAGTCTTTTTTGCCGCGTCGGATAAGTTCGAGTCGTTATGGTATATCTCGATCGCCTATGTGATCGTCTCGGCAGTACTATTTCTCTGGCCCAGTTCAGATCCTGAGTAGCATCAGTGACCTGTGCTCTCGACTTTTTGTAATAGGGCACCTGATGATCGAATACGGTCGAAACAGATGTAGGACTAGACGCCGTCAGTACAGTGCACATAATGACCACGAGGCTCACGCATACATTGGCCGACCGTCGCTAAGAGCGACCCAGCCTCGAACAATCCGGTACACGAACCAGAGCCCGACCAGCGTGATCGGTAGCCACACAAAGAGAAGACCGATGCCTAAGGTCGCGAGGATGAAGATCCCGCATAGCGCCATCCACAACAGCCCAAACCAAAATGTTCTGATCTGCCATTGAGAGTGCGAGTCAAGCCAGGTGTGGCGAACCTCACTCCGCTTGATGTAGTTGAGAATGACCGCGATGATCGACGGCCAACCAGTGAGAAACGCACCGACTATCGTCGCTGTGCCGATGATGCCCGTCAGTAGGCTGAACGCATGGAGGGCGTAGACTACTTTTGTCCAGGTGATGAGTGAGTCCAAACGTCTGCTCCGTTCTTGCTGAAAATGATAGCCATCTAGGACGACCGTACGTTCAGTATATTCACCACCCCTGAGCCGACGCAATACCACAAGGCATCCATCTTTCTGGAGAGTTTTTATTAGGTTGGGCGGCCACACTGCTAAAGTCCGACTCTCAGCCCATCAATTCTTGCTTTGAAAAACCGGACGGCTATCTGCGGCCGTCGCTCAATGACACGTTCTCTCTGAACCGTCGCACCCGTCGCCTAGGCCAAACCCATCAGCTTTGCACTGTAAGGTTTCCTTCAGTACACAGACTACCGACCAGATAGCCAAATGATACGGTCCTCACTTCACGCCGCACGATGGATGAGCCGGATCTTGAACCATCTGGATGGCGAAAGAAGGAGCGACCCACGATCAACAACGGTCCGTTAACCAAAAGGAGCAATTATGACGCAGACAACGATTCACGATGGCCAGCAGACGATTCTGAAAGGCTCCCTGGCGGCAGCGCTGATGCTGGCCGTCACAGTCCCGAGTTATGCGACAGATTTACCGGCCTCGATCGCTGGGAAGGCGTCGGACGCCTTGGTCGCGCTCGCTACCACAGGGAATCCCGACCCGCTGCATGCCGAGCTTGGAGGCACGGTGATTTCCTCGGAAGACCTGCAGAAGAAAGCGAATGCGATGATGAAGCTCCAGAAGACAGAGCATCTCGCACCCAAAGCCCTCGTCGCGCCGAATGGAGAAGTGTACGCCATGGTTGCACCCACTCTGACCAAGGACAACTTCATTCTGGCTGATGGGCAAGGAAATCTGCTGCGAGTGGATGTCGGTGATTCAGAAGGGCACCGGATGCCGTTTGTGGTTGAGAACGTCGTGGAAGACGGCGGAACGCCCTGGTACGTCGAGTTCTGGCGTTGGATCACCCTTCAATAAACCCTTTAGCCGGTACAAAACCTCTTGTGCTGCTCAGGAAAGGTGAATGAAATGGGAGCCTGCTCAATGTCCATCGACACCAAGTTCTGCGTTCATGTGGGTTTTGCGGTGTGCCTGATATGGCTCAATGGGTGCGCACCACAGGCCACCGCCCTTTCGGTACTGGAACCATTCACGCAAGTTCCAGCAGACTTTACGCACGTGTGGACGAAGGGCACCCATCCATTCACCGGAGCGTCGGTCATTGATATAAACGGAGATGGCACGTTCGAGGTCTTTGTCGGTGGCGGGGAAGGACAACGCGACGCCTTGCTGAGCTATCGCAACGGTCGACTGATGAATATCGAGCAGGGCACCGGTCTTTCGAACGGGAGCGCGACCTACGGGAGTACAGCGATTGACATGGATGCAGATGGTGACACCGATTTGATTGTCGCGCGAGAAAACGGTGTCTATCTCTATCTGAATGACGGGGGACGGTTTCAGGAAAGGCCGATCCCCGTCAATCTCCCCGTAGACTCAGTCCCGTTTAGTGTCGCTGTTTCGGATATTGATCATGACGGTGATGGAGACCTGTACATCAGTGTCTTCGTGAACGCCAAGAAATTCCGGAGCGCGACGTTTAATGATCCGATGCATGCCAAACCGAATCGCATGTTGCTGAACAACGGCGACCTCACGTTTACGGACATTACCGAATCATCCGGCACTGCCAGCAAACAGAACACGTTCTTGTCCGTATTTGTTGATCTGGACTCCGATGGGTGGCAAGACTTGGTGGTGTCTCAAAATACCGGCGCGGTCGAGGTATTCCGAAACATGAGGGATCGCACATTTCAGCCGATCGCCACGAAATCCGAATTCGGCTTTTGGATGGGGTTAGCTGTCGGCGATATCGACAACGACGGCGATCAGGATCTGTTTTTCACTAACGTGGGGCGATCAATTCCGCTTTTCCTCACCTCGGGTGACTTGTATAGCAATCAACGTCACACACACGACTGGATGTTGTGGCGAAACGACGGCGACTTCCGCTTTACCGATGTGACCGACGAGTACGGGTTGAGGGGTGAGGGGTTTGCCTGGGGCGCCGTGTTTGAAGACCTGAACTTAGATGGGCAACTCGATCTCTTGGTGGCGCAGAACTACATCAAATGGCCAGTTCATAAATGGTTCAAACTCTCGGGGCGCACGTATCTGCAATCTAACGGGAACAGCGAACACACCTTGCGCCATACCCCGACCTTGGGAATCGAGAACAGCCACTTCGGCCAGTCCCCCTTGATCGTCGACCTTGATGGCGATGGCAGACAAGACCTCCTCTGGCTCAACATCAATGGACCGATACGGGCGTTTCTCAATACCACTGCAGGAAACTACGTCACGATCGTCGTCCCTGATACCGTCGCCAATATCGGCACCCGCATCAGTATCGAAACCGACCAAGGGACAGGTTATACCCGAACTGTGGTTGGAAGCGTCGGCATGTTGACCGATCAAACGCCTGAACTGAGCTTCGGGTTGGGAAACCACGAACACCCGCTCCGTGCCATCATTCAACGCCCGAATGGGCGAACCGAGATTATTTCCTCCCCACCCCTCAACAAGAAGACGGTGATCAATTAAACACCGACTTGTGAGATCCGCCAAAACCCGCTGTTTTCTTGCCAGGCCCGTGACCCTCAGTTAGACTTTTCCCACACACCATGGCACGAGCACGCGCGGCGGAACAGCAACGATCCAAATCAAAAAACGCTCTCATTGAAGAGACGACGCTTGGCATCACAAGACTGCAGGAAGTCGTCGCCACTATCCAGGACATCAGCCAAGAGGGGTTCCCCTACCGTGATGCCGCTCAGAGCAAAGCTGAGCTGCAATTTCGTGAATGCCTGCGACAGGCATTTGGCGAACGGTCTCCCGAATTCCAAGCACACCGGAGTTTTAAAATTCGGACAGCCGATAAGTCAGAAGTCACGCGAACTCTCGCAGTCCTGAAGGGTCTGATCAACACACTGGAGGACCGGAAACTTGAACTCCAGGGGCTGAAGCCACCACCCAAACCCGAGCCACAGCTCGAGGCACCCCCCACCAACACTGTGCGCATGACACTGGTGCCATCTACCGCACCACCCACGACCACACTGACAATGTCGCCGATAACGTTTGCGACGGCTGTATTGAAAGACATCGAACCACCGACAGCCCCAGCCACGCCAACATCTCAAGTCCAGTCGACCAGCTCCAATCCATTTATCCCCACTCCCATACCGCCTACTACAGTAAACCCGGCAGCGATTCAGGCGCCACCTCCGGCACCACAACTAGCCCACGCCCCTCCTCCGATACCGGTGTCGATGCCAACGGCTTCCCTTGCCCCTCCCACTATCTCCCAAACTCCCGCCCCGACGCCTACACCAGTATCAACTCCCGTGGTCCAACCCGCGCCTTCTGTGCCTGATCCTCCAGTGGCGGAAACACCAGTACAACCGCCAGCGATTCCTATGCCGACAGTCTCTGCGGTACCAGCCCAACCATCTATCCAGACACACACCGCTGCAACACCAAGTCCATCGACGCGTTCAGAACTCTCTCAGTCTCCCATGTCCACGACTCAAGACTCATCATCGGACAAGCTTGCGACTGGGCCATCCCCCGCTCAGTCGATCGAACCAGAGCCGGACCAAGACCCACTCCAACTTGTCCGGAAAGTCTGTCTACGCCTCCATGCCGTCGCCCGCCAACTGCGGCTTCGACGTGACTATCGTCCGACACTGGAAATTGAGGACGACCATGACCTGCAGGACCTCCTGTGTGCTCTCCTTAAATTAGAATTCGACGAGGTGGCAACCGAGGAATGGACCCCACCCTACACGGAAGGCACCCCGCGCACGATGCTCCTCATCAATCGGGATCAAATTGCCGTCGTCGCCAAGAAGACCAGAGCTGGATTGGGCGCGAAGGAACTGGCCGATCAGGTCACGGCGGATTCTGCCTACTATAGAGCGCAGGGACGAGGATCGACCTTATTGTGTTTCATGTACGACCCAGAGGGTCGCATCGGAAGCCCGAAGCGACTGGAGACCACTCTAACCAGCGTCAGTGAGCACTGCCGGGTCGAAGTGCTTGTGGCGCCGAAGTGAGACCATGGCCAAACCAAACTTAAAAGCTGTCCCACCCGCCTCGTGCAGTACCAAACCCGGCAAGGCCAGGCCTGTGTTGACAGGCCAGACCGACTTTGCTATAAACCACCCCACTTCCGGGGCGATCCAATATACGATTCACGGTCCGGCTCCCGGAGACCATGGTATGTCGGATCGGGCGTATGTGCTGATTAACGTACTTCCTGGGCAGACCTCAGCCGTTGTGAAGGCTCTCGGGGAGATTAAAGAGATCAAAACGATCGATCCTTGTTGGGGGAAGCCTGACATTATCGCTATCGCTGACATTCCAGACCAGGATGCGTTGACCCAATTAGTCTTGAGTCGTATCCATCGAATTGAGGGAGTGACGCACACGGATACTCACCTTGTTTACCGTCTGAAGGAGGCCAGAAAAACATGATCCGAAAGGACTATCTCGCCGTTGTCGCCCTTGCCGCCTTTGCCTTTGGATGCAACAGTGTTCAGCGCCCCGTCGAACCGGACGTCGTTGACGTCACGCTGCCCGCATCGGCAGATCAGGTAAAAGCTGCCGTTTCAAAAGTATTAAAAGACGACAACTACGACGTGGACTGGAAGGATGGCTCGCAGCTGAATACGGGTTATCGTGGTGAGCAGCCCAGCATCTGGGATTGGCTCGTGAGAGGGCGCTTCGGTGTTGTTAGGAGCCGGGCTGAAGCTTCCGTGACTCCAGAAAGCGAACATAGCACCAGACTCCATCTGCAAGTGTCGTCCGAGGGTAAACAAACTATGTTTGATGGTTGGAGTCCCACGGAACCACAAGTTCCACAAAGCGCCCAAAACAAACTTCGCTTAATTAAGAATGAATTGAAGATCGTCCCGAGCACTTATACGACGGAGACGTTTTACGGCGCAAAGAACTGACTAGGTCGGTTCTTTCTCTCCAGTTCCTTCTGTTTCATCTCCGAGGTCGAGACCAAATCGCTCGGCCATTCGGTAGAGGGTTCTCCTGTCAATCCCAAGCGTTTTGGCAGCTTTTACCTTGTTCCCTTTCATTTCCTTCAGCACACGAACCAGGTGTCGCTTTTCGACTTCCTCTAGTGTGAGGTACGCCTCATTGTAAGGGTCTGCAACAGGGTGTCGTGTGTTGTGCTCCGCGGAAATCCCTTGGCGAATTACTTCGGGCAAATCTTCCGGCGTCAGCAGGGGGCCATGGCTCAACGACACTGCCCGTTCGATCGCATTTTCAAGTTCCCGCACATTGCCCGGCCACCGATAGTCGGTTAAGAGTGCCATGGTTTCCGGCAACACCCCTCGCACCGCATGCTCACTCCCCGCTGCGCACTTCTGCAAGAAATGATGCACTAACATCGGAATATCTTCTCGCCGTTCGACCAATGACGGTAAGGCAATGGGAACGACTTTCAAGCGATAGAAGAGATCATCTCGAAATTTCCCCTCTTTCACCAACTGCTCAAGATCCCGGTTCGTTGCGGCAATGATCCGAACATCAACCTTAGTGGAGGTGGTACTCCCGACTCGGCGAACTTCCTGGTCTTGCATCACCCGTAACAATTTCACTTGTAGTGCCTGCCCAAGCTCTCCAATCTCATCTAGAAACAACGTTCCTTCGTTGGCCGATTCAAAGAGCCCGATCTTGGTTCCCACCGCTCCGGTAAAGGCCCCCTTCTCGTAGCCGAACATCTCGGATTCCAGCAGCGTGTCGGGCAACGCCCCGCAATTAACCGGAATGAACGGCTTCTCACGACGCGGCCCATTCGTATGAATGGCACGCGCAATGAGCTCTTTCCCGGTTCCGCTCTCTCCCTGCAGGAGGACTGTGCTTTTACCGTCAGCCACTCGTGCGACCAGCTTGTAGACCTCCAGCATCGCCGGACTGCTTCCCACCAGTGGAGACCATTCGTCCTTGCTCTTCAACTCTTGACGGAAGCGGGCGTTCTCTTGAAGCAGTCGACAATGATCCAGCCCTCGCTTGACGACCAGCTTGATATCTTCCTTTTTGAACGGTTTCGCCAGATAGTCGTAGGCGCCCTGCTTGATCGCTTCAATTGCCCCTTCGAGCGAGCCGAACGCAGTCAACACTACGACCGCGGTATTGGGATTTGTCCGTTTGAATTCGCGCAACACCGTCAGGCCGTCCACCGTTCCCATGCGAATGTCCGTCAATACCAAATCGACTCGTCCTTCACGTCCACGCGCAATGACGGCTTCCCCACTGGAAAAGGCCTCGACATGATAGCCTTCCTTTCTCAACGCCTCTGCCAAGAGCTCACGCGCCACTGCATCGTCGTCGGCTACAAGAATCGTCGCTGATGGCATTACATCTCCTTCATCTGATGAGCGAGATTTTGCCCTCTCGCCGGCAACGTCATCGTCACGGTGGTCCCATGCCCGACCTCACTCGTAAGGGCCAAACTTCCACCATGGGCGAGGACGGTCTCACGGCTCAAGAATAGTCCCAAGCCGGTCCCCTTTCCAATCGCTTTGGTCGTGAAAAACGGCTCGAAGGCTTTTTCTTGATCGGCCTCCGGCATTCCACATCCCGTATCTTGAACGGCAAGAGTCAGCACGAGCGGCGAGGTCCAGTCAACCACACGTGCGCCGGACTCCTGCTCCACCACCGTCGCATCGCGGGCTGTCGCCGAGATATGCACCGCTCCACCAACCGGTGTGGCGACCAACGCGTTCGTCAGGATATTCACCAGCACCTGATGCAGCTTTTCCTTATCGGCCCAGACCAGGGGTACGTCGGTAGGGATCTGAACAGTCAATGTGATCCCCTTTGCCTGAAAAGCCGGTTCCATCAACACCGTCGCTGGAGTGACGACATCTGCGACCGCGCACCACTGAGGCTCAGGTTGTCGTTGCCGCGTTGAGGACAACAAGTCTTGGATGATCCGCACCACTCGCGCGAGTTGTTCCTCGATAATGGCGATCCGCTTTTTCATCTCCGAGGTCACATCGGGCTCTTCCCCCAGGGCCTGGACATGCCACGCAATCGAGTGCAGCGGAGTGCCCACCTCATGGGCAACAGATGCGACCAGCTGCCCAACGGCAGCTAACCGCTCCGACCTATTCAGCTGATCTTTGGCCTGAACCAGTTGGGTATTGGCCTTGAGCAGATTTTCTGTTTCTTTAGCTAGAGCCGCTCGTGCCGCTTCTTCCCGTGCTTTCCGCTCTTCCCAGCTCACCCCAAGATAGGCGACCGACAGCAAGACTCCAACCACCACGCTCCGATTGATGACGGCGGTTTGAAAGCGGCCAGGCTTCGTCGGCAAGAGCAGCCCCGAGTAGGTAGCGGCGACGCAGGCCAGGACGGTCACCACCATTAAGGATCGGTTTCGAATCGTCGCGACCAACAGAATCGGTAACACATACCCATACGCACCGACGACGTTGGCTGGGGAGAATTGTTCGATGACCAGGATAATGAGAACGCACGCGCCGGCAATCCCAATGACGAAGCGGTCACGATGCGTGATGGGAATCATAGACCCGCGTGGCTCCACCGATATTCACCACCGCTCAACCAAGGAACGGAATGACTCACAGGTCGGTCCACGACGGTGCTCACACAGGAGGACGGGTCGCACGTAACTCCGCCGCAAGTTGCTCAAATCGTACATCCTGAGTCAGCTCTTCGACGGTCGGATCCAACTTCCGACACCAATTCGGATGCTGGTCCAGCGTCCCTGGAAAATTGGCTTGGCTACGAGTGCCGATGATATCTTCGATATTCGCCAAGACGATCCACGCGGGGCTGCGGGCCAAGTAGTGATGAATAGCGACCATGAGCTCGGTCGTCATTGTCGGAACGTGAGCTGGGTGTTCCGATATACCGTGCGGCAAGAGTCCTTCGGAATTCAACGCATCGAGGATCCTGGCCTTCTCTCGCTGTCGCTCCTCATGCATCGCAGCCCGAGCCTGCTCGGAAGGCACAAGGCCAAGCGTAGCTCGTGTCTCGATATCGACACCCTCCCAATATCCACTGAGCGTGGCAAGATCGTGGGTCGTGACCACGGCGAGCGCTTGAGCGGGATACTGTGCCGGAGGTTTCAAGGCTCCTGACTGAGTCCGCTCAAAGTACAACACCCTGTACGACAAAACGCCGGCTGCACCAAGACGGTCACGAACCCAATCGGGAACGGTACCCAAGTCTTCGCCGATCACCAGCGTCTTGGCCCGCACGCTTTCCAAGGCCAAAATCGCCAGCAGGTCTTCATCTCGGTAGTGCACATACGTCCCCATCGAGGCGGGAAGACCACGCGGGATCCAAAACAGCCGAAAGAGCGCCATAACATGGTCGAGTCGAATGGCGCCTCCGTACCGGAGATTTTTCCTGAGCAATTCAATGACCGACTGATAGCCGCTCATACGAAGGCGGAGCGGGTCCAACGGGGGAAACCCCCAATTCTGCCCCTCTGGAGCAAATGCGTCAGGAGGTGCCCCACAATCGGCGTTCAGTGCTAATACGTTCTGAAACCGCCATCCATCGGCACCATTCCGGTCGCTCCCTAACGCAAGATCGTGATAGAACCCGATCGGCATCCCCGCCTCGCGTGTCTTCTTTGCCAGTTCAAGCAGCTGGTCGGCTGCCAGCCACTGAAGATACTGAAAAAATCGCACGCGCTGCATGTGTCGATGCCGAAACTCCAAGACAGCTTCCGATGTGGGACTTCGGTAGGGCTCCGGCCATTGTGCCCACGTCGCCGAGACTCCTTGCTCCACTTGCCGGGATTCTTCCAAGGTCTGGAATAGGGCGTAATCAGCCAGTGAGTCTCCCTCACGCTCGGTAAACCGATGGAAATCCCGCCCTCGCTCCGTCATCGGTTTGAGCTCCGGCTCATCCCCCTCAAAATGTTCTTGGAGAAACGCGCGATAGCACAGCTCGAGCATTTCCCGTTTGATCGCCCCTACCATGTCGTACGCCACCAATGGGTCTCGCCTGGCTGCTTCACGTCGAGCTTGGAACAACGGATCGGCAAGGCGAGCCTTCACCTCCGGCGCGGAGTGATACTCTGCCACTTGCTCAACGTCGATATAGAGATCGTTCAAAAATAATCGGCTCGATGGCGAATAGGGACTGATGTGATAGGGCTGGGTGTTCTTCAGCGCGTGGAACGGGTTGAGTCCGATGACTGCCGTGCCCAATTGCCGCCCAGCCCATTCGACCACCGTGGCGAGATCTCCAAAATCTCCCACTCCCCAATTGCGATTACTCCGCAACGAATAGAGCTGCAGCGCAAGGCCCCACCATCGAGCGCCCTGCTCGAGCGGGGGAGGAACGTAACAGCGATCCGGCGCGACAATGAGACGAAACTGGGCAGTGTTTGACGTGCCGCTTCCCTTTGCCTGAGTGTTTCCAGAATAGTAGCCAAGCGGCAAATCGGATGGAAACGCTACCGTCACACGCACAAACCGACGTCCCTGGATCAGGCGGCTCTCTTCGATTCTCAGGCCCGGGCCTTCCGTTCGTTCACACTGCGTTGATCCATCCTCGGTAATGAGTGACCATTGCACGCACAATGCGGCCTCGTCCCTGTCCTCACAAGGTACATGCAGCGACCAGGTCCCAGCCTCACGTCCCGCACGAATCACATGGACCGGTTCACAGCCTTGCGACCAGGGACGGTTATCCCAGGCCGTGAGTTCTTCAACCAGCTCCTCACGGGTGCCGACTCGGAATTGCATTGCAGATAAGATCGCCCGACGTGTGTCATCTGTCGTCACATGCTGCGTGCCGGCAATGTCATAATAATCGGCAACAATCCCCGCTCGATCGGCCAACAGACGGAGAAGATCGCTTTCAGAGTGGTCGTACATGGTCGGGAGTGTGAGTGAAGGGCTACGTTAAGTCAAGGTATTGTAACGTTATTCATCTCGCCGACCAACTCAGTTCACAGTCTGTAAACTTCCCGTCGATCGGGCGAGATTGATTCTGGCGGCGTTAAGTTGAAAGAGCGCGTTCACGAGGTTTTCTCCGGCGCGCGCCACAGCCGAGAGCCCATTGGTCAGTTCAAAATGACTGGCGGACGTGATGACCGCGTAGCGCTCACGGGCAAGAGCAAGCTCCTTCTTCGCCATGTCAAGACCGACCTGCGCGATCGTGATCTGTTCTTTGGCGGCCGCAATGGAGGCCAGCGCATCATGCACTTCCATTCGTACCTGATTGAGCACCGATTTCATACGGAGTGTCTCTTGCTGGAACTGACTCCGTGCTTGCGCAATTCGGCCTTCGCGCTGCGTCCCGTCGAAGATGGGAATCTGGAGAGTCAATGCCATGTTGTAGGTATCTAGCGTGTTATTCCAGCGATTACCGATGAGGCCATACTCGCCCTGTGCGACCAGGGACGGTACCCGCTCCCCCGTGATGGACGAGTAGGTCAACTCCGACGCTTTCATGCGAGTGAGCTGGGCCTGCACTTCCGGTCTCTGACTCAACGCGATATCCACCGCCTCCCCTGGCGTCGGCACATCCGGAATGTCTCTTCGCCACTCGTCCACCAACGTGACCAAGCTGTTCATGGGGAGCGCCAACAGATTAATCAGATTCAGTTTGGCATGATCGAGAGCGTAGCGCGCTGACACGCTTTGTTGCCGCTCCGCAGCCAGTTGCGCCTCCAGTCTGGCCAGATCGAGTCTCGTGGCCACCCCTCCACGTTGCCGCTGCTGAACGGTCCCGAGGAGCTCGTTCATCACCTGCTGATTGGCCTCATGCATCGCAACCATCGCCATCGCCCGCAATCCTTCCATGTAGGCCAGGCCCACGCTGGCCATCAGGTCCAACGTGCGGACTTCCGATTCCCGTTCCGTCGCGTGCAACGATTCCCGCGAAGCCCGCCAGCGCTGAATTAAGCTGAGGCTGAAGAGACTTTGCGTGGCGCTGATTCGCGTATCAAAGATGCTGAATGGATCGGTTCGTACTGGGGAAAGTCCGATCGTTCCGAGGAATTGTGTTTGCCTGGTCTGCCGAACGTCGGCGGAAAGATTCGGGAGCATCGCACCCAACTGTGTCTGCACGTGGCCCTGCGCCTCCTGAATCCGTTCCTTGTAGAGGAGTACGTCTGGGTTGTGCTCGACCGCAGCAGCAAGGGCCTCTTTCAGCGTGAGTTGCAGCGGGGATGAAGCAGGTGGTGAGGATGGCGGAATAGTCTCTTCTCTTGAGGTCTCTGCCAACACAGGATCGGTGACCACCAAACCGATGGCTATAAGACATACGCCAAGCGAGACGGGCCAGTTTGCCATCGGATTATCGCTCTCTCAGACTTTCTTTCATGGACTTCAGCAAGGGACTCAACACATATTCGATGATCCGTCGCTGACCCGTCTTGATCTCGACCGTCACCGCCATCCCGGGAGAAAGACTGACCTGCTTCCCTTCGACTTGGATGGATCCATGATAAAGACTGACCCTTGTGGGGTACACCAACCCTACTTTTTCGATGGACGCCGCATCATCCGAAACTGTGACCACACGCCCAGGGATGGTGCCATAGAGCGTGAATTGAAAGGTTTCGACCTTCACTTCGACCGACTGTCCTTCTCGAACAAACCCGATATCCTTGTTTTCGACCTGAGCTTCCACCTCAACCGGCTTATCCTTCGGCACCACAATCAACAACTGCTGAGCAGGCGTGACAACCCCACCGACCGTATGCACGGCCAATTGCTGGACGACGCCGTCGATTGGTGCGACTAGTCGCTGCAATCCAGCCTTTTGATCCGCTTTCGTCACTTCCTGCGTCAACGATGCGGCTTTGGTTTCGAGTGCCGAGAGCTCGGCCTGTTTTGTCTGCTGGAATTCCGACACCATGGCACGGTAATTCTTTTCGGCCTCGGCGAACGCAGCCCGATCTTGCTGTAGTTTCTTCTTCTGAACGGCGAATTCCTGGGCCTTATCGATACGCTGCTCTTCAGCCTGGAGGAAATCCATTTTCGTGACGGCCCCATGTTCAAGCAGCTGTTTGTACGCTTCAGCCCGTTCTGCCTCCATCGGCACCGTGGCTTCTAATCGCTGAAGATTCTCCTTGGTTTGGCCCACAACGGCCCGGCGTTGATCAACGAGATGTTGAGCCGCCGACACCTTCGCGTGGTACTCGGCCAGTTGGTCTCGCAGCAACTGCTGCTGCAACAGTACGTAGGTCTCTTCAGCATCAGTCGGCACCTCGAACGTGGGTTGGTCTTGAATGAGGGCTCGTAGGCGAGCGGCCTCGACTTTGGCCGCACGATACTCATTCACCGCTCGAGCCCTATCCGCACTGTTCAGGGTGGAGTCCAGCTCGATCAGGACATCACCCTGCTTCACGGCTTGCCCATCCTGCACATGAATCGATGCAATGACCCCGGCTTCATACGGTTGGATGACCTTTGAGTATCCGCTCGGAATGATCTTGCCTTGAGCCGTCGCGACAATATCGATCTTCCCAAACGTGGTCCAGATCCCCCCGGCTGCAAAGGCCGCCAAGATGGTCCACAGCAGTGCGCGTCCGATCGGCGAGGGAGGCGACTGTTGAATCTCCAGCACCGCGGGAAGAAACTCGGTCGCACGCGTCCCAAACGCAGCACTCCCAGGAGGTCGATGCGATTCGGCCTGCCAGGCCGCTTTCCAGACCGTCCAATGCCGACCTATGGCCCCGAATGCCATTCGTCTCTTCCTCTAAGCCTGTACGCGTGTTCCCTAGGCAGCTTGATGCGTGTGCAATCTTGCATAAAATCCGCTGTGGCGCAGCAGATCCTGATGCGTTCCCTGCTCAACGACTTCTCCCCTCTCAATGACGTAGATACGATGGGCCTGCCGTACCGTACTCAACCGATGAGCAATCATGAAGACCGTCCTCCCCTCACTGATCTGGGCCATGTTCTGCTGAATCACCGATTCAGACTCATAGTCCAACGCACTGGTCGCCTCATCGAAGATGAGAATACGCGGGTTTGCAATCAACGCCCTGGCAATGGCGATCCGTTGGCGCTGCCCTCCCGACAGGGTACAGCCCTGTTCTCCGATCACGGTGTCGTACCCCTCCGTCAATTCCATGATAAAGTCGTGAGCACCGGCTAACTGCGCCGCCTGGATCACTCGCTCCATCCCTAACCCAGGATCAGTCAGAGCAATGTTTTCACGCACCGAGGCGTTGAACAGAAAGTTCTCTTGCAGCACGACTCCGACCTGCCTGCGGAGCCAGGCCGGATCAACCTGCATGAGATCTACTCCGTCTAAAACAATCTTCCCACGCTCGGGTACATACAGCCGCTGCATCAACTTGGCGATCGTGCTCTTACCGGATCCAGACCGCCCGACGATGCCGATGATCTGGCCTGGCTCCACCGCGAACGACACTCTTCTGAGGATCTCCGGACCATCCGGGCGATAGCGAAACACAACGTCCTCGAAACGGATCTGTCCTTTTACGTGGGGAAGGGTTGTCCGATTGGGATTGTACGAGGGCTCGGGGTGAGTATTGAGAACGTCACCCAGACGTTGGACCGAAATGCCGACTTGCTGAAACTCCTGCCACAGATTCACCAAGCGGAGGAGCGGCCCGGTCACTTGCGCCGACAACATGTTGAACGCGATTAACTGCCCGATGCTGAGATCCCCATCGATCACTCGATAGGCACCTACCCACAGAACCCCGACGGTGGTGATCTTTTGCACGCAGGTGGCAGAATGCCCGGCAATGGTGATCAAGCTGGTCGCTCGGAAACTCGCCCGCACATACGCGGCCAGCTGTTCTTCCCATTTCCGCAACAACGGCGGCTCAACCGCCAGGGACTTGACGGTCTGGACTCCACTCACGGCCTCAACCAAAAAAGCCTGATTCTCGGCACCTCGATTGAACTTCTCATGTAAGCGCGTGCGGATCGACGGCGTAATGGCCACAGATAACAGCGCATAGATCGGCAGTGATGCCATTACGATCAACGTGAGAGTGGAACTGTAGAACCACATCACCGCCAAGAACACGACGGTAAACACAACATCCAACAACACCGTGACCGAGTGGCTGGTCAAGAACTGGCGAATCTGCTCGAGCTCTCGTACACGTGCGACCGTGTCGCCGACTCGCCTGGCTTCAAAATAGGACAAAGGGAGTGTCAAAATGTGGCGAAAGAGTTGGGAACCAAGGCTCACATCGATGCGATTCGTCGTATGCGCAAACAGGTACGTCCGCAGCCCGCCAAGGATGGCCTCGAACAGGGCCAGGGTGATCATGCCGATGGCCAAGACATGGAGCGTCGTAAACCCTTTGTGCACCAGCACCTTGTCGATGACTACTTGCGTAAACAGCGGAGTCAAGAGGGCGAAGAGCTGGAGGAAAAAGGAAGCGATCAACACTTCCCCAAAAAACTTTCGGTACTTGACGATGGCGGGGATAAACCAGGTGAAATCGAATTTAAGGTCCTGTAGCCGGATATTGGCCCGCTTAGTAAAGAGCAGCAGCTCCCCCGTCCAGATCATTTCGAACCGGTCACGTGAGAGGACCAGCGGGCGTGTCTCGTCTGCATGTTGGACCAATACCTTTTCAGCTTGGACTTTGGCCACGACGAGATAGCGTCCATCGACCAGTTTCGCCATTGCGGGCAACGGCAGTCCCTCTAATTTTCCCCATGTGGTCTTGTGCACACCGGCCTTCAGCCCGATATGCTTGGCCGCACGAAGCAGATCAGTGTCAGCTATGACATGCCCAGACTGAGCATACAGGTGCTGAAGTTGAGAGCCATTGGCGGGGAGATCATGAAACCTGGCGAGAATCAGGAGACAGATCAGTCCCGTATCCGTGCAATCTGCGGGAGTCTCTTCCGTGACGGAATCGGATTCAGGAGGAACCTGAGCAGCTTGTGCGGACATCTCGTCATCTTAGGACAGGGATGACCGATGGCCAAACAATTTGAGGATTGTAGGCAGGAGGCTCTATCGGTTCGCTATCAACCGGAACATGGCCGGCGTCGCTGATTACAGTGAAAGGCGCATGGGCTACCCAAGATACCGGCCGTATAGAAACGCTACAAACTGCTTGGCGCCACGCATCCGATTTTTCACGTTGTCATCTGAGACACCGGACTGGCGCAGCTGTTGCTCAAATCTGCCCAGGGCATCCCGAAGCTCTTTTCGCAACTCTCTCTCGATCACCTTATCCAGCACACTCGGCATAATCTTCCTCCTCAGTCAGTGAGTAGCAGTCATGCATGGCCATCAGTACGAGCACGCGTTGCCGATTCTACAGAAATTACCGCGGAAAGGCAGTGCCAAAGTTTGGTGATCCTTTCCGCCGAAAATCTGCTTGTGTGCCGAGCTAACTCCTCTTCAGGTGAAACAGCGTCAGTCCTGTTTTCAATCGAGCCTTCGGTAGAATCGTCTTATGCATCCGGAAAGTAGGAAGTGATGCAACCGATTGTTCCCAGCAGAGGTTCCACCCTTTTCGCGCCAATACCTCTCGCAACTCGGCAGGCCCGACCACAAAGGCATCTCCACCAGGCCGCACCTTCGACCCTAATTGTGTCATGTGTGCCATCATACTCTCGGGAGAACCGAACAACTCATACGGCATCCAGTAATACGCAAGGTCGTACTGCCCCTGCCCCTCACTCGATGAGTCAGACGCATCAGCCACAATCATTCGGATTCGATGCAGCCAATCCCATCTCTTCACGGCAGCGCACTGCGTCCACAGCTGCTGAGCCTGCCGTTGCGCAAAGGCCACGTATCGGACATCGACCCGGTAGTCGCGTGGGTGATCGAAAAGAATACAGGTCGCGATCACGGCATCGCCATTGTCAATGAGCACGCGTTCCGCTTGAGCGCGCAATCGTCCGATCTCTCGGTCCTGTTCTCCAAGATCATCGAGATAATCTGCGACAAACGGCTGTGCGGCGACTTCACCGATCTCATCGTCGTTCTCCGGGTACAAGGGTACCGCTTCGAAAGCTTCAATGGGACGAACCTCCGGAATTCCCTGCATGAATACAGCTCGCCAATCTACGGGACTGAGGGGCTGCGCGATAGGCGACGTTGGTCCTACTTGAAGATTCGCCGGCACGGATACCCTCGTTTCTCTTTCACGATCCTTCAAGACCAACTGCCCTCCCTGGACATCGAAGCCGCGATCCAGGGGAAGCACACGACGGCCACTCGAACCCAAGTAGGATAGACCGGCCGGATCACCCGCGAGCGTGACCTTTTGAACCACTTCGTCCCGCACCGTTAGGCACAACCCCTGATTGTCGTCAAAATACCGCACCGGAGGGTGTTGTGCGGGGAGCCATGCCATTGTGTGGGATTTCGCCGGATTCATAAAGTCTGCGAGCACATCGCCGCGTGTCGAGGAGTGGGGAGAAAAAAAATTGCTGAACAGCCGAAAGGCCGCTTCGGATGGGTAGGTGGGAATCCCGCGATACCGCAATGGCCTTGGAATAGCCTGATCTTTGTTCTGGTCGTCGTACAACCCTCGGATGAATTCAAATACGGCAGAACCGGTCCCCGGCAACAACGACTTAAACAGCTCGACGACTGGGAGAAAATCGATGTGCTCCCAATCCATGGCCCCCATGCATGACATAAACCGCGCCCGTTCGAATTCACCGTCATCGAGAACGTAGAGTGCATCCTTGCGCTGTCGGATCGTGGCTGTCCCATGTGAGTCGAGGCGAAGATCGTCATCATGATAAAACCACCGCACTTCTTCGATAGGCACCCGTAAGGCCTGGGCTGCCATGGCACGAAGATCGTCAGGCGTGATCCGTTGCCAATTGGGTTTCGAGGCAAGATTCAACCGTGTCTCATGGACTAATCCGCAGGGTTTGATTCCGACCCACCGCCCATAATCCAGCCGGACCCTCGCTCGTGTCAGTGTGGTAAGCCCTGCCGCAGACGTCTCCCACTCGCATTCATGCAAGGGATGTCCTTCTGGATCGGTCGCAAAGAACCGTCGTCCATCGGGCCGGTAAAAGACCAGATGCCCGGTCGAAAGGGCTTGAACACGCCCACCGCTCCGCTCAAATTGTTTAGCAAGTGCGAGGGTAGCAGGAAATCTGAGATGGCCGGGAGTATTGAGGGCAACTGCGATTGCGTTTGGAGGCATTTATTCGCGGAGCTGGCCGCTTCCTAGAACAATGAACTTGGCACAGGTCAGCTCCTCCAATCCCATGGGGCCGCGCGCATGAATCCGCGAGGTACTGATGCCGATCTCTGCTCCAAGACCGAATTGATACCCATCGTTGAGTCGAGTGGAGGCATTCACCAGCACGGCGCTCGCATCAACTTCTTTGAGAAACCGCATCGCATGCCCGTAATCCTCCGTCACGATCGCTTCCGTATGCCGCGATCCATACTGTGCGATATGCTCCATCGCTTCATCCATGTTCTTAACGATCTTCACGGCAAGAATGAGGTCAAGAAACTCGCTTCCATAGTCCTGCTCGACGGCCGGCTTGGCGTCAGCAATAAGCTGGCACGTCTTCGGACAACCCCGAATTTCTACGCTAGCCGTTCTCAGGCTTGCAGCAAGCTTGGGCACCAAGGTCCGCGCGATCGACTGATGTACGAGCAGCGTCTCCATCGCATTACAGGTGGACGGCCGCTGTGCCTTCGCATTGACGCAGATGTTTTCGGCCATCGCCGGATCCGCCGCAGCATCGACATACACATGGCAGACGCCCGCGTCATGCTTGACCACGGGAATCGTCGAATGCTCCGCGATCAGTTTCATCAGTGATTCGCCGCCTCGGGGAATGATCAAATCGATGAATCGGTCTTGCTTGAGGAGCACTGGAACCAGTTCTCGATCGGCACGATCAACAAAGGTGATCGCTCCAGCAGGGATCCCAGCCTGTTCTGACGCCTCAGACAAAATGGCAGCGATCGCCGTATTCGAGTGGATCGCTTCACTCCCTCCCCGCAACACGCACACGTTGCCCGATTTCAGACAGAGGGCCGCTGAATCCGCCGTTACATTCGGGCGAGACTCGTAAATGATCCCAATCACACCGATAGGGACACGGACACGCCCAACCTGCATCCCATTGGGCCTCGTCCACATGGTTCCCATCGTCCCCACAGGGTCGGGCAACTTCTCTACCTCACGAATGCCGGCGGCCATCTCTCCAATCCGCTTCTCGGTCAGCCGTAACCGATCTGCCATGGCCTTGTTCCCCGGCGCTGTGCCGAATGCCTGGAGGTCTCGCTCATTAGCGGCAAGCAGCTCGCCTGTCTTGGCTTCCAGCGCGTCTGCCATCGCACTCAACGCTCGATTCTTGGCCGAGGTCGACAGTGACGCCAATTTCCTCGTCGCACCGTGGGCCTTAGACACCAGCTCCAGGACATACTCTGGAACGAGAAGCGGCCTGGCGGCTTCGCTTTTCTGATCTGGAACCATGCTACCCAACGCGTCCATCGATTTTCCCCAAGTATTCGTTCTATTCAGAGGGAAGCCGACAATACCGTGCAGAGAAGAGATGGGTCAAGGGCCCTATGAACACTGCTCGATCAAGCAGTCACTTGGTTGGCAAGAAATGTCTTTCATCCTAAGGAGCAGCTTCTGAGGGCACAAGAGACGGGTCAGCAGAATTCACGATGTCGTCTGGTGCATCAACCGATTTCTCGACGGGTGAATCGTCGAGAGCCCTCTCATCGCCCAGGCCCATCTGTGAATCCGGCATGACTGGTTGTCGTGGTACCGACGTCCCGATAGGTCCGGCTGCTTGCATGGATGGATTGGGAAATTGAAATGCCCAATCAAAGTGGGTCGGCATTCCCTGGAAATGGCGCACAGCAAGTGGAAAGTTCCCCTGCTTGATTGGCCGTGCTCGGCTTGTACTCCGAACCCCCATAATACCTCCCGTAGGAGCTCGAATCAGCTGCCATTCCCCATGTCCTACAGGATCGAAGTACACTTTCCTCAGAAATGGTTTGGGTGGCCTCGTCAGTTCGGCAAGCGTTTGAGGATACCTCTCTCCTGGCACTACCCTCCCAGCTTTTGCATTCGCTGAGTAGAGCGCCAACGCCGTTTGAATCTCGATTCCCTTGGCCAGTAGATCCGCTTCTAATTCACGTTGGACCATCGTCTTCCACTGTCGAGCCGCCATCGTCATGGTCAATCCCATCACGGTGATGGCCATCATGACCGTGAGATAGGAGAATCCGAATTCCTGCTGTCGCAGCGATGATGAAATTCTCTGCATCATCCCTCACTCCTGGCTCACCGCTTCCACCGTCTCCGATGACATCACAGTCTCTTCCACTCCCGTTTCTGCGGCCTCCGATGACACCAGAGTCTGCTCCGTTCCCGTTTCCGCCGGAGCCTCCGACAACGGCACAATTTGTTCCACCCGAGTCGCCGTATCTCGCACGATCACGCTCTCAGCGGTGATCGCTCGAAGAATCACGTGGTCGTCAACATGGTCCCCTACTTTGAGCACCATCACCTCGTCGTCTTTACTTAGAACGGCGATATCCTTATTTTTCTGCTGACTCTCGCCCATCCGCAAAAATCCTAGATAGCGGTACTGCGCAGGCTCCTCCACCTCGACTTGTTCCGCAACGGTCTCTCCTGAAACCGAATCCGGTTGGTTCTCCACCGCCGCCTCTAGGCCGAGAGGAAGTGAGCCATCACCACGAGGGGTTGCGAAAATGTTCCGCGGAGCCGTGAAACTCGACTCACGTTGAACGTCGGCTGAGGTCAGGAGTCCCAGATTCACGCGCCAGCCAGTTCCGGCTGCCACGGTCTGATTGCCTGAGGAGACAGGACCAGTGACATTCGTGAGCGGCACCCGTTGAGGCTCCTCCATACGATTCCATTGCCAAGCCGCCAATCCGACCCACAGAACTACCAGTCCAGATGCCAGAATATTCTTCGTCTTTATCCCCATCATTTCTGACCGGCCTCTGACAGGGTGAAACTCTCTGGATCAGTGCGTAGATACGAGGCAATTTTGACATTGAACGTCAACGTTTCCTCGCCCCCTCCACCGGACCGAGCCAGTTCCAGATCTTCGATAAACAACAACTCATCTGCCGTCTCCAACTTATGGATGAACCGGCGGAGATCCTCATAGCGTCCGCTCATCGGCCCTTGGAGCAACCCTTTACTCGTATGAGCGACGGACGTCGGTTCGGTCTTATATGACAAGGCCGGCATCGTCACTCGATCACGCTTGGCCTCATCCGAAATCCCAAGGGCCAGGGGTGCAAAGTCTCGTTCTGCCGGCAATAACGCCCATACGTGGTTCAGATCCGCTTGTGCTTTTCTGGCTTCTCGGTGCTGCTTCAACGACTGCCGCATAGCTGCCCAATCCTTTTCCAATCGCTCTCGCGTCGACTGCGAATCAGCCAGCCCAACCTCATGGACAAAGAACAGGAACAGCAACAGCCCAAGGACGACGCTCGCCCATGGCAACAACGGAGCAAAGGGATGGTAAAACACGGCGGTAAGACGCTCTTTCATCGGCTACACTCCATCCCATCGATACTGCACCGTGACATCAAACTCGACCAAGCCGTTGGACGCATCGCGATGTTGTGCCAACACCGGGTCGCGAAACACTGCGTGATCCTGGAGTCCCACGGTGAATGCCGTGACATCCTCCAAACTGATGGCTGTCCCCGTCAATCGAACCATTGTCCCGGCTTGCTCGAGACGCACACTGCTTAACGCCAACCGGGCAGGGACGGCCTGTTCCAACTCTGTCAGAAACTTCGTCCATGAGAACATTCTCTTTCCCAGAAGCTGATTCGCCAATTGGACTTCGAACGACAGCCGGCGCAGAGCGTCGTCAGAGAGATCAATCCCTTCATGGCGTGCCTCCGCAATGAGGCGAAGGTCCTGCTGCCGGATGCGGTCCAACTCAGCTTCAATTGTTCGACACTCTTGATAGGTGACTATCGCCTGCGCCACAGTCCAGATAATTCCAATGGCAAGGAGCCCACAGCTCGCCATCAGCAGAAGACGTAGTGGCGCCACCGCTGCCCGATACCTGTGGCACAGATTGATCTGAAAATGCCCATTGCCGCCCGTTGTCGGCCGGCTCAACTTCAACAACGTAGGAAACTTGCTCATTCTGATTCTGCGTCTCACCCTTACGATAATCCCGCCAGTGCTGCGAGGGACGTCAACCCAGGATGGCTTCCTTTCGCGATCCAGCCAAGAGACTCGACCGATTTCCAATCGAGTTGTTCGACCGCAAGGTGGAGTTCTCCCTCCATGTGTTCTCGCAAGGCCGATGCCTCTTCCTCTGCGCAGATCACGGCTTGATCGATGGTCACAGAGGGATGCCGCTGATGACAGGCCTCGAGTGACGCCGCACACTCTTCAAGCACCCTGTGTAGCACATCGGGGTTGTTTAGACCATCAGCACCGTCTCCCCCCAAGAGTTTGCATCGATAAAATATCGGACGTCTCCCTTGGCACACAATCGTCGTCAATGCCCGATCAGACACCGTGACCCAGAACACATTGCGACGAAGCCACCCAGATCTATTCGAAGTGTGCCTCCAGAAATCAAGCAGCCTCAAGCTGGTGACACCGACATCGCAGGGGATCAGCCCGACGGATTCGCAGAGCGATTCATACTGGTGAAGCACCGCTTCTTGGATCGATACCGTCAACGCCGTGTAGACTCCCGATCCTCCAGCTCCGTCGTCAGGGAAGATCTGCGACACAATCTTTGCTCCATTAATCGGAACCAGCTGTTCCTGCCCCAATCGCCATCGAATGAGGTCGTCCCGTTCTTGCCATGAAGTCGGAAGCTGTTCAAAGGACAGCACGGTCGTTCTGACCGCCGTATCTGGAATAAGAATGGTAACTCGTCGAGGAAGACCTGAACGGAATGCCTTGGCCGATCGGCGGCTTACGCGTGCTGACTGTGTGAGGCTCCGAATACAATCGGCTACGGCTGAGAGATCCGAGACATTCGGATCTCTCAGTGAGGGATTGATCACGCCGTTTGGGAGCGTCGCCGTGACACACCTGCTCCGACGCTGTCCGCGCCAACCTCCTGCACGCTCAGCCCAGCCCAGTGACTCAGTTCCGAATTTCAGACAATGCTGGGGCCGGCTGCTCCACCACTCCCACATCGTGTCACCCTTCGTCGCTGAAGGTTACTCGGTTGACCTCGCGAAGCGACGTCTCTCCATTCAGCATCTTTTTAAGTGCCGATTGCCGAAGCGTGATCATACCGTCCGTCACCGCTCGATACCGAATTTCCGACAGCGGGCGTTCCGCATGAATCATCTCCTTGATCTCATCTGTAAGGTCGAGAAATTCCGTGATACATTTTCTGCCACGATAGCCCGTGCCATGGCACTGTGGACAGCCCGTCCCCTCATAGAACGGCGTCTCCTTGTACTGCTCATAGTCCAACCCTGATTCCTCGATGAGAGACTGTTCGGCTTTCACAAGTGTTCGGCAGGACGGGCAGAGGATTCGAACAAGCCGCTGCGCCAAGACACAGTTGAGCGCGGCCAAAAAGTTATAGGCATCGATCCCCATCGACGCGAACCGCCCGATCACGTCAAACACGTTGTTCGCATGGACCGTGGTCAGAACGAGGTGCCCGGTCAGAGCCGACTGAATGGCAATCTGAGCGGTTTCAGGATCTCGAATTTCCCCGACCATGATCTTATCCGGATCATGGCGGAGGATGGACCGCAGTCCCCGGGCAAACGTCAGACCTTTCTTTTCGTTGACAGGAATCTGCACGACCCCTGGCAACTGATATTCCACAGGATCTTCGATCGTGATCAGCTTGTCTTCGAGTGTGTTCATTTCGGAGATGGCGGCATACAACGTCGTCGTCTTGCCGCTTCCCGTGGGGCCCGTTACCAACACCATGCCGTATGGTCGAGTGATCGCCCGTCGAAACCGCCTCAGATCTTCAGGATTGAAACCGAGTCGTTCAAGCTTCAGGGCGGACACTCCGGTCGCAATGGAATCCCGATCAAGAATTCTGATGACGACGGATTCGCCAAAGACGCTGGGCAGGATGGACACGCGAAAATCCACGGTCTTCCGATCAAGTCGCATCCGGAAACTTCCGTCTTGAGGCACACGCCGTTCTGCGATATCAAGTTCGGACATGACCTTCAGGCGCGAAACCAAGGGAGCATGCAGTCGAATATCCAACGGGTCCATGGCCGGAATGAGAATCCCGTCGACGCGAAGCTTGACCTTCGTCGAGCGGTCGGCCGCTTCAATATGAATGTCGCTGGCGCGACGTTGCATCGCGCTGAGCAAGATGGAGTCCAGCAACTTCACGGCAGGACTTTGATCTTCGTCGGTCTGATCGAGGGCCTGAATTTCTTCTCCCCGCTCATCTTCTTTGACGAGAATCGAGCGATATTCCGCCTCAAGCTCACGCAACGCCTGACTGGACCCTTCACTACGCTCCAGTGCGGCCAAGATCGCGCTCTTGGAACTCACAATCCGATCCAAGGGCATTCCAATCAACAGCTCCAACTCATCCAGGCCTAACAGATTTTGGGGATCTGCGATGGCAATTGTCAGCACCCCTGATCGCTCCGCGATGGGCACAAAGGGAAACCGCTGCATCAGCTTGACGGACAAGGTCTCGTAATACCGAGGATCGACTCGAAAGTCTGTCAGCGCATCATAAGGAAGGTCGTATTGAGTCGCCAATGCCTGAGCCAACTGGTCTTCCGAAAGAACCCCGTCCGCGACGAGCGTTTGGCCCAACGTGGCAGGAACGTGGTTCAATCGACGAAGAGCTTCCTCGACGGTCTGTTTGTCGACCATCCCCTGACCTACCAAGATGTCTGATAAAGAAGGACGGACGAGACTACGCGGCATGGAAAACCTCTCCTACTCCTCTATCCCAGCAGTCCAGTTAGAGATGCATGCATCCTAGCCGCCAACTGCGCCCGCCATCTGAAAGACCGGTAAGTACATCACGATCACGATCCCCCCGACGAGTACACCCATGACGAGTAACAAGGCGGGCTCAATCCAGGTGGTGAGCTGCGCGAGCCGGGTATCAAGATCAGCCTCATAGAACTCTGCGATGTCCCGTAGCATCGCATCGAGAGAGCCTGTTTCCTCTCCGACCGCCAGCATCTCGATCGCCAGCTTGGGGAGAACCTTCGGGCGCTCGAGCGCCTTGGCGAGAGTCTCTCCTTCACGAATCTCATCGACGGCCCGGACCAGCTGCTGAGAAATAAAACGGTTGGAGACAGCCGCACGCGCGCCGTGTAGCGCATCTACAAGCGGAGTCCCACCGCCAAGAATCGTTCCCAACGTTCGCGTAAGTTGCACCGTATTGTGCTGGGCAAGAATCTGACCCACGAGTGGAAATCTCAGGAACAGGCGGTCGATCGACAAGCGCCCGATCGATGTTGTGTAGTAGGCCCGTAGCCCCAGCAGAATGCCGATGACAAGCACCATTGCCGGCAAAGCCCACGCCTCAGTTTGCGTGACCACGTTGAGTAACAGTTGGGTCGCTGGGGGCAAGGTCTTCGCCGACTCTCCGTACACGGAGACAAAGGTCGGCATGACATACGTCAGCAGAAACCCGATCACCGCGATGCCGATGAGGACGAGTACGATCGGATAGGAGATGGCCTTCGTCACTTTTTGACGAAGCGCGATCATCAGCTTCAGATACGTCACGTATCGTTGGAGCACATCCGAGAGATTACCGGACTGTTCTCCAGCCTTCACTGTCGCGACATAGAGGTCCGGGAAATACAGTGCATGTTTCCCCAGGGCATCGGAAGCGGATGCTCCACCTCGAATATCCTCCTTCACCTCGCGAAGCACCTGCTGAAATCCAGCATGTCCTGCTCGCTCAATAAGCAGATCCCAGACTCGTAAGATAGGCAATCCTGATTTGATGAGCGCCAATAGCTCTTGATTGAAGATCAAGAACTGACTGAGCGGCAGTTTTGTCCGCAACCAGGGCTTCCCCATCTCCACCACGGCCATCCCACGCCTGTGGAGGTGAAAGACCAATAGCCCCTGAGACTCCAATTTGGCGCGAACCAGCGCCTCTTCCTCTCCCTCTACATGGCCTTGGATCATGGAGCCATCCGGACGTGCAACCCGATATGCAAAAACCGCCATAGGCATACCCTTTCGAGCGTATGATCTATCGCATCAGACTCGACGACAGCTCTTCATAGTCACGCGCATCGAGAGACGGCTGAGGAACTCTGATGGTTTGGCCGACATAAATTCGATCATCGGCAAGCCCGTTAATGGCCATGAGGTACAGAACCGAGGTCTGATACTGTCGCGCGAGACTCCACAACGTATCTCTAGATTGAATCGATACAGTCTCATGACCAGCCAGGCCTGAAGAAGGCACCACAACTGGAACTCGGTTGATAGAAGGCAGATACGCCACCGGTTCATCGGCATCATCCGACTCGGCCTCCGATTCTAATACTACCTTCGTCACTTCTAACGGCTCGACCCTCTCAGAAAGGATGGTGGCCGGGGACGCAGCCCCTCGTGCCAGTTTTCTCATTTTTGAGACCTGTTTTCGGAGCTGCCGCAGCTGCGCCTGAAGCGCCGCTTCATTTCGCCCCATCTGCTCTCGTTCGGAGCGTGCCACCGCCAACTCTTCTCGCTGAAGATCGATCACACGGCGGGCTTCGATCAGGCGACCCTCTGCTTCCCGACTACTTCCCTCAAGTCGGGCCCGGAGAATCTGCACCTCGCCATATGATCGGCGTTGCTGATCAATTTCTGTCTGTAGTTCACCTATCGTTCGTTGCGCATCCCGCAATGAACTCCTGAGAGTATCCACAGTCAGTTGGAGATCCGACATCTCAGGGTCCAGGACAGTCTCAAGAGGACTACAGGCCACTACCCCCATCAGACAGGCTCCGCCCACCATGCTCCACTGCGCTCGTTTTCTCCAGTCGTGGCTCATTCGAATTGTCTCTACCAGTCTGTGCTCACGATCCTGTCACCATTTGTTATAGGGAGCGCCGTTTGTCCCCACCAAGTCGGACCCGGAATACACATCGAAGATGCCGCCCTCGGTGGGCTCACTCATCTCTTGCCAAGAACTCGATGAATTCGTAAATGGATCTTTGGGAATCGTCCGGAGATATCCCGCCGACACTAAGCCATCGAGCGACGGTGGATACTTCCCCTGATCCGCGCGATGATGATCGAGCAGCTCACGCAGCGTAAACAGATCCTGCCGCAAGACCGCTTCCTTCGCTTTCATCAGCGAAGATTGATAGGATGGAGCGGCGATCGTGGCCAAAATACCCACAATAGACACCACAATCATCAGTTCGACCAGCGTGAACCCTTTGTCATGCTCCATATCGTCGCTCTACCAATCCTGGTATTTAGTCCCATCCAACGCCGTCGCCTCGCTGTGCGTCATCACATCATAAACATCCTCGCCACACCAGCTCATCGGCTTGGGTTGATCCTTGTAGCAACGCAAGAGCCAATCTGGCTTTCCCGTCAGAGGGTCCAGCGGCATAATCCGTAGGTAACGCCTGACCGTCGTACCTCGAACAGTCGCTTCCTCCCCAGTGAGCTTCACCCCCAGCAAGACATCTAGAGACTTCGGATATCCATAGGGACCGCTGACTTCCTTACAGACCAACTTGTTTTTCAGACAGACCGGTCCCAACAAGACACTCCCCTCACGATTCCACTCCACCTTGAACAGGTCAATTGCACCTCGAATAATCCGAAGCTGTTGGCGCAACTCAATTTCATGGGTTCGTTTCGTCGAGACCTTACTCAGCGGCATAGCCACCGAAGCCAACAGCACAACTATCGTCATCGTGACGAGGACTTCGACCAATGTCAGTCCCTCCTCTTTCACCGCACTCTCACAACCCCCGACCCGGTAGCCCTGGAAGATGTGCCATCGGTAGGATCGGACTGAATTAGTTTAATCCGAACCGGCGACACACCCGGCGCCTTTGCCACGAAGGTGACGTACATCGTACGTGGCGGGCGCTGATCCGGATGAACAAGTTGAAACACAATACTCTTCGCCCATTTGTCGTCTATGCCCGCATCGGATGGAATCACTCGCGCCGCGTCAAAACCTTTGAATTCTAAAATCTCAGGGTCGTATTCAAGTCTGAATATGTTGTCATCGGAGGCTCGGATGCGACCATCCACAATAGCCACCCGCACCTCTTTGCCGGATTGGACAGTGGCTTCGTCTGGTTTCACCTTCAGGAGAGGACCCGGCGTCGCCAATTCGGTCAATGATGGAACAGAGCTCCTTTGTACCGAACCCTTGGATGGAATGCTCGACTGAGAAACGAGGGCTTGGTGATTCCCTTTTTGCAATGCTGCAACCGTTGCCGTCGGGCCGGAAAACACTGGGTTCGTTGAATAATTGAACTCCGTCCCGGACCAAAACGCCTGATTTGTAGGCCCTGGAGGAAGTGGCGGTTGTGCAATACGGGGGGTGATGGTCAAGATGACTTCCGTCGTAACCCGTTCGGTTTTAAATGAGCTCAACAATTTTCCGATGAGCGGCAAATCCCCGATCCACGGCGCAGTGACGCGAGTCCGGCGATCTTCTTCTTGCAGTAGGCCACCCAGAACGACCGTTTCACCATCCCTCATGCTGAGTGTCGTTTCAGCAGAGCGGTTACCGAATTTGAATTGTTGGATGAGCGGGGAAGCCTGCAGCGTGATTTGATCACCAACCCGAATGACCTCCACTTTTATTTTTAGCGACAACTCATCGCCCAATCGAATAGAAGGCTCAACAGTCAGCTTGACACCTGTATCTCGAAACTCGATCGAAGTGACGGTTGAAGTAGTCGGAACGGCTCCAGTGGTCGCCTGCCCTGGCAACACATTCGTCGTGGAGAGAAGAATCGGTTGTTTATCCCCGATGTTGATCTCTGCCTTCTTGTTATTGATGACACGGATTTTAGGTGAGGCAAGGGTCTTGGCATCGGATTGCTGTTTAAAGAAATCCAGCAAGACGGTTGTCGGTAGTTTGAAGAGATAGCTGTCAGGCCCCAAATTTGTCAGTTGCCGGTAGGTCATTTGCACGGCCTCTGCGGCGAGTGTTCCCGTAAATCCGGAAGCGATCAATCCGGCACCGGCTTGTTTGGGATAATTTAACCCGTACGTTTGATTCTTCGTCCGGTTGACCTCCAACACTTCAAGGTCAAAGAGCACTTCGGCTTCCTGTCGATCATTGGCAAGGATGATTTTTTCTGCAAGTTGCAACTTTTCCGGCTGGTCACGAATGACGATGGCATTCAGTTGCTCATTCGCATGCATCCGTTTTGAATCCAACATGCTCTTGAGGAGAAGCATCATATCTTTGGCCTTCGCCGTCGAGAGATAGAATGTCCGAATCATCAAGTCCTGATACTGTTCCTGTTTCTGCCTCGTATCAGGGCTCACAACCAGAACGGTCGACGATATCTGCCGCGCAAATAGACTATTGCTATTGAGAATCAACCGAAACGCCTCTTCAAATGGTGTGTCCTGAATAGAAATTGAAATAGGGTCATTTCGGACATCCTTATCGAACACGAGAGTCAGGCCACCAGCCTTCGCCACGGCTTCCAGTACTTCCTTGATACCGGCATTTTTAAACTTCAGTGTCACGGGCTGCTTCAAGCCCTCCCCTCTGCGAAGCGCCTGTTGCTCTTCAGTCAGTCGGGCGATGCCATCAACTGGTTCTTGGTAGGCAGGATCAAGCTCAATGGCCCTCGCATAACTGGCGAGTGCTTCATCGACTCTCCCCAGTTGTGCGAGACGTTCCGCCTCCCGATACTGGGAGCGCGACTCCTTCAGACGAGTGGCTTCTCGAAAGCCTGATTGGTATTCAGCGCTCGAGGGATCAATAGTGAGCGCCTGCTTAAACTCGTCAAGAGCCAGATCGCTCCGATTCTCTCGCATGAAGGCACGACCACGCTCGGCGTGTTCTGCGGCTCTACGTTCACGAGCCAAGGCGTATTTGTTTTGCAGAGACGGATTAAATGGATCATCTTTTAATGCGTGCTTGTACGCGAGACTCGCCGCTTCCCAGCGCTCTTCTGCTAAGTGTTGATCCCCTCGCTGAGCTTCTTGCGAGACAAATAGCGAACAGCCAGTGATCGATAGGACACCAAATGAATGTAGCCATCCCTGACGAGAGAAAATCACGATGCAGATCTCCTTACCGCACACCAGGCGACATGGATCCATCGACCCTCATAGCGGTCAATTTCTTATACTACGGATCAATGAGGGCTCAAAGAAAAAGCCAGGAAGGTGATGGAACGGTCTCGTGCATCCCTCTCCGTTCAGAACAACACTTCGCCCAAGAATAGAGAATCTCGGCCTCCGCTTTCTCTTTCAAATGCAGACGGCTAAAGTGCCCTCACCCGCGCAGTGCCAAGGGTCGACAATGGCTAGACCCAGGGGACCGAGGTAATCGAGTAGCAACCCATCCATAAGTAACTGATATCATTACATTATTTCAGTTCTTACATTCTGTCATAGCCATGCGTCTCAACAGTGTTGTAAAATTAGAGGCTTCACGATTTGTGAGAGCCCTTTACTCGGGTTGAGCCATATTGTCATTAGTATTGTGGTCCTTCCCCAAAAGAAGGGTTGTACTTTTCCGCAATTATGGGGAAAGTGTATCTCGTATGAGGGGCTTGATCTTCAAGCATAGAGGAGATCTGTGAATGAAGGACTTTTTGCCGTTTCATCGGTCCGATGTAGGAGAAGAAGAGGTATCAGAGGTTGTAGAGGTTCTCCGCTCGGGTTGGTTGACCACCGGACCTAAGGTACGAGAATTTGAGCGGGAATTTGCTGCGATGGTTGGGGCTGACCATGCTGTTGCAGTCAATTCCTGCACGGCTGCCCTTCACCTTGCTCTAGAGGCGGCTGGCGTGAGCGAAGGGGATGAGGTGCTGGTTCCGACAATGACCTTTGCCGCAACAGCCGAGGTAGTCACCTACTTCAAAGCTCGACCAGTCCTAATCGACTGCGTACAAGATTCACTGAACCTGGATACCGATCGTATCGAAGCAGCCATCACAGACAAAACGAAAGCGATTATTCCTGTTCATTTTGCTGGACATCCCTGTGACCTCAAGCCGGTCCACGCGATCGCCGAAGCGCATAGTCTACACGTCATTGAGGACGCGGCCCATGCCTTACCTGCAAGATATCATGGCAAGATGATCGGAGGGATCTCGGACGCGACCTGCTTTTCCTTTTACGCGACAAAAAATATCACGACTGGCGAAGGCGGAATGGTGACGACAAATAACGCAGAGTGGGCCGCTCGCATGCGAATGATGAGCCTCCATGGCCTCAGTCGAGATGCCTGGAATCGTTACTCTGCGCAGGGCTCTTGGTATTACGAAATACTCTCGCCTGGGTTCAAATACAATCTGACTGATATTGCGGCCGCGCTTGGACTGGCCCAACTCAAGAAATGCGAACGGTTCTGGAAGGGGCGGGAACGGTTTGCCGCCCTTTATCATGAAGGTCTCAAAGATCTTCCGGAAATTGTCTGCCCTCCGACAGCCTCCCATGTCCAGCATGCCTGGCACCTGTATGTCATTCAACTTGATGTGACTCGTTTGCAGATCAGCCGCGATGAGTTTATCCGTCAACTACAGCAGGCCGGTGTCGGATGCAGCGTGCACTTCATTCCTCTCCATTTGCATCCCTATCACCGAGACAAGGGAGGTTACCGACCTGAAGATTTTCCTGTTGCAAGCATGGTCTTTGAGCGTATTGTTTCCTTGCCGTTGTACTCGAAGATGACAGATGATGAGGTCAATCGAGTCATTGAGACGGTTCGTGATCTTGTCAAGAGGAACCGCCGGTGATGAAACGTGCGTTTGATCTCTGCTTGGCTTCGCTAGGACTCGCTCTCACGGCACCGCTGCTCGCGATCATCGCGATCCTGATCAAGCTGGACTCGCAGGGACCGGTGATCTTTCGTCAACTTCGTGTGGGCCAAGGATTTCGCCCGTTCGAGATCCTAAAATTCAGGACTATGTCCGTTGAGGGCAGGAGTCCCTGCGTGCCGCTCACAATCGGACAAGATCCTCGCATCACTAGAATCGGTAGGATTCTACGGCAATGCAAGCTCGATGAATTGCCTCAGCTGGTAAATATTCTCGTGGGCGACATGAGTATTGTCGGCCCAAGACCTGAAGTTCCACGCTATGTTGAGCGACTACGGGCTGAGTTTTCCGAAATCTTAAAGGTTCGACCTGGGTTGACTGACCTTGCGTCGCTCCGATACATCGATGAAGCGGCTCTCCTCTCCCGTTCTTCAAGCCCTGAAGAAGAATATCAGCATAATATTCTTCCAGAAAAGATCAGGCTGGCCAAACTGTATATCCACCATATGTCCTTGCAGCTTGATCTTGCCATCATCATTCAAACCCTCTTGCATATCGCTAGAATTCCCCTCGAGATGCTCACACTTCCTGAGCTCAAGACTTCAGTTGACCCTCCCTTGACCTCCTTCTGGACCAGTCTGCCGCCTTTGATCATGAAATGGCGAAAGCCAATTATTGTTGTATTTGATCTGGCTCTCATCATCCTAGCCAATTACTTGGCATTTGCTCTGCGATATGACGGAAACATCCCTGAGAAAGATCTCCTCACGTTCGAACAAACAGTGCTCATCTTAGTCGGTATTCGGGGCGTGGCCTTTGCCCTATTTGGGCTAAATGAAGGCTTGTGGAGGTACACCAGCGTATGGGACCTTCAAAATATTCTGAAGGGTGTCCTTGTCAGTACGGTCGTTTTTTACGGCTGGGTTCATTGGGTGATGGAGTTTTCCAGTTACCCGCGCTCTATATTTGCCATCGATGCCATTCTCCTTATCGGATTTCTTGCTGGAGTGAGATTGGCCTCCAGAGTTTTACGTGATAAGGCCGTTTTCCAGAAGAAACGGAGGGTGCTCGTAATTGGCGCCGGTGATTCCGGTGAGCGAATCGTCCGGGAGATGAAGACTCGCAGCGTGTTTAACTGTCAACCCATCGGGCTCGTTGACGATAATATCGCACTTCTCAATCAACGGATTCACGGTGTTCGAGTGCTTGGTACGGTAGAAGACATTCCAAAACTAGTGGAAACACTTAGGCCTGAGGTGGTTGTTGTTGCGGTATCTACCGCTACCCCGGAGTTCCTCCGAGACCTTGTCATCAAATTAGAGCCCTATGAGGTTTCGATAAAGACATTACCCACCAAAGAGGAACTCCTCACTAACCAAAGCACGGTTAGCCAAATCCGCAACATATCCGTTCCGGACCTCCTGTCACGCGCCCCTATCGATCTGGATAATGAAGCGACAAGACACATGGTGAGAGGGAAGAGCGTCCTAATCACCGGAGCTGGTGGGTCGATTGGCTCGGAGTTAGCTCGACAAATCACTTTGTTCAGCCCAAGCACGTTACTCCTCTATGAGCGTCACGAGAATAGTCTCTATAATATTCATAAGGAATTGGACGATCAGAGGCTTGAATTTCCCATCCTTCCACTGATCGGGGATGTTACTGACGCCCAACGCCTCTGTGCGGTGCTGGAGCAGCATAAACCTCAGATCTTGTTCCATGCGGCCGCACACAAGCATGTCCCGCTCGTGGAGCTAAATCCCTTGGAAGCCGTGAAAAACAACTGCATCGGGACCCGGATCACCGCGGAAGCTGCCAGTCTCCATGGAGTCGAACAATTCGTCCATGTTTCGACTGACAAAGCGGTGAACCCGTCCAGCGTGATGGGAGCTACCAAACGAGTGGCTGAACTTATCATCCAAGACATCGCGAGAACGAGCCGGACTCGGTTTCTGCTTGTACGGTTTGGCAATGTGCTTGGCAGTAGCGGAAGTATGTTGCTGCGATTTCAGGAGCAAATCAAGGCTGGCGGTCCCGTCACGGTTACCCACCCTGAGATCCGACGTTACTTTATGTTGATTCCTGAGGCAGTTCAGTTGGTGCTTCAGGCAGCGACTATTGGAAAACAAGGGCATGTCTACATTCTTGACATGGGAGAACAGATCAAGGTTCTGGATATTGCTAGAAGCCTCATTCGGTTGTCTGGGTTGGTGCCGGGAAAGGATATTGCTATTCAATTCATCGGCCTGCGCCCTGGGGAAAAGCTGTACGAGGAATTAGTTGGCGAGGGAGAGATAGCGGTTCAATCATCGCTGGAGAAGATCCTGCAAATTCAGGGAACCAACCAGCTCGATTTCGAAGAATTTCGAGAAAAGTTGTCCGCATTGGAGGCGGCAAGTTACCACGATGACGCTAATATGTTGCTGGAACGGCTTAAGGATATTGTCCCGATGTTTCGAACCTGCGTATCAGACCCAGAGGCTTCGACAGTGCATTCAGAAACTGCGGTAAAGTGAGAACTGCGTGATCATTCTATCAGCGCCCCTTTATAAGGCTCTAATCAGTTAGCTGTTAGTCCTAATTTATCCGGAGGGTACGCATGCAATCCCCTGGGTCAGCCATCCCAGCAGAACAAACGGCAGTGGTCGCTATACGGGAATATGCGCTCATCGCATCGCGCAACAGATGGGTCATTGCGGGCGCGATAACCCTGTCTTTGACATTGGCTTGGGGCTACTATCTCCTGGCGACGAAGTACTACCAGTCACAAGCAATGATTGTGGCTGAGGAGCGTGGGGGAATTAACAACGTCGTCAATACCGGCGGAGACGCAGGGGAAAGGTTCGAACAACGTCTCTTCTTAATACAGCGGCAAATCATTAATCCAGATTTCTTGGGCGACATTGCAAAGGAATTTAGCCTGTTTCCAAATGGACTTCCTGCGGAAGAGCATCGTGAGGCTCTCAGTGAAGTCGTGAACATGACTCGGGTAGAACGGGTTAAGATGGACCCATCCGTAGCCACCTCCCCACAGAGTCTAGTTGAGGGATTCGTAGTCTCCTTTTTGCACCAGGATCCGGCGACCGCAATGCAAGTAACGGCTCGAATTGCGGACAAGTTCATTGAGGAGAATAACCTAGAGCGTGAGAAGCGAGTCGAAGGGACAGGGGAATTTCTCGATGAAGAGCTACGAGTGCTAAAGCATGAACTGGAAAAGCGGGAAGAAAACATCAGTCAGTTCAAAAAACTACATCTCGGCGACCTTCCTCAGCAGGTGGATACCAATATCAGGGCCCTGGACCGAGCAGACGCTGATATCACAACCACTACCGAGAACCTTCAGCGTCATTCAGACAAACTAGCCTCGTTGAATCAGGCCGTGAACCAGTATCGGGTGTCTGGTCAGCAGAGTCCAGGATTCGCAACGGGGCGCACGATGGAACCAGACCCGCTATTTCGTCACCTAAGGGAACTTCGCGAGAAACTCGTCAAACTCAGAGCAGAATTTTGGGACGGATATCCCGAGATCATATTAACCAAGGAAGAAATCCGTCAGGTTGAAGAAGAGTTGACCAATTTATACGGCAAGGACGCTATCCGCCCAGACAAGACCACGCTGGATCCGTATCTTCAGGATTTGGTGAGACAACAGAACGAAACGCGCACTGAAGTCACGCTCCTCCAACGCCGTTTAGCGCAGTTGCATACCACTAAGCGAGATATCGAGAAGCGTCTCGATAGGTCCCCACAAGTCGAACAAGAATTGTTGGTCCTTGAGCGTGATTACAACAACATGAAGGATAATTACGCAAAGCTCCTTGATAAGCGGTTAAATACTCGCGTTCAAGAAAATGTAGAAAAGCACCAAAAAGGTGGAAAGTTTCGGATTCTCGATCGCGCCCGTTTTCCGACCTCTCCCGTCGTTCCGAATAGGCTGAAGGTGCTCGTGTTAGGTTTTCTGTTCGGATGTGTTTCCGGAGCAGGGCTCTCAATACTACGCGAGCGGCTTACTCCTCAGTTCCGAGGTCCGGAAGATGTCGAACTCCTGTTGGCAGGCCCTCGTCTATTGGCAGCCATTCCTGACTTTTCATCCCTGTGGCGTCCAGGACGCGATTCGCAGGGTTTGCAAGGCTCTTATCTCCTGAGACGACCGCTGAGTATGATTTCACCATCGGAGCCTGAAGTGATGGCGAGCAATCTGCCATCCGACAATCGAGCGGGGTTCCGTGAAATAGATCGAAGATTTGTGACCAAAATGTTTCCTCGGTCTATGGCCGCAGAACAGTACCGGGTCGCTGCGGCAAGACTGCAACTTCTTAATCCGACTGGAACGCCAATCGTCGCGGCCGTGACGAGCGCCATCAAAGGCGAAGGGAAAACAACTACCGTTGTAAACTTGGGTTACACTCTGTCACGAGATTTTGGACGGCGAGTCCTTCTATTGGACTGTGATTTCGTATTCCCTGAGCTTAGGGCATTCGTGGAAACACCGGTACGCTTCGGTCTTGTTGATTGCCTGAGAAGTGAGACCCCGCCGCAAGAGGCTATGAGTCCTTTTGCTGATGTTCCATGTTGGATCATGCCGGCGGGAGAGGATGCCGGTGATTCCAATGAGCTATTGAGGGCTGGTCAACTGAACCGTGTTTTGTCTCAGCTTCGGGAAGAGTTTGACTATATTCTCCTGAATGCTCCTCCTATTCTTCCTGTCGCTACCATGAATGTCTTGGAAAGCCACTGCGATCTCCTTCTTCTTGTGGTGCGAGCAAATCTGACGGCTAAGCAAGTCGTCACACAAGCAATCGGTTCGCTTCGTGCTTCGAGGCCCATTCAGGTAGTCCTTAATGGTGTGACGACAAATTCGCTTCCTAGTTATATGCTGGATTACTCCACCAGCGAGCGTCAGGTGGCTGTATAGCAGGCTCCCCAACAACCGTTTTCTGGTGGTGCCGGTTTACGGGGAGCAAGCCAGCCGTGAGCAGTTAGTTGTCCGACTAGAAAATACTCTTGCTAACTTCGTTCGAATACGTACTTTCGTTCCCCGCGACGTCATAGGCCGTTACGACAAAGAAATACGTTTTCCCAAATTGTAGACCTTTTGCTTGATACGTCGTCACACTTCCTAAAACGGTAGCAATCGGTGCGCCATAGGCTCCTGACTCCGTTGCCCGATACACCTTATACCCTGCCAGATCCTTCTCTTTATTTGCATTCCATGTCAGTGTTGCCGATGAACTTGACGGAGCGTTAAGAGTGAGAGTTGCGTTTGCTACTCTGGTCACGCCTCCGCTTGTTACGGTAATAAGGGCAGAATTCGTTCCAGGCTTGACGTTCGCAGTGTTGACGTTCGCTACGATCTTCCCACCCTTCGAACCTGATGGTGGGCTGAGTGATAACCAGGAGGCGTTGTCACTCACTGTCCACGCTCCGGCTGAGCTCAACGTAATAGTTTGGGGAGACGGATTTGCCGCTCCCTGCGTCGCCGTAAAGGCGAGGCTCCCAGGCGTGACCGTTAACGAGGCAGCAGAGATCGTAAGGGTCACTCCGATAGCTTTAGCCGTACTTCCAGCGGTCACGGTGATCGTGGCGTTGCTGGTTCCTACGGAGGCATTTTCTAGATTCACTATCGCAGAAATCGTTCCATTACCGACACCAGATGATGGGGTCAGTGTGAGCCATGGAGCGTTGTCGGTAGCAGTCCAGCTTGCGTTCGAGGTAACAGCCACTGATTGGCTGGCTGGCGCGGTACCACCTTGCACCCCTGAATAGGCTAATGAAGCTCGGTTTAATGAGATCGAGGGAGGTGCGGTGGTAACCGTGAATGTGACAGGAATCTGACGCTGGCTTGTTCCTGTCGCACCCAAAGCAATTGTCGCATGATAGGTTCCAGCAGTGAGTGACCCGGTGGCTGCTGTGACTGTGATTGTACCGTTACTAGTTCCTGAGACAGGCGAGACTGCGAGCCAGGAGGCATTGTCGCTGGCGCTCCAACTCAGAGTACCGCCGCCAGTGTTGCTGATGGTCAGTGTTTGAGCAGCTGGGTTACTCCCGCCTTGCTGTGCGGAAAAGGACAGGCTTGTAGGACTCGCACCAATGGCAGGTGGTATGGGAGGCGGAGTTACAGCGGGGAATGGTGCCATAAGTTGCCTCAGTATAGGGAGCTCAGACAAAAGGCGGAGCGTAGGAGCCGGAGGTCGCTTCGCAGCACTTTCATTAGTTTGCGCAAAGGCTAGTTGCCTACAGGAGATTGTAGGTTCGAGCGTTAGTAGAAGAGTAGCAACACAAGGTGTCAGGACTAACAACCGCTGAGCATGTTGATGCATTGTTGGAACCCTCCATAGCAAATACATGCACGGTCATTTTGTGCACGATAGAAAGCTAGGTGGGGCTCCGAGCAAATTAAGTGCCTATCTGAAGAAACAAAATAGCTTTATGTGAAGGAGGGCTTCAATGCAGCGGCTTGTTCTGTGTTTATGCGTCTTGATGAAGGCTGTTGTCCATGGAGGAGCAGTGCTCTGAAGGCCGTTTCGACAGGAAGGAAACGAGGCTCCAATATCACGGAGGTACAGGTAAAGAAAAAGATTTGATTTAATTATGTAAATAATTGATATACAATAGAAATTATTATTTTGCTCTTGCTTTCTCGACGGATCTTATTGATATTGCTTGAACTTATCCTTGAGCCAATTCTCCATATGGAAGGAGCGCTTCTCAATGAGGCTCATGGTTCTTAGCGCTTTACTTCTTGCATGAAAAGGCCATACATTTCTTGACGATCATAGTGTCTTCTGCCATTGTTATCCCGGTTCATGTTCAAGCAAAACAAAGCTAATTTGGGGGTTGCATGACTATGAAGCAGTCGCGTTCCGTTGCTGTTGTCGGACTCGGCTATGTTGGGCTTCCAATCGCGGTGGCATTTGGGAAAATTGGTCCTGTGATTGGGTTCGATGTTAACAAGAAGAAAATTGACGAATTGCGTAAAGGGATCGATCGTACTGGAGAAGTATCTGAAAAAGATCTAGCTTCGACACAAGTCCGGTATACCTCGGAACCAGCAGATCTTACGAAGGCCGACTTCATAATCGTGGCAGTTCCAACCCCTATCAACGAAGCCTTGCAACCTGATCTCACCGCGTTGCAGAAGGCCTCAGAGTTGATCGGGCGGAACCTTTCTAAGGGTTCCATCGTCGTGTACGAATCCACCGTCTACCCCGGGGCGACGGAGGAAGTGTGCTTGCCGATCTTGGAAAATACATCCGGCATGAAAGGCGGGGTTGATTTTAAACTCGGGTACTCGCCGGAGAGGATAAATCCTGGAGACAAGGAGCATACGCTCGAAAAGATCATCAAGGTCGTGTCGGCACAGGACCTTGAGTCGCTCGATGTCGTAGCGGAGACCTATGCATTGGTCGTAAAAGCTGGGATCCATCGAGCATCCAGCATCAAAGTGGCGGAAGCAGCCAAGGTTATTGAGAACACCCAGCGCGACCTGAACATCGCTCTTATGAACGAATTGTCCCTTATCTTCCATCGGCTTGGAATCGATACCAAGTCAGTTCTTGAAGCAGCAGGGACAAAATGGAACTTCCTCAAGTTCTCCCCAGGTCTTGTTGGTGGCCATTGTATCGGCGTGGATCCGTATTATTTGACCTCGAAGGCTGAATCAGTGGGCTATCACCCAGAAGTCATTCTTGCCGGACGTCGCATTAACAACGGCATGGGCAAATTTGTGGCGGAGTACACGATGAAGTTGCTGAGCCAGTTACCCCGCCCTGCTAATCAGTTAAGAGTGGGCGTACTTGGGCTCACCTTCAAGGAAAACGTGCCGGACCTTCGCAATAGTCGCGTGCCCGATATCATTCGTGAACTCCATGAATATGGAATCGACGTGCTGGTGCATGATCCTATCGCGGAAACCGAAGAAGCTTTGGCAGAATATGGCATTCATCTTCTTGATTGGAACAAGATGAAAGATCTTGATGGGTTGATCCTCGCCGTCGCACACGAGAAATTCTCCAAGTTGGGATTGACGGACCTCCTCACACTTCTTCGAAATCAAAAGCAAGGTGTCGTCATTGATGTCAAAGGTATCCTGGATCCAAATAAGATCCCGGCCTCGATAAAATATTGGCGGTTATAGTGGTCCTCGGAATCACTGGAATACCGGGTCGGTCGTTGTCGGAACCACATAGTTTTTCGTTTCTCAAGCTGTCCTTCGCCACAACGACAATGGCCATCTAAGCCATCCTCTAAATTTTGTAGTACCGCGTTCTTCCCCACTCGTTTTCAAATGACGTCGGTTAGTCATCGGGATTGCCTGATTCCATGTACGGATGAGAACATGGATGCACGTTCCTGCTCACTCACCGACTGTGATAGTTTTGGCGCTGGTAATGGTTCTTGGCTAACTCGATCATGCATATTGTCGGTTTAATGACGTTACTTTGCGCAAAACAGGTCCGACCACTAGGGCATAGATTATGCCTATAAGCCGACAAATCCTAGAAAAGTTCTAGATCGCCAGAGTCTGAACACGAGGGGACTCATGATCATATTACGAACCATTCTATTCTTCGCCACCCTCTCTATCGCATGGTTACAGACACCCCTAGCCCAGAGCGCTACCTATTACATTTCACCGAATGGATCCGACAGCAATCCTGGGACCTCAGAAAAGCCATGGCTTACCTTCGCCTACGCGATAAGCTCTGCGAAGGCATGGTGCGGAGACACGTTAGTCCTGAAAGACGGTACCTATGGGGACGGCACCCGTACAGGAAAGATCAGTCTTAAAAAGGTACTTTGCACCCAAGGGAATGAGCTAGCGATCACGGCGCAGAATCAACGAAAAGCCAAGATCGTTGATAACGGTACCGCGGTTGCTCTGATGATCGATTACAGCACCTACATCATCGTGGATGGGCTTTATCTAGTGTCTACCAACAATCCAAGCGTGAAGACCGACCGTGGACGACCGTCTGAAATTCTTCGCTCGAATCACATCACGCTCAGGAATAATGTTGGTAAGAACCCCAATAAGTATGCAAATACTCACATCTTCCCCGTCCTTTATTCGCAAGACATCCTACTGGAAGACAACGAAGGGTATGATTTTCATCGCCATTGCACAACAGGATATGAAACTGAACGGATGGTGGTCCGACGGCAATACTGCAACCCAAGGACTGGCGGGATTCCAGGAGGTGTTGCAAGTGTCGGTCAAGGGGACGCAGTTATGTCGATGTATCCGTGCCAGGATTGCATTCTAGAGAACTCAATTGCCGACGGGCCAATGTACCTGAACGAAATGAATGCCACATTCGGCAGAGGCGTCCTCATGAATGGGGCAAAGGTGCTTGGGTCGATTTGCCACGCGTGCAAGAAAGGAAACGGGATTTACCTCAATGCCCGAAAAACGGCCGACCTCGACCACACCCCGCAGAACATCACTATTCGAGATGTTGCCATTGTTGATTTTAACTCGAAGAGTGCGGGTGTTCGTATATCGGACGGAGTCAATATCACATTGGATCACATCACTATCTTGGGGGGAGGATCAGGAGTGACTGGAGTTTCTGCTGATGATACGAGGTTCGGCTCTACGCCAACCACAAACTCCGTCAGCATGACAAACATCTTGATCGCAGGAATGACAGGAGATGGATTTCGTGTGACCAACTACAACACCTGGAGGGGTGAGCGATTATTCTCCCATGGAAATCACACTGCGTTTCAACCACCGCTCCACTCTAACTGGACTAACACTTCCACAAAAGACCACGGGCTAGGCAATTGTAAGGTTTGGGTGCCATCCGATGCAGCCGTCAAAGGGGCTGGAATGGGCGGAAGCGATATTGGTGCGAATATTCTCTATCGATACGTCGACGGTGTCTTGACGAAAATCCCCCTATGGGATCCGCTGACAGGGGCGTTCCCCCATGGAGAGGCGGACCTCGATGGCACAAATCGTGTCACTGGAGAATCCCTGTTTGACGTTCATAAACGACTCAACGTGAACACAAATGGCTGTCAATTTCCCAGAGACTATGGCAATGGGGGTTCAGACACGAAAGAACCGGGCTCTCCAGTTGGCCTTAAGGTTTCGTAGCAACCACAATCATCTCGTTCAACTGCATTTTCCATAAGCAGCTCTAGGAGAAAAGACGGTCTCTATTGACCTTCCCTCATTTTTTACCCCACAGCCAACGAAGGTTACGCCTGTGTTGAAACCGCCGGGTTCTCCTCTGTTTGAAGGACACGTAATTACGGCTGAGTGATAAGCCAGGAGGGTATCATGACACAAAGGCGGAGATTTTCAACGGAGTATAAACGTGAAACGGTGGCAATGTTGGCCCCCCCGAGGGGGGGGACGAGTCCGGCCCATAACATGCGCGTGGAGCGATCTTCTTAGAGCCGCACAGGCTACTCGTAGAACGATTTTATCCCATCTACCACGTCCGCCTGTTTTTCAGCAGTCAACTCAGGATAGATTGGAATAGCCACAGTCTCTTTCGCTGCCCGTTCCGATTCTGAAAAGTCTCCCTCTCGATAACCCAAATAGAGAAAGCACTCTTGGAGGTGAAAAGGAACCGGGTAGTAAATTTCTGCGCCGATTCCTTTCTGCTTCAGATGGGTCATGAGGGCATCGCGCTGTTTGACCCTCAGTACAAATTGGTTATAAATGTGGTAGTGCTTCGCACCAGAGTTGCGATAAACAGGTTCCGGCACTTTCACTTTCCCGCTCTCAATGAGTCCGCTCTGCCTGAACAGTGTCTCGTATCGTGTCGCATTTTCCTGACGTCTTTTTGTCCATCCATCGAGATAATTGAGTTTTACATTCAGAACCGCTGCTTGGATCGTATCGAGACGGAAATTCCCTCCAATCCGTTTGTGATAGTACTTCGGCTTGCTACCATGAACCCGTAAAACCCGCATCCGTTCGGCAAGGTCAGGGTCGTTGGTCACAGCCATCCCACCATCCCCTAAGCACCCAAGATTCTTGCTCGGGAAAAACGAGAGGCAACCGATAGTTCCGATACTGCAAGCCCGCCGTCCGTCATGGTATTCAGAGCCGATGGCTTGAGCCGCATCCTCGATGACACTGAGATTGTGCTGCTTAGCGACATCCATAATTGGATCCATGTCGGCGCACTGTCCATAAAGGTGGACGGGAATAATGGCCTTGCTTTTGGCCGTCACCGCAGCCTTAATCTTGGTTGGATCGAGGTTATACGTTACGGGATCAATATCGACGAGCACCGGTTTGGCTCCTAGTCTCACGACTGCTCCGGCTGTAGCAAAAAATGAATAGGGAGTTGTGATAACCTCATCACCTGGGCCGACACCAAGAGCCATGAGGGCTACCAAAAGCGCATCCGTCCCGGAGGTCACCCCGATTCCATACTTCGTCTGGCAATAGGCGGCCACCCGTTCCTCGAGCTTCCCCACATCCGGGCCGAGAATAAACGCTTGGCTCCGAAATGTCTGCTCCAGCGCCGCCATGATTTCCTGGTGGAGCGGTTCGTGATGTGCTTTGAGGTCGAGTAAAGGAACTCCCATGAACGTCTCCTTCCTTATAGCGCTATCATTCCCTTGTGTTCAGCCCGATATTGTTGTCCGCAAGCAGGACAGCCGGCATTCTCACCCTTAACCTGAAGTTTCACCCCGCACGAACACATCCAACCGGTAATCCTGCCTGGGTTTCCGACTATGAGCGCATGATCAGGCACATCCTTAGTTACAACCGTTCCTGCGCCGATAAACGCATATCGTCCGATCGTAATCCCGCAGAGTATAGTCGAATTTGCCCCTAATGTGGCCCCTCGCTTTACGAGTGTTTGCTTGAGTTCTGTCATGCGAGGAATCTCGCTTCTAGGGTTAAACACATTCGTAAAGACCATCGATGGTCCGCAAAAAACATGATCTTCGAGCGTGACGCCTTCATAAACCGACACGTTGTTCTGAATCTTGACTCCGTCACCGACCGCGACGCATGGACCGACGACCACGTTTTGGCCGATCTTGCAATTCTTTCCGAGACGCGATCCTTTTAGAATGTGCGACGTATGCCATATGCTCGTACCCTCACCGATCTCGACCCCTTCATCGACGAACGCCGATTCATGAGCAAACCACTTAGGATCGGCTTTCCGAACCGTCGCCTTCGTGGCCCCGCTGCTCTGTTCTTCCAGAGCCTCTTGGCATCGTTGCAACACAGAGAGAACCCGCAGCCCCTCCTCCCCATCCGTTCGTGGCCGCCGTCGGCTCCGCACGGATTCTAAGAAATGCTCGCATTCCTGTTTGAGGGGCTCTTCGGTCCCGACATCGACCGATTGAGCTTCTGCACGATTAGCGATAGGAATCTGACCTTTCCATTGGATGGAATGCGGATACAGGAGTAGTTTGTCTTTTTTCTCCAAATCGTCAAAGACCGCCATTTTTTGATCGCCGACCACGATCAGTTTTTGCTCCTTAAAGGGATGAAGCCATGAGACAAAAATATGCGCCTTGACACCGCTCGGGAACGCCAGCAACGTCACTGTCGTGTCGGCGATTCGCTCATGCAGATAATTCCCGCCTTGCGCGATGACCGAGTGAGGAGTCTCACCGAGGAGGCCAAGCGTGACAGAGATGTCATGTGGGGCAAAACTCCAGAGAATATTTTCCTCTCGGCGTATCTTCCCGAGGTTGAGGCGGTTCGAATAGATATACTGAATGCGCCCAAGCTCTCCTCTATCAGTAAGCTCTTTGAGCTTCAGAACTGCAGGATGGTACCAGAGCAAATGCCCGACCATCAAAATACGCCCTTGTTCTCGGGCCAAGGAGACCAGCTTTTCCCCTTGCGCAACATCCAAACAGAGTGGCTTTTCAACAAAGACATCTTTCCCGGCCATCAACGCCTCGCGAACCATAACCCCATGAGTTTCGGCCGGAGTCGAGATCGCTACCGCCTGAATAGATTGATCCCCCAAGACGTCTGCATAGGACGCCAGCATTCGGCATTGCGGATACTGCTTGCTCAATGTCTGAAGCATCTCGCCATTGCTATCACATATGACTCTGAGTGCCCCAAGACCGGCAAAGTTGCGTACCAGATTCTTGCCCCAGTAACCTGACCCGATTACGGCAACCCCTACTTCAGCCTGCGCTCGATGGCCAGATATATCAGCCATGATTGCTTTCCTCCTCACATTTAACCTAGGCGTGTAAACTGGGCATCCTCAGATTGGTGTAGATCTGATAGAGCCAATTTGGCCGTGAGTCTTGGACGAAGAAATTAAAAGTTGGCCCAAGGCTTAGCAAGCACGTACTTCTCATTTCATCTTTCTATCACAATAACCAACAGCTACTCTAGAAGTTCACCGATCCTGGTCTCTGTGAAAATACCATCCTAGAATTGGTTGCGCATATGCTGGCGGGGCCGTGGGGCCCGTACGACACGGTAGGTGTCAGCAGTATTCGCCAAGGTGCGATGCATCGGGTCCTTGCCCATTAAGCGCATGATCAGCCCCATCGGCGTGATCAGCAGATAATAAATGATCCCAAGGATGATTTTTGTATTGATGGCGCCCAGGACATGGCCCACCTTCATCCATCCAGCGTGCACCTGTGTGAGGCTCTGA
>JBFWZD010000011.1:0-141459 GCA_050185705.1 Nitrospira sp. | reverse complement strand
TATCGCTGTATACATGAAGGGCAAGTAGCGTCCCTATTGACGGAGGCTCCAGAATCGGCTGCGGATCGGGCCCATCGGCTCGACCTCACACGCCACCCAGCGAGACCAGTCTCCTAGGGAACGAAGCGGCGCTTGTGGTGTCACTTCGCCGGTTGTCATCATAAATGATGCCGAAACCGTGCGGACGGAATGCGGTTTGGCACCAGAGCCTTGGATGATCCGCGGCGTATGGAGTTGCTCGCCGTGAAGGGTGCAATGATCGGTGGCTTATTGCACACCCCTGAGTGAAACGCTCGGAGGGTCGGAGGCTGCCTAAGAAACCACTCAGCGCTTCAGTGTATGGGCAGTCACCACTTCTTCGCTTCAAAAGCGCCATCCAGGAGCGCCTCGAGGGCGTTGGGAAGAACGGACCTTTCTCGTTGACATTCTGCCGGATCGTCGCCCTGCGGTTCGCACAACTCAGCGGCATGCCCATCCGGTGCTTCCCCAATTCCCTCCACTATCTGAACGAGATGCTCATCATCCCGAGGAATGAGCTCCCCGTATTGGTTCAGGCTCGGTTCCCGCGGCCCTGAAGCCGCCGGCCAATAGGCTCCCGTGATTCTGTTAATCACGACTCGCGTCATATTCACTCCCTGGCAACTAAGTAGCGGCCTCTCCGCGTTCGCCGAATGTCTATGGTCCAGTTGAATAAAGAGGCGTGAGGCCTTCTCGTAAGACGATACCGGTCACGCCTATGTCGTTCGATACCAACAAAGTGTGAAATCTGCTGGGTATGGATTCGTGGAAATGGGCTTGCCTGAAGATGCCATGAGGGCAATCTCCGCGTTGGACGGTGCCATGTTTGAAGACAATCGTCTGCGAGTTTTCCTCACAGCCCCCTCGGCCTAAGTTCTATTCAGCCGAGCGTAGAGCCGCTTCAGCTTTTGCGGTTGGCTTCTCATGGCACACACCCAACAGGCCTGAAGCGGAGGGTATAGGAGTTGCCCGTCCATACACCAGTTCGATCTGGTGCTTGCTCCTTTACACTTCTCAGAATCTGTAACTACGGCTACCTCTTTCTTGCCGATGGGGCTATGAAGCTTACTGTTGACAGCTTCAGAGACAGGCGATGTTTCGGATTCGCCCCACAGGGGCGCAGTGGCACCTGAGGCCGGAATGCTATGCGAATTGAAAAACCATTAGTCGCCGGTTTCAGCAGTGGTGTCAACGTGAGGTCCCCACCCAGTTGGCCAATACGCTGCGCGAGGAAGGGGGGATCGATGAACGGAAGCGCTTCATCGATGCCTCGTTTGCGTCAGCCAAGGTGAATCGCCGTCTGCAGGGTGATGCTGGCTTTAACTTGCGCGACATCGTCATCAACCACTCGAGGCGCGATGTTTTGCTCGTGGGTAATGTCCCATGTATGTCTCATCCTTTTCTGAAAAGTGAGCTCTATTGAACAGACAGCCAAGCGGTAACCAGGCATAATTTCGCTCAAATTGCCTTTTGTTCTTTGATGAAGCCTGAAACCAGGATGCACATGGCAGAATCCGTGTCTATCCCAGCTATTTGGGACATGGGGTGAACTACACGGCGTATAAACCGTTCTGAGTTGGGAGGCAGGTATGCTCGTCTATCTTATCCACGTTCGCGATCCACAGTTCTACGCACTTCCGGCGAAAACTCGTGCCGCAAACGGCAATGTTCGCGTGATGGGATTTCCTCCCATCGGCATCATGTCGCTGTCATCCGTCATCAAGCAGGCAGGACACGACTGTGTGCTGTTCGATCAGGCCAACCCCGACACCCCAAACCAGGTCATCATTGATCGGATCAATCGAGAACAGCCTGCGCTCGTCGGCCTCAGTTTTCTGAGCACCACCAGCTACCCCTATGCCAAGATGTTGGCCCGGGAGATTCGCGCGACGAATAAGAATGTGAAGCTTGCGTTCGGCGGCGTCTTCGCCAGCCTGAATGCCTCATTAGTCAAATTGCAATGTCCCGAAGTCGATTTCGTCTGCCGTGGCGATGGGGAACAGTTGCTCCTCGATCTGCTGGCCAATCTTGAGAACCCACGAGATGTTGCCAGTCTGACGTGGATGCAGAACGGGCAGGTTATCCAAAATCCTAACCGCGCTATGGAGCGGCAACTGGACCAGTGGCCCTTTCCGGATCGCGAGAGTCTCAAACTCGACTATGTTGAGTCCATGCCGCTTGATGTCCCCGTCGTACTCTCGATGCGACGGTTTACGACGATGCAAACGTCTCGGGGATGCCCCTGGCCCTGCATCTTCTGCGACATCCCGATCTTCAACGAGGGGAAGTGGCGTGCCCGTAGTCCACAGCATGTGGTCGCCGAGCTCAAGTATCTCGAACAACTCGGCTATGAGTCCGTCGGCTTCGTCGACGATCACTTTCTGCTCCAACCCAAACGAATCGAGGCAATTTGCAACGGAATTATGGAAGCCAAGCTGTCGATCCGCTGGGGCATCGAGGGGCGTGTGGATTCGGTAGCCCAGCACCTGTTTCCAGCTATGGCGAAGGCCAATTGTGGTGCCATGATGTTTGGGATCGAGAGCGGCAGCCAAAAGATTCTCGATCGGTTGAAGAAAGAACAGACTCTGGATCAGGTCACGACCGCCGTCAAGAACGCAAAAAAGGCCGGCGTGGAAATCGTGCACGGCTTCTTCACGGTGGGCAATCCGGACGAGACGATTGAGGATATGAACGCCACCTTCGACTTCGCGTCGAAGCTTCCGCTCGATACCTTCGGGTTCAACCGGCTCTGCGTCTATCGAGGCACCCCTTTATGGCAGGAATACGTCAAACGAGGGTTGGTAAACGAAACCACGGATTGGTACAAGTATTTTAAATGTTCGGAAATCGATCCGACCTGCCTGTCAGGCGAAACGATCAACCGCGTCCGACAGGCCGGGATTAAACAGCTCTTTGGCTACAAGCTCATCCATTATCCCCTCCAGACCTTCCAACTCCTCCGCCGCTTCTTTCGCTATATGCCGGTCCGAGATGTGCTCTATCTCTTGCTCAAACCCTTCATGGGACAGAAGAAAGGGGCGACCAAGGCCGAAGTGGTGTCGCGTTTGGTCGAGCATGCCGACATGAAAGATGCAGCGGCGCAGTTGACCCAGGTAGCGGACGAGATGCTCCACAATGTGTTTGAGGCCTCACGTCTTGAACGATTGAGGATTCAGCAGGCAGCAGAAGGCTCACGCGAACTGCCGATGGTCCAAACCAGATAAGGATTAGACTGGTGTTCCATCCGGTATCATTTTTCAGAGTCACGACTGGCACGCGCTATTGGCACCGAGGTCAGGACGATCTGACCGCCTCCTTCCCTTAACAAGTACCGGAAGAAATAAATAATGCCCTAACCTATCATAGTGTTACACGGCTTTCCTCGCTTGGCCGCATTGACAGCAAAGATAGCGGCTTGTAGGGTGAACACATGACGTTTATAGCGACGTCGACTGTCCTATCTCTCGCGCTCCCATCCTTCCCGCGCGTCTGATTCCTCAGTCTCCGAGATTTCTTCGAAAGAGTACGTCTCATCAGGAACAAGCGGTACTACGTACGAATGTCGAATTCCACGGACTTCGTGTCTTCGGTGCCCATTCAGTGCTACTGCGATGTCACGGGTCACATGCGTGCCACTCGAGGGTGCGTGAGGGTAGGTCTCAAAAGAGTTATGAGGAGGTAGTCATGATGAAAAGGACCAGTAAAAAGTGTGCGGCTGAGGTGGTGATGATTATGCTGCTCTCTGTATTAGCAGTAAGCTCAACTCAACCTGCTCATGCCACAGATCCGCTAGTGGAAACGGTCAGAGATTCCGCATCTCCAATAGCAGAGATTGGCCTCATAGCATCAGGTGCAGCCGAGGATTCGCTTAAGGCTTGCAGGGCCAGAATTCCGGAGTCGGCCAGCGTGGGGCAACGCCTGTTGGCCGAACAAAGCTGTGTTAGTCATGAGGAGTCGAGGAAAGCGATCCGGTCAGCACCGCAATTCTGAAGCGGTTATCCGACGAGGTTCGAACATCATGAATGCTGTAATTGATGAAATGAAGCAAACGATAGCTAATTTGTATGTGTCAATTGCGAGGTGAGAAGCATGTATCAGATCTACAGTTTACTGATGATCGTCGCGCTCTTGTGGGGCATCACGATTTGGGCCTCGCTCCCCGAGGAACAAGAAGATAGGCGGAATTAATTGGTCAACCAGCCTGGCGGACGTGCTTGAACGTATGTGTCATGTGTATGGCTCGCAGGGGTGTTTATTCATGATGAGGCAGTTGCCCATGGTTTGTGAGGGCAGGATGGCGCCCGATAATTACCGTGGAATGTTGACCTTGCTGCGTTATGACGACGGAACGGAGAAGTGTGTCGGCTGTGATCTCTGTGAGGCCGCCTGTCCTTCTCGTGTCATTGCCGTGATAAGCGCCGGAGTGCCGGCGGAGCCGACGAAGCGCTATGCGCGAGAGTATTCGATGGATATGACACGGTGCTTGTTTTGTGGACTGTGCGTGCAAGCTTATCCGGTCGACGCGCTTGTGATGACGAAGGAATACGAGTGCGCTGTCTATGACAAGCAGAACTTGTTTCTCAAGAAGCAGCAGCTGTTAGCGATCGGGGATCGTACGTTTCACACACGTGAGAAACGGCTGGAGTTCCAGCATGCGAACCTTCCGGTGCTCAATATCCCCTTGCCGGATCAACCATCAAGAGCTTGCTAGTATCCTGGGGAAAAGGTCCGGCATGATCCAGTTGTGGACTTCCATTGTAGAGGTGTGCTGGTATTCCTTTTCTAGGAGTCCCGCTTATAGGAGTTCAACCGATTGCATGTATGCATGTCTAATCTGGAACGCGACCCTGAGAAGGGTGTTGTAGAAAAGCCTACAGGAGGAGTCATGCGTTGTCTACGTTGCCAAGGTCTCTTGGTTACGATCCAAATGAGAGACATGGGGCAGCCCTCGGTCACCGGATGGCGTTGCCTGCTCTGTGGAGCGATGACGGACCCTGGAATTGAGGCCAATCGGGTGAGTCACAGTCAACCACCTCGGAATGGTCCACGTCTCCCCGGGTCACCTGCGGCAAAGGGCAAGAAAGGGCGGGCACAGTGAAGCGCTCTGCTATCGGTATGAGAGGATGTTTGCTTCGGGGCCTGAAAGTGTGGCGGGTCTCTAAGGCTCTGAATCTCACGGTGATAGTAAAGCGCGGTTGGTCGTTTGTTCCCAAATGTGAGGGTGTGGAGAAAGATCAGCTCCTCCACGCCGAGATATTGGTAGGTTCTCTCACGAAGAGTGCCATCGTTTCGTTACTTGCGGGGGGGGACATTGAGGCGAATAGGGCGTGAGAGGGTGAGCCTACAGGAGTCCGTAATTCGGAGAAAGGAGTTCACTATTGCTGCACTACGCAACGATATTCCTAGTCGCTGGATCCATAGCCGTGGCCATGAATGTGGCTGGAATCGCCACGGTCGTGACTCAAGGTGCCTGGATCCTGCTTATGAGTGGGATCGTATTGCTGTTGATCCACTTGGTGACAAAGGACACTATCCGAGCGTCCTGACCGATCAGATTCACCTGGGAATTCACTAGAGAGGATGGGTTATGACACCGGAAGAACAGATCTCGACGATGAAGAAAGCAATCACGCGGGCCATTGCGGTGATGGGAGACCGGTTTGGCTCAACGGAGCAGGATGTTGCCAGAGCGATCCAGGAGCTGAAGGCGTCAATGCAAGGAGCGTCTGGGCCGGGCGTTCCCGTCAAACCTCTGCCGCAGCCGGGTACCCAATCACTCCCGGGCGTGTAGGTGTACCCATATCCGCTAATATGAAATGGGCGACTATGTCGTGTTAAACAATACCAGGGGACGACTGATGGCACGCATGCCGACGGGGTTCAATCTGGAACTATTCCTCACAAAGGTTGGGAAGGGCAAAAAGATTCTCACCTTTCCCAAGAAACAGATTGTCTTCGCACAAGGAGATGCCACGGATGCGGTGTTCTATATCCAGACAGGCAAGGTGAAAGTGACCGTGGTCTCCCAGCAGGGCAAGGAAGCCGTCGTGGCGATTTTGGAACGAGGTGCGTTTGTCGGAGAATCCTGTCTCGTCGGCCAAACGATTCGGACGGCGTCCGCAAGCACGATCGAAGCCTCCCGTATTCTCCGCATCGACAAGGCCGTGATGCTCCGCTTGCTGCAGGAAGAGCCGAAGTTCGCGGAAGCGTTCATGTCCTACTTGCTCGTGCACTCGATCCGAGTCCAAGAAGATTTGGTGGATCAACTCTTTAATTCCAGCGAGAAGCGGCTGGCACGGGCGCTGTTGTTATTGGCCCACTTTGGGAAAGAGGGCAAGCCAGAGACGGTGATTGCGAAGATCAGCCAGGAAACGTTGGCCGATATGATCGGCACCACCCGATCACGCGTCAGTTTCTTCATGAATAAGTTCCGCAAGCTGGGGTTTATTGAGTACAAAAGTGGATCGCGAGGAAATGGCAAACTACACGTGCATAGTTCCCTCCTCACGGTCGTGCTCCACGACTAGGCCCCATCTGATGCCGCGCTCCTCATGCCCGCGAAGCTGAGCCTGGACAGGCTGGCCGCACTATCCACGGGCATCGTTCTCGACTGAGCAATTGTGAACAGACGGCAGCCGGCCGCTCTAGTATGGTCGTCCATAGTGTCGACCGGGTGGCCTCTGACATCAACAACTATGACACAAAAAGGAGAGGCAGCTATGGGCGAGCACAATGCAGTTGTTGCCATTCGTAATACACAGGCCGAGGCCGAGACCGCCATGAAAGAGCTCACGCACGCGGGCTTCCATATCAAGAAGCTCTCAGTCGTCGGGCAGGGTTACCGTCCAGCCAAAGATGTGGGAGGGTATTCCAGCTCCGTCGATTGCATGAAGTATGGCAGCACCACTATCTCGGGAATTGGCCCGGTGTTGATTGCTGGACCTCTCCTCGGGTGGGTCCTCGGTGCGATTGAGGTACCCGTGGTGGCCGATGGCATTACGGCGATAGGAACGGCGCTCAAAAACATGGGGATCCCTAAAGACAGTGTCTTGAGCTACGAAACAGCGCTCAGGTTTAACAAGTTTATTCTGTTGGTCCACGGTACCGCGGAAGAGGTTGCGCATGCGCAAAACATCATGCAAACAAAACGGGTGCGCGCGATCGTTGATCGAGCAGCATCCGCGGTCACCTAAGCAGACTAGGAGTGTGGAGCCAGGAGATAAAGCTGTAACGGTCAGCCACACGTGAGGGAGTCGCAACGACTGCATCACAGAATAGTTAGGCTCTGTTCACATCTGTCTTGTAAGACCTGGAGGTTAACGACATATGGTCTGGGACCCCAATGATCCATGGAGCAAGAAGTCGGACCCGCTTGAGGCGGCGTTCAAGCAGGCTCAGACTCAACTGAAAGATTTGTTTCCACCCGGCGGAGTGAAGAACCTTCTGCCCTCGGGCCGCGCGCGGAGTATTGTTATTGCCGGTTTGCTAATTCTGCTGGTGTGGCAGAGCGTGTTTATTGTGGCCCCTGACGAGGAGGGGGTCGTGAAACGGTTCGGCGTACCGGTTCGGGCCGCGGAGCCCGGTCCGCATTTCAAGATTCCCTTCGTGGAAACCGTCCTCCAGCCCAAGGTCGAGAAACTCTATCGTGTGGAAGTCGGCTTCCGCACCACCCAACAGGGACGCCAGCAGATGGTCCCTCAGGAAGCGTTGATGCTGACCGGCGATATGAACATCCTCGGGATCGAGTTCATTGTCCAATATAAGATCAAAGAAGCCCGCGAATTCTTATTCAACGTCGCGGATATTGATGAAACCATCGGCAAAGCCGCCGAGGCCTCGATGCGGGAGGTGGTCGGTAAAAGTAAGATCGACGAAGCCTTGACTACCGGCAAAGCCGTGATCCAAGCAGACACGATGACCTTACTGCAAACGATCCTCGATCAGTACAGGGCTGGCGTGCAAATCGCCGCTGTACAACTCCAAGACGTCGATCCCCCGGAAGCCGTGGCCGCCGCCTTCAAAGACGTCACCAACGCTAAGGAAGACCGGGAAAAGTTGATCAACCAAGCCCAGGGGTATCGCAACGACATCATTCCCAGGGCAAAAGGCGAAGCCGCTGAGCGGGTCAACCAGGCGAGAGGGTTTGCGCAGGCCCGCCTCAATCGCGCCCAGGGCGAGGCGAACCGCTTCCTGGCTACCTTGAAAGAGTACAGCCAGGCGAAGGACGTCATCAGCAAGCGCATTTATATCGAAACGTTGGAAGAGATTCTTCCGAATGTGGAGAAAGTCATCATCGACGGCAAGGGGGGTGAGCGGGTGCTCCCGTATCTGCCGCTGGATCGGCTTTCCCGGCCTGCCGCGAAGCCCCTGGCCAAGCTTGTTCCACAGCCGGAGGTCGAGGAGTTCCAGCCAGAGCTCTCCCCTACGCTCAAATCGAGGAGCCTCCAACCATGACGAAACAGGGACTCGTGGTCGCATTCCTCGCCGTTCTGGTCGCCCTGTTCGTACTTGGAGTCTCACCGCTCTTCGTGGTCGATGTGATTCAGACGGCCATCGTCGTCCAGCTTGGCAAACCTGTTCGGAATATCACCGAGCCAGGGCTGTACATGAAAGTGCCGTTTGTCCAGGAAGTGATCTACTTCGAGAAGCGGTTGCTGGACTATGATTCGAACGCGCAGGACGTCATTACCCAGGACAAAAAGACCCTGCTGCTGGACAATTTCGCCAAATGGCGGATCACCGATCCGTTGAAAGTTTATCAGGCCTTCCAAAGTCAGCGCGGTGCGCTCCAACGATTGAACGATATTATTTATTCCGAGCTTCGTGTCGAATTGGGTCGCCATGAGTTACTGGAGATCGTCTCGAGCACGCGGGCCGACATCATGCGGGTCGTCACCGAACGCGCGAACGAGAAGGCATCGGTCTATGGAATTGAGATTCAGGATGTTCGGATCAAACGGGCGGACTTGCCGGAGCAGAACGAGAAAGCCGTGTTCGCACGGATGCAGGCGGAACGAGAGCGGCAAGCCAAACAGTATCGGGCCGAAGGTGCGGAGGAAGCGCAAAAAATTCGATCGGAAGCCGAAAAGGACCGAGAGATTATCCTCGCCCTAGCCTATAAAGAATCGGAAGAGCTGCGTGGTGGCGGCGATGCCAAGGCGTTTCGGATCTATGCCGATGCCTATAAGCAAGATCTGAAGTTCTTCGAGTTTACCCGCTCGATGGAGGCCTATAGGAAAGTGTTCAAAGAGGGGGCACTGCTGGTGATGAGCCCGGATTCGGAATTCCTCCGGTACTTAAAGCAACGCTAGCCGATCCTCACGACCGATGCATCAGCTCCAATGCGATGACGCAGATTTGCTCCTCACCGTCGTGCTCCACGACGAGGAGTTCCGTCCGGTTTGGCCACTTTGATTCAGGACATCCAGGTCCGGCTCTGTCCAGCCTCACCATAATTTCGTAATACCTCCCAACTGAGCAAATGTGAACAGACGACCGTCGACCATTGCACTATGCTGTGCCACAGTGCAGACAGGGTAAGAAGGCCCAGTTCCAATTCGTGAGGGAGAGACCGGGGAGCCTATCCATAACGATAGGATCTGCGACGGGGGGACGCTATGCAGCCATTGCCGGGTGTCAGACATCACGAGAGTACAAACGGCGCGAGGACCAGAGGTGGCCAGGCCAACGCGGAGAGCATGATCAGGCTACTGAATGACGCGCTGGCTACAGAGATGATCAAGATCCTCTGCTCTAAGTGCCAGTACTTCAAGGAGTGACAATGTGGTGTCGCAAAAACGATGTGCCAGGTGGATCCCGGGCATTGACGAGTCTGGAGAACGGGAAGAACAGGCGGCAGCCTGTTCACCGAAGGTTAGCCGATCTGGCGATCAGGATCCGAGTCATTGATTGTATGTTGGACGATATCCAGGCGGAAATTGAGCTGCTTCAGCGGGAGAGGTCCCATCTGGGAGGGGTGCGAGGAGAATTAGCTGGCATGAGAGCCAAGTGGGGATGCACCTGAATGATGCCCCACCATCATCGTACACCTTTTCCGTTCTTTCATCGACTGAGCTGTTTTGACCAGACTGGTGTCGGTCTGCTCGCTATGGTGGAGTGGTAGGTGCTCGGTCCTCCCTCATTCCGTGACAGCAAACATCTGGGGCTGAACCAAGCAGCGCGTGCTTCAACGGTGGTGCTGTGATTAAGACAAGAGGAAAACGTTCTCGATCAGGGTAACCAGAACCATGGTATTTGCCAGGCGGGAGCAATGATCAATGGAAAAGGAAGAATACGCAATGACAGATAACCGAGGGTGTTCATTAGGGGTAGCGGGACTGACGTTTGTGGCCGGAGGGTTGCTGGGAGCCGCAATGGCGTTGTTGCTGGCCCCACAGTCTGGCCGTCAGTCGCGGGAGCAATTGCGAGGGTATGCGCGACGAACTGAAGAGCGTGTTCATGAGCTGGCCGACAAAGCCACCGAGGGTGTGGAGCAGGTATTGAGCAAGGGGCGTGAGTTCGTCAGCGACAAACAAGCGATCGTCACCGAGGCGGTCGAGGTCGGTCGTGCAGCTATGCACAGGGAGCGTGAGCGGTTGTCTGGCGAGAAGAAGGGGTGACAGTGAAGCGCGGTGGCGCAGAATGATCGACTATAGGCGATTGTGTAACACTAAAGGAGAGACAAGATGAATACGATGCTGATCGTTGTAATGGGGTTGTTGCTTCTTTTCGTACTTCCGCTCTGGTCGTACAGCGTCAACTGGGGATATGTCCCCAGCGGTGCACTGGGCTTTCTCCTGTTGGTTCTGATTATTCAGACCCTCTTTGGTCGGCTGGGACAGTCGTCAGCTGAAAAACCGTAATGAGGGTGAGGGCTCACAGACAAGTGCGCCTCCGCTGGCGGATCTCCCTTTGCACTGCTGTCCAGTTCCGTGAGGGCGTTACCCCTTTTTGAGTAGTAGTGATTGGGCGGGTTCTCCGAGATTTGAATCGCCATGCACTCGGCCTCGGGATCCTGCATATGGCTTGTTCCAAGGATGGAGCATAAAACGATGATCGACATTAATTCGGGGACATTCGACCAGCTGAAGACCCTGGTGGGAATCGGAGACGCCTATGCCATGAGGATCATGGAGGGCCGGCCCTATCAACGAACCGATGAGCTGGTGACAAAAAAGATTCTTCCGCAAACGAACTACGACAGGATCAAGGAGTACATCATGACGAGGCCGAAATAGGGCAATCGAGAACGCACAGGCAGCCAGTATGGAACCGCAAAGGAGGAGAATATGCAGAGCAATTCTTGGACATCCATCATGATCGTGACGGCATTCCTTATGGGGTTTGGCCTGGGTGGCCTGCTTTGAAAAGAATCTGGGAACGGTCAATCAGGTCAAAGAGCAACTGAGCAGTCTGTCGCCACAAGGTATGGGCGCTTCAGGAGGGGACCTCCTAAAAAAGGTAGCGATTCATTGAAAGACATGCAGCCAAAATTCTGAATTACGTGACACCAACACGTGGGAGAGTAACCGCATGATCCAGATATCCAACCGCAACGTTCGTACCGGTTCAATCTGTTCCAAAATGCGTCTCGGCACGACCTGGGCTGTGACGGCGGGCATAGGGGCATTCTTGCTCCTCATGGGAACGACGATGGCTTCAGCCGAGCAGACTGCGACGGAGTCAGTCAAACGCACCATCGATGAGGTTATCTCAATCCTCAACAGTGAAGAGTTGAATCAGCCGGACCGCTCAATGGAACGACGTCAGAAGATTGAGCATGTCATCAGGCAGCGCGTGGACTACGAAGATATGGCCAAACGGGCTCTCGGCCCGCACTGGATAGAACTGTCAGACACGGAGCGGCAGGAATTTGTGGGCCTCTTTGTTCAGTTACTCCGAGACACGTTTGCCGGTCGCATTGACACCTACGCCGGCGAGCAGGTGCGTTACCTGTCTGAACAGCACGAAAAGAACTGTGCGGAGGTGAAAACGAAGCTGTCGGGCCAGAAAGTAAACACCCTGCTCGATTTTCGGTTAGTCGGCCAGGACGGGGATTGGTATGTGTACGACGTGGTCATCGACGGCGTGGGTATCGTGAGCAATTACCATGCGCAGTTCGCCATCATAATCCGCGACCATTCCTACGCAGGTTTAGCGACCAAGATGAGAGAGAAGACTCTCGTGGTGAAGGCGTTTGAAACGACCATGGCTCCATAGCTGGTCGGCAGAGGCATCGTAGGCCGATCTGACTGGCCGGAGGCTATGGATAGTTAACACTCGCAAGCTCTATCGCCTCATCCGAGTGGATTCGCCCTGAAAAGGCGACATGTCCGATGGCCTTGGATGGCCGATGAGGTACCTTCTCGTTACCACACTCGATGATCTCACGCTCGCTCTGTTGGTGTGTTTCAACACCTGCGTCAGCCTGACGACTCCGGAGTTGGTTGGTCGGACTTATGGGTATGACATTTTCACCTGTTGCGACGCGTATCGAACTAGAAGAACCGATTCGTGCCGAGCTCTTCGGCGTCGAACGGCTCGAACAGCATGCGGCAAGTCTCGCGGTGGCACAGGTCGTCAGCGATGATGCACGGGTGGGCTGGTTACTCACGCCACGAGTCCTTGATAATAAACGCGTCTTGGTGGAGTCGTATGAGGCTATCGCCCGTACGATTCGCGATGAGAAAGCGATTACCTCCGCGGATGAATGGTTTGTCGATAATTTTCATATTGTCGACGAACAGCTTCGCGAGATCATCGACGATTTACCTCCTGGCTATTACAAGCAATTGCCAAAATTGGCATCAGGGCATCTGCAGAATTATCCACGGGTCTTTGGAGTGGCCTGGGCATTCGTTGCCCACACCGACAGTCGTTTCGACCCCGACATGCTCCGTCGCTTTGTGATGGCGTATCAACGCGTACAACCGCTGACGATCGGTGAATTGTGGGCGGTGGCGATCTCGTTGCGTGTCGTGCTGGTGGAGAATCTTCGAAGACTGGCCGAGCGGATCGTCCATAGCCGGGAGGCCCGGTTGGAAGCCGATGAACTGGCAGATAGCCTGTTCGGGAGCGGAGCCTTGGCAGCAGAGCTTCCAGCCAATGCGCTCCATCGTTTTGAGAGCAAGCCCTTAGCCACTGCCTTCGCCGTACAGCTGGTTCAGCGATTGCGTGATCTGGACCCGAAGGTGCGCCCGGTGTTGCGATGGCTCGACGAACGCCTGGTCGCACAGGGCACGACCGCCGACGAGATGGTGCATACCGAGCATCAGCAACAGGCGGCCATGAGCGTGACGGTGCGCAATATCATCACCAGTATGCGGCTGACATCAGCGTTTGATTGGTCGGACTTTTTCGAAAGCGTCAGCCCGATCGATACGATTCTGCAGACCGATCCCCGGTACGCTGAGATGGACTTTGTCACGCGGGATACGTATCGCCATGCGATCGAGGATCTCTCGCGCGGCACGGGTCTTTCCGAAATCGACGTGACCACGCGTGTCGTGACCCGCGCCAGGCAAGCGGGGAGTGAGCTGCATATACGAGAACAACCGGAGCGGGAACGGCACATGGATCCCGGTTATTACCTCATCTCGCAAGGGCGCCGGGCATTTGAACGAGAGCTCGGCTACCGGGTGTCCTGGAAGGAGCGGCTGCGGCGTTGGTATGTCCGGGGGGCCGCACCGAGCTATCTAGGATCGCTGGCGGTCGGGACCGCCATGGTCCTCGCTGTACCGTTGTGGTATGCCGCCGAAACGGGTGTGACCGTCGTGGGTCTCGTGTGTCTCGGTCTCATTGCATTTGTGCCGGCCTCGGATCTCGCCATGGCGCTCATCAATCGTACGGTGATGGCCATCCTCGGTCCGCGGTCGTTACCTCGGATGGCATTGCGGGACGGCATTCCCAAGGAGTTACGCACGATCGTGGTGGTGCCCACGTTGCTGACGAGCCGGCAGGGTATCGACGAGCAAGTCGAACGATTGGAAGTGCATTATCTGGCGAATGCGGATGATGACCTCCGCTTCGCCCTGCTCTCCGACTGGAGAGATGCTCCGAGCGAAAGTATTCCTGAGGACACGGAACTGCTGGTGAGGGCTGTTGAGGGGATCGCGCATCTAAACAAGCGGTACGGTCCAGCGGCCGGGGGCGGATCGCGCTTTGTCCTGTTGCACCGCAGGCGAGTCTGGAACGAGTCCGAGCAGGTGTGGATGGGATGGGAACGGAAACGAGGCAAACTGCATGAATTGAATCAATTCCTGCGCGGCTCGACGAGCACGACATTTATGTCCGTGGGAGGGCAGCTCCCTGAGGTGATTCCCTCGGTCCGATTTGTCATCACACTGGATGCCGATACGCGGTTGCCCCGTGGAGCCGCGCGCCGGTTGATCGGCACCATGGCTCACCCTCTGAACCGGCCTCGATTCGACCCGCACGCCGGGCGTGTGCGTGAAGGATATGGGGTCGTGCAGCCGCGGATTACACCGTCGCTCCCGGGTAGCGGCGAGGGCTCGTATTTTCAACAGACGTTTTCCGGACCCAGCGGGATCGATCCTTACGCGTCGGCCGTGTCCGATGTGTACCAGGATTTGTTTCGGGAAGGGTCCTACACAGGCAAGGGCATTTACGAGATCGATGCATTCGAGGCGGCGTTGGCGGACAAGGTGCCGGACAATGCGATGCTCAGTCACGATCTCTTTGAAGGATTGTTCGCACGCGCGGCGCTGGCGACCGACATCGAGCTGTTCGAAGCGTTTCCTGCGCACTATGAAGCGGCGGCAGCCAGGCAGCATCGCTGGGCGCGCGGCGATTGGCAGCTGCTGCCCTGGCTGTTCGGACGAGGGTATACCGGGTCTGATCCGCATCGTGCGGTGACGATTCCCGCCATCGGCCGTTGGAAGATCCTCGACAACCTTCGCCGTACCCTGTCGGCTCCCACGGCGTTTCTGACACTGATCGTTGGGTGGATGCTGCCGGAACTATCCGCCTGGGTCTGGTCGGGATTCATTCTGACCACGATGGCGATTCCGTCGCTGCTATCCTTCGTGCTCGGGCTCTATCCACGTCGCCCCGGTGTGGCCCTGCGTACACATTTTCGTGGATCGGGCAACGACCTCAGGTTGGCCGCCAGACAGATCGCGTTGACCGTCACCTTTCTCGTACATCAGGCATGGCTCATGACGGACGCGATTCTTCGTACGCTCGGTCGGCTCGTCTTCACGCACCGGCGGCTGTTGGAGTGGGTCACCGCGGCTCAGGCTGAGGATGCCTACACGTTCAACCTGATAGGGATGTATCGGCGCATGGCGGGCGGTGTGGTGCTCGCCGTCGTGGCAGCCGGTGGGATGGCACTGTTCGGGCCGTATGAGTCCTGGGCCCCTGCGTCTCCCTTCGTGCTGCTCTGGCTATTGGCTCCTGCCGTGGCACGGTGGGTCAGTCTCCCGCCTCGACTCACCGGGGTCGACCCGATTTCTCCGGCTGATGCACGGACGCTCCGATTGATCGCACGCCGGACTTGGCGGTTTTTCGAAACGTTCGTCTCTCCCGAGGACCATGCGCTGCCACCTGATAATTTTCAGGAAGATCCCAAACCCGTCGTAGCCCACCGGACTTCGCCGACCAATATCGGACTCTATCTACTCTCAACCCTGGTCGCCCGTGACCTCGGATGGTTGGGGACCCTCGAGGCGACCGAACGACTGGAAGCGACGCTCGCGACCATGAACCGTCTCGAGCTGTTTCGTGGGCACTTCTACAATTGGTACGACACAGGTACTCTTCATCCGCTGGATCCCAAGTATGTGTCCACCGTCGATAGTGGGAATCTCGCGGGACATTTATTGGTAGTGGGGAACGGATGCCGCGAGCGGATTCAACACTCAACCATCGAAGGCAATTTGTTTGCCGGGATTGATGATGCCATTCAATTGTTACGCGATGCGTTGGAGCAAATGCCGGATCAGCGACTGACCCACACAGTGACTCAGAAACAGCTGAGCCAAGCGGTCGATGAGCTGGCCATGGCGCTCTTGTCGAGACCGGTCGATGCTGTTGGCTGGACCGCCAGGTTTGGCGAGCTCACCGCCTTGTCGCATACGGTTTCCGATATGGCTCAGGCCATGGGACAGGAGCGAGGTGATGGGTCCGATGGGGAATTGCAGGTCTGGGCAGCTGCGGTCAGGACGTGCGTGGACAGTCATCTCCGCGACGTGGAACTCTTCCTTCCATGGGTCCGTTTCAGTACAAAAGACCGGGCCGCTCTGTTCGAGCACTCGTCTGGACCATCGCCCGAATGGTCGGTGATCGAGCCGTTCTTTCATCCTATTCCTACACTGGCGGTTGCCTCTGAGCGGTTTGCGGATGCGCTCCGTGCGCTCGAGCGCTTGCGGGAACACGTGCTCGGTCGCTCCTCGAAGGATCTGGCCGCGCTAGCCAGAATCACCCTCCTGGCTGATGCGATACGGCAATCAGGTGCAGGTATCACGGCCCTAGCCCGTCGTCTCACGGCGATCGCACAGAGCGCGGAGCGCATGGTTCACGCCATGGATTTCACCTTTCTCTTCGATCCAACCCGCAAACTGTTGTCCATCGGCTATTGTGTGTCGGAGCGCAGTCTGGACCCCAGTTGTTACGACTTACTGGCGTCGGAGGCCAGGCTGGCGAGCTTTATCGCCATCGCCAAGGGCGACGTGCCGTCATCGCACTGGTTTCACCTGGGCCGTGCCCTGACGCCCGTGGGAGACGGTTCGGCGCTCGTGTCCTGGTCTGGCTCCATCTTCGAATACCTCATGCCTGCCTTAGTAATGCGTTTCCCAGCAGGCAGCTTGCTGAGCCGGACGTACGAGCTGATCATCCATCGGCAGATTCAATACGGTAGAGAACGAGGTGTGCCATGGGGTGTTTCGGAGTCGGCCTATCATGCGCGCGATCTCGACCTGACGTACCAGTATTCCAGCTTCGGTGTACCGGGTCTGGGACTCAAGCGAGGGCTCAGTGAGGATGTAGTTGTCGCACCCTATGCCACGGCCTTGGCGGCGATGATCAACCCTATGGAAGCGACGCGGGGTTTCAGTCGCCTCACCGAGGCCGGAGGAAGGGGCACCTATGGGTTCTATGAAGCGCTGGATTACACGAGGACACGGGTGCCCGAAGGAAAAGACGTGGTCATCGTGCGGGCCTATATGTCCCACCATCAAGGCATGACGTTAGTCGCCATCGCGAATGTCTTGAACGATGGAGTGATGAGGAGCCGTTTTCATGCCGAGCCGATCGTCCGAGCCACCGAACTCCTGCTCCAGGAACGGACTCCGCGCGACGTGCCGGTGACGCGCCCGCGCGCGGAAGAAGTCGCTGCCGCGTCCCACGTCCGTGATCTTATCCCGCCCGTCATGCGGCGATTTACCACGCCGCATGAGGAGGCCCCGCGGACGCATCTGCTGTCCAACGGCCGGTATGCCGTCATGTTGACCGCAGCCGGATCAGGCTATAGCCGGTGGCGGGATATCGCGGTGACGCGCTGGCGCGAGGATGCGACGCGGGACTGCTGGGGTTCGTATATTTTTCTTCGCGATATCCAGACGGGGTCTGTATGGTCAGCCGGGTATCAGCCCAGCGGCGTCGAGGCCGACGACTATGAGGTGTCCTTTTTCGAAGAACGGGCTGAGATTATCCGACGGGATGGCGACTGGAGCACGACGCTCGAGGTGGTGGTGTCGTCCGAAGACGATGCTGAAGTCCGTCGCATGTCCGTCACCAACTTGGGGGCCAGTGCCCGCGATCTGCAAGTCACGTCCTACGCTGAGCTGTCTCTGGCTCCACAGGCCGCCGATGTGGCCCATCCGGCGTTTGGCAATCTGTTCGTGCAAACCGAATTTGTGCCGGAGATTGGCGCACTGTTGGCCACCCGCCGCAGGCGATCGGAGAAAGACGCGACGGTATGGGCGGCTCAGGTGGTGGTGGTCGAAGGAGACACCGTGGGTGCCCTTCAGTATGAAACGGATCGAGCCCGGTTTCTTGGTCGTGGGCAGCATACCCGTACCGCGGTCTCAATGATCGATGGGCGGCCGCTTTCGAATACCGTTGGATCTGTGCTTGATCCGGTAATGAGTTTGCGCCGGACAGTGCGCGTGCCTCCAGGCGGGACCGTGCGCGTGGTATTTTCGACCATTGTCGGCCCATCCCGTGATCATGTGTTGGAGTTAGCCGACAAGTACAGCGACCCGAGAGTGTTTGAGCGGGCCGTCTCGCTGGCCTGGACGCAAGCGCAAGTCCAACTCCATCACCTCGGTATCGGGGTCGATGAAGCGCAGCTCTTCCAGCGGCTCGCGAATGCGATCTTATACGTTGATGCCTCATTACGGCCGTCTTCCGAGACGCTGGGCCAGAGTACGTTGGACCGGTCGGCGTTGTGGGCTCAGGGTATCTCGGGAGACCTGCCCATTGTACTGGCTTGTATCGATCGAGCGGAGGATGTCGATCTTATCCGGCAATTGCTGCGGGCACATGAATACTGGCGGATGCGGCAAGTATCGGCCGATGTAATCATTCTGAATGAGAAGCCACCGTCCTACGAGCAGGATCTGCAAGACTCGTTGGAATCCCTGGTGCGCGGTAGTCAGTTGCGTCTCTGCCCGGACACCGGGGGGGTACGGGGCAATATCTACCTCCTGCGGACCGACCTGCTTTCGGCACAAGATCACAAACTGATGCAGCAGGTTGCCCGGGTTGTCCTACTGAGCCGGCGCGGCACGTTGGCGGAACAGGTAACTCGACTACAGCGTCAGCTCAGTCCTTCCCTACCGACCCGGCCTATACGGCATGTCCGCAAACGCTTGGATGTGCCGCTTCCGGAACGGGAGCTCGAATTCTTTAACGGCCTGGGTGGTTTTGCGGACGATGGACGTGAGTATGTCACGATTCTCGCTGAAGGTTTGCGCACACCGCGACCCTGGATCAACGTGATTGCGAATCCCACGTTTGGGTTTCTCGTGTCTGAGTCTGGATCCGGGTTTACCTGGTCACTGAACAGCCACGAGAATCAGCTGACGCCTTGGTCGAACGATCCAGTGTCCGATCCGTCAGGAGAGGTGCTCTATATTCGCGATGACGATTCCGGGGAGGTCTGGAGTCCGACGGCGCTGCCGATTCGTGATGAACCAGCACCCTATGCTGCCTGCCACGGGCAAGGCTATAGCCGCTTCCATCATGGTTCACACGGTATCCAGTCAGAATTGCTGCAATTTGTGCCGCCTGAAGACTCGATCAAGATCTCTCGGTTGACACTGAAGAATATGTCTGACCGCTCGCGGCATCTTTCCATTACGGCCTATGCCGAGTGGGTACTGGGGAGTTCTCGGAGTGATTCCCATGCGTACATCGTCACGGAGATCGATCACGAGACCGGCGCGCTGTTTGCGAGGAATGCGTGGGGGGGTGAGTTCGGGGGGCGCATTGCGTTTGCCGATCTTGCAGGGAAGCAGACCTCGTGGACCGGTGATCGCGCGGAATTTCTGGGTCGCAATAGGACTCTTGAAGATCCACTGGCACTTGAACTAGCCGGGCCGTTATCCGGCAGGGTCGGTCCCGGTCTCGACCCTTGCGCGGCGCTTCAACTCTCGATTGCCTTGGAAGCAGGCGAACACGCGGAGATCGTCTGGTTCATCGGCCAGACAGCAGAGAGAGAGCAAGCTCGTCTGTTGCTGGAGCGCTATCGTAGGGCAGACGTGGACGCGGTCTTGCGTGAGGTGACCCGCCGCTGGGATGACGTGTTGGGTGTCGTCCAGGTCCATACGCCGGAGCGCGCCATGGATATTCTGTTGAATCGTTGGGTGCTCTATCAGACGCTGGTGTGTCGCATTTGGGCCCGTGCGGCCTTTTATCAGTTGAGCGGGGCCTATGGATTTCGTGATCAACTTCAAGATGTCATGGCCCTGAGTGTGGCGGCACGCGATATCACACGCGAGCATCTGCTGCGGGCAGCCGCACGGCAGTTTGTCGAGGGGGATGTTCAACATTGGTGGCACCCTCCGTCCGGACGTGGTGTGCGGACCCGCATTTCCGACGATCTGGTCTGGTTACCCTACGCGGTGATCCAGTTTCTTGAAGTGACCGGCGATACGACCGTGTTGGATGAAATGGTGCCTTTTCTGGAAGGTCCGGCATTGGCTGAGGGGCAATCCGAAGCCTATTTTGAACCACGCGTATCCCAGACGTGCGCCACCCTCTTCGAACATTGTGCGCGTACGTTGGACCGGAGTCTTGTCGTCGGCCGTCATGGCCTTCCGCTCATGGGTACCGGAGACTGGAACGACGGGATGAATCGTGTCGGCCATCATGGGAGGGGCGAAAGTGTCTGGCTGGGCTGGTTTTTGCATACGGTGCTCTGGGAGTTCGCCAAGGTGGCGGATCAGCGGGGTGAGTGTGTTCGTGCTGAAATGTGGCGGCTTCATGTGAGTGCGTTGAAGGCTGCGATCGAGCGGGCCGGATGGGACGGAGAATGGTACCGTCGTGCGTACTTCGACGATGGGACGCCACTCGGTTCCGCTGTAGACCCGGAGTGCCGCATCGATTCCGTTGCTCAGTCCTGGGGAGTGATCAGCGGCGCGGCAGATCCCGGTCGTGGCGCGCGTGCCATGGGCGCGGTGGAACGGCATCTCGTGAACCGTCAGGACAGGCTGATCCGTCTGTTGACGCCACCCTTTGATCAGATGCCGAGAGATCCCGGCTATATCAAAAGCTATGTTCCAGGCATCCGAGAAAACGGTGGCCAATACACCCATGCAGCCGTTTGGACCGTGCTGGCCTTCGCGGCGTTGGGTGATGGAGACAAGGCCGGTGAGTTGTTCCGCATGTTGAATCCCGTTGATCGAATCTCCTCGCGAGCGAACGTCCAGCGCTACAAAGTCGAGCCTTACGTCCTAGCCGGTGACGTGTACGCTGAGCCGCCACATGTCGGCCGTGGGGGATGGACCTGGTACAGCGGCGCGGCGGGTTGGCTCTACCGGGCTGGTGTGGAATGGATGCTCGGGTTCCGCGTGCGCGGTGCCACGCTCACCATCGATGCTTGTATTCCGCGTCACTGGCCGGGGTACTCCATTCGTTTCCGGTATCATTCAGCTGTCTATCACATCGCGGTGGAAAATCCACGCCATGTGAGCCGCGGCGTGACGCTGATCGAACTAGATGGCAAGGCGATGACAGGCAATACGAATATCCCGCTCGTCGTCGACGGCGAGCACCACGTTCGCATCGCCTTGGGGTAATACTCGTGGCGGACACCGGCTATCTGTCAATTGTCGGAACTGAGCTCTTTTGACCAGCTTGCCATCGACCGACCGTGCACAATCAGACGAGACGAAAGACAAATCCATGGAGATCGAAACCCCCGCCATGACAGGGCTCGGATCGGCGGCCATGTGCCTCTTTGTCCTCAAATTTCGACGCGCGTGTGAAGCATGACGATCAGGGACACTTGGGGGGATCATGGAAGAGACTGTTGAGCTCGCGAGAGCTCGGGCTCAAAAGACATGTGCCGAACGCCGCCTTGTGGCCCAATACGCTGTGACCAAGGTGTTGGCTGAATCTGCGACTCTGATGGACGCAGCGCATGAAATCCTCCGAGCCATCGGCGAGAGTCTCAATTGGGAATTGGGCATGTTCTGGAACGTAGATGAGCAGGCTGATGTGCTTCGTTTTGTGGACCTCTGGCATACGCCATGTATTGAAGCGTCGGCGTTCTGCGAGGATAGCCGGGGACGGATTTTTGAACGAGGTGTTGGGCTTATCGGCCACGTTTGGGCAAGTGGCATCCCCATCTGGATGCCTGACGTAGTTACAAACCGCGATTTCCGCCGCGCCCCGATGGCGGCAAGAGTTGGACTGCATGGCGCCTGTGCATTCCCGGTCCGTAAGGGCTTACGCATCTATGGAGTCATTGAGTTTTTCAGCCGCGAGATTCGTGAGCCGGATCGGGATGTCCTGGATATGGTGGCCGACATCGGAATCAAAGTCGGTCAATTTGTAGACCGTGAGCAGACAGCAGAAGCGTTACGCCAAGCCGAGGCCCTGGCTGAAGTGGCGAGACTGCTCGGAGACATTGGTCACGATATCAAGAATATGCTGATGCCGATCGTGAGCGGAGCCACACTCCTCGAAGAAGAACTCGATGAGTGCTATGGCCGTCTACCGGAGACTGTGACCGGCAATCTCAAGGCCAGTCGGGACCTGACAAAAGAGCTTACTACCATGATCCAGCGTGGATCCCGGCGTATCCAGGATCGCGTCAGAGAGATGGCGGAATCGGTCAAGGGCATCACCAGGCCTCCTGAATTTGCTCCCTGCAGAATCTCAGACGTTGTATCGACTGTGTACGCGTCTCTCAGTGTCCTTGCCCAGGAACGCAAGATTGCACTGCAGGTTGATGGCCTCGATACTCTGCCGCTGGTTCGGGCTGATGAAAGCCGTCTATTCAACGCGATTTACAATTTGGTCAACAATGCGATTGCAGAAGTCCCCCCTGACGGGTCTATCAATGTGCGCGGCAGCATCGATCCAGCAGGAACGAACGTACATCTGTCCGTGATCGATACAGGTAAGGGGATGCTTCCCGAAGTCCGAGCGAGCTTGTTCACCTACCGTGCGATCAGCCGAAAAGTTGACGGCACAGGGCTGGGGACGAAGATCGTCAAAGACGTGGTCAGTGCCCATGGGGGTACCATCACCGTTGAAAGCGAGCCAGGCAAAGGCACGGTGTTCCATATCACGTTGCCTCTGGAAGGTCCTCCTCCGCACTCTGGTAGGGCTAGCAGGTGATCCGGGCAAGCTATACGCCAAATGTGAGCGTTCAACCGACGGTACAGTCCTGCAGGGGCGGTTACGGAGATCTGCAGCATGAGGCAATGGCCACCTGGGCCAACCGGCTGTGGGCCCATTGTTCGAGGAACTATGAGGGGTAGCAGCACGCCGGGTCAGCTATGATACTGGCCCGGGATACGGGTACCTCCAGTCAGAACCGATGAAATGCGATGTGCTCCTGATAGGCGGGGAATCGAATCAATGGAAAGACGGGCATGAGAAAAATGATGATCATCAAGAACTACGATGCCTCTTGCGTGAGTTGGGGCAGCACGAAGCTCAACAGGAGACTGATCGGGATGGGTATTGACCTACGGCAGCCACGCCTCGGGAACCGAGTGTGAATCAGTGCGTAAAACATATTTCACGAGACGATGACAAGCTGGTTCGTGTGGTGAGTGATTGCCAAGAACGACGGTGGCGAGCAGGTAAGTGAAGTGCATCCCACATGGGAGTGCCTAGGTGGTGACGGTCACTGCACAGCAGGATCGGGAGGACGGGCCCGTGTGAGATGGTCAGACTATCTGATGCTCGTTTGTATCTTCCCTGACGCGTGCTTGGTTCGAGTGAAAGGCATAGATATGGCTAGCATCCTCATAGGGTTTGCGTCTGTGGTAACCATGCTTCTGTTCGTTGCTTTGATCTCTTATGCGAATAGCGAGTGACTCGCTCCCAATCAGTGGATTAGGAGATTCCCATTTCGTGACTCAGCCTGGGCTCGCGTGAAGTATAGAAATTTGCAGACGCGATGTGCGCGTCTTGTTTCTTCCCTGCGCGTCTGATTTCCTGGCCTCCACCGCTTCATCAAGCAAGCGACTCGTCGTTAGTACTTCACTCGGCCTCGCGTGTGGGACTTCGGTTCGAGTCATTCGTTGACTCCTCCAACAACCAACGACTGGCGCAAAGCGAACCAGTCCAAAATGATCTGGATGCGAGTATCGTTTGCCTCCCGGCCTAGGTCGATGGCGAGTGCACATGATAAAGTCGCCGGCTCGTAGGTCAGGTTGAATTCAGCGCCTCCGCTGCATATAAATTCCGCAACTGATTTGAGGCTGCCTCGGCACAATGGAGAGCTGTGCACTATTGACCAGACGTAGGGTGGCGGACATGCAACCATGTTGTGTGATGCGAAGCTACCACCGAATGCCTCCTGGTTCGTAACATTGTGCCCAAAGCGGGCCCGAGATGGAGTTTCGGAGAGGGCGCATCGACGATGATGTGGAGAGCGAGAACAAAGAGATAGATCGTGAGCGCGGGTCTACTTAATCCTGGGCTCAGAGCCACACGCCTCGCTGCCATCGGAGTCTTGGCTTTGTTGATGCTGGGTGCGGTGGCGAGGACGCCACGTGCGGGATTCGTGGTCTATGTGATCCCCGTCGAGGGAATCATCGACTTGGGCTTGGCCCCGTTTGTGGAGCGTGCATTGGACGAAGCGGCTGCTGCTGGCGCGGCCGCAGTGATTCTTGACATCGACACTTTCGGCGGTCGTGTCGATGCGGCCGTGCAGATCCGCGATGCTTTGCTGCGGGCCAGAGTCAAGACCGTGGCGTTCATCAACAAGCGGACGATCTCGGCAGGTGCGCTGATCAGTCTGGCCGCGGACACCATCGTCATGGCTGAGGGTGGGACGATCGGCGCCGCCACGCCGGTTCAGATCGGATTGCCTGGCAGCCCAGCCGGTCGAGGAGAAGACGGTCTCGTACCTCCGAAAGGAATTCCGCGCGACGGCGGAGAGTCGCACACGGCCGCCGGAGTTGGCCGAAGCGATGGTGGATGCGGATGTGGAAATTCCAGGCGTGATTGCGAAGGGCAAGTTGGTCACCCTGACGACCGAAGAGGCGTTGCAGCATAAGCTGGCAGATTTTCGCGCCGATACGCTGGACGCCCTGCCGAAGGTACTGAATCTCTCGGATGCGGAGATCCACCACTCCTCGGAAACTTGGGCGGAATCGCTGGTACGGGTGCTCACGTATCCGGTCGTCAGCTCGATCCTCATTGCCGTCGGGATGCCTGGGATCATCGTGGTCGGTCAGCGGTGGGTTGGATAGAGGTTGAGGCTCCCGCGAGCGGAGTCATTCCATGCTCACATGTCATCACTGTGCAGCAGTCTGTCGCCACGTCACCGGCGTCGTTTGGAAAGATGGACGTATGGCAATGGGCACCGCAGCGATCGGACTTCCGTCGGAAAAAATCGATCCATCGCCCGGGGCCTTCCTCGGCAACTATCCTCAAGGGTTCAGTCATATCGGTGTGATCACGAGCGAGGTCAATATGGCGCGCTGGCTTCGAAAGGAAGAGCAGATGAGGTAGCGATGGTCTTGTGCGAAGGGATGAATTGCCTAGGATTGGATCTCCGGAAGATTTGGAGAACCTTCCGGGACGATGCTTCGGAGTTGTAGGTATGCTCGCAGTCACTTGAATCTATAAACCAACGAAAGGAACAAGCCATGACACGTTTTTGTCGGAGTCGCTCGATCCTGTTGGCATCCGTTATTCTTTGTTTTGGAATCAGCTGCAAACAAGAAGGGCCGGCCGAGAAAGCCGGAAAAAAGGTGGATGATGCCGTGGAGAAAACCGGTCAAGTGATGGAGGAGAGTAAGGAGAAAATCGAGGCGGCGGCGGAGAAAACCAAAGAAGTAGGTCAGGAGGCCGTCGAAAAGGCTAAGGAGGACATCGAGAAGGCGCAGGACACTGCGCAGCAAGCCGGCAAGACCATGAAGGAGACGGCCAAGGACGCAGCCGAGCAGGTCAAAGACACGATCAAGTAAGTTCACCACACCAGGAAAGGAGAGCACCGATAAGCATAAAGGACGCATATCTCTAAAAGATGGCGGCGCAATTGCGGGAATGGGGTGCGAAGATCGACGAACTCAAGGCCAAGGTCGACTAGGCTGAAGCCGGTGCCAAGATCGAATGCATGAAGCAACTCGATTCGCTCAAGGCCAAGCGGGATGCGGCGCAGACAAAGCTCGGTAAAATCAAGGCCGCCGGTGAAGAGGCGTGGGCAATCCTCAAGCCCGGCGTCGAAAGCGCATGGAGCGAGTTGAAGGCGGCGATCGACGGGGCTGCGACCAAATTCAAATAGACTGTCATGGTGCGGTGGCCTGTTGGCTGGTGGTTCGCCGCGTGTGCACGGCGGGCATCAACTATCCGTCCGTCGCGAGATATGCGTCGGACACATCGACGATCCATACGATATTGCTCAAGGCAGGCATTTGGATCATTGAGGGCTTGAATTTGTCGGGGGTGCAGCCAGGTTCCTACGACGTGCTCTGCCTGCCTCTGAAATCGATGGCGGCGACGGAACACCGGCTCGTGCGCTGGCGAAGCCAGCCGGCCCCAAGGATGCTCGTTCAGGAAAGAGAGGGGTACCGACATGATTCAGACTCTGGTGATTGTGGGGGCCTCGGGCGATTTGACCTCAAGGTTCTTGATCCCGGCCATTGCTCGACTTCATCAAGCGGGCAAGTTGCCGGAGGGGTTTCGAGTATTGGGGATTGCGCGGGACGACTGGAACACCGAGGGATTCCGAAGCCATCTCGAACGGAAGCTGGCGGCGTCCAGTTCTCCCAATATCTTGGGAATGCTTGAAGCCATTCTCGAGAGGGTGGACTATCGCCGTGTCGACGTCACAAGCCGAGACCAGCTTGCTCAGGTTTTGGGCAACATGACGGATCCTCTGGTAGCCTATTTGGCGCTGCCCCCTGGATTGTTCGCCCCGTCGATCGAGTCGCTGGCCGCGCTGAAGTTGCCCAAGGGGAGCAAAGTGGTGCTGGAAAAGCCCTTCGGAGAGAGTCTGGAATCGGCGCAGGCCTTGAATCGCCTTCTGCACGAGTCGTTTCCCGAGCGTGATGTCTACCGGCTCGACCATTTTCTCGGAAAACAGACGGTGCAAAATATTCTGGGGCTGCGCTTTGCCAATCGGATCTTCGAGCCTGTCTGGAACACCCACCATATCGAGCGGGTCGAGATCATCTGGGACGAAACGATCACGGCGACCGGTCGAGCCTCCTTCTACGATGCCACGGGAGCGCTTCGAGACATGGTCCAGAATCACCTGCTGCAGTTGCTGGCGTTGGTTGCCATGGAGCCGCTGCATACGCTGGATGAGCGGACCTTGCGAGACCGCAAGGTGGATGTGCTGCGAGCCGTACGTCGCCTCACACCGGACGAAGTCGGTCGGCAAACAGTGCGCGGACGGTACACTTGGGGCGCCATCGGGAAGGAGGAGATCCTCCCCTACCTGCAGGAGGAAGGTGTCCGGGCCGAACGCAATACGGAAACGTTCGCTCAGATGACACTGTCGATCGACAACTGGCGATGGGCCGGTGTTCCCTTCCTGCTCCGTACGGGAAAGGCCTTGAGGCACGATCGCCGCGAGATCGCCATTCATTTCAAACCTGTCCCCCATGTGGCCTTCGGGCAAGAATCTCAGCCGAAGTGCAACGTGTTCGCCATCGAATTGGCCCCCGACCGTATCGCGCTGAAGGTCAATGTCAATGATCCGGGCGACCTGTGCAATCTGGCGCAAGTGGAACTGGACAAGCGGTTCCCGTCGGGAGGATTGCCGGCCTACGCCCGTTTGCTCCTTGATGTTCTGGACGGCGATCCGACACTGTCGATTCGTGACGATGAAGCGGAGGAGTCCTGGCGAATCGTCGAACCGATCCTGCAAGTCTGGAATAAGGGCGAGGTGCCTCTGGTCAATTATCCTGCCGGGTCAGACGGTCCGATAGGGATCTGAGTTTGAGCTCAAACAGATGACGAGGTGCCCTCCTACGCGTAAGTCGGTCACAAAGACCATTTCATGCGCAGGGATTTGCTCACGAGTCAGTTTGAAATTTTAGAGCCGCCGGACGTGGCGGTGATGGCTGGCATCGACGATTCGCCTAACGGGATCGCGGCACACATCAGATCCGGCCCCGTTTTTGGACGGTAGAGTGAGTCGTGAGTAGGGTCGTGAAAGGCGGATGGCTCAGCGCATCTAAAGGAAACCATGTCGCGTGCGGGTGAAGACCAGGACGCAGGCCCACTGATCCAGCCGGTCGTCGAGCCTTTTCAAAGGTTCATCCATGCTGAAACGGCGGGCGGCATTCTGCTGCTGGGTGCAACGATCGCCGCGATGATCTGGGCCAATTCTCCATGGGCCGCCTCCTACACAGAGTTCTGGCACATACCCGTCAGTCTGGTGGTCGGGTCTCACACGTTGACGGAAACCTTGTTGGAGTGGATCAACGATGGCCTGATGGCCATGTTCTTCTTCGTCATCGGATTGGAAATCAAGCGGGAAATCCTGGTCGGAGAACTCGCCTCATGGCGACAAGCTGCGTTGCCTCTGGCCGCCGCGCTGGGTGGATCCATCCTTCCGGCGTTGCTCTATGCGGCACTCAACACGGGACTGGAGGGTGATAAGGGCTGGGGCATCCCAATGGCAACGGACATCGCCTTCTCGCTGGGGATTCTCTCGCTACTCGGTACGCGCGTCCCGCTGGCCCTGAAAGTATTTCTGACCGCACTGGCTATCGCCGACGATCTCCTGGCGGTGTTGGTCATTGCGCTGTTTTACACCTCGACGATTTCTTGGACAAGCCTGGCATTTGGTGCGCTGTTCCTCATCGTGCTGATTGGCGCCAACATGGCGGGCGTGCGGCACCTGCTCGTGTATTCGATCCTCGGGATCGGCGGGCTGTGGCTGGCCTTTCTCCTGTCGGGTGTGCATGCCACCATTGCGGGCGTGATCGCGGCCATGACGATTCCGGCACGGACGCGACTCACCGGGCGTGAATTTCTTGAGAAAAGTAAGGTGTTGCTCAGGCTGTTCGAGGTGGTGGTGTCGCAGGACGAACCCCCGTTGGCCAACCCGGAAGAAAGTCGGGTTGCCCGCCGCATGAAAAGGGCCGTCGCGCATGCTGGGACACCCTTACAGCAATTGGAATATACACTCCATCCATGGGTGACCGTCGTGGTCATGCCGGTGTTCGCACTCGCCAACGCTGGTGTAACGCTCAACGCAGACATTGTCACAATACTCGGCAATCCGGTGGCGTTCGGAATTCTGCTCGGCTTGCTCGTGGGGAAACCTGTCGGCATCGTGCTCTCAGCCTGGCTCGCGATCCGTGGAGGCCTCGCCATGATGCCCGAGGGTGTGTCGTGGCCTCAATTGGGAGCCGTCGGTGTGCTCGCGGGGATCGGATTTACCATGTCGCTCTTCATCGCCGGGTTGGCCTTTCCTCATGGACCCGTCTTGATGGCCGCCAAGGAAGGCATTCTGATTGCCTCGACGGTCGCGGGGCTGACCGGGTGGCTCTTGCTGAGACACATTCAGAACAACAAGAAGGATTGAGCCATGACCACAATACGGGTCGAAGAGCGAACCCATGGCCCGGTCGCACAACGCGAAAACGATCCACCCCAAAAACTGAGCAATTCAGACCAGACCGCGAATCGTGCTTCAGGTAGGCTAAGTCTTGGGGGCTACAGTCTGTCTTCGTGATGAGAGAGGCGACCTCTCGGTCACAGATCGGGATCGTCTTCTATCGAGCGAGGAAGCGGTGGGGTGTTCAACGAAGGGGGTGCTCCACATGAGATTCTTTACAATTACCATGCTGGGACTCGTGTGCCTTGGAACGACCAGGCTTGCCATGGCGAACCCGGCGATGTTGCCCGAGCATCCTGGGTATCCCGCAAGCGGAGAATTTGCGAATGATACGGGTCGGAACGCTTTGACCTATAGCCAGTCTATCGAGGAGGCTGCGAAGTCCGGCGATACGACGATGGGCCTGTCGCTGAGTGATTCACATATTGTCAAGATACCGGAGGCCCAAAGTCTCGACCCGTTGCGGAAAGGAGAGGCTGAACAGCCGGAAACAGACGGCATGCCGAGACCACAAAATTAAGAGTATAGGCTTCATCCTCGGCGCAGAGGTCAGGAGATTGGAATGGTGCCGACGAAGGAACGGATCAAAATCGCACAGAGAGTTCAATCAGTGACTGGGTATTCTCTGCAAGTGTTGAGAAGGGGTGTGTGACGGAGTAAGCAGGATTGCGAGGGAGGCTTGCAGCCTTGTTCTTATGTCGTAGGCCGTAGCATGAATGAGATGGCCATGACGAGCAAGACGTATACGATATGGCGAACAAGTCTTATTGTAGGGACGGTCATCGGCCTCGGCGGGATTAGTGGTGAAATGGTCTGGAGTGCTGAGAAGGATAAACTCAAAGAAATAGAGGTGGTCGCCATGGCGGCTTCCGCCAATGTTTTACGATTGAGGGAGCGGTGCAGGCGGCGCTGGGAAGCATCGCCGGTCAGGTTGTTGAGGCAGGGTTAGAGAAGCCAGGGGACAAGACCATGTGGAATGTCGACGTCCTGACCAACAAAGAAGGGATTATGGCGATCTATATTGATGCCGTCTCAGGGGTGGTCGTGATGACTGAGGAGACGGTGGCTGGGAAGAGGCTGGGTCAAGACAAACTCTCGTAACCACTCGACGGCAATCATGGCCGAGCGTTGGGAGCACGAAATGTTTCCAACGGACTGTTCATAAAGGAGGAGCCGATGCAGTTGTCGCTGATACCAGAGGAACACGAGGCATTGTTATGGGCAGTCAAAACTGCAATGTCCGATCTTCAGACAGAAATTGGTCACACCGACAAGCAGGCTATGCGGGAAGACTTGCGGAAGCGAAAAGAGATTCTGTCAGCAATTCATGTCCGACTCGGTTCACCAGGGAATCAGCCCTAGTCGCGCTCAACAAGAGAGGGCACAACTGAGGAGACGAGCGACGTGGCACACTCCGAAGGACTACTATCTAGGGAGTGTACGGCATATGGCTCCTTCAACCTAGTCAACCACGCGCAGTTGGCTGTCCTCGATTTTCGACAAAGGAGCACTACATGTGGAAATTTCTACTAGTGTTTGCCTTAGTTATTGGTTTTCCCTTGTCAAGCTTCGGTCAACTTGTGGATAGAGGTGAGTATGTTGAGGTCACGAAAGGCGTGAAACTCTGTTTCAATGCTGATCTAAGTACCTTGAACAGCATGCTCGAACCAGAGAAGCGGTTCTGGCGTGTCACAAGCAAAGTGAGGGCGAATGGCACACAAACGGTGGCCGCATTTGTCCTCGAACGTGAATACAATCGTCAAACCGGTGATACTACCATCGAGGAACGTCAATATGATGAGGGTTATGCCATTCGGTTTAAGAGAGCTGTTGAACATGAGGGGATGCTGTTGATGATCAGTCCCCGGGATGGTCAAGTTGAAGCGATAGTCGAGATTTGCAGAAAATAGAGCATCAGTTCTTGAGGCCGATTCTCTGGCATTATTGCCGAAACGCTAACCTTTCTCGATGCAATGACTCCCGCTTGATCAGAGTGTATGGCGGGATACGACTATGCTGATACGTAGAAGCTAGAGCTTAGCCTGACAGCAAGGTAGAGTCCTCCCCTTCACGGAACGAGTGAGGACGATGATGACGGAATAGAATATCATCAATGCCAGGCCTGGCCTCCTTTGGCAGGAGGCGAGACCTGAAGAAGAACCATTCGGCTCGGTGCCGAAATATTCTTTTCGTCTCCTCGCAAGCGTCCTGGACGAACCTGCATTTTCCTCCCGACTGGTCCTCGTTCCTGTGCTCCAACTCATAAATACATCTAATTCATGACCTTCGCATCCTTGCATCTGGCGCGGCGATTCGGGTACTGCTCCTTCATCTTGCGAACTATTACCGACGAAGGAGCCTGAGCCGACCGCCTCACCCATCACCATCGCTACTCATTACTAGAGTCCCCTCCCTGTCCTCTACTGACCCCTCGTGACCCCTTGCGGGTACTTTCGCAAAGTCCATCAGCCTCGATAGGGTCCGGACCATGTTGAGTCGGCGCGACACGAGGAGACACATGCACGCACCGTGGCTGACCATTCATGAACTGGCCAAAGCCCTCAAAGTGAGCATCAAAACCGTACGCCGGGCCTATCTCCGTGGCGAGATCCCGGTCCAACGCATTTTTCGCTTCATCCGGTTCGACCTTGAACAGGTCAAGGAGGCCATGCCGCGAAATGGCGAGACCTACATCGAGACTGGACCACGGAACGGAGCGACCCCCCGCGCGCCCGGCGGCGCCAGCCGACGGCGCGATGGGCAGCCCAGCCCCCGAATAGTCAAACGGGGGAGCAAATTCCAACCACGAATTCGGAGGGACGTATGAGTAACTGGTTGATGTCGATCGGGTGGCTTCGGTTCACGGTTCCATCCTCGACCGTCGAAATCGCGAAGCGAGTACTCGGTGAGGGGGACTGGATCCGAGATGAGAATGGCTATGAAGGGTACCGGGAGGTCTGGATTTGTCGAGGCAATGACAGTGGCTATGGCAGGATCGCCACTGGAGCGAAGTGCGCTCCCAGAGAAGTCCGTGTCGATCTTTCCCAAGAACTGATCAGTCATTGGGCCTTTGAGAAGTTTCATCAGCTGGCGGAATGGGTTCTGAATCAGAAGGGGCACTTCGGCCGGATCGACGTCGCGTTTGATGATCGCCAGGGCGTGATCGATGTCGACGGGGTCTATGAGGCCGTGGCCAAGGGCCACTGTGTCTCGCATTTCCGGCAATGCCAAATCATCGGCGGGTTGGATGTGCCCACGGGGGCCGACCGGGGAAAGACGCTCGCCCTGGGCTCTCGCCAATCGGAGAGCTATCTTCGGATCTACGACAAGCCCGCAGAACAACGAGCCAAAGAGAAGCCGGTCGAGGGACCCTGGATGCGCTGGGAGATGGAATGGAAACGCGAGCGGGCCCAGGCGATGGGCTTGGCCTTGTCCACCCTCGATCAAGAGTCGTTCCAGAAATACATCGTCGGCGTCTTCCCCACCGCCGTCCCTTCGCGAGCCCCTGTAAGGCTTTGACATACCGTTTGGGCTTCGGCATGATCCGTGTCAGGTCATCCTTCACAACCACCGGCAATTCATCGTCACTCTTGACGTCCATCACTTGCCGAGCTTTCTTTGCCCAGAAAACCAACTACCTTTAGGCTGTTTTATTGATGTGCTCACTCGCATGCAATGACTTGGTCACCCTGGTAACGGACGATGACATCGTCGTCGGTCATTTCGCTGTCGGTGGCGTAACTGGGTTTCTTATAATTCACGTACAGAGTATCGGCTTCGTCATCGTACGTCGGCCAGACGGCATGCTGCGGCGCCCGGTTCACGGCTGGAATGAGCTTTAGATACTCCTGAAGTCCGCTAAGGCCATATCTGCCTCCTCTTTTCCAGGACCATATTTAAGGGGTGTGACCTCTTTGGTGTTTTGGTGGGTCGAGATCGTATCAGATCTGATTCAGGACTGGCGAAAAGAATCCCGTGAGGCTCGATGAAGTCCTCCACATCGAATAATCGCCGTACAAGCGGACGGACGCTCAGCCACAACGAGACAGTGGACATCGTGCTAGGCCAAGGAAACAGATTCACAGGGGACAGTCCCACCACTCCGCAATCGAGGACCTCTTTATCACTTGACGGCAGCCGGCTGTCAGCGTAGCCTCCGCGGGTTTTCAGCGGAAGGAGGAAATGCTCGTGGAGGAATGGCCATATCGCCTACTGGCCGGTGCCGGTTTCGTCATCATTGCCTGCCTGGCATGGGTGACAGGGAGTCGCAGTCGGCTGAACTGGATAACCATTGGAGGCAGCGCAGTGTTGGCCTGGATTCTCGGTCTCCTGTCATTTTGGTTTCCGGGCTCCCACTGGCTCTGGAGCATGATCAACGAGATCGTGATCGCCGTCCTCACTGCCTCACAAAAGGGCACGGTATTTCTGCTTGGGCCTCTCGCTCTGAGTCCCGGCCAGACCTTGCCGGATGGGACGGTTTCGATTGGTTTTATCCTAGCGGCGCAAGCGCTGCCCGCCGTCGTGTTCTTCTCCGCATTGATGGCAGGTCTCTACTATGTGGGCGTCATGCAAGCGATCGTGCGTCTGTTTGCCCGACTCTTCTACCGGACCATGGGCCTATCGGGCGCCGAATCTCTGTCCGGCGCAGCGAATATCTTTGTGGGCATTGAGGCAGGCTTGATTGTCCGTCCTTACCTTGCGGCGATGACGCGATCGGAACTCCTCTTGGTCCTGACATGCATGATGGCGACGGTGGCTAGCACTGTTATGGTCATTTATGTGTCGGCACTCCAGCATGTGGTGCCCCAGATCGCCGGGCATTTGATTTCCGCATCGATCATTTCCATTCCCTGTGCAGTGCTCATCAGTAAACTCACATGTCCCGAAGATGGACGGCCCGCTACGCTGGGCGGCGTGCCTGCCGTTCCAACCGACCAACACCCACCGCCTGGATCCGACCGTGACGCGAGCGCGCCCCCCTCCAACTTCATTGTTGCGTTGATCGATGGGGCGGGACAGGGAATGAAAATGGCGGTCGGCATTGCCGCGCTCTTGATCGTGTTTCTTGGATTGGAAGCGCTGGTCGATTTGGCGCTGGTACAGTTTCCGACGATCGGAGGAGCGCCTCTCTCCGTCACAAGGGTCCTCGCGTGGCTCACCTGGCCATTCGCCGTGCTCCTCGGCCTCCGTCCCGAGGAGTGGCAGATCGGCGCGGATTTGCTGGGGTCGCGGTTTATCGAAACGGAAGTTGCAGCCTATTTCAAATTGGCCGCTGTGCAGACGGCGTCTCCCCCGCCGCTCTCTTCCCGCTCCCTCACGGCCATGACCTATGCCCTCTGTGGATTCGTGCACGTGGCAAGCATGGGCATCTTCGTCGGCGGCATCTCCGCCTTGGTGCCGCATCGGGCAAAAGATATCTCGCTCCTGGGACTACGCGCGTTGTGGACCGCCTTTTTGGCCACGTTGCTAACCGGTTGCATTGCCGGCGTACTCGCAGCGTCCTAGAACGTGACACCTGCCTATCCCTCCTCCACACTAATGGAAAACTCGCAACAGGATCTGCCCCCCTATCTTATTTCTATCAACGGCCATTTACAAATACGGGAAGTTCCGCTCGCGCAATTCTTCGCACGCACCGTCCAATCCGGGGAATAGAGATCCAGCAGTTATACCCATAAAGCTCAACTCCTGCATAACGCTCCTTCGATCTATTGCAGGCAGGTCTATAGCCCACAGAAACTTTCTGTTTAGCTCTGTTTCCTTTGAGGCGATATAAGCTTCCACATCATCTATATTCGTGACCGTACTCACTGCCTGCTGTGGAATCATCCGCTCGTTTTCAATTGTAATGAATTCGCTAACCGAAACATGGGGGCCCGGGATAAGCAATTGATGAACTTGCCTGTAGCTTTGTTTCCAAAGTCCTTGATCAAAGACAAGGATGCGAACTTTTCCCTCAGATGTGGAGCTATTACTCCGATCACCTTGAGCTTGTCGATAGGCGAAAAATGCGGCCACGTAAGGTGAATAGGTCCAATCCAATAAAGGGGTGGGATATCCATGATGCTGCACAAGATTAAAGAAGGCACCATTTTCATCGGGAATATCTAACCTGAATAAGTGCTTCGTCCTTGCACTTAGATGTTTATGCAGCATCGGAATGTCTTCCGTTGCAAACCTATAAAGGTCCGCTCTCCCTGCACGATGAAATGACGTGCGAAGCCGCCATGTTCGGCTCTGGCCCCTAAAAAGAAACCGCCTCCCTTCTAGTGTTGACACATATTCTTTGAAACCTTTCCAATCTTTATCAAGCGGCTGGATATCCGACGGTTGATCCGCACGAGATTTTGGCAACTTGCATGTCCCGATAGCGCCTAGTTCAGTTTTCCATGACAACTCGACAGAGTTGTCATCCCATTTTCCATCAACATCAGCAAAATTAGATATTGCGATGTTGGAAGCATAATAAGCCTTTACATTGGCCCAGCTATCGACAACTCCATTGGTTGGATTAATGGGCAGAATGGCGTTCGTCCTGAAACTGAAATTCTTCTCCTTGCTCTTAGTAGCAAAGACTGCTGCCACACTTGGTAATTCGTCATTACTTTCATTGATGTATGCCACGCCTTCAAAGTGAGTCCCTCTATCGTCTACATTCAGCACAATCAGCCCCTCATGGGAGCCTCGATAATTGCCGATCCATTGACCTTTCATTTTCCCAAACACCTCATGTATGAGGCCTCGGCAGAAGAAGTGGAGCTACATCTTGTAGCTTGCATATTGGAATCCGCTACTGCACAAGCCACCTCATGTTGCTCAGCAAACTTTAACGCGTAGACGAAGGGCAGCCTCAAGCCGAGCGAGCATATCAATCAGCGCATCGGTGCCTTCTTATGCCGCGTGGGCCGCTGCTTGTTCCAATAGTTCGTGGATAAGCGTTTGATAGGGTTTCTTGCGCTTGGCGGCCATTTTTCTCAATCGACTCAAGAGCTGGGGCGAAAGACGGATAGCGATCAGCTGTTTCGCCATTCCGCTGGACGGTCTTCCCACTCGGCGTGCGCGTCGCAGTTCTTCCGGCGTTGATTCCGGAATGTCTGAGAAATCAATCTGTGAGTCTGGAATAGGCTTGGCGTTCCCTCCGACTCGCCGGCCGCGCGCTGATGATACGGAATGTTTCTTTTTCATGTTCCACCCCTCGTACGGTATACACCACAAGCAAGAGTCGATTGCTTACCGATTGCCCGAGTCGTTTAAACCGACGCTCTTGGGATGAATGTGCAGGATCGTCCCAGTCAAGCCCACTAGCATCAGCAAAAACAGTTGCTGCTTCTTCGAACGATACGCCATGCTTTTCAAAATTGGCGATCGCTTTGGCAACGTCCCAGGTAAACACTAATCCGTATATACAGTAATTAGCACCGCATTACAATCTACCGTGCGTCCGCCCTTCAGGAGGATCACCCTTTCTACCCTTTGCCTTCGTCACTCGCCACGCAATCGTTGCGGCGCTGAGGAGCATGAGCGAGGCAAGGAGAAATGGTGCGCCTGGGAATTCAAAAGGTTTGCTAAAGGCAGAGTCGGAACGGATGAAGAACGCGAAGGTCTGGGTGAAGAGCGTCGGGCCGATCATGCCGGTCATGCCGTTGATACCGGCGATGGCGCCCTGCAACTGGCCCTGCTCTGAACTGCTGATGTGGCGTGTCATGAGTGATTGATTCGCGGGACCGGCCAGTCCCCAGAAGGCCATCACGGGAATGCCAAGACAGAAGATCCAGCCTTCCGGTGCGAGACCATAGACGGAGAAACCGATCGCTCCACAACTCAACCCGAGCAAGAGTGTCCTCCGTTCGCCGAACCAAGCAGTAATCGGACGAACCAACCCACCCTGCACGATCATCGCCGCAAGGCCAACACCCGCCATCATCAGGCCGACCGAGGCTGGTCCCCACCCATAGCGATAGCCCATGTACAGGACGGACACGCTCGGGAGCACCGCATGGGCGAGGTAGCCGAAGAACGCGACGGTCGCAAGACCGAAAAGTTCGTGATGTGAGCGCAGGAGCACAAGGGAACCGACCGGGTTAGCCCGCGCCCAGCTGAAAGACATCCGCTTCTCAGACGGAAGGGATTCCGGAAGCACAAACAATCCGTAACAGGCGTTCACGAGACTGAGTGCGGCAGCACCCCAGAACGGTAACCGAGGATCAATCGCGCCGAGCCAGCCTCCCAAGGCAGGGCCAAGGATGAAACCAAGGCCGAAGACCATGCCGATCTTCCCGAACGCCGCTGCGCGTTGTTCTGGCGGGGTCACGTCGGCAATGTACGCGCCGGCGGTACTAAAGCTGGATGAGGCCACCCCGGAGATGACGCGGCCTGCCACCAGCCAGACAACGTTCGGCGCCATCGCCATGACGATGTAGTCGAGGCCCAAGCCCAGGTTAGACAGCAACACAACCGGCCGCCGGCCAAACCGGTCGGACAGCGCACCCTGGATCGGTGAGCAGAAGAACTGCATGAACGCCCAGGCCGTTCCCATCAGTCCGTAGAGCACGGCTGCCCGTGCCGTATCACCCGAGAAGAATTCCTCGACGAGCTTCGGCAATACCGGAATGATGATGCCGAACGACACCATGTCGAGGAATACCGTGACGAGAATGAAGAGGACCGCGGCTCGGCGTACGGGCGTGGCTGATTGATCGTTCATCGCCGAGGCATCCTACCAGACTTTTCCCCGTGCAGCGTTTGCCTACGCGAGCGACAACATCGGACTGAGTTATGACCGGCTGAAGCCGATGGGACTCGATAGCTCCCCTTGCCATGGTCTGTTCATCTATGATGAGATCCTATGGTTCCGTCTTCCTCGAATCTGAAGTACTGGCTCTCGACATTCTGACTAAGGAGGGACACCATGACGACCTCAACTGTTGAAACTCCGATGCATGACCAAGTGAAAACCTTTGTGGGAGCGCCCCGGAAGATGTTGATCGGCGGCCGATGGGTCGACGCCGCTTCTGGCAAGACGTTCCCGACGTACAATCCAGCGACCGGTGAAGTACTGGCGAATGTAGCCGAGGGCACGAAACCGGACGTGGACCGGGCGGTCTCCGCCGCGCGCAAGGCGTTCGAGGATGGCCCATGGCGCAAGCTCACGGCATCGGAACGTGGACGGCTCATCTGGAAGCTCGCAGACCTACTCGAAGCCCATCTCGAAGAATTCGCCCAACTGGAATCGCTCGATAATGGGAAGCCGGTTGGAGTGGCTCGGGCGGCAGACGTGCCGTTGGCCATCGACCTGTTCCGCTACATGGCTGGTTGGGCGACCAAAATCGAAGGGAACACCATTCCCATCTCAGTGCCCTACACGCCCGGTGCCCAATACCTGGCCTATACGCTACGCGAGCCGGTGGGTGTCGTGGCCCAAATTATCCCCTGGAATTTTCCGCTCCTCATGGGGGCTTGGAAGCTGGGTCCGGCCCTCGCGGCAGGCTGCACTGTCATATTGAAACCAGCCGAGCAGACACCGCTCTCGGCATTGCGACTTGGCGAGCTTATCTGTGAAGCGGGCTTCCCGGATGGGGTGGTCAACATCGTCCCCGGCTACGGAGAAACGGCTGGTGCCGCGTTGGCCGCACATCCTGATGTCGACAAAGTCGCCTTTACTGGTTCCACCGAAGTCGGAAAGCTCATTCTTGCTGCCGCGGCAGGAAACCTGAAAAAAGTGTCGCTTGAGCTAGGGGGAAAATCGCCCAATATCGTGTGTCAGGATGCCGACGTGCACGCGAGTATTCCAGGAGTCTCCAGCGCGATCTTTTTCAACCAAGGGCAGTGCTGCTGTGCGGGCTCCCGCCTCTTCGTGGAAAAGGGGATTTTTGACAAGGTAGTGGAGGGAGTGGCCGAGGATGCAAAGAAGATCAAAGTGGGACCTGGTATGGATTCCGATACCCAGATGGGTCCCCTCGTATCGGATGAGCAACAGCGGCGAGTGCTCAGTTATCTGGAGTCTGGTTTTTCTGAAGGCGCGAAGGCCGTGGTGGGAGGAAAGAAGTTCGGAAACAAAGGGTACTTCGTGGAACCAACCGTCTTAGTGGACACGACACAGAATATGAAGGTTATGCAGGAGGAAATCTTTGGGCCGGTGGTCTGTGCCATCCCCTTCACGGACTTGGAAGAGGTTCTCCCGGCAGCCAACGACTCCATCTATGGCTTGGCCGCTGCGGTTTGGACGCGCGATGTCGGTAAGGCTCACCGCATTGCCGCCCAACTGCGCGCGGGATCAGTGTGGATCAACTGCTACAACATCTTCGACGCGGCACTCCCATTCGGCGGCTACAAACAATCAGGCTGGGGCCGTGAAATGGGCCACGATGCGCTGGAGCTCTACACCGAAGTGAAAGCCGTCACCGTGCGCCTGTGAACGATTTGGGAGATGCCTGGGAACTCGTGGAGGAGGAATTTTCCGGAGCCGGCTCAGAACAGCTTCGAGGTCACTCCGATAAACGGGAGCAGGTAATTGAGTCCCCCGTTTGGGCTATCGGTATCAGCGTTGGAAATATGACTGAAACGGACACCGGCATTGAGTGCCCATCGGGCCGTCAGATCATAGCTCGCACCCGCACCGGCCCAGACTAGAAAATTGAAGTCGGAACCCTGCTCGGGAATGCGCCCGTCGAAATTCGTCCAGAGTGGGCCACCCCCACCTTCGATAAAGGGCTTCAAGCGGCCGAATGATGTCAAGGCGTAACCCAACTTTGGCGTGAACCCAATTCCGTATGCGCTGGTGGGTTCAGCAACCCCTAAGAACGCCGCTTCAATCCCCAGTACAACCGAGCCACTCCACCAGTTCTCGCCGTTTGGATCGGTCAAGATGGTCTGCCAAGAAGGGTGTACGGATACTCCGTTCAGCTTGGATGACTGCGCATCCATCAATCTTAGCGGTAACATTCCCCCGATCATTACACCGATCGCCTGTTTCCCGAGCCAAGGAGGAGATACATCTTCCGCCTTGGCTGGTGAGAGCCACACGAGACCGATACAGAGAAGCATGACGGCGCAGATCAAACCCTTGTGCTTACGATCGAATGGATGCATTGACGTGGTTACCATTTCACCGAGCTTCTACGGTATAGAATGAGTATAGAGACGTGGGTGTGCAACCTATCCACACAACAGTCGGGTCTGCTCGAAGCTTGGCCACAGGGTGTAGAGCTGCCGAGAAGCCACTTGGCAACCCGAAATTCGTTACCCCGCTTCACGATAGCCGCAGTCTTGATTACGGCATTGAACGCTTCGGCCGTCTTGTTTGCTGATCTTTTCGACGAGGAACGGCGCCTGGCACGTTGGACAGGCCTTCGGAACTGGACGATCCCACAAGGCATACTCGCACTTGGGGTAGTTACTGCAGGCGAAGAAGGAGCGGCCTTTCTTGGTCCGTTTCTGGACAAGATCTCCCCCGCAGTCCGGCTGGGGGCATTTGACACCCAATGCCAGGGGTTTCGTCGTCTTGCACTGCGGGTAGGCGGAGCAGGCGATAAACTTGCCGAAACGGCCGGTCTTTACCACCATCGGACTCCCGCACTTATCGCAGACCTGATCAGTGGTAATTTCCTCTTTGGGAACGATTTTGATCGTGCCGTCCGGCAACCGCTCGAAGTTTTGTGTATTCTTGCAGGGAGGATCATCTTTATACGCGGGGCAGGCGAGGAATTTTCCGTTGCGTCCCCACTTGATCTCCATCATCCGACCGCACTTCTCGCAGGGAATGTCGGTCGGCGGTTCGACGGTATCTTTAGGGCCGGGGATCGTTTTTGCCCGCTCCATTTCTTTGGTGAACGGCGTGTAGAAGTCACGCACAGCCGTGACCCACTGTTTATTGCCCTCTTCCACTTGGTCCAGTTGTTCTTCAAGCTGGGACGTAAAATCGACATTGACGAGTTCAGGAAATCCTTTGAGCAGGAAGTCGTTGACGGTCTTCCCCGTTTCAGTCGGCACCAGTCGGCCCTCAGTCTTTTCCACATACTTGCGATCTTGGATGGTGGAGATGATCGCAGCATAGGTCGAAGGTCGTCCGATTCCTTTTTCCTCCAGCTCCTTGATCAGCAACGCCTCATTGTATCGAGGAGGCGGCTGCGTGAAATGTTGCTTAGACAACATTCCCGGTACAGTCTGTCCTTCCTGCTCGACCAACCGTAACTGCTCCCCCTCCGTCAAGGCCGGCAACTGGCGCTCCTCGTCATCCGTTTCCTGATCGGCTTTCGGCTTTTGTGATGGCGCGTCCTTGTCGACCCCTTCCATGTAGACGATCGTGTGTCCGGGGAATTTCACGACGGTTCCGGTCGTACGGAAGACATAGCGCTCACTTGTTCCGACCGGTGCTGAATCGATCCGCGTCACATCCAAGATCGCCGGCACCATTTGCGAGGCGATGAATCGATTCCAAATCAGCTTGTACAGATTGTACTGATCATGATCCAAGTATTGACGGATCGATTCAGGATCACGTGCGGCGGACGTCGGACGGATCGCCTCATGAGCCTCCTGTGCGGCTTTCGACGTCTTGTAAACATTCGGCGTTCCAGGAAGATAATTCGCCCCGAATCGCGACTGAATCACTTCCCGCGCATCGGCCATCGCCTCGTTCGAAATCCGAGGTGAATCGGTTCTCATGTAAGTGATGAGACCCGTGGCCCCTTCGGCGCCGATTTCGATCCCTTCGTAGAGTTGCTGCGCCAGCGTCATCGTCTTCTTAGGTGAGAAGTGCAGTTTTCTCGACGCTTCCTGCTGCAGACGGCTGGTAATGAACGGAGCAACGGGGTTGCGCTTTTTCTCCCGACGCTCGATCGACTGGACCACGAATGCCTTGCCCTGAATATCGGCGACGATGCGACTTGCTTGTTCGGCGTTTTCAATCGACGCCTCTTCCCCGTTGATACTGTGGAGTTTCGCATCGAATGCCGGAGGATTGGTCCCGGTCAGCAGCGCCGTGATCGACCAATACTCCTCAGACCGAAACGCATCCCGCTCCGCCTCGCGTTCACAGATCAACCGCATGGCGACGGACTGCACCCGCCCCATACTGAGTCCGCGACGGACTTTATTCCAGAGCAGTTGACTGCCTTGATACCCGACGATACGATCCAAGACTCGGCGAGCCTGTTGCGCATTCACCAACTTCATATCGATTTCGCCGGGCGATTGTAACGCCCGTTTGATCGCAGACTCCGTGATCTCGTTGAACAGGACCCGGAAGATTTTCGTATCTTTCTTTTTCTTCTTTGATTTCCCGAGCAGCTCTTGTTCAAGATGCCAGGCAATCGCTTCTCCTTCGCGATCGGGGTCCGGGGCCAGAAACACCTTGTCGGCCTCTTCGGCCTTCTTCTTAATCTCAGACAATACTTTCGACTTTCCTTTGATCGTGACGTACTGGGGTTCGAAATCGTTCTCCAGATCGACCCCTAACTTACTCGTCGGGAGATCTTTGATATGGCCGACCGATGCCATCACGGTATAGCCACGACCCAGATACTTCGTGATCGTCCTGGCCTTCGTCGGCGACTCAACAATGATCAAGGATTTTGCCATGCGTACTCCGTCTGCATCGGATCAGTCCCATCATCCGTATCAAATCTCGGTGATTCGTGCAACTAGAATGGCAGTCGGCGACCATCGTCATGAGGTTAGGAACCAGAAGACATGCGGTCGCATCCCACTACATCCGGATGAATTGTTGCCCTGGGAGCTGACGAACCTTCCCATTCAATTCCAACGAGAGGAGAATCGCCGACACCTGCGCGGCGCTCAACCCCGTGCGTTCGATCACCGCATCCACCGATTGCGCGGCGTACGAGAGGACGTCGTACACCACAAGATCCTCTTGGCTCATCCGCGCATCCATCTCAATCGGTCCGGCATGCAGTCGCATCATCGCCCGCTGGCGGCCATCGATTTGAGGAAGAATTTCATCGACAATATCCTGCCCGCCCTCGATCAGTTTGGCGCCTTCCTTAATGAGGCGATTCGATCCCCGACAAGCTTCTTCCTTGACTGACCCGGGTACGGCGAAGACCTCTCGCCCCTGTTCCAATGCCAACTTGGCCGTAATGAGTGAGCCGCTGTTGGTGGTCGCTTCTGTCACCAGCACACCCAATGAGAGTCCGCTGATGATCCGATTCCGTCGCGGAAAGTGATGGCTATGCGGAGCCGCCCCGATCGGCAGTTCCGAGATGACGGCACCATGCGACTCGATACTCCGTCGTAGTGCGTGGTGTTCCGACGGATACGTTCGGTCGATCCCGCACCCTAACACGGCAATCGTTCGGCCCTTTCCCGTCAACGCTCCTCGATGCGCCGCCGCATCAATCCCTCGCGCCAGGCCACTGACGATCGTGACCCCACGCTCCGCCAACTCTTTGGCGATCCCCTCCGTGATCACTCTGCCGGACCCGGTCGCCCGTCGTCCACCGACAATCGCCACCGCAACCTCATCCTCTTGGATCAACGCCCCGCTTATGTAGAGCAGCGGCGGGGGATCGGGGATGGCTCTGAGCCGAGGCGGATAGGACGGATCAAACAGAGTGAGTGTTTTGATGTTGAGACGGTCGATGGTCTTGACCTGGCGACCGATCTGTTGACGGATATTCGGAGCAGGCCCGAGCCGTATAGCCTCCGACAGTTCTGGGCTACAACCGACGCGAATCAACTCGTCTGCGGTCGCAGCAAGGGCGCTGTCGGCCGAGCCAAACGCATGAATCAGTTTAAGCAGCGTCCGATCCCCGACACCGTCGATCGCTGCGAGCGTGAGCCATGACGTCAGTGCGGCTTCATCCATCTTGGTCTCACGTCTGTTCGTTTAGAGAGGGGTGACCTCAGCAGGAGGACGCGAACATCGCACCGACGCTCCCGGCAGCAACGAATGGCTGATGCAGGACAACTCTAGAGCACGACCAGATCGTATTGTTCAAGATGCAATTGACCATCCGGCGTGACGATAATCTTCGCTGAACAATCCCGCTCCAACACTTCGATGCCATGACGCTCTTCATCTTGCAGCAGCTCGGCCACCGTCGGATGGGCGCCCACGACGATCCGCTGTTGATCCGAAGCAGGCTCAATCCGTCGAATTTCTCGAAAGATTTCGTAGGCCACGGTCGTCGGGGACTTCGTATACCCACGACCTTCGCAATACCGGCAAGGCTCCGACAGCGAGCGCAAGAGGTCCTCCCGAACACGCTCGCGAGAGATCTCGATCAAGCCGAGGTCCGAGATTCTAGAGATCCTTGTCCTCGCCTTGTCGCCCGCCATCGCATCAACCAACGCGTGGTAGACCCGGTCGCGATTCTTCTCTCGCTCCATGTCGATAAAGTCGACGATGATGATTCCGCCGATGCCACGCAACTTAAGCTGATAGGCGACTTCTTTAGCCGCCTCAAGATTGTTGCGTACGATGGTTTCTTCCTGATCGCGCTTCCCGACAAAGCGTCCCGTATTCACGTCGATCACGGTCATGGCTTCCGTATGGTCGATGACCAGATAGCCACCGGACTTGAGCCATACTTTCCGGCTCAGGGCGCGAGCAATTTCCTGCTCGACTCCCAAATGATCGAACAACGGCTCTTCCTTGTCATAAAACTGAATCCGCGCCGTTTGCTCCGGAGAAAAGCGTTGCACAAACCCGCGGATAGCCTCGTATTCTTCCCGCGAGTCGATCCAGAGCCGATCGACTTTCTTTCCAAACAAGTCCCTCACCACCCGAAAACTGAGGCTTAGGTCTGAATGGAGTAGCGCCGGAGCTGGTAATTGTTCCCGCTTCGTCAACACGTCCTGCCAGAGGACGTGTAGAAAATCGACGTCGGATTTCAGCTCGTCTTCTTTGACTCCCTCGCTGACGGTCCGGACAATGTACCCGCAACCCTGTCGCCGAACACGTCGCATGATCTCCTTCAACCTAGCTCGCTCTTCGTCCCGCGGAATACGCCGCGACACGCCGATATGGTCGACGTTCGGCATGAAGACGAGGTAGCGTCCCGGTAGCGAGACATAGGTCGTGACTCGGGATCCTTTGGTGCCGATCGGCCCTTTCGAGATCTGCACCATCAATTCCTGGCCCTCACTCAGCAGTTGCTCGATCGGCTTGGCGCTTTGACGCTTAGGCCTGAGCATGTCCGCATCTTTATCGTCTTCTTCCGCCTCAACCAGCATGTCGCCAGGTTCCGCATCCTCCAGCAGATCGGAGACGTGCATGAATGCGGCCTTTTCAAGACCGATATCCACGAACGCAGCCTGCATCCCCGGCAACACCTTGGCCACGCGTCCCTTATAAATGTTGCCGACAAAATCCTTATGCTTGGCGCGGTCGCCGAACAAATCGGTGACCACCCCGCCATCAAGGACAGCGACGCGAGTTTCCTCCCGCGCAACCGTAATCGCAATCTCAACTCCCATACACACTCCTTTGATCTGAAAACCGTCGCGGTAGCGGGCATGCCAAAGACGCGAGCTGATGCCCAGGTCCTGAGTTCATCACCCACCCTCCGTCGGTTTTCGGTAATATCTGACCCGAATAACAGATGCTCGTCGCACTGGTCCTTCGGTATTCATTCAATAAAATAAGCTCAGTCGCTTTCGTTTGACATTCAACAATAAACCCAATGAGGCCATGGTCATGATCGTGGCGCTTCCTCCGTAACTCACCAACGGGAGAGGGATGCCGACGATCGGAAACATTCCGGCCGTCATTCCGATATTGACCACGACACAGAAACAGAGCATCGCCACGATTCCGGCGGCGATCAACGCGCCCAGCTGATCTTTCGCTTTGGATGCGATCTCCAGCGAGAGCCAGATCAACCCTACAAACAGCCCCAGAAGGAGCATGACACCCATGAACCCCCATTCTTCAGCAAAGACCGCGAATACGAAATCGGTATGTCCTTCCGGCAAGAACTTGAGCTGGCTCTGTGTCCCACCATGGAGTCCTTTGCCGAAGAGCTCGCCCGAACCGATGGCAATTTTCGATTGCAAGGCATGATACCCTTTCCCACCTGGGTCATACCCTGGGTCGACAAACGCCATAATGCGCTGTCGCTGATAATCATGCAAGGACCCCCACACCCCTTCCCAGGCAAAGGGGAACAGCATAATCCCAAATAGTAGAATAAATCCAATGGCTTGAGAGCGAACGCCTACCATGAGAAGCATGGCTGCGTAGACTGCGACAAAGCTCAGTCCGCTCCCAAGATCAGGTTGCTTCAGGATGAGGAGCAGACCCGGCAAGACCAAGAGTCCAGGCACGATGACCCGTTGCAGCCACCCCACACGAGGGGCCTTCGTGTAGTAATGGGCCAAGACCAAGATCAGGATGAGCTTGGCGAACTCAGACGGTTGAAAACTCAAGGGCCCCATCGCGATCCATCGCTGTGCTCCCTTGCTCGTTCGTCCTTCAAAGAGGACGAAGATCAGCATCAGGAGAATAAACGCATAGGCCGGGTACGCGAACCGTGCCAGATCGTGATAATCCGAGGCCCACATAATCAGGAAGGCTGCAGCCCCCAAACCGATCCACATCAACTGTTTGAGATAGTACGGAGTATTGCCGCTCTGCTGTCCCTGCGTAACGCTATAAATGGACAACACGCCGATCCCGAGAATAGCCAGCATGAGACCGACATAGCGAATATCGAAGGCGTCGAGACCGCGATGCTCTGTCAATCGATCGATCATGGCTCGTTGGAGGAACCCGCTTCAGCTCGGGTCGCATCGGACAATTCCGACAGAACGACCGGAGCCGGCTGTATCAGTGTCATGTAGGCTTCAATGACATCTTTCGCGAGCGGCGCCGCCGCGGCCCCCCCATGCCCCATATGCTCGGCTAACACCGCCACCGCAATCTTGGGTGCTTCCACCGGTGCAAACGCCACAAACCAGGCGTGATCACGAAACTTCTTGGGAATACTTTCTTCCGGCCCGGTTCGAAGTGCAGCCACTTGAGCCGTGCCCGTCTTTCCCCCGATCGCCACCACGGATGACTTGGCTCTCGTCGCAGTTCCCTTCGTCACGACCTCAGCCAAGGCCGATTTAATGATCCGGAACGTCTCGGGTTTCGCTTTGACTCTCCCACGAGGAACCGCCGGAAACTCTTGCAGGTTACCCGTCGCACGATCCATGACGGCTCGCACCAAACGAGGACGATAATTGACTCCGTTGTTGGCGACGGTGGCCATCATGCTCGCCATCTGCAACGGCGTCACCGTCACAAAGCCCTGTCCGATGGAGGCCGAAATAGTCTCGCCCGGCAACCATTGTTCATGTTTGACCTTTTGTTTCCAGGCGGGCGTCGGCATGATGCCGGATCGTTCCGACGGCAATTCCACGCCCGTTGCGTGCCCAAGCCCAAACTCCGTTCCAAACTCCGCGATCACATCGATACCCAGCCGTTGTCCGACCGAATAGAAGTACACGTCGCAGGAATGGACCAACGCCTCGTGGAGATCGACATACCCATGCCCACCGGCTTTCCAGTCCCGGTAGAGTCGCTTGCCGAACTGATACCCACCGGTGCAATGAACGGTACTGGACGGCGACATCGTCTTGGTTTCCAGGGCCGCAACGGCCATCGGAATCTTGAACGTGGACCCGGGAGGATACTGACCTTGGGAGGCACGATTATTCAGCGGACGCCCTTCGTCCTGCACGATTTCAACCCATTGCTTCGAGGTCAATTCCCGTGAGAGCACGTTGGGGTCGAAGGCGGGCCGACTGGCCATGGCGAGAATGTCGCCGTTGGTCGGATCGATCGCCACGATGGCACCCTGCTCGTCCCCCAACAGATCCTCGGCAAGCTTTTGAAGCCGCACGTCAATGGTCAGATACAGATCGTTCCCCGCCTCCGGCTTGTCGACGACCGACGATTTCTTTTCGTGACCCAGCGCGTCGACTTCCACATTTTTCTGACCGGCCAAGCCCCGCATATGCCGATCGAACGACTTTTCAATGCCATATTGCCCCACGATGCTGCCCTGGTGAAGATCGGCAAATTCCGGTTTCTCAAGCTGATCCGCCGAAATTTCTCCGACATAGCCCAGCAAGTGCGAGGCAATCACACCGCCTGGATAATTGCGTTGCGACTCGACCTGGATCATGACGCCGGGCATGTCGAGACGACGAGCTTCAACGAGCGTGGCATCGCGCAAGCTCATCCGATCTTTAATTTTGCGCGGAAGGAGCTTGCTGCCTTTGGTCGACATTTTTTTTCTCACGAGCGCGGGGTCGAAGCCCAACAACTCCGTGAGCTGCTGAATCAAGACTTCGCGATCCTTCACATCTTCCAACATCACATACAGGCTGAAGCTCGGCACATTGTTGGCCAGCAGAACGCCGTTGCGGTCATAGATCAGGCCACGAGCCGGTTCAAGCAGGACCTGCCTGGTTCGATTGTTTTCTGAGAGGTCCCGATAATACGGCCCTTCAAGAATTTGCAGATGCCAGAGGCGAAGGCCCAAGAGCCCCACCACCAGTATCAGTCCGATACGCAGCGCGAACAACCTGCGATGGAGATCGCCAAACTCTGTTTCCGGAAAACTCGACGACAACATGCGGAAATCCTACACCCGATATTCGGAGCCCCACTGCTCAAGGCTCAAATAATTGCTGATGAACCAGTAGACGGCTCCGCCGATCACCGCATCCAGCACGGCTTGAGGCAGCACGATCGTCCACAGAGCCCACCACAGATCTTGCTGCTCGCTCAGCCGTAGCACGAGGGGGGTAATGAGGCCAACCACGCACGAAATGCCGAGGAGCCCCAGCACCAACACAATAGGAGTCAGAAATGCCACCTGCCGACCGGCCAGTCCCGCCACGAATCCTACAGCCCCCTTGATCACGACTGCAGAGAGGACGTCCTGGGCGGAATAGAGGCTCATCGCCCAACCCAACACGAGACCAAACAGCAGTCCCTCCAGCTCGCCGCCTAACAGTCCAATGAGACAGACGGCAACAAACCCAAGATCCGGCTTCACACCCCATAGACTGAGGTGAGGCAGCAGCACGGACTGGACCGAGACGAGCGCGGTGATCAGAAGGAGATAGCTCAGCGTTTTCATCGTTTAGTCTTCGGAGCCCCCAGCCGTTGAGCCTCTGTCGGAAAGGAGGTCGGGAGGATGACAAGCACCTCCTCCACATGATTCGGGTCAACTTCAGGCACCAGCTCTGCAGATTGAAACAGCGCTTCGTCCTCTTTGTTAATGCGCGTGATCGTGCCGAGTGCCAGGCCACGGGGGAAGCCTCCGACCAATCCCGATGTGACGACCCGATCACCGGCCTTCGCATCTGACAACAACGGGATGTATTTAAGTTGGGCCGTTCCGTGCGTAGTCCCCTCAACGATGCCTTCATCTCGCGTGCGTTGAATCAATCCGGCGATCGCATTGTTGGGATCAGTCAGCAGCAGGACGACAGCGGTGGAGGACGTGGTCTTCACAATCCGACCTACGACCCCGGCCGGAGTAATCACGCCTTGGTCGGAGTCCAGACCATCCGATGTGCCCTTGTTCAGGATAATGGTTTTGTACCAATTACCGGTATCGCGCCCGATCACTTGCGCCGCGACCAGCGTCGGGAGAGCGAGTTGCTTGAACTCCAATAAGGCCGCGAGTCGTTGGGTCGCCGCTGCCGACTCTCTCAGCTGCCCATTGTGTTCTTTGAGCAGGTCCAGCTCCCTCCGCAACTGCCGGTTGTCTTCTTCAACCCCTTGGAGCGCCACGTAATGCCCCCATACGCCCCCAATCCGATCATGAACGGCGGAGACAGCTTGCAATGGCCAGCTGATGATCCATCCGAAGGGACTCCCGACCGCCTGGAACACCGATTGAAGTTGGTTGGGTAGCAGAAGGAACCCGAGAACCAGAATGACGGCGAGCCCAAGGGCCACGCGCCGAGCGTTGTAGGTGAGGCGGAAATTGACCATCCGCATGAGGGATGGCATCGTTACCGAAGGTTATTCGCTTGCGACATGACCGATACTTTCCGAAGGAGATCCAGCTCGTCCAAAATCTTGCCCACTCCCAACACCACGGAGGTGAGCGGATCGTCCACCGTAATGATCGGCAAGTTCGTTTCTTCGCGGAATCGTGTATCCATGCCCTTGAGGAGAGAGCCGCCTCCGGTCAGCACGATCCCACGATCAATGATGTCCCCAGCCAACTCCGGCGGGGTGTTTTCAAGTGCGATCTTGATGGCATTCACGATCGTCCCGATTGGTTCCTGCAGCGCCTCACGGACCTCCGCGTCGTCGATGACCAACGTCCGAGGAATACCGGAGATCAAATCCCGGCCTTTGATCATCATGGTCTTTCGCTCTTCAAACGGATAGGCCGAGCCGATTTCGAACTTGATACGCTCCGCCATATGCTCGCCGATCAATAAATTGTACTTCTTCTTGATGTAATTCATGATCGCTTCGTCCATGCGATCACCGGCGACCTTGACGGACTCACTGTACACGATCCCGCCCAGAGAGATGACGGCGATGTCCGTCGTTCCCCCTCCGACATCGACGACCATATTACCCGACGGCTCCGTGATCGGAAGTCCTGAGCCGATCGCCGCCGCGACCGGCTCTTCGATCAGATAGACTTCCCGCGCTCCGGCGAGTTCAGCGGAATCACGCACCGCCCGTTGTTCCACCTGCGTGATGCGGGAGGGGACACCGATGATGATCCGGGGTCTGACAAACGCGCTTCGATTGTGCGCTTTCCGGATGAAATGTTTGAGCATCTGCTCAGCCATTTCGAAGTCGGCGATCACCCCTTCCTTCATCGGTCGAACCGCGACGATATTTCCCGGTGTCCGGCCAAGCATTTTTTTGGCGTCAGCTCCGACCGCCAGCACCTTTTCACTTTTCTTTTCCACCGCGACGACGGAGGGCTCGTTGAGGACGATCCCTTTTCCGTGCACGTACACGAGAGTGGTCGCGGTGCCTAAATCAATGGCCAGGTCGTCGGAGAACCAACCGAATACATCTCCCGGGAACCCCACGGTGTCTCTCCCTTCAGCTTGGCCGAACGTGCGACCGTCCGACCAGTGTGTGGTGAATGCGTTACCTAATCCGGAATGGCGAGCTGTCCGGCATCCAAGACCTGTGTCCCGGCCACTTCATCGCCCAACCGACGACCTTGTTCATTTCCGATGATGAGAAAACTCTCGAACCCTAAAATAGCGAGAGACGCCAGCCATCCGATATACGGAACGGCATAGGCGAGCTGCGCCCCACCCAGAGGCAAATTCCGAATGATCGACTCTCGGAATCCGGCGGTGTCCCGACCGTCCAATCGTATGGTTTGCAAGCCGACCAACCGTTTGCCGATACTTTTTCCGCCCGCGAATCCATCGGCGATCAAAATGTAGGCCAGACCGGAAAGAAAGCCGACCGGCGAAGCGATCTCGCCTGCGGCAACCACGATGAATAGATCGATCAACTTCGCGATGAATCGATTCAGAACATGGGCCTTCGGATAGATTCGTGATTCCAGCGACGTCGAGGTTGGCCCCTCCCCTGCCAAGGGATCTCCTTGCTAATGTGTCGCAAAGTATAACAAAACGCATCATCTTGCACAAATAAAGAGCGAATCTTTTTCACAGCCCCTCCGGGCCACTCTGAACCAGCTCAACCGGGATACAACCTTCCGCTGGTGGAACTGGCATGTACCATCGTTGGCTGCCCACTATGCCTATCCCCTCAGAGCAAGGTGGAGGGAGAGGGCTAACTCTCTTGCCTTCTACTTTGGCAATTCAGTAGACTGTTTTTTTTCACCTAGACGAGGATCGAGATGATTAAAACAATGCGCGATGCCGCCCACAACTACCCCTGGCTGCTCAAGTCCATCATGATTATTCTCGCCGCGGCCTTCGTCATCACGATGGGCTGGTGGGGGTTTGGAGAAGATGCCGGCGGACCTGTCGCAAAAGTCGGCGAGCAAAGCGTTTCGCTCGATGAATTCAGACGCACCTACGAAAACATGCACCGCATCTACAAAGACAACGTCAAGACCGAGTTCAAGGACGAAGAGTTTAAAGATTTTGTCATCGGCCAACTCGTCGACAGTCGCGTCTGGATTATCGCGGCCGAAGAGATGGGCGTGCGCGTCTCCGACGCAGACTTGCGCGAGCTCATCATGCAGACTCCGGTTTTTCAGAAGAACGGGGCGTTCGACCCTGAGCTCTACAAGCGCATCCTGGCCGCCAATCACCTCACACCGGCCGCCTTCGAAGCGATCCAACACCAGGAAGTCTTAGCCAACAAGGCCAGGATGATCGTGCGGGATTCCGTCGCATTGACCCCGTCCGAGATCGAAGAAGGGCAGTTGCTCATGGCACGACCTCCGGATTCTGACCCGACCAAGGGGGCTGACTCCAGGCAGCGCGTGCTAGATGACATGCTGTTGCAGAAGCAACAACGGGCGCTGGTCTCATTCCAGCAGTCCATGAAGGCCAAGCTGCCGATCACCATCCGCCGGGAGCTGCTGTAATTGAAACCTCAGAGGCTCCTTGGTCCAAGCCTTCGATGCCCTCAGCTGCCATCACAAACATTCAACGCCATCGCATGCCTTGGCATAGTATTGGGCAAACGGTCAACTTAACTTGCCTTCCGCATTTCATTCGCCAGCAAGTCATTAATCAGGGACTGATAGGGTACCTGTCGTTTGGCTGCAAGCGCCTTGAGCCATTGAAGCACCTTCGAGTCGAGCCGAATCGCAATCAGTTGCCTGGGCTCTTCGCCCAATGGCGATCGTCCAATCCGACGCATCGATGCCAATTGTCTATCGGACAGCGAGGGAATGTCTGAATAGTCAATCTTACGCTTTCTGGTAACGGCCTTTTTCTTTCCGATTCGCCAGTCGCGCACTGATGATTCTGATATTTTTTTCATGACCACGACTCCTTAGCGTATGCACAATAACGTTGACACAACCTCGCGTCGGACCAGAATGAACGCACCGGAAACTTAAAGAGGCAAAGGGTCAAAGGACAAAGCGCACAGGGTTAGGACTCAAGGTCCTGGGCCAGACGGAACCCGATGCCGTTGTACCGGTAGCCGGCGCCGTAACTGCCCCGGTTTGATGCACGCAGGTTCACCGGTCCGTTGTACCAGGAGCCGCCCCGGAAAGCACGGAAGTCGCCTTCTTTGTCGATACGCACTGCCTTCGGCTGTTCAGGGCTCGCGTACTCATTAAGACACCACTCCCAGACGTTGCCGGCCATATCCAACACACCTTGTTGCGTGGCTCCCTGTGGATACATCCCGACCGCGGTCGTCTGCCTCAACCTACTTTCCTCGCTGTTACATCGGGCTGCGTTCCAGCCGCCTTTCCACGGATACTCGCGCTGTGAATCGCCCCCTGTCGCCGCCTGTTGCCATTCCCATTCGGTGGGAAGACGAATACTGACACTGGTCCCGCCTTGTCCACTGACCTTGATACTCAGCCACCGGCAAAAGGCGACGGCCTCATACCAGGACACCGTCTCTCGAGGAGAGTTGGCCTCCGACCATGATGACTGCGCCACCTCCTGATGTTGAATGCCCTCCCACCATTCATCGTTCTGATACCCATCCGCTGCCTCCAGAAACGCTTGGAATTGGGCGTTGGTCACTGGGTATTTGGCTATCTTGAAAGGCTTCACCTGGAACACATGGTCAACCTCTTCGAGCTTGATCTTGCCTCCAGGAATCTCGACCCACACGATGTCAGGCACGCCATCTGAACATAGACCAACCCCAGGACGTGGATCGCCGAGCGCGGCTAGATACTGACCGATCTTCAGCCGGTCTGTGTGAGAGAGCGACGCGTCCTGAAGGCATTCGATGAGCGTGTGCTGCGGTGCCGCATACCGCCGTACGGGGTGATGCACTGCCTCATGCCCCGGACCGTCGAGGATCTCTCGGAGTTTTTTGAGACGCTCTGCAGGCCACAAATAGTTGAGATCATATCCGTGCCGTTCCCACTCACCTGCTTCGCTCTCCGCCCGCCACAGTACAAACAACTGCTCCCGATTGGCCTCAATCCACCCCGCCAGTTTCGGCCAGCCCTCAAAGAGCTTTTCATGCGCGACCGCTACCAGGCTTTGTTGTTCAGTTCCTTCAGCAATGAGCAATCGCTCATTGGTTAAGAGCTCGATCACGGATTGCATCGTGGCATCAAAACCCTTTTTCAATGCGCGTTTCCGGGTCGGTGTTCGATCCATCGTGACCACGACGAGGGAGGCAAAGAGCTTCGCATAGACCTGTCCATCATCGGCCCCTGTGACCTTGCCGATCTTGTTCTCCACGGATGCGACATGCGTCCGAATGGCTCCAGTGAGCCCACCCATGTGATCGAACGCGGCCTCCGTCAGTTCATCACCCTCTCGCTTGTCGAACAATTGCTGTAAGGCGAAGGCGAGCAGCGGAAAACTGCCCCGCTCCTGTTCCACCTCCGCCACGAGCCGCCGCACCAGCCGGTCGGAAATCGTAAGGCCCGCGCAGTGGGCCGGTTTGGCAATCATGTCGTGGAGACTGCGGCCATCCGGTGCGGCAAGCGCATAGTACCCTCGCCCGTTCAGCACCTTCAGCAAATCCGGATGTTCATGGCAGTGCGGCAAGAAATCACTCCGAATCGTCGCGATGACATGAATGTGGGCCTCTTGGGCCGCCTGAGACAGTGCGGACAGAAACGCGTGGGCGTGGGTCTGATCACGCACGGTAAACAGCTCCTCCATCTGGTCGACGAACAGCATCAACCCATCGGTGTTCAAGCCCTTCGTGACGATGTCTTGGAGATGCTGAGAGAGATCTTCTGGATGTATGCTCAGGTGTTCTGCGACTTGATAGGGCTTTATGCCCGCGCGTTCCGCATGGGCATGCAGGGGTCGCAGCAACGCATCACACGGGTGGCTCCCCTCGCTGGGTAACATGCGCACACAGGTATAGGTTTTCCCTCCGATCCCATGCTGTTCAATGCGTGGCAGGACACCGGCATCGACCAGCGACGACTTGCCGCTGCCGGAGGCTCCGCCGATCAGCAGGAAGCGACCTTCCGGCTCTCGCACACGATCGAGGATCTCACCGATCTCCAAGTCACGTCCGAAATAAACCGGCGCGTACTTACGAGTGAAATGCATCAGCCCAGGATATGGGGAGCCGTCTTTCTCGATATCCCAGGAGGTGGCGGCTTCGACTGATGCCTGGTTCTTTTCCGATTCCAGCTGCTTGTGCGCATCCAGATACTTCGTGACCGCTGCAAGCACAAGTGTGCTGAGTTCATGTGGGGAGGAGAACTGGCTGGCCAGCTTCTCGGTCAGCAAGTGCTGCCGCAGTGCCTTAATACGCTCACCTCGATCATCTCCTGTAAGGGCATCATCGAAGATACGCGACCAGGGCGTCGTGTCATGAACAATGAACGTCAGGCAGGGCTTCTTGCTGGATTCTGCGCAACGATATTCCAGCTCCGTGATGGAGAGACCGTGCGGGTTACTGTGCTCTGATGGAGGCCGATACCCGTAACGGAACGCAAAGAGCCCGACATAGATATCCGCCTTCTCCACATCCTTAAGACATTTCTCGATCGGCCGTTGATCCGTCGCAACGTAGTCTTCCATCGCAACGACCTGATGCCCTGCCTTACGCAGCGCCTCGTAGACCACACGGCGGTGGTCTTTCAGGTCTTCATAGGTCGATGAAAGATAGATTGTGGCCATGGCGCTATCAGAATAACCAGGGTCGATACGTAAGGGCGCATTCTACTCGCTCACCTAAGAAAGGCAAAGATCCACCTAGCATGAAGGCTTCGCCCATGATCTGAGCTTGACGACGAGTGGATTACGGCCCATCTTGGAACAGAAGACACAAGAAGGTAGGGCCACAAGCAGGTCCCGAAACACTCATTCTGGCCTTTGTAACCATCATGAATATCGAGGTCATGGATGCACTAACCACCCCTGCAGGATGCTCAAAAAGGCTGCTCAGCAAGGCCGCAGCGAGCGAAGAGGCGAGGCGTACGCTTCGGTACGTTGAGCCTCTGAGCGACGCGAGAACGCCGCTGGCGGGCTTTTTCAGCATCCTGCTAGAGAATCAGCATCGCGTCGCCATAGCTGTAGAAGCGATAGCGTTCTTTGACTGCCTCTTCGTAGGCTTTGCGAATCGGCTCGATTCCGGCGAAGGCTGACACCAGCATGAGGAGTGTCGTTTTAGGAAGGTGGAAATTCGTCATGAGCGCATCGACGACCTTGAACTGGAAACCCGGTGTAATGAAGAGCCGGCTCTCGTCGGATATGGGAACCATCTCCCCATTTTCTCTCATGACGGTTTCGAGCGTACGGACGACCGTCGTCCCGACGGCCACGACCCGTCCACCGGCCGCTTTGGTTGTCTGGATTGCCTTCACCGTCTCGTCGCTGATCGCGAATCGTTCAGCCCCCATCTGGTGATCCTCAATCCGGTCTACCGTCACTGGTTTAAATGTACCTGGACCGACATGAAGCGTCACGGTCGCAACCTTGATCCCTAAGTCACTCAGCCGTTGAAACAACTCTTCCGTAAAGTGTAGTCCTGCCGTCGGCGCAGCGATCGCACCAGCTTGTCTTGCAAAGACGGTTTGATACCACTGGCGATCTTCTTGAGTCGGCGCACGCTTGATATATGGGGGAAGCGGCATCGATCCATGTTCATCAAATAATCTGGTGACCGGGAACGGGCTCTCCACCATGGCCTCCGTCCCTGTGGCATCTCGCTTGACGATCGTCACGCGGGAGTCTAGATCGAATTCGATGACCTGTCCGACTCGAAACGAACCCTTGACCATAATCTCCCACCGCTTTGCCTCCAGCTCTCTCACAAACAACACCTCTACCGGCTTCCCAGTCGATCTTTTGACTCCCGGCACGCGTGCAGCCAAGACTCGTGTGTCGTTTAACACGAGGAGATCACCTGGTCTCAGCACATCTGAGAGGTCCGTGACCTGTCGATGGGTGTACTGTTGGGTGGCACGATCCAGCACCAGCAATCGTGCCCGGTCGCGAGGAGAAACCGGTTGTGAGGCAACAAGCGCAGGATCGAACGGAAATTCGAAGTCGGAGAGTCGCATTTATGACGGAGCGGCCGACGGATCAGGGGGAGGCTGTGTCAAGGATAGATCGAGCAACTTCGTACCAGGATAGTAGTAGTTGAGAATGCTCGCGAACGAGTACCCGAGATCCGCGAGCTCTTTAGCGCCCCATTGACAGAGACCAACGGCATGTCCCGCTCCGTATCCGGACAGGTTGACATCGTGGTCGATCGACTCAATCTTGAACTGAGTACTCGGCACCACCGTATATCCCACCGCCCTACGAAGATCTTCTCCTCGAATGACCAGCTCACCCTCGGAATGCAGAATCCGCAACGTGGCGACTCGTCCGGCGCGGCTGTAGGCGAGCGGGGAAATCTCCTGGATGGAGCCGAGAGAAAATCCGTGCTTCCGTAGGTTCTTCTCCAGCGTATCGAGCTTAAATGAGGCTTTCCATTGATAAAACGGTGATTCGATGTCGAATGGACACTCAACACCCTTCAAGTACGGAAGATCTTTGGCCCACACATTCATCGCGTCTTCCGTCGCGCCAGCGGCCGTCGATGAAAACGCAGCGTAAATCGGCGTCCCGCTGTGCGTCACCACCAACCCACGCGTCGCTTCCACGGCATTCACCACCCGAGTATCGATGCCCCGTCGTCCGCGGTAGACCTGATCCTGAATACCGGCCACCACATCATAGTCCCGCGACACACTCAGCATATGTTGGTAGAGCGCGTAAGTTCGAGCGGCAACGGCTTGAGTCTTGAGCATCTCACGGTGCCACGCGGAGTTGACCTCCGCAGGCACTACACCCTTCACGTACTCCTCAATTTCCACGGAGTTGATGAGAAGCAGCCGCTTTCCTCGCCAGAGGAGTTGAATCACTCCGCTGACCTGTAATGCATCTTTTTCTGCTACGGCATGAAGCCGATTACGAGTACCATTTTGCTGGATTCGGAGCTTAAGATCTTGACTTCCTGCTCGCAGAGTGAGGTCATGAGTCGGCACTGGCTGGCCATTCAGCAGCAACGTGCGGTCCCGCACGGTGATCCGCACCGTTGGCTGATACGACCATGTCCGATCATAGTGGTCGGTTGCCCAGATGACCTGATCACTGGCAACCTCCAGTTCTTTGACATCAGAAGACAGCAGCACACGAATCCACGGAGCCGCTTCGACCTCCGGCACCGTGATCGAGCCGAAGCTGAGCACCAGCCCGGCAACGATAGCCCAACCTCTTCTTGGAATTATCTGCGAAAGAACCATCCTAGAAAATAGAATAGCAGACTCAACAGGACACTAAGGGCGATGCTCGTCCCGATAGGAAAATAGAAGCTGACATTGTCGCGTTTGATGGATATATCACCCGGGAGCTTCCCGAACCACCCAAAAACGTTTCCGAGCCAGGGGATGCGGTCGGCCAGGATGAAAAGAAGACCGAGCCCCACGATTCCACACCCGACTCCGACCAAGATTTTCCCGATGGTCTCCCATTCCGGCATCACGTTTCATCCCGCCTGGCGGAGTGCCCCACCGATGCCCCAACGCAGATCGCGATGTTAGCCGTTCACCAGGCATTCGGCGATCTGAATGGCGTTGAGCGCCGCGCCTTTCCGGAGATTATCGGAGACGACCCACAAATTGAGCCCGTTGGTGATCGATTCGTCTTCCCGGACTCGGCCGATGTAGACTTCATCTTTCCCGGTTGCGTCGAGCGGCATGGGATACAGTTTCTTGACCGGATCGTCGTAGACGATCACACCCGGCATGGCTGCCAGCGCGGCCCGCGCGTCATTCGCGTTCAGTGGGCGTTCCAATTCCACGTTGATCGCTTCAGAGTGGCAACGCAACACAGGCACTCGCACTGTCGTCGCCGTAACTCGCAAATGTGCGGCGCCGAGGATCTTCCTCGTTTCCTTCGCGATCTTCACTTCTTCCGAACAGTCCCCTCCGTCGCTGAACGACCCGATATGCGGCAAGAGATTAAAGGCGATCTGGTAGGGATAGACTTTGGCGGTCACGTCTCGAAACGCCAACAGATCTTTGGTTTGGTCCATGAGTTCGTCCATGGCCGCAGCACCGGTCCCTGAGACGGACTGAAAGGTCGTGACCACGACACGTTTTACTCCGACGGCGTCATGGAGGGGTTTGAGCGCCATGACCAACGGAGTGGTCGTACAGTTTGGAATGGAGACGATCCCACGAGGCATCTCCCGCAAAGCAGAGGCATTCACCTCAGGGACCACCAGAGGAACCTGATCGTCCATGCGGAACACGGCGCTGTCGTCGATCACGGCAATACCGGCTGCTCCCAAACGTTGACCATATTCTTTACTAATCGCATCGGTCGCAGAGATAAACGCAAGATCTACACCGTCGAACGATGTCGATTCGCTTAGTTCTTCGACCTGCCACTCTCTCCCCTGGCACGTCATCATCTCCCCTGCCGACCGCTTTGACGCGAAGAGCTTCAAGCTTTGGAGCGGGAACTTGCGTTCTTCCAAAATCTCGAGTGTTTCTTTCCCGACCGCCCCGGTCGCGCCAAGGATCGCGACCGTATACCCTTGTTTCTTCGTGATCATGTGGTTCCTATTCTAAGGCCAAGATGCGAATGCGATGATTAAATGTGTCGGCCACCAACAACGATCCGTCGCAATCGACGGCGATGCCGAAGGGGTAGCAGAGACCGGCGTCTTGTGCAGCGCCGCCATCACCAGAATACGAGGCGGCACCGTTCCCGGCCAAGCAGATCGCCGTTCCAGAAGCCTGATCCCAACGTCGAACGAGGTGATTGTCTGAATCGGTCAAGAAAAGATCTCCGGTAGGACCAACCGCGATTCCCGTCGGGCGCGCGAGGCTCGGCGACGGGGGATCGGAAGGCGACTCATATCGATACGCCGCCCCGTCACCCGCCACGGTAGAAATCTCTCCGGACGTGAGGTGAAGGCACCGAATTCGTCCATTGAAGGTATCGGCGATATAGAGCAGGTCATCGGCCAGCGCTAATCCACTCGGCCCAGCAAGTGCTGCATCAATCCCCGGCTTTCCATCGCCGTCGTATGTGGTAGCTCCGGTTCCGGCAATGGTCTGAATCAGACCGTTGTTCAAGTCGATCATTCGGATACGGTGATTGGATTGGTCGGCAATGTACAGCCTGTTCCTCTCGTCGATGATCAGCGCGGCTGGTTCGTTGAGCGTAGCCTGATCGGCCGGTCCTCCGTCGCCGGAGAACCCCGCTTGACCGGTCCCAGCCAGCGTGCTGATGATGCCAGTCGCCGCCTCGACCATCCTGACCCTATGATTCATCGTGTCGGCAATATAGATATTCCCTGCTCGATCAACCGCCACCGCAGTCGGGAAATTGAGGCGTGCGCATACTGCAGCCTCCCCATCTCCCCCATACCGCATGCTGGAAGACGTGCTCTTCGTCCAATACCGAACCGTTCCGCTTAAATCGGAATGTTGGCTGTAGGCGGATTGGCTGCTCTCTGTGGGATCCCCATCGGCGAGAGGATCTTCCTCCGTCACCATGGAAATGCCATCTGAACGGTTGCTCATCTCCGCATTGTCGGAAACTGATTGGCCGGCGATGGTCGAAATCACCTCGGTCCCTCGATCAATTTTTCGAACGACGTGATTTTCCGAATCGGCCACATACACATTGCCATGGCAATCGAGCGCAACCCCTTTGGGTTCGTTCAGACAGGCTAGCGACGCAGATCCGCCGTCTCCCGAGTAGCCGGATACGCCGTTGCCGGCCAATGTCCTGATCGTCCATGTAGAAAGGATCGCTGCCACGAATCGACACCACTTACACGTTGAGGTTCTTGAGAATCGCCTCGCCCATCTCGATCGTCCCGACGAGCTGCGTCCCTGAACTTTGGATATCTTTAGTGCGATAGCCGAGGTCGAGCGTTTTCACGATGGCTTGCTCGATGGTTTCAGCTTCCTTCTCAAGCTGAAAGGCATAGGACAACATCATGGCCGCTGACGCGATGGTGGCAATCGGGTTGGCAATATTTCTTCCCGCAATGTCAGGGGCGCTTCCGTGAATCGGCTCGAATAGACCGACCTTGGCCCCGATGCTGGCCGAAGGCAACATGCCGATCGAACCAGTGAGCATAGCCGCTTCATCGCTGAGAATGTCTCCGAACATGTTGTTGCAGAGCAGGACATCAAACTGGCGTGGATTTCTGACCAGTTGCATGGCGGCATTATCGACATAGATATGCCCCAGCTCGACGTCCGGATAGTCCCCATGGACCTCGACGACGACCTTGCGCCACAGCTCGGAGGATTCCAACACATTGGCCTTGTCTACCGAGGTCACTTTCTTGCGCCGTTTCCTGGCCGCTTCGAACGCCACCTTGGCAATCCGACGAATTTCTTCCGTGGTATAGACTTCCGTATTGACTCCCCGCTCCTGGCCGTTCGGCAGCTTTTCAATGCCTTTGGGCTTGCCGAAGTAGATGCCACCCGTAAGTTCACGAATCACGAGGATGTCGATTCCTTCAATGACCTCCCGCTTCAACGTGGAGGCATCCACAAGGTTGGAATACACCTTCGCCGGCCTCAGATTGGCATAGAGGCCTAGGGCTTCCCGAATTCCCAAGAGGGCACGTTCCGGCCTGAGACTGTATTCCAAACTCTCCCAGCGAGGACCTCCGACTGCTCCCAATAGGACTGCGTCACTTTGCTTGGCAAGCGTCAGCGTATCGTTCGGCAAGGGCACACCCAACTTATCGATCGCCTGCCCCCCGATATCGGCCGTCGCAAATTCGAACGTATGGCCGAATTTCTCCGCGATCACCTTGAGGACTTTGACGGCTTCCGGAACGATTTCACGCCCCACGCCGTCGCCGGCTAACACTGCAATCTTGGCCTTCACTGCGGCTCCTTTCGATCGGACAATCAATCTATGGCTTATTCCAATACGGTTTCATCTTCCTCGCGCCAGGCGGGATCCACCAGACACAAGAACTCAATATCGACGGCTCCCGTATTCTCGAGATACTGCTCCCCTCCAGGCTGAACATAGACGGTCGTTCCCGCTTCGATCTGCGTAACTCGGCCATCAATCGAAATTTGCCCTTGGCCGGCAAGAAAGTAGTAGACCTCGGACGAGGTCAAGATATGTCGTTTCGACCGTTGCCCTGGGCTCAATCGTCCATGGGCAAGGCTATAGCCCAACTCAAGCGGGTGCTTCGCAGGATGAAAGATCTCTCGCAAACTGGTATGATCGCCGGCTAAAAACTCCGGCCGGTCTCCCAGCGAAACCTTCCACACGGCCCAGTCTCCTTCCAAGGATGTCGTTCAGCCCTAGGATTGAAAACTGTACCGTGCGAATCCTCGTCAAATCAAGTTCACCTTCCGTTCCCCTTGCGCTTGTTTCGTCGCCAGGTAAGCGAGCTTGTTTAAAGCGTTGAGATAGGCGCGGGCGGAGGCGGTGATGATGTCGGTATCGGCCCCGTGACCGGTGACGGTCCGACCGTCCTCTTGAACCCGCACTGACACTTCTCCTTGCGCATCCGTGCCGCCTGTGATGGCTTTCACGACATACATCAGCAATTGGCTCTTGGTTTGCGTGATCGCCGCGATCGTGCGATAGACGGCATCCACCGGTCCATCACCGGTGCCGGTTTGCGCCATGGCTGTTCCATCAAGCTCCAGTTCGACCGTGGCAGTCGGAACCTGGTTGGTGCCGCTCGAGACATGCAATGTCTTCAATGTGATACGGTCGGCCATCTTTGACAATTCCTCAGAGACAATGACTTCGAGGTCTTCCTCGAAAATCTCTTTCTTTTGATCAGCTAATTTCTTGAACCGTTCGAACGCATGATTGACCTCTTCATCACTGAGCTGATATCCCAACTCTTCCAATCGCTGACGAAAGGCGTGCCGACCAGAGAGCTTTCCCATTACCATCTGGCTTTCCACCAGCCCGATCGACTCCGGTCGCATGATTTCATACGTCGTCTTGTCTTTGAGTAAGCCGTCCTGGTGAATGCCTGACGTATGGGCAAAGGCGTTGGCCCCGACGATCGCCTTATTGGGTTGCACGACCATTCCCGTGATCTTGCTGACCAAGCGACTGGTCTTCGCAATCTCTTCGGTCCGGATTCCCGTATCGGCTTGATAGAAATCCTTCCGGGTCCGGAGCCCCATGACGATTTCCTCCAGCGACGTATTGCCCGCCCGCTCCCCTATTCCGTTGATCGTACACTCGACCTGACCGGCCCCATTCATGATGGCTGCCAAGCTGTTCCCAACTGCAACGCCTAAATCGTTGTGACAGTGAACGGAAATAATTGCCTGCTTGGAATTGGGAACCTTCTCGCAAATGCCCTTGATCAGCGCACCGAATTCCTGGGGCACGGCATAGCCCACCGTGTCAGGAATATTGATGGTTCCTGCCCCTGCGGCAATGACCGCCTCGATGACTTCATACAGAAATGATGGGTCCGACCGGCTGGCATCCATCGGCGAAAACTCGACGTCATCGACATACCCGCGAGCCCGCTGGACCATTTCCACGGCGCGCTGCTTCGCCTGTTCCCGTGTCATCCGAAACTGGTGCTTGAGATGGATATCGGATGTCGACAAAAACGTGTGGATACGCACCTTCGGCGCCCCTTGTAACGCCTCCCAGGCCCGATCAATATCTTCCGGACGCGCACGCGCAAGGCTGCAGATCGTCGGCCCTTCGACTTCCTGAGCAATCCGGTGAACCGCCTCAAAGTCTCCGGGCGAACTGTACGCAAATCCTGCTTCGATGATATCGACACCGAGCCTCGCCAGCTGTTTGGCCACCATGACCTTCTCCTCCACGTTCATGCTGGCGCCCGGCGATTGTTCGCCGTCTCTCAAGGTCGTGTCGAAAATTCTGATCATGCGTGCCATGGTGCCACCTTTCTCCCTCTAGAAACACAAAAGCCTTCGGCCCCTTAGTGACCCAGGGACGAAGGCTTGACCGGCGCTCCGTGGTACCACCCTGATTTAGCCTGATACGAAACGTGGTCGTTCAGGCCCTTCCTTAGGCCCCTTACGGGGGCGACACGGAATCTCCTACTCTCTGTTCAGAGATTCAGCTCGGAGGCGAGTTCGGCGGAGTCTAGGCTGGTTCGCACCACCCACCAGCTCTCTCGCGGATACGGCATATCCTTTTCTAGATCGTTCGCCTACTACTCCTCGTCTTCGCTATTCGATGCGTTGCGAATCCTTTCAATATCCGAAGTCACAATCGTGTTTCGATCGGCGATGGGTCGACTTTCCCAACACCCTTTTTCGCGACAGACGGAGCGACCAACCAATACAACTTCTCGACCGGCCCCATCAACGCATACCCAGCAAAAACCACAAATAACATGACGGCCGGCAGGGCTACCACCATCATCAACGCGAGAATCCCCCACACCAGGTAGGTGATGTGCCGGTGGCCCTTAAACTTCAAGTCTTTGAAGCTACGATACTTGATCGTGCTGACCATCAAGAACGCCAACAGCAAGGTCATGATCAAGACCATGATCGCCTTGGGTCCCGATTCCATCTTGAGCATGTAATGATCAAACACCACCAGGGAAGCCACGACACCGGCAGCGGCCGGGATAGCCAGTCCCGTAAAATATTTTCCGTCTGCTACCGCAACTGTCGAGTTAAATCTGGCCAGCCGAACGGCTCCCATCGCCACGTAAGCAAACATCACCGCGACACCGAACGTCCCATGTCCACTCAAGGCCCAGGAATAGATCAACAGACCCGGCGCGACACCGAACGACACCACGTCGGACAACGAGTCGTATTCCAGGCCGAATTGACTCGTACTATTGGTCAAGCGTGCGGACTTTCCATCCAGCACATCAAAAATCATCGCGACGAGAATCGCAATGGCCGCTTCCAGATAGTTGGCGTTGAAGACGGAGAGGATGGCATACACGCCGCAAAACAGGTTGCCGGTCGTAAAGAGATTCGGGATGAGGTGCATGGCCGCTTTTCGCCGTTTCCCTTCTTTCCCAAATGAGTTCTTGAAGCCTGCTGTTTTCATGGCAATTCCCCCACGATCGTTTCTCCGCCCTTCACATGGTCTCCGATCGCCACGCGAACTTTGGTGCCGATCGGCAGAAAGGTATCCATGCGTGATCCAAAGCGGATCAGCCCGAACCGTTCACCTCGGATGGCCTGATCCCGTGGCGAAACCCAGGATACGATACGCCGAGCGATCAGTCCTGCCACTTGAACACACAACACCTTGATGCCTTCGTTCGTCTTGATCATCACCGCGTTCTGTTCATTCCTCAACGTGGCATCCGGCTTACTGGCCACCATGAACAAACCCGGTTGATACTGCACATCCTCGATGAGCCCATCACAGGGCATCCGATTGATATGAACATTGAAGACGTTCAAAAAGATCGTGAGTCTGACACAACGCTCTTTCAAATATCTCGGTTCGAACTCTTCTTCGATCGCGATCACCTTCCCATCGCCTGGTGCGACGATGAGATTCGGTCCTTGGGGGACGACCCTGGCTGGATTCCTGAAGAACCAGGCCGAAAAAACGGTTGCCACGCCTCCGAGAAACGCGAAGACCGGCCAACCCAACCATCCAGCCAGTAGTGTAACGCCGGCCGGCGCTGCGATGAAGGGAATTCCTTCTTTGGCGAATGGAATACCGACGGCACGATCTGCCATAGCGTGACCTCAGTTCTTCGTCTTATCGACGAGCTGATCCTTCTTAAGCCACGGCATCATTCCCCGAAGCTTCGATCCAACCTCCTCAATCGGGTGTGCTTCGCCCTTGGCAAGCAGCGCATTATACACGGGGCGATTCGCTTGATTCTCCAGCACCCACTCTTTCGCAAAGCGCCCGGTCTGGATCTCGTCGAGAATCTTCTTCATCTCCTGCTTGGTCTGTTCCGTCACAACGCGGGGGCCTCGGGTAACATCGCCATACTTCGCCGTGGTGCTGATGGAATAGCGCATATTGGCGATCCCACCCTGGTAGATGAGGTCGACGATGAGTTTCACCTCATGCAAACATTCAAAGTACGCCATCTCCGGTGAATACCCGGCTTCGACCAAGGTCTCATAGCCGGCCTGGATCAACGAAGTCAGCCCACCGCACAGTACTGCCTGCTCTCCGAAGAGATCGGTCTCGGTCTCTTCCCGAAAATTCGTTTCAATGACGCCGGCGCGGCCTCCACCGATCGCGCTGGCGTAGGCCAACCCGACCTGCTTCGTCGTGCCGCTGGGATCTTGATGGATGGCCAGCAAACAGGGAACGCCGCTGCCCTTCGTATATTCGGAACGAACGAGATGTCCTGGCCCTTTAGGCGCTACCATGAACACATTGATGGAGGCCGGCGGCACGATCTGTCCAAAATGAATATTGAACCCATGTCCGAATGCCAAATAGGACCCAGGCTTCAGATTGGGTGCGACATCCTGCCGATAGATAGCGGCTTGCGCTTCATCCGGCGCGAGAATCATCACGATGTCGGAGGCCTTCACCGCATCAGCCACCGGCATCACTTTCAGTCCGCTCTGCTCCGCCTTTTTCCAAGACGCTCCTTCGCGGAGCCCAATCACCACGCTGACCCCGCTTTCCTTCATATTCAGCGCATGGGCATGTCCCTGGCTGCCGTACCCGATCACGGCAACTTTTTTGTTTCGAATCTGCTGAAGATCAGCATCCTTATCGTAGTAGATTTTCATGGCACACCCTTTCCCTCATGCAACGCTCAGTAGATAGCAACCTGCTTCTTCGCTCGTAAAGCGCTTATTCGCGAGCGACTTTTTTCGCCTGGACTCCGGTCGAACGGACCGGTTCACGGGCAACCGCGACTCGACCGGTACGAACCAAATCTTTGATCCCAAGAGGCTGGAGCAGGTTGATGATCGCCTCAATCTTTTTGGGATCCCCTGAGACCTCGATCGTGTACGTCGTCGGCGTGGAATCGATCACATTCGCCCGAAAGATATCCACGATTCTGAGCGCCTCAGCTCGATCCTGATCTTTCGTATGGACTTTGATGATCGCGGTTTCTCGCGAGACAAACTCCGTTTCATTCAGGTCCACGACCTTAATCACATCGATCAGCTTATTCAGCTGCTTCACGATCTGCTCGATGATCCGCTCATCACCAGACGTGACAATCGTCATCTGAGACATGGATGGATCGAGCGTCGGGGCGACCGATAAACTCTCGATATTGAATCCCCGCCCGCTGAATAGCCCGGCCACTCGCGACAGAACCCCGAATTTATTTTCAACGGTCACCGAAATAATGTGTTCCATTTGTTCCTAGTCTCGCGCACCCATGACTGCGGACACGACGTATCACTTCACTTAGGCTGTGAGCACTGTATCCTTATCTTCCGGCGTCATTTTTGCTGAGCCCGATTGTTTTTTCTTCAATTCCGGTGGATCTTCCAGAATCATCTCATGATTGCATCCACCAGCGGGAATCATCGGATAGCAATTTTCATAGGGATAGGTCGGCACATCCACGATCACCGGGTTGTCGGTCGCCAACGCCTCCTTCAACACGGCATCGAGATCCCCAACCCTTTTAACACGCAATCCCACCGCGCCATAGGCCTCCGCTAACTTGACGAAATCCGGCGTCGTTCCCAGATTGCTCGACGCATACCGCCCTTCATAGAACAGGTCCTGCCATTGGCGAACCATGCCATGGAATCCATTGTTCAAGATAATGATCTTCACCGGCAACTTGCTTACCACCGCCGTCGCCATTTCCTGCATGTTCATCTGGATACTGCCGTCTCCGGCAATACAGAGAACCAGCCGATCCCGAAAGGCCGCCTGCGCCCCCATTGCAGCGGGAAACCCAAAACCCATGGTTCCCAGTCCACCCGAGGTCAGCCATCGATTGGGCTTGGCCAATTTAAAATACTGTGCAGCCCACATTTGGTGCTGCCCGACATCCGTCGAGACGATCGGATCCCGGTCCTTGGTTAGCTCGTACAACCGTTTCACCACCTGCTGCGGCTTGATCGGTCCATCCTTCTCTTGGTGGTATGCAAGCGGGTGAGCCTGTTCCCATTCCCTGATCTGGTCCCACCACGGTTTCCGAAGCTCTTTTTGCTCGCCATTGACCGTCGCGCGTAAGATCTGATTCAACTCCCGGAGCACGGTCTTGCAATCGCCGACGATCGGAATATCGACATGGATATTTTTCCGAATGGATGTCGGATCGATATCGACATGAATAATCTTCGCATAGGGACAGAATTCCGATACCTTCCCCGTCACCCGGTCATCAAACCGTGCGCCGATCGCGATGACCAGATCGGAATAATGCATGGCCATGTTGGCCTGATACGTGCCGTGCATCCCGAGCATGCCCATGGAGAGGGGGTGTTCTCCTGGAAACGCACCGAGCCCCATCAATGTCATATCCACGGGGATCTGCGTCATCTCCGCCAATTCAATCAGCTCCTGTGAGGCGGCGGAGAAAACCACGCCGCCGCCGACATAGAGAATCGGCTTCTTGGCCTTCATGATTGCTTCGGCTGCCTGCTTGATCTGCCACTTATTACCATCGTAGGTGGGGTTGTACCCACGGATCGAGACAGAATTCGGATACGTGAATTCTGCCTTGGCCATCGACACATCTTTCGGAATGTCGACGAGCACGGGCCCCGGGCGACCGGTTGTCGCAATATAAAACGCTTCTTTGATCGTCCCGGCTAGATCGTTCACGTCTTTGACGAGAAAATTGTATTTCGTGCAGGGACGACTCAACCCAACGTTGTCCGCTTCCTGGAACGCATCATTCCCGATCAAATTGGTGGAGACTTGGCCGCTGAAACAGACCAGCGGAACGGAATCCATATAGGCATCGGCTAATGCCGTAATGACGTTGGTCATACCCGGGCCCGAGGTGACCAGACATACTCCGGCCTTTCCAGTCGCCTTCGCATAGCCCTCCGCCATATGGCCCGCGCCCTGCTCATGGCGTGTCAGAATTACTTCAACATCTTTCTGCTGGTGGAGTATATCGAAAATCTTCAGGACGACTCCGCCGGGAAGCGCGAAGATGGTCTTCACACCTTCACGCTTCAGGCATTCGATGAAGATTTCAGCACCGGTGAGTTTCATGACAACCCTCCCTGCGACTGCATGATTGGGAATTGTCGACCCCAGCCGCCTTTTAGAAAAGACTGGTCCGGCAAAGGGCGCATCATCATGCAGAAATGTCTGTGAAATCAAGGGGAAAGATTTGAGATCCTAGCATCCCTATTTGTGGCCAGTCAATACGGCAATGCGCGACATATCGATGGAATGGCCCAGAAGTGTTTCTGGAGAAGCTCTACTCAAGAGTGCGTGGATGGAAGACCTATAAGCCGGATTCTGTCCCGCAAAGAGATTTCTCCCTTTGCCTGGATGATCATTTCTCTGGGATTCGAGTTGCCCCGAACCTCAAGCGACCTACCCGAAGACCTCGGCTGGGCCAGCCGGTGTGCAGGACCCCGTTAAGAGTCCGACCCATGTCTTCCTATTTGGCCTTGCACCGGGCGACGCTTACCGTGCCGGTGATGTCACCACCACCGCGGTGGGCTCTTACCCCACCGTTTCACCCTTACCTGAGCCGCAGCGACCAGATTAGGATCCCATCGCCTTGGCCATCGGCGGTTTGATTTCTGTGGTGCTGGTGTCGGATTGCTCCGCCTGGGAGTTACCCAGCGCCCTGCCCGTGGAGTCCGGACTTTCCTCCCGATGCGCGTGGCACCGAGCGACCATCCAATCTTCCACCCACGCTCAATCAGTATAAAGAATGAGTCCGGTCGGTCACAAGCGAACGGCTACGTCCTGACTACGACCGGCCCATGATAGTGCACCCCTCACCGACCACCAACTTCTGGTAGAGCGGTCACCGGCATCTGAGCCCTTTTCCGATAAATCACCATCGCTTCAGGCATCCACTCTTTCAATTGCTGGATACGGGTATCGTGGCTCGGGTGAGTCGACAGAAATTCCGATGTGCCACCTCCGCCTGTCGCCTGGCCCATCCGTTCCCACAACGCGACGGACTCGCGAGGGTCATACCCGGCATCAGCCGCCAGAAGAATTCCGACATAGTCTGCTTCAGATTCATGCTTTCGGCTGAATGGAAGCAACACGCCGACCTGCGCTCCCGCCCCTAGGGCAGCCATCGTCGCCTGGCCCAGCATCGGATTGCCACCGCTCATACCGATCGCTGCTCCGGCCACCTGTAACAACGTGTTGGTGACTTGCCCCTGGCTCATCCGTTCCGCACCATGGCGAGCCAGCGCATGCACGACTTCATGACCCATCACGGCCGCCAACCCCGCTTCCGTTTTCGCCATCGGGAAGATGCCGGTGTACACCGCCATCTTCCCGCCAGGCAGCGCAAAGGCATTGGCCGTTTTATCGTCCTTAATCACCGAGACTTCCCACTGAAACTGATTGGCCATCTCGGCATACTTGGACCGTTTTGCTGCCTCGACGATCCGAGCCGCCACCCGCTTCACCGGTTCAATCTCGCGAGGGTCTTGCGAGTGTCTCATTTTGGGATCGCTCTTCACCTGGTTGTACGCCTGAGCCCCCATCTGCATTTCTTGGCCGATGGACGTCATCAATAACTGCTTACGGCCTGTATAGGGATTTGTCTCACACCCTACTAAGCCGACCGCTAGTGTGAGCATGGAGAACATTATGGTGGTTCGTTTCAATCGCCACGTACACATCGTCGATCCTCCCAGCAAATCATGTCGAGATCAATCCGGATGGATTGACCGCTATGGATCCTGTTGGTAGATTACCGCGCCCCTAGGAAAACTTTCCAGAGGGTCCTACGCGTCATATATGACGACTCAACCGACCGCCAGAATTGAGCGCATCGGCATAGATGAATCAGGGAAGGGTGACTACTTTGGCCCCCTCGTGATTGCGGCCGTCTTCGTGGATGCCACAACACAAGGTGAGCTGAAGCTCATGGGCGTTCGGGACAGCAAGAAATTGTCGGATGGGCGAGTGCTCGACATGGCACCGGACATCAAGACCATCTGCCCACACAGCGTCATTGCCATTGGGCCGCAGAAATACAATGAGCTCTACGCCAAGATCAAAAATCTAAATCGCTTGCTCGCTTGGGGCCATGCCAAAGCACTGGAGAATTTGTTGGAACGAGGCGTGACTTGTGGGCGAGCGATCTCCGATCAATTCGGGAACGAGAGGTTGATTCTGAATGCCTTACAAGAGAAGGGACGGACGATTGTCCTCGAACAGCGAACCAAAGCAGAATCCGATCTAGCCGTTGCCGCTGCCTCGATCCTGGCTCGTGCGGAGTTTCTCTTGCGTTTGAAACGACTGTCCAGCGAAGTTGGCACCACCCTCCCCAAAGGCGCCTCACCAGCCGTCGCACTTGCCGCAAAGATGATCATTAAGAAACATGGACGAGAACGGCTGGGGTCAGTGGCGAAGCTGCATTTCAAAACCACGAAGGTTGTTTTCGCGGAACTGACGTAACCCACTCCCTTTTCTGGCTCGCGGTTGCCCATCACAGCCAGACCTTGCCGGCAACCGCCCTTAGTCTGACCACTAATCATCGTGATGATTCGAGCTTTCCTCCGATGCTCTGCTAGAATCTTTTCGATCGTTAGACCGAGGAGGTCCGTATGGAATATCCCATCGTTTTAGAGCGGGATCTCGAGGCCGGTGGATATGTGGTCTACTGTCCAACCTTCAAAGGATGCGTGTCTCCAAGGAAAACATATTTCGATGACCGACGACAAACACATCGTTATCATCCCACACCAGCACACAATCAACCCCAGCACTTTGAAGCAAATTCTGGAAGCTGCCGAACTTTCTACTGAGCAATTTAAAGACCTTCTCTGAAGTCGGGCAACCTGTTCACTCTACCGATTCAGTCAAAATCAACTCAGATACAGGCGCGCTGGACCCGCGACACGTTCTCGCCGCCTCACTTCTCTTTCCAATGTTGGCGCCTCGATGCCCTCCTCGACCTCCACACCCCTGGGAGAATATCAATACCCAGAAACACAGATTGGCTGCTCAGCTGCTTGAGCAATGAGTCAGCAAAACGCTTTGTCCACCTCGCACGAATTTCCTGATCGTAGGTTAGAAGAATTGCGGATTTCATGGCATACCTCCCACTGAGGCAGAGATCATTGATCACGTGGAATCCGTTTTCAATGGCTCTACCGTGGATCAATAGGCAAGCACTTTGCCGCGATCAAAAATTCGATGTGGTGAATTTTTCAGGAATATGAATGAGGGACATCGCGTTGCGAGTTGGCGGTGACCCGTATCGGATTGGATACCCGTGAATCAGAATGGATTCTAGGAAGGCCACCGAGAGAAGATTTTTACCCCGGGCTAAACCGACTCTCCAACCTCGAGATCTGATGGCTTGGCTGCAGACGTTGATGGTGCTTCGGTAATCGGCTCTCCTTCCCAATAGAGCATTCGCCGGCAGTAGGGGCAGACATGCAGATCGGTAGAGCGTTTGACTTGCGCGATAAGCTGTGGCGGGATTTGGAGACGGCACCCGGCGCAGATCCCGCCTCGCACCGCCGCAAGAGGCTGATCCTTCCGTGAGGCCTTCACTTGGTTATATCGATCAAGCAGCCCCTTCTCGATGTTAGCGGACGCGTCCCGAGCCTGAGCTTCGAGTTGCGCCAGCTCGGCTGCCAGCTCCTTATCCTGCGTGTCTAATCCTTGCTTCTCCTGCAGAAAGACCTTTTCTAGTCCATCCTTCTTCTCTTGAAGGTCTTTGGCGGTCTTCTGGAGCTGATCAACCTTGTCCATTGCCACGAGAATCTTTTCTTCGATGTCGCCGCGCTTTTTGTTCGCCAACTCCAATTCGAATAGATGTGCCTGATATTCCTTGTTGGTCTTCAGGTTCGCCGCATGCGATTTCATCTTTTCGGTCTGGGCCTCGTGCGCCTCAAGATCCTTCTCGTGCGTACGCCGCTCTTTGACGGCGGTTTCGACGGCAGCCTTCGTGTCGTTCAAGAGCTGAGTCGCCTCACGAAGCGGCGACTCAGCCACATGCAGGCGCTCTGGAATTTTTCGGCGAGTGTCATTGACCTCCATGATTCGAAGGTCGAGTTTTTGTAGTTCGATCAGTGGGGAAAGCTTCTGATTCAATATGCCCTTTCCATCAATGCCGGCGCATTGAAGCGGGAGAAACCCGCCCGGTTGGTGGGCCCACTAGGACTTGAACCTAGGACCAGCTGATTATGAGTCAGCCGCTCTAACCACCTGAGCTATGGGCCCGAACGGAAGGGTCGGGCTCAAACTGACGGCTGAATGGGCCCCACGCCTATGGCGGCCATCGGCCTCAGCCTTGCCGGTCATTTCCATTAACACTGCGATTCTAGGCCGACCCTCCGAGTGGAGTCAAATCGCGCTGAGTCGATCTGCCCGCCTTATAAACTTTCGACAAAGCTCCGAAGCTTCTTGCTACGGCTTGGATGACGGAGTTTTCTCAGCGCCTTGGCTTCGATTTGTCTGATACGTTCACGTGTCACTTCGAAGTCTTGCCCGACCTCTTCCAACGTGTGATCGGTCGCTTCACCGATACCGAATCGCTTCCGCAACACCTTCTCCTCCCGAGGCGTGAGCGTTTCCAAGGCGCTGTTGATCTGGCGTTGCAAATCGTAGCGAATCGCGGCTTCCAACGGAGACACCGCCTTCTTGTCTTCGATGAAATCGCCTAAGTGGCTGTCTTCCTCTTCACCGATCGGCGTTTCAAGCGAGATCGGCTCCCGGGCGATCTTCAAGATCTTCCGGACCTTATCCAGCGGAAGGTCCATACGCTCGGCGATCTCTTCTGGAAGCGGTTCTCGCCCTAATTTCTGCACAAGATGCCGTGACGTTCGAATGAGTTTGTTGATGGTTTCAATCATGTGAACCGGAATGCGAATTGTCCGCGCCTGGTCGGCAATCGCCCGTGTGATCGCCTGCCTGATCCACCAGGTGGCATACGTGCTGAACTTATACCCACGCTTATACTCGAATTTGTCCACCGCCTTCATCAGGCCGATGTTGCCTTCCTGAATCAGATCGAGGAACTGAAGGCCTCGGTTGGTGTACTTCTTGGCGATACTGACCACGAGCCGCAAATTCGCCTCGACCAGCTCCGCTTTTCCGCGCTTGACCTTTTCTTCGGCAATATCAAGATGTTTGACCGCATCCTTAATTTCTTCTGCCGGAACGAAGGCTTCTTCCGTTTCGAGTTGACGCACTTTCGCCTTGGCGGCTTGATACACTTTGCGGATCTCGAGCAACCCTTCTTCGGAAACCCCGGTCTTCCGTTTCACTGCCAAGAAGTCCTGACGGCTCCGGCACATCCTTCTCAGCAACTCTGCCCCTGCTTCTCCGGCCACCCCGATACGCCGTTGGCAACTGACCGCCTCCCGTTCGGCCGCTCGAATCTGAACGGCGAGATCCCGGACTCGCTGCACCATGCGGTCTTTCAGCACTCCATGGAGATTCACCGATTCAATCTTATTCACCACTTGCTGACGGATAGCATCGAACTGCTTTTTAAACTTCTTTTGTTTGACCGGATCGTTCCCGAGGTGCCGTCCCTTCTCCGCGAGTCCCTTTAAGGCCAAGGAGACTTTCCTGACGGAATTCAACGCCTCTAAGGTCTTGACGCGCAGCTCCTCGTAATCCCGTTCCACCGGCTGCTGGTCTTCTTCGAAGTCCTCTTCAGTTTCTTGAATCGGCACGATTTCACGCACATCGATTTTTGCGTTTTTGAGCTGATCCCGGAGCACCAGGACGAACTCGATGGTCATCGGCATCCCATAGATCACCGAAGCGATATCGTTCTTGCCTTCCTCGATGCGCTTGGCGATTTCAATTTCGCCTTCGCGGCTCAGCAACGCCACGCTGCCCATTTCTTTGAGATACAGCCGCACTGGGTCGTCCGTCCGGCTAAGAGCGCCGGGCGTCAGATCAATCGCTTTATCAGTGTCCTCATCGGAATCCGACTCCACCTCTTCTGAGTCTTCGCCGCCCTCGCCGTCCGATCGCTTTTGCACTCGCTCTCCATCCGCCGTCTCGACGATTTCGATATCCATCTCGCCGAACATCGCCATAATGCTGCCGAACTGGTCTGACGAGACCACTTCAGCAGGCAAGGTGCTATTGAGCTCGTCATAGGTCAGAAAGCCTTTTTCTTTCCCGATCGTAATCAGCTTCTTCACCTCACCGAGCAACTCTTGTTTCGACATGACTACTCCTTCACCAAGGAAACCATACCGGCGGTCGGCGTGCCGGCTTTCCGCATCCGTATAGCGTTGATCTGTACATTGAGCACACTCACTTCGTCGCCACGACCTTCCCGCTCGGCCGTTTTCAATTTCACAATGAGGTCTCTCATCGTCTCATCGGAACGCTTGCGCTCCAGACGGTCGAGGCAGGCTTTCGCGTGCGCCGACTCATCGTCGAAGTGATCGTCACGAAGCGACAATTCGGTTGCCAAGACACCGACCTCAGGATCGTCCATAGACCGGTCCAACACCGGTTGGATCAAAATACGGCCGTCTGGATCTACATGGGTGAGAGCCAGTTCCACGAGCTTGCGGCACCCTTCGACCGAAAACTGCGCAGGCTGTAGCCGTCGTACATCGGTCGCCGAGAGACTACCCCGCAACAGCAGCACCACGAGATCTCGTTCCTCTGGCACGCCCTTGAACAGGGTTTCCATCGGGGGGCCAGCGATCTTCTGGCTTGGCTTTTCAGCACCTTGCCGTTGCCGCTGAACCAGGACGGGATACCGCTCGATCAAACGCGATTGATTGATGCCGAGCCGCTCAGCCACAACTTTGAGACGCTCTTCGCGCTCGATCGGGTGCTCGCTCTTCTGCAAGATGCGCAGGATTTCATCCACGCTGCGAATTCGCTCTTCGATCGTACTCGCCTCCGTCGCCTTGAGACTTTCCTCGAGCGCAAAGTCCAACAAACTAGGAGCCTGTTCTTCTAACCGGGCAAACGCCTCAGGACCTTCTTTCCGCACATAGGTATCGGGGTCTTCTCCCGCCGGCAATGTCACAACCTTGACCCCCAGCCCGCTGTTGACAAACAAATCCAACCCTCGCAGCGCGGCTCGCACTCCGGCCGCATCGGGGTCGAACAGCAACACGACCTTTGACGCAAATCTTCGCAACACCTGCACGTGATCAGGCGTAAGGGCCGTCCCCAAGGTAGCCACAGCGTTCGTCAGCCCAGCTTGATGAAGCGCAATCGCATCGAAATAGCCTTCAACGATGATGACCGTCTTCGTTTGTACAATCGCGTCTCTGGCCTGATCCAGCGCAAACAACGTCTGGCCCTTTTTAAAGAGCATCGTGTCGGAGGAATTGAGATACTTGGGTGTTCCCTCACCTAGCACGCGGCCGCCGAACCCCACGATACGTTTTCGCAAATCCGTGATGGTGAACATCACGCGCGAGCGGAACCGGTCATAGAACCCTGACTTGTTGGTCCGCGCAATGACCAACCCGGCTGACGCAAGATCACTGTGAGAAAATCCCTTGCTGGTGAGTGCCCGTAGCAGCCCGTCCCATTCAGCCGGCGCTACGCCGACTCCAAATTTGTCGACCATGCGCGGCTCAATTCCTCGACCGACTAAGTACTCACGGGCTTGAGCGCCGACTCGTTCATCCCGCAGATTCGTTTGAAACCATGCAGCGGCGGCTTGATTCATTCGCTCAACCGTCTGTGCCATAACCGCTTGGGGACCGGGGTACGCGGTTTTCTGTTCGACTTCGATCCCAACCGTCCGTCCGAGATCACGCACCACTTCAGGAAAACTTGCCCCTGTCAGACGAGACAGGAATGTAAACACATTGCCGCCGGCCCCGCAGCCGAAACAATGGAAGATCTGTTTCGATGGACTCACCGTAAAGGACGGAGTCTTTTCGTGATGAAAGGGACACAACCCCTTGAGATTCTGCCCAGCTTTACTTAAGGAGACGTGATGGCTCACAATGTCGGTAATGTCCACCCGCCCCTTAATCCGTTCGATCGTATCGTCCGAAATGAAACCTTGCCCCACCAGAGTCTCAGCTCCTGGAGTTTCGACTTGTACAATTAGACAAGCCTCTGCCTAGCTACTTGAAGTGTTGACCGTTCAGATTACCAGACGGGAAGAAAATCTGTCAATTGCGGAACTTCGTCAACCTGGAGGCCAGGTCATGTGGCGTCCACCCATCACATGAAAATGAAGATGGAAAACGGTTTGCCCGGCATCTCTCCCTGTATTCGTTACAACCCGGTAGCCGGAACTTTGTAAGCCTTTCAGAGCCGCCACCTTGGTGCAGCTCATGAGTAATCGCGCGAGCAACGCTTCATCGTTCTGCCCTAAGTCTTGAACGGCGGCGACATGACGTTTGGGGATCACCAGCGTATGGACAGGAGCCTGAGGATTGATGTCGTCAAAGGCGACGATGTACTCATCCTCCTGAACAAGCCTTGCTGGAATCTTCTTCTCCACGATCTTGCAAAAAAGGCAATCGCTCATGGTGACCTCATGAAGCGGTTTTCAATGGCCGATGCGTTCTCATTCCGACCTCAGGCCCGACTTCCCAAATCTGCGCCCCAACTCTCCATAAACATCTTGTAGCGAGAGATCGTGATACCCAAGCACCATGAGCGTGTGAAAGAACAAATCGGCCACTTCGTAGACGATCTCCTCTTTCTTGCCCCCTTTGGAGGCTAACAAGACCTCTCCGGCCTCTTCCGCCACTTTCTTCAGAATCTTGTCGTGCCCCCCCTCGAATAACTTGGAGGTATAAGAGCCGGCCTGTGGGGTAGAACGGCGATCACGAATCGTACGAAGAATACTTTCAAGAATGCCGCCGTGCGCGCCTCCGGAATTCAACCGCACAACTTGGCCCTGCTCATCCAACCCAGAAAAAAAGCACGCTCGTTCGCCCGTGTGGCAGGTCGGGCCGATCGGTTGAGCCTTGATGAGAATGGTGTCGTGATCACAATCAATAAAGAGCTCCTTGACCTGAAGCGTATGGCCGGAGGTTTCGCCCTTTTCCCATAGTTTCTTCCGGGACCGACTCCAAAAATGGACGCGCTTGGTGCTAAGGGTCTTGGCCAGCGCTTCATGATTCATATAGCCAAGCATCAGCACCGTGCCATCGAGCCAATCTTGAATGATGGCCGGCAGAAGACCTTGCTCATCAAGTTTGAGCATACCGGTCGTAGCCATTTATCACGCAACCCCAGAAAGCACATCTACCCGCACTGGGACCCCACGATCTCGCAAATATGACTTTGCCTGGGCGATCGTATAGGTTCGAAAATGGAAAATGGACGCAGCCAAGACCGCATCGGCTTTCCCCTTCACAAACCCATCATACAGATGCTCCAGTGTCCCGACTCCACCCGACGCAATCACCGGAATCGACAAGGCTCCTGACGCGGCCGCGGTCAGGCCTAGGTCATATCCCGTTTGTTGGCCGTCCTGGTCCATACTGGTCAGCAAGACCTCACCGGCACCGTACTGTTCCATCCGTGCCGCCCATTCGACGACATCGATCCCTGTGGCCGTACGTCCGCCATGCGTGAACACCTCCCAGCGGCCGGCCGTTGCGCGTTTGGCATCGATCGCCACGACGATGCATTGCGTACCAAATCGTTGCGCAGCCTCTTTGACGAACTCGGGCCGTCGAACGGCTGCCGTATTGATGCTGACTTTATCCGCTCCGGCATTCAGCAACGCCCGGATATCGTCGAGCGTGCCGACACCACCGCCCACCGTCACCGGCATGAAGACCCGAGCAGCTGTCCGCTCGACCACATCAAGGATCGTCTTTCGGTTTTCATGCGACGCCGTGATGTCCAGGAAACACAGTTCATCTGCTCCATCACGATCATATCCAACCGCCGCTTCAACCGGATCACCGGCATCGCGAAGATTGACGAAGCTGACGCCTTTGACCACGCGGCCTTCTTTGACGTCCAGACAGGGAATGATCCGTTTAGTCAACATGATAACTGGTGAGTAGTGAATGGTACGGGGTGAGAGTGAACCCCTAACCCTTCACCGCTTGCTCCTTACGAAGAGCCGCCACAGCGGCCCTATAATCTAACTTGTCATCGTACAGTGCTTTCCCGACGACGGCTCCTTCGATCTGAGGGCCGAGCGATTGCACGGCTCGTAGATCCTCCAGGCTCGTGATCCCTCCGGAGGCAATCACCGGAAATGGTGAACATTCCACGATATCTCTTAGAGCTGAGAGATTCGGCCCGCTGAGCATCCCGTCACGCGCAATGTCGGTGTAGATCACCGCCCCGATTGAACAGCCCGAGAGCTCTTTCAAAAGATCAATCGCCTTGATCTCCGACACCGCCGTCCAGCCCTTCACCGCCACTCGGCCATCCTTTGCATCGAGCCCAAGAAGAATCCGCTTGGGAAATTCTCGACAGGCCTCTTCAAGCAGCGCCCGATTCGTAAGCGCGGCGGTGCCGAGGACCACGCGTGACACGCCCGCATTCAGATACTGTCGAACTGTTTCAAGACTCCTGATGCCGCCACCAACCTGGATCGATGCGCCCACCGACTTCAGAATAGCTTGAATATGCGGTAAATTCTTCGGCTCCCCATCGACCGCTCCATTTAGATCGACAACGTGGATCAAGCTGGCTCCGCTTCGTTCCCACTTTCGTGCAACCTCCGTGACATCCTTAGCGTAGATAGTCTCAGCAGCCATATCGCCTTGCCGGAGCCGGACACAGCGCCCATCCTTCAGATCAATGGCAGGAATGACCAGCACTTTACTACTCCCTTTCCTTTCCGAACGGAAACTCCTTCAAGACTTCGTCGACCCCGTATTCTGCCAGTTCCCCCGCCGTCACGAACGCCCATCGTTGCAGGAACCCCACCAGGTCTTCGATCATAGGCCGCTGCCGTTCATAGTATCGACCGACCCAGAGCACCTTGCCATCCGCCGCCACCGCCGTAACTTCAAAGCCGACAGTTGCCGGAGGATCAGCTCCCAAGCTACTACCGACACGCTCCTGGTAGGCCGATACAAGCCCCAACAAGACGGCATCCACCTTCAACTGCTTGGCAACCTCGGCCACCGCCTCTTTGGTTGTTTCCTCAGCAGACTCCCCGCGTTTCAAGGAGACTCCAGCCGATTCACCAGGGGACAAGACATGCAGACCTCTCAAGTTTTGGAGACGTCCCCAGAACAATTCGGTGACCTTTTCTGCTGCATATCCAGGAACCATCAGAGTCTTTTTCGGCAGAGAGTCTGCTTCGGGCGGAATCCCCATACCGATGGCAGACCGGCGGACACTGTCGGGAACCGGAAGAAAGAAATCTTCATTATCCCGTGCTTGCGGTGTTGCAATCGCCGCAAACGGAAGGAGCGCGATGGAACGAATCTGGTACCGAGAGAGTTCAGGGGCCGATTTGGTCGCGACCTTTGCCCCACTGCACCCTGTCGCAAGACCTGCGATCACCACAGCACCGATGACCAGAGTCGCGCGGGAACATGTGCCCAGCCCCTTCACTTCCAGGCTCCAAAGTTCTTGATCAATTGCAGCCCGACCGTCTGACTCTTCTCCGGATGGAACTGGCAGGCCACCACATTATCCTTCCAGATGCTGGATGTAAAAGGCACCCCGTAGGTGGTCGTCGTGGCTGCAATCTGCTTGTCATCCGGATCGACGAAAAATGAATGAACGAAGTACCAATTGGCGCCATCGGAGATACTTTCAAACAGCGGACAAGGGGCTTGAACGTTCGCTTGATTCCACCCCATGTGGGGAACCTTTAACTCGTGGTCTTTCGAAAAAGCTCGAACCTTCCCTGGGAAAATATCGAGCCCCTCATGCCTCCCGAACTCTTCGCTTTCCGTAAACAGCAGTTGAAACCCAAGACAAATTCCCAAGAATGGTTTACCCGACTGAATCACAGCCTTGATGGGTTCAACCAATCCATACTGTTTCAAATTCGCCATACAATCGCCGAAGGCTCCGACCCCGGGCAAGACCACATGGCCGGCATTTCGAATCGATGCTGCATCCCGCGTGACGATGGCCTGGTGTCCCACTGCCTCAAAGGCCTTGGAGACACTCCGCAGGTTACCCATTCCGTAATCAATGATGGCAATCATACCTTTTCCACACTTTCAGGAGGCGTAACAATACCGCAACTGGCGACTTCCCGCCACTGGCAATCTTCACTGCGTTAGTCCTGGCCTTTCGATTGACAGGATCAGACTGAACCAGTAGCCTGTGCGGGTCAAGACAGGGTGCTCGACATGAACGACGACGCATTGATCGAATTCATCAGACGAACGATCCCCGACTTCATTGCTCTGTACCGATTTGGCTCGCAGACGAAGGGAAATGCGCGCCCGGACAGCGATGTAGATCTTGCCGTGCTGGCACGCTATCCCATACCGGCATTACGTCGATTTGAACTTGCCCAAGAGCTGGCGATCCAACTGCATAGTAATGTGGACCTGGTCGATCTTTGCACTGCCTCGACGGTGATGCGCATGCAGGTCATCTCGACCGGAGAATGCCTTGCCTCGCCGGATGACGCAGCCCGTCGAGAATTCGAAATGTACACATATTCAGGCTATGCCAGGCTCAATGAGGAGCGTCGTGAGATTCTGAAAAGAATCAGTGCAAGCGGGTTAATCTATGGCTGACGATGTCATCCTCAATAAAGCCTCCAGCATTGAACGATGTCTTCATCGCATTGAAGAAGAATACGCAGGCAATGATCAGAACCTCGTTGAGAATCAGACGAAGCAAGATGCCATCGTCCTCAATCTGCAGCGCGCCTGTGAAACAGCCATCGACCTTGCTATGTACGTGGTCAGCCAACGGAAGCTTGGGGTACCACAAGAAAGTCGCGATGCATTTTCGTTACTTCAAACAGCTAGGATTCTTCCAGCCGACCTGGCCCAGCGCATGCAACGAATGGTTGGTTTCCGCAATGTGGCTGTGCACGAATACGCCCGCCTCAATCTTGACGTGGTCCGAACCATCATCACCAAACAGCTGGACGACTTCCGCATGTTCTCTTCGACGATCGTGAAAGCCCCCGCCTAACCCCTTCCACTACCAGACCGATAGCTGGGATGTGAGTTACGCGCTAAAGAAACTTCCTAGTAGATCCCTTGTTTGAAGAGGATGCCTCCCAATAAATAAACTCGCCGGAGTTTCCATTTTTCTGACTCTTCCCCTAGCAGCCTTCGTCTTGCCTTGCCTAAGACAGTCGTGGCATCGTTACAATTAATCCGCCATGGTTGGCCATCAGGGCGTGGATAGAACTCCACCTCCAACGTTTCCTGTTCTTGATTCAACTCTGCCCACTGCATGCCACCAAAAAAGATCTTGGCCACGAGTCTTTCACGGTCTGGTGGGCTCGATCTGCATATCCGATATGAAGAGGTCACAGTGACTCCTCACGAAGAGGAATCGTACGCCACACGACATTTCTATCGACACAATTCTGGAACTCACTGGGTGATAGGCGAAGCAAGATTGTGGGGACTGTTTGTCGCAAGAGGCTCAGGACGCTATAGCATCCCCTTCGTCGAGAGGACACTTCCCGCCAGTCGCTCTTCCGGCATGGTCGCTTGATCGAGCGCCTTGGCGAGTGCCTTGAAGATGGCCTCCATGATGTGGTGGGGGTTGCGGCCGTACATAAGATTCACATGCAGGTTCAATCCGCCGTGGGTCACAAAAGCTTGGAAGAAGTCTTCGAAGAGACCGAGATCGAACGCTTTGATCTTTCGGTCCGATAAGGCCACATTGTAAACGAGAAAGGGACGCCCGCTGAGATCGACAGTGACCTGCGCAAGCGTTTCATCCAGTGGCGCCGAGGCAAACCCGAAACGCTTGATCCCCGCCTTCTCGCCCAGCGCTTGATGGAGCGCCTTCCCCATCACGATCCCGACATCTTCCACGGTGTGATGCTCGTCGATGTCGAGGTCACCTTTGGCCTGCACGGTGAGGTCAAAAAACCCATGTTTAGCAAGCAGCTCCAGCATGTGGTCGAAAAACCGGATGCCGGTGTCGATCTTCTCTTGACCACCGCCGTCCAAGGTCCACTCGACACGGATATCGGTTTCTTTCGTCGCTCGGTGAATATTCGCCCGACGTGGGGCAGATCCGTTCTTCTTCATGAGAATCTACTCTGGGCCGACTTGGCATGTGCATCAAACCCTTCGATTTGGGCGAGGCGGACCAACGGCTCTTTGACCTTGGCCAGTTCCTGTTTTGTATAGTGCACGATGTTGCTGACCTTCACATAATCGTTCACGGACAGGGGGGAGAAGAACCGAGCAGTTCCCCCCGTGGGCAAGACGTGATTCGGTCCTGCAACATAGTCCGCGACCGAGGGTGGTGTGTAGCGCCCCAAGAAAAGAGCTCCGGCGTGACGGATCTTCTCCAAGTAGTCGAACGGATTGTCCACGGAGAGGGTCAAATGCTCCGCCGCAATCTCGTTGGCGACTTCGATGGCTTCATCCAGCGTGGGGACGACGAACGCCATGGCATGACGCGCGATCGATTTCGACGCGATTTTTTCTCTTTGGAGTCCCTTCAGCTGGCTCTCGATCAGTTTGGAGACATCCTTCGCTAAGCGTTCAGAGGTCGTCACCAGGAATACTTGGGCGTCTTCATCATGCTCGGCCTCACAGAGGAGGTCAGCGGCCACATGGGCAGGCTTCGCCTCGTCGTCAGCTACGACCAGCAACTCGCTGGGTCCGGCAACCATGTCGATGCCGACGGTGCCGTACAGTAACCGCTTCGCCGTCGCCACGTAGATATTCCCTGGCCCGACGATCTTGTCGACCCGGTCAATCGTCTTGGTTCCATACGCGAGTGCCGCAACGGCCTGCACGCCGCCGATCCGATAAATCTCCGTGACTCCGGCAATATCGGCTGCAACCAGCAAATACGGATTGATGCCGTCCTTCTGTGGCGGCGTCACCATTACAATACGGGGAACACCCGCAACTTTGGCTGGAATCGCGCACATCAGCACGGATGACGGATAGACGGCTTTCCCTCCCGGCACATAGACCCCGACCGCGTCGACCGGTCCCACGACTTGTCCTAATGTGGCATCCCCGTCCTGATACATCCAGGTTTTGGTTCGTTGTCGTTCATGAAACGAGGTAATCCGCTGAGCGGCGAGACGCAGCGCATCGCCTTCGTCTTTTCGGATGTGAAAATAGGCGTTCTTGATCTCATCCGCCGTCACGCGCAGAGATTCCGGTTTCAGCGTGAGCTTGTCGAACTGCTTGGTGTAGCGGAGAACAGCTTTGTCGCCTCCGCGCTCGACGGCCTGCAGGATCATGCGTACTGTTTTTTCCACCGCAGCCCCAGCCGTGCGCCCTCGGAGGGAGGCCTTTTTCAACGAGGGGAGAAAACTGCGATCTGCTTGTGTGATAATTTTCATCAGCGAGCGACTCTTTTCTTGCGACGGCCGGCCGTTACCGGACGACCATTGTCGGATGTCAGATCTTGGCCTCGCACCGCACCTCGAAGCTTTCGTATCAACGCCATCAGCGGTTCCTGCTTCAGGCGAAAGCTTGCCCGGTTGACGATAAACCGTGCCGACGACTGGGCAATCACTTCCACTTCGACCAGATCATGGGCCTTGAGCGTGCCGCCGGTTTCGACCAAGTCCACAATCCGATCGGCCAGTCCCACGACCGGCGCCAACTCGATCGAACCATAGAGTTTGATCACCTCGACCGGAATGCCGCGCGCATTAAAGTACCGTTCCGTAATCCGAGGATATTTTGTCGCGATGCGCACCTTGGATGAAAGGCGATTCGTTCCCCCCTCTCCCTGGAGCGCGGCGACCGAGATTCTACACGCTCCGAACCCTAAATCCAATGGTTCGTATACATCACTTTCCTGCTCCATCAAAACGTCTTTTCCGACGATTCCGGCATCGGCCCCACCATATTCCACATAGGTTGGGACATCGCTGGGACGAACGATGAGGAAGGTCATCTCGTTTTCATGGCTGACGAAGATCAGTCGTCGGCTCTCCCCCGACAGGCCGCTAATGGCATAGCCGGCGCGCCGGAACAGGTCGAGAGCTGAGTCGATCAGTTTTCCCTTAGAGAGCGCTATTGTCAGCATGGCCTGGTCCTAATGAATCGCCCCAGTGGGTCGGCGTCGAACATGGGCCCCTAACGCCCCGAGTTTTTCCTCGATCCGCTCATAGCCTCGATCAAGATGATAGACGCGTTGGATGTGCGTGGTTCCCTCAGCCGCCAACCCCGCTACGATCAGCCCAGCACTGGCGCGCAGATCGGAGGCCATGACCGGAGCCCCGGTGAGTTTCTTACAGCCGGTTACGACCAGCCGATTACCTTCCACACGGATATCGGCGCCCATCCGTCGCAATTCTTCCACATGCATAAATCGACTCTCAAAGACGGTTTCTGTGACCACGCTGGTGCCTTCGGCAAGACTCATCACCGCGGCCATCTGGGCCTGCATGTCGGTGGGAAATCCAGGAAACGGCAGAGTCCTCACGTCGGTTCCTCGCAACTTGTTCGGCATGGTGAGGCGCACCGAGTCTTTTTCTTCGCGTATCTCTGCGCCGGCCTCGCGGAGTTTCATGAGCACGGCTTCAAGGTGGCTTGGACGGCAGTGGGTCGCCGTCACATCCCCCCGCGTGATCGCAGCCGCGGCCAGATAGGTGCCTGCCTCGATGCGATCCGGGATCACTTCGTGGTCTCCGCCATGCAGTTCCCGCACTCCTTCGATGGTAATCACGTCCGTTCCCGCCCCATGAATTCTGGCCCCGCGCTTGACGAGAAAGTCAGCCAGATCCACAATCTCAGGCTCCTTGGCCGAATTTTCCAGCACCGTCGTCCCCTCGGCAAGTGAGGCGGCCATCATGAGATTTTCTGTGCCGGTTACAGTCGGCGTGTCAGAGTAAATGCGTCCCCCTTTGAGTTTTGTTGCCTTCGCCGTGATATAGCCATGGTCAAGAGAGATCTCAGCTCCTAGCTTGGCCAACCCGGCCAGATGGAGATTGACGGGCCGCGACCCGATCGCACACCCGCCGGGAAGAGACACTTTGGCTTCACCCCACCGGGCCAGTAGTGGACCCAGCACGAGGACTGAGGCTCGCATGGTCTTGACCAGATCATACGGTGCTTCGGTTGACTCAACTTTACCGGTCTGAACGACCGCACGATTGCCCTCATGCGCGACCTTGACTCCCAGAATCCCCAGGAGTCTTCCCATCGTCAACACATCAACGACTCGTGGCACATTCGTAATGACACATTCTCCCCTCCCGAGAATGGTCGAGGCCAAGATGGGAAGCGCCGAATTCTTGGCACCGCTGACGCGGACCTCACCATGCAGACGCGTCCCGCCGTTGATAAGGATCTCATCCATGTTTGAGCACCGACCCAGCTCGCCGAGCGATGATCACTCGTTCGATACCGGCTTCGTCTTTCATGCTTTGAAATCCCGTGTAGCCTCCCGCCCGATCTGCCGCCTGCCGCACAAGCGAAAGCTGTCCTTGCCCGATTTCCAATACCAGTAACCCATCAGGAACCAGGAACTCCTTCGCGTCTCGGAACAATCGCTCATGAAACTCAGTCCCTTTGTCTCCTGCAACCAAAGCTGAGCGTGGCTCAAAATCTCGTACCTCGGGCTGGAGTTGCTTCCAATCTTTCTCGGCGATATACGGAGGATTCGAGACGATCACATCAACCGTGTCGATCAGGTTTCGATCACGCAGAGGATCTAAGAGATCTCCCTCGATCCACTCAATTTTTTCTCCCACTCCATGCCTGACGGCATTGTTTTTTGCAAGGTTCAACGCTTCGGCAGAGCGGTCTATCGCTACAATTCGAACGCCTTCGAGGATGGTCGCGAGTGTCACGGCGAGGCATCCAGAACCGGTTCCGACATCCACCAGCGTCGCTCCTTCTGCCAAGCCCGCCTCCTTGAGTACTGCCTGGACCAACAGCTCTGTCTCAGGGCGGGGGATTAATGCCGACGCGTTCACTTCAAAGTCGAGCCCACAGAACTCTTGCGTCCCCAAAATGTACTGCAGCGGCTCTCGCGCCATCCGCCTCAAGATTGCCGTCTTGGCGCGTGCCAGCTGTTCAGTGGTCACTGGTTGCTCAGTTCGGCTGGCTAACGCATGATGTTCGAGTTCCAGAGCACTCGCCGACAACCACAGGGCCTCTTGGGCGCTATTCTCCGTTCCGGCCTGATCCAAGGACTGTCGCGCCCATGCAACCAGGTGACCGATCGTTGTGGGATCTTCCGACTGTGGAGGCATCCGCGATTACACCTTTGCCGTTTCTGCCTGCTGCTGTTGGGCTTTCAAAGCCTGAACAATTTCATCAAGATCACCCTCCATGACTAACTCCAGTTTATGCAGCGTCATGCCGACGCGGTGATCCGTCACCCGATTTTGCGGGAAGTTATAGGTCCGAATTTTTTCACTCCGTTCCCCGCTTCCCACCTGGGACTTCCTGTTCTGAGCAATTTCCGCTTCTTGCTTTTCCCGTTCGGCCTCCACGATCCTGGCGCGCAGAGTCCGCATGGCTTTTGTTCTGTTTTTCAGTTGAGACCGTTCATCCTGACAGGTCACCACCACACCGGTCGGAAGGTGAGTGATGCGAACGGCCGAATAGGTGGTGTTGACGCTCTGCCCACCGGCGCCTGACGAACAGAAGGTGTCGATTCGTAGATCTTTTGAATCGATATGAACGTCCACCTCGTCGACTTCCGGCATAACTGCTACCGTCACCGTAGAAGTATGAATGCGACCACTTCCTTCCGTCACAGGAACCCGTTGGACTCGATGCACCCCGGCTTCATACTTGAAATGACCGTAGGCGCCCTTCCCCTCAATCAACGCCACAATGTTTTTATAGCCGCCGATGCCCGTTTCGGTGGCCTCCACCGTATCGACTTTGAGTCCCTTCTTCTCAGCATATTTGGCGTATAACCGAAATAACTCGCCCGCAAACAACCCGGCTTCATCCCCACCGGTCCCAGCCCGAATTTCGAGCACCAGACTCTTCTCGTCTCGTGGATCTTTGGGAATTAGGAATTCCCTCACCCGTTCCTCTACCTCCGCCCGCTGTCGTTCCAACTCGCTTCGTTCTTCCGTCGCCAGCTCATGCAATTCCCCCCCGGCCGAGGGATCGGCGAGGATCTGCATCGCGTCTTCGAGCTGTTTTCCATAATCATGGTACAAGTCGAATAACGTAGCAGCCAGCTCCAGGTCCGTGCGCTCTTTACTCAGTTTATGCAACAAATTCGGCTGGCCGATGACAGACGGATCCATGAGTTGATCGGTCAACTCATGAAACCGAGAGGTGAGACTCTCCCACTTTTTCAGTAACACGGCTTCCACGCGGTCACCCTCCACCTCTGGAATGGTCACAAAAAAAGAGACCCTGCTTCATACACGAAGCAGGGTCTCTTTTTACCCATAGAGGTGCGCTACTTCCCCTTCTTCGCGTATTTCTTCTTGAACCGCTCGACCCGTCCCTCTGTGTCGACAATTTTTTGCGTGCCTGTGAAGAACGGATGGCAATTCGAACAAATATCAACGCTGATATCGCCGATGGTGGTGCGAGTCTTAAAGGAGTTCCCGCACGCACAATGGATGGTGGCTTCTCGGTAAACTGGATGGATACCCTTCTGCATAACCTACGACTCCTTACCAAAGCATGACGATTACTCTAGCCTATTCCCTAGGGTGTGACAATTTAGCTGAAGAACGCTCAAGATACAAGCACTCCTACCGGTTCATCGACTGCAAGAACTCCTGATTATTCTTAGTCCCGCTGATCTTGTCCATGAGGAACTCCATCGCCTCCATAGTACCCAACGGGCTGAGCACCTTGCGAAGAATCCACATTTTGTTCAACCGATCCTTATCAACCAAGAGTTCCTCTTTTCTCGTCCCGGACTGACTGATATCAATGGCCGGGAAGAGGCGCTTATCAGCGAGGCGACGATCCAGATGAACTTCCATGTTCCCGGTTCCCTTGAACTCTTCGAAGATCACATCGTCCATGCGGCTACCGGTATCCACGAGTGCCGTCGCCATGATGGTCAAGCTTCCACCGTTTTCAATGTTTCGAGCTGCTCCAAAGAAGCGTTTCGGCCGTTGCAAGGCGTTGGAATCGAGCCCTCCGGAGAGCACCTTCCCGCTCGGCGGGGCAATCGTGTTATAGGCCCGAGCCAGTCGGGTGATGCTGTCCAGCAGGATGACAACGTCCTTCTTGTGCTCAACCAATCGCTTTGCTTTTTCCAGGACCATTTCCGCGACTTGGGCATGTCGCTGAGCCGGCTCGTCAAAAGTTGAGCTGATCACTTCCGCCTTCACCTGTCGCTGCCAATCGGTAACCTCTTCCGGACGTTCATCAATGAGCAACACAATAAGCGTCACTTCTTGATGATTCTTCAAGATCGCTCGGGCGATCGCCTGCAACAACATCGTCTTCCCGGTACGCGGGGCCGCTACGATCAAGCCTCGTTGCCCCTTACCGATCGGGGTGGTTAGATCCATCACACGAGTGCAGTACTCCTCGCGATCAAATTCTAAATTGAGCCGTTCTTCAGGGTACAACGGGGTGAGGTTATCGAATAAGATCTTGTCCCGGGCGACCTCCGGATCCTCGTAATTAACTTTTTCGACCTTGAGCAGCGCAAAATATCGTTCACTTTCCTTTGGTGGGCGAATTTGGCCCGACACAATGTCGCCGGTGCGGAGGTTAAACCGCCGAATCTGTGAGGGAGAGATATAAATATCGTCAGGACCAGGCAGGTAATTGGAATCCGGTGCGCGGAGGAAGCCGAATCCATCGGGAAGTGTTTCCAGCACCCCTTCTCCATAGACCGACCCGTTTTTCTCGGTCTGGGCTTGCAGGATCGCAAAGATCAGCTCCTGCTTGCGCAGATTGGCAGCACCTTCTATTTTTAGCTCCCGAGCCACATCATTCAGATCGGCAATGGATTTCTGCTTTAATTCTGCGAGATGCATTACTTCCCCCTTAGCTACTGACATACGACTCCTCTCGAGCTTTGGCTCGGTTTCCGTTTAGAATACTTCACTCGGACTCAGTAACCATGCGAAACGCGATTGTACCTTGACGATGAGCTTAGATCCTGATCCGTTTAGGTTGGAAAGGCTTACGGAAGTCGGCTACATTAAGATCTTGTGTGGAAAAATGGTATGGTCGTGGACTCTTCTGTTTCCTACAGTCCTAGGAAAACCCTCAGTTGGCTCACTACTTTCAACCTCATTCTCACTGCTGCCAGGTTTGATTCGAGAGTAGATCCGGAATTGACTTCTTCTGATGGGGAGAACCAGCTTAAAAGCCCCACTAATGTCTTCGGTGATGATACCCAGGCGGCCCCTGGTTGTCAACAGGCAACTTGAATTTGTACACGATCCTCTCGTGAGCATGTGAGGAACACCCATATCCTTAGGTTGTTCAGAGAAGTTGAAATGTGTTAGAGAGAGACTGGGTATCACCATGGCACGCGACGACAACGAAACCAGTCCAAACCGAGTCTTCTCCCTGCTCGAAGCTAACCAGCTCATCCCACAGCTCCAGTCTCACCTGTCAACTGTCCAGGAATGCAAAGCCCTGCTCATACGAACCCGAGACGAGGTCGCCAAAGCATCAGCCAACGCTCCTTTAGGAGGCGGAACACCTGTGGGAGCAGACTATGTAAAAAGTCTTCAGGATATCAGCGCGAATCTGCACGCCATTCATGAGCTGGGAGTGGTCGTGAAGGATATCGACCTTGGGCTGTGTGATTTCCCGCATGTCCGCAATGGTCGCGTCGTCTACCTCTGCTGGAAACTGGGTGAAAACGAAATCCGTTGGTGGCATGAAACGACAACCGGCTACAAGGATCGTTGTCCGATTGAAGAAGACCCAACCTAGTCAGACCTATCGACAATCGCATTTGGTGCTCCGGTTACGTGATCGTATTACCTAGCTGCGCTTATTCGGGCTATATGAAATTTGTTGTCATCGGCTATGATGGTCCCGAAGGAGAAGCCAAACGGAAAATCCATCGCTCGGCCCACTTGCAGAATCTTGAATCCCTAGACAGGGAAGGGCGAGTCGTCCTGGCCGGCCCTCTTACCGACAAAGCTGGTAGCTTGCTGGTGTTAGAATTCGAAACACAGAAAGAAGCAGAAGACTTCGCCCACCACGACCCCTACACCGTTCACGGGGTCTTCGACAGAATTGAAATCCATCCGTTTATGCAGGTTTTCCCCAAGCCTTGATAGCCCACGCACGCTCTTCAGAGACGCAACCTCATCTACTGACTTTTGCGTCGTTGTCCAACCCGCAAGCGAGCGGTATAGTTTAATCATGAACCTGAAGCCTGTTTTCCTAGGTACCCTCGCCGCATCGGTCATTTTCTTTGGTGGTTTCTGCCCCACAGTTGAGGCTTCACAAACCACGGTTGTGGCTGAGGGGAGTTATGTGATGGGAGATGGCGACACCCTTGCGATCGCCGAACAACGCGTGCTGCAACGGGCACAACGTAGGGCTGTTGAACAGGCGGGAGTCTATATCGAATCGACCTTCCATGATATTGAACGGTCTGAAGCGGGTAGTAGCACCCAGTCAAGCGCGCTGGAAGTACGCACTATTGCGGCCGCGATCACCAAAACTGAAATCCTCGAAGCACGCCGTTCCTTCTTGAATGATCGCCCAAGCTTCCATATCCGTATCCGGGCCGTTGTCGATCTCAACAATCTTCACGCAGCGATCCAGCGCTGGCAGACTGAGCAACGTTTGGCCAACCATTTTCATCGTCTCCAGAAGGAAAATGCGGAGCTGAAAAATCAGCTTGAAGAGCTGAGGGCCCCTCACTCTGGGGTCCGAACACTCCACATTGAACCGGCCGGTCGCATCCATAAGGCTCGTGAACAGGCTCAGAGGTTAGTTGAAAAAGCGATGCTGACTCAGCATCTTCCCCAGAAACTCCACTTAGCCTCACAAGCTGCCATGCTGGATCCCCAATCCATCGAACCGTTGATCGTCCGTGGTCAGACCTACCTCAGACTCGCATCCGCAGCGTACTCGAATCGATCTCGCCCCAGCGAATATTCTGAATATGTTGATAACGCGCGAATGGATTTCGACCGCGCTTACCTTATCGATCCCCGAAACACCTGGGTGCTTCTTGGTCAAGGTGATGTCAACACATGGCTCCATCGCCCTCAAGAGGCAGCCCGTTTCTTCGAACAAGCCCTAGAATCAAACCCATTCTTCGATCTGGCCCGTCACCGTCTTATTGATCTGTATACTGCTGATGCCCGGAAACAAGTCAGTCTGAAACAGTGGAACGTCGCCCTTTCCACCTTAGAGAAGTGTTTGCCGCCTTTCATATCGGACAGTTGGCTTCCCTATCAGAAAGAAGCCTATTTTCTTAGAAGTTCCATCTATCAGACATTGCACCAACCGATGCTGGCGATCGACGACCTTAGCGCGATCTTGAGAGGGGACCCAGCCGATGGATCAGCACTACTGGCCAGAGCCAAGTTATACCAAGGCCAACTGCAAGGACGTTTAGCAAAAGACGACTACGAACATGCATGTATACTCGGTTTGTCAGAGGCCTGCGAACAGCTCCCCTAACTAGAGCGTTCTCGCTACAATTTTTTCTTGCTCTCTTCTCGGCATTTGCAATAAACGATCGGCCGGTGACCCGTCACGTAGTGATTTGACAATCGAAAAGTATGACACCTATAATGCGAAGGCGTCTCTTAACCACGCCTCTCCACCCCTCACCCCGTGGTGGGGACAAAGGGCCTAAGCTCTCTGAAAAATCTGGCCCGAAAGTTCGCTGGTGTGGGCCTTCTGAGATGTTGCGGAATAATGAGGAGACAGCTTAGAGTGCTGCGGGGGATCGTATTTTTATCAACCTCAATTTGCTCAGAGTGATAGGATATTTGTGATGAGTGACTATCGTGTGCTGCCAGGGCCAGAACATTTCCTTCCACCAGCCGCCGCCAGCATGGGGATTCGGTTACCGAATCCGGGAGAGGCGCATATCAACGGCGTGATTGCCCCGGAGGACAAGGCCTATGAGGAGGCCGCCCGCCAGTTCTTGATGGCCAAAGTCCCGACCATTTTCCCGGGCCCTCTTGTGCTCTGGGCGTGGAACGAGAAGGCGGCGAAGAAAGCCACCGCTATTCGACAGTTGTTCGATACCCTCAAGGAATGCGTTCAGCCTGGCCAGAAACCGATGCTGATTCCTATGCCCGACTACCGACCCAAGTATCCAAAAATCAACCCCGAGGTTGAGATCAACCCAAATCACCCGAACTTGACGATCTGGCATAACAAGATCGACTGCTGCATGTTTATCGGTGTGCATTGTCACCAAGCCAATCTCTCCCTCAAGATCATTCGAGGGGGGACATCCTGCTATACTATCGCCATGTGTGCACAGGCCGGTCACGAAGATGCTATGCTCTCATTCCGTGATGCATCCGTCGAGAAGATTATGCGATTGGCCGAGACGATCAAACGATTAAAGGGGACGGTCAAACCGCGGTTATCAGCAGCTACGAGCGGGGCTTCGAACTAGTACGTTCGCTCCCCGCATGCTTATAGAAGGAGGCTGGTCCATGGCTGAATCAAAGACCATCATTGGAACGCAAAATAAGAAGGGTCAAACATATACTGATGCATGGAAGTTAATGAACGAGGCTCCTCGGACTCCGTCCTTTTTTACCGGCTCCGAGGTCATTAAGGAGGCGATCCGCCGAGCCAGCTGTGACGTCATGATCGCCTATCCGATTACACCACAAAGCGAAGCCGCCGCACTGATCGGTGAATTATTTGCTGAGGGTTACATCGGTGACTATTTCCGCGGTGAAAGCGAGTTTGCGGTGATGTCGCAATGTGCCGGAGCCGCTTTCGGGGGTGCGCGCGTATTCACCACCACGGCCGGTCCTGGCACGATGCGCGCTATGGAAAACTTCCCGATGTGGGCAGGTGCCAGGCTACCGATTCAGATGATCGTAACTTGCCGAGGCATCAACTCACCGCTGTCGATTCAGCCTGACACGCTGGAAATCGCCTATTTGTTAAGCACCGGCATGCTGGTGTGGCATGCGGAAACCGCACAGGACTTCTTTGATTGGATCCTCAAAGGATACATGGTGTCGGAAGAGCCTGATGTGCATCTCCCGCTCGCGCTGTGCTGCGACGGTTTCTTCGTTACGCACACAAAGGATGTCGTCAACTTGACACCGGCTGACATGTGTTTGCCACCCTACGATCCGTATCGCTCGCCCGTTCCCTGTATGGATATGGAATGCCCACCGGTCCGCATGATGCGTGACCCGTTCGTGATGAAGAGCAACTACATCAGCTATGCCACCCATGCCAGCTGGCAACAGGAAATCTGGGCGGCGGTCGAACGCTCACGGAAACATTCCATTCATTGGTTGAACGGCTTGATCGACGCTGAAAACACCGATGCGGATATCATGATCGTTGCGTCTGGAACGGCTGTCTCCCAGGGTCGTGAAGCAATCCGCATGCTGGAGGATGAAGGCGTCCGCTGCGGCCTCGTGAAGGTAAAAACGCTCCGTCCTTGGCCGGAAGAAGAAATTCGAGAGGCCACCAAGAACACAAAGCATATCTTCGTACCGGAGTTTAATGTCACCGGATGGTTGGCCAAAGAAATCAAGGCCACCATTCCCAATCACCACCGCGTGCATGCTGGTCCGCATGTGTGTGGTGGCATGACGATGCCCCCGGAGATCATCGTCAATGAGATTAAGACGGCCTTGGGCATGAAGAAATCCTTCGTCATGGCCGGCCGAGGAAGCTGAGTTGAACCTACTTCACACCCGTTCGCTCCTACACCGGGCGAATTTGAGGAGGCAATAATATGAGCAAAGAGCGCATTCAGATTTCTGAAGCCCTGTACGATATCATGCCCTCTGACTATCAGGATCTCGTCAAGAGTGCCACGTACGGCAAGGAGGATCGGGGTTGGAAAGACATCGGAACATCCAAAGAGCTCATCGAGCAACACTCGCTGTGCGCTGGTTGCCCGGAGTCCATGGCATTCCGTTACATTCTCGCTTCACTCCCCAACCCGGAAGACACCGTCATGGTCGGCTCCACGGGCTGTACCAGTTTGGTCTTCCCGATGGTGGCCGTTCATAATATCCACTCCTTGTTCGGCAACCAGAACGCGATTGCATCCGGTCTTAAACGTGCCCTCAGTGTCCGATTCCCCGACCGGGTAAAAGACGTCGTCGTGCTCGCCGGAGATGGTGCAACCGTCGACATCGGGCTGGACATGACACTCCAAGCGTGGTTCCGGCAAGAAAAATTCACGACGATTTGCTTCGATAACGAACTCTATGCAAACACAGGCGGTCAGGAAAGCGGCCTCATGCAAAAGGGGTTTGTCGCGAAGATGGCACCGGTCGGGAAGTTGTTCGACAAAGTACGGTTGCCTGAAATCGCCCGCGAGTCCGGCTGCCACTATGTCGTGAACTGCACGGTCAGCAAACCATCATTGGTCGAAAAGGTCATCCGAAACGCGGTCCATATCGCCCGTGAAATCGGTCCGACCTACTTGCAGTTGTACACGCCCTGCATCTTGGAGATCGGCAAGAACAGCATGGAAGGGCTCCAAGAAATGCGCGATTCAGAAAAGCCGGCTGAACGGTTTGCCTACAAGGAATACGTCAGCGAACCGGCCAAGCAATTGCTTGCCGAACTGGCCGCAAAGGATAAGGAACGAAAGGCCGCCGCCAAGCAACTGGCAGGCCAAGCATCAGCATAGGTAGACCGGAGGCTCGACATGATTAAAAGACGATTGAATATACGGATGTCAGGATTAGGCGGACAGGGCGCGGTCACTGCTGCGCATGTCTTGGCCATGGCTGCCAACCGCGACGGTAAATTTTCCATTTCCAATCCATTCTTCGGCGCTGAAAAGCGCATGGCGCCGGCAGAGAGTTACTGTCGGATCGGGATTGAGCGAATCTACGACCGTGGCGAATTGGTATTCCCAGACGTCATTCAAGTCTTTCATCCCCAAGTCATCACGATGGGCAAGAGCTACACCATGCCCTTTTATTCCGGGGTCAAAGAAGGTGGCGTGGTGATCATCAATTCCGCCGAGCCGTTGTTGTCCGACGAAGATGTGGAGCGGCTCAAGGATTTGAACGTTGCCGTATTTTATATCGCCGGGACTGAGTTGGCCATTGAAGTGGCCGGCACCGAGCTCTCAACAAATATGGCGATGATCGGATCCGTGTCAGGCATCACCAAATGCGTTTCGATGGAGGCCCTAGATGGCGCACTCCAAGAACGCTTCGGGAAAAAGTTCGTCGCATCAGGCGGAACCGCCTCGTTGGACGAGGCCATCAAGAAGAAATTTGCCAAGAAGGAAATGCTTTTAGCGAAGAACTTGGCCACCGTGAAAGCTGCGTACGAAATTGCCAGCGAATGGGCCGACAAGAACAAGATTGAACTGCGAGTTGGAAATCCAGCTGTCGCGGCTTAAGATAAGGAATGACCTTGCATGTATAATGTTGCACAAGTCATCGATGAAAAGTGCACTGCCAAGAAGGGGTGCCGTCTCTGCATCATGTATTGCCCGGAGGCGAACTGCCTGGACTTGAACACCAGCAAGATGGTAGCGGAAGTCACGATCGATCGCTGCAAGGGCTGCGAGCTCTGTGTGATCGTCTGCGACGCGGCGAAGCATTTTGCCATCACCATGCAGGCTGTCAGCGCGACGGGACAACTGATGACCAAGAAAGGTGAGTCGGCTGCGCTCGGTCAAGCCTATCAGGGCTAGCCAGTCAGACTGCAAATTGGAAAAGCCCCATAGCGCCGTCGCTATGGGGCTTTTTATTGTAACCAAGGAAGCCGACAGATGGACACCGAAGATAACACCCTCGACGAATTATTGGCTGATATTGCCGGTTTGATCAACCAGTACCCCATCGCGATCGAACGACAGGCAGGGTTCATTCAAGCAACGGGCAAGGACCCAGAGCTTGCAGAAAAGCTCATGAAAGCTGCCGACACGATGCGGGACAGTGGAAACCTTTATCTGACCTGGGCAAAACATTACGCCGCCATGGCGAAAGGGAACACAGACGCCACTTCAGACGAGGATGAAACGGACGATTTCGACATTTAAAAACTTCCCTATTCCAGAACAAGTTTTGCTAGAATAACCTTCTCTTTCATGAGCGCATCAGTTCCCCGGTAGCTCAGTTGGTAGAGCAGCCGGCTGTTAACCGGCTGGTCGCAGGTTCGAGTCCTGCCCGGGGAGCCATCTTATCGAAAGCCCCTCGTTTGGTTTCCAACCAGGTCTAGATCAACGCATGTGGGATTCAGCCGTAGGAACCGTCCTTCAGCCGACTTTTCGCGCACCAACCCCGCTCTTCAAGACGATCTCACAAATATGGTCGAGCCGCTCAACATGCTCGTAGGCTGCCCAGGGGTCCATGGCCACGGCACAGATTCCGTGATTAGCTTGCCCTACGATATCGAACGCAAGAGTTCCGTCTTTGCGAACTCCCAAACACTCGGCCGTAACGTCCGCCAACTGACGAGACAACGCCGGTAAAGTCGGAACGGTAGGTCCCACTCTCGTATAGCGTGAGATTTCAGGGAATTCTTCGCTGATAGCCTGTAGATCAATCCCGGCATAGATCGCTGCCACGACATGAGTGGCATGCACATGGACCACGGTCCTTGTTTTCTTAGAGTCCCGTTGCAGGTTCCAGTGCATCCATAGTTCCCCTGAAGGCTTCTGCTCTGCCCCCACCTTGGGAATCTTCAAGCCTGTCGCCGGATCACTGACAATCTCAAGCCTGATCACATGTTCAGGATGAACGATCGTCTTGCGCCACCCAGAAGGGGTGATATAGAGAAATTTCCCCTCGCGCTTTTTCATACTGACATTGCCGTCTCTTGTCGTGATCCATCCTCTCTCATAACAGCGCCTCATCACATCCCCGATAGCCGTCAGCATGTTTCCTCCATTAGAATAGTGATATGGGTATGACTTCGATCCCTTCCCTGTGCCGGCGCAATGGAATGACCAGACGGGTCTCCCATAACGCCCTCACCGTGGACAGCCACACCCTACCATATTGATTCCTATGATCGATCACACAATAAATACCCAAGCCACATCCTTTCACCCGCCCGTCCTTCTCCAGAATCCTCATCTCATGACGCTCATACCTCGTTACTGGCCAAGGGATACGTCACTGACTGGGCTGCCAGAAGAAGAACGGTTGTTCACCGTCGCCCCGCATACGCAATTGAAAGGATACTGCCACTGGCAGATTGATCGCCACGCATCTCCCACGGCCATCTTGGTTCATGGGCTTGAAGGTTCCAGCGACTCGCGTTACATGAGAGGCATTGCCGCAAAGGCCTATAGGATCGGGTTCAATATTATCCGCATGAATCAGCGTACCTGCGGCGGAACCGAACATCTATCCCCGACGCTCTATAACAGTGGTCTCAGCGGAGACTACCGGGCAATCGTCAGCGAACTGATTCACCAAGATGGTCTCGACCGGATCTGGCTCGTTGGGTATTCCATGGGCGGGAACCTTGTCCTCAAAGCAGCCGGTGAGATTGAACGGAGCATACCGGCCTTCTCTGGAGTCGCCGCCGTCTGTCCAAATATCAACCCTACGGTGTGTGCTCGCGCTCTGGAAGAGCCGCGCAATTGGGTTTATCACCATCATTTTGTGACCAGATTGAAAGCACGGCTCCGACGCAAAGCGGCCCTGTTCCCAAACACATGGGACCTTTCGAGACTCGACCAAATCACGACCATCAGCGAGTTCGACGACCGGTATACCGCAAGGGACGGAGGCTATCGAGACGGCGCCGACTACTACGACCGGGCTGGAGCGCGCCACGTGCTCGACACGATATCTGTTCCAACCCTTATTATCACCGCCCAGGATGACCCGTTCATTCCTTACTCCATGTTCACGGACACGAAGATCCGGCGGCATCCACAGATCTTCCTCATAGCGCCTCGCCACGGAGGCCACTGTGGATTTTTCCACCGGAGCCGAAACGGAGAAGACTCCTACTGGGCTGAGAATCGGATCATGGATTTCTTGCGGGAAGGAAAGTAGCAGAGCGGCAGCGGATGCATCCCAGAAGAGGGCCATCCTGCTCGCCCTTACTTGGGAAGTACCGTGTTCTTCTAAACTTGGATGATCTAGGCGATCACATTCTGGAGGTGGGTGCGAACGTCTTCAACATAGGTCTTGAATGGATCCGGCATGGGGAACGGCGCCCGGCCACGCACTTGGAAAATCGACCAATTGATGACATACGGAGGAAACCATCGTTCTGAGTCGGCAAACTGATCGGAATCGATACCGGAGCAGGAACCGAGCAGATGCTTGACGAGTTCACTCCGTCCATGGGCTCTGGTATTCTTAGGTGCCTGCTCCATGGCGAGTCCGATCACCGTATCCGTGGTCACTCGTGGGACACGTCCCTCTTCCACGAGCCCATAGAACAGTCCCTTTGTTGGATTCAGGTTGTGATACTCCAGGTCCAAACTCTTCAGCATGGGATCATCCCAGTCAAGATGTTCAGCCTCTCGAAAACATTCCAATAGCCACAGCTTGGATGCCCAATCCACTCGCCCTACGAGCTTCTCATAATCCCCACGCAGATCCCGAAGAACCGACTCCCATTGGGCAAGCACCCAATCGGTTTCTTCATCTTGTCCCGTACAATACTGCATCGCCGCCTCGAGAAACCGTTCTTGAATCTCCAGAGCCGACATCGTTTTCTGTGAACGGAGTTGAACCAACCACTGTCGCTCTTGGTCCTGCGAAATCTCCTGGAGTGCGTCTACCGGTTCATCGATTTCCAATTCTTGAGGTGCATGCCCCTCTTCAATCAGTTGCAAAACCAGTCCGGTGGTGCCTAACTTCAGCGCGGTCGCATATTCGGTCATGTTGGAATCACCTAGCAACAGGTGAATCCGCCGATATTGATTGGGATCAGCCAACGGCTCGTCTCTCGTATTCACAATCGCCCGGTTATGCTGAACCCATTCGAAGAAATCGTTGACGATATAGTCGGCACGCTGGGAGATTTGAAACGGCAGACTCGCATTCGCCCCAAGTCCACTGGCCGCCCGCGGAATGATTAACCGATCCATCTGAATCCACGAGTCTTGGGGTCCGGCAGAACCGACACGCCCGGAGCCGGTAAAGATCTGTCGAGTCACGAGATGGGCCACAAGCGGAGCCATGCCTCGCCGTGAAAACGGAAACCGACGGGACACCAGGTAATTCTCATGCGAACCGAAAGTGGCATCTGTTTCATGATCAATGTTGTTTTTTATCAGGGACACGTGATCGGAAAAGCCAAGGTCCTCGATCGCTTGCTGCAACAGACGATCCCCGGCACGGTCTGACGCAACGATGTCGGTGAGCGAATGGCATTCGGGCGAGGCATACTCCAGATGTCCCATGTCAAGATACACTCTGCCGGCATTCGTGAGAAAACCTCCGTTCCCAGGAGGTTCATCATGTCCTCTATGGTGGAGGTCGAGCACACCCCGCCGCTGACCATGGAAGAGGTGGTCGCGGATCTTATGGGCAAACCATGTCGGCGAATGGTCTGGCCGATCCTCGTGGATCAAGAGCCCATATTCGGTTTCAAGGCCAAAAATACGGTTCAACATAGGACTAGGCCGCTGGACGACCGAGACCATTCGGGAGCAATCGTTCCAGCTCATTGGGACTAAGTGAGCGATACTTGGAAGGGCCTTGCATGTGACGATCGAGCAGCGCACATTCCATCGACTTTTCAGTGAGACATTGGCGCAGATGAACGGAGAGCGTCTCATTATCAGTGGAATTGGTTTCGGAGCCGATCTTGTCTTCGCTCTGCGCTCGATCTTCTTCGCGCATGTGACGCTGCGCCCGATCTCCGATTGCCCAAGAAGAAACCGCCGCACTGACAGCTTGTTCCAGAGAACTAACGGACTGTCGCTGCAGATAGGCCATCATCTCCTGCTCAATCGCTGCTGAGGCAGCCAGCACCGCGTACGGACTCTTCTCCTCAAAAGTGCCGTCAAAGTTGATCGTCAAGAACCTATCGTTCCCTACTTTTTGGCCTAACTCAGCCAACAGGATCTTCACGATAAAGGGGGCTTTGAACACCTCTTCAAATGCCTGCTTAATCACCGGCGCAATGCCATACTTGACCATACGGCTCCCTGTCACATCGGACGGCGAGCGATTGAATCCTTCGACATGCGCCATTTCCAAGAGATTAAGCCGCAGTTTTTCAAGATCGGCTGGATGGCCCATTCCACCCAAGGCCAGACGGTCATAAATTTCATACAACTTGGGCGTTCCCCTACTCATCGTCATGAGCAGAATGCCCGCGTCGCACGCGATTCCGATGACCGGGCTCCCTTGCCTAAACTGGTCATTGAGATACTGTCGACGATTTCCGACCGCTTCAACCCACCGATACGGCTCTTCGTACATAGGGGATGATCCTCACCGGCCTCTCGAAACATTCAATTCGAACAGCGACCGTAGTTGGGAATCCGGCATCGTTCCGACGCCGGACTTCGTAATAAATTTGACGACCGGATAGAGGTTGGCATCACGATTGACCCCGCCTGTCGCGCTGTCGAATTCCGCGGCGCTGGTCAAGAGCCGTAGTGCCTGAATGGTCGCCTGCTCCTCAGGCATCGCATTCAACGGCTGTTCTCCCCATGTATTCACATAATGAAGGATGCCACGAATGGTCGGTGAGCCAGACCCGGATACCGCATATTCTACCCCTTCGAATTCCGCTCCCAGGATGTCGTAAAAATAAATCTTGGCGGCATCGTGCTCGGCATCGAAACCAGCAAAGATTGGGGCGACAGCTCCAGTCCCGGCCAAGGCAGCCGGAACATTTTCCTTCAGCAACTTGGAGAGCGCTCTCAGTTTGCCCTCAAAGCTCAATTCCTGAAGCTGTGTCCGACGGTAGTATTTGAAGGAATGCTCAAGGATGCGCGCCATTTCATAGGCCGTGGCCGGCACTCCCGCGATCGCCATGACGCTGTGTCGGTCGATTTCCAATACCTTGTCGGTTCGGTCGTACATCACCATATTACCGGCCGTCGCGCGGCGGTCCCCTGCGACCAGAACACCGTCGCGGCACTTGAACGCGAGAATCGTCGTGGCCGTTGTCAGATCCTGCCCCACTCCAGCCTGTCCCGACGCTCCCAATACGTATCCCTGTTCTTTTAAAAGCTGATAGAAATCACCCTGCATTCCCATTATCTCTTGCCTCACATCTTTTCTCTTTCATCCCGAGGATGGCTGCCGCAGTCATGGTTTACTGCGCGCATCGAACGAGGCCCTTCTGAGGGCGCGCATTCGGCGAGCACAAACCGTGACTCGGTAGCCATCCTCACTCACCAGTCCGTTGCCGATACCGCTCCGCCTGCTTCGGATCCACTTTGCGCATCCGCTTCATGAGGTTATCTTTTTCAGGAGAGCCGGTCTCCGGGCGCCGTGGCCCACCTCCGTCTTCTTGAGGACGAGGTGACTTCGGCATAGGATCAACCGGCCCTTCACGCCGTTCCGGCATCATACTGTGTTTCATATCCCTCTATCCTTTCTGTGGCTCCACGCCGCCAGCGCCTCAGCCGGTGAGTTGGCTCCTTGAAAGATCTGTGCACATTGCCGCACTTCCCGCGGATCAAAGAGATCTCCCATCTCCAAATTGCGAGATCGAATTCCACCGACAAACTGGATGCGCTCCCACTGCATCGACTTGATCTGATCGGGAAACCGTTGCACACAGAGTCCACGCAGTCCGCCACGAGTATCGGTCGGCCCCGTCCGCATCGCTTCCTGGATCATCTCATCCGTCGTCATCCTCCAAACTTTCCCCTCCGCCTCGAGCCCCAGATAGAGCCCCTGTTCAGGATTCACATTGTGATACTCCAAGTCGAGGCTGGCCAGCCAGGGATCATCCCATTCGATCCGCTCTTCCCGAATAAAGGTCTCAAGCAACCATTGTTTGGTCACCCAATCCAACTTCCCCACTAATTGTGACCGGTCTTTCGACAACAGATTCAACGTCTGAGCCCATTCCTCCAATAACCAATCCGTCTCTCCATCGGTTCCGGAGAACGCTCGTCTGGCTGCCTCGCAATAGGACTCTTGAATCTCCAGCGCTGAGAGTCTCCGTCCGTTCTCAAGCGTCACAACCGTCTTCAGGTCAGGGTCACGAGACAGCTGTTTCACCGCAACCACAGGCTGATCCAACTGAAGACCTGGTGCAGCCTCGCGTTCGATCAGATCGAGGACAAGCCTCGTGGTCCCGACTTTGAGGGCCGTCGCATACTCGCACAGATTGGCATCGCCGATGATGAGATGCAGTCGGCGATAGAGCGTACGATCCGCATGGGGCTCGTCTCTTGTATTGAGAATCGGCCGGTTATGCATCGTATCGACGCCCAACTCCGCTTCCATAAAGTCGGCGCGCTGAGAGAGCTGATAGGCACCTGGAACATGCCCCGACTCCTGCGCCTCCATCCCGACCTTCCCTGCACCGGCGATGACTTGCCGGCTCACCAGAAACGGAACGAGGCCCGTCACAAGAGCCGAAAAGGGAACGGCACGTGGAACGAGATAGTTGTCGTGACACCCGTAACTGTGGCCATGAAAGTCCGTGTTGTTCTTGTAGAGTCGAACATGATCGCCGCCCAGCACCCGATTGCGTCGCTGAGCGGCCTGGAAAAGGATCCGTTCCCCTGCCCGGTCTTGAGCCAGCAAGTCCTTTAGCGTTCGACATTCGGGTGTGGAATACTCCGGATGGGTATGGTCATTGTAAAAGCGGGCACCGTTCGGCAACACGAGGTCGCTTTTCATGTCATGGAAGGAAAATGGGCGATGAGCATCTCGCTTAGCGAATTCATCTTCTTCCTTGTCTTGCTGCAACCCCGAGACACGAAACCCACGGGCATCTTCATGCGGATCCTCGCCCGCATAATCCCAACACCGTTCAAAGGAGGCTTCCAGATGAGCCCGCACCAGTTCCATCGACTCGACGACCGGATCCACTTCGTCCATATCATCGCGCGTGATGCCGTATTCAGTTTCGATACCAAAAAGACGCATAACAAGTTAGACGTAAAATGCGAGGCGTAAGGGGTAAGAGTCATCAGGGCCTGAACACCTCACTCCTTACCCCTCACCCTTTACTTCTTCAAATGATTTGATTCACGAGCCGTTCTTCCGTCTGGCGGCCACGCCGGAACGAAGAGATTCCAACCACCTGCTCAGGGTGATGGTCGAGCAACTTCAGCCATTCTTCTGCCGCATCATCCGGTGGCAACATCTCGCCCTCTCGAAACTCTTCGGAGACACTATCCAGCAAATCCTTGGCCAACAATCCGGCTACCCGGCCGGATTGAATCGTACGCTCGATGGCTTTTTCTTTGGCACGTTGGACAATCGACGCCAGGATGGCTCCACTCACAAGATCACCGCGGTAGAGCACTTTGCTCTGCCCATTCCTCAGCCTGATCGAGAGCAGTCGGTGCTCCTCCGTCCGCTGGAAAATAGTCGAAATGACCTCTTCGACCAACGACGCCACTGCGTGGGTGTGCGTCCCACCTCGCTCCTTGACCAACTCTGAGTCCAGCGGCACATCCGCCGTCAAATATACGTTGAGAATCTGGGTCGCAGCGTCCCTGTTTGGCCGTCTCACTTTGATCTTACGGTCGATCCGGCCCGGGCGCAGCACCGCCGGATCGATTAGGTCGGGTCGGTTGGAAGCCAGAATAATCACCACATCGCGCAGCGACTCGATACCGTCCATTTCGCTGCAAAACATCGGAACGAGGGTATTGGAGATATTGAACGACCGCATAGCCCGTCTCGTTCCCAGGATTGACTCGGCCTCATCAATGAAAATAAAGGGGAGCGCTCCGCTCTTTCGTCTCGCACGAGCTTGCTCGAAGAGATCGCGGACGATCCGTTCGGATTCCCCGAGCCACATATTGAGGATTTCGGGACCCTTGATATGGAGGAATGCGCCGCTTGTGACCGGTGACCGAACAACCGCATCGGTCGTGCGATCGGTCTGAGCCTCGCCGACCAATTTGGCTAAGCTCCCGGCTGCCGCCTGCCCAATAAGCGTCTTCCCACAGCCCGGTGGGCCGTAGAGAAGAAACCCCTTCGGTTGTGAAAACTTGAACCGTTCAAAGGTCTCAGCGTGCAACAGCGGATACTCGATGGCCTTACGAATGGCAGAGATCGCGTCGCCCTGTCCACCGATCTGCTCCCAGGTCACCTTTGGAGTTTCATCGAGAACATGCCGACTGGCCTTCCGATCTCCTAGTTTTTCGATCGCCACATGATGGCTCGGGTCGATTCTGATTTCGTCGCCTGGCTTGAGCTCCACTCCGATCAAATCGGTCGATCGCTGCAAGACCAAGGATTGTCGGCCCATATCCTGTTCAAACCGTAATCGTCCATCCGGCATCGCCTCTGCCAGTTTTAAGATGGGCCCGTTTCGATCGTAGCCCAATGTCTTGATCACTGCATAGGCTTCGTTGACGAGGATCTGCGTCCCGATCTTGAGATCAGGCTCAGACACACGGGGGTCCACATTGGCGTAATACTCAGCCCCACCAACGATGATACGGGCGAGTCCTTCGCCCGGTAAATCAAGCAAGGTGCCGACGCGATTCGCCGGTGCCGTGAGCTTGGTCACGACTTCACTGACCTTTTTGAATTCGAGTTCGCGCTGCTGTAAGGCAGTCTGAGAGAGCAGGACCGCATGACGCAATTTATAGAGCAGTTTTTGACGAGGATCACCCTCGGGGAAGGACGCCAAACATTGCTCGATCAACTCAAGCGGATCGGTCCCGGTCGTTCGCGATGACCGATCGCCTTGACTGAGAGGCTCGTCAGGGTTAGAAGATCTGTGATCACTCATGGAGTTTCCTTGAGAAGGCTGATCGCATTGATCCTACCATACACATGCTTTGAATTGCCGTTCCGCTAGTTCACGGCCTGCAGCACGACCGTCACCGTTTCATGCCGATTGCCGCGCTGGATTTCGACGTTCACACGGTCACCGACTTTGTGCTCTTCCATCACGTCCATCAGATCATCCACAGTGACCACCGACTTTCCGGCGACCGACAGGATGATGTCACCGAGCTGAATTCGACCATCCATGGTTTCGCGCGCACCCTTCAAGCCTGCGCGCTCAGCAGGTCCACCGCGCGTCACTTTTCCGATGACCAGGCCCTTGATCCCCCATCGTTTCGCCATCGCATCCGGAACCAGGGAGACACCCAGGCCAGGACGAATGAGTTTCCCGTGCTTGATGAGTTCTGGAACGATACGATTCACGGTATCGACAGGAACGGCAAATCCAATTCCGGCATAGGCCCCGCTCGGGCTCACGATTTGTGTATTCACGCCGATCAGCCGACCAGCACTGTCGAGCAAGGGACCACCCGAGTTTCCAGGGTTGATCGCCGCATCGGTTTGAATCGCACCTTCAATCGTGCGATTGGACATCGATTTGATCGTCCTTCCCAAGGCACTCACGACCCCGGTCGTCAACGTATGGTCGAGCCCGAAGGGGTTTCCGATCGCCAGCACCTTTTGCCCGACACGCAAATCATGAGACGAACCGATCGCCAACGGTTCCAGTTGGCCGTCCGGAACCTGAATTTGTAACACCGCCAGATCATGATCGGGATCTGCCCCAACCACCTTGGCTTGATATTCGGTACGATCGGCTAACGTCACTTTGATTGAGTTCGCGCCATAAATGACGTGAAAGTTGGTCACGATATGGCCCTGCTTGTTCCAGATGAAGCCGGACCCTGATCCTTGCGGCACCTCCATGATGTCGAGCGACCAGAAATCCCGCTGGATGGCCGTGTTTGCGATAAAGACCACCGACTTTGTCGCGCGCTCGAAGACCGCAGTCGTCGCTCGTTCGTCGGGCCCCAATTCCACCGGCGCCGGGGCCACTGGTCGAGGCTTGCCCTCCGGTCCATCATAGACGTCACCAAGTGGTTTGCCCCACTCTCTCGACGTCGCAATCGTCGCCGTTATCGCCACACCGAACAACAGAAGGAGGATGGCAACACGCATCGGCCTATTCACCCAGCACCTGCACAATCAGCTCACGCGTGCGTGAACGAGTATCGAAATCGACCAGGACGACTTGTTGCCATGTGCCTAGCAGAAGAGTGCCATCGGCAAAGGGAATGGTGATCGACGGTCCTTGGAGCTGTCCTCGCAGGTGGCTGTGGCCGTTGTCTTCCCCTGAATTAAGCATGTTGTGCTGCCAACGAGAGTCCGGAGGAATGGCTCGATCCCAGAACGTTCTGGTATCGGCGCGAATCCCTGGTTCATCTTCAATGATCATGATCGAGGCGGTCGTATGTTTCACGAACACCGTCACTATTCCATCTCGAAGGTTCGAAGCCGTGACAACCTTGGCCACCGGCTGTGTAATGTTTTCGATGTCCGTGCTACCGGCCATGCGGATCGTGAGAGGAACGGTTCGGACAGCCATTAGACGTTTCCGTTCTTGAAGTGGCGAAGATAGCGGCGGTCGTTTCGAGACAGCGGCTCTCCTCGTGCCTCCTTTAGAATGGTATCGAATGCGCCTTCAGCCGACAGCATTTGTACGGCGTTCAACACAGCGCTACTGAGAATGCCTTCTTGTTTGAGCTTGTCGAGATAGGCAAAGGCCTCCGGGAGGCTTTCTTTCTTTCGCGCATAGTAGTCTTGTCCCCGTCGCCGATTGCTATAGGCTTCGAACTGCTCACAAGCGACGAGAACTTCTGCCAATTGCTTCACCCAGGCTTTCGCCTTGGCCAGCCGCTCCGGGTAATAGTAATACAACATCACCTGTTGCATCCAAGGTTCCCACCCGACACCGAGCTGCTCCAGAATCGGCTTCACCGCCCGCAATCGCCTGGCCAGCCGGCGAGCATAGCCCAGACGCATTTCGATTTGTTCAATAGCCCATACATCCATGTGTACGCCGGAGGCCTCAAGATCCCGGCGATACAGAGAAACGAAGGCTTCGGTCTCCCGTCCATAAATGGTCTGTGGGTGAAGGGCGTGCCATTCACGAGGCCTGGTAGGAACACCCCGTTGCTTGGCCCAGGACCAAATGGTTCCAAAGAGTTGCCGATCGAGTCCGGCACGGCCTAGATCATGCAGAAGACAAGCCACATGATAGCGCTGGACCCGATCGCCAGGATGCCCTAAGCGGCGCGCGACCGCCACGCACATCTTCGCCGTTCTCAAGGCATGCGGACGATCATAGCCACGGATGATTCGTTTTGGGTGATGCGGATGGGGGTAGTCATAGAGCGTCATGAGTTCATTGATACGTGAACGTGAGAGGCCCGACGACTTCACTCGGTAAAAATCTGGCATGACAATGGCCAAGAGTTCTGAATAGCGCCACTCACATTGCTGGGTAAATCAGCGCGAGAATATCGTCGAGCGAAATGAGGTGTCAAGGAATCTCCTGCCGATTTCTCGCCGAATCCCACGAACTTTGCTATGCTCAGTCCAGATTGTTCCTGTGAGGCGAGGCGCTCATGAAGGCTTGGCTCAAACTTGGTTCTCTGATCATCGTCGGAACGATCTTCACGAGTCCACCGAACACGTTCGCCGGCCCCTTCGATCACCTGACAGATTTGACAGGCAAGACGCAGGTGACCGTCACATTGAAAGGCCGTGACAACTTCACCAGCGAGTACCGCTATGACGTGAGCGTACGAAACCTTTCACCAGATCCGATTATCGCGGATTCCCTGCTGATCGTCCTCGACAAGATTACGAACCTCGCCGGCGAAGACCGAGAAGGCCTCACGGGCGAATCGTTTTTGAAACGGTTCGACATTTTGGACCACGACGGTCACACCGAAGACGGCAAACCCTTCTTCCACATCCGGACAGGGGGTGTACCGGATCTCCTCCCCCAGGCCGTCAGTACCCCGGCCTCCATCCGAATGAGAAATCGAGACTATGTCGCGGTCTTCACTCCGGCATTCAAGGTGCTTGGACAGAAACGACCGCCACCAGAAGCAAAGCGGACTGAGTCCTCCGCTACAACCACATCTCCAGCCAAGCCATCGCCGCCAGCCGCTCATCAGAAAACCCTCGATACGCTCATTCAGTTGCTCATCAAGAAAGGGGTCGTGACGGAAGAAGAATGGAAGAAGGCGAATAAGCCATGACCGACCCGACCTGCAAAGCCTGCCTGGGAACCTGGCCGAGACGAGATCATTTCATCGCGGATCTTGGATTATCCAAAGCGTACCTCCATGACGACCAGTTCTTCCCCGGCTGGACTGTCGTCGTGTTTCAGCGCCATGCGACGGAGTTGTTTCAACTCTCGCCGACCGAACGCTCTCAAGTGATTGAAGAGGTCAATCATGTGGCCAAAACATTAGCTGAGATCTACCAGGCCAAAAAGATCAACTATGAACTCCTTGGGAATCAGCTTCCGCATATCCATTGGCATGTGATTCCGCGCTTGGTAGATGACCCAGACCCACTTGAACCAGTTTGGCGCGTGTCTCATACCCCCATTGCTCTGACGGAGTCAGCTCTTCAAGACACCATCAACCGCATCGCCCAGCCGCTGCAGAAGACACGCTAGCTTTCCCGTCTAATCTCCCCCCAAATGAATGGCAGCCGACTTGGCGGGACTTGTCAGTGTCGGTCAGTCTCAACACATTGAACCAATAACAGTTATGGCGTATTGTTCGCGAGCAATAGTGGTGGCGTATGCGGACAGAATCAGGCGGATTCGGCTGTTTTGAGTGTTCGCTTATAGATTGTTTGGCCCAATCAAAAGCAAATGACTTCTGCAACGATCAAACTCTTCTTGCCGCGCGGTGAGGCGAAGAGTCTACGCATCGCAGAAATCTCCAACTGGACAGGTAAGGCCGTTGCTGCACCTCGCACGGAGCTAGATGAGTTGTTAGCTCGGGAGGAACTCGACAAGGCCGGAGTTTATATCCTGCTTGGAACTGACCCACTAACCAACGCGCCTCGCGCATATATCGGTGAAGCCGAGGTCATTCGCGACCGCCTCAAGCAACACAAAACAAAGGAATTTTGGGTCTCCGCTATCGTGTTTGTCAGCAAGGACGAGAACCTGACCAAAGCGCATGTGCGGTATCTTGAGAGCCGCCTCCTTGCCGAAGCTGCCGCGATCAATAGGGTCACCATCGAGCAGAATCAGGCTGGCGGATCGAAGCTTCCAGAATCAGACCGTGAAGATATGGAGGTGTTTCTGGCTCGCATTCGAACGCTCCTTCCCGTTCTCGGCTCTGACATTCTTGCGCCGATTGCTCAACCTACCAATAGCGCCCAGCCTGGCGGAGTGCTATTCTGCCGAATCAAGGGAGCAGAAGCGCGTGGTCAGCGCACCGCGAACGGGTTTGTGATATTTCAGGGCTCAACGGCCGTCTTAGAGGAGCGCCCGTCGGCCGAAAGCTACCCTTACATTATGGTCCAGCGAAAGCAACTCATTGCCGATGGTACACTGATAGAGAGAGACGGGTTTCTCATGTTCACTAAGGATTCCGAGTTTACCAGCCCCTCTGCGGCAGCGGTCGTCATTCACGGCGGAAGTGCTAACGGACTAACCGCGTGGAAAACTTCAGATGGGAAGTCACTCAAGCTGCTCGACGAACAGGCCTAAAGTTTATCTCTCTAAACCTTCTCGCTCACTCGACAAATGTTCTATGAACCTCGGTCGAATCGAAAGAAAATAAAGGGGTTTATCCTCGTCAGGAATCCATCTGATACTTTGAATCTATCCTAGTATTACCTCCCATTCAGAGCTTTCGAGAAACTGAAGCGTCGGCCTCGTTAATTGCTCTTGACGGGCATACACGTGATCGCGTGTACTGGAACCACCTATCCGCACGGAATCTCACCGTGTGGGCGGACGACCAAGTAACAACATGATGAGCTGACTATGCGGTCTGACTCGGGCTGGGCCATCATTGGGCCATTCACTGATTCCCAAACGTCGTTTGCTAACAACGAACTCCCATGACTCACTTTGGTCTGATCTGTCCATCCTCCACCGGCCATCTTCACACGATGCTTCCGTTGGGACAGGAGCTGAAGCGGCGTGGTCATCGTGTCACCGTATTGGGCATCCTCGACACCCAACCCCAAACGCTCGCCGCAGGGTTAGAATTTCTGGTGATTGGAGAATCCGACTTTCCCCAAGGAGTCACCCGCAACCTATTTACCCAACTAGGAACACTGAGCGGGTTGAAGGCCTTGCGATACACGATCACCTGGATCGCGAATCTGGCTGAAGCCTATCTGCGGGATGCCCCAGAGGTCATTCAAAGAGCTGGTATCAACGCGCTGCTAGTCGATCAAGCTTCGTCAGCAGGAGGAACGATTGCACAACACTTGCGCATTCCATTCGTTACGGTGTGCAGTGCGGTCGTGCTTAATCGAGAAATCACCGTGCCACCCTTCAATACCGCCTGGACGTATGATCCTTCCTGGTGGGGCACGGTACGCAACCGATTGGGCTACAAACTTCTGACCCAGACTGCGAAACCGATACGAAAAGTGATCAACTCCTATCGCCGGCAATGGTCGTTGCCGCCCGCGAATAGTCCGAACGACGACTATTCGCAACTGGCTCAGATCAGCCAACAGCCGGCTGAGTTGGAATTTCCCAGACAACAGTTGCCGAAATGTTTTCATTTCACCGGGCCCTATCATTATTCAGGGAGTCGAACATCGGTTCCTTTTCCCTATGAACAATTGACCGGACAACCGCTCATTTACGCGTCGCTGGGAACGATCCAAAACCGGCTGCTCTGGGTGTTTCGCATGATTGCCGAGGCGTGCAAGGGATTCGATGTGCAGTTGGTGATCTCCCTCGGGGGAGGACAGAGCCCTGACTTGTTGCCGGACTTACCCGGAAAGCCCCTCGTCGTGGGGTATGCACCCCAGTTGGAATTGCTGCAAAAAGCCACTCTGACAATCAGCCATGCCGGGATGAATACGACGTTGGAATCGTTCACCAACGGTGTGCCGATTGTGGCCATTCCTATCTCCAACGATCAACCGGGTGTCGCGGCACGGATTGCCTGGACGGGAGCAGGAGAGGTGGTCCCGCTCGGGAAAGTGAGCGTGGATAGACTGCACAATGCGATCACACAGGTTTTAACGGAAGATTCCTATAAAAAGAATGCGGTGCGTCTGCAAGAGGCGATTCACCGTGCAGGAGGGGTGACTCGAGCTGCTGATATCATCGAACAGGTCGTGGCCCGCCCTATATCGTAGACAGGCGACTAGGAGTGTTCCACCTCCCAGCAGCTCGACATATGCACAATACCCCCTGCTGCCCAGTTTCTCCCTATGGCTCGCTAGAAGACCGCTCATACGGTATACCAATCAGGTGGTATAATTCCGGGCACGTTCTTCATGATGATCCAACCACAGGGTGACCCGTTCCAATGCGTTTGGGATTGATGGTTCTGCTCTTCACCGTCGCTGTGCTTCTTTTCTCTCCATCGCTCAGCCCCGCACATTCGATAGGCGAGCACGATCCCCCGTCGCACAACGACACGTCCGACCCTCACCAAACCTCCTCGGAATCGGAGGCACCGGATCGACCCGATGCGGTGACGAGGCTTCAGACATTGCGGCGGGCGATCCGCCTCCTGCCGGATGTCCCGGAATACCATCTCCAGCTTGCCGACGCGCTGCTGCGTCTTGGCGAACTGGACGCCGCCATTGAAGAATGCCGCGCCGCCATCGTGTTAGAGCGAGATCTCGCGCAAGCCCATCTCCGATTGGGCCTTCTCCTCTCCGCCAAACAAGATTGGCAGGCAGCTGCCTCCGCGTTGAAAGAAGCACTCCGGCTCAAACCCGACTATTCCCATGCACACTACAGCTTGGGACACGTGCACTATTCACTCGGCGATGTGGCCTCCGCGATTCAGTCCTATCGACACACGCTGGAACTCCGCCCGGACTTTTTGGATGCGCATCATCACCTCGGACTTCTGCTCAGAGTCACCGGGAAGCTGGGAGAGGCGATACCACATCTGGAAACGGCAGCGATCGGAGGTGTGCCACAAGCCCGACTCTTCCTTGGCAATGCCTACAAGGACGGGCAGGGGGTTGAGAAAAACCTCGGGAAGGCAATCTATTGGTGGATGCAAGCTGTTGAGCTTGGTGAGCAAACGTCGTTCCTTTCATTGTCGAAATTGCGCCGTCAGACCCTTGCTTCGGGATTGACTGCCCTGCAGCGAGCGGAGCTGCTCAAAGGTTTCCAGTCCTACCGCACGCTCCTCTGGAACGACTACCCGGATATGAGTCGCGCCGGTGATCGCCAGTCCTTGGGGAAGGCCCTGTTCGGACAGGGCCGCGGAGAAGAGGCGATCTGGGTGCTTCTCAAGGAAGGCGTCGCGCTGAGCGAAGAAGCGCACTCGTTCCTGGCCATACTCTATGAATCCGGATCCGCCCCCTTCCTCAAGCCGTTCGACAAGCGAATTCTGGCTTGTTTCGAAACGACCGCAGCCGACGGGTACAACTATTCAAAAAAACTTCTTGCCAGGATTTATAGGAGAGGACTCGGCGTCGATGTCGATATTCAGAAAGCGAAATCGATCCTCAAGGAGCTCCCCAAGAACGAGGCACAGGCGATCCTGAATGAACTAGGCATTCGGTAGTCGCATGCGTGGTTTGACGACACTCTCACGCGTATTCATCTCCTCGATTCCTCTCCAAAGCGTGAGTATCGGCTTGGCAACCACCATGATCTCGGCCCTGTTGTGGTTCTCGTCACCGGCAACTTATACGGCGCTGGACTATGCCGTCTTCGATACCTGGCTTTCCCACCGACAGAGTCCCGACGTGAATCCGTCATTAGCCATCGTGTCTCGCGACCCCGCCAGCGAAGAACGGTTCGGATCCAGCCGCTGGGATCGGGCCGTCCTCGCTCAGCTCATGATGGCGATACATGACGCCGGTGCCACAGTGATCGGCATCGACCATCGCTTGGACCGTGCCAGCCCGGCACAGCTCGGCGGAGCCGGAAGCGACGCCCTCTTCCTTGAGGCCCTTCGCACGGCATCACCCGTCGTGCTTGTCCACGAGTCCGACGCCTTTCTTCAATCAGATGCGGCAATCTCTGCCCACCTTGAGGTGGAGAGCGATCATGATCACGTTTCTCGTCGCCTCTCACTTTCCACCGAGGTCGAGGCCTATACACGCCCGGCCTTCGCCGTGGCCTTGTTCAAGGGGTTTCAACAACGGACTGCTTCAACGGCGACGTTCTCTCTCAGCCCCATGCATGCGACGGCCCTGGTGAACGTCGTAGGTGATGGATCGCTGGCGGCCCTTCAACCGATCCCTCTCTCAGCCGTGTGGGAAATGATCCGACAACGGAACGAGCAACAGCTCGCTGCCTGGTTCAAGGACAAAATCGTAGTCATCCGTTTGAATCCTACCGGCTCAGAAACTCGTGTATTGGCTTCTGGAGCAGTAGTCGACGGCATGACGATCCATCTTCACTTGCTCAATACCTTCCTCAACCACAAACCCATCACGTCCTTCGGCGACGTGGTCCGTTTTTTCATCACACTCGTCCTGGGATCAGGCATAGCTGGGATCCTCTTATGGTTCCGTGGAACCTATGCCTTTCTTCTCGCCACCGGTGTGGTGATAGCGTATGGAGCACTCACCGTTGCCGGTCTCAGTGTGGCATCCCTGGTCCTCCCTGTTGCGTTGCCACTGACTGCCTCCGTGCTTGCCTTCATCGGCGCAACGGCGCTGGTGAATTTGACAGCAAGCCGGCGCCTCCTGTTGCTCGAACACGATATGATCCAGCTCCGGCAAGAGTCCGTCGCGGTTCGAGAGGCCATGATCATCCGGGAGGATCGAGCGGAAGCCCTTCAAGAGGACTTAGCCGCCGCGAAGGATACCATCGCCCATTCTGCCGAACAGCGGGAGGAGCTGACCAGAACGATGGACGCGCTCCGACTCCAGATCGCCGACGCCCAGCAGCAGGAGCAGGAGGCGCGTGGCCAGCTGGAACAACTGGATCGACAGCTTGCGGATCTCCGAAGGGCAACCTTCATCTCCCCTAAGATCGCCGACGCGGAACTTGATCGGCTCCAAACCGATGCCCGCCGGTTTGGAATCATCACGCAAGACCGGTCTCTCCTTCGTCTGTTTCACGACTTGAACAAGGCAGCCAAGTCCCCGTTGGGCGTGCTTCTGCTCGGAGAGCCTGGAACCGGCAAAGAGCTCTTCGCGCGAGCCGTACACCGGTTAAGTCCCCGATCGACGAAGGCATTTGTCCCCGTCAACATGGCCGCGATTTCCCCCGAGCTCTTCGAAAGCGAACTATTCGGCCATATGAAAGGGAGTTTCACCGGAGCCACGGCCGATCGCCGTGGCTACTTTGGCCTTGCTGACTACGGCACGATCTTTTTGGACGAAATCGGGGACCTCCGGATGGATCATCAAAGCAAACTGCTACGGGTGCTGCAGGACAGAACGTTCTACCGTGTCGGTGCCACGACTCAAACGACAGTCGATGTTCGTATCGTGGCGGCTACCAATCGCGATTTACAGAAGGGGGTATCGGAAGGATGGTTTCGTGAGGACCTCTACTTTAGACTCACCGGGCTGGTCTTTCACCTCCCCCCTCTTCGAAAACGCCCCGGAGACATCCCGCTTCTTGCGAATATTTTCATCAGCCAGATTGCCGGAGGAATGGGGAAGCCAGTCCCGACGCTCACGAATGACGGGCTTCGTGCGCTGGTTGAGCATGGGTGGAAAGGCAACGTCCGGGAACTCCGTCACTGCTTGGAACAGGCCATCACCCTCAGCGATGGCCCCGTCTTAACCAGGGATTCACTTCGACTCGGGGGAACCCATACTCAGCCCACCGGTCTCGCCAAGCAAAGCGTTCCTGACTTAGCCGGTGATGCCTCTGTTCTCACCTGTCTGAGGGAACAGGACTTCGACATGCAAGCCACCGCCAAATCCTTAGGCTGGGATCGCAGTACCGTAACTCAGCGGCTGAAAGGACTCTGTTTCCAGGCCCTCGTGGAAGCCAACGGAGACCAAGCCCAGGCTGCGCTCACGATCGCCGGTGATCCCAGCCACGTGCGAACTGCCGAGCTAAAGCTTCGAGACTACTATGTCCATCTTCGAAGCGTGATTGAACCATTCTCCACGGCTGAGGAAGCGTTGGGGGAATGTCGGCGCCGTTTCAAAAACTTGCCGGAACGGTACTTCGAGCCGGTTGAGACGCTGATTCGTTGGCATTTCAGTCGAAATGACTCCACCCCGCCAAGCTCAAGACCATCCCGCTGAGCGCATTCGTCATGCTCAAGGCAATGACCTACCGTGCCAGCTGATCACTTACCGAGCAATGCATGTGTCCTATCCCCGTCGCGCTACGTGATGAGGCGCGCCATTTGTGACGTGCCTCATCACGATGTTGTCCGACATTCAGCTCACTCTGAAGATTTTGCGACCTGTCCTTGCGTAATATGCACCCGTTGCCGATCGAACGACCGGAAGGTAAAAGACACCGGCCGCTCCGCATATTCTGCGGTGCGCTTGCGCAGGATCTCGATGGCAATCTCTTCACCCAACCGCAGACTCCGAGTATTGTCGGTGCGCCAATGTACCCCTCCCATAGATCGTCCCATCGCCACGTTGCTGGCAAGCTTGTTTAACTCACCGCCTACCGTGATTCGGTCGGCATCATCCTCGGCATACACCTGAGGATCACAGAACTGATCGAGTGCAGTTCCTTTCTTGCGGTAACCGGGTTGCAGCAGTGTATGCGTTCCTCCCGGTGGATCGCTTGGACCAGTCTTCGCATTCGTTGCCATCTTATTCGCATCGTCAAAGACCTGTTTCAGGGACGCCTTTTCGTCGAACCAAGCTTTGAGCACCGTGACACAGGCACCGGCCACAGTGGCATGTCCCGCCCCATAAGCCGGATGGTTCGGCGAACCGGCAGAAAAAGCCATCGGCAAGAAGAAGGTGCTCTTCGCCGCGCCGCCGTTGAGCGCCGCATTGTGATCTCTAACCTCATTGAGCGTGTCGTCGAGTCTAGCCTTAAAAGCCGGCGTTCCTGGCAAATCAAACGGCAGTCCGTACTTGCGCATGACTCCACCGAGGCCTTTTCGCTGCATCTGAATGAGCCCACCCATCACCTCTGGACGGCACCGCCGATGCACCAACCATTTCTGCCGCCAGACCACCTTGAGCGCTCGGCTGGCCACCTCGGACACCAGAGTTAAGAGATCGGGTCCACCCAGCGTCGCAAAAGCTCCCTCACGAGAATAGTGGTTACCCCGGTATGGATTGCCTTCGTCGAGCGGCGCACCAATACCAAGTAGGAATAATGCGGCGTTGAAGTAGGCTTGGTGTAGCGCGTCGCGGTTTACGAAACGCGCGAGATCGCGCATCGTTGAAATGTATCGCACGACGACGGGGCCATCAGGCTGTCCATTGGTCGTCGGATAGTAGCTGGCGCCACGATGCAATTGATCTGAATAGTTATTACAGCCGCCATAGTCCCGCCCATATTTGTCCTTGCCGGTGTTTTGTGCCAGCAACCAATCCCCATGTGTGGTAAGAAAATCGCGTTTGGCTATATAGGGAACCTCTTTCTGATCGATGGTCTGCACCCCATAGCCGATGGGACGGAGAAAAAACTGACTTACCAGCGGACCGAATTCCTCGTCTTGCAGGCCGGTTCGGAACAAGGTCTGTAGGATAATGTTGGCACCACCTGGGCCTGGCGCGACATCAAGCGGGGCGCGCAACCTGCCGAAGTCAGTGTCCTACCGGATCGCAATATCGAACATCTTGTTCACTGCGCCTAGAGCATCCTGGACGCGGCTGTTGAGGTTGTAGCCAAGTTGCGTGTTGTGGGCGGTGAGGTTTGCGCAGTCGGATTTTGGTGGATCCCGGTCAACTTGAAATGCCAGCAGGGGCGCATCACGCAACAAGGCCATCCAGTAGAGCTCCACCATTTCGGCCATGGCAGTGAGCGAACGGCACCCTGGAGCCGGAAACATTTCCTGTGTTTTAGGATCTGGACCGTGCGTCTCGGTCGATGCGCCGGCCAATGGGCTCGTGAACATGGCTGCGCTCTTGGTGAATGCAGGATGTGCATTGGCCTCGAACGACGATTGTGCCGGGTGAGTGACTGGCCCGGCCGGCACGGCCTCAAAATTGATCGGCGCTCCAGCTTCGATCTCCAGACAGGTCCGTTCGAACTTGCGGTACGAAGCCGGATCGACTTCGCCGAACTTGTCGTGCGGCAAGGTTTTGTGAAAGTTGCCGATGAACGGTGCCTCTACATGCGGATCAGGCGGCACACCAGATACGAGGCTTTCGTCTGAATTGGGAGTTGGAAAGGCCATGGGATCTCCTTTTGTTTTAGGTTGTACCGGGACTCGATAACACAGTGGCTTGAAACACTTCAGACCTATCGCCTGAGCAATTGCATCCTGGGCATCTCTGAAACTCGGTTCGACCTGTTCGATAAGAATCAAGGAACCGGCCGAGAGTCGGTGACTACTTTGCCTATGGGCTCATGGATCCCTTCTATGATTGATCCTCCTACTGGAGCCACAGTGCATCCTCGATAGACCTTCGATAGCCTAGCCGGCACGTGTTTCTCGCAACAATTTCCTGTCGGTAGTTTGTGATACAGGTTTTCTCCGACTGTCCGCCAAGATCTTCCGTAACCCTTTCCGATGATGCTGCCAATGATTCTGCGCCACGAATTCCATCCGGTCATCGACTCGCTTTGCCCACCACCAGATCAGTCCGCCGACGCAGGCGTACAAGCCGCCGATGACGAGATTGGGATAGGGACACCATTGCTCAATCCCACTCGTAACTTGCGGAAACGGCGGCAACGAATACCACCAGCCGAGAGCGGGAATCGTCGCTGCCACAAATGTGTAGTACGACATTTTCCCGCTTTGCACGGTTCTGCAAATACCTTCGAGCAAGGACTCAGTGCGAAGGGGGGTCTCGTGGCCTTTTTCGGGCATTGCGACGACCTGCTCAAGAGCCCACGTCGTCTCGTCCGACGGCCACGAACAGTGGTCGTTTGTCCGAACAACCTGGCACTGCGAGGGGAGATTCAGCGGTGCATAGCACGCCGTGCCGTTGGCGATGCGCTCAAATACGCTGACGTGGATCTTGGGTCTGGAGATATGGTGATCCCGGCATAGTTTGACAATGTTGCGCGGCTCCCAGCGATAGTAGGCGCCTAATCCAGCCCGCGCATCGTACAATTCGTCGTGCACATCGTGGTGCGTACGGACATAGTTGCGGTCGGCCTCGATAAACCTCAACCCACAGCGCTCTGCCTCGGCCATCATCCAATCCAGCGCCACCAACGACATGCCGTGTTTCACATAGCCTCCGCCCACATTGGAATGGACACCGGCAAACCACACTTGCTCGACTTGCGTTGCGCGAATACCCTTCTCATTCCACAATTCAGGGTAGAAGGTTCGACGGTCATCGTCGATCGAAAGCGCGTGACAGGCCCGCGTAATCCGGCTGCTGGGAGTCAGTTCTGAAAACCGCATGGGGTAGATCCAATTGAACAGATCGCGCAGTTCTTCGAACGGCATTCCGACCGCTCCGACCGTGTCCCAGACACCGACGAAGTCAATTGTGACCGATCCATCCGGTAGGTGGACATCATCCATGACGGCGCAGAACCGTTTTCGTCGCTCTCGATCTTCCCGACTGTAATCGGCCGTCGGCTGACCTTCACGACGTTCGCTCTCCGATACTCGCTTGAACGCCTCACGCCGAAACGCCGTCCAGCAGTTCTTGACACAAGTTTTGAGCGATCCGTGCCCAACCTGTTTAACATCGACAATCCCACAGTATTGGATCAGGCCCGACAGCGCTCGAACCGTATAGGCGCCACGACTAAACCCAAATAGGTAGAGATGGTCACCCGGTTCGTAGACATGGGCCAGCTCCGTATAGAGATCTCTGACGTTCTTGCCGAATCCATAGCCGAACGCCCCACCGATTAATTTCATCGGAGCTAGTGTCGACGTGCCTACGCCGTCATCGTAGAAGGCGACTTGAGGAGTGACACTTGGGTCAAATTTATGCCCCTGGATATCGATCGCTTCGTAGAGTTTAAAGACATTCGTCCCGCGGGCCTTAATCGCGGTGTTGCCCGTTCCGTCTGAACACAGCACGATATTTTTCCCCGACATGTGCCCTCCTCCTCAATCCTGGTTGAGTGGACTCTGTACGGTCAGGTTGAAGTCCATGGTCACCTTGCCTAGATGCTTAAGCAAGCTTTGTACCGATCATGCTGGTGACCAAATAGCTTCTGTGGCAATTACTTATGATATTTCAGAGTCCCACTGCAATCAGGTCTTCCCCGAAGTCGTATCTGTTTGGATAAGCTGGTGTATCTAAATCGATTCAGTAACGCCAGCGCTGGCGGCAACCTGCTGCACCTTTAGTCATCGGGCAGGCTCCCAATCTCAGAGGGCTGTCTGAATATGCTGGTTGCAAGAGATGGATTGTTCAACGGTCGCCCTAAGCTGACAGCAGTTCATTTCCCACCGCTGTCAGCCTTGGGCATTCTGAAATGATTCGGGAGTGTTTCGTTGAGTAAGGTCACTCATTCTTGACCTCCTGGGAACGTCACCGCTTATGCTGCCTTATCACCGTAGAGGACCGACATTCTCTCTCCCTTAAAACCTTCGTATGGAGCCAGATGCACCACCTCATCCCTCACCTTTTCCCCACCCGGTGCGTCAGGGAAAATGTGCGGCAGGCACAGCGTGAGGATCACTCCTGCTATGTTCGATGCACACCAGATCATCAAAACCGCCATATCATGCATGGTGAAACCCTTCCTTTCTGTTTCCATCAGATTGTGATGTTGTAGGTAAGGAGCTTCCTGCTCCACCCCCTTGCACATCGGAATGGAGCAATCAGCGTGCCAGCTTAACTACATAGCTAAGTAGTTGTCTTGAAACAGGTTCTCACGAAGAACGTGGCGGCGAAGCCACGATAGAGCCACATGGCCGTATCCTAACGGATAAAGCACTGAATCAAATTTGATTACAAAGGGGAGGGTCCGGCGCAGGTTACAGGTAAGGATTCTCAGGAATCGCGAGCGTGAAATATTTTCCACGCTCCTCGTACAGGATACGGTTAGCCGCGAGATCGTTCAAAACCGGCAAGAGGATCGCGTCGCTGCAATCGGTTCGGTCCGCTACGGCTGTTCTGATCTGCTCCGGACTCTTCGCCGATTCATTGCAGATCTCAATCACCAGTGCTGCCAAGCCTTCATATCGCCGGCGAGTCGGCGCTTTCGGATAGCGCCCATCGTAGATCGTCACATATGTTGGGGCTTTCGAGTAATACAGAAACGGCTTATCTCCGGACTTATGCATACGCTGCCAGCTTTCGATTGCCGCTACTAATTCCTGATACTTGTGTGGATCAACCAGCCAATTATCGAGTTCGTACTCAAAGTCGTAGGCGATTTTCTTGAGGTCCACCTGCCGTGCATCATACACATATTCATAGGCCATTCCCGGCCCGGTGATGCGAACTCCATACTCGTGCGCCCTGGTAAAGTAGGGGCTGAAGCGCTGCAGCCAGAACTTACCGGTGGCTTCCGGCGGTTGGAGATGAAGCAGAAAGGGAATCAGATCCAGCTGGCGCTGGTAGTCCTCGTTCGTCTCGCCTGGAAACCCAAGCAGAATATTCCACGACACCATCACATGATAGTAGAGGCTCCACTTGAGGCAAATGATGTTCTGCATCGGCGTGGCGCCCTTATCCATCGCTTTGAGTTGATTCAAGCTCAAACTCTCAAGCCCTGGCTGCATACATTTCACGCCACCGGCAGCCAGGGTCTTGATCTGCCGCTTCTGCAGATTGCTCTTCGTTTCGATGAAGACATCCAGATCGCAGTGGTCCTCTGCCAACCTACCAAATAAATTCTCGATATAGCCCATGTCGATGATGTTGTCGACCAATCGGAATCGGACAGCGTCGTAGCGCTGCGAAAGGTCGGCGATTTCCCGCAGCACCTGCTCCGGTGCTTTCGCCCGAAATTTCATGCTCTGCGCGTTGAGCCCACAAAACGTGCAGTGATGTTTTTCGCCCCACCAACAGCCACGTGAGCCTTCATACAAGAGAATGCGGTCCAACCCCTGCGCCGTCTGACCAAGTTCAGCAAGAAGCTGATAGTAGTCGTCGTAATCGGGGGACCCAGTCTTCACAAAATCGGTGAAGAGTGTTGGATTGGATGTGAACCGGATCTGATCATCTTGCTGGTACGCTACTCCAGCAGGGAGGGGATCCGTACTGCTATTCAACACATGACGGACAAGTGGAAGAAAAGTCTGCTCCCCCTCTCCGATCACGACATAATCGATGAAGGGGAACGCCCTCAGGTGTTCAAGTCCCATCTCTCCGTCGTAGTTCGCTCCGCCGAAGACGATAGACACCTCTGGATAGAGATCCTTGATCAGCTTCGCCATCGTGAGGCTCGCCACGTTCTGGTCAAACGTGGAGGTAAACCCAATCAGCTTGTACTGGCCCCAATTGATCGACCGCAGCGCCCAGGTTAGAAACTGAGGAGCGATGCGGGTTGCGATTTCTTCGAAATAGCCGACCGGCTTCCCACTCTCCTGCGCCGCCTGTTCGAAGACCGGCTTGAAGATCTGCGGATACGCTGCGCGCTTCGGGTTGTCTCGGAAAAGCAGAGAAGAAAACAACCACTCGCCGAAGAGGCCGCGTTTCTCACAAATCAACTCGTGCAGCTCGACGCCTATCAGATGGGCAAACCTGACGTTGAGGTGGTGACAATCGACTGGAATACCGTTGGGCTTCAGCAGCGCGGCGAGCGTCCCAAGCTGGATCGACGGATACTTGGCGTAGCTGAACGGCATGTTGACGAGCGCGATGTGTGCCTGGTCGCTCATCTACCACCTTGGCCGATTCATATCTGGGGAAGACTTGGAATCAACTCGCAGCAGCCAGGAATGGCTCGAACTCTCGGTCCGCCTTCGCCGCCAAATAGAAGTCGCTCTCCGTCAGGCCATTGATCTTATGCGTCCAAATCTCGATCTTGCACTTGCCCCAGGCGAGATAGAGATCGGGATGGTGACCTTCGGCCTCCGCAACCGCTCCGACCTTATTCACAAACGCTAACGCTTGGGCGAAATCCGGGAAGGTATAGAGCCGTTCGAGGTGCCCTTGCGCGTTGAGCGACCAGCCTCGCCCCAGTTCTTTCAATAACGCCCGAGCACGATCATTCGGCACCGGCGGCACCCCGCCACGACATGGGATACATTTATTGTCAGCGAGACTCATAGCATCCTCCTCACAAGTAATTCTCAAAAAGCATTGTAAAGGGGCACTCGGTAGAGAAACAAGGCAAAGACCTAGGGTGGGTTAGTCGGAGTCGTCCGGCGCTCCGCCGGACTTCGCCAAGTCGTCCATCTTGACCTTGTCGGGATTGAACTTAGCGGCGGCCTGCGTCATGCGATCGAGCGCCTCGTCGAACGACAAAGCGGGGGCGTCTTTGGGACGGAACCGAATGGGATTCACACGAGCCACCACGAAGCTCTTCAGATAGGGACTGGTGAGTCCCTTGGCCTTGAGCGCCTCGACTTGTTTAACGATGAGGTCATCCAGTGCCAGAACGGTCTTCGCCTGCTGCTGACGGTCGCTGAGGGCAGCGCGCATCGGTTTCTTCAAAAATTCATCCACCCGCTTCAACACTGGATGGTACGCGCCACCGCTGAATCGAGGGCGTTCTTCGTAACAAAGCCCCAGTGTGATCAACGCCGGATCTTCAAACTCCAGTGCGTAGGTGTCTTCCGTTGCACCATCGAGTTGCGCGAGTTCCCGATACATGCGGATGACTTCCAACGATTTCTCACGGAGATTATGGGCTTTCTCCGTATTCAGCGCGAGGATCTGGTAGGCGGCAGCTGCTTCGGGAACCACGATGGCGATGATGCTCTTTGCCCCGAGCGTCCGCATGGCGGACAAGCGATGGTTGCCGTTCGGCGTCCAATACTTCGCGGCATGACCGAGCTTCACGATTCGCACAGCGATGATGGGGTCGAGAAACCGACCGATCTTTCCGATGACGCTTTCCAACTTTCTCACATGCGTGTCGGAGATATTCCGTTGATAGGGGGTCGGCTCGACCAGCTCGATCGGCAAGGCAGCCAGGACAACCCAATGTCCACCGTAGGGTTCACGATAGATCGAGAGGACTTTCCCCCCATCTGTTTCAATCTCCCGATGCAGCTCCGCCACTGGACCTGGCGGCGCAGCGGCTTGGAGTTCCCCGGCTGCCAAGCCTATCGAGGCCCCAGTGGGTTTTCGACGTCGCCGCGCTCCTTTGGGTAATGGTGGTTTCTTCGATTTTCTTTCAGCCATGGTGATATGGTAGGACAGCGCCATGGCAAAAGAAAACCCCTATCGCGGGGTCCTTCGCATCGGGCATCGGGGAGCCTGCGGCTACCAACCTGAGAATACGCTCATCTCCATCGAACATGCCATCACCCTTGGCTGTCACTTCACGGAAGTCGATGTCCGTTCGACTGCCGATGGCACGCTCATCCTCTTGCATGACGAACGAATCGACCGCACGACGAACGGCCGTGGACCCATCGCCGACCTCGTGCTGGAGGACCTCAAACAATTGGACGCAGGAAACGGCCAGAAAATCCCGACACTCGAAGAAATTCTTGCGGTGGCGAGCGGTCGAATCGGGTTGATTCTGGAGCTTAAGATGCAAGGCCTGGCGTATGATGTCTGCGCAACAGTACGGGGAAGCGGCTTCAACGGACCTGTGCTCTACGCCTCCTTTCACCACGAAGAACTCCAACACGTGCGACGGATCGATCCAGAGGCGCTCACGTTGGCGTTGTTCAAACGGCTCCCCGAGAACCCTGTGGCCCTTGCTCTCAGTCTCCAAGCGACTCATGTGGGTATCCGCATCGATGGGGTTACCAAACCCCTCGTGCAGCACTTTCACGATGCGGGGTTAATGATGTTCGTCTACACCGTCGACAAGGCAGCCGCGATCAAACGGCTGAAAATGCTCGGTGTGGACGGCATCATCTCAGACTTTCCAGACCGCGTGTGAGAGCCAATACAAAAAGATGTCTGTCGGGATCTACCTGTACAGTGGAAAGTCGGCCATGAACATAGCACGGGCGACCTTGCACTATGGTGAGAGGTCGCCCGTGTTCGGCGCTTAGGACGCCGGATGATTCGTTCTGTTGTCGCGGCCCAGAAGACCCACGCGATACTGACGATGTACGGTTTCCAGCCGGGGGAGACCTCGTCAATCCCAGATACTTATGTTCCTCACCCGTCCGACTCTCTCCGCTTCAACGGCTGAGTCCTTCCTCTTAAGGAGGACGGTGCGTGCCAACATGGCACAGCCAGCGAAGATCCGGTCAGCGTGACCAACGAGAAACCCACCCGCATATCGGCGGGCCTAATGGGCCAGGTGGCGTTGTGTCGTCCATCTCCACCCTCCTCTCGTCAAGAAGTCCTCGAGAGACCTGGATGGCAGCCGCGCGGTCTACCCGATCTCCCGAACTTCCGTTAATAAGATGGGCCGCACTTTCTCCCTTACGCTCATTGAAAATTCTTGTCAAGAGGCCTGTCGGACTTATTCGCTCCGACCCATACCACTGCGCAAATACCCACGAGAACAAGGTCTTCGAGCGGGGAATACCACCGCAACGGTTGAGGGAAGAATACGCCGTAGCAGCCACAGTTCGCCAGATTCAGGCCACGAAACAGCGTCACAATGAGTCCGATCGCATAGAGCCCGTTGAGGCAGAGCGCGATGAGCATACAGGTCGAGAGTCGCCAGCCGACGAGAATCCATACACCAAGCACCCACTCAATCCCGGTGATCCCCAGCGCCAAGATCCACAGCGACCAGCCTGGAAAGAGTTGATAGGTGACCAGCACATCCACGAAGCCCGGCATATCGAACGATTTGCCGAGTGCAGAGGCCAGGAGCACCCCTCCGATCAGGATACGGCCACACCATGTCAACACCGTCCAGTTCATAGAAGCTTTCTGCGCAAGCAGGAAGGAAGAGGGCAGCTCTTACCAGCAGCTAGACAATCCGCAATTTCTCGAAATCCACACCGTCCGGCGCCTGCGGTGTCTTGAGTTTCATCTCCTCCAAGGCATCGACGACACGATCGGCCACGACGAGATTGCGGTACCACTTCCGATTCGCCGGGACGATATACCAGGGCGCGCAGGCGGTGCTCGTCGCGGAGATCACGTCTTCAAACGCCTCCAAATAGTCGTTCCACAATTTGCGCTCTTCAAGATCTCCGGAACTCCATTTCCATCGCTTTTCGGGATCCGCAATACGAGCTTGCAATCGCTCTTTCTGCTCGTCCTTGGAAATATGCAGAAAGAACTTGAGAATGGCCGTTCCGTTTTCGGTCAGCAGCTCCTCGAACTCCTTAATTTGATTGAAGCGGTGCTTGGCCGTCTTCTCCGACACCCACCCGTGGACGCGAGTAATGAGCACATCCTCGTAGTGCGATCGGTTGAAGATGCCGATCTGTCCTTTGCGTGGAACTTCGCGATGCACTCGCCATAGAAAGTCATGAGCCAGTTCATGATGAGACGGCGCCTTAAAGGCCACGACTTTGCACCCCTGCGGGTTCACGCCGGACATCACCCCCTTGATCGTCCCATCTTTCCCGCTGGTGTCCATCCCCTGCAGGACAATGAGCAGCGATCGTGTGGCATTGGCGTACAGCCGTTCTTGAAGTCCATCGAGCTTCGCGATGAGTTTGGCCGTTTCCGCTTTGGCGCGACTCTTTCCCTGCGCATTCTTCTTATACTCACCGGTATCATCCGGATCGTACCGTGCCAGCGATAACTTCGAGCCGGACTTCACACGATAGCGTTTCACTGCGTACCTCCCTGGTCTGCGTGAGCACAGCCACCTTCTGATGGCTCACTCCCATCTGGCCCCCGAACGGTGACAGCCTGTGCGTGACGCCCTTCCACCCTACGGCTGTTTCGGTGCCTCTTGCACGCACCGGAAACCGACGTTGTGGTCCTGCTCGGCCGGATCAGCTTTTGTGCGAAACGAGGACCGCAACCGATACGGCGCATTGATGTACGATCCTCCGCGCTGCACCTTTGCCGTCCCTTCGACCGGCCCCCGTGGATTGATCGCGGGACTATTGATAAAGCTCGAATAGAAATCTTCGGCGTACCAGTCCATCACCCATTCATACAGATTGCCGGCTAGATCCTGCGCACCGTACGGGCTCTGCCCCATATGGTGATTCCCGATCACCGACACCATCTCCGCACCACCTTCCTTCAACCCGTAGACGGCATGGACCGGCGTCGGTGGATCATTGCCCCACGGATACACCCGCTCGTCGGTCCCGCGCGCTGCCTTTTCCCATTCCGCCTCGGTAGGAAGCCGCTTCCCGACCCACAGGCAGTACCCCATCGCATCCATCCAGCTGACCCAGCGCACCGGGCGATCGGCATGGGTCACGGGCGTCTCCTTATCTGAAAATCCCCATGGAGGCTCACCCTGAATGGCATCGACATATTTGGCAAATCGTCCGTTGGTCACTTCGAACTTATCGATGTAGAACGCGTTGAGGTGAACGCGATGAACCGGCGCTTCATCCTCGTCACCCTTGTCGCTCCCCATGATGAAATCACCCGCCGGCACCAGCACCATCGGTGCGCCATCTTTCCCGACCACATCGCGGCCGTTCGACTCGGTAGGGGCTATTTGGGCAGTCGCCTTCGTCACCTGCTTAGGCTTGTCGTTGGTCTTGTGGGTCCCATCTGGACCGTATGAGTTTCCGTTGGTCGAGGACGAGTCAGGCTTTAACGAGGTCGTTGGGGGTGATTCTGGCAGGGCAGGTCGGCCTTCAGCAGCCCATGAGGAACCGCCGGTAGGAGACAAGGTACAAAGCCCGAGCAGCAGGATGCCGAGAACTCGACGAAGAATCATATTGTTGCCTCGTGAAGTAACGTACCGAAAACCGATGGCCAAATCCAGCCCACTGCAATCGCCATTGTCAGCTGTGGCAGTACCCAGAGGCCACGCAGAAGAGAACCTGCTTGGAAGGGCCCCCAGAGTTGCACTTAGCGGTCGTCCGGTGTAGCGTAGGCTCAGCATGCTGGATTTGATTTCGTGCTCCATCAACCATCCACGTTCCATTATAGCGAGTATTGTCCTCGTCGCCCTGACGATCGGCTTCACCGGCTGTGGTGGCCCCTGGCGAGACACCTATCTCAAGAAGGGGGTCGGACGGCTGACGCAGGAAGATATTCGCGAACGACTGGGCCCGCCACATACGGCCAAAACCCCCGCGCTCGGCGGGGACAGTCTCTGGACCTATCGATTTGCTCTCAGTGAACAGGATCTCACGACTTGGAATCCCACCTTTGTCGCGGATGCGTCCAATTCGGTGACGAGCTTGATGGGCAAGGGCGTCGAGGGAGGAGCCAAACCGACCTTATATTGCTACCGGTATCTGTTGACGTTCTCAGAAGAGAAGGTCCTCAGGCAATGGAAACGAGAGGAATGTGTTCCGGGCACCCGCGAGACGCTGACATCGAAGTAAGGGAGAACGGTGACCTCAAACCAGTGGTTCTCGATCGACAGTTCCGTGGCGCTCGACGGCGTGAAGTCTCTCATCCTGCTGCTGGTCCTGCTCATCACCAGAACGCTCATCGTACGCTGGCTGGCCAACAATCCCACGCTTTCGATGGAATCGAAACGCCGCTGGGTAGTCACGACCAGAAATTCCGTGGTCTTCGCCTTTCTCCTCGGACTGGTCATCATCTGGGCCCACGAGCTACAGACCTTTGCCGTCTCCATCGTCGCATTGGCCGCGGCGTTGGTCTTGGCGACCAAAGAACTGATCCTCTGCTGGAGCGGCGCCGCACTCCGTGTGGGCGGCAAGGTTTACACCGTCGGTGATCGGATTCAAATCGCCGGCCATCGCGGCGTAGTGTTGGACTACGATGTGTTCGCGACCAAGTTACTGGAGATCGGTCCCGGGCAATCCGCCCACCTGTACACGGGGCGTGTGACGATCTTCCCGAATAGCTTGCTGTTCACCAATCCCCTAATCAAAGAGAATCCCCAGCAGGAATACGGGCTCTATACCGTGACCGTTCCGCTCAAGAGTGAGGACGATTGGCAACGAGCGGAACGAGCCCTTCTTGAAGCAGCCAGGCACGAATGTGCTCCATTCATGAACGAAGCAGTTCGGCAGATGAAGCTCCTCGAACAGGCAAACCTGTTGGAAGCCCCTTCGCCGGAACCACGCATTACGATTCAATTGCCGGAATCCGGCAAGATGCATCTCGTGCTTCGATTCCCCGCTCCGGACCGAGGGCGCTCGCGTATCGAACAAGCCATTCTTCGTCGCTACCTCTCACACTCTGCTCCTCCGACTCTCCCAAGCTGAACAATGAAGAGGGCCTTTCTCGACCATCGGTCAAGAAAGGCCCTCTTTGAGACTCACCCTCTATGAAGTTGCGCTACTTTGGGAACGACTTTGGCGCCGAGACATGTTGCCAGCCTTCGCCGTTGAGCGATTTGAGCATGGCCACAAGATCATACTTTTCCTCGTCCGTCAGTTCCAAAGGAATAATCGTATTATCTTGGTGTGGATTCTTGACTCCACCTTTATTGTAGAAATCCACGACTTCCGCAAGGGTCTTGAAGCGTCCGTCGTGCATGTACGGCGCGGTGCGGGCGATTTCTCTCAAGGTCGGAGTCTTGAAAGCACCGATATCCTCAGCATTGTTCGTTTCCATGTATCGACCAAGATCCACGGTGTTCGTGTCCCACCCGATTCCTAGATTATGGAACTTCTCGTCGCTAAAGTTAAACCCGGAGTGACACCGCGTACAGCGCGCTTTGCCACGGAAGAGCTCCAGGCCGCGCTTTGCTGAATCGCTCAGAGCTGTTTCATCCCCGCCGATATCAAATTTGTCGACGGCGCTGTTTCCGGACAGAACGGTCCGCTGAAAGCTGGCGATCGCCCGGCCGACATCGCCGATCTCGATATCACGACCGAACACATCTTTAAACAACTTCCGGTAGCCCGGGATCTTTTTCATTTTTGCCACCATTTGGTCATGGTTGGCGAACCCATGTTCGACCGGGTTGGTGAACGGCCCGATCGATTGATCCTCAAGCGTGGCGGCCCGACCATCCCAGAACTGTGCCTTGCTGTAGACACGATTGAACGACACTGGCGCGCTACGGCCCCCCTTGAGCCCATTGATACCGGTCGATACCGGCATGCCATCGGCAAAGCCCTTCTTCGCCATATGGCAATTCGCACAGGCAATAGTGTCATTCTTGGACAATCGTTTGTCGAAGAAGAGCATCCGCCCCAACTCAACCTTCTCCTTCGTCAGGGGATTGTCTTCGGGCACAAAGGTATTGGGGTCTTCCAGTCCTTGTAGCGTGGGCAACTGAAGTGGCTCCCCCGCACCCGCAGGTATCGCGGCAGCTGTTCCCAACATGAACACCCCTGTCAGTATGATCTTGCCCAACTTGGCTCGTCTCATCACATCCTCCATTCTTCAGGCTTATGTATGGGATCCGTGACTATCTGTAACTCTCAGCCGCTTCATGAATCCTGCGACTCGGGCACCGTCCTGTTACCTTTTAGGCAACCCGTGCTTGTCATATCACGACATGGACTGCCGACTCAATTGTCCGACAAACGCCGTAGTCTAATCTAAAGAACATACGCGTTTCTCCTCCCCGTTCAGACTTCGCATGTTCGTTGCTGCTCGCACGTATACCGGTCCTGTGGTGGCAGCGGAGGGACAGCGTACCCTCCGCTGCCAAGCCTCTCCCCGAAACATTCTTAGCTTATGGGGTGACTGGAGGAATAGACGGATCCGCCCACTCCGATACGCTCAATGACATCCACCAGCCTTCCATTCCCATTGCACTCACCAGCCTGAACGGACTTCGTGTGATACGTCGATCCTCCGTGGCCGATGCGTTCCGTGATTTTCGTTCCGGTCACAGCGCACAGGCCCCCACCATCAGACTGACTGGGGGAATAGTCAGATCCTCCCGCCCCAATTCGTTCACTGTTGTGCACTCCCTGGACTTTGGTAGCGGCATGCTCTGACGCGTTCGCCACACCAGCGGCAACCACCATCGACAACCACCCAATTGTCACCAAACTTTTCATTCTCATGACATCCTCCTTGTGGTTATTCATGTTCCGCGGAATCTCCCGCGTGCTTAAGCACAAGGTAACCACCGCTTGATTATTAATCTAATTGATAATATATAGAATGATCATAAGACCAACTTATCGGTTGGATTGCCCGATGACTCTAACTGAACTGCAGTACATCGTCGCCGTCGCGCAGGAGCGCCACTTCGGACGTGCCGCCGAACGTGTCTTCGTCACGCAACCGGCATTGAGCCTCGCGATCAAGAAGCTGGAAGATGAGTTACAGACGACGATTTTCGAACGACGCCAGAACCGCGTTGAACTGACCTCGCTCGGGGAGCAGATCGTCCACCAGGCACAACGTGTACTGGAGGAAGCAGAACGAATTAAACTCTTGGCGGCTCAAGGGAAGGATCAATTGAATGGACTTCTGCGGTTTGGTGTCATTGCCACGGTAGGCCCCTATATTCTTCCAGACTTAGTCCCCTTATTGAACGCACGCGCCCCGAAGATGCCGTTGGAACTGGAAGAAAATCTGACGCTGAATTTGGCGGGGATGCTAAAAAGCGGAAAGTTGGACGTCATCATGATCGCGCTCCCCTTTGATGAACCGGCGGTCGTGACCACACCCTTGTATGATGAGCCATTTAAGGCCCTAGTGCCCGTCGGCCACCCGTGGCAGAAAAAGAAACTGCTGGACTCCCGCCAGCTGGGTTCCGAGAAGGTCCTCCTTCCGCATGCCGGACACTGTTTCCGGCAGCAGGTCTTAGACACGTGTCCGGAACTGAGTCGGTCCGATGCCGAAGGTTGGCACGGGAATTCCCTGGAGACTATCCGGCAGATGGTCGTGTCCGGATTCGGGATTACGGTCCTACCATGTAGTGCCCTTACACCGAAGTACGAGAATAAACGATTGATCGCCATCGATCTGGCGAAGCCAGTGCCGGGTCGCCGCATCGGGCTCGCATGGCGGCGCGGGTTTACCAGACCGCAGGTCATCGATGTGATTCGAAGCGCCGTACACGCACTTAAGATCCCGGGACTCAAAATGACGACATCGTGAGCGACTTGCAGGAACACCTACCTGCCGCTTGTTGATTCCCCGTGCCTTTTGCTAGGATTCACCAACTTAGGGAGAGCATGTTCCAGATGAAAATTGCCACGTTCAACGTTAATTCATTGCGGAAGCGCCTGCCCATCGTGCTCGAATGGCTCGATCGACACAAGCCGGATGTCCTGTGCCTCCAAGAAACCAAAGTTCAAGATAGCGAGTTTCCATTGCTGGCCCTCGCCCCCAGCGGCTACGAAACGACTTTTCGTGGGATGAAATCCTATAACGGCGTGGCGATACTGAGCCGAAAAAAACCGGAAACCGTCTCGTATGGCTTCGACGATGGAGGAGATCCGGACGACTCTCGCCTGCTCCGTATCGTCATTGACGGAATTCCAATCGTCAACACCTATGTCCCTCAGGGATTCGAGATCGATTCACCGAAGTATGCCTACAAGCTCGCTTGGTACGAGCGGTTACGCCGGTATTTTGACACCCATCTGTCGGCACAGACTCCGGCCGTGTGGTGCGGTGATATGAATGTCGCCCCACGACCGATGGACGTCCACAGTCCGGAGAAACATCTGAAGCATGTGTGCTATCACGAAGCGGCCCGCAAGGCTTATGAACAGACGGTGGCCTGGGGATTCCAGGATGTATTCGTGAAGCTCTACCCGACGCGCCAGCAATACACGTTCTGGGACTACCGTGCACCGAGCTCACTCGCCGCCAATAAAGGCTGGCGCATCGACCACATGATGGCGACGGCCCCGCTCGCCGCCAAATGCACTCAGGCGGATGTGGACGTCGAGCCGCGGCGAGCGAACAACCCGTCAGATCATACCTTTCTCTGGGCAGAGTTTTCGGTCTGACCACGCACGCGACATCCATTCCGTCCGAGGAGCTCGATCCACGCACAGGGTCTCGAGCTGAAGTATCAGCCGTTTCCTAGGCCGCCTTGGCCCGCACGTGGTGGCTGCGATTCTGTTCGATCAAGGGGTCGATGATCAATCCACAATTGAGACAACGAAGGACGATAGTACTGGACGATACAACCGGTTGGCGTTCTTGAATCATCAGGCCTTTGCATTTTCGACAGGTCATGGCGTTTTTCCTCCTGTGAGCAACAACGGTACTGATTTAACACCGCCACATTAACGTCGTGTTAGCAGCCAGTTAAAACTGGCTAATATTTCTTGCGCTTCCATATAGTCGCTGACGTCGTATGGCATCCAGAAGCAGGCTCCTGTGTCGATCGTAGCTGCTCATCCTAACCGGGCGAATGTCGTCATCATTGGCGCCGGCGCAGCCGGGCTGACAGCCGCTATCGCTTGTGCGGACGGTCTTGGCGGAGAAAGCGCATCTGGCCGCGTAATCTTACTGGATGGGACAAAGCGCATAGGAGCCAAGATCCTTGTCTCAGGGGGTGGGCGTTGTAATGTCACCCATGACGTGGTGACGCCGAAGGACTTTTTCGGTAATCGCAACATCATCCGGAATGTACTGGCAGCTCGTTCCGTCCACCAGACGATCGCCTGGTTTGCATCGCTGGGCGTCGACTTGAAACGGGAACCGACCGGCAAACTGTTTCCGGTCACTGATCGTGCCCGCACCGTGCTTGATGCCTTGCTCAATCGTGCAGATAGTGCCGAAGTAACGATATGTCCTGACTATCGAGTGAACGAAATCTTGTGGGTAGGGTCAGAATTCCGCATCGTTCACCGCCACGGCACGATGCACGCAGCTCGCCTGATTCTTGCCACCGGAGGTCGATCATTGCCGCGAACCGGGAGTGATGGATTTGGGTATCAGCTGGTTCGAAGCCTCGGGCATCGCGTGGCCCCAACCGTACCGGCATTAGTCCCACTTGTGTTGGAGCCTTCCATGTTTCATGCAACACTCTCAGGCCTTTCACATGAGATAGAGTTGACCACCGTGGTAGAGGGGCGAGAAGTTGATCGCCGCACCGGCAGTCTACTCTGGACCCATTTTGGTATCAGTGGCCCCGTCGTCCTGGACGTCAGCCGTTTTTGGACCTTGGCGACACACGAAGGGACGCGCGTGGATCTCTACGCCAACTTCGCGTCAGGCCGAACACGTGATGAGGCGAAGGTGTGGTTGACCACTCAAGCGACGGAACACCCGAAACGATCTCTCGCGAAGACACTCACTCTCCTGGTTCCGGAACGGCTTGCCCACCTCCTTTGCCGATATTGTTCTTGTGACCCACAGACAGTGGCAGCTCAGGTCCCACGCATGGATCGGAATCGGTTATTGGATGCTCTGACCAGATTCCGATTTCCTGTCGAACGAGACCGAGGATGGGGCGTTGCCGAAGTCACGGCCGGGGGGGTGCCGCTGGAGGAAATTAACTACCGCACCATGGAATCAAAACTGACTTCGGGACTTTATCTGGCAGGGGAAATACTCGACTGCGACGGTCGTATCGGAGGTTTCAACTTTCAATGGGCCTGGTCGACAGGGTGGCTCGCTGGACGATCTGCCGCAGAAAGCCTGATGTGCCAGAGCAAAACATCACCCAACTCATAACAGTTTACTTGGAGCCGTCTTCGCATGAGGCGCGAGCATTCTCTATTCAACGATCACCACACGCCTGCTTCCGCCTCGGAGCAGATCTTCGCCCTCGGAAGGAGTTGATAGGGGATTCCTTCTTCCTTGACGTCCGGTTCATCGGACGACAACAAGGTCACCCGGATCTGCTCATCGTTGAGAGCATCGCCATTAGTTCGTGATACCCCCTCGCGGTTTAAAATCTTAACGGCATTGGTTCGTGAAACGATCGGCGGGTACTGCCGGAATTGATCTGCGGAGAGATACGGCACTTGGATCGTAACGGGGCGCTTTTTGACATAGATGAAATCGCGCAAGTTATCATCGATGGGGGTTTTCAGGCTGACCACCGCCGAGCTCTCGGCTGGAAGGGTTGGGATCGAGAGCAGAAATAACGGTCTTGTGTCTGGCGGTGCCTCTCGATTTCCTACGGTTCCCAGATTCGGCGCCGTCGTGACCGTGGTCGTTGGATTAATGGCAGGAGATCGGACCCCGACTTGTAGATTCGTGATGGCGCGATCAGAGGTATTCTCGAGCAGCAGCTTGATGAGCACCCACGCTTGGGGATCAGGCGACTTGGCACGCCCGTTCAAAACGGATTGTTCCTGACGATGGATACTACAGCCGGACACGAGATTGCGCTTCTCAAAGAAATACAGCGTATTCAGCCCTTGCGCTTGAGAAGCTCGCTCGTACGTGTAAAACGCGACCCCTACCTTGATCATCGTCGGCCTAAACCAGGCGACGACGGTGGGTAGCACGAAGGGCACAAAAGCGGCGAAGAGCCCGAGAATCACGACCTTATTGAAGACGGTTTGCCCCCAAAACCAATTCCAACATTTTTTCAGAACCCCCATAAACTCCTCATCACAAATCTGAAGTTCTCCAGGCTCCTAAACATACGCCCTTCCAGGAACTCCAGACAACCACGTTCCTGTCGTACCAGGCGATCGCCGACAAACAGCTCTTCTGAAGCAGGCGTCATGATGGGACAACGATTCTCCCAAGTTGCGGCGATCATTGACGTGATGCAAAAACAGTAGGCCACCCCAAACCGATTCAAAGCCCGTTGAAGCCAATCGTTTCGATCGGATGGAAGCAGCGGTGTGTCGCTGGAGAAATAACCCTTCCCCAGCGAATGCACTGGAAGATGTAGACCTGAATTATGGACTTCCCGCCTGAAGCTGGACGGCGCTGACGCCATACGGACTGATGAATGCTACCACTTTATCCCCAGACTTGAACTGGGCTCCCAGTTGTGTTTGTTGTGTCAGTTTCAGGATATGGAGCCCCCCCTTCTCATCTCGAATAACCATCGTTCCTGGAACACCCGTTGTAACCGTAACCACGACCCCCTGAATGGGACCCGAAGTCGATGAGTGAGCATAGTCAGGGAGACCGACGAACGAGAGAACAAAAAGAACCAGACCACCTAATAGATATTGTCTGAGTCGGCTCATAGCAACATGTCCATTGTTTCTTGCAACGTGTGTTTCTTGTATGGAGGGTTGTTCACCACCTATGCAACAATGACTGTGGATTGGCATTCTCGACCCTGACCGGAGTGTTAGGATTCTATCAGGGTAGTCAACGAATGTGCACCATGCCACATGCTATGCGTAGTGGTTGTGCCCCTTTCCGAAAGAACACATCCTCTCTCGGTAATGCGGATTCCTCGTGACCTTAGCCGGCTTCAACCACAAAGGTTGTAGCAGATCGGATCAAGACGACGTATGCTGGAGCGACAGAGAGAAGAGAAGCAGATTACAGATCAAAAGATCTCGTTACGCTGGAAGGTGTTACAGATCTTGGGCGGTATTCTGATCGCGCTTGGCTTCTTTATCGACTGGCCTCCTCCACAGGAGCCCACTCTACCGGACACCACCTCCTTTTTGATGGTTGTCGGCGCACTCATTTGGATGGCAGGGCTCTTCCTTGCGATTCGGCGTGACTAGCGATCCGCAGGCTTCACCATTTCCGTGAAATGGTGAAGCCACAAACTACCAGGTGCGAATTACCTAATCTTCAAATAATCGAAGCTGGCTTGGACGCTCGGCTTCTCTCATCCAGGCTAGAGCCCTAGACTCTTTCTTCGGCTTGCGAGAGGAGGGACCTGCTGTCAGCAAAGCTTGAGCTGAGAGCCATGTCCCGATCAGATCGAAGCGGGCTAGGTCCTTCTCTCGGAGATTCATGCTCCACTCTGAAACCGCTCGTCTCTTCGTTCCCGCTACCCGACCCAAGTACCGCAACTGAAAGAACCATTCACCGGAAAAACTGATGCCGATTCGATGCACCACGGCTATAAAGCCCATTCGCTCACCTGTGGTTTGCTTGAGATAGACACCAGGGGAAATTTCCTCACGGCTCACCATGGTAACCAATGGTTACATGATGGGCCCGCTTCATATCAAGAGGGTTTATTACTGTAGGTTATTCTACTGATCATTGTTCTCGTACATCAGGCGACCACATAGATCCGAAACGGGTTGTCTATAGCAGGCTGGTTCATTCTTGCCGCAGGCTTCTCCGGGTCCCTCTTCTTACTGGCCTACATGACTTAGAATCTGCTTTCTGAGAGTGTCCCCGCCTGGCCAGGCGGGGTTCTTTCCCCCAACGTAGGGATGGTGCTCGACAAGGTTTCAAGCTAGCGTGTGTCCTGTTGGGCATTGATGCGGATACCTAAAAATGGAGGTGCGGTATGCGAATGTTCTTGGTAGCCTGTGTACTGATTGTGGGTGCTGGGCTCTTGGGCTGTACCAATCGGCCGTACGTGATCTGTCGTGGCGAGGCGTACTGCACCACTCCTGTATCTCATGACGAGGCAATGCATGCGGCACAGCTCAAGAAGGCCTGGTCAGACGAGGCACTCTACGTCCGCCCCGGTCAGTAAGCACAACAACTGCAGTTTTCGACTCAGTCTAGTGTTTTAAAAATCAAACGGACCGACTCATCTCACGCCGACAGAGCGGTCCGTTTGACTTCACCGTATAGAGAATCTTCTCGCAGCTTATACCTTTACGCCGTGCGGATCTCGGCCATTGTGAACTCTGCCCGTCGCTGTCGGTTATGCGATTCTCTCCGAGTCCACGGCAGCCTTAGCGCGTAACGTTCACACCGTTGCGCGCCGACACCTGGGATGAATAGCTGCAGAATCTGAATTGCCTGGACGTCCTGGACTCACTAGGCCAGAAGGGCAGGATGAGAATGGAAGGTCACATTTTCACCAATAAAACCACTCGTCTCTCGCTTGTATCATGCCGGTAGCCACATCACTACGAGCCAACTCAGTTCTAGTTTTCTCTTGTGTGTTCCGCCGGTCTGAAAGACGCGGCCAGCCCACCTTTAGCCTGTAGTTCTGCTGCAGATTCTCATCCCTCACGGTAAAAATGTGATGCCGGCTTGGGTGAGATTCTTCTGTGATCACACAGCTGGGAAACTTGCTCTTGAGATAGGCTCGAATGACAGCAAGATTCTTCTTAATCAATTGTTGCTCTGTCATGAGCTCTAAGATCGAGTCGCTTTGTAGCATGCGGCTAGGCAGAACAATGAGCGCGTATCAAGGCATGACGTCGACGATGCATGGTTCGGGTTATTAGGTTCATTGTCGCCACTCAGAGGATGAACTATTTCTATCATCGCACGATCGCCGATGCTAAGCAAGCCGAACCAGTGTTTCTATCGTGAGGAATGTCCGGACAATTGGAGATATGCATCTCTCAATCGATCCACCCCAGACGATCGACATAGTACGATCGCAGAAAGCGTGGAGTCACATCTCGTAACACGCACAGCTCTATACCAAAGAAACTCAACGTAAGGTCGCCACCTCCGCTGCTGATTAAGCTCACGGCCATGCTGAATTCAATGAACCTGATTCTGCAAATGCAATAGCGGTCGTTTCGAAAAGTGAGGCCCATCTGGCCTCACCTCCACAAAGATGTGGCGTTTTTCCAAGGTACGGCAGGGACTGACTCCTAGCGCATTTCATCTGCGATTTTCATGGGCTTCCCCCTTCATTTCCTTCGTTTAGTCATAGAAGTTCTCCGACGACCCACTCTATGCCGGGCCATGCGAACAAACAAACCCACTCTCAAGGTTGAGAGTGGAACGCCTCCTGCATCACCACCTAACTCGTCCGATAACAGAAGTTGACAATACCGCACAGACGCAACTTTTTTCTGTCGAGCGGCATGGTGGCTCGTTCGACGGGCTTCAACTACCAATCACGCACTGATCAGGAGAACCTATGAAAATCGCGCAGATTGCACCATTATGGGAAAGTGTGCCGCCACAGCGTTATGGAGGAACGGAACGGATCGTTTCTTATATTACCGAGGAACTGGTGCGTCAGGGCCATGATGTGACGTTGTTCGCCAGTGGTGACTCCGTAACCGCGGCGAGGCTGGAAGCGGTTTGCCCCCAAGCACTGCGATTGAATACTGGAATCTTCAATCGCGATGCCCCACAGGTGTTGTTGCAAGAACGGGCATTCGGGGTCATGGCGAAAGAATTTGATCTGATCCACTCGCACTTGGATTTCCTCGCCTTCCCGACTTCCCGACGATGTGGAACGCCGGTGGTGACGACCTTACACGGACGGCTGGACCTTCCAGAACTCGTGTCTGTTTTTCATGAATTTGTAGAGATGCCGTTGGTTTCGATTTCTGAGTCCCAACGCCGTCCACTTCCCTTATCGAATTGGGTGGGAACCGTGCACCACGGCTTGCCGGACATTTACCGTCCGCATTACGAACCCGGCCAATACTTGGCCTACCTTGGCCGTATCTCTCCAGAAAAGCGCCCGGACCATGCTATCACCCTTGCCAAACGCGTGGGGATTCCGCTCAAGATGGCGGCGAAGGTCGATCCAGCTGATGAGGCCTACTTCAGAGCTGAGATCGAGCCGATGCTGCGTCACCCTTTGATCGAATTCTTGGGTGAAATTACGGATGAGGAAAAAGATGAGTTTATCGGGAACGCGATCGCACTAGTCTGTCCGTACGATTGGCCCGAACCCTTCGGAATCGTCCTGATCGAAGCACTGGCGTGCGCCACACCGGTGCTTGCCTACTGCCGCGGATCGATCCCTGAAATTATTGAGCCCGGAGTCACTGGGTTTATCAGCGACACGCTCGAGGAGATGATTGCCTCCGTAACCAACTTGGAGACGATCGATCGTCGCGCCTGTCGTGAGTCATTTGATCGCCGTTTCACCGCAACACGGATGGTGCGTGACTACGTCGAGATTTACGAGGAAGTCGTGCGCGAGAACCACAGTATCTCCTCCTCACGGTCCATCACAGGCTCGTGAGGCTACCTTGCCTTTGGGACAGCATAGAACCCTGCCCTCCCGGGCGGGGTATCCAAATGCGAGTTTTCGTGATGGAGATGCACATGTGATTCGCCTGTCTCGCTCTCGTGTTTCAGCTGGCTTTTCGTTCATAATCCTGGCGAGTTAGAGGATCAGGGAAATACCTGAAACCGATGGACCAGCAGAGGAAAGCGAATAAGCAAGATAAAGTTATGGGGTGGATGACGGGTTTCGACCGCTTCCCACCTGCAAAGCATTTCCTAGAGCCGCTTTGCCGGGTTACGCCAAGCCCTTCCGTCCGAGAATGTAGTCAGAATATAGCAGGAAGATGTAGCAGCTTCTCATGGTCAAAGGGAAGCCCACACCTGCGTCGGTTTGTCCTGCGGGTAACACCTAGGGTTTGTCTTTAGTTGAGCCTGTGCTACCATGGCGATGAACTGGCTTAGGCATGTCCATGGACTGGCTGACATTTTTCTCCAACGTTATTACGACTACTGTCCCTGCTCTCGCCTGGCCCAGTATTGTGGTTACCGGAATGCTTTTGTTCAAGGATAACATTAAAAAACTCATTGATAGAATTAAGCGTATACAGGTAGGAGATAATGAATTAGACCTCGAGAGCAGCATCAACAGCGCAGAGGAAAAGGCGGACGAGGCGCTTCTTGACCTTCCCCCAAATCCGTGGACACCTGGTTACGCGACAGCCGTCCTCGCTTCATACTCAGCCGGGGAGTGATAGCCGAGGGTCGAGTGCCGACGCTGCCGATTATAGAACACCTCAATGTACTC
>JBFWZD010000010.1:0-142573 GCA_050185705.1 Nitrospira sp. | reverse complement strand
CGCTTCCAGTCCTACCTTCGCCTTGAATTCCGCACGATGCACCTTGCGCTTCTTGCTTTCACTCATGCTATCGCCCTCCTCGGACAATAGCTTAAACCGGTGTCTCAAAATCGGGGACCACTATAACGAACAGCCCCAATATCACCGACGTCAATATAAAAGCCAATATCTTTGATCGCAGCCATCCCACGGATTCTTTCATACAAACTTAATCCTTCTCGCCGCAAATATAACCATCTTTAGGAGCAGCCACCCATGCTGCCAACGGGAAATATTGGTCTCGCCATAGCGCCTTGCCCGATATCGAATTGGGACTTCCATGATTTTCAGGTTGAGTCGTGCCGCACCGAAAAGAAGATCAAAATCACCGAACGGATCGAAGTCGCCAAAGTAAGAACGATTGTCGGAGATTCGTTGGTAGTCGCGTCGCCACAACACTTTTGTCCCGCACAGGGTGTCCCGTATGGGTTGGCCTAGTAGCCAGCTGAATGACCAGGAAAAGAATTTATTCCCTACTAGATTGGCAAAACGCATGGCATCGTCTTGCATCGGATAGACTAGACGAACACCATTGACAAACTCTGCAGAACCGTTCGCCATCAATTCATAGAACCGCGGGAGATCTTCAGGTGGAACCGTGATATCAGCATCGAGAATCATCAGGATATCACCCTTGGCCACAGCAAAGCCGGTGCGAACCGCATCGCCCTTGCCTCGTCCAGACTGCTTCAACAGCTTGCAGTTATGATCAGGATATGCGGCAATGGTTCTCTCAATGACCTCGTAGGTATCATCCGTGGAATTACCCTCAACAAAAATAATCTCAATCCCTCCTCCCATTTGAGGGATGCGTTTCATCAACTCTTCAATATGCCCTGACTCATTTCGAGCCGCCACAACGACTGAAACTGTTGGGTTCTTAGGAATTGGTTTGTTCAACGGGCGAGCGAGCATGAAATTGGCCATGGCCAGAAAGCGGAATGGCAAAATCCTGGCCAGATAGCGATTGGCAAAATCTGAAAGAAACGAAACTGGGAGCGGCGCAATGACCTCCTCCCATACTCTCAAAGATTGAAAACCTGAAAGCTCCAGCAAATTTTCCATATCCTGCCGTGTGAGCCAATTTTGCGGAAGATTGGGCGTTGCAATGCCAAGCCTCTGTGCAACACCCAAGGGTATGTTCCACAAATGGCTATAAAAGTTGAAGATTAGGCGTGTGTGAGACGCACAATGGGGCTGCAACTGGGCAAGCATGGCCTGAATATCCCATAGATCATTCACCAACTCGGAAACGACGATGTAATCGAATGTTCTGGGGCCGAAATTCAGCTCATGAGCATCTGCGAGTACGAACTCCAGCCTGGGATGAGCCGCACGCGCTACTTCTAATACCTCAGGACAAAAATCAACACCTACCCCTTCTGATGGCTCAAGTGCCGAAAGGAGATCACCACGGGCACATCCCACCTCCAGTACCCTTGCACCTACCGGAATTAGATTGCGATAAGCCACCTGCAGCCTATTCCGGTAGTAGCTTCCCCAAGAATTGGACGCACTCTTGTAAATGGCGCTCCAGAAGGATTGTCGGCGCCTTCGGTATTCAGAGGCTTCCGTCCGAAAGGATTCGGCATTCGGAGTGTTCATGGGTTCAATTCAATGCCGCTATCGAGTTCAGCTTTCGGTATGGCACGCCGAATACCATCTGCCTTTCCTGTTTGTCGATGCACAAACGCACAATGCGCCCATCGTATCTAGCCAAATGCTGATCAGAGAAAACAGGATAAGGCCCCGGTGCATAGGGGTCTGAGCGATCTTGTTGATATGCTAGCAGCAAGCTTTTTCCGCGGAAGGCTAATGCTTCATCACGCCACCAGGCTGAGGGCGGGATTCCTGCAATAAAGTCGGCATACCTGATTTCGCCTTTTAGGAAATCTGATTCTTGATCACTCTCAACAAAGTCTAATGACATTGATCCACCGCTACCAATACGCGTTAGGACCACATATTCATCATTGGCACACTGAGCTGCCTCCACAAATTCAGGAGCTTGTAGACGCTTCAATGAAATATGTGGAATAAGCAATAACAAAAAAAGAAATAGGACAAAGGCTCCTTCCAAGGACGGCACCGACTTAGTGGCGTTCAAGACTGGCATGAACCATAGTCCTTGTTTAATGCCTTGTGTGAGAATGCTGCCCGCCCATGAAAAACCTATGGCGACTTGCAGCACGTCGATCGCAACAGTCGCCGCGAAGATTCTGGCTCCTCCATCGCCCAACAATAAGGGTGCAGAAAGTACAATTCCTAACGAGGACAGGGCGAGCAAAAGGTGATTTGGATTTCTACGATTGATGAACAAAGGTATCCATGCAAGCCACCAACAAGCGTGAAACAATACAGACCATGCGCCTAATTTCTCAAACCCAAACGTCCCGCTAGACAGGAAGTACGAAACATTCTTTCGTAGTCCGTGTAAGAATAACTCTGGCTGGACAGTTAAGTTCTCCCATGCGAACGCATAAATCGCCTTTGACATCAATGCATCTGACCCGGAGAGTTCCGGATGGTCTATAAGTGCTTGTTGCCACCCTTTCCCACCTACCGACAATCCATACAGCGTGTAAGAGAAATTCCCGTGTGAGCTTCCAGGACTGCCGCCCGCCGCAAGGACTAAGAATGCCTGCAACACAAATCCAGCCAGGATCCCAATCGATGCAACGCCAATCCATTGCCAAATATTTTTTCCCGACAACCACGCCGTAGCGCCTGCCCACACAACGAGACATGGCAGAATAAAAAAAGCCCCCGCCCTGGCATTCAAGGCAATCGAAATCATTGCTATTCCCGCCGCGCCCCACACAATGTCTCGCTGCTCGGAGGCCTGGAGTAACAGCGCCACCCCCGCACACCCAAACACCAAGCCCGCATTCTCGGTCATTGTCATCGAAAACAAGTCAGCCCTCGCATAAATAAAAAGCAAGGCCGCACAAAGCAATGCTCCCAAGGTGCCAACGCGCTTTGCGCTTTGCTGCACAACAAGGTATATCGCCGTAGAGGTAATACATGCCTGTATCAAAAGTGTCGCAAAAATATTTCGTTGTGCGATCAACGCCATGCCCGATAGAAAAGTCGGATAGGTTGCACGACGCTGGCACCACTCTCCTGTAGTCAACGGATGTCCGAAATTTCCAGTGTCCAGCAATGAATTGGCGCATAACCAATACATCATGGAGTCACTTATCTGATACGCCCCGGCCACTGCGAGACCGATTGACCCCTCTGCGTTCCAAGTCCATGCCAGTTCCAAGCCAGCACAGATTATAAGGATGAACAAGGCTATCCATCCCAACACAGGACGTCGCCAAACAACGTCTGTGGGTAAAAATAGGGTTTGCCAGACTCTAATCACCTCGCTGTTCAGCCGTTGAAATCTAGAAACCTGCGATAAGTAATACTTACCAATCACACCCACAATTATGGCCGCAACAAACCATGCGACACGAGCCCATTGACTCAGGCTCGATTGCATAACCACCTCATAGCTCCGACCGTTGGTCCGTGGATCGCTGCAATCGGAAGCAGAAAAAAGAATCACCTTCCCCCAATGGGAATAGTCGCCTACGCCATTGGTACGAATCGTATCGTGCAAGGCATGAGCCTTTCCGATAGCCTTACCATTCTCTCGTAGGATGAGCCTGGAAGCCTGGGGATCCGAAGTTGAGTCGCTTAGGAATGTGGTAATTGGCCAAAACAATGGGCGTTGGGCTAGTGGATTTATGAACCCACAACCGGTGTCATGCTTCATCTCAGCATTCTGCAACAAATAGACATGTTGCACGGCTGCCAGATGAACGAGAGGAATGCATATTAACCAGGCGAGCGACAGCGTACCGAGTGCTAGGCGCCATTGAGAATGAGAAAGACCGATCATACCGACGTTGTTATGCTGAATTCGAGGACGAACATGCAGTCGCGTTCAGGCAGTTCATGAAAAGACGAGGTTTACAGTGGACGAGCGCAGAATCAATATCTGGTTGGGTGAATTGTGTCATGTCTCAACGAAATCTATTTGGAATGGATAGCCTGTGTCACACGAAGTCCGTAGAGCTCGATGGTCTCTTGGATCATTCGTGTAGTGCTGAAAGTACGGGCCACGAATTGAGGACCGTGGATTCTAGCTCGGGTCATCTTGGTTTCATTGTCGAGTAATTCGCTAATCAACAAGACGAGCTCCTCAGGAACAGCGTTGGTCGCCAACAACCCTGTGACGTTGCAATCAAACGATTCGCGTGTACCGCCTGCATCTGTTGTAACGATGGGCAGCCCTAACCACTGTGCTTCAAGTATCACGTTAGGCGTCCCCTCGAATTCTGAAGTCAGCAGGAAGATATCCATCGCCGAAAGTGGAAGTGCAACCTCAGGCCGGGCACCAGGTAGATGGACTCGCCCTTTTAGTATATTGTTGCTGATGAATGATTCCATCTCTCGGCGCATAGGACCTTCTCCGATGACCAGAAAGTGCGCGCCGGGATAGCGCTTTGCCACCAACGCCACTGTGTGCAACCAAAGCATGGGACGCTTTTCTGCCCAGAAACGAAAAATAGACCCAACCACCAGTGCATTTTCAGGAATGCCGATGGATTGCTTGTATTCACGGACCGAATCACCCGCCGCGCGCTTTAAGTAGCTCAGATCTACGCCGTTACGCACAACAATAAATCGTTCCCTTGGAAGCCCGAGCCATTGCGTATAGTCAACAGCACCCGCCTCGCTATTGTTCACAAACGTCACACAATCCAGAGAAGCCAGGGCTCGGTAGGCAGGGTGCATGTAGTCCTGATAATAGGTAAAATTCTTCGGCGTGACATTGCGACTTGCGAGAACAATCCGAGGCACACCGGCAATCACTGCAGCAATACCTGCCTTAATGCTGCTGGAATCTTGCCAGGCATGAACAACTTCTGGTCGTCTTGAACGAAACTCTTCGACCAGATTGAGTATCTCCTCAATGAGACCAGGTGAGATTTCGGCCAGCAATTCCGCCACTTCTGAATCGACTGATGAAAGACCGTCGGCACTTAACGATACGGTGCGTTCCACCTGACTGACTTCAATACCTGCCATCTCCAACTCATGCAGAAAAAAATCAAGGTTTGGTGCATGATCGATATACTCAGCCAGCAAACTCACTGATTCACATTGACCCGAGGTTTTCAAGCCGATCAGTGTATTAACGATTTGACGCTCGGCACCTCCTGCCGCTAAACCAGCGTTGACAAACACAACTCGACCTGGCACGGCCTGAGCACTGTTGTCCCGCGATTGATATGCCCGCTTCAGTAACTCTTTGTACAGCATTTCACCAGCTAAACCACTACTCTTCAGCCTCCCATTACCGGATGTGCCGGGGGAGAAGTCTTCGCGTTTGAATGTACGCCGCCAAAGTGTCCTGAGCAACGGAACCTCTCTTGTGACCACAACCACTTTTCGCAAGGGATGGCCTTCATGTTGCCGGCTGATCATGCGGACTAACCTTTCCCCTGTACGCCAGATCAGAAACCGATGCATGGGCAGTTGTTGAAAGTCGTTATTAATCTTGCAAAAAATTGAAAGCCGCCGACTCTTCACCACCTCTGTTGCCATCTTCCATGTGAGCATGAGTTGTGAGCCGAGAAATACAAGCGGCGCTTCCACCGTAGGCAATCGCCAGCTATGACCTTCAAAGCACCCGAGCCATTCGCATGTAGCAATGGATGTAATTTCATGGGGTGGGTTTTGCAGTACCAGCCCCTTACATAGAGGATGGCTGCGGAGGGCAAGAATATCTTTGAATCCTACAGCGAATGGAATAGCGATGACCACGCCCTTCCACTTCATACTCTCGACGAAGTTTAGGGCTTCCAAGATTTTCTTATTCATGAGACTTGCTTGCCACTAGAAAAATGCCTGCCGTCGACAGATCATGTTCGGAAAGAGCTTTAAAGCGGCCTGCCAGTTGTCCACGCAAAATCCCAATGGAGCAGGATTCCTTTATTTCCGCACGAATAGTGAAACCCACCTGCGTGGCCACTCTAATGTGTGCAGAACAAGGCTGACGATTGATGAACCAGGGGCGACCACCCCGCATCAAACGCCACATCAGTTCGGAGTATTTCCAATGGCCATTCCATTCTGGGGCAGTGTCGTGACACCGAAGATCGATCTGGTGGGACATGAAACCACTTGGTTTCAAGCTACGAAAACACTCGGCATAGATATCCTCAAGATCATCGACATGCTCCATGACGGCTTGTGAAATAATGATATCAACACTATTGTCTGGAACTTCTTTCATTTGTCCTAACGGAGCCAGATAGCAAATAGGACTTGCTGTGAGATCAATCCCAAGATAGTTGCGAAGACGGTCCAGTCGCTCTGGCGCAAGCGCCTGTCCAAGTCTGGCTTCATTCAGTATTTGTTTTGGAAAGCGGTAGTCCTCTAACTTCGGTAATACCTCAGAAAATTCGCCACCGGAAGGAATGGGGGCTTGCATCATGAGTAATTTGACAAGGTCATCAAAAACTTTGAGGTTCGTTTTGGTCAGTGCGTGGCGGACCGTATCCAGTGCGTAATATTGTTCAGCCCCTGTGAGCAATGCCATCAGACCAATTCCAATGGAATCGCCCGGGCCGAGTTCCAGAACCGTGCGAGGAGCGTTCCCGAGGCCATGCCGATCCGCCATGACCAGATGCCTTAAGTAGACAGAGTAGCAATACTCAGCGGTGACTGTGCCCCCGGTTCCAATAGGTGGAGTAACACACAGGGATTTCGCACCACGTAATATGTGCTTCCAAACTGGCGTACTCACACAGCTACCTCGGTGCTCACATCGATGATGCTGCGACCGGTGGAAAGAACGGCACATCGACAGGATCAATCCACATCTGGAACCACAGTTCAAGCATGAGCAACGCCCACAAGCGAGTGTGGTGCAGTTGAATACCGCCGCAATGTGCGTCTAGCAGCGACTTGACATAAGCAGGCATCATCACACCCCGTTGGCGCGCTTGTGCAGTGAGCAAGGTGTCATACGCATACGTTTTCAGTTCGCCTTTCAGCCACTCATCTATCGGTACACCAAAACCCATTTTGGGACGATAGAGCACATCGTTGGGTAGGAAAGGCTCCAATGCTGACTTCAGAATCGACTTAGTCACGCCACCCTCCATTTTCTGTGCGGATGGGATTCGAGCAGCCCATTCCATGAGTTGGTGATCCAACAAAGGCGATCGAGCTTCCAACCCATGCGCCATGCTGGCGATATCAACTTTTACGAGAAGGTCATCCGGCAAATAGGTGTGGATGTCGGCCCAGGCCGCTCCACCTACAAACGACTTGGATTGTTGGAAATAGAACTCAAGACGGTCAAGTGACGAATCTCCAAGAAATGGGCGCATGTGATGGTCATACCCAGCAACCTTGTCATGGTCGTAAAAATACACGATGGACGGAGCATAGCGACGAGAAGCTTGTTCACTCACATAGGACAGCCAACGACGAGCCACCCGCAAAGCGCGGTAGCGGTCTACATCAGGTGGGATGGACTGGACGATACGAGAGGCGAGTTGGCGCAATGGCAAAGGTAAGTTGCTGATCCATTCTGTGTTCAAGCACTGTGAGTAGCGACTGTACCCTAAAAAGCTCTCGTCTCCTCCATCGCCATTAAGAACAACTGTCACATGGCGTCGTGCCATCTGTGCGACATAATATGTGGGTATGGCCGAGGGGTCCGCAAACGGCTCGTTGTAATGCCATGTGAGTACCGGAAGAATAGCAGCAGCCTGAGGGCGAACGACCATCTCGTGATGATCAGTATCGTAGCGTTCAGCGACCATGCGAGCATAGACTCGTTCGTCGTAACCATCCTCATCAAACCCGATACAAAACGTTTTAACACGGCCGCTGGAATGGCGAGCCATCATGGCCACAATGGCTGATGAATCGACCCCACCCGAAAGAAATGCTCCCAGCGGCACATCGGCAATCATGCGCAGTCGCACAGCTTCATCAAGCTGGGCCACCAGTTCTTCTTTCAGTTCCGGAAGCGGCCTGTGACGCGCTTGTACCGGTTCGGGTAATGCCCAGTAGCGTTGGACGTTGACGCGCCCCTCACGGGTGACGGTCATGTATGAGGCGTTCGGAAATTTCTTCACACCCTTGAACGCTGACCACGGCGCTGGGATATATTGCAGCGTCAAATAATGATGGAGGGCTTCATATTCAGGCTCGCGCTTAAAACCAGGCCACGCAAGAATCGATTTGATTTCGGATCCAAACAGGAAAACATCATCCTGCCAGGCATAGAACAGGGGTTTCTTGCCGATGCGGTCTCGAGCAAGAACCAGAGTTTCCTCGTGTCGATCCCAGAGTGCGATAGCAAACATGCCTCGCAACCGCTCGAATACCTGCACGCCCCAGCAATGGTAACCATTCAGGATAACTTCGGTATCAGTATGACTCTTGAAGTGATAGCCACGTTCGCTGAGTTCCGCGCGCAGCTGTACAAAATTGTAGATTTCTCCGTTGAATACTATCTGGATACTTCCATCTTCATTGGGCATCGGTTGATGACCGGCGGCGGTCAGGTCAATGACTGACAGTCGTGCATGCCCTAGAGCAATGCCTTTACCGACCCAGATACCTTGATCATCCGGCCCGCGATGATCAATAATACCCACCATCCGGCCAATCGCAGATGAGATCTCCGAGGGCGCTGCTGTTTTCGTAGCAAATATACCGGCGATTCCGCACATCTTAGTCAGCTCACTACTTCGGATCGATGGGCTTCTTGTATCTGGATGGCAGCTTTTCTTTGAGCATCCGCAACAGGTATTGCCCATATCCATTCTTAGATAATGGCTGTGCGAGTTCTTCAAGTTGCGCGTCGGTGATCCATTCTTGTCTATAGGCGATTTCCTCTGGACACGCCACCTTCAAGCCTTGCCGATTTTCTAGTGTGGCGATGAATTGACTCGCATCGAGTAGCGATTCATGGGTCCCCGTATCCAGCCAGGCATAGCCGCGACCCATGACTTCCACGTTGAGTTGACCTTGTTCCAGATACAAGCGATTAAGATCGGTAATTTCTAACTCGCCACGGTGCGACGGCCTCAGGCTCTTGACCAAATCAACCACCTGCTGATCATAGAAATACAGGCCGGTCACGGCATAGCTGGATTTGGGCTGTCTGGGCTTTTCTTCCAACGATCGCACCTTGCCATGTAGGTCAAAATCGACGACACCATACCGTTCAGGGTCTTGCACGTGGTAAGCGAAGACGCTCGCGCCTTCAGAGCGATGCATCGCATGATCAAGCAGGCGATTAAAATCATGGCCATAAAAAATGTTATCGCCCAAGACTAAGGCCGAGTGGTGATCGCCGATAAAGGGAGCCCCAATTCTAAACGCTTGCGCGAGGCCATCGGGCGAAGGCTGTACTGCATAGTCCAGACTCAGTCCCCACTGCTTCCCCGTGCCGAGCAGTTGTTCAAACCTCGGCGTGTCTTGTGGCGTAGAAATAATAAGGATCTCCTGAATTCCCGCCAGCATGAGGGTGCTGAGCGGGTAATAGATCATCGGCTTATCAAATATCGGCAGGAGCTGTTTGCTTATGGCCAGTGTGGCTGGGTACAAGCGGCTGCCAGAACCGCCGGCAAGGATGATCCCTTTGCGTGTTTTCATGATTTCGCCAGAACCTGTTGCAGAATGTGCCGAACCCCGCTCTGCCAATCAGGCAAGGCAAGCTGAAAGGTTCTTCTCAGCTTGGTGCTATCTAATCGTGAATTAGTCGGGCGCTTGGCGGCAGTAGAATAGTCGGAGGACGAGATCGCTTGAATAGCGTCCGGGGAAAGCCTGAGAGGCTTACCAGTCGCTCTAGCTTCCGACACGACAAACCGCGCGTAGTCATACCACGTCGTCTCTCCATCGGCCACAAGATGATATAAGCCGTATGGAAAGGCTTCGTCACCCTCACGCCGGCACTGTCGAACGAGCTGCGCCGTCACATCCGCAATCAGCGCAGCGGACGTCGGAACACCATGTTGATCCGATACGACATTCAGACTGTCGCGTTCGAGAGCCAATCGCAGGATGGTCTTCGCAAAATTACTCCCCTGCACCCCGACCACCCAACTTGTGCGAAAGAGTAGATGCCTTGCGCCACTCGCTTGGAGTGCGAGCTCTCCGTCTCGCTTGGTTCGTCCATACACGTTTTGCGGGTTCGTGCAATCATCCTCCACATAGGCGCCCTGCTTGCACCCATCGAACACATAGTCGGTCGAATAGTGTACCACCCAGGCACCGAGTTTCACGGCTTCTTCGCCAAGAATTCCTGGCGCAACCGCATTCGTAGCCTGTGCTCGCACAGAGTCTGTCTCTGCCTTATCCACCGCCGTATAGGCTGCGGGATTGATAATCACGTCAGGTTTCACTGTGCGCACCAACTCTCTGATCTGTTGGACTCTTGTTAAATCACATTCGGACTGACCTACCGCCCACACCTCCCCCAAACATGCCAGCGCACGACGTAGCTCAAAGCCTACCTGCCCAGACCTCCCTGTTAAGAGGATTTTCATCAGGCTTTAGCCCCATACTGTCGATCAAGCCAGTCCCGGTACGCACCACTGGTGACATTGGCAACCCAACTCTGGTTTTCGAGATACCAAACTACTGTCTTGCGGATTCCGGTTTCAAACGTTTCCTGTGGCTTCCAGCCTAACTCTCGTTCAATCTTGCCCGCATCGATGGCATAGCGACGGTCATGGCCTGGACGATCCTTCACGAATGTGATCAGAGAACGGTACCTGGGGAGCGACAACTTCCTGGTAGCCGGTGGAGCCAATTCGTCCAAGAGATCGCAGAGGGTATGGACAACTTCAAGATTGGTCAATTCGTTCCGGCCTCCGATGTTGTACGTTTCTCCCACAAGCCCTGTAGCAAGGACCTGACGGATGGCACGACAGTGGTCTTCGACGTAGAGCCAGTCCCGTATTTGTCGGCCGTCGCCGTAAACTGGAATTGCCTTACCTGCCAACGCATTGAGGATACAGAGAGGAATTAGCTTTTCGGGAAAGTGGTATGGGCCATAATTGTTTGAACAGTTGGTCGTGAGAACCGGCAGACCATACGTATGGTGGTAGGCGCGCACAAGATGATCGCCGGCGGCCTTGCTGGCTGAATAGGGGCTATTGGGTTCGTAGCAACTCGATTCAGTGAACGCTGGCGCATCATTCGTCAATGAACCATACACTTCGTCGGTGGATACCTGAAGAAAACGGAAGTGCTCCTTGGCTTCACCTTTCAGCGCCTCCCAATAGGCCCGTACGGATTCAAGCAAGTGAAAGGTGCCAACGATGTTGGTCTGGATGAATTCACCGGGACCATGAATCGAACGATCAACATGACTCTCCGCGGCGAAATTAATCACGATGCGAGGATGATGTTCCGCCAATAACCGGCCCACAAGTTGCCCATCCCCAATGTCACCCCGCACGAAAACATATCGGGTATCGCCTTGTACGCCAGCTAAATTTCCAAGGTTCCCAGCATACGTGAGCTTATCGAGATTAATGATCGGCTCGTCATGATGGGCCAGCCAGTCGAATACAAAGTTCGAGCCGATAAACCCGGCTCCGCCCGTAACGAGAATGCTCATGATCTTATCCTGCGCATAGACACTGTATTGAGGAACTTTGGCAGTTCCCACTGGTGACCATGGGAATGCCTTAGTCTATGACTCGCGCTGGGACCGATTCGTAGCTCGGCACAAGCCGCCGGAGATCATGCAGCAGCCTGTCCTCGCTCCATTTTGGAAGATTCTCCTCCAAGGACTCCAACCATGCTCCCAGTTCGTCCACGGAAACAGGAGCCCCCACGGCCCGACGGATTTTCGGATGACTCGTTGGCTCAGCCTGTTCGTGCTCTTCGAACAGCTCCTCATAGAGCTTTTCTCCTGGTCGTAGACCGGTAAACACAATCTCGACATCTTTCCCAGGAATGAGACCAGCCAAGACGATCATGTTCCTTGCCAGATCGGCCACCCTGATCTGTTCACCCATATCGAGGATAAAGACCTCCCCACCCTTCCCAATGACACTGGCTTGCAGAACCAGTTGGACGGCTTCCGGAATGGTCATAAAAAATCGTTTGATCTCCGGATCGGTCACGGTAACCGGCCCACCCTTTCGAATTTGTTCGTAGAACAACGGCACGACACTCCCGTTGCTTCCTAACACATTGCCGAACCGCACCACGGTAAACTTGGTTAGCCCTTCTTGGTTGAAGTCCTGCATCAGGTGCTCAGCCACTCGTTTAGTGGCGCCCATGATGCTCGACGGGTTGACCGCCTTATCGGTCGAAATCAGGACGAAACGATCCACACCCGTTCGCAAGGCCGCCTCAGCCACCACGCGAGTCCCCAGAATGTTGTTGCGAATGGCTTCCTTTGGATTCAATTCCATCAGAGGCACATGCTTGTGCGCGGCTGCATGAAAGACAATGTCGGGGGTCGTCTGATGAAACACCTCCGCCACGCGATCCGGGACTGTAACATCGCCGATGACCGGGTGGATCGTCACATCCGGAAATGCCGCTCCCAACTCCAGCATGAGCGAGTGGAGCGCATTCTCATACCGCTCGAAGAGCACCAACAGGCGGGGTTGGTGCTGAGCGATTTGACGGCATAATTCCGATCCGATCGATCCTCCGGCTCCTGTGACGAGCAGGGTCTTCCCGCTGATCAGAGCGGGGAGTTCCTGGCGATCCGTTTCGACCGGCTTGCGCTGTAACAAATCATCGAGATTCATCGGCCTCACATGGCGGAGCGAGACCGGATCGTCGAGCAAACGTTTGACGTTCGGCAAGGTCTTGATCGGAATCGTGCAGCCTTCCGACGCCGTCAAGATGTGTTGCATGACTGTGGTTGATGCTGAAGGAATGGCAATGATGATCTCGTTGGCCTCAAGCTCGTCGGCGGCCTGTTTGAGGGTGGCGATGGTTCCGACAACCGGAATTCCATGAATCCTCATCTTGCGCTTGATCGGGTCATCGTCCAAAAAACCGACCGGACGGCAGTCATAGCCTCCCCCTGAGAACATGTCTCGCACCAGCATTTCACCTGCGTTCCCAGCGCCGACAATCAACGCTCGTCGGGTGGTCGGTCCGACAATCCGCAACCATTCCTTGAACCATCGCACCGTCAATCGGATGCCGACTAAATACAACGCATTCAACAGACCCGTTAGAATGATGACGGATCGGGGATATCGGATGACTCCACCGATCACATGGAGAATCACGTAAAAACATCCGACACTGGTCAGCGAAGCTATCAGGATCTTTCCGATATCGTGAAACCCAACATATCGCCACAGCCCCCTCTGCGTTCCAAACAGCCAGAGGCCACCACCAAATATCAACAACACCGCTGGGATGTGATCCCACATGACCTGCTCAAACTCGCGAGGGATGTCCGCATCAAACCGAAGGACAAAGGCGGTCAGGTTTGCCGCCAGAATCAGGACCAATTGTACGCCGATGACCAGTGAGGATCGGTACGTCAGCACCGTACTCCCGTATCGATCGGCAAGCGCGTGAAAGAATCTGGCAATGCTGTGTTTCATGCGAGACTCGAGGTCTGGACGAGGTACTCACGCACCCCAAGCATGGTTTCCACGGCGTGGATCACACGCTGCACAGGAAGTTGCTGGAGACATTCGCTCAAGCTATTGATATGGCGCTCACACCCTTCGGCAAGACAGGGTACACACTCGCCTTCCCCTTGAAGAAGATAGACGTTTCCCTGTCGCTGCGACCCCTGCCGACGCCACGGGCTTGGGGTGGTAGGAGCAAAGTCTTTCGGCCACGGTCCCCATTTCACCGGATTCGATGGCCCAAACAAGACCACCGAGGGTGTGCCGACAGCGGCCGCCATATGACTCACGGCCGTATCCGTTCCAACATACACGGCGGCACGACTGAGGAGATATCCAAGCTCCGGCAGCGCCACATGACCCACGAGATTCACCGCGCCTGGCAACCCCTGGAGGATCTGCCCGCAATAGGCCGTTTCTGGCGATTCCACTCCCGTCACGACGACCGTCAACCCTCGTTCCATTAACCACCGTCCAACCGCAATCCACCCTGCGACGGTCCAGGTCTTATAGGCGAATTTCGGCGATACATGTAACACCGCGTATCGCTGCGTATGGCTCTGCAACAATCGCTGATGAATAGCCGCCTCATCTGCCGATGTCCAACTCACAACAGGCGTGCAACGACCTATCACCGCAAGTGGCGCGAGTAATTGTAGATTCATGGTGACGGTATGGGACTGCAAATTATCGAACGGCACCCAATCGTGGAGCAAAAGCCGCTTCCACCACGATTTGTTGTCCGGCAAGAGCGTCCCGACTCGATATCGACCGGCCACCCAGGCGTGAAAGGTCGGCCGATCGCCGGCCAACACCGAAATCGCAACATCATAGCGGCGCCAGATCGAACGAAGGAGATCCAGATGGGACAAAGCGGATGGGCGTTGAGGAATCGTCAACACGTGTCGTAGATCCCCATTACCGGACAGGACATCCTGGGTTCCTTCGAAGACCAGCATATCGATCTTCAGATGGGGCAGCGCGCTCTTGAGCGAACGGATCACCGGTGTGGCCAAGAGGACATCCCCGATGCGGCGTGTACAGACGACCAATGCGCTGGCGATATCCTGCTTCATCCTGCGATCAGCCTATTGCGACTCATAGAGTCGACCTGAATGAGCTGTTATCAAGCTGATCAAGCCCGATCGTGGCCCGAACTGTGTTCGCCCGCAACAGATCGTCTAGGCGTTCTTGATTGACCGGAAGCCGGCTGCGATCGTGCTCCCGATGCCAGAGATGGAACACCGTCGCAGCAAACCGCGCGTTCTTATGTTTCACTCCAGCATGCAATAACCGAATGACCAAGTCGGAATCTTCTAACCCCCATCCTTCATAGGAAGCATCGAATCCGTTCACGCGAACCAGGTCCGTCCGCCACGCGGATAGGTTGCAGGTCTTAATACCCCTCCACCGATCGGGAGACCATTTTCGAAACGGACCGTCGGGCAATCTCATCAACGGAAGCAAGCGATTGACTTCACGCTTCGACCAAGACCGTACCCACTCGATCTCACTCCAAGTGTGAATCGGTGATCGCTCACGCAACACCTTGGTCGTCAATCCGGCGGAGAGCAAGACCCGATTTGCGCCTAGAAAGTATCCTGCTTCAGCCAACTGCTTATGCATTCCCACAAACTGGTGAGAGGGAATACAGTCACCGTCAGTAAAAATAATATAGTCGGCGCTCGTCGAGGCAATCGCGCGATTACGGATTGCAGCCGCTCGAAAGCCCTGGTCTTCCTGCCAGACATGCGTGATCGAGAACGGCGCACGCTGGGCAAATCGCCGCACGACCTCACCCGTGTCTGCTTTCGAACCGTCATCTGCCACAACGAGATCAAACGCCTGATCGCTTTGCCCGCAAAATCCCTCCAGCACCACCGCCAACGCATCTGGGCGGTTGTAGGTCGTCACGATCACCGCTGCGTTCATTGTGACGGTGCGTTGTCCGGCCTTCGAAGTGGGGCCTGCATGGGCAGCGGCCATTGTTCCTGCTGCTCATACCGCTTGGCGTACCGATAGAAGGTCCCTTCGAAATTCCCCAAGGCAATAACAAATCCAGGCCATCCGTCCAGGAATCCCAACTTTGCCACATAGTGCTTCAGAAACGACCAGACACCATGAAACAGGGCAGTGAACATGGACACCCGCTGTTCCGATAGCTTCAACGCCCCAAGAGACGAATAGCGATTGGCTTTCTTGACGACTTCCTCAAAGTCTCTGAAGGGGATTTGCCAAATCGCATGTTTCAGACAGCCGGCAGGCTTGGCGGTCAGCAATTCGTATCCTTCGTGGACGGGAGATTCCACGTACCGCATCGTTCCTTTCCGAAAGAGTTGCGGCTGGCGAAAGTTCGGGTACCAGCCGGAATGTTTGATCCAACGCCCCATAAAGTAATTTCGCCTGGGGACTAGGTAGGCATCGTGCGCCGGTACTCCAGCAAGGAGCCCCAGAATCTCATCTCGTACTTCCGGTGTGCATTGCTCATCCGTGTCGAGGCTGAAGATCCATTCATGAGTACAGGATTTAATGGCCTCATTACGTAGATGACCAAACCCCTGAAATGGAACCTGAACAACTCGAGCACCTAACTCCTGTGCAATCCGGGCGGTTTCGTCGGTACTCGCGGAATCGGCTACGATGATTTCATCGGCCCACAACACACTGTTAATGGTGCTAGCAATTTTGTTCGCCTCGTTGTAGGCAATGATATATGCGGAAAGAGTCACGTTCGAACGTCCGGTTGTGGAGTCATCCCTGAATACAGAAGACCAGAGAACCAGCAGTAGAACAGCTTTTCCGTATGATCGACAAGAAAGGGATTGAAGAGACATCCGATGGCGATAGTGACGACGACACCTTTGGCAAGCAGCTTGTGGCTCGCACTCTCGATTCGTGTGCTCGATCGCCATTGTTGCGCAAAGAGCCAGAGCAAGAGGCATAGGCCGACAATCCCCACTTGCACCATGATAAAGAGGTATTGATTGTGGGGATGGGGAGGAACATCAAGCCCGGCTTCTTTCACGCGCGCGCGGTAGGCCTGAACAAACCCTCCGGTCCCGACACCCAGGAGTGGATGATCCTGAATAATCTCGGCCGTATGATAGAAATATTCCAATCGCCACCCTATTGGATCTTCTACCACAGCGACCTTTGGATTCCACTCTGTGACAGCAGAAACGGCCAGGGATACCCGTGTGTGGAATGAAGGCGAAACCTGATACGCTGCCGAAAATGATACACTAAGCACCACAATCGCTGCCACGATACCTCGCCACCCCAAAAACACGTAAAAGGCCAACAAGGCCATCCCCGCCAATACGGCGTACCCCGTTCGGCCTTGGACCATCAGCAGAACATTCCCTGCTGCCAGGCATGCGGCACCACCCCACCCCCACCGTCCCCATCTTTTTTGCGAATTCCAGGCCAACACAGCAAATAGTAATGCACCGAATGCCATCAGTACGTTATGGGTAGTGTGTTTTTTGAAGATACACGGGTTGGAGATATCACAGCTGTCAGGTAACTTCACGATACAGGAACTAGAGGAGCCACAATTAGTCACTCCACCGGCCGGAAGAACCCCTAAACCTACCACCAGCGAGAGCGTCAGAATCGCTGCTAATGAGATTGCCAAGGCGAACATCGCACGGTTTCGTTCCTGAGTATCAATCGCCAGTGAAATCAATAGGGGGATCAACAAGAGATCAGCGTATTTCTTCACAGCTACCAGTCGTTCGTCGAGAGATCCCAACCCCCACAAGGAACCAGCGAGCAACCACCCAAACAACAACAGAGCGCTCAACGCCACTGGGTTGGTGGTGATTCGGCGAAACCTTTCCCGCCACTCACCGCTGGCCGACCAGCACAACACGAGGAAAACAACAAGGACACTGTCCGCCACCACCCAAATTGGAATGGTAAACCCCAGAGCAGTCGCCGTCCATCCTGCTGCTCGTCTGGCCTGCGACTGAAGACGATTCCCCCAGCTAGGAGGAGCATCAAGGGTCAGCCTGTTATCTAAAACCTGTTCGGTCGTGGACATAACCTAATCGTAAGGGATATGTGGCACAGTACCAACTTATGCTTTTACAGTCTCTCGCTCGGGGGCTGGTGCCGAGACAGTCCGCACAGGGCTCTCCTTACTTTCCACATGAGGGACACGAGCAGAACGTGAGCGTTCAGCCTGCCGTTCCACATAACTCACGAGCCTCCCCAAAACGAGAAACATCATCGCCCAGCCTCCAATCACGAAGGGGCGCCAGGCTTCCGACTGGTGCTGATAGAGAACAGCTAGTCCTCCGCAGAGGATCATGAGCCCATATTCCGCGAGCACAGTCCGACGATGGCTCCACCCACTCAACACCAATCGCTGATAATAGTGCTCCCGGTGAGCTTCCCAGATTTTTTTGCGACGGAGCGTTCGTCGAAGCAACGTGACCGTCGCATCCATAATGAACGGAGAAAAGATCATGATCGGAACCCATAGGTCGAATATTCCATCTCGAACACCCAGAAGCATCAAGGTACCTGCTAGAAAACCAAGCGTGATGCTTCCGGCATCGCCCATGAAGATCCGCGCAGGGGGGAAGTTATGGACAAGAAACCCAAGTGCGCTCATGGCCACGAACGCGGCGATGATGAGCATGACCGGAAAGTGGGCCTGCCACCCAAAGTAGGCGACAAAACCAAATCCGATCAGTGTCATCCCACCGGCAAATCCATCCATACCATCCATAAAATTGTAGAGGTTCGCCATCCAGAGCAGAAAAAGCATAGTCACTGGAACCGCGGCGACCCCAAGCCAGATGGTCGGTCCTCCTGGTATCGGAACCGAAGACAATGTCAACCCCACGCCCACTATGATGATTAAGGCGGAAAGGGCTTGCACACCCAACCGGAGACTAGCCGGAAGCCCCACACAGTCATCGATAAAAGACACGATAAAGATCAGGAGCATCGAAGCCACAATCCAGACGCTCCCTGATGCCAACCCTTTCGGCAATACCGGTTTCGATGGTTGGACAATCGACAACACACTAGCAGCCAGAATGAGACTGATCACCACACTTGCCACAATAGCTAATCCACCCGTCTGCGGCGTCGGCCTGGAATGCAGCGTTCGATCATTTGGATGGGCGAATATCGAAAGAGACGATTTCGGCGAACACAAGCGTCTTGTGATCAACCAAGCCGAGACAAAAGCGAACAGGGCAGGAAATATGACCATCACAATTTGCATTCTTACACGCTAGCTGACGAGTCGGCTCTCTCTATGCGAATTCGTGGCCGGTCTGACGCTTGCGCCTTTACGGTACGAGGCGATCATCTGAGGAACCGTTTCCGCAAAGGAGTATCTAGCCTGATATCCCAACTCGCGTGTAATGGCCTCAGCGCTAAACCAGGCACCACCGATGAGTTTTGTCAGACGATCCGATGACAAGGGAATAGGCATTCTGCTCACGAGTTGGAGCAAATCACCAACTCGTGCACCGCCTTTGAGGGCCCAGAGGGGAACTCGCCACCTCGCCGGTGACCTCCCCAATCCGGTTCGCAACCAATCATAGAGGTCCGTCACGCAATATGGGTTGGAATCCGCAACAACATACGCCCTGCGCTGAAAACACGGTGCACGAAGGCACAGCCACACAGCCTGCACAAAGTTTTGGACATGCAACAGACTTCGGACCATGGAGAGTCGAGGCAAGGCGGGAAATCGTCTCTTGTCGATCGCTTCGATCATTTGATAGAGATTGCCCCGTTGAGTCGGGCCATACACCATGGGAAGCCGGAGCGAAACCGCGGTGAGACCCTGTCTAGTTGCGTAGTCAGCCACAAGTTGCTCGGCCAGCCATTTTGACCGACCGTATCCTGTCTTCGGATCGGGGGGCCAACTTTCATCCAGGCATCCGCTCGTTTCTTCACCAAAGACTTTGACTGAACTGGCAAACACCACCCGCCTTAGACCGGCCCCAACAGCCGCATCCAAGACATTCCTCGTGCCCTCAACGTTGACGGCTTGATAATCTCGTTCGGTACCCCGATCGTCGATCGCATGTACCTTAGCCGCGAGATGCACGACTGCGTCGCACCCGGATACCGCCTCCTTCATTTTCTGCGCATCTCGAATATCGCTCCACATCGTCTCAACTTCAGGAGGGAGCAATGAAGATTGTGTAGGCTCACGCAAGACCACTCGCACCGCAACACCGAGCTGACAAAGTTCGTTGACGAGCGTTGAGCCTAGAAACCCACCTGCGCCGGTCACCAACACTTTGGTCATACAGACCTGCACAAGCAGTGGTGAGGAGGCGCTGTGCGCAACACACCACAGCAGAAGAGTCGCATTAACTCAACCATGTTAAACAATGAGCACACGCCTACAACCACATCAGCTATGCCGGGGCTAGTGAGAAAACCTATGGCTTACCTCGAAAGACAAACCATTCAGCCAGAGCGCCCGTGTCTCGCTGGCACAGAGTTTCATAATACCGGTTTATAAAGAGCCACCCATTCTCCCGTGACGATAGCGCTGGAAAAATTCTTCGATACACGATCTCGCGCCTCTCTGCCCAATCGTTGCCGTCCATCCCGGTCTCGCGAAACATCCAGCATGGCTGCGGCCAGCGCTTCAATATCGCCGACCCCTACCAATACTCCAGTCTGATTTTCGACCACCGCATCGATAACACCATCGATACGATAGGCAACAGTCGGAATTGCACAGGCAGCTGCCTCAATAATCACAGAACCGAAACCTTCCCTATAGCTTGGCAATACCAGCACATCAGCGCTCGCCATATACCGCTCTGGCTGAAACGTCGGCCCAAGCCACCGCATAAGACCCCCCTCATCCAACTGCCCTCGTCGACCCAACTGCTCCATTAACCCCTCTTCATCAGGTCCAACGAGCCAGAGTTCCACTCGAGGGTTCGCGGCAGCCACCTTGGCAAATGCCTGGTCTAAGTCATGAATACCTTTATCCCTGGCAAGCCGTCCAACAAAAAGAAATACGCACCGGTCGTCGTCTACATCGAGTTCGGCACGTACCTGATGCCGAAATTCCAGGTCCGGCCTAAATCGGTGAACATCAACGCCAGCGATTGAACCAGGCCCCAATACCTTAATGCCGCCGGACCCAACAACCCGCTCTTGCACGAGAAATCGGCACTGTGAGGGACTATCCGTGAATACGTTCGAGGCCAATTGGACGATCAATCGATCGAATATTTTCAGCATACGCCGAGCAATCCCACTTCTATTAACCCAAACCTGGCCGGTGAACGTATGGTGCCGAAACCGGATCTCTGCAAAACGAGCAGCGAGCATTGCCAGAAGGCCGGCCTTGGGGGTAATACTGTGTACCGCAGAGAACTTCTCCGCCCGAAAGAATGAGAATAGAAAAAGAAATGCACGCAGGTCCCTGAATGGGGACACGTCTCTCTCAATTTGAAAATCAACCACTCGAATGCGTGGATCGATTTGATCTGATAGTGGATAGACCGAACAATTCACGCAGAGCGTGACGGAGAACAGATCCGCCAAGGCCTTCATGTGTGTCAGCAGAAACGCATTCACGACAAATGGAGTAGTCGCGACGAAGCAGATGGATTTCAATGACTGCACTCAATGAAAATGCGTCAGCCGTCGCTGCGAGCAAGCTGAACATGCGCGATTCGTTTCAGGTACTTTGCGAAGGAGACTACGCTGCCAAAGACGAGCAGCAACCAACTGATATGCTCTGCTTTGTAAAGCGAGAGCAGACTGCTCAAGTCTCCCTTTTCCATCGGCCACAGCTCCGCACTTAAACCGGAGGCTCCATATGGAGCCTTGTGCATGTACGCAAGAGGGCTTTCAATTCTCACAACTCTTCTGCTCGTGCACGCAACCTGCCGCCAAAGATGCACATCCTCAGCATACCGCTTACTCACTTCAAATCGAAATGGAACTGATCTCTTGAGCATGATCGTCGGAGTAGAAAGCCTGGTCCCAAACACCAGATCCAGCACGCGTATTGTCCTGATCATCACATCGTCAGGAACTTGAGGCAGCGTCTCCCCAACTCGCACCCACGGACATCGATGGCCTGAAACGTCAATGTCCGGATGATCACGCATGAACCCATACTGAATCCGAATTTTCTCAGGATGCCAGGAGTCGTCCGCGTCCAAGAACGCCAGGTAGGGCTGGGTTGCAGCTTCCCACCCCGCGTTGCGTGCAGCAGACGGGCCTTGGTTGTGAGCCAATGCCAGCACTTTTACCCAACCTTCATAACCAGAAGCAAGTTGCCGCAATACTGATGATGTTTCATCTCCGCTTGCGTCATCAACTAAAAGAACCTCAGCTGGCTTCTGAGTCTGCCCATCAATCGATGCAATAGCACGACCTATGGTTGCACTGCATTGAAAACATGGGATGACGACGCTGACCGGGGCAGTCTCGGACGTGCCCATTTATGTTCTGGTCCAATAGGCTGGCTGGCCCATTACACGTCGCCCTAAATCGAGAGCCTTGCGAGCAACTAGCTCGCCGAAAACCCGCCAGAGGAACAACCGCAAATAGGCTTTCATCATTGAAAATAGCCAGCTTGAAGAAGGATATCGCTGCCCCTGCATTCGTTGCGCGCGCCTCGTCTCATGCAATACCCGCAAGGTTAAAGCGGGATGGCTGCTTGTCCCTGCTCCTTGTCGCATTCCAACCGTCACCAATTCTGGAACAAACACAGCATCGGAGGTTTTTAACTCCCGTAATAACAATTCATAGTCCCCTGCGATTCGAAAAGATTCATCAAACCCGCCATGCTGTTCGAAGAGGCTTCGTCGATGCATCAGACCAGGATGTGGAATGCACATGCTCTTCAGAAATTGTAGTTTGAGTCTCTCCCATGGCTCGCCAATCGCATACAGTCGTTCTCCTGATTTGTTGAGCAGCATGATTTGCCCGTACACAACGCGAATGTCCGGCGGGAGGTTTGCCAACGCTCCGGCCATCCGTGTGAGCACATGCTCATCCCACAAGTGATCATCCGCTCCAAGAAAGCAGATCCATTCGCCGGTGGCCTTGGCAAGTCCCTTATTCCAGGCGTGATAGATGCCGCGATCAGGTTCCGAGATCCAGTAGCTGATGTGTTCACTGTTACGCCTCAACACATCGACCGTGCCGTCAAGGGAAACACCATCAATAACAATCAGTTCCTTATGGAGGTAGGTTTGACCCAACACACTCTGGATGCAATGATCTAGCGTTACTGCAACATTACGCGTCGCAACGATGACCGAAATGATCGGCTGGGCACTGATGCCCTTGGTCTCCATCCTCGGACCACCGGCTGGAGACCTGGGTCCCCAAGCCTCTATTTTTATCGGAGACATCTTCACATTGAAACTTCTGCGCCGTTAGCCATTGGTACTTTCACCGTCCTCCACACATCTTCATACAGCGCCAAATACCGTTGGCCCATCACCTTCGTGCTGTACTCTGACAGGGCCTTTGCTCTTGCGGCCTGCCGCAATTGATCCGGTTGCGGATATTCCACCAACCACCGTATCCCTTCGGCCAACTCATGCGAATTGAACGGTCTTGCCAGCCACCCGTTCGTCCTGTGGTCGATCATGTCAGGCAATCCATTGACGGAAAATGCTGCGCACGGTGTTCCACAGGCCATCGCTTCGGCTACTGTGTTAGGTAAATTGTCTTCGCGGGAAGGGCACACGAACACATCCGCGGCCGAATACGCCAACGCCAACAGCGCATCCTCGGTGATGTTGCCTAGCTGGCGCACCGTGACATCAGGCACCTGATCAATCCGAACATTCCCTTCGCCAAATACCAATAAGGTGCATGGCATCTCGAAACTGCGCAGTGCATCGCACAGCAAATCCCACCCTTTCCGAGGATCCGTCATGGACTGGGCGCCGAATAGCACGACGGGTCTGTCACGCCGTATACCAAAACGCTCCCGCGCCACTGGACGGTCAATGGGCTTAAAAATCTCTGTATCGAGCCCATTCGGAATAACTTCGATGCGTCTCCCTGCGAACAAACTGCTTTGCCTGGCCATCTCCGCTTGCCAACGGCTTGGTGTCACCACCGTGATATTGAGCTGTTCAAACACTCTGGTTTTTCTGCGCATCAACCTCCGTGAATAGTCGTCCTCTCGCCGGCTGCCAAGCTGTGGACACTGACCGCATTGCTGCTTAAATCTTTCGCAATCTCGGGTGTAATGGCATCCGCCCGTAAACGCCCATGCGTCGTGGAGGGTCCACACGATAGGACTGGTCACTCGCTCTAGTTCATTGATCCCGAAGAGACCGGCACCAACCCAATGCAAATGAACGAGCTTTGCGCTGAAACCCTTGAGGCGAATCCGCAGAGGATTCGGCCAAAAGTCAGGGGAAAAGGTCGCGTGCTGCCGATGAGGATAAAAATACAGTGGAATTCGGTCCATGCGTGCGAATGCCTGAACCGCAAGACCTAACGCAGACTTGCGCATTCGCCCGCTGACATTTGGATCACAGTCCTCTCTTAACAAAGTAAGAAAGTGGGCATCTACGGAACGGCTTCGGAGTTCCGTAAATATCCGATGGGCTGCACGCGCGGCACCGCCGAATCTCTCGTAAGTATTGACGAACAGCACCTCAACGGAACGCTCGCCGTTTTGGCCGACTAGCAGAATGACACCTGTGTGATTCACATGGAACGTGCTGGTGACTGGAACATCGATTTTGACGTAAATCTATAATGCCTTCACGAAGGTTGCGTTGCTGCCTTCAACAGCGACACAACGCATCCCTGAGCGTCTCAAGAGATCGATATGCTGTCTGATTCGTTCAGGGGCCTTATCGTCCAGAGGGGTGTGGGCTTCGTCGAATTCTACGAGTAAGAGACGCGGTAAGAGGTCGGACACCACCAGGTTTTCAATGACCCCATACTCCGCGCCCTCGATATCGATCTTCAACAGATCGAGCGAGGCATCTCCTTCCCGTTTCATGATACTAGAGAGACGAAGACAGGGCGCGGTAAAGTATTGCTCGGTTTTTTGCAGGTTGATGACCGAGCAGGACACATGAGCAGGGTTTTGAGGCAAAAAGAATTTCATCTCGCAGTCCTTGTCCGCTAATCCCACCGGAAGATAGTGCAACCGATCGAAATTCCTCTCATCGACTGTGTAATAATCGACTTCGCTGTTGTTCACGGGGAACCTCATACCTACACGGACGGCTTGCTCAAGCCCTTGATAGTGCTTGATGGCCCTGGGCGTGGGATCGATGATCCTCACGAGGCACTGATATCGTTCGACTAAGGTACATTCAAAACTGATATCTTCTCCAGCTCCCGCACAATAACAGAGGCTGTCTGCCGTGAGTCCGTTATCTGCTGGAATAATCCATCCGCCATACGTCGTTCCAAGACGAAGCACCTCTTCGGACGACAGGAGCCCGGCTCGATCCACACATGGCAACAATGGCGAGAGGGGCTTTCTATTCCCTTGTGCCAGACTGCGCAACTTTCTGACAGCATTCTGGATCATCTGCTGGACGACCATCATCAACCGAACATCGCTCAAACTATGTTGTTAACCGTCGAAGGATGCGCGAGACCAGGGAGCGTTTGGGCGGCATAAAAGCGTTGTAGAAGCTGCGGGCAATCCGGGCGTCAGTCTTATCGGCAGGACAGAAAGCACGCGGTGCCCATTGTTCATTAAACGACAAATGTTCCCGCCGCGGATCCACGCCGCAATGCATACCTGAATGATCCAATCCAATATTCATCACCAGAGTCTTGACGGGATAAATACAATGCATCTGATTGGCATAGTGTGCATAACAGAACCGAATCGCCCACGAGTCGATCCGCCGATCATGTTGCATTTTTAACAACCGCGTCATATCAGGACCACCCCGATTGAACGATTCTTGCGCAACCCGATCCCGCACGAACGCTTCGTAATCAACCATCTTCCAATCGACTCGTTTCCAGCGATCACTCCAGGTCGCCCATCCCCACGAGCAACATCGAAACGACGCATAAGTATCCCATGTGTAATCGTTTGGGATCGGCATGGTTGTTTCGGGGAAATTATAGGCGCCGATTGAAAAGGCTTTTGCATCATGCTCGTAGTGTTGAAGCGCGGCGTTCATATACTGAAGAAACGACGGAGAGGTTACCAAATCGTCCTCCAGTACGATGATACAGCCGTGCTCGTTCACGACCGACGTCACGCCATCGATGATGGAATTGGCTAGCCCCCAATTCCTTTCACGCTCGACGATTCTCACCGACTTGAATCCGGTTATCGTGCGAATGTACTCCCGTACTGCCCGCACTGACCCGTCAGCCGCAGAAGTCTTTCCCGCGTCGGAAAAGATGAATAGATCGCTTTGAGCGATTTGGCTGTTCTTCAGCAACGCCTCCACCGTCCGCCGTGTGTGGTTGGGGCGGTTATAGACAAAGAGCGCGAGGGGAGCGTAAACCATTTCTCACTTAAGCATTGGTAACGTCACACATCCAACATCTAGCTGACAGACACCGTACTAACCGCTTTTTCCTCGTCCAAGATTGCAACAATGTTTTGAAATGCGAATAACTCGCATTGGAGTGGGCGATAATTGTCAATTCTTTGCAGCCCTCCCGGTAGCATACGATGGAGCCGATATTGCGGAAGCATCTCGATGAAATCTTTAAAAAACACGCGTGACACGACATTCATTTCATTGAACTCAAATTGAATCGCTCTGAAGATACCTGACCGAATAGCCTTGACACCGCCCTTCAAAACATTGAGCTCGTATCCTTCCGTATCAATTTTTAACAGGTCGACCCGTCTTACTCGCTGTTCCTCGATAAACGCATCTAATGTAATGGACTTGACCTCGTAATGTGATGATTGAACCTTGTGGATATCCTCAATCACTTCCCTAAAAATTGAAGCATGCGGAGTCCCGCATTCCGTAGGACGATCATACAGTGTGAGAAAACCTGGTCGATCTCCAGCGGCGTAATTAAACGCATGTATATTTCCATGAGCCTCTGTATTGGAGCGTAACCTCTCAAATGTACCCGGATGAGGTTCGAAGGCAAAGACCGTCGCTGAAGAGTTGATCGCAACAACATCTCTTGAATAGAGGCCAGCATTTGCCCCGACATCAAACACAACTGGACTCTCCTTATCCTTCAGGTAGTAACGGAGAAATGCGAACTCCCCGCTGATCTTTTGATCCTGATAGTTTAGAATTCCTAGCCCGCGTAACCCGAGGTCGAAAAGTAACAGGTTAAACCTTCGAAACCATCGCCGCGCGAAAACTAGGGCATATAATCTAAGCAGAGTGCTGTACACGAAACACCCTCAGTATCAGACATGCCTTCAGCTTCATCCAGAACATGAACCTCGTCTCTTTATAAACAACATCGATCAGCAGAGCAGCCACTGCCTGTGAAACCAATGTCGCCACCGCAGCACCAACTCCTCCATACTGTGGAATCCATAGACTGTTCAGCGCAATATTAACCCCCACCCCCCATAACACTCGGTACAACGCAAGGAGCTGGCGGTTCTCAGCGAGAAACCACTTTCCACTTGCCACTCCTAGAAACACAAACAACGCTGTCCATATATGGATAGAAAGAATGGTTCCCGCCTCAAGATATTCTTGCCCAAAAAGCGTCACGACGATCTGATCCGCAAGAAATGTCACTGGGATGGCCACCACAAGGGCAATTGCAACCAGGGCATCGTAGAGCTTTTGGAATTTCGCCAGGTACAGAGCTTCGCTTGCTTTTCTAGCGTCGAGTAGCATCGGGAACACGGAACCCACAATGGCCACAGGAATGAAATACCAGGCTTCACTGATGCGCACCGCAGCTGAGTAGATGCCAACAGCCTTGTCATTGAGCAGTTGCCCTAGCATGATCTGATCGATACGCATATAGACCATGACGGCAAGCCCGGATAGGATGAGTGGCCAGCTGTGTTGCAACAGAGTGTGGGCTCGAGTAAGGCTGAAGCGCCATGCCCGCAGCCCGCCTCCTACCCACTCGTACATTGCAAACAGGACAATTGCTGTCATCAAACCTTCTATGAATGTGATCCACACAAACGCGAGGAGGGACGCCCCAAGCAGCACCAATCCTATTTTTATCAACGAAATCGCCACGAACACCGCGCTCTCCGCCCATACCGTGTACTTGGACTGTACCTGTGATTCGAACCAAGATTTTATGCTTTCACTGCCTTTTAAGAGTAATGTGAGGCCAATGACGGTAACTACACTAAGCGTGGATCGATCGTGAGGACGCAAAATTGAAATAAGAATGAGGACTGCCAAAAACGCGGTGATTCCACCAATAACCTGAAGTACACAGGCAGTCCCCAGCGTCTCAAAACTGCCTTTGGGGTCGCTGACGATATCACGAACCACAATACCAGGAAGCCCGAGGGTAGAAAGCGCACCAAAAAGCGAAACGAAGGCAACGGCAAAGCTCAACAGCCCAAAGTCGTCCGGCCCCAGATATCTGGCCACCCATACACCAACGAACAACCCCAGGCCCGCACGCAACAGTTTGTCACTGAAAAGCCATGCCGCATTATTAAGAATCTTGCGTAAATTTGTCCGGTGTTCAATCTTCGCATACAGCGAGCCTGGCAAACACCTCAGCCAGAACGAACTTGGCAAAGACTTCACCGCATGTGTCCTAACTGCATCAATGCATCACTTCACACTACCACCACATCATTCACGTCGATTTCGACCGCAGCCGCCTGCTGAATCAGCCGAATACCGATCACCAGTCGATGCCGCTTCTCTTTCCGTAGAAGCAACCCCTGAACGCCTTGCAACGGACCACGGACCACCTCTACCTGCATGCCCTCATGGAGATAGGGATGCGGATCATAGGGAAGTACGCTGGTCATGAGGCAACGCAATGCATCGATTTCTTGTTGCGGGATCGGCTCAGGTCGGCTTCCGCTTCCGACAATTTCTACGACGCCGGTCGTCTTCTGCACGGGTGTCTTCTCACCTTGAGAAAACCGCACGAAACAATAGCCAGAAAACAGCGGAACCTCGATTTCCTTCTTTCGATCTTTCCATTGGCTCAATCGCTTGACAGTCGGGAGCAATGGTTCAATGCCTTGTTTGTCGAGTTGATCCCGTACGAACTTTTCGTGGCGGGACTTCGTGCGGAGGGCGTACCAGCGGTGGTCGCTAGTCTGACCATGCGCTTTCCCACGATCCAGACGGTCGTCGGACACAGCTTCGCCCTCTCACTTACAGTAAGGAACCGCACCACTTTCTCACACGCACTTAAATCGAAGGGCCCAGCGCGAGAACCTTCTCAGTAGGAACGTGCCAACGCATCAACTCGTCTCGGTGCCGTGCCGCCTGTTCGATATCCGCCAAGAGAACAGCGTCAAACTCCCACTTGGCTAAGGCCTCTGGTTGCCACACGGGATAGGACAAGAATGACGCTTGCTCACCATCACCAACAAAACCAACCAACGTGAACTGCATTTCTCGAAGGCACAGATATGCCAACTCGGCCAACTCGCCGGTTCCGTAAATCACCACTCGCTTTGTGCCCGTTTGCGCAGCGAACGAAAGCGTATTCCTCAGTCGAGCCCGCATGTCACGGTAATGAGAGAGTGAGTACTGCATATAGAGATAGGTGAGCCGTGACTTTTCGGCAAACCCTTGCGGCGTCAGCAAATATCGGACGCGTTGGGAAGGGATCGTGGTGATTTTGATGTGCCCCTTCCGTGCAAGACGCTTGAGATAGAGGTTGGTCAGACCCAGTGCCACTCCCAGTTTGGTCGCAAGAGATCGCTGCGTGATGGACCCATCACGCTCGACTTCTGTCAATACAATGAGCTCTCGTTTACCTTGAAGATTCATGCAGTTATGGATGGAGTTCGAACGTTCAGAATATGAACATATAAAGAGAACTGAGTCAAGCGTCAAAACGGATACATCCATGACTCAAGATAGTTCGTAATCCTTTCTAAACGTGCACGATCCTGATCCGCGAGGACACAGCTACGGTCTGCCCAACAGCAGCGGCTACTTTGTCCACGGAAATCCTGTCAAGGCAATCCCAATAGGGACAGACTTCTCCGAGACACTTCCCACAGGTCGGAACATCCGGCCGCAGTACGATTCCCGTTCCCAACGGTTTCCATCGGACCGGAAGATTATTTCGTCGAGGGTCAAACAGGCTGACAGTGGAGACACCAAGCGCTGCCGCAATGTGAGCCGGGCCTGTCGCACCGGACACCACCACATGCGCATTCGCAATGAGCGCCATCAGCTCACGAATGGACAGTTCACCCATACGATTGCTGACCTCAGCTGGAAGGGGCGCCGTAGACGGCACATCCTGCTCGAACTGAATCTTTTCCGTTGGACTGCCGGTCAACACCACACCGTACCCGGTTCGTGCCAGTTCGACGGCGAGGTCTCGGTAATGCTCCGGCCGCCAACGGCGCGCGGAGAGACCTCCTGGGTGAACAACGATGCGAGGGCTCGGCAGATTCTCCCAACTCAACGCTCCTCTCGCTCGCTCCTGATCACTGAGGAACACCCTGGGGGGCTGGACTTTCCCAGGGCTCAACTGCAGCCCACGGAGCATCTCCACGTTGTACTCGGATTCATGTTTAGAAAATTCACTGCGGTGTTCGTACACACGTCGATTCGCCAACACGCTATACCAGCGATAGCCTGTGGCCACGCGAATCGGGACCCCTTCCAGCCAGGCTGCCCACATCAAACGTTGGAAGGGCTTTAGAAAAACCGCTGCTTCAACCCCTCCCGAAAAGGCACGGCGTAATTCACTCAAGGGGTCGGAGAGGCGGATCGTTCGGACGTAGTCGACATCGCGATGGGACTCAAGCAGCGGAGCGACGGTAGGACTCACTAGAAATCCGATCGTAGCACCAGGCACAAGATGTCTGAGCTGTGTCGCGACGGGGAGAGACACCACGACATCGCCTATGCCATCTGGGCGAACGATCAACACGTTCATCGGCATGCGACCGCTGTGGCTAAGAGAGGCCGAACCACATCCACGACATGAGCTGGAGTAATACGCTCAAGACATTCCATCTTGGGATCGTGCCGACAGACCCGGCTGTAACACGGGCTGCACGAGACCTGTCCGCTCAGAACATGGTGTCCCGCTCCATACGGACCGGTCCGCGTCGCGCTGGTCGGTCCAAACATCGCGACGACTGGAATTCCACATGCGGCGGCGATGTGCATGGGTCCTGAATCATTGGTGATCAAGACAGCGGCTTTTGAAAGCACCGCCGGCAAATACCGCAACGGGATTTCTCCGCTCAAGTCAATACAGGGGTGTTGCATCTGAGCACAAAGCTCCTTTACATACACTCGGTCCTCTGTACTTCCTATGACGACGACCGGATCGCATTGTGACTCATACAGTAAATCCGCCACAGCAGCGAAAGACACGAGGGGCCAGCGTTTCGTCGACCAACGCGCTCCGACGTTCATGGCAACCCAGGGCTTGTCGAGAGAGGATCCATGGCGTTTGAAAATCTCTTGAACAGCCAGTCGATCCTTATCTGACACAGTAAATGGAAATCGTGGCTTCTCAGGAGGCGCAATGCCTAAGGCCGCACTAACAAGCAGATAGCGATCAACTGCATGGATATCGGGATTGAGAACCGGCACACGGTGTGTATAGAACCATGGACTTCCTTCTCGTCCGTTCGCAAATCCGACTCGCTTCGGCGCCCCGCTCAGACGAGCGAGGACGGCACTGCGCAATAACCCCTGGAGGTCTATGGCAAGATCAAATCGTTCCGCTCGCAGGGCCTGCGCTTCCTTCAGCCAACTGCTCACCGTTCGATCAACCGGCCACACACGATCAACACCGTCGACCCGCTCAACAAGCTCAGCCCACTGACGCTTGACCAGCCACGTCAGATGTGATGCCGGCCATTGCGCTTTGATCGCCGCCACAACCGGAAGCGTGTGAACGATATCCCCGAGAGAGCTGGGCTTGATCAGAAGTATACGGCTATGAGCCAATGCTGACGCGGCCCCCCCATCGATCGGCGTTACGGATGACATCGGAGAACGTTCCACAGCACCCATTCCCTGAACAACACACCAACGCTCGCAGGACTCATTCACCCATATCCCCCAACAACATCCGGCACGTCATCGGCCGGCTGCGTACTGTTGAAGTTGAGCGGAATAGAGTTGATCAAGTAATGCCTTCCCACTTGCGGCATGTGCTGTTTCGCGCCGTTCCATCATTGACCGGCAGAGGCGTTGCCATGCTCTCAGATAGGGCACTGGTGTCAGATGACGGCGCACGTCACTATGCGCTCGCACGATGCCGGATACCCACTCATAGTTCCCTGGAATCGCGGCGACGTACGGCTCTTCCAGCGACGAATGAGCGCGGGTCAGACACATGGTGATGTTGCCTCCATCGCGTGAGATCACATGCCATGCTTCATGCATCCCATGTTTTTTGGCCAACCGCCGTAATGACATCACGTTAAAATTGTAGAGATGTGCTTCATGAAAGGTACTCTTCGGGGCCTGGCAAGTCGATTCAACATTTGGGACCTCTACGACGAGCATGCCGTCGTCCTTGAGCCATGATCGCAACAAGGCCAACACTCGGCCCGGGTCTTCGGTGTGCTCAAGCACATGCCAAATCGTCACGACATCGAAGGACTCAGGGGGAAATACCGCGTCTTGCACGAATCCGACTTGAATGCTAAGGCCATATTCTCGTATCGAGTAATCGGCATAGCCCTTGTTTGGCTCAATCCCGCTGACAGAATGTCCCATGGCGTGAAGCAAATATGCGAACTCTCCGCCGCCGGTCCCGACATCGAGCACCGCTTTTCGACTCGACAGCAACGGTTCAATCTTCTCAAAGCGGGACAGCGCAACCTGACCCGCCCGCCATACATGTTTCGGCCTTGGGCTGTAGGTCTGCTTATAGGAAAGGCGATATTCCTCCTCGTAAAACTGCCTGGCCTCATGGGGTCGCGGATCCGACCATACGAGTCCGCACGCGCGACAAATGACCGTCTGCAACGGTTTCCCGCTTCGACTTCGATTCGACAGAATAGCAACCTCATTCCCGCCACAGAGGTTACATGGAATCGAACTCTCAGTGCCTTGGCTCATCGACGGATTCCTTTCGGTAACTTAACTCGATCGTTTCGCTACGTCGGACAACAGCCACTCTGCCGCGTCGGTCATTGAGGAGACAATCGAGTCCGGAGTCGTCGCCGTCGCGTTTAGCCCTTCAATCTCATGCGGGCGAACGACTCCCGTCGTCACTAAGATGCTCCGCGCGCCGATGCGTTTCGCGAGTTCCATATCTCGAACATGATCGCCGATTAGATAGATTCGTTCAAGATCGACCCCCCGCTCACGCACCGCTTGATCGATCATTCCTCGTCTCGGTTTTCGGCAGTCACACCCGTCGTTCGGATGATGCGGACAGAAATAGATGGCGTCCAGCGTTGCGCCTGCAGGATCGAGAAGCGCGTTCAATTTCGCATGAACCGCCGTGAGGTCGTCGTGCGACAACAGGCCTCGCGCGATGCCGGATTGGTTTGTCACAAGAATCAATCGAGCACCAGCCCGTTTGAGCTTCGCCAGAGCGTCCGGAACCCCAGGAAATAACTCGAACTGATCAGGGAACTTGATGTAGCCGGGATCGGGGTTCAGCGTCCCATCCCGATCGAGAAAAATGGTGTAGCCGGAAAGAATGTTCGTTTGGTTGGTCTGGTTTGTTTGGTTCGTCTGGTTGAAATCAGATCCCAAGGCACCCGAAAAACCAAATAAACCAGACGAACAAGACAAACCGGATGCCCGTTCCATTTGATTCACTGCCGTTTCATACACCCGATCAACTGAGATGCGGGTCATACATCGGTGATCGATCGGGCATTCCCGGAGCAGACAGGGGGCGCAGTCAACAGCCTCTCGCACGACGGCCTGTGCCTGCCCATAGGGAGCCGTCGTACGGGAGTCTGTCGGACCAAAGACTGCCACAACCGGAACTCCATAGGCCGCGGCAATATGCATCGGACCCGTATCGTTCGTGATGAGCAGGCGGCAACGTTTCACCACCGCCATGAGCTCACGAATAGTCGTCGCTCCGGACAGGACAATGGATCGACAGTCGAGGCGAGACGCAATTTCCTTCCCGAGAGACTCTTCCCCTCTCGCTCCCAGGAGCGCCACTGCCACAGACGCGCGCTCTTCGTTCGCCAAACGCTCAGCCAACTGCCTAGCCACTTCAGCAAATCGCTCAGGCAGCCACCGCTTGGCATTCCCATAGGTCGAGCCTGGATTGATCCCGATAATACAGTCTGTGGAGGCAATACCCGCCGATACGAATTTCTCATCAACTAATCGGTCTTCCTCAGCCGAAGTCTGGAGTGTTGGTGAAGGAGGTGCATCAGACAATCCGAGCGGCTTCAACATGTTCCAATAGTACTCAACTTGATGCACCGGATTGTCACGATGTCGAACGGCAACCGGCTCAGTGAGAAAAAACACTCTCCCGTCGGTGGCATACCCATATCGGCGCGGGATACCGGCAAGCCAGGCGATGAACGCGGCTTCAAAGGCATTCTGAAATAGGACGGCCAGATCGAAGCACTCTCGGCGTAACGATCCGGAGAGCGACCATTTTCCAGTGAGCCCCGCATGAGTCCCCTTCTCATCATAGATGAGCACGCGATCCAGCCCTGCGTAACCGGTGAAGAGTTCCGCAACAATCGGCTTGCCCAGCATCGTCACCTCTGCAGTGGGAAACAGAGAGCGAAGTCCGCGAATGGCCGGTTCACACATCACGGCATCACCGATCCAATTCGGCGCCCGCACAAGGATTCTTCGCGGGAGCATCTTAGACATGCGCCTCCGATGGCTGACTCTTCTCTGTGAGTGTCACACCGATCAAGGCGCGCAGCTGCTCTTCACCATGCACCACCTCGGTTCCAAGCCGAAGCATCCACCAGAGATCATCGGGTGTCAGCAACGCGGCGAGTTTTCCTCCATCTTTTTCGGTGGTCAAAACGATCTCGCTCTCGCCAGTCTGCATAGCCCGGCGAATGTGCTCTATCTCGCTGGGCGTATAGGGATGGTGATCTTCAAATGCAGATTCACCCACAATTTCGACCCCAATGGACTCCGCAGAACGTCGAAATGATCGACTATTCCCGATCCCACTCACCAACCACGCTTTTTTCTTCCGGCCCCACTCAACCGGTTGTTCCTCTCCTGACATAATCGCTACGAAGAAGGCTGGTCTGAACGCAACTTCAATCGTAGGTAACGGTGCAGGAACAGCAGCTCGTAATCGGTTCCGAATTGCGTCGACATCCTGACGGACCTCGGCTCGAGTAATGATGCTGGCGCTCGCTCGCCTCAATCCAGTCAGTGGCTCCCGGAGCCTCCCGGCGGGAAGCAGCGCATCGAGTCCTGCTCCATCAGTCGCATCCAGCAAGACCAAATCGACATCACGATGAAGCGCTACATGTTGAAAGCCATCGTCGAGCACGATGCAATCGACGGGATACTGTTCCAACACCCATCGACCAAGCGCGACACGATCCGCTCCCACCGCAACAATGGCTCGCGGACATCGTTGGGCGATCAAGAATGGCTCGTCTCCCGCCTCTGATGGTCCAGCCAGAAGTTGCGACCCGTTCGATACGAGAAGATGTGATGCCGTGCTCGTTCGTTTATATCCCCGGCTTAAGATCGCCACTCGTTGGCCTTTGGCCAACAGCCACTGCGCAAGGAGAATGACGACGGGAGTCTTGCCCGTTCCCCCGACTGTCAGATTTCCGACACTGATGACTCGGCAAGGTAGGCGAGTACTCGACAACAACCCCTGACGGTAACCCCACAGTCGAAGTCGAGTGACGAGACCGTATCCCCAGGCGATCCATTGAAGTCCATGGCGGACGGGCTGACCTGGTTGTAAGAACGCCATACTAGGGTTTAGTCATCAGCAGTCCTGACCCTGTTGCCGCACAGCGGCTGGAATAGGAGCGCGTGGCACGAAGACAGGATTCAATGAACTCTATACTCCGTGCGAGCGCACCCTGATTATCCAACACCGCGCGTTTCGCAGCTTGCCCCACTCGAATGCGAGTCTCCGGCTCCCCTAGCCACTGCGTTAACGTGGCGACTAACTCCTCACTCCCGGTCACGCGGCAGCCGCCACCAGCCTCCTGGAGAAGGGCGGCCACCTCGGCACAATGGTCCGTATAGGGCCCAAACATCACCGGAGTTCCCCACACCGCCGGTTCAAGCAAATTGTGTCCACCCACCGGTACCAGTGTTCCACCGACGAAGGCCACGACGGCTTCGCGGTACGCCAGGGCCAGCTCCCCTCTCGTATCCAAAATAATTACACGCGGGCCGGTCCGCGTTTCCCGGAGCTGACTTTTTCGTTGTACCACAAACCCGGCCCCCCGAAGCATCGTTTCTACGCCCTCTGCTCGCTCGATATGTCGAGGCGCCAACATCAACACCGTTGAAGGATAGATGGTTGCAATCCGGCCATAGGCCGACAGCAACATCTCTTCCTCTCCCGGATGAGTACTACCGGCAAGGATGAGTTGCTCATGGTCGTCGAGGCCAAAGCTTCGTCGGAGCGACTCATTTGGGCGAAGAGCCGGTGGAGGCTGATCAAACTTGATATTGCCGGTAGTATGAACACGATCCGGTTCGGCCCCAAGCGCCACTATCCTCTGTCGATCCCTCTCGGTTTGCATCAAACAGAGGGTTAACGTGTGTACCACCGACCGATAAAAAGAACGAATCAGAGGAAGATCCTGACGGCCGAATGAGCGCGAGGACAGCCGTCCATTCACCAAAACCGACGGCACGCCCTGATCCCGCAACGACCACAAGAGATTGGGCCAGAGTTCGGTTTCGACGAAGATGTAGAGGATGGGCTGTAGGCGCCGAATCATGCCGGTCACGGCCCAATAAAAATCGAGCGGGGCATACCGATGTTCGGCAATACCCGATAAACGCTGGAGAACAGCCTCGCGTCCTGTTTCAGTCACGGTCGTCACGATGTAGCGACACTCTGGATGGCGCAGATGGAGCGCCTTCACGAGTGGGGCAACCGCCACCACCTCGCCAAGCGAAACAGCGTGAATCCAGATGACTGGTTTATCTGGTTCATTTGGTTGGTCTGGTTTGTTGAGTTTGTTTGATGGATCTGGTTGGTTTCGTTCTCCCGCACCAAATAAACGAGACAAACCGAATGAACCATTTTCTAACCCGAGCCGCTGCGCCAGGCCCGGTCGGCAGCGTGGCTTGGCGAGCAGCACACTCACAACAACCGGGGCCGCAAGGGTGAAACAAACATTATAGAGGAATCGCCACATGATCACGACGCGAACTGTAAGGAGTGAGAGGTAATACGTTTTGCCTTATTCCTGAACGCCTTGCGTTCATCTCTCATGCCTCAGGCTTCACGAATGCTTCCGCGTCATCCGTCAATCGATTAAGGGTCGTCTCGAGTGCCACGCGTGCCCCTTCGAGTGCCGCCTCGTCGGCTTCGCGAGAGATCCAGATTGGACGTCCGTACAGAAACACGCCTTTCGAAAATGGGAACGGGACCATGTAGCGATCCCAGCTCGGAAAGAGTTTTTTTTTGAGCAGGCAAAGGCCAACGGCACGATTGGAAGGCCCGTCGCTTTCGCGAGATGAATCACGCCGAGCTTTGCCACGTGCCGCGGTCCCTTGGGGCCATCAGGCGTCACCCCGATATCATGACCTGACCGTCCCACCTTAATGAGTGTCCGTAATGCCCCAGCTCCGCCACGGGTACTTGACCCACGGACCGCCTGATGACCGAATCGGGCAATGATCCGTGCGATGATTTCTCCGTCACCATGCTGACTGATCAACACATGTGCACCGGATCCACGATACCCGAACAGAATCATCAATTGCTGCGAATGCCAAAAGGCTAGAATAATTTGCCCCCCGTTCCGATATAAGGCATCGACCGCTTCATGCCCACGCGTTTCACACCGTATCGACCGTGCGATGCATCGAATGGCCGTGGCACCGATCGGAGGGAGAAGCGAACACTTCGCCCAACGTTCCCAGGACTTCATGAGGTCAGACACTGGTCACATCCTGAAATTGCATCGTGTGCAGCTTGTGATAGACTCCCCCTTGCCGCAGCAACTCCTCATGCGATCCCGATTCGACAATCGTTCCTCGATCCAAGACAATAATACGATCCGCATTCTGGATAGTGGAGAGCCGATGCGCGATCACCAGGGTCGTTCGGTTCTTCATCAAATTGGTCAACGCCAACTGCACAATCCGTTCGGATTCGGTGTCGAGCGCCGACGTCGCTTCATCTAAGATCAAGAGCGGCGGATCACGCAGAATGGCCCGTGCAATGGCCAAGCGTTGCCGTTCGCCGCCCGACAGTTTGACACCGCGCTCCCCGATCATCGTATCGTACCCTTGGGGCAACCTAAGAATAAAGTCATGCGCATAGGCCAGTTTCGCCGCCTGCTCAATCTCAGTCTGGCCGGAGCCGGATCTGCCGAATGCGATATTGGTTCTGACGGTTTCGTCGAATAAGAACACGTCTTGCGAAACAATCCCGATATGCGAACGCAGCGAGCGTAGCTCGTACGATGTAATCGGGAGGCCATCCAGGAGAATGCGTCCTGCCGTCGGCTCATAGAAACGAGGCAGCAAGCTCACCAAGCTGGTCTTTCCGCTTCCACTGCTCCCAACCAGCGCAATCACTTCACCCGGTCGAATCACGAGATCGATATCGGCCAGCGCGGGGATCGTGTGATTCTCGTACCGCAAGGAGACGCTTTGAAATTCGATAGCCTGGTTGACCCCAACCAACGACACAGTACCGCTATTGTGAGCATGCTCAGTCTTGAGGTCCAACACATCAAAAACCCGTTCGGCGGCCGCCAGCGCTTGCTGAACCAGGTTGTTCGATCCGGAGAGCTTTCGAATCGGGGTATAGGCCATGAACAGAGCCGCCATGAACGAAAAAAAGGCACCGGGAGTCATGGTGTCGTGGATGACTAGATAGCCGCCATACCAGATAATGGCTGCGACGCCGATCACCCCGATGATCTCCATCTGGGAGTGGCCAATCGCCCACACCTGATTGCTTTTCAGGGTGGTCGAAAGCACCTTACTGTTTCGCGCCTCGAATCGCTTCCCCTCGGCCTCTTCCCGTCCGAACGCTTTCACCATTCTGATACCGGCCAACATCTCTTGTAATGTGGAGGAGAGGTCTCCCAGTTGCTCCTGGCCGCTGGTGGCCAATCGCTTCAATCGCTTGCCGACCCGCACCATGCTCAACGCCGAGAGTGGAATGACGATGAGCGAGAGACCCGCCAACCTCCAATTCTGATACAGGATGACACCGATCATGGCCAGAAATGTGAGGCTGTTCTGAAAAATATCCTTGACGACGCTTGATGCGGCGTTCGCCATCATCCCCACATCGTTGACGACGCGAGAAACCAAACGTCCAGACGTGTTCGTATCGTGAAAGCCGACCGAGAGTCGCATCAGCTGCTGGAACAATTCTTGTCGAATATCGGCCACGACTCGATTGCCGACATACGCCATGAGATAGTTCACGCCATAACTGAATAGTGCCTTCAACGTGGCTACGCCAAGAATGACCAACGGCAGGACCAGCAACATCTGCTCATCTTTTTGGATGAAGATATCGTCCAACACAGGCCTGGCGAGCCAGGCATAGACGCCGCTGAGAATTGCCACAAGACCGGAGCAGGCGAAGGCCGCGAGGAACCGCCCTCGGTACGGTTTCACATACCCCATCAGTCGTTTGAATCGTGCTACGCCCGACATGCTGCCAACACCGCCTCCGCTGCTCTCGTGGACGCGCCCGGCTCTCCCAACGATGCTCGCACTTTGGCCAACTCTCGCTTCATCTCATCATAGACGGCTTGATCATCCAAGATTCGAAGAGCCTCCTCGTAGAGTCGCTGCCCCGTCGCCGCAGACTGAACCAGCTCCGGCACGACCGTCCGATCAGCCACCAAATTCGCCAGCCCGATCCACTTGACTCGTTTAAAAAAGTTCCCGATCCACCACTCCACTGAACTGATTCGATAGAACAGCACCATGGGGGTCCCCACCACAGCAGCTTGCAAGATGGCCGTACCCGACTTGACCAACGCAAAATCCGAGACCGCCAGCACCTCACTCGTTTGCTCTTTCACCACGGTGACCGGTACTCGGTTTTGTTGGAGGAATGGCTGCAACAGATTATCCTGAATTGTGGAGGCTTGTGCCAGGAGAAACTGTGTTCCTGGTTGATGCCGAGCCAATTTCTCTGCTGCGTCGAGAAGGATCGGCAGCAAAACCTTCACTTCATGCGCCCGACTCCCTGGCAACAACGCAACCACACGGTCCCGAGGAGCAAAGCCAAACTTGGCGCGAAGCGCCGACCGATCATAGGTTTCCTCAACAGCATCCAATATTGGATGCCCCACAAACGTGCAACGAACATCCGCTCGATCGAAGAGGGGTTTTTCAAACGGCAAAATCACTAACACATGATCGATCCGTTTCTTGATCCAGTACATCCGCCAGGATCCCCACGCCCAAATTTGTGGTGCGATGTAATAGAACACGCGCAACCCAGCACCCTTCGCAAAATAGGCATATCTCAGGTTCAACCCAGGGTTATCGACAAAGATGACCACGTCCCAGGATTCGGACCGAAACAATCGTCGCATGAAGAAAAATCGTCGAATGATCGCCACTAAGGCCAAGGGTCCGACCATCCCCATTACATCAAACTGCTTCATCTTGCCGACCAGTTGCACACCGGCTGCCTCCATCGCGCGCCCGCCGATTCCCGCCAACGAAACCTGAGGGTCGCATGCCTTGAGGGCCTTGGCGAGGTTGGCTCCGTGGAGATCGCCTGACGCTTCACCGGTAACGATCAGAATGCGTGCCATGATAATCTACAGGCGAAGAGACCGTCATTACGATTCGAAGTCTGCAGTTGCGAGGGCTTTCAACCGTGAACCCGTCTAGGAGCATCAGGCATCTGCTGCCGATCGAGCCCGTTCATCGCGGACAGCACATGATGCGCCAGATCGAGAGCAGCGACCCCATCTTCGCCCGATACCATAGGCCGAGAGTTCGTCCGAACCGACCGGAGAAACGACTCAAGCTGCAATTTCAGCGGCTCATCATTGCCTGCCTGAACTTCTTCCACCGCCATCAGCGGCTTGGGACCATGCCCAACCGAAGGCCGTCCAATCATTCCCAGCCTGGTCTGAAAGTCTATTGAGATACAGGCTGTTGGCTGGAACAGACGCCATTGTCGCATGGCCTTCGGTGAGACTCGACTGGCGGTAAGCGTCGCAACACATCCGCTCTGAAACTGAATTCGTGCATTGGCGACGTCGTTCGTCGAGGAAAGCATGGAGACCCCGACCGCCTTCACATCCACAACAGGACCGGGATTGCACGACAACAGCAGATCAAGATCATGAATCATTAAGTCCAATACAACATCGACATCGATCCCCCGCTCACTATAACTCCCCAATCGATGGCACTCGATCAGCAATGGGTCACGAATGTGAGGCCGCATCAACGGCATGATCGGGTTGAAGCGCTCGCTCTGCCCGACCTGGATCGTGCAGGCATGGCGCTGTCCCAACTGCACAAGTTCCTGTGCCTCCATCGGTGCTACCGCAATCGGTTTTTCGATTAAGACATGCTTGCCTGCCTGAAGGCAGGTTTTCGCGACCGAATAATGGCTGGAAGTAGGGACGGCAACGGTCACGACATCAACGTGCTTCAGCAAATCGTTTAGGTCGGCAAACACCTGTCCGCCATACTTCTCGGTAACGGCAGACGCTCGGTCCTGGCTGTGGTCAACCACACCCACCAGCATCGAGTCTGGAGACGAGGCATACAGACGCGCGTGGTGTTGCCCAAGATGTCCGACTCCGATCACACCAGCACGCAGTTTTGTCATAGGCCTGTTGGGTTACCGGTTGAAGCGTCTTCGCACCACAGTACTGATCGCAAACCAGGCGTCGGAGGCTCGATAGACCATCAGGTGCTGGTGGATCATTGGTCGGCCGAATGCTCTGGGCTTGATTCATCTTGACGCGTAAGCCCGACCACGGCAATGCCCGCTTCCTCCGCCTCACTGATCAGTTGTGCTCGATCCAGTATCACCGACCGGCCAGCTTCAACCGCAAGGACCGATGCCTTGACCGACTGCATCACCTCAATCGTACGCGGGCCCACAGCCGGCAAATCAAAACGGAGATCCTGTTGCGGCTTGCACCGTTTCACGACAACCACTCCCTCTTTGGCAAGGGTGCCCCCACGTCTAATTGCCTCATCAGTTCCTTCAACCGCTTCGACTGCTACAATTGTTCGATCCTTGACAACCACACACTGGCCGATATCCAGACGACCGGTTTCTTTGGCCACATCCCACCCATAACGGATATCGATCCACTCCTTCTTAGTCGGTTGGCGAGAGGTGAGAGTTCCTTCCGTGACCAAGATCCCTTCGAGGCCGAAGGTCGATTCACAAATCGTGATGCCATCCCTTTCGAGCTCCGCAGCCAGGGCTCGCAGAATGTCATCATCCTTCCATAGCACCAATTTCGTGGCTAGCGCCAAGACACGAAAGTCAGGGCGCGCGTTGCTGTAGATATGAGTCTTTTTGATCCCCCCCAACATCACGACGTTCCGAACGCCGTCGTCCTTGAAGGCTTTGATCAGTTTGTTCAGCTGCCCGATCTTGACCCAATGCATCCGATCGACATGCTGTTCAAGCTCCGGATCTGTTTCCCCCTCATGCGCCACCGCAGACACGTGCAGCCCCATCTTGCGCGCATTATCGGCGAAAATGATCGGGAATCGCCCATTCCCCGCGATCACTCCGATTCGGCCGTCCGCTATAGGCATGGCAAGCGTCATGTCGGCCGATCTCACACCTGTTGATCGAACTCACGTTCCAGTTCGACGTTGACCGCCCGTGAAATTCCGCGTTTGGTACCTTCCATAAACGCGAGAATCTTGGCCACATCGGCCTGCCCTTTGAACTCTTTTTTTGCCAGTCGAACCGCCTCCGCGGTTCGATGCCCTTCCCGAAATAGGAGATCAAACGCTTTCCTGAGCGAGGCAATGCGATCGGCTGAGAAGCCGTGTCGCTGGAGACCGACGGTATTCAGCCCATAGAGATGCGCTCGATACCCTCCCGCGGCAAACGTGAACGGAGGAATATCCTGACCGATCGCGCAACAACCACCGACCATCACATAATCACCGACCCGTACAAACTGAAGCACGCCGGTCAACCCTCCGATGACGGAATGGTCTCCGATGGTGATGTGCCCGGCGAGGCTTGCTGCGTTGGCCATGATGATGTTGTTGCCGAGCCGGCAGTCGTGTGCCACGTGCACATAGGCCATCAGAATGCCCTTCGACCCAAGGGAAGTCACCCCCCCACCCTGAACAGTTCCGCGGTTGATCGTGACATACTCGCGGACCGTGTTGTCGTCGCCGAGAATGACCTTGGTCGGTTCCCCCTTATACGCCAGGTGTTGAGGGGGGCCGCCGATCGACGCAAACGGGTGTACTTCGTTTCGTTCTCCGATCTCGGTCCATCCATCGATCGTCACATGCGAAAGTAATCGGCTTCCTTTTCCAATGCTGACATGTTCCCCGATTACGCAGTAGGGCCCAATGTCCACATCATCGTGAAGCCGCGCCTTGGGATGAACGATTGCTGTAGGATGTATCTTCACGCGTCCCCCTTTACAAGCATTAGACCTCTCTGGTGATTCCCTGCTGGCTGAACGAGCCGACGATGATCCATGCGGCCGTGCGTTGTCGCAGTTGACCCATCACGACTATTTATTGCCCTGCTTCGTGCTCTGTTCGGCTGTCTCTTCCATCACCATGGCCGTTACCATCGCTTCGCAGACCACTTCGTTCTCCACAAACGCCTTCCCCTGCATCTTCCAGAAAGGTGGACGCTTTTTGAGCACGTCGATTTCGAAACGAAGCTGATCGCCAGGGACAACCGGCTTCCTGAATTTGGCCTCGTCGATCCCCGTCAAGTACATGACGGTTCTTCCCACCGGTCCCCCGGACTTAAACACCAGCACGCCGCCGACTTGTGCCATGGCTTCAATAATCAATACCCCAGGCATGACCGGACGACCGGGGAAATGCCCTTGAAAAAATGGCTCATTGACCGTCACGTTCTTGAACCCGACGATCCGCTTTTGCGGTTCAAATTCTTTTATTCGATCGACCAACAAGAAGGGATATCGATGGGGAAGTAACGATTGGATTTCATCCTGTTCGACCACTGCCATTAGCGTGCCTCCTCTCGCTTCCGAGTAGCTCTGATGGTTACGGGTTCTGCCGATCAAATTCCTTAATCACGGACTGCGTCACATCCAACGCGGGCTGATGATAGAGAACGACTCGCATGAGTGCATCACTGCCTTTGTCAATGATGGCCACGTAGCCTTCCTTTTGGGCCACCGCTTGCGCCGCAGCGGCGATCTTCCGCGAATACTCTGTGACCAGTTCACGCTGCTTCAGCTGGACCTCGCGGTTAAACTCCTGAAGACGGTGCTGAAAGGCTTCGGCCTTGCCTCTGAATTGCTCCTCTTTTTCTTGCCGTGCGGCGCCGGCCAGCTTCGCATTCGGATCTTCGAGAGACTGTTGCAACTCTTTGAGCTCTTGTTCATCGGAATTGATGATTTTCTGTCGGGTCATCGAATAGCCCTTCATGTCTTCCAAGGCTAATTTCCCGGCCTTGGTCTGTTCCATGACCATCTGCTGATCCATGACGCCGACCCGCACCGGGTCTGCCGCATGGAGTGATCCTCCCCACTGTGCCAGCCATAACCCAACACCCGCCACCAACACTCTCGCCACACTCGTCATGGCTACTCCTCCCATGGTTCCTAGGGATACTCGCGGTTAAACTCTTCGATCACGGCGCTCGAAATGTCGAGCCCTTCTTCATGATAGACAGTTGGACCGCCCTTACTCTTATCGATGACCACCTGCAAACCCAGACGTTTGGCTACCCTCGCAACGACCATTTCGATTTTGTCGCGAAACCCTTCCAGCACGTCTTTTTGCTTTTCTTGGACCTCTCGATTCAACTCCGCCGCTTTCTGCTGATACTCTTGCATCCGCCGCCGAAATTGTTCTTCCCGTTCACGCTTGGCAGCTGGGCTCAGGATGGAGGATTGTTTGACGAAGTCTTCTTCCATTCGCCGCAACTCGCGTTCTTCCAACTCCATCAGCGCCTGTCGATTTTTTGAATAGCCGGTCAGGCTGTCTTTGGCCCGCTTCCCAGCATTCGTATCATTGAGCAACCGCTGCGAGTTGATGACCCCGACTTTCCCGTCAACCTTTGCGACCGATCCTGCACACCCGCTCAACAGAACCGTCATGGCCGCGACGCTCGCCATCCCCAGCCACCCTATTTGCCCCAACCGGTACCGTCGATTCTCCACCTGTCGTCCCATCACCTGCAATACTCCCACTAGAACAAGGTTCCGATCGTAAATTCAAACACGCCGAAGCGCTCGCCCGTTTGCGCGTCAAGATTGATTCCATAGGCCACACGCAAGGGACCGAAGGGAGAGATCCAGCGTCCCTCCAGGCCCGCCGCTGGCCGGAGATCGATCGACAACGGTTCGCCGTCGTCAAAACCTTTCCCATAGTCAAAAAAGAGGACTCCGTTGAGCTTCGCCTCCGCAGAAATCGTAAAGATCAACTCGGTGTTGAAGATCAACTGTTTGGCTGCACCGAACGGCGCGCGCGTCGTGGGAACCACGGGACCAGCTCGGCCGAACGCAAACCCACGCATCGTATTAATCCCGCCGACGAAGAATCGCTCGTTCAGCGGTATCTGTGTCCCTCCCAGCGCTTGCACTTCTCCATAACGAGCCCGCACTGAAATCCTCATATCCAGCGGAAGCGGAGTGACTTTGATGACATCGACATAATACTTGATGAAATTGTTCGTCCCGCCCATGTAGGGGGTTCCGACATCAAATCCACCGCCAAACCGCCAACCGGTTCTGGGATCGATGTAGTAGTCTCTGGTGTCTCGAAACAACGTGGTCCGAAATCCCGTGGACGACCGCGTCCCTAATTGCCGACACACGATCGGGACCAAATCCGGGCAAATCCCGAATTGAGGGTCCCTGAACGTGATTTGCTCCCCAAAGATACTCACACTGCCCGTGACATACTCCGATAACCACCGACCAAGCGTAACGCTGCCACCGGTTCGTTCTTCAAAGTAGGAAAGAAAGTTCGTCATGCTGCGATAGCCGTCCACCTGCAAGGAGGTCAATGAATCGTTGAGGTAGGGATTCCGAAACGTAATATGTCCAAGACTTCTTCGCTGACCAAGCTGACCACGGATGCGTCCGAGATAGCCGTACCCTCCCAAATTGCCTTGCGTGATATCGGCGATGGCGACGAGTCGGTCCAACGTACTGAATCCTCCGCCGATACTGAACATCCCGGTCGGTTTTTCCTTCACCCGTACATTGAGATCGACCTTGTCAGGCGCAACCTGCGCCGGGAGAATTTCGACCGTCTCGAAGAAATTTAAGTTGTTCAAACGCTGGAAACTGCGTTTCAACGAAGCGGTATCGATCACATCCTGCTCATCCACTCGTATTTCTCGGCGAATGACGTTATCCCGTGTTTTGTCGTTTCCGTGAATATTGATCTGCCGGATCCTCATCATCTCCCCTTCTTTGATGCTGAGGATGATGCTGACCGTCCGTTCGTCATTGTTTGGGTTGACGGTCGGCATCACTTCTGAAAACGAATAGCCTTTGCTCCCATAGAGATCCGTCAGCCGGGTGATCTCGTCTCTGATTTTGGCTCGCTGAAAGATCTCTCCCTCCTTGATCCTCAATCCTTCTCGAAGCTCCGGCTCTTCAAACACGGTATGCCCTCGAAACCCGATTTCACCGATGGTAAACGGCTCGCCCTCCGCAATCGGATAATTGACCGTGAACCATTTCTTGTCCTCGGTCAGCTCAACTGACGGTTGCCCCACTCGAACGTTGAAATAGCCTTTATTGAGCAGGACTTCCTTGATCCGCTCTACATCGTGCTCCAGCTCGTCGCGCTTCAATACCCCGGCGTCGGACACCAGAGACGGTAACTTCTGTTGGGTAAAGAACCCGTACCACGGAATCCACTCCCTGGTTGACATGGCTTTAAACAGCTCCGCTTTGGTCGCCGCGCGCAATCCTTCAAACGTCACGGCCTTGATTTTCGCCTTCTCTCCCTCCGTAATGTGGAACATCAGGCGCTTTCGCTCTTCATCCAGCGTCTGAATGACCGGAATGACTTGCGCGCTGTAATACCCGTCGTGCTGATACAGCTGGCGCATCTTCTCCGCGCTTTCCTTTACCAGCTGCTGGTCAAGAAACGTCTGGCTCTTGATACTCGTTTTCTCCTTCAGCTTGTCCTCGCTCAGGTGATCATTACCGTCGAAGACGATCTCCGTGATGAACGGCTTTTCCCGGACCACAAACGTGACGGCCAGTCCTTCGATATTGGATTCCGTTTCAACCTGGACGTCTTCGAAAAACCCGGTGTCGTACAGAATCTTGACCTGACCGCGCACTGTGTCAGGCGTATAAGGATCCCCTGCCTTGAGCGTGAGCCGTCCGGCAATGGCCGGCACTTCGATTCGTTTGACTCCACGGATGTCGATCGAGGCCACGCTGGAATCAGGCCCTTGGGCCAATGCGTCAAGCAGACCCCACAACACGGAGAGAAGCACAGCCGTGACGATGAACAACCGAGGCCTGTAGACGGCATGTAGAGTCACCGACGAGGGTTCCTAGAGAGACCTGTCGAGACGGTTGGAGTGATTGGACTCATCTCACAGTTCCTTACCACCCTCAACCATCCGAGGCGACCCCCTCTTAATCTGGCATGTTCCGAATTGAATGGTCGGTCGAAATGCGCCGACACTCTCACACAACGTTTCCACGAAACCAACCAATACCGAGACCTAACCTCCAACCGACCGATGCAAAACTTCAGGATTATATTGAGACCATCCAATATTGTAAAGGAGTTGAAGGCCCTTCATGCGCTTCACAGCCAGATAGTTCCTCATCTGGCTTCTTATCATGAGACTGCTCGGGACCAGCCATCTCGGGGAAATACATCTGAAGTCATCAACATCGGAACGAAGCGATCAGTTCGTCAGTTCCTTGACTTCGCATAACCCATCACATACTATCCTCTCCATGTCTCGTTACGCCGTCAGAAAAGCGGTCATCCCAGCGGCAGGCTGGGGAACCCGATTCCTTCCCGCCACGAAGGCCTCTCCCAAGGAGATGTTGCCGTTGGTCGATAAACCGCTCATTCAATACGCAGTCGAAGAAGCGGTGGCATCGGGCATCGAAGACATTATCGTGATCACCGGCCGGGGCAAACGCGCCATTGAGGATCACTTCGACCGGTCGGTCGAATTAGAGGAGACGCTTAAGGGAACCGGGAAGAGCCAGATTCTCCATCAAATTAGACAGATTTCGAACCTGGCCAACTTCTGCTACGTCAGGCAATCGGAGCAACTCGGCTTGGGACATGCGGTCTTGTGCGCCCAACACCTGATCGGTGATGAGCCATTCGCGGTGATCCTGGGCGATGAGATTATCGACGCGCATGTGCCTGCACTCGCGCAATTGACCCACGTGTATAAAAAACGGCATGGAGCGGTCTTGGGGGTGCAGGATGTTCCCAAAGCTGATGTCAGTCGATACGGAATTGTCAGCCCCAAACACTTAGCGCATGGGCTACATCGGGTTGAAGGCTTAGTTGAAAAACCATCTCCTACGGATGCTCCCTCCACGCTGGCCGTTATCGGACGATATGTACTTCCCCCGGAGATCTTTCCTATCCTCAGAAAAACTCGGCCAGGGAAGAACGGGGAAATTCAGCTGACCGACGCGCTAAAGGAACTGGCAAGAAAATCTCCCATGTATGCGCTCGAAATTGAAGGGCAACGCCATGACGCAGGGGATAAACTCGGTTTCCTCATTGCCACGGTCGAGTTTGCCTTGAAGAATCCGGCCTTAGGAGCGGAGTTTCGCGATTACCTTTCGACTCGAATGCGCGCCACACCAAATACTCGACGGAGTTGAGCTCATCGACCTACGCGCTACAGTCGCTCGCAGACTTGTCGTCGTTGAGTTTCAATTTGCGCAATAAACAAGGCTCGCGTTGCCCTACAACTCGGCTGGCAGCTCGACTCCGATAGAAATGCGTGAACGATTAGGAAATGTGACGTCATATGATATGCTCGGTCATCATCTTCAGGGCTTCGTTGACACAGTGCTCCCCGATTTAACGAACAGGCGTCTACATGACTGACCCAAACGAGCAAGAGATTCAGCCTCCTCAAAATATTGAAGTGCCTGCCCAGCTTCCCTTGTTGCCGGTCCGCGATATCGTCGTCTTTCCATACATGGTGCTCCCACTGTTTGTCGGACGCGACATGTCCATCAAGGCGATCGAGGCGGCCCTCGCTGGGAACCGGATGATCTTCTTGGCCACTCAAAAGGCCCTCGACGTTGAAAATCCGTCTCCCAAAGACATCCATACGATCGGCACCGTCGGCATCATCATGCGGATGCTGAAACTACCGGATGAACGCATCAAGATTTTGGTGCAGGGGATCTCCAAAGCAAAAATTACCAAATACATTCAGACCGATCCGTACTACTCGGTTCGAATCGATAAGTTGCCGGACTCCAAGCCGGCGGCGACGACGCTGGAGGCCGAGGCCGTCATGCGGACCGTCAAAGAACAGATCGAGCGGATCGTGAGTCTGGGGAAAGTCCTCATCCCCGACGTCATGGTGGTCATCGAAAACCTTGAAGAGCCCGGTCGGCTGGCCGATATGGTGGCCTCCAATCTCGGCCTGAAGGTGGACGCCACCCAAGCCGTCCTGGAAATTTCCGATCCGATCCAACGTCTGCGCCAGGTGAGCGACATTCTTGGAAAAGAGATCGAAGTCCTCTCGATGCAGCAAAAGATACAGGCGCAAGCCAAAGGCGAGATGGACAAGACCCAGCGCGAGTATTTTCTCCGAGAACAACTGAAGGCCATCCAGAAAGAGTTGGGCGAGCTTGATGAACGGGTGGAAGAAATTACGGAATTCCGGAAACGCATCAAAGACGCCAAGATGCCTGACAAAGTGTTGAAGGAAACTGAAAAGCAACTCAAACGGCTCGAAAAGATGCATCCGGATACGGCTGAGTCCGCGACCGTCCGAACCTATCTTGAGTGGATGGTCGAGTTGCCATGGTCGAAGCGATCGAAAGACAACCTTGAACTGAAAGCGGCCGCAAAGGTCTTGAACGACGACCATTATGATCTGGAAAAGGTCAAGGAACGGATTTTGGAGTATCTCGCCGTCCGAAAGCTGAAAGAGAAAATGAAGGGCCCGATCCTGTGCTTCGTCGGCCCACCCGGCGTCGGGAAGACCTCGCTCGGCAAATCGATTGCCCGCGCATTAGGCCGAGAATTTGTCCGCATCAGCTTGGGCGGCGTTCGCGACGAAGCCGAAATTCGGGGACACCGTCGAACCTATGTCGGCGCCTTACCGGGGCGCATCATCCAGGGAATGAAGCAAGCCGGCACCGCCAATCCGGTCTTCATGCTCGACGAGGTGGACAAAGTCGGCATGGATTTTCGTGGCGACCCCTCCGCAGCCTTGCTGGAGGTGCTCGACCCGGAACAGAACAGCGCCTTCGCCGACCACTATCTCGGGGTTCCGTTCGACTTGACCGAAGTCATGTTCATTACCACCGCGAATTTGATCGATCCCATCCTGCCCGCGCTGCGCGATCGCATGGAGGTGATTGAAATTCCGGGGTACACGGAAGAGGAAAAACTCGGCATTGCCCAGAAATATCTGATCCCGCGTCAGCTTGAAGAACATGGGATCACAAACAAACATGTCCGTTTGACGGAGCAGGCGATCCGACACATTATTTCTCACTACACAAGGGAAGCCGGAGTACGCAACCTTGAACGAGAAATCGCCAATGTCATGCGCAAGGTGGCAAAGAAAGTCGCCGAAGGCAAAGGCCAAGGATTTCCGATCGATCAAACCAATCTCCACAAATATCTGGGTGTTCCGAAATATGTACCGGAAGCGGAACTCGAAAAAGATGAAGTCGGAGTGGCCACCGGCCTCGCCTGGACCGAATCAGGTGGCGACGTGCTGTACATCGAGGCGACGGTAATGAAAGGGAAAGGTCAACTGACCCTTACCGGACATCTGGGAGATGTGATGAAGGAATCCGCACAGGCGGCGCTCAGCTACGTCCGCTCGCGAGAGAAGACCTTGAATTTGCACCCTAGGATGTTCAGCCGACAGGATCTTCACATCCATGTCCCAGCAGGAGCTATTCCTAAAGACGGCCCTTCGGCCGGCATCACGATGGCCACGGCCATTGCATCGGCGTTTTCGGGGACACCCGCAAGACGAGACCTCGCCATGACCGGAGAGATTACCTTGCGTGGTCGCGTACTCCCGATCGGTGGACTCAAGGAAAAGATTTTGGCGGCGAAACGGGCCAAGCTTACCACCGTCATTCTCCCTCGTCGAAACAAGAAGGACCTCGAGGAAATCCCCAAGCACCTCCTGAAAGGCATCCAGTTGGCCTTCGTCGACACGATGGATGACGTGATGAAAATTGCCCTTCGCCGAAGAGCCAAGACTCCGTCAACCTTGAGCACGCCGTCACCCCCTCAGGCAAAAGCCCGAATCCGTCCCTTGCGAAGCGGGAAAGGCCGACGATCGCATGAGCTTCCTGCCACCTTAAAGGCTAGGCGCGAGGCATCTCGCTCATAGGATCGCGTCGTGGCCCATCAAACGGGCAAGCCCATTCATGAATTCACCTTGATTCGAGAGTTGCAGAAGCAGTTTGCCCATCGCAATGCTCCAGGTATCATCCAAGGCATCGGGGATGATGCTGCAGTGCTGGCCCCCGCCTCACAGACGTGGTGGCACCTCACGACGGACTTGCTCGCCGAAGGAATTCATTTCGAATTCAAATCTGCGTCTCCTTCGTCAATCGGATACCGGGCCGCCATCGCGAATCTCAGCGATCTGGCAGCCATGGGAGCAACTCCTCGGTATCTGCTCATCTCACTCGCTATTCCTAAACAGCTGAATCACTCGCGCATCGACGATTTCTACAGAGGGATGATGCAGGCCTGCCGTCCCTATAATGTGGCCGTGATCGGTGGAGATACCTCAGCATCCAAGGCGGGATTTTTTCTCAGCATCACCCTCCTCGGGACCACGCCTAAGCGCCGGGCACTCTTTCGTCATGGAGCAACCGTAGGAGATCAGATTTATGTGTCCGGAACACTAGGAGATTCCCTCGCCGGTCTCCGCTTGTTGGTCAATAAGAAGACCGCTCGATCTTCCGAAAGAAAACGATCGCCGTTATCCCGTTCCCATCGACAGTTCCTGATCCGCCGGCATTTGCATCCTTCGGCGCGAGTCACCGAGGGTCAGTGGCTGAATACCGGACGACTGGCCTCAGCCGCCATCGACCTCTCCGATGGACTTTCAGGGGATCTCCGGCACATTTGTGAGGAAAGCGGGGTCGGCGCAGAGGTGGAGGTCGACAATCTTCCGCTCTCACCGGCTTGTCGAGCCTATGCGATATCCTGTGGCGTCTCGCCGATTCAACTTGCCATCACCGGTGGGGAAGACTATGAACTTCTCTTTACGACACCGCTGCGATTCCGCCATACTCTCGAACGACAGGCGCAGGCACGAGGCCATCGCATCACACGGATTGGGACTATTCGCCCAAAGAAGTTCGGCATTCAGATGACATCCCAAGGCAGAACGCAACCCCTACCACAGACCAGTTACGAGCATTTTCGCCGATGACGCACACAGACAAACGTCCTTCTGCCGGAAGAACGCGTTCGTTCCGCACCCTCCTCCGGCAAGTGCTCCATCTTCAGGAATCGCCCCAACGCACGGCGCTGGCCTTTGCCTTGGGTGTCTTCATCGCGTTTTCACCAGCCTATGGCCTACATACGGCGATGGTGGCGCTCTGCACATGGCTGTTCGGTCTCAATTTTTTGGCCTTGCTGGCTGGCGCTCTCGTCAATAACCCGTGGACGATCATTCCGATATTGGGCGCGACCTATTGGAGCGGCGCTCTGCTGCTTGGTCGCACCGACACGCCGACATTCGATTGGCACGACCTGAGTTTCGGTGGTCTGTATCAACAGGTGCTTCCCTACGCCGGTCCCTTCCTACTAGGAGGCCTGGTCCTCAGTGTGCTCGGGGCGGCGTTGTCCTACCCTCTCGCCTACTTCTTCTTTGTGAAATACCGTCAGAAGTCAGGCACTCACACGACCGAACCATTGCCGCCTTCAGACTCGGTGGGCTAAGATAATCAGTGACTATGAAACGGGCAGACCGATCGAACGCACCCTATGATGGATCGGCACTGATCGCTGATCCCATTCACAAATACGTCACCTTTACCGTTCCCTTCGCGACTCCCGATCCTCACGAGCTCACTGAGAAGGATCTGATCGATTCCCCGTGGGTCCAGCGGCTACGGTACATTTATCAATTGCAGAGTGCCCGATGGGTCTACCCGTCTGCCGAGCATACTCGCTTCGTTCATTCTCTGGGAACCATGCATGTGGCGGGGCGATTCGCCAGGCATCTCTATCCCTTTCTGAAGAAAGTGTTCGAGGATGTTCCTTCGGCCAACTTCGTCGAAGAGTGCTTGCGAGTGACGGCCTTAGTGCACGATATCGGCCACGGTCCCTTTTGCCATTTCTTCGATGACAACTTTCTCCATGCCATGGGTCTCAGCCATGAACGATTGGGACAGATCATTATCCGAGAATACCTGGCTCCGGTCATTAGAAAGATCCGACGAAGCCCATCGGGTCCATTTGAAAAAGGCGAAGAATTGAACCCGGATGACATCGCCCACCTGATTCTTAAAGAGAAAGGGAAAGACAATTCCCGCCTTCCACGCTGGCTCAACGTACTCCAACCCGTTATTTCAGGGAGTTACACCGGAGATAATCTCGACTACGTCTTACGGGATTCCTACATGTGTGGCGTCGCTGTGGGGCCCGTCGATCTCACACGGTTGATCCATTATACGATCGTGACCAACAAGGGGTTCACTATTCATAAGACTGGGCTTCCTGCCCTTCAAATGTTCTTAAACACAAGGATGTATCTCTACTCCAACGTCTATTTTCATCGTACGACCAGGGCCATCGACATCCACCTGCGAGATATATTTGGGGAGACGATGAAGTTACTCTGCCCGCGTGATCCACGAAAGAAGATGGACGACTATCGGACATTGACCGATTGGTCACTCTTGGAGGAGGTTCGAAGCTGGGGACAGTCTCGCCAGAAAACCAGACGACGATTGGGGCTGGAGTGGGCTCGGATCTTAGACCGCGACGTCAAATGGAAAATGGCCTATAGCACCACTCTGAAAGAAAAGGGCCAGGAGCGCGGCATGGCATTTCCCAACCATCGGCACTTTGAACAGCAAATCGCCAAAGAGTTGCCTGCGGGTTTGAAGCGACTTCAATTCCGGGTCGACATGGCCCTCCTGGACCCGCGACCCGATCCGAAAGATCGCCGCGGAAATGCGCTCTACGTCTACGACCCTGGCACCGGCCACGTCTCTGCCGAACCCCTCGAAGAATTCTTGGATTTGCTTCCGACAAGACTGATTCAATTTCGGATCTATTCGCTCGACCATACGCACGACGCCGCCCTCTCACAGGCTGCCGCGACCGTCTTGAATAAAACACCGACAAGTCTGGAATCGCACTACTAAGACTGTATCCGGCCGTGCGGGATCAGGACCCACTAGGCAGACATCTTCAGCGGCAGGCTTTTCACCAGTTGCGCTTTTTTAGCCTTGATCACTTCGCGTTGTTTCTCCGATGGGAAATGCGGTCCCCGTTTCGTCGAGGGGAATCGGCTTTCAAACCGCTCGATCACTTCAAGGGCCTCAGCCTCTTCGCCGGCCCGAATGAGCAGCTGCATGAGCCGAAGATAGGCTGGAACGAGGAGCAACAGGTGCCGGACCTCTCTCGCTTCCTCCACGACATAGCGATACCCCTGGATCGCAATCTCCTGGTTAATCTTTTCATAGGAGAGGGCTTCGATCATCTGGATTCCCAACCGATCCGTATCGGCACTGATGCACCGTTCCCATTGCCCGTTCACTAAGGCCCGCACTTCTTCCGGTGAGAGTTGGATCCCCCCATTTTTGATATTTCTACGAAGATTCTCCAACACCCCTCTGGCTTCGAGCCACGCCCCGTACATTCCAATCAACACTCCGACACAAGGAGTCGGTCGTTGACATTTCCCATCGAGAGGTGAAAAGTTTCTTTTCGCAACTTGAGACGGTGAATACACCCCCCCATTTGCAGCGGCACAGACTTCACAGATGTGGTCGTCATCGGGTGTCACATAGAGATACATGCGAATCCCAGAGCGGTCGAAGATATCAACGGCGAGGATGCGGCCGGCCATGATCTGCATCTGGTAGTATTGCCACACAACTAGAAGGCCAAGAATGCCCACCAAGTAGACGGTCACGTCCGGAAATTGCCACCCGTCAAGCATCGGCGCCACCCTCCACGTTCAGTTTCAGATGATCAACAATACCAAGCGTCCATCACGGCGTCTAAGAAATTCCCTATTTTCTCAATGAGTACTAGGACTGTATCGGCTACCGTCCCGGCATACTTGATCCCTTTTAAGCTCTTGAAGGCTTTCTTTTCCGCCCCCAGAGGAAGTGGCAGGCATCCTGCAGAAACTGAGACGACCAGAACTCGGCTTGGGGGGTACGGAATAGGAGGTTGCCATGGGGTTGAGAGGAATCATGCCAATCATTATCTGTTTGATTTCATTGTCACTTGTCATTCCATCGTATGCACAACTTGGAGGGGGGCAACAGGGAGCGCAAAGAATCCTCAATAGCATGCCTCCGGATATACTGGCAAAGGTTGAGTCTTTGGCACAGATCCTCCAGCAGAGCATCAAAGATGGGAAAATCACCGACGACGAAGTCAAACGAGGGATGATGTCGGGCAACCTGGGGGAACGGTTGAAACAATTGAGCCCCGAAGCCGGGCAGCTCTTGTCTGATATCAGCCAAGCTTCGAAAGAAGGGAAAGGGCCAGGAGAAGAGAGTTTAATGCCACTGCTAGGAGGGTTGGGGATCTCGCCGGAATAAGAAACATACGACGATCAAATCTCACCTTGATGCGTTGACGTCAGTTGGATTGGCGCCAATTCCCTCCCCCTTCTTCTCCGACATCGATGACTTTTTCGCACGCTCTTCTCGATGTTCAGAGATGAGGGCGGCCGTAACCAGCAACTGGATGCCGATCAGAAGAAGAAAGAGCGCTCCTTTGAACTGTCCCGTCTGTTCAGAAATTGAGAATTGCCGGGTCGCAAGCAGGAGCGAAACGATGGAAAGCACAAACAAGAAGACTCTCATGTGTGATCCTCGTAAAATTGAATCAGAGGGTATGCCTATGGGAAGGCCCAGATCAATCAGAAACAATACGGCAAGACGGGAAACGAAGGGCTATCAGTATCACGGCTCAGGCGAGCCAACACCGGACCCCGAGTCGGTGACAGGGACCGGAGCCGCCGATTGAACCTTCTCTTTAAACGGCAGCTCCAACAAGGCATAGGGATTTACCCGCGCTCCGTTCAGTTTCACACCCCAATGGAGATGCGGTCCTGTGGCACGACCGGTGGCGCCCACTTTACCGATAACCTGGCCGGCTTTCACCGGCTCGCCGTCTTTGACGAGCACTTCCGAAAGGTGAAAATACATTGAATAGAACCCAAGCCCATGGTCCAGAAACAGGCCTTTCCCAGAAAAAAAATGCTCGACAGTGAGACGGACCATGCCGTCGTTCGTGGCCATTACCTCTGTTCCGAGCGGGGCCCCAATATCTTCACCATTATGCGGGTTGCGTGGTTGCCCGTTCATGATTCTGACGCTGCCGAAGATTCCGGTCCGTTTTCCGTTCACCGGCTCGATGAAACCAGGCTGCCATAATCTCATGGGGGAATCGTTTGCCAACGCCTCTTTCACCTGCGTCTGTTCCACTTTCCATCTCGCCACGGCCTTGTCGTCTAAATCGACCTTGTCTTTGGGTAATTTCAGATGCTCGACCTTAAACTTCTCCTTCACGACCAACACTTGGTAGCTGAGCGTTCGACTGTGCTCCCCTGTCTTGACCTCGACGCTTAATTCATGGGTGCCCGGCTCGTCTTGCAGATCGATCCCAACTAATCCGATAAACCCTTTCGATTCCTGCGGTCGGGTGTCTTGGAAAAAGCTGATCGTCCGCCCCAAGAACTTACCTTGCACTCGAGTGGTTGATTCATCGGACTCGACTTTGACGACGATGATTTGGCCTTGTTTCCCGCTGTATTGCCCATCGGAACCTTGAGGCGCCTGCAGGGGTCCGGAGAAGAGATCGACGGGGAAGATGCTCAGGAGTAATACAATGGCAGCGAGCACAGCCCGATCCACCGCCACACTTGGTCGAGTGTTCCACCTCACCAACGACATCATCGATAGAACCGTCCGCCGGATACTTGGGAAATCAATTCTTCCACACGCCGATTCACCGCGCTGAACGGGTCCATGCAGAGGATCGTTTCTTCCCAGTACCCATTCAATTTCAGGTACGTCCAATCGACCGTATAGGATCGGTTCTTGGCTCGTGCAAAGCGAATAAAGTCTCCTCGCACCTTCGCCCTCGTCGTTTGTGGCGGTGTCGACATGGCTCGCTGAACAGCCTCTTCCTCAACCACACGTTCGATCAACCCACGAGACTCCATCAAATAGTACAGCCCACGTGTCCGCTTCACATCGTGGTACTGCAAATCCAGCAAGAACACCCGAGGATCGTCCCATCCGCACTGTCGCTTGTCGATGTACGATTGGATCACATGCTTCTTGGTCACCCAATCGACCTGATGGGTGAGCTGCATAGGATCCTCCTCCAACTGCTCAAGGACGGATTCCCATTTGTCGCACACATCATCCAGAATCGGTTCGTGATCTTCTTGGGACAAATATTCTTGAGCCCGCTTCAAGTAAACGCGCTGGATTTCGATCGCCGTCATTTGCCGACCATCGTCAAGTTTGACTCTCTTCTTCAGGGTCGGATCCCGCGAGACTTCCCTGATGGCCTTCACTGAGTCCTCCAACTCCATACCCTGCACCGTATACCCTTCCTCGATCATAGAAAGGACCAACGCGGCCGTCCCAACCTTGAGGTACGTTGCATACTCGGACATATTGGAGTCACCGACGATGATATGGAGCCGCCGATAGCGCTCGGCATCGGAATGAGGTTCATCTCGAGTATTGATGATGCTCCTGGAGGAGGTCGTGGAAGACGACGTTTTCTCATGAATATGCTGAGCCCGCTGAGAAATGAAGTACTGTGGCTTCCCCGACACTTTCAGAACTTTTCCTGCTCCGCTGAATACCTGGCGCGTGACGAAAAACGGAATCAGCTGTTCCGTGACTTTCCAAAAGTCGACATCACGCCGCATGAGGAAGTTCTCGTGACAGCCGTACGTGTTGCCCAATGAGTCTGTGTTGTTCTTGAAAATATAGATTTCCCCGGACAAACCTTCCTCACGGAGCCGCTCCTCCGCCGCCGGTAGACAGGCCTCCAACAGCCGCTCACCGGCCTTATCATGGACCACGAGATCAAGGATATTATCGCATTCAGGTGTTGAGTACTCAGGGTGGCAGCCGGTGTCCTGGTAGAAGCGTGCTCCATTGACCAGAAATGCGTTTGATGGCCAGCTGTTGGGAATTAGTCCCTCAAAGATGTACCCGAGCACCTTCTCCATCGGTAGGTAGATTCGGCCATTCGGTGAAAAAATAAGGCCGTACTCATTTTCGAGACCGAATATCCGTTGTTTCATGGGACCTATCGGCAACATTGAGAGCCTAGAAATAGGTTACACGCCCATTCTCGGATCTGCAACAAAGGGCGCGTTCACGGAAGTGAAGTTAAGAAGAGAGGAGTCGTTGGATGTCAGTCACCGATAAACGGCGAAACTTTCTGCCGGTGCGGGTTCGGTCCAACACCGCTACTTCGAGGCCCTCTGGTGGCAGCTTTTGATTCGCCGTTTGTTCCAGTGCGGTCACGCAGAGTTTCAATGCCGCATCGAGCGACGAAGCTTGACTGGGGCTTTTGTCCTTCAAGAGAGTCTGCACCGCTTCCGCTCGTCCTCCAATCACCGCAAAATTCTTTTCGTCGATGATGCTCCCATCGAACGAAATCCGATACATTTCGTTCGGCTGGTTGTTCGTCCCCGACTGGACGACGAGAATCTCCACCTCGAGCGGTTTGAGTTCCTGGCTGAATACAGTCCCAAGGCTTTGTGAATAGCCGTTCGCCAGAGAACGACCGGTGACATCCTCACGGCTGTACATGAACCCTTTGAGATCGGCATGGCGAATGCCTGCCTTACGCAGATTCTCGAACTCACTGTATTTACCGGCTCCGGCAAACGCGATGTTGTCGTAGATTTCTGAGACTTTGTGCAGGGACGCGCTTGGATTATCCGCGGTCAAGAGGATGCCGTCCACATACTCCATCGCGATGATCGAACGGCCTTTGGCGATGCCTTTCTTGGCATACTCGGCCTTATCCTGCATCATCTGCTCAGGAGAGACGTAATAGGGCATGGCCATAGTTACACCTCCCTCGAACGACGTGCGCTCATCACGGCATCGCACACAGCACGCAAGGTGTCATCAGCAACATCCGTGATACCTTTGGCGTTCACAATTTTTGCCGTCGGATAGATGCCTCGCACGAGGTCTGGACCACCCGTTCCGACATCGTCATCCGCAGCATTGTAGAGCGATAACAAGGCAAGCTTAATCACTTCCGCCTCGGAAAGATTTCTTTTGAAGTGTTCGCGCATCGTGTTCCTGGCATCTTTTCCGCCAGACCCGATCGCATGGTAATCGGATTCTTCGTATTTCCCGCCGGTGATGTCATACTTGAAGATACGCCCTTCCTCCCGTTTGACATCGTATCCGACGTACAAGGGCATCACCACCAATCCCTGAAACACCATCGGAAGATTCGCCTTAACCATCTGTCCGAGCTTGTTGGCCTTCCCTTCGCAGGACAGCACCATGCCTTCTAATTTCTCGTAGTGTTCCAGCTCAGTCTGAAACAATTTGGCCATTTCGATGCAAGGCCCTGCCGCACCGGCAATGGCCATCGCCGACCATTCATCGATTTTGAATACCTTCTCGATACGACGATCGGCGATCTGAAACCCCTCTGTCGCTCGACGGTCTCCGGCAATCACGACGCCATCTTGATACTTGATCGCCAAGACAGTCGTCGCATGCGGCACAGCCATCGGTCCGGTCGCTCGCCCCTGTTCCGGTGCCGGCATCTGGCCATGACTTCCTGGGGTCAGTCCGGGATAATGTTTGGTGAGAAAATCGAAGAAACTGGATTCGTCGTGATCGGGGAGATAGGGCAGCTTCATCGTAATCTTAGGCTACCATCTCTCAGACTTGGAGTCGTTCGAGCAACTCATCAACTGAGTCCGCCGTATCCAGCAGTTCTCGCGTTAATGCATGCGTCCCGCGATGAGGGTCCATCAACGGGACTTTCTTGATGGTATTATTGCCGACATCGAACAGCACAGACGTCCAACTTGCACCGTAGAGGGTCTGTGAGAACTTCCGAACACAGCGTCCTCGAAAATAGGCACGTGTGCCGGTCGGTGGATTGAGCTCAGCTTGAACAATCTCCCCTTCCTCGACGATTCGATCAATGAGCTGACTGCGTTCCAGCGTATAAAACAGGCCCTTCTCGGGACGGACATCATGGTACTGGAGATCCATCAACTTCATTCGCGGATCATTCCATCCACATCCTTTCCGTTCCATATAGGACTCGATCATATGGCGCTTGGCCACCCAATCGAGCTCCTTCACGAGTAATCGTGGGTCCCGTTCCAACTTGGTCAAGACATCGTCCCAGCGGGCCAGCACCTCCTGCGTGGTGACGGCGCAGCCATGGGCGGCATAAAAAGTCTGAGCAGCTTGCAGGTAGGCTCGCTGAACTGCAATCGCCGTCGTCGGCCTTCCACCGGCCATCTTGACCGTCTGCTTGACATCAAGGTCGCGCGAAACTTGTTTAAAGACACGAACCGGTTCGTCAAGTTCCAGCTGGGGCAACGCAGCCCCGGCCTCCAGCAACTCCAACACGATATCCAATGTTCCCACCTTTAAATAAGTAGAAACTTCGGCCATATTGGCATCACCGGTGATGACATGCAGCCGGCGAAATCGCACGGCATCGGCATGCGGCTCGTCTCGTGTATTGATGATCGGACGCTTGACCATCGTATTGAGGTCCATGAGACACTCAAAGAAGTCTGCGCGTTGTGAGATCTGATAGTCCGCCGGACTTGTCTGGTTTTCTGCCCCGACCTTTCCTGCCCCGATGAAGATGGGACGCGTCACAAAAAATGGGGTCAAGGCCCGTGCGATCTTGTCGAACGGGACCGCTCGCGAGACCAGATAGTTTTCATGGTACCCATAACTGTTGCCCTTGCCGTCTGAGTTATTCTTGTACAAGAGATACTGCTCGCTCCCCCGCACACGCATCATCTCCTGAAGGCTCTTCGCAAGAATTCGCTCGCCGATCCGCTCAAAGGCCACCACCTCGCGGGCGGTTGAACATTCCGGTGTCGAATACTCGGGATGCGCTCCATCGACATACAAGCGGCCCCCGTTTGCCAGCACCTTATTCAACTGTCGATTGTAGTCGGGGTTGGGACGCTCTCGCTCACCATCGACTTCGAACCCACGCGCATCCAGGAGAGGATTTTCATGTTCATAATCCCAGAGCGCGCCCGGCGCCGGCAAATCTGGGTAGTGGCCGATCACAGCGAACGAGCCGGAGACAGGGTCCATCGCGGACCCGTCCTTTGAGGCAATTCCAAATTCGGTTTCCGTACCGATGATTCGTGGGCGATTCGTGGGCGTAGAGTCTGGCATAGAATCGCTAGAGATAGTGGCCGGTGCTGATGGTTTCAATTTGCCGATGTTCCGCCGGCCCACCGCTAATGGTCCGAATATGAACGATCTTTTCGCCTTTTTTCCCGGCAACTTTGGCCCAATCGTCTGGATTCGTCGTGTTGGGAAGGTCTTCGTGCTCCTTGAACTCTTCACGAATCGCGCGCACCAAGTCGTCCGCGCGCAAGCCTGCCCCTTCTTGCGCAATCACACGCTTCACGGCAAACTTCTTCGCACGCGAGACGATTCCTTCGATCAACGCCCCGCTGGCGAAATCACGGAAGTACAGCACTTCCTTTTCACCATTGGCGTACGTCACTTCGATGAATTTATTTTCCTCGCTCGCCGCATACATCGTGTCGACCGTCAAGGCCGCTAATCGATCGACGAGCGCCTGTCGATCTCCTCCGTGTCGCGCCAAATCCTCCTCGGCGAACGGAAGATCGACCGAGATGTATTTCGAGAAGATATCTCGAGCCGCCGTGGCATCCGGCCGTCCCACTTTCACCTTAACGTCCAATCGGCCCGCACGAAGCACGGCAGGATCGATCAAGTCCTGTCGATTACTCGCCCCAATGACGATGACATTGCGCAATCGCTCCACCCCGTCGATCTCGGAAAGAAACTGCGGAACGATCGTTGACTCAATGTCGGAGGAAATTCCGGTGCCTCTGGTCCGAAAGAGGGCATCCATCTCATCAAAAAAGACGATGACCGGATGACCATCCTCGGCCCGCTCTTTGGCTTTCTTAAACACCTCCCGCACTTGCCGCTCAGATTCCCCCACGTATTTATTCAATAGCTCAGGACCTTTGACATGGAGGAAGTAGCTGCGGATTTCCTTACCGGATCGGTGGCCGAGTTTCTTGGCGATCGAGTTCGCCACGGCTTTCGCGATCAGCGTCTTCCCACAGCCAGGCGGACCATAAAGCAGGACGCCCTTGGGGGCGCTGAGTTTATACTCAGCAAACACGTGTGGATGCAGAAATGGGAGCTCTACAGCATCTCGCACATGCTCGAGTTCTTTTTGGAGACCGCCGATGTGTTCATAGTCCACATCCGGCACCTCTTCCAGCACCAGCTCCTCCGCTTCGGACTTCGGCAACTTCTCAATCACATACCCCGAACGGGCATCATAGAGGAGATGATCTCCGACACTCAGACGCTCTGTCAGCAATGGATCTCCCAACTCAGCCACCTTCTCTTCGTCGAAATGGAGCGTGACGAGCGCACGCCCTCCCTCCAGCACATCTTTCAGCCGAACAACCTCACCCTGGCTGTCAAATCCCTTCACTTCGATCACATTGAGCGCTTCGTTGAGCACTACTTCCCGTCCCTTACGCAACTCCGTCGGTCTGATCGAGGGGTGAAGGCTGACCTTCATCTTTCGCCCCGACACATAAACATTGCCGGTCCCGTCCTCGTTCATACTCGAAAAAATGGCGTAGGACGACGGCGGGGCTGACAGTTTTTCTACTTCAGTCCGCAACGCCTCGATCTGGGCCTTGGCTTCCTGCAAGGTCGAGACAAGTTTTTCGTTTTGCTTGTTAGCCTGGTCGAGCTGGTGCCGCGACTGATACAGTCGACGAATCTCTTCTTCCATCGACTGGATCTGGACACGAAGTTTGTCCACTTCCCGAGCATGTTCGTCGTTCTTGTGGATCATGGCTCCATCACCGTCAGACAGTCGCTTCGTCATCTTCTTGACGGAATCTCGGAAGGACCGGAGTCGATTTGGCTGACCCTTGCTTTCCGCCATATCGATACAGCACGGATCAATCTCGACATCGAATGGAACGCGAATTAATTTAGTTTTTGGATTCTAACACCCGACCTAGGGGTGGTCAACTCCAACGGACGATCTCGCGGGATTGATTCGCACGTCGGCAAGCTCAACAACTCAGGCATCTAACACATGCATGAACTCGCGCACCGCCGTGCCGATGTCATCCCGCGCGAGCAACGCTCCAATGACGGCTACTCCATAGGCACCGGCTTGACGAACGTCACGAACGCGCACGGAGGTTACCCCTCCGATGGCAAACACCGGAATCGGCGAATGGCGACAGACCTCCGTCAGGAGATCAAGCCCCAAGGGTGCGCCAAAGGAGCGTTTGGAAGGAGTATCGAAGATAGGACCAAGCACCACGTAGTCGGCGCCGTCTTGACTCGCACGCCGCACATCTTCGGCTGAATGAGTGGAGACACCGATCAATCTGTCCGAACCCACAATGCTTCGTACGGAACGAGAGGACAAGCTATTTGATCGCAAGTGAATACCCTGCAGGTCCAGGGCCATAGCGAGATCCACACGATCATTAACAATCAACGAGACAGGGCGCGAGGTCGTCATGGCCTGAATCTCTCTCGCCAACGAAAGAAGTTCGCCAGTGGAGAGATCCCGCTCGCGCAACTGAATGGCCTGCACACCAGCCTGGACCGCGTGCTGCAACGCCGTTGAAAGTGAGCGTCCCTGAACTTGATGACGATCTGTGACCAACAGAAGACGGAAGTTAACGGGCGGCATGCAAGAAGACAGTTAGGGGTAAACGGTAAGGTGTAAGGAGACGCTTGCACATTCTTTTTCTTTACCCCTTACTATTCACCCCTTACCGGTGTCAGAGCATCCCTTCGATCGGGCTGCTCGCCATGGCATACAGCTTTCTCGGAATACGGCCGGCCTTGTAGGCGAGCCGGCCGGCATGAACGGCATATTTCATCGCTTCCGCCATGGCAATCGGATCCTGCGCACCAGCAATGGCAGTATTCATCAACACCGCATCGGCCCCGTACTCCATAGCCAAGGCGGCGTCCGAAGCGGTCCCAACTCCGGCATCGACGATAATGGGGACGTTGACGGTTTCCATGATGATTTTGAGATTGTACGGGTTGCGAATGCCGAGCCCTGATCCGATGGGAGCCGCTAACGGCATGACGGCTGGGCACCCGATATCGACAAGCTTCTTCGCCACAATCGGATCGTCGTTCGTGTAGGGAAGGACGATGAAGCCCTCTTTAATAAGAATCTTGGCGGCTTCGATCAACCCGGCCGTGTCTGGGAACAACGTCTTCTCATCGCCGAGCACCTCGAGCTTCACCAGATCCGAGACTCCGGCTGCTCGAGCCAATCGGGAATAGCGAACAGCATCTTCGACGGTGTAGCATCCGGCCGTGTTCGGCAATATCGTGTATTTTTTGGGATCGATATAGTCCAGGAGATTGTCCTTGGATCGATCGGTGATATTCACCCGACGAACCGCCACGGTCACCACATCGGCGCCGGACACTTCGATCGCCTTTTTCGTTTCAACAAAGTCTTTGTATTTCCCCGTCCCCACCCACAAGCGAGACTTGAACTCACGCCCCGCAATGATCAGCCGATCATCCGTCATAATGTCCTCTTAATATGACCCGCCGCCGATAAAACCGAGGATTTCAAGTCGATCTCCGTTTTTGAGCACCCGTTCCCCGAACACCGCACGATCAAGAATTTCAAGGTTTAGTTCGACTGCAACCCGCTCGGTCTTAATATCTAGTTCCTGCAGCAGATCAGCGACGGTCGCATCGCTGCGCCAAGCCCGTACTTCGCCGTTAACATGGATCTGGATATCGCTGACCATCGCGATCATCCTATGAGACCGGAATTCAGCTTGTCAACAAACCCACTCTTGCTTGTAGAATCCCAAAAACCTCACTATAGGCCACTCATGAAAGAGAGCAATACACAACTCGCCGCCATCTTCCGATCAATGGCCGACCTCCTGTCGGCGCAACGCGCCAATCCTTACCGCGTACGGGCCTACCGGCGGGCGGCGGACTCCCTTCTTACGTTGGATGAAGACGTCGTTACCCTGGCGGAAGCCAACAAGCTTGAGGAGATCGATGGGATTGGAGCCGATCTGGCAAAGAAGATCGAAGAATTCCTTGCAACCGGAACCGTCCGTGCCTATGAAGAGCTCAAAACCCCTCTTCCATCGGAAGTCCAGGACTGGGTCACACTGCCAGGGCTTTCTGATTCACTCGTGACGTATCTGTATTTCCGTCTCGGAATACGAACCCTCGCGGATCTTGAGCAACTCGTCCGATCGCACCTGATTCGAACGTTGCCGAACTTTTCAGGATCAGAGGAACAACTGCTGCAGGCTGTGCACCGACGCATGCAGAATCTCAACCGCTAGGACACCTTCAGTTCCTTGAAGATCTTCCAGCTCTTCAGCAACTCCACCGCTTTCTGTAGCTGGACATCCTGCTCAAGCGACAGTTCCCCGCTCAATTCCGGTAAGGCCGGAGGAGGCGTTCCGTTTTTTAAGCCAGGTTCGTCTGGAGACTTTCCGTCGTGTGGTGCGACATCCTTCCCGGCCGGGGGTTTAACTGCCTTCCCCTCCGTCTCTTTCTCGTTCGGTTTACCATCGGGTCCTTTGGCCGGGGAGGAGTTGGCGAGCTTCACCACGATATCGGGAGTAATGCCGGTCGACTGAATGGACCGACCTTTGGGCGTATAGTACTTGGCCGTCGTGAGACGAAGTCCTGAGCCGTCTCCCAACGCCAGGATCGTCTGTACGGACCCTTTACCGAACGACGTGTTCCCCACGACGACCGCACGTCCCCAATCTTGCAGGGCCCCGGCGACAATCTCCGATGCGCTGGCCGACCCCTCGTTGACCAGGACGATCACCGGAAGATCTTCCAACTGATCTTTTGACTTAGCGAACCATTCGTCCTTTTTCCCTTCCCGGCTTTTGGTATAGACCACCAACTTGCCGCTGGGGAGGAACTGTTCAGACACATCGACGGCTGCGGTCAGGAGGCCGCCCGGATTATTTCGCAGATCGAGAATCGTTCCTTGCACTTTCTGGTCACGGAACTGCTTGATCGCCTTGGCTAGATCCCGCCCGGTCGCTTCTTGAAACTGCGTCAGCCGGACATAGCCAAAATTGTCGATCATCTTTGACTTCACACTTTCGATCTTGATGGTATCCCGAACAAGCGTAAACACCAGTGGATCCGGCGCGCCATCGCGTTGGATCGTCAAGTTGACCTTACTGCCCTTCGGCCCTCGCATCTTCGTCACAGCGTCCATCAAACTGAGATCCTTCGTCGGGTCGTCATTGACCTTGGTGATGAAATCGCCGGCCTTAATCCCGGCACGATAGGCCGGTGTGCCTTCGATCGGCGCGATGACCGACAGCCGGTTCTCCTTGACGCCGATCTGAATGCCGACCCCTCCAAATTCTCCTCTGGTCTCAACCTGCATCTCCTTGTACATCTCAGGCGTCATGTACGCCGAGTGTGGATCAAGCGTCGCCAGCATACCGCGGATGGCCCCCTGAATGAGGTCTTTGGGCTTCGTGTCTTCGACATAATGTTTTTGAACCTGGTTCAGGACTTCCGAAAAGGTCTTGAGCTCCTCATAGGTTTCGCTCGCGTGTCCGGTCCGTTCCCACCCCTTCCCAATGACGACTCCACCGAGCAGGGCGAGTGCGATCATCGGCCCGATCACCCAAGACTTCCGCGGCGGCTGCTGTTCCATCATTGTGACATCCCTTCTTTCATGCGTTATCTGATGATCCTATGAGTAGACATTGACAAGCACCGACTCATCGCTTTGCCAGCCATTGAAGCGGATCGACCGGTTCGGCCCCTTCCCGCAACTCAAAGTATAGTGTATTTTCTCCCGTCATGCCGGTATCCCCCGTCTCTCCGATAGCTTGACCTTCGACAATGCGCTCGCCGACCGTGGTCAGGATCTTAGAAGCATGCGCATAGAGCGAGAAGAAGCCATTGGCATGATCCACGATTATAACGAGTCCGAACCCTTTCAGCCAGTCTGCGTAGACTACGCTCCCCGGCATGACCGCATGAATGAGGCTTCCCTCTGTGGCTCTGATCTCAATACCCTTTCGCTGAACATAGGTATCAAACGTGGGGTGCTTCTGGCGTCCGAAGAACGAAACGACCTTCCCCTCGACCGGCCACGGCAACATCCCTCGGACCGCACGTGGCAACGACAGTACTTTGGGAAGTCTCGTCGCGGTTGGAGCGCTGGTCGCTGTCGGAGGACTCGTCGCCATCACACGCCGACGTGCTTCCAGTTCCTCGAGAAGGTTGTCCAGTCGTGACGCGGATCGTTCGAGCTCCCTCACAGCACGTTGGTAGGAGTCCTTCTCATGCCGAATCTTGGCCAAATAGCCTTTCTTCTCTTTTTGAATGACTCGGATATCAGCGAGTTTTTTTTCAATATTTTGCCGAAAGGCGAGCATTCCTGCTCTCGCTTCAGCACGCTGACGTTCGACCTCTTCCATGCGGACCATATCGGCTCGAAATGTTTCGAGCAATTCGTACTCCTTCTGTGAGACGGCCGAGAGATATTGAGCGCGCCGTTGAAGGTCACCGTACGAATCGGCTTTGAGCAGCGCCTTCACATATCCAAACCGCCCTTCCATATACTGGACCCGAAGGCGGGAGAGAATTGCCTCCCGTCGTGTCTGGATACCAGCCCGCATCGCCACGAGCTGCTCTGTAATCGCTTCGATCTCTCGGTCTTTCTGCCGAAGTTTCTGGTCGATCTCGCGGCGACCTTGTCGGTGACGCACCAACCGTTCATCCAGCGATTGAAGACCTTGGAGCACCGATTCCCATTTTTTTTCCGCCGCATCAGCCCGCTTCCGCTTTTCTTGGATCTTCCCTTTCAAGGTCTCAAGAGTCTTTCGTTGGCGTTCGATTTTTTCGGCGATTGGATCGTCCGCCGCTCCCACAACAGAGGCCGCTCCACCAAGCGCGGCACAACAGCACAGGATGGAGACCGAGAGTTTCACACACGCCCCTCCCCGACTCGAAGGAGTGAGACCACGCTCCCTGCAAGCCCCAACCCCATTCCAGCCACCACCAAGGCCAGGCAAAGGGGAAGCGGAAAGAACGAGAGCATGTGTTCGATCCCCTGGAACCGGCCGATCAGTTGCAGCTGCTGCTGAAAGAGCTCAAACCCGATCTTCAACATCCCCAAGGACAAGGCGCTGCCAAAGGCTCCCAGCACGGCTCCCTCGATGAAATATGGAATGCGAATAAATGTGCGTGTCGCGCCTATCGCACGAAGAATCTCGATCTCTTCTCGTCTCGTATACAACGCGAGTCGAATCGTGTTGCCGATGATCGCGATCGAGGCGGCAGATAGCAGGACCCCCACTCCAATCGCAGCCGACTCGATGTAGCCGATCAACTCAGTCAAGACGTTGATCCACTCTTGATTATAGTCGACCTTCGCGACACCTTCCATTGTTTGCACTCGTTCTGCCCAACTCTTCATGGATTCGGGCGATCGATAATTCAATGCGAGGGTCACGACGAACGACGCCGGAAGCGGATTCTCACCAAGCCCCTCGAGCAAATGCGATTCCGCGGGGAATTGCCCGCGGAACTCCCCAAGTGCCTGCTCCTTCGAAATAAACAACACTCCCGATACCATGCGATCCGACTTGAGTTGTTGCTCCAGCGCCTGCCGGTCGGCAGACGCAACGCCGTCATCCAGGTAGACCATGATCTTGACGTCTTCCTGAAGCCACCCGGCTGCATTGCGCAGGTTCACATAGAGGAGAAGAAAAATGCCGACGCAAGCCAGCGTAAAGGCCGTGGTCAAGATCGCCACGATCGTCGTCGTGCGATTAGCTCGCATATTGGCCCACGCTTCACGAACGATGTACAACAGCCGTCTCATCCTTCGACTCGCTCAGCCACTCGCCCTTCCTGGACCAAGACTCCTTCCACTAAGGTGACGGCTCGCCGATTAATCTGTTTCACCACGTCGGAATCATGCGTGGCCATAATGACGGTGGTCCCGCGGGCATTGATCAGCTTAAACAACTCAATAATCTCCCCGGTACGCTCAGGATCGAGATTCCCCGTCGGTTCATCGGCTAGGAGTACAACCGGACCGTTGACGATCGCTCGCGCAATGCACACACGCTGCTGCTCTCCGGCCGACAGACCGTTGGGCATCTGATCTTTCTTGTGCTCGACGCCCACGGCGCGCAGGGCCTCCATTGCTTTACGCCGGATGTCCTTATCAGGCACGCCTTGGACGACCAACGGGAGCGCGACATTGTCGAAGACGGATTTTTTCGACAAGAGCCGAAAATCTTGGAAGACCGATCCAACCTTTCGTCGAAGATAGGGAATTTCCGATTGTTTGAGCTTCGTCACGTTCTTGCCTTGCACAAAAATCTGCCCTTCATCGGGCCGTTCCTCTCCGATCAGCATTCGCAATAAGGTAGATTTGCCTGCCCCGCTTGGCCCCATCAGAAGGACGAATTCCCCCTTCTCGATCTCGATTGTGACATCGGAAAGTGCGGCTCGTCGGTCGTACCATTTCGACACGTGGATCAACTGAATGATGGCGTCCACTACGTTCCCTTCCGGTCGTGCGAGACCCATTACGACTCGGTGACGTCGAATGCGTTCTGGACATGCTCGACCTGCTCCTGAGCGGATAGTCGCCCATGGACCAATACCACATCAAATCGGCAGAGCCTGTCGGACCAGCGCCGCCGCGCCAAGTACTGTCCAGCCAGCTTTGCCAATTTGGCCCGCTTCCGATGATTCACCGCCAGCAGCGCCCCACCGAACGCCTTGGTCGTCCGACCTTTGACTTCGACAAAGACAACGACCCCTCGATCCTCCGCCACAAGGTCTAATTCACCCAGGGACGTCCGTACGTTGCGATCGAGGATCCGATAACCCTTAGCACGCAGCAACTCTTCTGCCAAGCGCTCGCTGGCTCGACCAAACACCTGACGCTGGTCTGGGATCGTCATGATCTACAATTCGAAGAGCTGTACGCGCTCCCGTCGCGCATGGTCCGTCCTCGCTGCGTTCATGACGTCCTGCACCGGCGAGAAGGTGCGACGATGAATGGAACAGGGGCCATGGCGAGCGAGCCGCTCTAGATGTTCTACCGTACCATAGCCCTTATGGGACAGGAACCCATATTGCGGGAATTTCTCGTGATAGTCCGCCATCAGGCGATCTCGCGTGACTTTGGCGATGATCGAAGCCGCTGCGATCGAGAGAGAAAGAGAATCCCCCTTGATGATGGGCTTTGACGGCACGCTGAGTCTGGGAAGCGCCACGGCATCAATCAGGAGATAGTCCGGAGGAGGAGCCAGTTGATCGATGGCTCGATGCATCGCGAGCCGCGTCGCATGAAGGATATTAAGTTGGTCAATCTCAGCAGCGTCTGCCGACCCGACTCCAACCCCTACAGCGTGCTCAAGAATGGCGAGATACACCTGCTCGCGATCCTTTGCCGACAGTTGCTTCGAGTCGTTGATCCCCCTGAGTCGACATCGGGGCGGTAAGATGACGGCTGCGGCAATCACGGGACCAGCGAGTGGGCCTCTCCCAGCTTCATCAAGACCGGCGATGCGTCGATACCCACAGATCCAGGCAACCCGTTCAAACTCCTGGGCAGGCCCCATCAAACACTCCCTCGTTGGCAATCCCACGATGTCGTGCCATGATGGAAAACATTCGAAGCGACGTGATTTACGCCGTGGCCGTGGGCGCTTCAGGTGCAGCGGGCGGTGCGGGCGTCTTGCTCTCCCCGGCCCCGACAAACTCCCGTTCTTCGACTTTGGCAAACTTCCCCTTCTTGCCGCGTAGGTAGTAGAGTTTTGCGCGTCGAACCCTCCCTTGCCGCACCACATCAATCTTAGCAACGATCGGAGAATGCACGGGGAAAATCCGCTCGACTCCGACGCCATACGAAAGCTTTCGGACCGTAAACATTTCCGTATTCAAGCTTCCCTTGCGGGCGATCACCGTGCCTTCATAGACCTGAATCCGTTCCTTCTCACCTTCGACGACTTTCACGTGGACCCTGACGGTATCCCCGATTTCGAAATGTGGTACGGACTTCTTTGTCAACGACCGCTGAATTCGTTCCAACTGATTCATCTCTCTATCCCTCCTCCCGGCGTGATATCGGAGCCGTCAATACACCTTCGTTCATCAACTCATCCAATAATTGTCGATCTTCGTTCGTAAACACACGGTCGCGCAAAAGATCGGGGCGTCTGAGATAGGTGCTCCGCAACGCCTGTTTCCGGCGCCACAAGCGAATCGCCTCGTGATGGCCGGACAGCAAGACGTCAGGCACCCCGATCCCACCGATCTCAGCCGGTTTCGTATACTGCGGATACTCCAACAGTGAGTCGGAAAAGGATTCCTCAAGCGCGGACCGAGGGTCCCCCAACACACCAGGAACCAGGCGCGCCGCGGCATCGATCAACACCAGGGCAGGCAATTCCCCTCCGGTCAACACATAATCCCCGAGCGACACCTCTTCCGGAGCCAACGCCAATCGCACGCGCTCATCCACTCCTTCATAATGTCCACACAGAATGACGATGCGACGACGCTCACCGGCCAGTTCTTGCACATAAGGCTGTGTCACTCGACGGCCTTGAGGAGTTGGAAACACCAGCCGAATCTTCTCCCCATTCGACTCAGCATCGTTCCGTACCGCCGCAACCGCGCGAAGAATCGGCTCAGCCTTCAGGACCATCCCGGCCCCGCCCCCGTAGGGCGTGTCATCGACCATCTTGTGACGATCAAGCGTGAAGTCTCGCACATTGTGCACGATGACCTGAAGCAGACCCTTGTCTTGTCCACGTTTCAGCATGCTGTGAGCCAAGACCGGCTCAAACATCCCGGGAAACAAGGTCAAGACATCGAACCGCAACATGCTAGTCGTCCAATCCGTTGATCATCCGAACCATGATCGTCCGAGCCGGGAGATCGACCGCTACGACAAGATCTTTGGCTGCCGGAATCAAGGTTTCCTTTTCGCCTTGTCGGATCACGAATACCGGATTTCCCGGCAAATTCCAAATTTCTTCCAGTATCCCGATCGACCGCCCTTCTTCAGTGTGCACGGCCAGACCGATCAAATCACATTCGTAATAGTGCCCGTCTGGAAGCGCCGGCACGGCCCCGCGAATCGTCTGAATGTAGCCTCCACGCCAAAGGCCTGCTTCCTCCGGTGTCGAGAGACCGGCCAACCCAAGGATAAACCGGTCACCGGCCCGTCTGACATGCGTCACACTGGTCTCAAAGACCTGCCCATTCTTTCCCATCAGACTGACACGCCTCAACCCTTCAAATCGGCCGGGCACATCGGAGAGTGGCCGAACCTTGACCTCCCCTCGAACACCGAACGGGCGCTCGATCTGTCCCACCGTGACAGTCTCTAGCTCATTCGCCATCACATGACGCTAGGATTTGGAGGACGTCTTTTTCTGCGCGGCCTTTTCAGTTTCGAATTGCTTCCAGACCCCAGCCCTCCGCAGCAAGGTCCGCACGGTCACCGTGGGCTGAGCGCCATGGTGCAACCAACTGAGCACACGCTCCTGCTTCAGTTCCGGGACACCGGCCTCCTTGAGCGGATCGAAGATCCCGAGGATCTCCAAAAAACGCCCGTCGCGGGCCTTCCGTGAATCCGCCGCCACCACTCGATACATCGGTCGTTTGTGTCGTCCCGTTCGAGCCAGTCTCAAATGTACAGCCACAACTGTCCTCCTTCTCTCGCTCCGTAACGAGCGCCTACCGAGACCGTAAGAGCTGGGCGAGCTGCCGACGCCCCCCCGCTCCGGTCATCGCTTTTGCCAACTTCTTTGCGGACAAGAATTGCTTAATCAGGCGATTCACGTCCTGCACCGTCGTCCCGCTGCCGCGGGCGATTCGCTTTTTTCGGCTCCCATTGATGATCGTATGGTCGCGGCGTTCCCGTACCGTCATCGAATCGATCACGGCAACCACCCGACTGATCTCACGCTCCGGCTTATCGCCGTCCATCGCTTGCTTCAACTTTTGCCCACCAGGCAGCATACCCAAAATCTGCTCCAACGACCCCATCTTATTGACCTGCCCCAGCTGAGTCCGAAAATCTTCCAACGTAAAGGTGTTACTGCTCAGCCGCTTTTGCGCCGCATCCGCTTGCTCGCGCGTGATCGTCTCCTGCGCCTTTTCGATCAGCGAGAGAACATCGCCCATCCCTAGGATGCGGGAGGCCATCCGATCCGGATGAAAGGGTTCCAGAGCGTCCAACTTTTCGCCCACGCCCAGAAACTTGATCGGTTTCCCCGTTGCCGCCCGAATGGAGAGCACCGCTCCACCACGCGCGTCACCTTCGACCTTTGTCAGGATCACGCCGGTGAGCCCGACTTTCTGATCGAACTGGCTGGCCATCGTGACGGCATCTTGACCGGTCATCGCATCGGCAACCAGCAGCACGTCATGAGGTGACACAGCCGATTTGACCGCAATCAGCTCACCCATCAATTCATCGTCGATGTGCAAACGACCGCCGGTGTCGAGAATAACGAGGTCGAAGCCCTGCTCCTGCCCGCGGTCAACCCCTGCCTGACAAATACGCACGACATCGGCTTGGGAAGCCTGCTCGTGATCGGTCCGGTGCACCTCCACCCCAAGATCCCGACCCAAAGCCGCCAATTGTTCTCCAGCCGCCGGTCGTCGAGGGTCAGCCGCAACGAGAAGCACCCGCTTGCCCTGGTTTTTGAACAGACGCGCAAGCTTGCCACTCGCGGTCGTCTTCCCCGCACCTTGCAATCCGACCAACATCACCACCGTCGGTGGCTTAGAACTCAACGCGAGACCAGCCCGCTCATGCCCCATCATCGCACGCAGCTCGTCCCAGACCACCTTGACGACTTGGTGCCCAGGAGTCAGGCTCTGCAGGACTTCTTGCCCGACGGCCTTTTCACGGACACGATCAATGAACTCTTTGACAATCTTAAAATTAACGTCGGCTTCGAGGAGCGCAAACCGCACCTCTTTGAGCGCCTCGGTAATGTTCTGCTCTGTGAGCACACCCTGCCCTCGGAGCTTCCGTAAAATCTTCTCAAACTTGTCGCTCAGCGCATCAAGCATGCCGGTAGACCACCACAAAGAAAGAGGCCATCGAGGCCTTGACCCAGACCTTCGATCGCCTCGAAAATCCTAGAAAAAGAGCATCGGGGAGTGTATAGGACCGGTTTAGACAAGTCAAGGTCATCACAAGTCAGGGTAGTGGGTCAGTTTGATTTTCTTGGAATTGCCTCTGCTTAAGCGGTCAGGTATCATGAGGCATGAAGAAAAAACGACCATCCACTGATCCAAACGTTATCGCGCACGACATCCTGCAAGCTATCACTGGCGAACCTGCCGGGACAACCTCAGTTAAGAAAGAAGAGCCTACAGAGACCCCCACCAAGAACCCTGCTGCTGTCGCTTTAGGCCGTCTAGGAGGGCTGAAAGGCGGGAAGGCGAGGGCTGAGAAGCTAACAGCAAAGCAACGTAGTAAAATTGCAAAGTTAGCTGCAACGTCTCGCTGGAAACGTACTTGACTTAAGCTTCCACTTGCCTCATGATATCACCCGTGATATCATGACAGAGTCACAAATAGAACGCTGGCAAAATAGACTTGATGAGATGAGGTTGGAGCGTGATTTGACGCCTGATGACCTCGTTCCATTTGCGACGGCAGTAGGGCGCACGCAAAAGGGTTTAGTTTGGACATATCCAGGGAGACCGCCACTCCCGATTCATGCTCATAAAGAGCCTTATAAAAAGAGAACGAAACAAAATGCGCTGGATATTCTCCAAGGCGATTTAGATATGTGGAAGATGCATTGGGCTAACAAGAATGGGGGGATCCAATGGACACGCCTAGAATGATTTCGCTAGATCCAAAAGAGATTTTAAAAATGCCATATGAGCGGGTATTAATCCCAGAGGAGGAGGGCGGATTTTCAGCTTATATTGCTGAGTTTGAGGGATGTTTTGCGCAAGGAGACAGCGCTGATGAAGCATTAGCTGCCCTACATGAGACTGCACTGGCTTGGTTACAGGCAGAACTTGATGATCAAAAAGATATTCCTGCGCCTTGGAATATCAAGGAATTCAGCGGGAAAATGCTTTTGCGATTGCCTAAGGGGCTGCATCGTGAGGTAGCGAGATTCGCAGATCGTGAAGGCGTCAGCCTCAATCAATATGTCATGCAAAAGCTAGCAGCGAGTGTGCGAGAAGATCAGGTAGTGAATAAATTATCTGAGCTACTTAGAGATATGCACCCTCTAAACTCAATCCATATAGAGGCCAATCAATGTCTACTTACTGCTCAGTTTGATCCATTGCCAGTAAAAGAAGTTGCCCAGCTGACCACAAGGACACTAGTGAGCAAATCATGAGTGCAGAAGATAAATACATGTTAGATTTCGAGGAGTTAGTCGCACTTATGCTGAAGAAATATGATATCCATGAAGGTATTTGGGGCCTCTCCATTGAATTTAGATTCGGAGCGGGAAACATAGGAGATGGCCAAAATATAAGGCCCACTATTGTAGCGGGGGTGAATAAGATAGGGCTACAAAAGTTTCCCCAGGAAAACGAAATTGCGTTTGATGCTGCCAAATTGAATCCTGTCCGTCGCGGAATAATTAATACTCCTGCGGAATCAAAGAGCTAATTTTATGGCCGTGTCCTATCGCACTCCATTTTTATTGACAATGCTTGACCGGTCAAGCATAATACCTCCATAGCTTGGAGGGAGCCATGAACCAACTGACACAAGCCAAACGAGTCCAAGTGATAGCTGCATTAATCGAAGGGAATAGCATTCGCGCTACCTGCCGCATGACCGATGTGGCTAAGGGGACGGTGCTCAAGCTTCTCGTTGATCTCGGTAAGGCTTGCGCTCGGTATCAGGATGAGCACCTGCGGAACCTCCCCTGCAAGCGCATTCAATGTGATGAAATTTGGTCCTTCTGCTATGCGAAGGAAAAGAATGTCCCCGAAGAGTACAAGGGCATGCTCGGGTTTGGCGATGTCTGGACCTGGACAGCGATATGCGCAGATACCAAACTAATCCCTTCATTCCTCGTTGGTGGGCGCACAGCGCTTTATGCGAGGAAGTTTATCGAGGATCTAGCCTCACGGCTCGCCAATCGGGTCCAACTCACCACGGACAGCCATAAGGCCTATCTGACTGCCGTAGAAAACTCCTTCGGCATCGATATTGATTACGCCATGCTAGACAAGCTGTATGCGACGCCTCCCAAGCCGGATGTTCATCGCTACAGCCCGGCGAATTGCTGCGGGATTGTGAAGAAGCGGATCAAAGGCAATCCTGATACGTCGAAGGTCTCAACGTCTTACGTTGAACGTCAGAATCTCACTATGCGCATGCAAATGAGGCGTTATACTCGGCTCACGAATGCCTTCAGCAAGAAGCTAGAGAATCAGGCCCATGCCGTGGCTCTGCACTTCATGCACTACAATTTCTGCCGGATTCATCAAAGCTTGCGAGTGACACCGGCCATGCAGGCAGGCGTTGCAGACCATGTGTGGAGTTTGGAAGAAATCGCTGGATTATTGCCCTGACCGAAGGAGCCGCATACAGAAATTAGCAAATCGTGAGAAGATAGTTGGAGTAGCAGGAAATGAAGCCATGAGTTCGCCGCTGTACTCGGCATACAACGCGTTATTAAGACGCGCTCTTGCCTCTTCCGGCGTCTTGGCTTTGATAGGGAGTTCCCATTTCGCCCCGTCAAAGTTATAGGTGAAGAGGAAGGTTCTATATTCCATCATGAAAGGAGGTGAAATCCTATGCAATACCGGATCTACAAAGATGCTGCCGGGTATTGGCGTTGGCGCTTACTAGCGGCCAACAACCGTATTATTGCAGATTCTGGCGAAAGCTACATTCATAAAGCCCACTGCCAGGATGCAATTAATCTGGTGAAGAACTCATCTTACGCACCGATTTACGAGGTGTAAGATAACCGGGGTGGTAGCTACAACTGCCATCCCGGCCTCGTCTTTATACTCCAGCATAATCCTAAATTCCAAGTAGTCCAGCAAGGCAAATCCATAAATCGACTTCCAACACTGATTATAACTCTTTCAAACTGACCCACTACCCAAGTCAGTACTTTTATTGACATGCTGGAACCCTTCGGATATGGTGCTTTTCAAGCCCTACGAACTTGGATCGAACAACCTGTAAGGAGGCTAAGCAGCCGCGTGCGAAAATCGCCCTGGGTACTCTTCATGTTTGTGCTGATCGGCGGCCTGCTTGGCGGAATCCTTGGAGAAATTCTCCACGTTATGGCACCCCAGGGGACTATCCAGAGCATCTTCTCGACGAACTTCGCACCTGGCATCGACCCTCCCCTCACGATCGATCTCGTCTTGATCAAGCTCGTCCTCGGGTTGAGCGTGAAGGTCAACGTCCTGAGCGTGCTCGGGATGTTTATCGGCATCTACCTCTACAAGCACGTCTAAGATTTGGCATCCAACGCCTGAAGCCGCAACGATCGAATCTGATTGCGCAATTCAGCTGCCCGTTCAAAAGCCAGCTCCTTCGCCGCCGCTTTCATCTCTGTCTCTAGTCGTTCGATCCGGTGATCGAATGATTCAGTTTCCCCATAGGACGCCGACGACTCCGCCGCAAGGTCCAGCTGCACGTAATCCATCTCGCCGACGGCATACTCGAGAGGAGGAATGTTCTTCTTAATCCCAACGGGGGTGATGCCATGCGCCAGATTATACTCAGCCTGGATGCCCCGGCGTCGGTTGGTTTCCTCAATCGCCTGCTTCATGGAAGCCGTCACGAAATCGCCGTAAAAAATCACCCGTCCGTCGAGATTGCGTGCCGCCCGACCTGCCGTTTGGATCAGCGCACGATAGGAACGGAGATACCCTTCCTTGTCCGCATCTAGAATGGCAACCAGACTGACCTCGGGGATATCGAGCCCTTCCCGCAGCAAATTGATCCCAACCAGGACATCAAAGATCCCACACCGGAGATCGCGGACGATCTCGGCTCGTTCGAGGGTCTTGATATCGGAATGCAGATATCGCACCTTCACGCCAAGGTCATGAAAATATTCGGTCAAGTCTTCCGCCATCCGTTTCGTGAGCGTCGTGACCAACACCCTGCCACCCTTGGCAACTTCCGAGCGAACCTGACCAAGAAGATGATCGACCTGTCCCTTCGCCGGCACCACGTCGATCGGCGGATCCATGAGTCCCGTCGGCCGGACAATCTGTTCGACCACATCAGGACCGGCATGCTTGAGCTCAAATGTGCCAGGCGTGGCAGACACATACAGCACCTGATTCAGACACTGCTCGAATTCGGCAAACTTCAACGGACGGTTGTCCACTGCTGACGGTAATCTGAATCCGTACTCCACCAATGTCCGCTTTCTGGAATAGTCGCCCTCGTACATCCCCCCGACCTGGGGAACGGTCGCGTGCGACTCGTCGATAATCAACAGAAAGTCCTTGGGGAAATAGTCGAGCAACGTAGGAGGCGGCTCACCCGGCATGCGGCCACTGAGATGACGTGAGTAGTTTTCGATGCCATGGCAATAGCCCATCGCCCGAATCATTTCGAGATCGAACTTGGTGCGCTGCTGGATTCGTTGCGCTTCCACCAGCCGTCCCGACTTCCGGAGTTCCATCACACGCTCATCCAGTTCCTCTTCGATCCCGGTAATCGCCCGCTCATACCGGTCGGGTGCGATGAGATAGTGTGTGTTCGGATAGATGGCGACCTTCGGCAGCTTGCCCAGCGATTTCCCCGTGAGTGGATCGATTTGATGGATGGCGTCGACGACATCTCCAAACAGCTCGATGCGCACCGATTTCGCTTCTGACGACGCAGGAAAAATCTCGATCACATCGCCCCGCGCTCGAAACGTGCCTCGATGAAAGTCCACATCATTCCGCTCATATTGAATCTCCACCAACTTCGCCAAGATCTTTTCCCGCCTCGTCTCCGTCCCCTCCTCCAGATAAATGAGCATGTCGTGGTAGACCTCCGGAGACCCAAGGCCATAGATACAGGACACGGAGGACACGATCAGAACATCGTTCCGCTGCAACAGTTCAGTCGTGGCGGAATGGCGCATCTGATCGATGGCGTCATTGATCGACGCATCCTTGGCGATATAGGTATCGCTCTGTGGGATATAGGCTTCAGGCTGATAATAGTCGTAGTAACTGACGAAATATTCGACGGCGTTGTGCGGGAAAAACTGCTTGAATTCTTGGTAGAGTTGCCCGGCGAGCGTCTTGTTGTGCACCAGCACCAGCGTCGGCTTCTGAACACGTTCGATCAAATTCGCCATCGTGAAGGTCTTGCCCGATCCAGTCACGCCGAGCAAGACCTGATGTTTTTTCCCAGCTAAGACTCCGGTCGAGAGCGTCTCGATGGCAGCAGGCTGATCCCCGCAGGGTTTGAAGGGAGCTTCAAGTTTAAACGGCGGCACGGCAACCTCCAGCCGCCCATCTTAGCAGATCTCACAGGTCCACCGCCCTGAGCGCTCTCAAATACCAGAATGAAGTCGTCGTTTGACTTTGGAAGGTTTGGAATTTTGGGTCCCCGGCCATGACCCGTCAATTACGACTCGATCTTCCGGGAATTCTCAATCAGAATCGTCTGACTCCTCAACTCCTCATCCATAACGATGCTAGCTTCCATCATCTTAAACCTCCTTCCAGTATGCGATCGGGGCGCTAATCTGAGGTAGCTTAGCACTTAATGAGATCTGTAGTGGTGACCGCCGTTGTTGCTGATTGTTCAGAGGAATTTGGCAATCCAACTCAATGAGCATAAGAAGGTTAAGGGGCACTGAAGAACGCATCAAGTAGCGGACTCAGTGCCGCAAACCATCGATCTGCCATCTGTGATTCACCTACTGCGGTAGGATGAACCTTGTCGTAGGTCAGTATAATAGGATCGAAATTCGTATACTGATCGACAATCACGACAGGAGAGAGAGGAAGAGTCTTGGCTGCACCAAGAGCGGGTAACTCCGCATTGAGCAGCGGAATTCGTACACCACAGGGTTTGGTGGATGCGATCACCTGCGCAAGAAGGATACGGACATGGGCATTGGTTCTCCGTAGGGTGTCGATAATGGCGCCCAAATTATCAACTGCGCTCTGGACAGTTTGGTTATGGCAGAGATCATTAGTCCCGAGATGAATCAACACAAAATCTGGACGTGCTTGAGTACTCCACTGGGCCAGTTGAGCCAAAATTTCGCCGGTTTCAAATCCCCCATGCCCCTCGTGGTCCATATCAAAGTCCGGATGAAGAGGCGGCCCGTCGAGCACTCCGCTCCGTGAACCAACCAGGTCAATTTGATATCCACGAGCAAGCGCGAGCTTCCACAGGTAATACCGATACGACGGCAATCCCGTAGAAGAGGCCGTGATCGAGTCGCCTAAAGGCATGATGCGAGCCGTTCGCGATGCAGGTGCAGGCGGCTCAGCTGGCGATTCAGCTGGTGTGTCTGCATCACCGCCAGGAGAGCAAGCTGAGAATGCGCTCAAGAGCGCCGCGCTCAGAACGATGAGCAATACATACCTGCAAGCTGTTCTTATAACCACGTTTGGAAAAAGAAACATGGCAATGAGCACTCCCTTTTATAGCAAACGGTTTTGGGTTGAGAAGTCCGTCAAGCATGATGAAGCAGCACCTGCCGTCTACATCAGCTGTCGGGGAATACGTGCCCAATAAAAAAGGGCTGCCGGAATTTCCGGCAGCCCTTGATTTCACACAAAGTCGATTCGAGGTTAGCGACCGCCGCCGAAGCCTCCACGCCCTCCCCCGCCGGAGCGGGGTTCTTGAGGACGGGCTTCATTCACCGTCAACGTACGTCCGCCGAACTGCGTGCCGTTCAATGCCGTAATCGCAGCCTCGGCTTCACCGTCTGCCGACATCTCAACAAAGCCAAATCCCCGGGACTGTCCGGTAAACTTGTCTGTGATGATCCGCGCCGAGGCCACAGACCCGTGCGCGGCGAACAAGTCGCTCAGTTCTTGCTCGGTCGTTGAATAAGGTAATCCGCCAACATAAATCTTCGCACCCATCAGGCTCCTCCTTTGACACAATAATGTTGTCTTGGACGCGAGAAAGCAACGAGGAAGGGATGGGCCGAAGACGTCAACACAACGGCGACTTAGCTCTGTCTTCCGATCAGATTCCCGGGTGAGCCCAAAACAACATTCGTCCAGGCCTTGTCACTCTCAGCGCCGGTCTTGCCAGGCCTTAGCAAACCGACGGAAGCGATGCTACCCCAGCCCACCAGAAAAGGCAAGAGCACGATGGACCGGGGGGCAACACTAGTAGGCCGGCGGCGAGGAGAGCGGCCGGTGAGAAAAGAGCGGAACCGCATGGAAGCTATCGAAAAACATGGTGGATTTCCCGCTCAAGACGAACCCGACTTGTCCCAATCCCAGCGCCTGGTCCTCAACGGACAGCACGAGCGTTCCATCGACATATACTTCGATAAAGTCCTTACTGATGATCGTATTCCGTTGCACTCTTAGCGAGTGCCACTCAACCGGTTTAAGGTGGACAGAGGCTTCAGCGAGGGACAGCCTACGCCCATTCGAGATTCGCAACAGATGTGCTTTTCGTTGGACGGAATCGACGACGGCGGCGTAGAAATTCTTGGCGTCGCGTACGCCCAAGACCAGCCCGCCAGCCCCTGCGCCATCAGACACATGGAAACGAACGCTCAGATCCGGATATTCGTAGTCCAGCCCCTTAGCCACCAACAACTGATAGCAATCCTGCGCACAACCGGACGACGCGGCCACGACATTCGGATGGGACGGCGCCGTCTTGCTTACCTCCACAGTCCATGACGCTGGAGACTGATCGTCTGAACGGACTAGTTCGAAACCATCGGGCACGTTTCGTTCCTGATCTTGATCGAAGGTCCATTTCTGAAACAGGCCACCGGTCGCTTGTTGCTTGAGATTGGCGGCTTTTTCTTCATGAGTTTCTAGCTGAACACCATAACTCGAACCTGTCCATAGCAACCAACTAACGTTGACTAAGAAAAGAACGAAACACATGATTGGGAGTCGTCTCATGAAAGACTACTGAACACTATCCAACAACCACACACCGTTTACTTCGTGTTTTTAGGTTGTTTGATCTGTAGAATTTCGCGTTGTAACCGGTCGCGTTCCTCGAGAATTTTCTTTCTCCGCTCCCACCGATCCCACGTCCACCACCGCAGTTTCTGCTTGAACGTCACCGTCGGCGGCTTGGCGCTGCCACCTGGAGCCTCCTGAAAATGATAGCCCTCATGGCTGTCGCGTTGCTCAAAGAAGCGCCGGTACAAATGATCGTATAGTCCTTTTCCTGACTCTCCGCCTGCCATACTCACCCCATGACCACGGTGCGCTGCGAGCTGTTCCGCTTGCCGACCAATTGAAGCCTTTCTGAATAGTACCTGGGCTCCATGTGGCTCTGCAACCTGCTCTGCCGGCTATGCTATGATCCGAAAAGCAAAGGCGTTGTCCACGACGATCTGGATTGCACCATGAATTCCAAACAGACCAATATGAAGACAGCGGTCTCGCGACTCGTGGTCATTCTTGCGGCGTCGCTCGTGATGGAGCCGCAATTGGCGCCGGCCCAGTCATCTGAGTCCAGCCTCCAGACCGCCATCGAATCGCTTTCTTCAGACCGGATGCTCACCGATATCCGCACGCTCAGCGGTCCTGCCTTTCATGGCCGACAAACCGGGACAAACGACGACATGAAATCCGCACAGTGGGTGGCCCAGGAGTTTCTCTCGGCTGGGTTACGGCTACCGCGCATTCGGAACGGTTCTCTGCTCATTCCTTTCCCAACAGGAAAGGATGGTACCACATCAGGCGCCATGGCAACCCTCGTCCCCACGCCTTCAATGGCGCCCAACCCCGCGCTTAGGATCGGTACGGCACACGGACTCACAGCAAAACAAGCCGGCACCGATTACCTTCCGATCTTCGACTCTCCATCCGCCGACATTCAAGGCCGGCTGGTCTTCGTCGGGTACGGCATCGTCGATTCTGATCGAGGTATCGACGACTATGCGGGCGTCGAGGTGAACAACTGCATTGTGCTGTTTCTGCGAGGCAAACCGGAGCACTACCCACACCATGTCAGCCACGCCGACAAAGTGCGCATCGCGAGAGAACACGGCGCGGTGGGCTATCTCACCGCCACCGGCCCGATCCTCCAGCCCTACGAAGTCCGCCGTGGTGTCACAGGGAGCCCGAGCGCTTTCTACGGACAACTACCGTTTGATCTGGCCCTTCCTGGAGCCTGGATCAGCACAGCGCTCGCCCAGGAAATTCTCACTGAGTCGAAGGGGAACGGACCGGATCGCCTGCGCACCATTCAGGAACGATTGAACAAATCACCGTCCACACAAGCCGTACAGAGCGATCACTTTGCATCGCTGCTATGGGAAACGACTGTAGAGGAAGGGCTCTTGGTGAATGTGGTTGGGATGATTCCTGGCACGGGAACGGACACCGTGATTATCGGGGCACACCGTGATCATTTTGGTCGCCCCGGAGGCATTCTCTTCCCCGGCGCAGATGATAATGCGTCCGGAACCGCTGTCATCCTGGAAGTCGCGAGGACCTTGGCCAAGATCGACCGGCGTCCGTCACGAACGATTCTCTTTGTCTCGTTCAGCGGCGAAGAGCGAGACCTGCTCGGTTCACGATTGTATGTGTCACGGCCGATCGTCCCCTTGAATGCGACGAAGGCCATGATCAACATCGACCATGCCGGTGTTGGGAATGGACGGCTGACGGTCGGTGTGACGGGCTTGGAAAAAGATAGGCTGCTGGAGGCAGGACAGACCGCAGGGGTTCACGACAAACTCGATCTCTATGGATTCTTTCCTGGTGGCGACCATGTACCGTTCAAGGAAGCCGGTGTGCCGACCGTCACCGTGGTGAGCGGCGGCGTGCACCCACACTTTCATCAGCCGACGGATACGGTCGAAACCATCAACCTAGAAATTCTACACAATGTGGCTCGGTATGTGCTGGCCATCGCGTGGCAACAGGCCTACCAACCGTGACAGATTGCCCTCTGAGATACCTGCGGGAACAGAATCAGATCTGTGGCGGTGTTCCTAAGGAAGAACGTCTGGCTCGTCGAAGAGGCCGGATTCAATCGGCGGCAAGGGAGAGGTCTGGCGCGGCGGACCTGGCAGCACAGTTGCGGTGCCTACCTGATTCGCCCCTTGAATGAGGCCGATAGAGAGTTGTGGGCCTAAGGTCATGACGGCTCCGCTCCAGGCCTGCCCTGTCGTCGGGTTTCGAAAACTGTAGGATTGAAAATTCTGGCCCGGCGTGTACAGAAACCCTTGCGTACCCTGATTATCGATATAGAGCGTGCCTCCCCCAAATTTGAACTGCGGCGACACTCCACCGGCCAGCGACTGCCCGCTCGACGCGCCCGATAAGCTCTGCGCCATGGCAGGGGTCTGCAGGAAGAGTGCGTCTCCTCCTAACAGACAGAGGACACCGCTGATCAGAACCACTCGACTGAGCCAAGCGCGTTGTTCATGTTCGCGGGGATACTGATCAATCTTCATGACAGATTCCATCCAAGACATGAAGACATTATAGTATGATCTTGTTGGACTGTCGAACCTGGAGGAGCCCATGAGTCTCACATCATCACATCCGCAACGTCATGCCATGATCGTCCTCGCCGCCTGCTGGAGCATAATCGCTCCATCCGTCGGATGGAGTCTGGACATCACGCAACCTCCTCCGACGGAGCGGCGAGAAACCGTCTCATTGGAGGATGTCGCGGTGCGCGCATTGCAGCACAACTTGGACATCACCATCAGCCGCTACACAAAAGAAAGCCGTCTATTCGACATTACGGTTGAACAAGCCAAGTTCGATCCGACCATCAGTGTCAACGGTCAATACAACCGGACCGTGAATCCGCTCAATCGTCCGGTGTTCGGTGGAACGCTCGGTGTCTTGAACGAGATTACGACGTTCGATCAACGCAGCCACTCCATGACCTTAGATGCGTCGACCAATCTTATCACCGGCGGAAATGTCGACATCAACTACAGCCCGGCCCGCAGCAGCATCAACCAAAATGTCGCTCGAGGATTCTTATTCAATCCTTCCTGGACCGGTGGCCTGGCCTTCACCGTTACCCAGCCCCTGCTTCGAAACGCGGGCATCGCGATCAATAAGACCTTCATCAAGGTTGCACAAAATAATGCCGAGGTCGAACAGCATGTCTTCCGAGATCGTGTGATGACCGTCGTCGCTACCGTGGAACAGGCCTATTGGGAGCTGGTCTTCGCGAATGAAAATCTGAAGGTCGCCCAAGCCGCGATGAAAGCCGCTGAAGAACTTCTGGCGACCAACCGCGCGAAGGCCAAGGCGGGCATCATGTCGATCGTCGACGTGCTCCAGGCCGAAGCGGCGGCGGCCTCGAGAGAGGAACAGGTGTTAGTGGCGGAGAAAGCCATCCGCGATCAAGAGGATGAATTACGTCGCTTGTTAAATCCCGGTGAAGAAGAGTTGCGGCAAGACGTGCGTCTCACACCGGCTGATTCGCCTGTCACATTCCTGGAGCCCATCAGTCTTCAAGAAGCCATCGATACGGCGATCGACCATCGCCCGGAAATCGCGCAGGCTAAGAAGAATATCGAATCAGGCGAACTGAACAAGCAGTTCGCCCGCAATCAACTCCTTCCGACATTGTCTTTCCAAGGCACCATGGGTCTTGCCGGACTGGGCGCCGATTACGGCGACTCATTCACCAAAAATTTCAGTGGGGACTTCTACAATTATGGAGCCGGGCTGGTCTTCAGCTATCCGCTCGGCAATCGTTCCGCCGTCAGCACCTACAACAAGAGGAAACTTGAGGCTCAAAACGCCGAGATCGCGCTGACCAATGTACGGCAGCAGATCATCGTCGGCATCCGTGAAGCGGTGCGGCGAGTCCAAACCGACTTCAAGCGCATTGAGACCACCAAGTCGGCGCGCATTATGGCCGAGAAGCAACTGCAGGCTGAGCAGGAACGGTTGAAAGTGGGACTCAGCACAACCCGCTTTGTGCTCGATTTCCAGCGTGATCTCGCCACCGCTCAGGGCAACGAATTACGAGCCATCGTCGATTACAACAAGTCGTTGTCCAACCTCGCACGGCATAAAGCCACGACGTTGAACCGATATCAACTCGAACTGTCGTAGCCGTTCCGTGACGTCCGGGTCGGACCAGGCAGCTCCCAATCATGCCTCCCCTGGGGGAGCTGCACTGGCACTACTTCCCGTCGGCGCCACGTTCAGCTACTACGGGCTTCCCGCTTCTTTCCGCGAACAGCTTTTTGTCCAATTTGCGCCACAACTCCTCGCCTATATGGGTTTTGCCCTTTGGGCGGCGCGTGCGACTCACGTCCTGGCTCAACTCGGTTTAGAAAAGGAAAAGATTTGGGACGGATTTCGTTGGGGAGTCGTAACGGGACTGTTGCTAGGGACAGCGAACACGATTGTCATTCTCGTCGGCTATCCCTCGTTCGGCTACGACATCACCTTCTTAAAGCAGACACCGCACGGCCGCCTTCCCATTTTCCTCATGGTGCCCTGGCTGATCTGCAGTATTGCGGCCTTCGTGGAGGTAAATTTTCGTGGATTCATCTTGGGCCGTCTGGCCGAACTCGAACTGCATTGGCGAGCCGGCGATGTTCCTCGTCGCTTCGCACCCCTAGCTCTTCTCGCCGGCACTGTCACCTTTGCGTTCGATCCCTTCCTGGTCAATACGTTTCAGCATCTCCACTGGATCGCCCTGTGGGACGGCCTCATCTGGGGTATCATTTGGCTCAACACGCAAAATCTCTGGATCACGATCGTGGCCCATGCAGTTGAAGTCATCATCATGTACAGCGCCGTGAGAGTCGCGATGGGATGAACTCCGATCGTGCCTCTCCGAATTTCTTTGTTGCTGAATCCTTTGACAGGATCAGGACGAACAGAGCTGCGGCAACCATGACTGAATCACAACTCGATGAGGAGATGACAGCGTGAACGATCTTGGGAAGTACCTGCTCTATTTTCTGTTAGGTGGCTCGATTGTGAGCCTTTCAACCTATCTTGGCGCCCAGGGGAAATCGTTCCTCGCCGCCTTGGTCAGCACCTTTCCTGCCATTACCGGGGTGACGTTCATCCTGCTCTACGCGAACGGTGGTGGAGCGACCACGGTGGCCTACGCCAAGAACTTACTCTGGTTCGTCCCACCCTGGACCGTGTACGTCCTCACGATGATCATCGGAATCCCCCGTGTCGGCTTCTGGCCGGCGATGGTCGGCTCACTCGTGCTGTATATGGGGTGTATCGGGGTGCTGAAGGTCTTCTTGAAATGAACCAGACAGTCGACTAGCTGTTCACACCGCGTCACTGAAGTGCCCGCGATTGATCTCTTCCAAACCCAATATCATCTCGTCCAGCACCGCCGTGACGGATTGGCTCGCGCTGCGTGATGGGCCGTTGTTCTCAGCCCAGATGTCCTGATCATCACCGTTGTCCCGCACATTACGGCAAAACTGACTGATCGTCTCCTTCCAATGGATCGGTTCGGCCTGCTCATCAAGGAACACTTGCTGATCGCGCACAAAGAAGCGATCAAATTGCTCGGCCCTAATCCGCCACATCTCTTCCATAGCCTGTTGTCGTTCGGGGGTAAGCTCTAGTCCACAAGCCCGTTCGTTTAGGGCAGTAAACAGTCCCCGGATAATGTGATCGACATGTGCCTCCGGAAAGACGCCTACACAGGCCTGCATCAGGAGATATTTGTGGAGCAGAAATACCTCGGCGCCCAGTCGAGCTTCATCCACGGGACGATCCTGGCCGCGCGCAAGTTCCCCGAGTGCCGCCGCCAAGGGTCCCACTAAGGACAATCCCAGCAACGGCAGGATCTGACGTCCCAGGCCAAGATACTCGTCATTCGTACGGAGCGTCATGTTTGCAACTACTCCACCACGACGGCTGTGCCGTTCGCACTCACCATCAACATGCTGCTGTTCGTGCCGATGGTTTCATAATCGATATCGATGCCGACAATGGCATTCGCGCCAAGATTCTTCGCCTGCTCACGCATTTCATCAAGGGCGATATTCTTGGCCTTCCGGAGTTCCTTTTCATAGGCAGCCGATCGTCCTCCGACAATGTCCCTTACCGACGCGAAAAAATCGCGAAAGATATTCGCGCCGAGAATCGCGTCTCCGGAGACCAATCCCAGATATTTCACGACCTTCCTACCTTCAAGCGCATTCGTCGTCGACAGAATCATGTGCCCTCCTGGTCCGGTACCCCCATCCTCTCATGTATGGAGCCGCATCGCCAACCCATTTACTAATTCACCGCTTCCGTCAACTCCCTTGCGCACCAAAAACTGTGATGCTTTCGACAGCCTGTGTGATCCGTACATTATCCATACGCAATACGGAGCCCAGGCAGTGGGTCATTGTGGACTCGCCCACCGGAATATCCCCGATCTTTGACCGACTCATGGACAAAATCTTCAGGATTGATCGTCCGCTGCGGGTCCTTCTTCGGATCGAAGTTCTTTGAAATCATCGCATCCGGATCACACATCCCCTCGTAGTACTGCAACTTCTCCTCGTCGACCGGAAGGCCGGTCTCCTTCGCGCGCCTGAGCATCCAACAGAGAGCGATATTGGACAGACCAGGACATTGCCCCCCGCCCACATCGGAATGGACCCCACGGAACCAGACCTCTTGCAAGCGATTTCCGACCGTTTCGCCATTCTTAAGTTCGACTCGGGTCAGGCAAAAATTTCCGCGCCGCTCATCGAGCGCCATCGCGTGGTAACACTGTTTGACATTGTCGGGCAGGGTGAGATGCCACCCAATATTCAGATCATTCCCAGGGAGACCGAAACAGGCGACCGTATCCCACAGGCCGAGAAAGCGAACTTCAGCTTCTGGCTGCTCCTCCTGCACCTGATTGGCAAAATGCAACGCCAGCGCTGCCCCTCGACTAAAGCCGATGATGTCGATCGTCCGATCGCCTTCCGCAAAATATTGACGCATCTGCTCCCGCGCTCTGGCGATTCGAAATGGCCCCCCCACTCCTCCCAACCCACCAAGGACTTTCCCAATAAATCCAAGCCGCGTTCCGACGCCTTCCAGGTAAAACACATTCATATCCAGGGGGAGGCACCTGCAGAATTTGAGAACGTTCGTCTCCTTGGCTTCATCCGCTTCGTCTTCATTCCATGTTCCATCAAAGGCGTAGAGTGCCATGCAAAGAACCTCCTTGCTGAATATCCATCAACTTCAATGAGCTGCCTTATAAAGGAAGGTCGAAGCATTAGGGTTCAATCTCCTGGACAAGCCGGAAACCAACTTTATCCTGTCGGACGTCCGCGAAACTCCGGTCCTCCATAGACAAGTGTAAGCTTTCCGGTTCGTTAAACCAGAAACCACCTCTAAGCACATGCTCCTCCATAAGCGCAGAATCAGGATCCGTAGCGGAGGTTAGGCACCATTCCCAAACATTCCCTGCCATATCATGAACACCTTGTTGAGTGACTCCAGCTGGATACATACCGACAGCTATGGTTCCATTTAATCCACCTTCGCCACTATTACACCGAGCACTATCCCAACCACCCTCCCACGGATACTCGTTCCTTGGATTTCCACCTGTTGCAGCCTGCTGCCATTCCCACTGGGTAGGAAGACGAATTGTCGTTTCGGTCTTACTGCTCAACCACCGGCAGAAGGCGACAGCTTCAAACCACGATACGGTCTCGCGCGGGCAGTTTACATCCTGCTTTGATGGTCTAGTAACCTGACGCCTATACTCCATCTGCTTCCACCACTGATCATTCCTGTAGCCATCTTCTGCCGTGAGAAAGGATTGAAACTGAGCGTTAGTCACTGGGTATTGGCCGATACGGAAAGGTTTGACATCAAATTCTCTTCCTGTACTCTTTAATTTTCCGACTCCTCCTGGAATCTCTATCCACACGATGTCAGGCAATCCATTCTTCACACCGACCCCTGCCCTCGGATCGCCGAGAGCTGCTAGATACTCCCCAATCCTGCACCGCTCGTTGTGGGAAAGTCTTCTGTCCTGAAGCCGCTTGATAAGTTGGTCTTGTGGGACAGCATATCGTCGAACGGCCTCACAGACTCGTTCATGGCCAAGACCTTCGATAATCTTACGTAGGTTCATAAGGCGCTCTTCAGACCACAAAAAATTGAGGTCATAGTCATGCCTTTCCCACTCGCCGGCTTCGATCTCTGCTTGACGTAGGATAAATAACTCCTCTCGGTGGGCTTCAATCCATGCTGCCAACCTCGACCAACCCCCAAAGAGCGCTTCGTGCGCTACTGCGATGAGACTCTCGTGCTCTTTGCCTTTATCAGCATTGAGCAATCGCTCTTTGACTAGAACATCGATCACGGATTGCACCTTGACATCAAAACTCTCCTTTGAAACCCATCTGCGTATGGGCATACGATCAATGGTGACCACTACTAGTGCTGCGAAGATCTTCGCAAAGACTGGCACTTCATCCGCCCCTAACAACGTAACAATGCTATCCTCAACAGTTGTGATATGGTTATGAATCGCACCAGTGAGACCACCCAGCTGATCGAACGCCGCTTCAGTGAGCTCATCCCCTACTCGCCTATCAAACAATTGCCATAAGGCAAATGCGAGCAGTGGTAAACTCCCCTGTCCATGGCCAACTTCCTCCACCAGACGTCTGACTAGCCTCTCGGCGATTGTGAGTCCTGAACAGTGAGCAGGATTGGCAATCATCTCACTCAGGCTCCACGCATCAATCGGACCAAGCCCATAGTGGCCTCGCCCATTCAACACGTGCAGGAGATTCTCGTGCTCATGACAGTACTGCAGAAAGTCACTACGTATCGTGGCAATGACATGAAGGTTGGCATCATGAGTGCCCTTGTACAGCGCTGAAAGAAATGTCTGGGATTGGTTCTCATCACGAACAGCAAATAGTTCTTCCATCTGGTCCAGGAACAACACAAGCCCCTTGGTATGCAATCCATTGGCCACGATTTCCTGCATGTACTTAGATAGGTTAAATGGCTTCGTTCGTAACTCTTCAGCTAACCGGCAGGCATCCATTCCAACGCGTTCCAAGTAGGGATGTAACGTCCTGAACAGGGCATCGAAGAGATCGCTACCCCTGCTCGGTACCATTCGTACACATGTGTACCTCTTGCCTCTGACAATCCCATCTTTCTCGATTCTAGGCAGAATACCGGCATCAACGAGCGACGACTTCCCACTGCCTGAGGCTCCACTAATGAGAAGGAAGCGGCCGTCAGGCTCCCGCATACGGTCGAGTATCTCGCGCACCTCTCTCTCCCGCCCGAAAAACACCGGCGCATATTCCCGAGAGAAGTGCATGAGTCCTGGATACGGTGAGCCGTTTTTCCTGATATCCCAGATAACAGCCGAAGAAGCTGTCGATTGTTGTGCACCCGACAATGGAGATAGGTTGTGTGTCTTCAGGTGGCTCGTCACTGCAGCCTGAACCAAACTAGCCAGCTGGTATGGAGCTGAGAAGAAGCTCGCCGTCCGCTCGCGGCTCAATTCGTCACGCAATCGCTTGATGTGCTTTCCAGCTTCACCCTCGCCGGTGAACGCATCCACAAACTGTTGCGGAAAGCCAGGCGCTGTTTGATCAGCAAGAAACGTCAAACAAGGTTTTTTGAGATGCTGGGCATAGCGAAGTTCGAGCTCGGTAATCGACAACCCATTCGGATTATCATGCCCAGGAGGCGGAATATACCCATATCGAAACGCAAAGACGCCGACATAGATATCCGCGTTCTTAGTATCCTGGAAACACGTGTCAACCGGCCGCTGGGCATTCGCCACATAATCTTCCATGTTGATCACGTAATATTGGCTTTGGCGAAGCGCGCGTACCACCGCAGATCGGAAATCCTTGAGATCTTCGTAGGTGGATGAGAGATAGATGGTGGCCATAACAATTTCAGGCTAACCGAGGAGGCTAAGTACAGGGCGCATTCTACGCCTCCATCAGACAAAGACAAAGACTCAACTCGGGGTCGATTTGGCCTCATTGAACAGATCTAGAGGTATTGCTACCATACTCGGCCTTTCACCAAGAGGAGCCTTCACCGTGCCGAACTCTCTGCCCCCCAAATCCTCGACTGATCACCTCATCATTGAAGGCGCTCGACAGAATAATCTCAAGAACGTCTCACTGCAGATTCCCCATAACAAAGTAACGGCCATTACCGGAGTCTCAGGGTCGGGGAAATCGTCCCTCGCGTTCGACACGATCTTCGCGGAAGGCCAATGGCGATACGTTGAGTCGCTCTCAACCTATGCCCGCATGTTTCTCGACAAGGTAGCCCGTCCGGATATAGATCGTATTCTCAACGTACGGCCGGCGATTGCCATTGAGCAGAAGAATCAGGTGCGTACGGCTCGTTCCACAGTCGGCACGACGACGGAGATCGCGGACCTGCTCCGTCTCCTCTTTGCCAAGATTGGCAAACCCACCTGCCCAGCTTGCAAACAAGAGGCCCGCTCGTTTCAGCCGGACACGGTTGCAGATAATCTGCTTAAGCGATGGCTCGACGCCAGAGCCATGGTGCTTGTTCCAATTGCAACTCCCTCCGCCAAGGAAGAAGCCACCTTCGTCCAATCGCTTCTCACGCGGGGCTTCACACGAATTAAAACGAATCACGACGTACTGGCTCTGCACGACATCGGACAGCCTTCGCTCCACCAATGCCCTGACCTCTTCATCGTCCTCGATCGCCTAGTAATTAGGGAAGACAACCGAACTCGTCTAGTCGAAGCGGTTGAAACAGCGTTCCGCGAAGGAGAGGGGCGCTGTTCGGTCGACATCATCGACCATGGACGACAATCTTACAGTACCAAATTTCTTTGCCAGGGTTGTGGTCGAACCTTTGAGCCTCTACGGCCTATTCTCTTTTCATTCAACCATCCCGTTGGCGCCTGTCCTGAATGCAAAGGCTTTGGGAATGTGCTGCGCTATGACCCAGAGCTCGTCATCCCCGACTCCGCCAAGTCACTCGCAGAGGGCGCTGTCGAGCCTTGGAGCAAACCCAGCTCTGCCTGGTGGCAAAAGCAGATGCTTACTGCAATGAAGAAACAGGACGTCGATGTTGACGTTCCATTCAAGTCGTTGCCGATGGACCAGCAACGATTGCTTTGGGAGGGCAACAAGTCGTTTGACGGCATCAACGATTTCTTCGAATACCTCGAAGGCAAGCGCTACAAACTGCATGTCCGCGTGTTCCTCAGCCGCTATCGCACTCCCTTCGATTGCCCCGGTTGCCATGGAAGCCGCCTAAGGCCGGAGGCGCTGTTCGTCAAGATTGCCGGATACGATATCCACCAGGCAACGGAGCAAACAGTCGAGAGTCTCGCTGGATGGACAGAAGCGCTGCCTCTGCGCCCGTTTGAACAAGAGATCGCCGCCGATATTCTCCGGCAGCTCTCAGCGAAACTAGGCTTTCTCCAACGCGTCGGCCTGGGCTACCTGACACTCAATCGGCAAACGAAAACACTGTCTGGAGGAGAGGCGCAACGTGTGGCATTGGCCAACCAGCTCGGCTCTCGACTCGTGGGCACTCTGTACGTCCTCGACGAACCGACCATCGGCCTTCACGCGAGAGATACGGACTTGCTTGCCGGCATTCTCCACGACCTGGCCGACACCGGCAATACGGTGGTGGTCGTGGAGCATGATCGCCACATGATCGAATCAGCTGACTATCTGGTTGAACTGGGCCCTCAGTCTGGTGAAAAGGGCGGTGAGATTGTCTGTGCCGCGCCCACCCACGAATTCATCCATAACCGTCGGGCAACCACCGCTCGATATCTGCGCGGCGAAGACTCCATTCCTCTCCCGACCAAGCGGCGGAGAGGCAACGGCAAAATGCTCGTGCTCGCCGGAGCAGCTGAACATAATCTCAAAGACCTCCTCGTCCGCATTCCGCTCGGCATGTTGGTCTGTGTGACCGGTGTCTCCGGATCGGGCAAGAGCACCTTGATTGAAGACACCTTGTATCGGGCGATCGCCCGCGCCTTTCGCGTGGAATCTCTGCCGATGGGCCGATTCAAGGCGATCAAAGGTCTCGAGCACCTCAAGGGTGTTCGTTTGATCGACCAGCAGCCGATCGGGCGGACTCCCCGATCCAACCCGATTACGTACTTGAAAGCGTTCGATGAGATCCGTCAGCTCTTCGCCTCGGAACGTGACGCGCAGCGGCAGGGATTCACCCCTGGCCACTTTTCATTCAACGCGGCCGGTGGCCGCTGTGATCGCTGCGAAGGCAGCGGAGTCGAAAAGCTGGAGATGTATTTTTTTGAAGACATCTATACCCCCTGCGAGATCTGTGAGGGAAAGCGCTTCAAGCCTCAGATCTTGAAGATTCACTATCGAGGGAAGAATGTTTCAGAAGTGCTCAACATGACGGTGGAGGAAGCCTTGTCTTTCTTTGCCGGGGCACTGAAGCTCCAGGAGCGACTGCATCTGTTGACGTCTATCGGTCTCGGCTACTTGCGACTTGGACAATCCGCTACGACCCTCTCAGGCGGCGAAGCTCAGCGATTGAAAATCGCCGCGGAGCTGACCTCTGGGAAAGGGAACAGGTCCCTCACAGTCAGCTCGAGAAACCAATCACCCAACGGCATGCTCTACATCATGGATGAGCCGACCACCGGGCTACATTTTGAAGACATCAAGAAGCTCCTCGCCGTACTCCACAAACTCGTGAACGCCGGCAACACGCTGGTGATCGTCGAACACAACCTCGATGTCATCAAATCCGCCGACTGGATCATCGATCTCGGCCCAGAAGGCGGTGCCGCCGGCGGACAGATCGTGGCGGAAGGGAGGCCGGAGCAAGTGGCAAACGTTGCGGCATCCCATACCGGGCGGTTCCTAGCATACACGTTGAGACCAACTAGCCTACGCGAAGATGTTTGATGCTCTTATTCAATAACCTCAGACTCGACAATCCGTTGCCATACTAACTAGGGCCGGTTTCAGCTTCGCGTAAGAGTTGATTTAGTGCATGACCCCGCCTCAAGCGCAAGGCCATGCACGTCTACCAAAACACGTATCAGTTACGCATGTCCTTAAAGATCTTTACCCCGCTCTCGAACCGCTTCTGGAGATCCTGAGCCATCGCACCAATTGATTTCCGAAGCGGCTCCGCAAACAATTCACCGAGCTCTGGTATAGCAATGTCAACTTCTGCTTTGCCTGCTGCCGCAGCGGCTTTGATAGTTTCCGCCTGCTTCATGGTAGCCTCGACCAACGTGCCCAACACAACTTCTTCAACAATGTCTGGATCGCTATCAAGTTGCTCAATCTGGGGCTTCACCTTGGTCAGGATATCGAAAGGCAATAGCTTACGCTCCCAAATGATATCCCAGATATGCTCGGTCACCCAACATGGCCCGTAATACTTGATCAAATGTGTGCGTAAACTACGTCCAAGCTCGCGAGTAGAAAGACCAGGCGAAAACTCCTGAAAGCCAGGATATTCAAAATGACTCACCACCGCCGACAGATACAAGCAGCGTGTTGAAAAACCTGGTGGATTCAGCCAGACGGCTAGATTGATAAAGTATCGACTAATCTTCTTCCAGTCATCATTGTTGGCCGCTTTCATATTGTCAATATTCACGTCCATCCAGTGGTGCCATGTCGAATCGGTCGCCACGCGACCAACCCCTGCCCGATGCCCATCATACACAGAGATCATCGGATTCGATGATCGTGCAGGCTGCTCAAATTTTCCAAAATTATATGGTGGATCGCCAAGATTGCTTCCATAGGCAATCACCTGCGGTGCCGGCTTTGGTCCACCATCAATGGCATTCGGGTATTCAGACTGAACACCATCGCCAAAATTGTACGTACCACCCAACAGAACCGCTCCCGTATCCACACACAAACCTTCATGGGCATGGTCAGGCATCACATCAATTGGCCCCAATGTAGGGTGGCACAACACGGGATGGGGCCGTTTGCGAATCCCGAACGGCCAAAATGAACTCTTCCACGTCACCCACTGGATCGGTTGCGGAGTCAAGTCTCCCTGATGGGGAGAATTATTCAAAGGAAGCGGTCCGCCAGGCGCTCCCGGTTCGTATGCCGGTGAAGGTGGGCGCAAGGTATCAATACGCGCAGGAGTGCCAATTGGCGGGACTCCATCGGCATTCGTCCAACGGCGCATCGTACCCAATCTTGGGATACGACGACACATGGAGGCGCCTAAGAAGTGATGGTCGCCAGTGCCGAACAACCCACCTTTCTTGTCCTTCATCCACTGACTCAACTTCAAGAGCTCAGCATCACTGGCAGGAAACGCTCCTGGCTGATCAATTTCGGCATCATTAGGGCTACCGGAATTGCTCGGCTTAAACCCGAAACACCAGATCTGCTCATACTTATCGATCACCGACGTTGCCTCGTCCATCATATTAAACCGAAATCCCCGATACTTGGGTTAGTGAATCGTCGGTGAGGCAACAATGTTTGGAGCCTCTCCATTGCGTAACGCAATGTCGACTCGAAACCGCATACAGCCGACCTTTGAGTTACGAATCAGCTCGATCACGCTCGCAATACCGAAATCATCTGCGGGATCCGTCGATATCTCTGTATCGACCACAACCAAAATATCAACGTACGTGTTCAGCCTCCATAGTTTCAACGCATCAATCAATGGACGCTTAAATTCAGGGTTGAGACGGGCATCTCCTAGAAACTCTTTTGCAGTCAACATGATTCCTCCTAGTTGCTGATGGGTTTACAATTATTTCGTTCGAGCTGATGCTCGAACCGTTCAGCGTATGCATGGCTGTGTTAATTAGATCAGCAAGCATGATGCCAAGCCTCCACTAGCGCATTCAGCTTTGTGAACACAGGAGAAATCTCGCCTGATTGCGTGGATCGTGCTACTACGTACACATACCCTGAACGTTCGCGTTCCGAGCCTGATGTATCGAAATAGATCCATGTGGCGTATCGGATCTGATACACCATGAGCTCAGATCATTGATCTGTACGAAGGACCGCCAAAAATCGAAAAGAACGGCGATGTAGTGATCCCCCCACCATTGGTCCAACGTGCTCGTTCGTGCCAACGCTGAACACTCTTTAACGAAAGCACTGATCAATTGGTGTCTATCGCTGAAACGGAATGATCTGAATAAAGAGGGTGGACACTGAGATGGTAAATTGCCGAGTCACACTTGCGACCCTAGAGTGGAAGACTGAAGGGAGCAACAGCGCCGATCAAATCATGTACTAGTCCGTCAGATGATCGTTTTTCGACGCTGGTTGATCACTCGCAAGCTTTTTGTGCAGAAGCTTCTTACTGACGGCCGTGACTGCAAACGCCAGCGCAATGGCGACCGGAACAAAGACGGCTGAGGCAAGATTCGCATTGCCGAGCCAGCCCATTTCGGAAAGCCCCTTGAAGACATATCCCGCCAACCCAGCTAGGTAGTACGCAATCACGATGACCGACAACCCTTCGACGGTGTGCTGAAGGAGGACCTGGCTTTTGGTCGTCTTATCGACGCTTTGGAGGAGCGACAGGTTTTGTGCTTCCAGAATCAAGTCGATGCGCGTACGAATGATAGCGATGATGCCCTCGAAGCCACCGCGAAGCGTATCGACACGTCGCAAGAGTTGCTGATAGCCTTCCGCGACACCAGTGACGCCGCTCAGAACATAATCTGAGATCGGACGATACGAGTCCATCCGCTGTTCTCCGATGGAGGCCAGGGTGGTATGCACGATCTTGTCGTAGGGAATCGAGGCCGACAGTTCGAAGTGTAATTGACCGGCCATACGGTTGGTTTTCAGTAAGTCCTGGGTCAAACTGTTCAGCCATCGCTGTAACGTCTCCGAGTTGGCGTGCCCGATATGAGAGGTGATGATTTCTCGTTGTTCTAGATGCACCTTCTCGAATTTATAGACATGATCGATGGCGGCAGAGAACAGCGGTTTCTGCATCAACAACAAATGGTAGTAGGTCTCAATCCGAACGATGGCATCCACAATATCCTTCAACCGCGAGGCCTGAGCCTTCGGCTTGAGACTCACCCAGTAACGTTCACGCCCCAACTCATCCGGAGTAAAACTGGTGACTACGTTGGTCGAATCGTCGAAGATCCGGCTACCGTAGAGTACCGGCCCGGGAAATACGAGCGGCATGTGCTCGCCTGTTGGCAATGCTTCCTCCGTGAGCAGAATATCGAGTCGGCAGACGAGATTTCCGAGCGGCGAGATTATGAATGTGTACTCTGGAAAGGTCAGTGGACCGAATGAGACCTCCGGTTTGGCCGGAAGGTGCCAGATCTGGTAATTGTAGTATTCCGTGTGAGCCTGCCACACAAGAATCAGGCGATCGCCTCCCGCTGATTCCTTAACACCGTATCCGAACGTTTCCTTCAACACGGTGGACTCCGCTGCCACGTTGAGCGTCTCAAGAAGTGACTGGAATTCTGCCCGGCTGGCCGGACGCTGTGTCGGAGGATCGGACATGCGAAACGCTTTGAAATGCACATGGGCCGGCGCACGCAACCATTGCCCGATCGGCTGATGCGGGCGTTCATGCAATTTTCTCAGGAACGTTTCTGCCTTCGATTGATGCACGTGGTTGCTGCGCCTCCCAGGATCAGACCAGGACCCTAACACCCATTGAGACCAGCTTCAAGAATGACGTGAGGGAATTCCAAGAAACAGCCGGAACGGCGCTAGTTGCAGGTCGGATCGAAGGGCATCTCGGCATAGGGACGATAGGCGTCACCCAACGTGACAAGGATATCTCCCCAGACGCGCGTCGGATCCTTCTCAAACACGGCTTGTGGGTCGGCCGGTAACGTCATCCATGACCCGGTCTTCATCTCACTCTCAAGCTGACCAGGTCCCCATCCGGAATACCCAAGATAGGCGCGAAAGAATTCTTTGGTCTCAGATGCGGTCAGAATCCGCTCAACCATACCGACATCACCCCCAAGGCACACTCCGTCGAACACATGGTGCGCGTTGTCGGGAAACGTATCACCCCGATACAGCAGCATGACCTGATTCGTTTGGACAGGCCCCCCGGCATAGAGGACATGACCAGCCCCCTCAATCACCGGCACTTGTGGGAGGGCCTCAGAAATAGACATGGCCGTCGGGCGGTTGACGATGACACCAAGCGCCCCCTCCGGTCCATGCTCGCACAGCAGGACGACGGTCTGCCGAAAGTTCGGATCGCGGAGGCTCGGCGCCGCGATAAGAAAAATGCCCTTTCGGAGTTCGGTGCTCATATCAGAAATCCTACCGTGCCCATGTGAGTTACGCAAGCGCTGGGCTCATCTCGGCAGCGTGATGACATGGGCAACTACAGTTTGTACAGCGACATACGGCGGTCACGAAACAAGTCGTTGAAGCGATTCAAGGCTTTGTTACGAGCCTCGGCAGGGTCGATATCGATGATGGTCAACTCTTCTTGATCGCGGGAGGCCCGATGTGTAATCACCCCTTTGGGAGTCACGATTTCACTTTGGCCGATGTAGGTCAACCGCTCCTTGCCGTCACGGGCTTCGCTTCCAATCCGATTACAGGTGACGGCGAACACCCGATTTTCCAGGCACCGTACCGGCATGGAATCCGGGCAGTTCGGCAACACCAGGTTGGAGGGATGACACAGAATGTCCGCCCCCTGCAGAGCCAAGGTCCTTGCAGCCTCAGGATAGTACCAATCGAAGCAGATCATCACGCCGATCTTCGCCGGCCCGATATCCCAGACGTGAAACCCCGAGTCCCCAGGGCTGAAGTACTGCGTCTCTTCAGAGAAGAGATGGGTCTTTCGATAACAGCCGAGAAAACCGGACGGTCCTACGACCACAGCGGAATTGTAACAGCGAGTCCCTGATCGCTCCGGAAGCCCCGCCACGAGATACATCTTGCGCCGTTTCGCGAGATCGCTCAAGCGACGAACCGTCACACCATCAGGCACCGGCTCGGCTAACCGCAGGGCCTCTTCCGGAGAAACAAATTGATAGCCTGATGCGAATAGTTCCGGGAGCACAATGAGGTCGGCATCCGCCTGTTCCAGTTTGGCCGTGACTGCGTCAAGGTTTGCGACCACTTCACCGAACTGCGGATCAAACTGGTAAAACCCGACTCTCATCCTACATTCCCCTTTATGCAAGAACGGGCAGGGATGATATCCCTGCCCGTTCTTGAAAACAGGTTTGGTCAGCCGTAATGGAGAACGACGTCTGTTACTTCACTTCGGCCAGATGCATGGCTGCCCCATTGGCATGTTCGGTACAGGCGTCTGCATGCCCGGCCTTTCCGTGTTTCACGGCCTCCGTCAGATGTTTTACCCCCTCATCCAAATGAGGATTTTTCATTCCTGCTGCTTGCGCATGCTTGAGTGCTTCACTCGCATGCTCAACACAGGCATCTGCATGCCCTTCCTTCCCATGTGACGCGGCGCCTTGCGCATGTTCGACCGCTTCACCCATGTGCTTATTCCCGGCAAATGCCGAGCTGCTCAGCACCGGGACACCGACCAACGCACTCAGACCGAATACCAACATCGTACTACGAACGATTCTACTCATCATGGCTGCCTCCTTGATGGTTAAGAACTCGCAGTTTGCGTCGATTGCCTATCGTCGCTTCACCTTACACAGCACCCCTCAGCACTGTCAAGAATGTTTGGCTGATGGATTAAAGCCAAGAATTTTCTGGAGTGCGTGTAAATCTTTCTCGACCGGAGCCGCAAAGTCCCGACTCCACTCCCACCACGAGCCCGGGTAATTGCTGAGCTTCGGATATCCAATCAGTCGGAGAATAAAATAGAGCCAGGCTGACCGAACGCCACCGGTGCAGTAGCAAATGATGTCCTGACCGCTTCGAATGCCTTTGGCCTCCAACATTTCCTTGATGACGGCCGGAGCCTTGACGGTCGCATCCTTATTCAAAAACCCGTTCCAGGCCACATGGATGGCTGAAGGGATATGTCCGGCTCGTGGAATTCCGGATACTTCTTTCCCAAGAAATTCTTCAACGCTACGGGCGTCGAGTATCGCTGTCTGCGGATGGGCCGATCGGACAATTGCTTTAATGTCCTCTTTCACCGTGAGCAACGATTGGACCGGATGAGCCTTGAAGGTCCCCATTGGCGCAGAGGCGTGCCCATGATCAAACGGTCGCTTCTCGGCCGTCCACTTCACCCACCCCCCATCCAACACACGAAGGCGCGTATGACCGAAATATTCCAACATCCAAAACATCCGCCCTTCATCTCCCCAGTTGTCGAAGGGGTTGGAGTAGATGACGACGTCACTGTTGTTGTTGATTCCGAGACGGCAAAGAATGCGCTCAATCTCTCCCAGGTCGGGATTCAGCAACCCCTTCGGCACGGCGTTGGGATCGCTATAGTCATGCCAGGTGGAATGGACGGCACCAGGAATATGGCCGCCGAATTCGTAGGCAGCCTTGCCCCGCACATCGATAACGACGAGGTCCGGTCGTCCTAACTGTTGCTGAAGGGACTCAGTATCAATCAATAACGGATGAATCACGGTGTCGTTCCTCTCCCTTTTCTTCGTACGCGACAGTCATCGGTCAGCCCCTCGCCTGGCAGTTCCTCGTCTCGCGAGAGACGGCTTGGTTTGGCACGGGATCTGCCTCTTTCGCCCATGCAAAGTTCACATCGCCGGACAGTGGAACGTCCCGATCATAGACCACAAAGCGATAGGGATCATCCCCCGTGAGACCGTACTTCGTTTGTAGCATCTCGTGCTGTGCATCCGTCAAAATATGGTAGCGCACGCGCGTTCTGAGACGCAGTCCGTCTAGGGTTCCCGGCAAACGATAGGCAAATTGATATTCTCGGCTGGCCAACGGCAAGAGCCTGTTATCGTACAACTCGACGATCGCCGGCTGCCACAAGATCCACCGTCCCATCGTCGAGCTCTGCTGCGCGAGTACGTTTCCCTGTTGATCCTCTACTGAAAACTCCACAGTAAAAAATCTGTCGGGATCTCCCGTTGGAATCTTATGCCCAGCCCCGGCGTTGATAAGCGTGAGTGTCACGCTGAGTTGATCGCCAGGCTTTGGCGAGGCCTGGTCTACCTTCACCTGCACCGCCACGGCCCGTTTCACCATATCCGGATCATGCCCGCCGCGCCAGAGGTGCTGACGCCCCCTACGCACTGGCCCACCGAGAGCCACCGGTCGCTCGATCTCGGGCATATGGCAACTCTGACAGATAAACCCACGTTCCTGCATGAAGAATTTGCCCTCATACTCGGCATAGGTACCGCAGGGTCCGACATTGTAAAACTGTGCCGGCCCGGACACGACATTGTGGCAGCGGTAGCAAGGTTGTGCCGTTCTAAAGTTGGGATCATACTTCGTCGGGTGTGGTGCCACCGAGTCTTCGAACGGACCATAAATCACGCCGTCACGAACATGACAGACCGCACACGTCACCGATTCTTTCTGATACTCAGGATCGTACCGAGGGTTAGGTTCTTGAACGGCTTTCTCGACTCGCCCACGTGGAATCTCCTTTACCAGCGTGGGCTGCTGATTCTCGAGTGGGGTATGACAATTAAGACAAACCCAAATGTTCTTATCCTTCTTCCAGTAGGCTTGGAAGAACGGATCTTCGTAGGCATGCGCATGGATGCTCGTCTTCCATTCTTCATAAATTTCACGGTGACATTGGCCACAGGCCTCAGCCTTGAGGCTGGCCAATCCTTGGGGTACGTCCTGAAATGGAATCGCATGCGCGTAATCCGAGCGCAGCCCGAAAATCACGACCGGCTTGATTTCGGTGTAATATAGGTAGACAAATCCAGCGACAACGCCGAGACCAAGAAGAATTTTTACTCCACGAGTCATGCGTTCAATAGCGCCTTGACGTGAGCCTCCACGGAGGCGGCGAGCGCCGTCAGATTGTACCCCCCTTCGAGTGAGGAGAGAATACGGCCATTCGCATGGCGTTTGGCGATCCCTGCCACGATCGCGGTAAGTTCTGCATACCCTGCTTCCGTCAACTGCATACTGGCCAAAGGATCGTCCTTATGGGCGTCGAACCCCGCCGAGATAATGACAAACTCAGGCTGAAAGTCATCGGCGGCAGGCACCAACGACCTTAGAAAGATAGTGCGATATTCCTCGTCTCCCTCGCCTGCCTCCATCGGCACATTGATCGTCAGTCCCTCCCCGGCTCCCTTCCCGCGCTCGGTTCCTCGACCCGTCCCTGGATAATGGGGGTACTGATGGGTGCTGAAGAAGAGAATCGAAGGATCGTCCTCAAAGCTGTGCTGTGTGCCATTCCCATGATGGACATCCCAATCGACAATCAGCACTCGCCTCAGCCCATACTTTTTCTGGATATAGCGAGCGGCAATCGCCACGTTATTGAGCAGACAGAAGCCCATCGCGCGACCGGCCTCGGCATGGTGCCCAGGAGGACGGACCGCACAGAACACATGATCCACCTGCCCTTCCATGATCGCATCGATTGCCACCAATGTCCCGCCAGCCGCCAAGTACGCGGCGGTCAGTGAGCCGGGCGACATCGACGTGTCCGGATCGAGCGAGACACGTCCGGTGGCAGGAGCCGCTCGCTTGAGCGAAGCAATATAGCCAGGAGTATGCACTTGCGTGACCCACTCATCCTCGGCTTGTCTCGGCTCGATTTTCACCAAACGAGCACCCGTCCCACTCTCCTCTAACCGCTGCATGATCGCACGCAGCCTGTTGGGTGATTCCGGATGGCCCGGTCCCATATCATGCTCAAGATAGGCGGGATGATAGATGAGACCTGTCTTTCCCATGTAACCGTGAAGCGTTGTTCGTCTGATTAACTCAACATTAAAACGAGATACGAAATTCTCTATGCAGAGTATCATGCAGAAAACGCCATAGACAACGTTCGTCGGCGCTGTTATCGTCGGCGCAGTCACAATGGAGGACGATCATGCCGAATCCAAGGATAGAACCGCTCAAAAAAGTACTCGCGATGGATCCGAACGACGATGTCGCCTGGTTCGGCTTGGGGAAGGCCTATATGGACGACGGCAATTTTGAGGAAGCCGCCACATCGCTGCGGCAATGCGTCACCGTCAAGCCCACCTATTCAGCCGCCTACTACGGGCTCGCTCAGTCGCTTCAGAAACTGGGCCGCATCGACGAATGTCGAACCGTCTGTGCCACCGGGATTGAGGTCTCGACCAAGAACGGGGATGCCATGGTGACGAAGAATTTGGAGGCCCTCAAGCTCTCACTTGGGTCGTGATGACACGCCTGTGCTCCTCTGGCCGTTTCCTTCGCCTTCACACTTGCGCCTCACCTGGCAGAGCTAGAGCGTTTGCCGGATCAAATCATGATGGGATTCGGAAAGTGGGGCTGAGGCACTGGGATTTAGGACTAACATACGCACCCGAGGTTGAGTCTTTTGCCGTTTGGGCCGCTCAATCAGTTCGACGTTGACCAGCCTTGTTCCGGCCTTGGATGGTACAGGCTCCACATCCCACAGCGAGATCAATACCGTACTGAGGGTCGAGAGCTCGGTCAGTAGCACCGTGACCATCCCAGCCAGGATCTTCAGATCCAGCCAAGTCGGTTCAGTCCGGGAAGGTTTGTCCCCCTGCAGATCGGCTCGTGGGATGGAGATGCTGAGGACTACCGGATCAGCATAGTCGGCCAGTTGCTTCGCCTTCTGTCTGATGCGCGCGAGGATGCGATGAGTCAGAACCACCCCCCGATCTTCCTCATCCCCGGCAGCTTCATCACGATGGAGTCCGCGAAGCGGTAATCGTTGTCGCTCAGCTGAGCCCACCATCGTCGTGACTTCCACGAAAAACCGCTCGTGCCCGACACGGCATTCGAGATCGGCCGTTCGTGCTTGGGATTCAGGCAAGAACGTGACATGGATTCCGGTTCGAATCAGCTGGGTGGCCAGTTCCACCTCAGCGAGCGCAGATTCCCTCACGCCATAATCGGCGTGCGTGAGGCGTCTGACAAGTCGGACGAGGCGAAGATGACTCGAAGAATCAGCACAATGACGATGGAGGGTCGACCACCGGTCCTGAAGGTGGCGTGAAAGGCCTTGTTCCTCCCGCTTCCAGGCGGGGATCGGACCTGGCTGTTCACCTCGAAGGTGCGTAACCAGCCGGAATGTCGTTCGGGGCCGAAATCTCGCCATCGCTCATACCGGCGCCGAGTCTTCGTCGTCGTTCGCAGATAACCCAAGCGACTCCGGCCGTCGCTGCGCCACCTCGTCATACAGTTCGTCCAACCATCGACCCGCACAACCCAACACTTCACGAACCAGGGGCTCCGGCTGCCCTGTCTGCTTCATGGTCCACTGCGACACATATTCGAGCAACGCATCCCTCTCAAAGGATTGAGTCGACTGAGTGGCAAGCGACGACAGCTCGGCAAAGCCCGTACGAAGAACATCCCCCACCGTGTCTCGCGCATACGAGGTGCTGGCGGTCACATATTGGACGACCCGTTGCAGTTCGTGATCATTCATGGGTCTATACATGCGATCTTTGCATCCTATGGATGCGCTGTCAACGCTATCGGATGGCTTTTCCCGCTCAAATATTTTTCCCAATGGCGGCATGGCCTGATGATAAGATCATGGCCATTCGGACACCGACTCACCCTAGCCGTAGGAGATGGTTCATGAGCGCTCAACGCCCTCGTCGCAGGACCGCCGCTCCCGTCGCGCGTAACCGATGGGACCTCAGTGATCTCGTGAAGAATGCACCGCTCGATGTGGAACGAAACCTGGTTGACCTAGGGAAACTCGTTGGACAGGTCGAATCAGCGCGCCCTCGATTGCAGGCGACCATCACGACCCCTGATTTTCTGGCGATTCTCAAGCTGCTCGAATCCATTGCCGAACTCTCAAACCGTTTGGGAGCGTTTGCCTATCTCGGGTTTTCTGAGGATACGAAGGATGCGAAGTCCCGCTCGTTCAAGTCTCGCATCGAGGAGCGCCTCACAGCACTGAACAATCGCCTGCTCTTCTTCGATCTCTGGTGGCAGAGCGTCGATTCGTTCAACGCTGAACGATTGATGGCCGATGCGGGGGATCTCCGGTATCACCTCGAAACTATCAGGCGGTACAAAGCCCATACGCTCTCGGAAGCCGAGGAAAAAATCATCAACGTCAAAAATGTCACCGGACGCAGCGCGGTGAACACGCTCTACGATGTGGTGACCAACGGACTGACCTTCACCCTCACGGTCGATGGAAAAAAACGCACGATGAATCGTGAGCAGCTCATGTGCCATGTGCGGAGTCCTCGGGCTTCCGTTCGTCAGGCCGCCTATCAAGAACTCTATCGCGTGTTTTCAGCCCAGCGGGATCTGATTGGAGAAATGTATCGAACTCTCGTGAACGATTGGAAATCGGAGAATGTCGAACTCCGAGTCTTCACTGCTCCGATTGCCACCCGAAACCTCGGCAATGATGTCCCGGACCAGGCCGTAGATGTCCTCCTCGCCACCTGCGCCAAGAATGCCGAGATCTTTCAAACCTACTTTAGGCTGAAAGCCAAAGTGTGCAAGATCACGTCGATGAGTCGATACCACATTTATGCTCCTCACAAGACCGAAACGAAGAAATATCGATACGACGACGCCGTGAAGATGGTGCTCGAAGCCTATCGTGGGTTCTCGCCTCAACTGGCCGATCTGGCGGAAGAAGTCTTTCGAGCACGCCACGTTGATGCGCCGACACGCCCCGGAAAACTCGGCGGCGCCTATTGCTATAGTGTCGTGCCGGGCTTAACTCCCTACGTCATGCTCAACTTTACGGGCGAAGCTCGAGACGTGGCCACGATGGCGCATGAACTGGGCCATGCCGTCCATGGCATGATGGCGAAGGACCATTCGGTCTTTACGTTTCATTCGACCCTCCCACTGGCGGAGACGGCCTCGGTGTTCGGCGAACGCATTCTCTCGGATGCTCTGATGTCCCAGGAACCAAAAAAGACCGTCCGACAGGGACTGCTGTTAAACCAATTGGACGATATTTACGCGACCATCCTCCGACAGGCCTATTTTGTCCGGTTTGAACAGCTGGCTCATCAAATGGTCGCGGACGGCGCAACGGGCGACCAACTGGCGCAAACCTACCTCACCGAGCTCCGGCAACAATTCGGCAAGAACGTGAAAGTACCCGACGAGTTTCAATGGGAGTGGCTGTCGATTCCTCATCTCTTCGCCAGTCCGTTCTATTGCTATGCCTACAGCTTTGGAAACCTATTGGTCTTAGCCCTATACCGCATGTACAAGGAGCAAGGGGCCGCGTTTGTCCCCAAGTATCTGGAACTACTCTCCGCCGGTGGGTCTCAATCCCCTCACGATATTCTGAGCAAAGTGGGCGTCGATATGACATCGGAGACTTTTTGGCAATCAGGCTTTGATACGATTAAGGAGATGGTTAACGACCTCGAAGAGACCCTCTCCTAGCCCACTCTGATATAGGCGCTATTTCCACGCGGTATTTGGCCCTTGGAGGGGTGCTTGACAGATCTCCCGGCTCATGGCATACTGATAATGCTTCTCATAATCGTCGATTGGAGAATCGAGCCCTCTTATGTACGTTTGCTTGTGTAGGGGAATTACAGAATCAGATGTCCGTGAAGCGGGCCGGGCTGGGTTTGTGATGCCCTGTCAGCTGAAGTCTAAGTTTGGCCTCAAGCAGAACGGCAACTGCGGTCGTTGTGCCAAGAACATCCAAGAATTAGTCGCGCTTGCTGTCCAGGGGGCTTCGACCACCCCGGTGAAACAATAGGAACGTTCAAACTTTTCTGTTCACAACAAAATTCCATAGCCAATTGATCCTGTCCTCATTCATCTCCTCATCGCGAGGCTCCAGATTGAATAAGCTTCGTGACCTCAGCCACACGCCGACCTAATGCTCTAGCATCAGCCAGTTCGCGATCATCAATCCCTGTGCTATCACCCTCGGTCGTAGCCGATGCCCCAAATGCGCCGCCGTCGCTCACAACGATCATCTGATTCCCCAGCATTGCAGCAAGAATCGTCAACATCGTGACTTCTTTGCCGCTTGAGATTTGTCCCCCTGTAGCAAAGGCCGCTCCCACCTTATTTTTCATTTTAAAATCAGGGAAGACGCCGAACTTAAACTGCCAGTTGTCGAAGAACGTCTTCACCTCACCGGACATGTTGGACCAATACACCGGGGAGCCGACGACCACGGCGTCGGACGAAAACAGATCGTCCGCTGTCACATGTCCGACACGTTTTAGCGTAACCTGTGTACCGGCAATCGACTTGGCTCCAGCCACCACGGCCTCCGCCATACGTTCAGTATTACCAGAGAGAGAATGGTAGGTGACGAGGATCTTGATCGAGGGCAATGCATCACCGGCGCGTGACAACGCCACGCAGCCCGAAGTCAGAGTGATGCAGGTGAGCGCGACGGCCAGAAGACGCCGCCATCGATGAATGGACTTGTACTCAACGAGATAGGGGAGCACGACGTTCCGACTTGCCGACCATAAGGAGAGACGCTACTACCGTCGAAACGTCTCTTCCTCCATATGCTCTTCGACGGAGACTTCCGTCAATGTTCCACGATAGGTACAGCGGTGGCAGCGAATCCGCCACTCTTCGATCCATTTCTCCTGGACATAGGACTGTCGACACCCGGGACACACGAATACACCTTTCTTGTAGAGCACTCGTCGTTTTTCTTGCATGAGCCCCTCTTCCTTAACCAGGGCTTGAGGATGGCACAAGGCCTGACGGGATTGCAACATGACTCAGTCCGAAATCGGCTCGATCGATAGGCATCAGAACGCACAACCTTGACTGGAGACAGTCCAAACATTACGATGCGTTCATGTTTTATTTACCACACACATTGCGCGTCAGTGTCTCTCTGATCGTGGTTGGAGTCTGGTTCGGTTCTATGCCGGTCTCAGGCGCAACTGCCCCGGAGCTGATTTCCATTGGCACACCCGCAGGGATCACCATCCGGGCAGAAATTGCTGATACCCCGCCAAAACGAGCGTATGGACTCATGTACCGGGAATCCTTGAAGAAGGATCACGGCATGTTGTTTTTTTTCAGCGAGCCCCAGGCTTGGACTTTCTGGATGAAGAATACAAAGATCGCCCTTGACCTCATCTGGCTGGATGAGAAAAAACGAGTCACGCATATCGAGCGGAACGTCCCGATCTGCACGAAACGCGACGACTCCTGTCCTCAATACCGGCCGAACAGCGCCGATGCCGTATATGTGCTTGAGATTGCCGGGGGAACCGTTGATGGGTATAAGATCGAAAAAGGCACAAGGCTTCAATTCGGCCAGCCTTAACGGCTCCGTGTGAACAATGCTATTTTAGGTTTTTGCTCGCCAGGACCGTAGACGCCGCGCTGTAATAATGCCCTCCACCCGTTCAATGGCCTTTAATACTCGATTGAGGTGATTCGTATCGGCAATCTCCACGACAAAATGCAATTCGGCCTTGCGATCTTCTCTCGTCGTAATTTCGGCACGACTGATGTTTGCGTCTGATTCGGCAATCGCCGACGAGACATTCGCCAACACCCCGGTTCGATCTTCAGCAATGACGGCAATGTTGACTGCATGCTGACCCGGTGTGGCCGTATCCCACTCGACTTCAACCAGACGATTTCGATCGTAATCCAAGGCTCCCAAGTTGGGGCACTCGACAGAATGGATGGTCAGCCCCCTGCCACGGGTAATGTATCCCAAGATCCTGTCTCCGGGCACAGGATTACAGCACCGCGAGAGCTGCATGAGAAGATCACGCCCCCCCCTGACCAAGACACTCGCCTCAATCCCCTTCCCACTGGCGACTTTCGGAACAGGTTCCGACTCGGGAAGGGTGGGACTCTTTGCTGTAGTCGGAGCGATCAATCGCCCCACGATCTGAGCCGTCGCAACGTGGCCAAATCCCACTGCCGCAGCGAGTTCATCAATCGTCGCGTAGCCGTCCTGATTGGCAAGCTCGAGCAGCGCATCTGATTTCGAGACTTGCGAGGGAGCCAATCCGTGGCGACGAAGTTCCGCTTCGAGGAGACGTCGGCCGATTTCAAGACTTCGCTTCTGCTCCTCAGACTTAATCCAGTGCTTGATCTTCGTTTTTGCCCGAGACGTTCGCACGAACTTCAACCAGTCTTTGTGCGGCGTCTGGTTCGGCGAGGTCAAAATTTCGATGGTGTCGCCGCTGGACACCTCGTGCTTCAACGGAACGATCTTCCCATTGACCTTCGCCCCCACACAGTGATCACCGACCTCCGTGTGAATGGCATAGGCAAAATCGACCGGCGTGGCCCCTTTCGGTAGCTCTTTCACCGTCCCTTTCGGCGTAAAGACATAGACGACATCATGGAACAACTCGAGCTTTACCGAATCCATGAATTGACGGTTGTCTGGGAGGTCCTGTTGCCATTCGATGAATTGCCGCAGCCATCCGAAGGCCTTGCTGTCTTTATCCTGGACACGCCCCTGCTCTTTATATTTCCAATGGGCTGCAATGCCGTATTCGGCGACCCGATGCATCTCTTCCGTACGAATCTGAAATTCTACGTGTTCGCCTTTCGGCCCAACGACGGTCGTGTGCAGAGACTGATACAGGTTGGATTTAGGGATGGCGATGTAGTCTTTGAAACGTCCTGGTAACGGGCGCCACAACGAATGGATGACGCCGAGCAGCGCATAACAGTTCATCTTCGTATCGGTAATGATGCGCAATGCGGTGAGGTCGTACACTTCCTCGAAGGAGATTGATTGCTTCTTCATCTTTTGATAGATGCCGTAGAGGTGTTTTGGCCTCCCGTAGACCGCACCGATCAACCCATTCTCCGCCAAGGCCTTCTCGACGAGGGCTCGTACTTCCTCAATGTACTGCTGACGATCCTCATCGCGTTTCGCCACACGTACCCGCAAGGTCTCATAGACATCCGGATTGAGATGCTTCAAGCAGAGATCCTCTAATTCATTTTTCACCCACCCGACCCCGATCCGATTCGCCAGGGGCGCATAGATCTCCAACGTCTCTTTCGCAATCTCATACCGCCTATTTTCTTTCAGATGTTCCAGGGTGCGCATGTTATGAAGCCGATCGGCCAACTTAATGATGACGACACGGATGTCATCGGCCATCGACAGCACCATTTTTCTGAAATTTTCAGCTTGGCGTTCCTCTGAGCTGCGAAACGTGATTTTCCCAATTTTCGTGACGCCGTCGACAAGATGGACGACTTCTTCGCCGAACTCCCTCTGCAACTCTTCAGCGGTCGCGACCGTATCTTCGAGCGTATCGTGAAGCAGCCCGGCCACAATCGCCGTGACGTCGGTTTTGAGTGACGTCAGCACCCCGGCCACTGCGACCGGATGTTTGACATAGGGCTCGCCGGATCGGCGTGTTTGCCCCTCGTGCGCTCTGGCTGAAAACTCGTAGGCTTTTCGCACCAGGCCCAAGTCCGCTTCAGGATGGTACGCGTGTAGACGACTCAGTAATTGGTCGATATCGGTCACCGTTTCGTACATCATCCGTTACTCACACCCTGCCGCTCGAATGTCCCGGATCCGCAATTGAATCCGGTCGTAGCCGTTCCAATGATTCAGTTCGGGTGTGCAAGCGACATCGATGGGCCTGTTCGAAGACAACCCGCGATCCTCCAACGACTTCATGCCAAACCCGATACTGTCAAACGGCATGGATCCATCCTGACGAACCGTCATCTTCAGATGTTTTTCGCCGACCACCCGAGCATTGAGAATGCTCACGTCTCGAACCACAAAGGTGGGTTCAGGATTCCCTGCGCCGAAGGGATGGAGTGTGTCGATTTCACGGAGCAGTCCGAACGTAATATCGTTCAATCGCACTTCTGAATCTACATGAAGGATGGGAGTGCTCTGCGTATCTCGTCTCCACTGCTCGGCAATCGCAGAAAACCGCTCAGCAAATGCAGGTAATTGCGCTTCTCGGATCGTGACGCCGGCAGCACTGGGATGTCCACCAAACGCCACGAGCAAATCTCGACAACCAGTCAACGCCTGATACAAATCAAACCCCGGCACTGTTCGAGCCGATCCCTTTCCAATACCGTCATCGTGTACCGCAATCACGACAGTCGGACGATGGAATCGTTCCATAATGCGGGCAGCCACGATGCCGACGACACCGAGATGCCAGCCTCGTGCGGACAGGACCATCGCGCCGGACGATTGTTGCGACTCCGCTTGGGCAAGCGCCTCTTCTAAGATCGCGCCCTCAAGTTCACGGCGAGCGTGATTCAACCGATCCAGATCCTCAGCCAACGCCTTGGCTTCCTGTTCCGATTCGGTCGTCAGCAACCTGACACCTTTGATGGCTTCATCAAGCCGACCGGCCGCGTTCAGTCGGGGGCCGAGCTTAAACGCGATGGTTTCCGCCGTGCAGTCACGATTAATACCGGCAACTTGTTTCAAGGCTCGTATCCCACATCGAGCGCCACGTGAAATCTGAGCAAGCCCCTCTCGGACAAACAATCGATTTTCATCCTGCAGCGGAACGACATCGGCAATCGTCGCCAGTGCGACGAGATCCAAGAGCGATTCCAACGACACTGAGCCTGGCCCATACTTCGCTTCATAGGCCTGGGCGACCTTATAGGCCAGACCGCCCGAACAGAGACCCTGGAAAGGGTATTCCGCGTCTTCTCGATGCGGATTCATGACAGCCAATGCCGTCGGCATGTCCGTGTCGGTCTGATGATGATCCGTCACGATCACGTCGAGACCGAGTTGATTGGCAAGACTGATCTCGTGATGCGACGTCGTGCCACAGTCGGAGGTGACCAGCAAAGAAACTCCTTCGCGAGCTAACGTCCGAACTGCAGACTCATTGAGGCCATACCCCTCACGAAGCCGATGCGGGACATAGGCCCTGATCTGCGCGCCCAATGTGCGGAAGAATGACAGGTAAATACTGGTGGCGGACATGCCGTCCACATCGTAATCGCCATAAAAACAGACCTGCTCATGCCGTTGCATCGCCTGATGCAAACGGTCCACCGCACGCTCCATGTCTGGAATGAGGAAGGGATCATGAGATCGGATGGGGGACATCCAGGCAGTTGCCTGGTCGACGTTGGTCACGCCACGATTGAGCAGTAGCGCGGCTGTCGCCGAGGAGATTGATAAGGCCTGCGATAACAAGCCACGTTGGATGGGATCGACTTGCCGAATGACCCAGAGCTTGGACTGCATTGCTGTCTCCTTCAGAGCTTGGGCCGGATAAACGCCGACTCGCGGGTGGGCGAGGCTGACTGTAATAACTCGCTGCTTCTTTGTCAAACCGACGGATGAAGGGAAGGCGTAGACGGTATCGAGTGAGAGCGGAAGGTTAGAGGCGGCGCTATTCCCCTCCTTTTTGAACGTAGTTCTTTACAAATTCCTCGGCGTTCTTTTCAAGCACATCATCGATTTCGTCGACCAGCTTATCAATATCTTCCTTAATTTTCTTTCCTGCCTCGACAACCTTGGGATTGGCCTTGACGTCTTCCTTTCCCTGTGGCTCTCGACGCGGCTCTTGCTTACGTTCCTGTTTTTCCATTCCAGCACCTCCCGGACATCTGGGGAACTCTCGGGGTCAACCAGTAACTTAGGCTGGTAGGTTCACCATACTCCACGGCAACGAAACCCGTCAAGACAAGGCCAGAAATGACAAGCGCCGTTTCCCGGTTGGGAAACGGCGCAGTCCTCGAGATATCACATCGCCTATTAAACGATCAGCGACACAATAAGAAGGGCGACGATGTTGATCACTTTGATCATCGGATTCACCGCCGGACCGGCAGTATCCTTGTACGGATCACCGACCGTATCACCGGTGACCGCCGCCTTATGCGTCTCAGTTCCCTTCAAGCCTTGCTCTTCGATGTACTTCTTCGCGTTGTCCCACGCGCCACCGCCGCTCGTCATCGAAATCGCGACAAATAGGCCGGTCACGATGCTACCCACCAGTACGCCGCCAAGTGCTTGGGGACCAAGCACCACGCCAACAATCAATGGCGACACTACTGGAATCAACCCGGGGATCATCATCTTTTGAATCGCCGCTTGAGTCACAATGTCGACACAGGTTCCGTACTCCGGCTTGCCTGTACCTTCCATAATGCCCTTGATCGTCCTGAACTGCCGCCGCACTTCTTCCACAATCAGCCCTCCGGCTTCACCCACAGCTCTCATACAAAGCGCGCCGAAGATGAACGGAAGCATGCCGCCGAGAAAGAGGCCGACCAAGACCTTTGGATTCGACAAATCGAATGAAGCCAGCGCGGGATTGCGTGCCCCTACTTCACGTGAATATTCGGCAAAGAGCACCACGGCCGCCAACCCAGCCGAACCGATCGCATAGCCTTTTGTCACCGCCTTGGTCGTGTTGCCGACCGCATCCAATGGGTCGGTAATGTCTCGTACTTCCTTCCCCAAATGCGACATCTCCGCGATTCCACCAGCGTTGTCCGTAATCGGACCGAACGCATCGATCGCCACAACGATCCCCGCCATCGAGAGCATCGCCACAGCCGCCACTGCCACGCCATACAGCCCACCAGATTCAGCACCGCCGCAGACCCAATAGCTGCCGAGAATCGCCATGGAAATCACCACGACCGGAGCGGCCGTCGCCTGCATGCCGACTGCGAGGCCAGCGATGATGTTTGTCGCATGGCCGGTTTCGCTCGCTTTGGAAATATACTTTACCGGCTCGTACTCTTTAGACGTGTAGTAATCGGTGATGAATACAAGCGCTAAGGTGACCGCTAGGCCCAGTAATGCCGCAATATAGTAGCTGAATCCGCTGACACCGCCGACTCCACCCATGATCATAAAGGTGAACGGGAGAAACGCCACGGCAGCAATCCCGCCGGCAACGAACAACCCCTTATAGAGAGCCGGCATGATGTCACCGCCCGGGGGGACCTTGACGTAGAGCACACCGACGATCGTGGCAAAGATCGTGATCCCACCGAGAGCCAACGGATAGAGGATGGGAGCGGTAGCGCCCTTGAACATTGTGAATGCCAACACCATGGCCGCCACGGTCGTTACGGCATAAGTCTCAAAAAGATCCGCCGCCATCCCTGCGCAATCGCCCACATTGTCACCGACGTTATCGGCGATCACAGCCGGATTTCGAGGATCATCTTCGGGAATCCCTGCCTCGACTTTGCCGACCAAGTCGGCCCCGACGTCCGCCGCTTTCGTATAGATTCCACCACCGACACGAGCAAAGACCGAAATCAAACTGCCACCGAACCCAAGGCTCAGCAACGCGTGAATGGCTTTCTCTTTTCCCGCCATTGATTCAGCAATGGTATAGAACCCTGTAATGGCCAAGAGGCCCAGACCGATCAGAAGGAGACCGGTGACCGCGCCTCCTCGGAAGGCCACAACCAATGCCGCATTCATGCCGTTATGTGCGGCCTGCGCGGTCCGCACATTGGCGCGCACTGCGATGATCATTCCCACGTAGCCCGCTATGGCTGAGGCACCAGCGCCGACGAGGAATCCAACCGCCGTCAGCAGGCCAAACTTATCCGACACCGCTCCAGCAAACCACAGCACAAGAAACAGGCCCGCCGCGACATAGCCGACAGTTTTGTACTGTCGATTCATGTAGGCGCTGGCACCTTCCTGAATGGCCTTCGCAATTTCCTGCATCTTCGCATTGCCGGCGTCAAGTTTGAACACCCACATCGCGAGATACACCCCGTAGCCAATACCAGCCACGGCCGCTATGATCGCAAACGCAATAATTACTGAGTCACTCACGGGACACCCTCCTGCTGATTAGACGGACTCCATATGTCACACGGCGCTCCGTGGCTTCAACCCATCCAAAGTACATGCGTGAGTGGGTAAATCCAAGGCGGGCGGAATTGAACGTGAAGCTGACCACCCGAAAAGCTTTGCCATTTTATAGAGTCACACGGAGCGGATCAAGACAAAATACGACCGATCAGACCCCAATTTCTCATCCATCGGTCTGGACAAGGGTCTCCATGGATCATGGCTTTGCCCAGTCCACCACGAAGTGCTCCCAGGTCAGTGAGATAAGAGATTTTCCACTCGACCGCGTGGTAAGGTTTGACGTATCTGGCAAGCAGAACAAGGGTTTATGCATGACAACCATGATCTTGAGAACGATCCTTTGCCTATGTCTTACCGGCCTCCTTGCTGCTTGTGGAAACGAAAGCGAGACCCAGAACACCACTCCAACCCTGACCAGCCTGAAGCTCCAACCTATTTCGAGTAGTCTAGACTCTCCTGTCTTTCTGACGGCTCCCCGTGGGGATGTGAATCGCCTGTTTGTCGTGGAACAGGGTGGCACCATCAGAATTCTGGACCGGACAACAGGGAGCCAGCTCTCGACCTTTCTGACATTGACCGACATCATACGCGGCGGGGAACGGGGGTTGTTGGGCTTAGCCTTTGATCCCAACTATAACGCCAATGGCCGGTTCTATGTCTTCTATACAGACGGCAGTGGCTCGATCACGATCAGTCGCTTCTTAGCATCAACGTCGGACGCCAATGTGGCTGATTCAACTTCGGAGGTGGTCTTGATCACCATCCCCCATCCAAACTTTGCCAACCATAACGGCGGCATGTTGGCGTTCGGACCGGATGGATGCCTGTATGCTGGAGTCGGCGACGGTGGAAGTTCCGGCGATCCCAACAACCACGGGCAAAGTCTCGGAAGTGGACTGGGGAAAATTCTCAGGATTGATCCGACTACCCCAGGAGCAGCCTGCACCACCGGAGGTGTGAATCCCTTTGTCCTCACCGGAGGCAATCAGCTGGTGTGGAGCTATGGGCTGCGGAATCCTTGGCGCTTTGCCTTTGATGGAGACAATCTGTACATCGCCGATGTCGGACAAGCGGCGAGAGAAGAAATCAACGTGTCGACAGGACCCAATGCCGGGCGCGGACTTAACTACGGCTGGCGCCTGATGGAAGGCTCGGCCTGTTTCAATCCAACTACCAACTGCAATAGCGGTGGGCTCACCTTGCCGATTTTTGAGTATACGCACGAGAATGGAGCTTGCTCCGTCACTGGTGGTTTCGTCTATCGAGGCTCGGCAGCGCCGGCGATTCAAGGGACTTATTTCTATGCCGACTTCTGTGCTGGATTCGTCCGCAGTTTCCGCTTCAATAACGGATCAGCGATTGAACGCACTGAATGGCCTCTGCTCGCTAGCTCTTCAATCACCAGTTTCGGGCAAGATGGCCTGAACGAGCTCTATATCATGACTCAACGCGGAACGGTGTCCCGGATCATCCCGAACTAGAATTCCCTCCAATCCACTAGACGGCAGAGCCTTTCTGGTTCTTAGCCGGTTTACGAGCCTCGCTGACTTTGCTATAGTTCGGCTGGCTAAACTATGGGATTCGAACCGAACTATATTGTCGTGGATGGCCAGACGTTCAGCAAAGCCAAGCTGGCACTGGACAATCATGTCTACAAGAATTGCCAGATCGACGACTGTGATCTGTACTATAGCGGCGGGCAATACGAACTGCTCGATACCCACATCACCAACTCCCGCCTGATCCTGAACCACCCAGCCAAGGGCATCTACAACGCTCTCCAGATTTTCAAGATGAAATCGCCAGGCTCCCGCATCGTCTTCGAGTAGTCAGTCTCTGCATACCCTCTTGCTCCAGGCGGCAAGATCCTGATCAGTCTGCCAATTGACTACAACAAATTTTTCGACGGGTTGCTCCGCGACGACAAGAGCCCATTTACCCAGCAGCACTTTCTCAAGCGGATCTCAAAGCGAAACTATTGGGTGAAGTCGGATTGGGAGCAATGTCGCAATGTGCCGTATGGGCGGTTTGCCGCACATGCCATCTGCATCGGAATCATCCAAGGGTGACCGCATGGTCAAGCGAGACTCATCTCACGCCGGAACCTGTTACCTTGCCGTCATTTATGTCCACGGACAAGCAACTTTCGACTGCCTCGTAGATGTTTCCGAGCAGTTCGCTATAAGTCTCACCCTGAGTCGCACAGCCTGGAACCGAAGGGCCTTCAGCCCAATAGCCCCCTTCTTCCGCTTCATGAACGATGACTTTGAGTTTCCTGAAATCACATCACTTATTTCTTTCAAAAGCTCATGCGTCAATATGAATGTCAGCCCTCGAAGCATCACTCCAGTGCTTAGAGTCAGTTGTGTGACCTCTCAAAACAGCAATGCGCCATCCGGACATGCAAGCTTGAAGTTCTGTGCGATCCCCGTGTCTTTTGTTGCAAGTGCACCACAAAGAGTCCCAAATAAGGTGTACTGAAGGTCGTGGACATCATGCTCTAGCCGCCTTGGTACTGCGGAAAGGTTCGCAAAGCCATAGCGTCGGATGTAGTCCAAGCCGAACAGGAGATGCATTTGTACCCAGCGAAACAAGGCCCAGGATGAATCAAGTAGCGTTGCACAAGGGAAGCCTTCAAGCTCGAGGCTTCTGTAGATCCTGCGAACGACGTCGACGTCACTACATGCCTGTCGTTTTAGGCCGTCACATGCCTCGCTAAGTACCCGGCCTGGCGCATTTAGCAGCGCTGGACACCATTCTGCTATCCCTGTCGCCACCTGATGAAACGTATCGATCTCCCCCTGCACCTCAAGTCTCCACTTAGCAAGCGCCCGGTGTTCGCTCACGGGACGAGAGAATACTCCGTCAACGAGGCTCTGAAATGTAGTCTGCACCCGATGGTCGATCAACGGCGAGGCTGGCCGCTGGCACTTCATCTCATGCCGAAACAATGGCCCGGTGCATGGGACTACTATGACCTTATGAGGTTCCGCGGAAAGCTTGTCAAAACACGTCCTTTGTACTCCCGCCTCAGTAGTTAGAAGCTCGTACAGCAGTGGCTCGATAAACAGAACCGTATGCTCAGCAAAGAGGCCGTGGATTTTGTCTGGGGAGGCTCCTTGTAAATAGCTCTTGTCTATTACAATTTCCATGACAGCCTTAGGGTGTGCCACATGACTCAAAATCAAAAGACAAACGCCCATGTGGAAGAAATCTCACAATTGATCCTGAAAATATGATTATGAGAATGGAAAATCTCCAGCACTTAACCGTGGCAAGAGTCTTTCTACTGACAGACCTGACATCATGATCATCGTCTCTTATCTGGCACCTCTGGCCAGAGCACAAACCCTGCTGCCATAAGTTTGAAAAGTATGAGCTTGCCCGGGAACTGCTCGGGATCGGTCCGGAATGTGATTGTGTACACGTTACCCTTGCGCACAGTTTGAAACTGGAGCTGACGCATCGGCACTTCTATTCCTAGAACACGATGAGTCAGCTCAGTTATAAAGTAGTACGCGGCCTGATTACTAAGCCTGGTAGGCCCATACTCCTTCAGCTTTGCGTCCGGTACATTTTCGCGCAAATAGTTCAAGTATGCTTTCGCATCTATCGACTTAAGAAACTCTTCGGGTGTTTCGCTTTCTGATCCAGGTATCGTGGTGACAACCACACTCAAGTCATCGCTACCCGAACCGCCATCACTCACGGCTTTGAGTCGAGTCTGCGCATGAGTCGCCTCAACCTTGGACCATGAACGCGGATAATGGATACTGAATCTGTATCTCTCGTCTCGATACTGAACGAAGTCAGCCTGCGAGATCTGTTCCGCTCGAATTTCGTGTTCGGACATGCAGCTCAGCGCTATGAGTGCACATACCACCAAAATGGAACGCATGGGTTCTATCCTCCCTGTCCAAGAACCCTAATCCAATGGCCCTACAAGACGTAAAATAAGCCTCCGCTATCTACCACAGATAAGAGCAATCGATGGTTCCTGGTACCTTTTTCACGGTCTCGGCACCATTTCTGTTCTTAGCTGTGGCAGCAGATCACCCCTCTTTGGATAATCGTTTCCTAACCCACAATGGATTTCTCCGACAATCCAATACGGCATGCACATAAACGATGCTTTCCTCCACGCTGTAGTATATGGCGAACGGGAATCTCTTGGAGAGGCACCGGTGATGGCCAAATACGACTTGATGGATTCCGCCGTATATGAGAAGAGAATCGATATCTGCGAACAAGCAATCAATGAAGTAGGACCCGAGACCGGCTTCCCGACTTTCCTAGAAATGAAATCCCTGGATTAAGTCATCCCGGGCTTCGTCCAGGATCTTGATTTTCACAGGACCTTGTTTCGGATATCCGCCTTAGCAGTTTCCCAATCGACGAACTGAGATTGACCATTGGCAAGTAGTTGGCGGCGCTCATCAAGGATATCTCTGTGCCAGGCGGGAGCCTCGATAGCTTCCGGAGTACGGGCAATGTCCTCCCACAGGGACTCCATCGCAGCAAGTTTCTCGTGGAGACTCATGCCTTTGAGTGGGAGGTCGAAGGACATGGGCTCAGTATACCTCAGTGTTGGATAGATTCAAATCGATCGAGTTTCACTTCTTGTTCTATACACCTCAGGCTACTTGCCCACCGGAACGTTCTCCGTCCGCTTGACGATCTCGATCGGCTGAAAGGCAGGATCTTGTGAACCATGGGAGGATTCGGCTTCAACTAGCTGAATAAACGAGGCAGGGCCGGTCAGTGGACCATAATTGAGTGCGACTTCGACATCAAAGGTTTTGGTATCTTTGGGCGTCGGGAAGGTGAAGGTTTCCTCTCGCGTCTCTTCCGGTTTCAAGACCGTGTCCTCCGCCACTTTCGCCGCTTCAAAGTCAAAGATGGTGGGCTGTCCCTTGGCATCTAGATATGTCCGGCCATAGACCCGCTTGTCCGAGAACACGGTTTTGAGGTTCTTTCCTTTGATGTCGAGGTTCAATACCACCGTAGCCCAGGCCGGATGTGTGGTAGGCAGATTGTGCGGCACCAGGCTTTGAACCTTGACCGTTACCGTCGTGTTCTCGCCATCGACCTTGGTCTGCACGTCCAACTTCGCTGCGTCTTGACGCAGTTTACCGATACGACCGGGAAAACTGTGGTTCGCGATCGTCCGTTTCTTTTCGCCGTTGGCTGACTCTCCCACCTGCTGCGGCATGTGGCAGGTCTGGCATTCTTTCCCGGACTTGACCGCCTTGCTCTGGTCCCAGTTGCCGAGGAAATCGTTGGCCTTTCCCAAATTCGTTGCTGAGGGTACTGACTGGTGGCAATTCAGACAGAGGTCGGACTTTTGAAACAGACTCGATTCCATCGATTGATGGGCCAGATTCTGAACAAAGTCTTTATATGGCCCATAGAGCGTTTTGCTGCCGATCTCATACTTTGGTTCCGGAGGATGCTTCGCTCGATCCACCTGCTTGATCAAATGACACTGACTACAGGCGACGCCATCTAAGGAGGGGTCTCCCGCTTTAGCCTGATCGACAAAGAGTTGCACATGATCTTCGAATTCTCTCACGTGCGGGGCATGACAGCGAAAACAGAGTGCCTGATCCTTTCCACCCGTCGATTTCAGATAGGCATCGAGTGACGCCCGAAAAGCAGGAGAATGGATGGACTTCGCCAAGGGCGACGTTTCCCATTCTTCATAGACGCGTTCATGACACCGTTTGCATTTATTGGAATGGGGAAACGCCTTTTCGATCACCGCCTGATTCGGAACGGTCTGTGCCAGAACAGACGTGAATAGGCCATCAAACAACACTGCGGCACATATCGTGAGGAGACAACTCAACCCGATCGCGATACACTTGGAGGGCAACCTGCTACACATTCTTCACATACCTCGCAATCTCAACCGCTGTTCCCGGCGAGACGCTTCACGTTTCACAGTGCCTGCGCTACAGCCCCTTCACACGATACGTCAGAAAGTGCCGTTGCGAATATTCGTGAATGATCTTCTTGGCCTCTTCACGCTGACCGTCCGTCCTAAGGGTTGCGAGATACCTTTCCTGCAACTCCGGTGTCGGCATCGGAATCAGGGAGTAGGTCAGCACCGCCTCCACGGAAGATGCCACGGCCCCAGCCGGAAGCGTGAGTGCAAAGGGAATCTTCCTCGTCGTACCGCCCTTCACAAATGGATCGGGAATCGGGCCGCGAAGCATCTCCTCATACGACAATCCAAACTGTTTTGTCTCTTCTGCCAACGTCTCGCCTTTGACATCCTTCACCGTTATGGTCAGAAAGAATTGCTTCAGAACGGGATCGCCATCAGGAAAACTGTGAGGGAGACTCCCCACCTTCACCGCCCCGATTCCTTCTACAATCGAGTCGCTTTTTGTTATCCCGATATCGATACGAGGCATCCATTCGGCTTGGACGTTCCGGTTTCTTAACAACGTACCGGACCCGACGACCCCACGAAACCAATGACGCCCGATGGGTCTGGTCATCGCCCCTCGTCGAGAGGTGGAACTACCGGTCGACGGCTCCATATGGCAATCTTGACACACAGTCCCCTGAAGAATTTCTCCGGGCAGGTCCTTCTGCCCGACATCTTTGACTTTATCGAAATGGCAGGAGGCACAAAAGCTCACTTCACGAAACTGGTCCGACTGCGCGGCCTGGTGCACCAAGTTCTCTTCGGGATTGGGATAGGGCCCATAGAGAGTCTTGCCAGGATGTATGTGGAAGCTCGGGTGGGTATTCGCGCCGTGATCGTTTCCGTTCATTAAATGGCAGGCTGCACAGCCGATCCCTTCCACGCTTGGTTTCCCTGATAGGACGTCCGCCACGATCCGCTCGGCATGCTGGGGGAATATCGTCACGGACGGGACATGGCACGACAGACACGCTCGCTGCTCATCGGACGTTGGGTTCGTCTGTTTCCAGAGACCCAAAACGGTTCGAAAAACCGGGGAGTCCAAAGATGTGCCATGCAGGAGCGCCGCATCCACACGGCCAAATGTTTTTAGGTCTGGTGTCTGCTCTCTCGCCCCTTTCCACTCCTCATAATGCCGAACATGACATTGCTTACATTCCTCCGACCGAATAAACACCTCGTCGATTTCCGCGACCCAATCGGACGACGCCTGACCGTCCACCCGCTGTGCGTCTGCCTCCGCATAAGACACGCTACTCAAGAGGCTAATAGATCCGACCAGGGATAGGAGACAGAGCATCGAGAAGCTCCGTCCACATCGTGCCTTTCCTCTCTGTTGGCTCGCCTTATCCCTCACCCCTCACCCCTCACGAGTCTTCTCTAATCCCGTTTGCAGCCGACGAAATGGAAATTGACGCCCCAGCTCACTGGTTCGCCCGGCTCTGCCGGCTCATAGGTTCCGACGGTAAAGTTGCATGCCGTCATCGCCTTCTTCAAGGCTCGACCGAATTCCACCATGTTGCGGATCTCGTGTTTATCGATTTCCTTGATGACGGACCGAACCTTAATCCCCGCATTATCCGCTCGTGAATTCCCGATCACCTCGAACACTGCGACACCTTGTGGCTGCTGCAACTTCAGCTCTTTCTGGATTTCCTCATCCACTGCCCCCACCACGATGCCAAACTCTTCTCCGAGACTCGCCGCCTCTTCCTCCGTCATGGCGCCGCTGTCGGTGGTCGCCAATGCCAGGTTCGGCCCGAATAAGCAGAGCCCGCCCGACAGCACGATGGCCACTACCATGGGCACGTTCACAATTCCTGTTCTCCAACTCAGGGAACCACCTCGTATCGAGAAACAACTGAGTACCGGCGTTCTGTGGTTACGTTATAGGATCAAGACGAAGGTGAAACCATGGGGCCACAGCCTTTTGTCCGTTTCGCTCCTTATTTTCCCCGTTCCAGACGGAGAACGAAATAGCCTGCACCCGCCCCGGGACCAATTTTGCTTCGTTCTCTTGTTCTTCGCTCTGGAGTGGGCGACGCATCACGACATGCCAGACCCCGTCTTTCCAGAACGCGTGTCCCTGTACTCGTCCCTGCTTTTCCTTGGTGGTGAGGGTACTGAATCCTCCGCCGATCAGATCTTCCACGGAAGACACCCGTCGCGGAATGACTTCGAATGTCCGAACGCCGCCTTCCTTCCGTTCAGACGCCCGTGCCGCACGTCGATCGATATCGCTTTGCCAATCTGCCTTCCAATGCCAGATGTTGATGTAGTGGTCCAACTGCCCCATGCAGAAAAAAGCCGGCGCATCACCGAGCGGAAGACCGATCGCGACCCCATCCCGGAAGGTCCCGGGAGTGAGTCGATCATTCTTGGTGTTGTCTTGCCACTCGAGGAGAAACGCAATATCGGTCCCGTTGTGGATGGACCGCACAGTCAATGCGCGCACCGTGGGCTCGGGCCAAACCGGTCTCGTGATGACCTGTCCACTGAGAGGAATGGTGGTCGGCGCAACACGTTGCCAAGCGGCATCGTCGGCAGCCTTCGGCAGATCGCCTTGGACTACATAGGATCTGATGGACATGCCCTCGGAACTGACTAAGGGGATCCCGAAAGCACCGAGGACACCGGCGAGGACGATCAGCCCAGAAAAGAATCCAAGGAGATGAGAGCGAGAGTTACCGATCACAGCCATATGCACAGGTTAGATGCTCCGAGAACGAATCGGATTCAGATTACCACAAAACGGGTGCGGGACAAACGTGGCGAGGATGAGGGCGGGGCTACAGAAGCTTAAGTCGGCGGATTTTATTTTCTCCACGCTCGCAGATATAGAGATGACCTTGGGAGTCCAGCGCCAACCCGACAGGGGAGTTCACCACCGCATCGATTCCCAACAAGCCGTCGCCGTGTTTTAACATTCCAGCGGATTCCTTGGCGACAAATCGAGCGGCGCCGCAGCCGCCGATATTCTTATCCTCATATCCGCTATCCCCGTTCCCGGCCACCGTTGTGATGACACCGGTCTTCCCATCGATCTTCCGGACCCGATGATTCATCGTATCGGAGATATACAGATTGTCCTCCTGATCGAAAACCACGGCCTCCGGAGCATGGAGCATAGCTTTGATGGCCGGCTTGTCATCGCCATCGTATCCATATCGACAGACCCCCGCCACGGTTGAGATGATGCCCGTTCGCGAGTCGATCTTCCTGACTCGATTACTGCCCTTGTCGACGACGTGGACGTCACCCTTTCCATCCACCTCGAGACCGACGATGTCGTAGAGACGGGCCTCCGTCGCCGGCTTTCCATCGTCCAGGTACATCGACATGTCGAGCCCATCGGAACAGACCGGCATCAGCCAGCCTTGATCATCGCTGAAATCAATCCCGATCGCATCGCCGGAGAGCACAACCAGATTCCTCGCAACCAAGGGTTGGTCTCGCGCGTCATCCTCGGCCGTCCATGTGCCGGCAATCGTCGTCACCATTCCGGTTTGGGGATCGTAGCGGCGAATCTTGTGCGCTTGGGTATCGGCGATATAGAGGACGTCGTCCGGGCCGAACGCGATCGCAGCCGGCCAGGTCAGATTCACCTCCAGCGCCGGACCGTCTCCGTTGAAACCATGCTGGCCGGTCCCAACCACCGTCGTAATGACGCCGGTCTCATGATCGACCTTCCGAATCCGATTGCTTCCCGAATCGCAGATATACAGATTGTTCGATGCATCAAAGGCGACGCCAAGCGGAAGATAGAGACCGGCTTCACCGCAGAGCCCCTCATCGCCGCTATAGCAGGTCTCTCCGATTCCGGCGAAATTGTGAAGCGTGCCTTCCTGCAGATGAATGCGGCGGACACGATCGGATCCCGATTCGGCAAAATAGAGCCACTGCTCGTCCCGATCAAGCGCGACGTGGTGCGGCAGAGGGATACCTGCCTTAACGGCACGCTTACCGTCCCCGGTGCTTCTGGCTTTGCCGTTTCCGGCAAACGTCTCGATATACCCTACAGCCAACCCAAGTTCAGTATCCATCGTGATGCCTACGACTGCTGGGCAGACTGGGCAGGAGATCCAGCCGGCTGAGTCAACGACGCATTCTGCGTCGACGTCACAGCCTGAGGCGACGTGGCCTGTTGAGCGGCTGCTTGGGCCTCGGCCTCTATCGCATCGGCTTCATGCACGGACTTCTTGAACCCCTTGATCGCTTTGCCGAGCCCTTCCCCTAACTGCGGAAGCTTCCCCGCGCCGAAAATGATCAAGACGATCATGAGGATGAGGATAAGTTCTGTGAACCCTAAGCTACCAAACATAGTACACCCCCTCCTATCAAAAGAATCAGGACCGAGGATTGTCTTTTGCCTTCTTGGCAAACCGCTCTTTCAACCGCTTGCGAGCCTCTTCCGCCTGCTCGAACATCTTACACTTATCGTAGACACTAATGAGATTGTAATAGGCCAGTGGCTCGTCAGGATTGTGCTCGACGGCGCTCTCCATGACCCTGATCGCCAGATCGGTCTTCTTGTGGCTGAGGGCGATTTCCATCAGCTTAAAACTCGACTCGAGATGTTTTGGATCCAGCTCCAACGTGCGAAGGTAACATTGAATTCCCATGTCGATCGTGTTGTAGTCGGAGACTTGCGGGTTATCGAGTTCCACATAGACCCCGGCGAGGTTGTACCACGCGATAGGATCATCCGGCGTGATCTCGACCAAGCGCTCGTAGTAATTCTTCGCCTCCAAATATTTTTTCTTGTCCGCGTACAATCTTCCCAGGTTGAACAGGGCCAGGACATCGTGAGGGAAAATCTCCAACGCATGCCGGAATTCAGCTTCAGCCTCATCGCTCATGTTCTTGGTCGCGTAGATGGTACCAAGATTGGCATAATACATCGCCAGCGAGCGATTCATCTCTGCACGGAGGCCCTCGGCCATCTCAATCGCTTTTTTGACTTCCGCTAAGGCATCATCCAGTCGTCCCTTGCTGAAATACAACTCACCGAGCCGACAGCGAGCCTGAAAGTCGTCCGGTTCACTTGCTAATAACTGTTCAATCCCGGCAATTTCTTCGTCCGGAGGAAGGGGAAGCTCTCCGGGATCAACCGGGGTATCTACATGCGATGTCGTCTGTCCTTGTGTGTCCATACTACAACTCGTTCTTTGGTTTATACATGCCCCGTGATCAGTCGCTCCGTTGCCGGCATCACAGAACCTTCCCTTGTCGAAACGGCAGCCGTCGTGGCCGCCCTGACTCGATCAACACCGAGCAACATCACCCCGAGGATGACCATCAATGTCAGATTCGAGAACAATAACGCATAGCCGGCGATGAACATAAGGCCGATCCCATACCCCGCCAATCGCCCCGTCATCAGCAACTTCACGACCGTGTACGACCAACCAAGCAGTCCCCCGACATACATCGCGAAGGGCAGGTAGAACGTATAGCCCATCCCGAATTGGAAGATCCACCCGATCCCTTGCGAGGCCTGCCGAAAGGCGGCGGCAAATGCCGGACTATAGAGATCCAAAAGATAATCGGCCACGATCAGCGCGGAAAACACGACCACGGTCACTCCCCAAAACCATAGGGCTCGGCTCAGCTGACGTCGATTCTTCGTGCGAAGCGAGACGCTCTTGCTCTTCCCGTATGCCACGAACACGAGATAGCTGGCCAGCAGCATGAACGCTTCCCCTGCGCGGTGCGATTCATACACCAACGGCGGCGCGGCGAGCGCCCCGATCCAGCTATAGAAACTCGACACGATCTGATAGTACAACCAGCCGGAGACACCGAGATAGTAGGCAGCCGCGAGCATTCGCTGGGCCGGCTCCCGATGAGTGATCCAATAATCCGACACGAAGGCCGTGAGCACGATGAGCGTCAAGCCGTTATAGATGACAGCGCCTAACATTCCGGGCTGCACAACAAGGAACGCCATGGTCAACAGCAACAACAGTCCTGTGCCGACGATGCCGCCCTTGACCAGCAAACTCACGTGAGGGCCTCTCCATCGATTGATCATGGCCAGCGCCAGTGCCAGAAACAACAACACGGCAACGATATTGATGAGCCATGTGCCGACTTCGGTCAACGCGGTAAACGTCGGGGTAATCCAAGGATGGTCTGCCGCCATCTTGCTCAGATGCATGCCCAGACGAGAGAGCAGGCGATAGAGCACCAACTCGAGGAAGGAGGTCAGCAGCACCAGCTTGACGGTATACTCGAGCAACAGTCCGAAATCGGACACCTTTCCCGACAACCGATCACTGCCTATCGCCACATTCATGCCTTCACCCGCGACAGCCTGTCATTATAGCGGTCGCTAAAAAAGAGGGTCAATGCGCGGCCACAGGGGCCTGCCCTGCACCGGCTCGTTCCCTGGAGATATACAGCAATCCATCCGCCATCGCATAATTGAACGGCAGTTCGCAGACGACTTCGCTGATCCGTTCATACACATATTGGTAGAGCCGTTCCGCTTCGTCGGGAGTCATGCCCTCTTGCACTTCGTAGAAGAAACCCAGGCTGAGATCCTCGGCCGACGGTCGCATGATACGCTGAATCCCATATCCCCCGGGGTCGCTCATGATGGGCGCTTCTTTTTCTAAATCAAACAGGCAGGGCTGACAAGAAAAGCCGTAGGACTGATGCAATTTCTTGTTTTCGACGACGAAGTTCATCGTTTCGAGTGCTTCCTCTTCCTTTTCCGTGGGGAACCCAACAATGATGTAACAATGCACGGCGATCCCGAGATCGACGCAATCATTCGAGATTCGCCTGACCCATTCTTGTTTGATCCCCTTCTTCATGAAATCCATGATTCGCTGGTTGAAGGATTCCAATCCGAACACGATCTTCAGACATCCGGCATCCCGCATCGTGGTCAACAGTTCGCGAGAAAGATTTTTCTCGAACCGCATCTCGCAGGTCCATTTCACATCCAGCTGTTTCTGGATCATCTGCTGACACAGCCGTTTCGTCGGCGCCAGCGCGAAACACTCGTCGGTAAAGAAGAAATGCCGCGCGCCATAGCGCTGCTTCAACCACTGCAACTCTTCGATGGTCCGACTAGGGTCTTTCTGGCGAAAATTCTGGTGATCGAGTGTGAGCGCACAGAAGGCACAGTCTTTGTAGTAACAGCCTCGAGAAAATTGGACCGGGAGCACCGGCTCGGGCGACAGATAGAGATCCAGCGGAAACCCATCATAGTTCGGTGCCGGGAGTTGATCGACATTTTCCGAATAGAAAGGCTGGTTAACGGTAATTTTTCCATTGTTGCGATAGATCAGGTTTGGAACTTTGCTGTAATCTTTCTTGCCTGCCAGCTGATTCACTAGTTCAAGTAACGCCGTTTCCCCCTCAAACACAACGATATCGTCGGTCAACTCAAAGAGACTCGGACAGCGGCGAATGTTGTCCACCAAGCGAGTAAAGATGCTGCCACCGATCGTCACGTGGAGATCAGGAGCGGCTTCTTTGATCAACCGACAAAGCGTCAAGCCTGGGATAATCTGAGAGGTCGCAGTGATTGAGACCCCGATGAGATCGGGACAGCCGTCGACGATGGACGGAATGAATCGGTCCCGAAAGAGACTGAGAAAGGGATTCTGGCTTTCGTCACGAACGACCTTCATCAGATCTTTCGAGGAATAAATCGAATAGTTCCCAAACTGATTATCGACAACCGTGAGCCTGGTCGGGAAATACACGGCCGACACCACTTCCAACCACTTATCGATCATAAACAGACTGGCGCGATAGGCATCCGGATCGTAGAACTCCTCGCTCCGCAAGGTCTCCTTCGCCAACTCGATGCGGTCGACGAGGTAGGAAAATCGATCGAGCGAGTCGGTCACTTTGCCGTAGTGCTCGCGACTCCCCGCACCGGTCTCGCCGGTCTGGGTTCGTTCGAGCTCACGCTGTTTCGCGATCAGTAGTTGATGAACTTCAGCAGCGTACCCTCGGGTGAGTATCGTATCCAGCAATTCGATACCGAGATCGCGCTGCGACACATCTGAAATCCCGCCCTGGCGCAAAAACCCCGTCAGAGACGGTAAGCTGAGATAGGGTTGGGAGGGATGCCATGTCGGGGGGAAAAGCAGGGAGACTTTCATGGCGAAGTAAGTCCTTTTATACTGAAAAATCAGTGATTTCGATGAATACTCCCTTTATACCCTCCGCTGTTTGCGAAATGCAATCCCGCGCTGTGACCATTCGGACACCTCTCAAAATAGAAAAAGCCTCGGATGGTTCCACTGTCTGAGAACCGATCCGAGGCTTCTTTTCGTCGTCTTATGTGCTAGCGGCACTGTATTTCACAGGCTGCCAGCACGCTTCCAATACCACTACAGCTTCAACGTAAACCAGGTCGAGAGCGACTTCATGCCGTTTCGCTCAATGTTGGCACCGTCCCACACCGCAAACGCGATCGGCACAGACATACCAGCCTTGAACTGCACGTCATTCGCATCGCCGGTTTCCAATGTTCGCTTCACGACAACCCGCCACGTCGGCCCGGTATAGCCTCCGCCCTTCACGGACCCGGACGGTTCCCACACACCATTGCCGATCACGTCCTGGTGCGATTGCGTCGTGAGGGTGCTGAAACCGTTCGCACTCAGATCTTCCACTGAGCTCACGCGTAGTGTCGGATCAGACATGATGTTGCCGGACCAGATACCGGAATTGAATGGCCCAAGGCTCCGACCGATACGATCCGGATACGTGACACCACCGGCCGGCTCTTCAAAGTAAAAGTCCCAGAAAATGCCGGGATACTGATCGTCCACATCCCAGATACCGGCACTATCCTTCCCGATGTCCTTCTGCCACTCAGCATTCCACCGCCAGATGTTGGTTGTCCCACCGGACTGTCCCATACATTGAAAGGGCGGAGCGCCGGCTGTGTTGACCGGGAACATGACGGCCACTTGGTCGCGAAAGTCCTGAGGGCCGATTGCGGTGTCATTCTTCGTCTGATCGATCCACTCTAAACGCAACCCAACATCCTTCCCATTGGTCATGGCCTTGACGAACACCGACTTCACCGAAATATTGGGGTGCATCGGTGTGGTAATCAGCTGACCGCTCAACGGGATAACGACACCTGGAACGCTCTCCCAAACGGGATTGGCGCCGTCCATGGGAATCGGGCCCTTAACCGTCTTGGCCGGAATGGTGACCGGCTGGCTGACGGCGAGTGGCACTCGCCCCATCGTCAGTGTAAACCCGACGATCAGGGCAGAGAGAAGAATGGCAAACACCAATTTCTTGTTGGTCGTCTGCGCTACTCTCATAGTCCTAATTCCTCCTCTCGATGATGGTAAAAGTAACGGTTCACTCAATATTGGTTGTCGAGCCTATCATGCATTCCCGGCAGGTCCTCCCTGCTCCATGTCCGTTTCCTTGTCTTTCTCTTTGACGTCCATGTAGGACTGCGCACCCACTTCGTTCAGCAACATGCTCAGCTCATTGCCTTGATCTTGCGCACCACACTCATAGGTCTGCCCCTCCGGCGAGCTGAATGTCGCAGGGCGATAATCAGTTTCCGTATAGGGCTGGGGCACTACGTTGAGGAACGCTGTTTCAAACTCCATCCAGTCGGCGGTGAAATCGGCTATTAATTTAAAGGGACCAGAGTCCGCCTTCTTTGCCAGCATTCGACAGAACAGCGGCACCCATCGGCCGATGTGGTTCTTGACGAATTTCTTCTGCGCATCGACTACAATCTGCGTTTTCTCGGCCCCGTCATGACAGCGTGAATACGATTCCTTGTAGGTAAGAAAGTGCATGAACTCGAACTCGACACTGAGATGGTCCAGCCGCTCATGGATATCTTTAGACAGCTCGACACCGAAGGCTTTATAAAACCCCGAAATATCTCCCATCACATGGGATTGCGCAAATACGTGATCATTTCCAAACAGGGTTTCGTAGGGGGGGCAATCAAGCGTGATGACATTACTGAACACTCGGCGATGTTCAGCCTGAAGATCGCTGAGCTGCCAATTGGCGCATTCCGACACGATCAGGCTTTCGATCAACGCCATTTGCTTCCTCAGGGCGCTCAACTTTCCCTTCGCTCGCTCATTTCCATCTGAGCCGAGGGCGACTTCCAACGCATCGAGCGCAGCCCTACCATCTTCAACGAACTCACCACACCGGAGATAGTCGAGAAATTCTTCATCCTCCGGGTACAGGAGGCTCCAGGAGATCAACAGATAAATCTTGCTGCGGCCAAGCGCGCGTTCAACGGCCGGAGAATCCTTGATAGCAGAAGGGGTCGGCATCGTAGCAGTGGCTGCGGGGGACAACCCTTTGACTGGTTGTTGGCTCGTCACAAACATCGCCTCCTAGCCACTTCGCTTACCACACCCTTACCTCGCTGGTCGAAAAGTGAAGCCCTGTATGTATATGAAAAGGCTTGCGCGAAGTCAAGGGCGAAGTGGCTTCACCGTGGCCGTTGAAGATTGCTCTCGACCAGTCACATCGTTCAAGAGATGGCATCAGCGATCGATCTCCATTAACTATTCAACTGCCTGGCCGGGATTACTCGAATCGCGACGCGATCGTTGACGGTCTTACAGACCATCTCACACATGCCGCATCCCACACAGGCCTCTGTCATGACAGAGAGACGTAGAGATTCGAAATCCATGGCGAGCGCATCGGTCGGGCAACGTGACACGCACGCATGACACCCTTGGCCCGCTGTGCAGAGCCGATGCGAGATCGCAGCCGTTCCCATTCGGACCTGGCGGCTGTGTTCGACCGGCATCAGCGCGCCCGTCCCGCAGGCCGCAGCGCAAGGAACGTCCTCGCACAGAAGACAGGGAGATTGATCGGCATAGAGAACCGGCGTGCCGTCGTCCGGATGGGTCACGATGGCGTGAGGCGGACAGGCCGTCACGCAGTCATTGCATTTCGTACAGCGTTCGAGAAAAAGGTGTTCTTCTACCGCACCGGGTGGGCGTAACCAGTCAAGCCGTACCCGAGCCGTGGCTTCCACCTTGCGGGAGCCTTCTGCTTCTTTGACAAACTCTTGCGCAGCTTTGACGGTGGAGAGAACGGAATCTTTCAGGAAATCACGTCGGCCATATGAAGGATTGGTGGCCATCAGAAAAGTTTTGAACCTATTGGCGAAGCGAACGCCCTGCGGGCGAACGCTGCTATTCTTGGTCTACATAACGCCGTCGGCACGCAGCTTATACACCTCAACACAGCGATCACAGGCGCCAAATTCAATATCCCATCCTGGATGATTCTCACGGATGAAGTCGAGCACATACGGCTCCAGTTTCGTTCCCATGTCCTCTACCCACGCATAGGTGGGAAACCGACAGAGTGGACATGGGAAACCCGGCATGAGCATAATCTTGTTTTCTGTTTCCGGCACCTCTCCGCCTTCCACATCCACTGCCCGATCCATGACGCGCAACGTGTCGGCGGCCATTTCGATCAATTCCGAATGGGTGAAGTAGGAGGTTTGCCACAGACCCTCGAACACCGATTTCAGTTGGGGCGGTGGAATTTTTCGATACCACGACCGAAACTCCTTGAATCGGTCCTCTTTGCTCAACATGGGTTCTTTGCCCGCCGCAACCAACCGGCTGTCCACGCTTAAGCTCCACAGCACGCGATAGCGCTGCAAGATGAGCGTCTCTTCCCCTGGGTTGAGTCCCATCTTGGTATCTGGATCGTAGCCGAACTGCGGATCGATCATGTCCGAAATATGCATCAACTCATGGCGACAATAGCGGGTCAACGCCGGGTCGTAAAAACGACGGGGGATCAGCTTGATCCCGACGCCTTTCAGACCTTTCTCCTCGAACTCTTTGGCCAGATCTTTTTCAACCGACCCCCACTTCCTGAGGATGTCGACGCCTTCCTGATCTTCCTTCAACACACCTTTCACAAGGACGATGCCGACCGTTTGTTTTAAGGACGGATATTCGTTGAACGAATCACGAACGATATCTGAAAATCCCCAGATGCCGAAGAGATACTGGTAGAGTTTCTTGAATTCTGCCTCCCGATCTTCGAGGATGAACTTCTCGTAAATCGGGTCGGCATGTTCATGGAATTCCTTGTAGTAGGTCGGATCGCCCTCCCGTTCCGTCTTCTCGACAAACGAGTCGATCACTTCCTGAAGTAAGGCTGGTTGAAACCTGATTTCCATCTGAAGCACCCTCCGCGGCTTGAGGGGATGACCGTCGACTACCCTGCACCCTCCTCTTGATAATAGGGCCACAGGAGCCGACTTGACTTGGCCGCGAGGCATCTCTTACGATCCGAACGACCAATCGGATTATACGGGCCGGGCTGTCGGTCAATCAAGGACCAGCCGGTCAAGAATCACACAAGACGCACCGGAGTTTATGACATCTCATTCAATTCCGACCGCCTCCACAGAAATCGTGACGGAATCTACGGCGCCCATCGACTTTCTTGAGTATTGGGGCGCTGACTGTCGCGAAGTCAAAGTGTTCCGCGGGCACTCACACGGCGTGTGGGCCGTGGCATTTTCACCGGACGGATCACTGCTCGCCAGCGGCGGAGCGGAACGACTTGTCCGCATGTGGGATGTCGAAACCGGCCGGTTGCTGCGCTCCCTGCGTGGCCACACCCATGACATTCGTGCCATCGTCTTCACCCCCGATGGACAAACTCTAGCCACCGGCAGTGAAGACCGCACAATCCGCCTCTGGAATGGCAAAACCGGCGAGCCGATGAAACTCTTGTTCACGAGGTACGACCACAATGTCTGCAGCCTGTCGCTCTCGCCGGACGGCCTCATGCTGGCGCGCGGCAGCCATAACAAAGACATCAAGATTTGGGAAGTCACTACCGGTACCGAGCTGATGACCTTGCTCGGGAAGGATGAGTACGATCACCACTGGTCGGTCTGCATCGCGTTTTCTCCGGACGGTATTCATCTCGCCAGCGGAACCGACATCGGCAAGATCAAAATTTGGGAGGTGCTTCCGAGCGGTGAAGAGAAGGTGCTCCACGACGGCCACTGGCGACGAGACCAGGAAGATTCCACCGAAACGCGTGGCTACTTCATCGAGGATGACGGTGGATTCCAAAAGCCGATGGACTACTGGATCGGCGCGATGACCTTCACCCCCGATGCCACACTCCTGATTACCGGCAGCCGAGATAGCACGATCAAGCTCTTCGAGATGCCGACCGTCGTGGAGAAGAAATCTCTCACCGGCCACAAGGGCTGGGTCCGCAGCCTTGCGGTCTCACCGGATGGAAAAGTCTTGGTCAGCGCGAGCGACGACCAGACAATCAAGTTTTGGGATCTCTCCACCGGCCGAAACTTCCGAACGCTCAAGGGCCATAGTGGCGGCGTTCGTTGCATCTCCTTCTCTCCGGACGGCAAACGTCTCGCCAGCGCCTCCTGGGATCGGACGGTGAAGCTGTGGGAAGGGGGAGCCAGAACGGAAGGGTAGCCACAGAGCTATGTGGCCCATATGAACGCTGGCCCCTAACAGAACATCTCTTCTCGATTTGTATCGTCAGACGATGCAGTCAGGCGGCAAGACTCGGCGAATTGCCTGGCGAATCGTTCTCACAGCTTCAACAGCCCGAAGTGCCTCGGTTTGTTCAACTGGCTCCCACACTCCAGGATATCGTCCTTCAATCGAATAGGGATTTAGCTCTTCGAGCGAGTGCACGTTGAGGCCTTCCAGGAGTCCATCCGGCACAAGCGCATAGAGTTCGGTCAGATCATGAATCTTCGGAGGGTCGATTTGTCGACAGATAAGGAGAGCTTTGAGATATTTCTCTACGCATTGCTGCGCGTGAAAACCAACGGTATCCCAAGGGATCTCCCGCGCAGCGAGATTATTTTCGATATTAAGCAAGTCATGTTCGGCCTTGAGAACCCAGGCTCGGACAAGGTCCTCGTCCTTAGGCCGCACGGTCATGCAGGATTTTTCCCTCTTGCCATGCCGTTCTAATCACAGTCCCTGGCGCATCTCGGTACGTATCAAATTCTTCAGGCGTCACAACGATGACGTCTTTGGGGACACCCATGCCGGCCAGCAACCCATGGATTTCAACCGCTCTCTGTCGCTTCGAACCCTGTGGTTCCATAACAACGAGTAAATCGACATCGCTATGTGGACCGGCCGTCCCACGGGCATGTGATCCAAAGAGAACGATTCGCTCGGGTTGGAACCGCTCGACAATCCGTCGGACCATTTCAGCAATGGTACTTTGAACTGCGCTTATGTTCCTCGCTGGTTGGACCATCCTATTTTGAACTCCTGAGTCGAAGGATACTCCTTTAGGCCTCAGAAATCATCCGCAAGGACGCTTTGCTTCTTCGCGCCACCTCCGGTGGAGACCACCGGGCGAGACTTCCGGACTCTCAAGGGTCATAGTGGAGGTGTTCGAGGCCTGGTCTTTTCCCCATACGGCAAACGCCTCGCCAGCGCTTCCTGGGATCGGACGGTGAAGCTGTGGGAAGGGGGTCCGCCATCAGCGGAATAGCGAGACACTATGCGCCATCAGTTCGGCGCAATTTCATAGACGAGCGTCACCGAGGCTTCGATCTTCAGTTCCCCCGAAGAGATCGGCACATCCCCTGCCCTTGCTTCCATCGCCATACGTGCGACATGGGGAGCCGGCCTCATCATATGGCCACCCTCATCAACCGATAACACCCGCACGAGTTTTACGTGCAGTGCTTCGCTCAACACCGCCGCTTTTTCATGCGCCTTGGCCGCGGCCTGTCTCAATGCGCTGAGACGGACCGCTTGTTCCTCACGCAATCCCCAGTTCAACCCCTGAAAGGTATTGGCGCCTGCCTTCAAGACCTCCTCGATCACCGTACCGACTTTATCGAGCCCACGGATCTCCACCGTCACCATATTGCTCACGATATACCCGACAATGTCCGGAGTGGTGGGCGCTGTATCGGCGGAGCGGTTCGGCGATGGTCTATACTGCGGAGACACCGAAAACGACGAGGTTTGGATCCGCTCCTTGTCGATCTGTAGATCACGCAGTCGATCCATGACTTTGCCCATGACGACGCTGTTTCGCTTCTGCACTTCAGCAAGTGATTTGCCGGAAGTGTCCACGCCAAACGTCGCGAACGCTACGTCTGGTGCATGTGCCACTGTCCCGGTCTCGCTGACCGTCAAAGTCGATGCCTCGGGCTTGATCTCATCATGCGCCTGCACGACCACCGGAACACCCAGGAGTATCAGCAATCCAAACACCAGCATGTCCCAGCCTCCTTTTCTGTACAACCCGCTATGATCGTCATCCTCTCGCCCTGCATATTCGGGGAAAAGTGACAGTAACTTATCCTTCCCATTATCTGTCACGCAAGCAACGCTCCGTTCGCCGGCCACTTGACGTGGCCCCGAACATGCGGCATCTTTCCGCAAGAAGTCTGAACAAGGAACGACGATCATGGCCATGGAATCTCTCATGCTCCCGCTTGGCACTCCGGCTCCTGCGTTCGAACTACGTGACGTGGTGAGCGGCAAGACCTACTCGCTCAATTCATTTTCCGATAAGCGCGCACTCTTGATCATGTATATCTGCCGACACTGCCCCTATGTGGTGCATGTCGAACAGGAATTGGCAAAGATTGGGCGAGACTATCGGGACACGGATTTAGGAATTCTCGCGATCAGCAGCAATGACCCGGATGGCTATCCCGATGACGCCCCCCCAAGGTTGAAGGAAATGGCCCAACATCTTGGGTTCTCCTTTCCATTCTGTCACGACGAGACGCAAGAAGTGGCAAAAGCGTATCGCGCGGCCTGCACGCCGGACTTCTATCTCTTCGATCGTGACCGTCGGCTCGCGTACCGTGGGCAACTGGACGATAGTCGTCCCAGCAATGGCAAGCCAATCACCGGTCGTGACCTTCGCGCCGCCATCCAGGCCGTACTTGATGGGAAACCTGTCGCAGGTACGCAACGACCGAGCATCGGCTGCAGTATCAAGTGGAAACCGGGGAATGCTCCTTCTTACGCGTGACGACGTTTCTCTTGTTCAACCATCTCGTTTTGTTCTCATCTCCCCTTCAACGGTAACTTCTCTTCTCACCCCGTCATAGCGGAAATGTTAACGACGAGAGCGCGCGAAGGTCGCCAAGAAGGCCACGGCTTGGCATAAGAATTCTCGCTCCACATCTTCTGTGGATAACCTTGTGAACAGATCGCTCTTTTACAAAAAGTATGGGCCAATGACGTGATTATTTACCAAAATGCCTATTTTTTAGGCATCCGCTGCGCTATATTCAAACCACAACTAATAGCGGTGCCAGCGTAAGTTCATTACTTTCTTGCATATTCCTAGCAATAAAGCTTGACACGATCCACGCAAACCTCCTCAATCCTGTCGCTCGTGTCACCAATCCCATGGTTATCCACAGGTTCAACACATTTCTGGGGATGGCGGCTCTCAGCAGCAGGAGCGAGGTTTCGTTTCTGTCAAGAGGCTGGAGGACAAAAAGACAGTTCACTCGAGCAATAAAAAGAGACCTAGGAACCAATTTCCAAAAGCCAGAGCCAAATGGCTAGCGCGATACTCGATTGGAAATGGTCACATAAGATCCACTGTACCCATCCACACGGTGACTACGCCGACTGTCTCAATGTTTTTCTTGACCATATCCTTTCATCCAACGATGGAGCAGCACATCGACAATCGGAAAGTTTTAAGAGCAGTGAGCCGCCGACAGGATCGGACAGATGCTGTCGGAAGCAACCGGCAGGTCTCGACCAAGAGCGGAAGTACACGGCGTCATTTGCTCTGATCTGATCGAATATTCCGTGATCCCGGCTTCTCCCCAATCCGCTGCCGCTCCCGGTCTCACTGTCGTCAGTGACATCCAGAATTGTTTGGGGCGTTGGGGGGCAGGCATGGGCGGAGGTTCGAGCAGACCTGAGTGTACGGGTTACGACATACCTTGTTCAACCAACTCATTCTCGATCGTAACGCCCATTCGTTCTATCAGCCGAGTGAGTAATGTGAAATGGGCACGCGAGTCAGTCGCAACGGCCAGCTGTTCAGCCGTCGCCAGTTGGATGGTGTACACCAGTGAGGCGGAGGTTTTCAGGAGGGCAAGGCCATAGTCGAAGAGATCAGCTTCTCTGCCGATGAGCCGTCGGCGGCTGAGTCGACGAATCCCGGCCACCGTAAAGGGAGTCGTCTCGAACGACACATCCTTCAGACGAACCATCAAGGGCTGCTCGGCATGGCCATCGTTGTGACGCCCAGTAATGTCTGTGCCGTCGAACAGACCGCGTTGGAATCGGCGATTCTCCACCAGCGCGTGATGAAAGAGCCCACGCCACATTGAATCGGTGAGATCACAATCCACGGCGAAGCAGGTCTCCGGCGTGAGCGGTCCGCTGACGTTGTACCCCTGCACCAGTCGCTTGCTGGCCAGGAGGTCGGGGAAGGCATCGCCCATACGCTCGGGAGAGGCCGTGGTCCCACAGAACGGACTGACTTGTATGGCCATATAGTCCCGGAAATGCACCTGCGGATACCGCTCCAGCAGCCACTGCAAGGTGCGCTCGTGGCACAGATGGAACGGATAAAATAGGACGCCGGATCGTGTCATGCCAGTGATGCAGCATAGCTGCTCTGCACCAGTATCGGCAAGCTGTCGTCCCAGGGGCAGCTGATTCCTCTACACAAAACGCGATGTGGCCCCAATAACCTCTAGGCCACCTCTATCCTCTTTCCACACCGAAAGATGATACGTCCTACACGTCGCTCCTGAGGCATGATGACAAAAGGCACCGACTTGCCTATGCTTCCAGGGTGAAAACACTTCGTTGGAATTCCCAGAAGAACGAACTGCCGAAAGCAGGTCGGGGCGTTTCCTGTGAGGATGTGGTGTTAGCCATCGAAACCGGTGGGTTGCTGGATGTTGTAGGACATCCCAATCCCACTCGGTATCCGAACCAAGGCCTCTTTGTCGTGGCCGTGAGTTCCTATGTGTATCTCGTGCCGCATGTTGAGGAAGTGGACTACGTGTTTCTGAAGACGATTATTCCGAGCCGCAAAGCCACGCGAGAGTATGGAATGAGGGGAAAGCTATGAAAACTCTTGATCGCTATGAGAAACAAGTTCTGTCGGCATTCGAGGCCGGTAAGCTGACATCAACGGTGACGTCCGAGGCGGCATTGCGTCGATATCGCGAGTATGCTCGTGCGACCCTCAGCAAAAACAAGCGGGTCAATATTCGACTCTCCACCCCTGACCTTTCTGAAATCCAAGCGCGCGCTGCGGAAGAAGGCATTCCCTATCAAACGCTGATTGCGAGCGTCTTACATAAGTTTGTGGCAGGCCGCTTTGCAGAAAAGCCATCGCGCCTCACGACGCGCGCCAGCGGGCGCGGCAAGAAGCGCCGAGCGGCGTAACGCTGCGCACAGATTACGCCGTAAAAAAGGATAGTTCAGCAACCAGTCGGTCATTGCACGCCAAGCGGCGGTGGAAGTAGTAGAGAACACCTTATGCCCGCATGAAGGAGGCACCCCATGGACAATGATCTCCCCTCTGTCCTCTATGTCCTGGGTGCGACTTTCTTGTATTTCCTTCCAACCTTTCTCGCCCTCGCACGAGGCCACCCCAACTCCTTCCTGCTTGCGATCGTGAATCTCTCGCTCGGATGGACCGTGATCGGCTGGGTGGGCGCGTTGTTCTGGTCGCTCAGGAAGCAACCTCGGGGAGAAGAATCTTGACGGAGCGCAAGGTCAAAGTGACGGCAGCCCACAAGGGAAAGACGATGAAGGATTTCTTGATGGAACTCGCAGAAGGAAAGATTCAGGAACTACATCGGAAGGGTATCTTGCCGAGGGGAAAGTGACCATGCGAGACAACATGAAGTGAACGTCTTCGTAGGATCCAGAAAAGAAAAGGAGCGCTTTCGACCCAAAGCGGAAGTACCTGACCGACCGCTACTGGAGGGGTCTTACGCCGACCCGCATAAGAACCCGTGCTAAATCGTCCCACAGTCGCAACTCATTGAAACAACAACGAGCATGGCGTATTCTTCACCCACAGTAGTGGGTTGTCATTCGGACAAAAAATGGCAAATCCGGCTCTTATGCGGATCGACCTAAACATTGTGGGCCGTGCCGTGAGGCCGCATGGAATCATCGAACTGGCATCATGCGTTTGATCCTCAGGCGTTTTTGAGGCGCGTAGATGTTGAGAAACTTCTCAAGCGAAACGATGCATACGCCGAAAACCAAATCAACAAGCTCGGCAAACCGTGTATGTCATGCGGAGGTTCCACTGCCCCGGGATTGCTGCTGAACGAGGGCTCTTATCTTTGTAAGCAATGTTTTGATCGCATCTCCTTAGTTCACTACCCCGAGAAATATGAGGGTTTGAAGCGCCAGTATCTGACTGCCTGCGAAGCCCGCAGCCGCGCCCGGAATGCGTTGATTGAAAACAGCAGCGAACTACAGAACAAGAAAATCGCAGATGTGGCGTTCTTCGCTTCCTTCTTGCTCTATTTCGTTCACCTCGGTTTCATAGCTCTGACGGTCGTTATCTATTTCATCGCCAAGCACCTTGAAGAAACCCACAACAAGAAGATAAAAGAATGGGATGAACATTATCCCCAACCATCGGAGCCTACCTTACGGCACTTCCATGATCCGGCGGCAGAACTAACTTCGCGAGACAAAGCAACTCTTTACATCTTTAATCACTGGCCCGGCTATCTGACCTTCCCCCAAATCCGTGGACACCTGGTTACGCGACAGCCGTCCTCGCTTCATACTCAGCCGGGGAGTGATAGCCGAGGGTCGAGTGCCGACGCTGCCGATTATAGAACACCTCAATGTACTC